>JBLIMV010000005.1:0-196523 GCA_047638395.1 Paracoccaceae bacterium | reverse complement strand
TAGATCCCACCGACGCGAAGGCGTCTAGATCCCACCGACGCGAAGGCGTCTAGATCCCACCGACGCGAAGGCGTCTAGATCCCACCGACGCGAAGGCGTCTAGATTCCCACGATGCGCTCTCCGCCATTCGGGCTGATCACCTGCCCCGTGATAAAATCTGCCTCGTCGGACGCAAGAAACGCGACCGTCTGCGCGATATCCTTCGGATCCGCCATGCGGCCCAGCGGGATGCGCTCCGCGCGGGCGGCGAGCGCAGCCTCGTCGCGGCCAGAGGACGTCATCGCCGTCAGCACGAACCCCGGCGCAACGGCATTGACCATAATATTGAATTCCGCGAGCTCACGGGCAAGCGAATGGGTCAGTCCCGAGATCGCCGACTTTGCCGCCGAGTAATGCGCGGCCACATCGTTGCCACCAAGCGCATACATCGATGATGTATTGATGATCTTCCCGTAGCGCCGCTCTTTCATGCCCGGCACCACCGCCTGCGTAGCGAAGAATGCCCCTTTGAGATTGATGTCGACCATACGGTCATAGCTCGCTTCGTCGATATCGCCGAAGGCAAGTCGCTGACCGCTGACGCCCGCGTTGTTGACCAGAATATCGATGCGGGCGAATTTCCTTTCCGCTGCCTGGATGCGCCGGGTCATGCCCGACACTTCGCTGACATCGTAGAGCATCATCTCTATCCGCCCGCCGGACGGCTCGGCCAGCGCCGCGGTTTCTTCCAGCCCTTCGGCGGCGACGTCGTTTATGATCACATCCGCGCCGCGTTCGGCCATCAGAACGGCGTGCGCGCGGCCGATCCCGCTTCCCGCGCCGGTAATCAAGGCCACTCTTCCTTTAAGCGATAAAGACACGCTCTCCCCTTTCATTTTCTCTGAACACACACCCACGTATGCCCCCTGTGCATACCTGAATTGAATTTCCGAAAACCTCTGGTCAAACCATCGGCGGTCGTATTGGATGCTGCCAATCTATATCAGGGATGGGACACCACAAAATCATGAACGACACACCGACAGATTTCTCGCATCACGAAAGCCCGGTCAACCTTCCGGCCAACCAGCCGGAAGCGGAATTCGTCTCCGATGTCATGGCAGAGCTGCTGGCAAAGATGGATTTCGGTCACGTCTTCCTGCTGCCGGGTGCGAGTTATCGCGGATTGCACGATTCCCTGGTGAACCATAACCGGAACTACAATCCGCAGATCGTTCTCGCGACCAGCGAACTGTCGGCCGCCTCGATGGCGCACGGTTATGCCAAAGCGACCGGCAAGCCGTCGCTTTGCATCCTGCATGATCTGGTTGGCCTGATGAATGGCTCGATGGGCCTATACAATGCCTATTGCGATCGTGTTCCGGTTGTCTTTCTCGGCGGTGCCGGCCCGCTCGATCCCGACCAGCGTCGCTTTATCGAATGGAACCATTCGGCCAGCACCCAGGCCGACATCATCAAGGACTGGGTCAAGTGGACGGACGAGCCGCCGACGGGCAATGCCACGCTCAAAGCGATGCTGCGCGGAAAACAGATTGCCGCGACACCGCCCCAGGGCCCCGTCTACGTGTCTATCGACACGCATATTCAGGAGCAACCGGTCGACGACACGCTCGAAATTCTCAACCCGGATCTGCCGCGGTATCAGCCACCGCCGCCCATGGGCGCCAATGAAGACGCCCTGCAGCAGGCCGCGGAAATGATCGTCAACGCAGAATTCCCCGTCCTCGTGGGCGGCCGGTTCGGCATGTATGAATCCGTTCGTAACCCGCTGATCGAACTCCTCGACATCACTGGCGCCGGCGGCCTGAACGATCGCGCAATCTATTGCTGGCCCAGCGACCATCCGCAGAACATTTCGGGCGACAAGGATGCGCTCCTCGAGGCGGATGTCATCGTTTGTCTCGACGTTATCGATATCAACAACACGATGGGCACTTACGCCATCCGGCGGCGGTCCGACATTCTGGAATCACGCGACAAAGCTCCGCCGAAGGTAATCGATATCTCGCTGAACGGGATAGACAACAATTCCTGGACCGCCTTTGGTGGCCCGACCCCGCCGATTGATCTCCAGATTATATGCGAGCCGCAATACGGGCTCGAACAGCTTGCGGCAGCGGTACGCAAAACGCTCGAGCGCGACGACAGCAGCCACGCCCGGATTACCAAGCGCAAGAAAATGCTGTCGGAGCGCCACGACAAACTGCGCGCGGCGCAGACGGCCAAAGCGCACGAAGGCTGGGATTCCGCGCCGATCAAGATCGAACGGATGATCCACGAGGTCTATCAGGCGGTTAAAGACAAAGACTGGGTTCTTAGCGCCGCCAATCATCGCAGCTTCAATGAAGCGGTCTGGAATTTCCCGGGGGCCGGTGCCTATCTCGGCTCAGACGGCGGCGGCGGCGTCGGCTACAACACGTCCGCGGCCGTGGGCGCGGCGATTGCGCTCAAAAACAAGGGCAAGTTCTGCGTCTCCATCGGCGGTGACGGTGACTACCTGATGGCGCCCGCGTCCATCTGGTCCGCGGTGCATTACCGTGCGCCGATGCTGCACATCGTCAACAACAACTCGACCTGGGGGAATGACGAGGTTCACCAGATCGAGGTTGCCCACAACCGTAACAGGCCGAAAGAAAATGCCTGGATCGGTCAGGCGATGCGTGATCCGATTATTAACTTCGCTGAAGTTGCCCGCGGCTTTGGCGCCTGGGCAAAGGGCCCGGCCGCCAACGCCGACGAATTTGCCTCGCTGCTGCAGGAAGCCGTGGCGGAGGTCGAGAAAGGCAATGTAGCAATCATCGACGTGACCACCACGCTGGGCACCGTCTCCTAGAAGGAGACGTAAGGAAAAGTCTCCTAAGCTTTCAGCGCATCCTGTTCGGCTGCGGTAAACCCGACCAGTATCGAACTGCCGTCATCGAAGACGGGGCGTTTGATCAGGGTCGGGTTCCCGGCCATCAGGGTTTGCGCGCTGGCAGCATCGACACCGTCCTTGTCGGCTGCCGGCAAATTGCGCCACGTGGTGCCGCGACGGTTGAGCAGCTTTTCCCAGCCGACCGCATCGGACCAGCGGGTCACGTTCGCCGCGTCGAGGCCGTCGACGCGGAAATCATGGAATGTGTGTTCTATGCCCTCCGCACTGAGCCATTTCAGCGCCTTGCGGCAGGTGTCGCAGTTTTTGATTCCGTAGACCGTCAGCATCTCAGTTCGCCTTCACGGTATCGTATAAAAGATCGAGCGCCGCCTGTGCGAACGCCCACATATTATCTTCGCGGTCATCATTGCCGGTCTGAACGATGCGGGTCGCACTTACCGGGCCGACAACCGCCAGGGCAACATGTCCTGCCGGATCTCCGTACCGGTTACCCGACGGCCCCGCGGCACCGGATTCGCCAATCGCCCAGTCTGCGTCGAGCAGCTCGCGCATCGTCGTCGCCGTCAGGGTGGCATATTCCTCAGTCGAGCCACGAAGCTGCGCCTTGGCATCGTTGAACCGCAGCAGACCGCGCCGCGCCGTTTGGGTGTAAACCGATGCCCCGCCAAGATAATAGCCGGACGCGCCCGGCACCGACAGCAGTGCTGCCGACACCAGGCCGCCTGCTGCGGATTCAGACACCGCAACGGTCTGGCCGCGATCTTTCAGCAACTGGCCGACGGGTTCGGCCATTTTGAGAAGTGAGGGCATAATTTCGGTTCCCGGTTAATCGTTAGAAGTGAAAGGACAGGCTGAACGCGGTGAACTGGTTGAAAGCATCCTGTTCCGTGAATTCACGCGTGCGAATGATGTGGGTCAGCGAGACACGTGCCGTTCCCCAGAGCGAGAACACGGCACCCACCTGAAGATCGCCGACAAAGTTTTTCTTTTCAACACTATGGCTCGACCGGAAAGTATTTCCGTCGAGAAAAATATTGCGGGCCACCGCCCGCCCACCGACGCTGAAGAACAGATAGGCGCCGAGCCGCTCATCCGGGCTCGGCTCGTAATATTCGGAGCCCGCCACCGACGGGCGAATACGCGGCGGACCGAAATCATTGGCGAGCCGGTTACCGATCCGGAAGGTGGCGGCCACGCTGCCATAGGTATGGATATTGCCCAGCGCCACGCTCGCCGATGGCATCAGATCGACCTGAAGCAGGTTACTGCCCGGCAGCAGGTTCCAGGACTCGGTACGCCATTTCTGTTCGTATTCGACAATAAAACCAGGTTCGCTCCGGAGTTGATTGCGCCAGCCACGGGGCTTATCCGCATCGATAACGCTATGGACGAGTTTTTGTGTCCGGTCAGCGCCCGATGCGGGCCCGACAACGCCAAGCGTGAGCTGGATCGATTCCATCCGGTCAAACGCCGTCGATCCCACCTTTTGGTCGTTACGTGGGCCAAGAACCAGCCCGAAAGAGCCGAACAGCCAGCCCGCATAGGGCCGGTCACCCGCAATCAGATCGGTCCGGCTGAGATCTTCGGGCGTGAACATCGTCTGCCCCAATGCGACCGAATACCGGACATCCCGGTCGGATGCGAGCCGCGCATACCCGCCCAGATTGAACGACAGCGCGCGCGCTATTTCCTTCGCCGCCGCGTCGTCGGTCTGGTTTTCGGACATACACGATATACGCGACCCGTGGGTGTAGTGCCGGTCGGTTCCCCCGATCCCGATATCGTTCTCAAACTGAATGCTTGCGACCGTACATTGCGCCGCCGCCTGTCCGGCCGGCCACAGCGCCAACACCGCCAATGGCATCAAAAGTCTATAGAAATTCATCCAGCCCACTCTTTTCCCCAACGCGGAGAGTGACGATAATTCATCGTTCCCGCAACCACGTTTCGCGCGCCGGTCACGCCAAAATTCTGATTGGTGGAACGGGATCGCGGACAACACGCAACAAGTTAGAAAACTATTCTACGTTTTCATCAAATATGGCAATTCATTCGAATATCGATCAGGTGTTACCGTCTATTAATGTATTATTATACTATTATATCCGTATTTTCGGATTGATTTTTCGTTTTCGATCATCTATCTCCCTGACATCGAAATGGCGTTCTAAATTCAGACGCCGATGAAAACAATCAGGGCCAGCCGATGCGCCACCTTCCCGCCTTTCTCGACATTGCAGGTCGTCCCTGCCTCGTGATCGGTGGCGGCGAGGTTGCCGCGCGGAAGATCGCCCTGCTGGAGCGTGCCGGTGGCCGCGTTCACGTGACATCACCCAAACTCGTCCCTTCCCTGTCGCGTGGCGTGGCCGCCGGTCGTATCCAGCACCTCTCCAGCACTTTCGTTCCCGAACAACTCGATGGCAGTGCCGTCGTTATTGCCGCGACCGACGACCGGGCCTTGAATGCACATGTATCCTGGGAAGCCCGGCGGCGCAGCATTCCGGTAAATGTTGTCGACGACCCCGCCCTCTGCACATTCCAGGTCCCCGCCATCGTCGACCGAAGCCCCGTGATCATCGCGATCTCGACCGGTGGAGCGTCGCCGGTGCTGGCGCGCTGGGTGCGCCGCCGGATCGAAGGACTGCTTCCCGCATCTCTGGGCCGCCTCGGCCAATTCGCCGACCGGTGGCGCGGAGCCGTGAAGGACAAATTACCGTCCGTCGATGCGCGCAAACGATTTTGGGAAAACACGTTCGACGGTCCCGCAGCGCAGCTCGCGCTGGATGGCCGCGACAACGATGCGGACCGGGTTCTTTTGAATGCCTTAAACACCTCGGGGCCCGCGCCAGGGGCAATCTATCTTGTCGGCGCCGGCCCGGGCGATCCTGAACTTCTTACCCTCCGTGCCCACAGGCTTCTACAACTTGCCGATGTCGTCGTACATGACCGCCTGGTATCGGGCGCCGTGCTGGATCTCGCCCGCCGCGACGCGGAGCTGATCGATGCAGGCAAGGCACCCGGCGCCCACACGATGACGCAGGACGAGATCAATCGAATACTGATCCGCCTCGGACGTCAGGGAAAACAGGTGGTCCGGCTCAAAGGGGGCGATCCATTCGTCTTCGGACGCGGCGGTGAAGAGATGCTCGCTGTCGAGGCCGCGGGCCTGCCCTGCCATATCGTTCCGGGAATTACGGCGGCTGCCGGTATCGGCGCCGCGACAGGTATTCCACTAACCCACCGCGGCATCGCACAGAATGTAACCTACATCACCGGACACACGAAAGACGGTGAAGCGGACGCGGACTGGCCAGCACTGGCGCGTGGCGGCCAGACCATCGTCGTCTATATGGGCCTTGCCGCGCTGCCCCGAATTACCAAACAGCTTCTCGAACATGGCCTTCCTGCAAATGTGCCGGTCGCCGTGATCGAAAAAGGAACAACGCCGGACCAGCGCGTGATCGCGGGCACGCTGGACGATATCGCCGATATCGTTCGCTGCGAGCACGTCGCCGGTCCGGCGTTGACCATCATCGGAGAGGTTGCCGCATTTGCCCGCCTCTCAACGACATCAAACAAAGCGCCCGCTTTTGCGGCGGCAGGCTAGGAAGACAACATGACCTTCAAAATTCTCACGGCGAACCGGCTGGATGACGGCCTTGTCGTTTATTTGGGCAAAGGTGGATGGACCGCCAATATCGAGGTTGCGCGCCGCGCCCACAATGACGACACCGCGGCGGCACTCGACTACCAGGGCAAACAGGCAGCCGCGCGCAACGAGGTCGCCGATCCCTACCTCATAGATCTCGACGATGATGACGGCGAGCCGGTGCGCTGGCGTGAAACCATCCGCGCCAACGGCCCGACAGTCCGCCGCGACCTCGGTTACCAGGCAGACGGCGGCCACCAGGCAGATGGAAGGAGCTGACAATGTACCGCTATGATGAATTCGACCACACCATTGTGCGCGAGCGGGTCGACCAGTTCCGCGAACAGGTCGGCCGCCGTCTTTCCGGCAACATCACCGAAGACGAATTCAAGCCGCTGCGGCTGATGAACGGACTGTACCTGCAGCTCCATGCCTACATGCTGAGGGTCGCGATCCCGTATGGCACGCTGTCGAGCCGCCAGATGCGCGCCCTCGCCCATGTTGCCCGCGCCTACGACAAGGGCTACGGACATTTCACGACGCGCCAGAACATTCAGTACAACTGGCCAAAGCTTGTCGAAGTGCCGGACCTGCTGGACCAGTTGGCCAAGGTCGAAATGCACGCGTTGCAAACATCCGGCAACTGCATCCGTAACGTCACCGCCGACCCCTATGCGGGCGTGGCCGCAGACGAGATTGAAGATCCGCGTATCTACGCCGAGATCATCCGTCAGTGGTCAACGCTGCACCCGGAATTCACATTCCTGCCGCGCAAATTCAAAATCGCCGTGACCGGCGCAGAGACTGACCGCGCGGCCGTAAAGCTGCACGATATCGGGATTGCGATGGTACGGGCCGATAACGGCGCCGTCGGATTCCGCATCGATGTCGGCGGCGGACAGGGCCGCACACCGATCATCGCAGAAACCGTTCGGGAATTTCTGCCGAAGCAGGATCTGCTGACGTTTCTCGAAGCGATCCTCCGCACCTACAACATGCTTGGCCGGCGTGACAATATCTACAAGGCACGCATCAAGATACTGGTTCAGTCCGAGGGTCTGGAGCGTTTCACAGCGCTGGTCGAAGATGAGTTCACCCACCTCAAAGGTGAGACGCTCGATCTGCCGCAGGCAGAGATTGACCGTATCCGCGCCTATTTCGCCCCACCCCGTTACGAAGCACTGGACGATGTGTCTGAAGAACTGGAAAACGCGCGCGCAGCGGATGACGAATTCGCAGGCTGGCTGAAGACCAATGTCGATACGCACAAGCAACCGGGCTATGCGATCGTCAATATCTCGCTCAAGCCCGTCGGTGGTATTCCGGGCGATGCCTCAGCCGAAGAAATGGAAGCGGTCGCCGATCTGGCGGAACGCTATTCGTTTGGCGAAATACGCGTCACCCACGAGCAAAATCTGACGCTGCCGTCGGTTCAGCAACGCGAATTGTTCAGCCTGTGGCTCGGCCTGAAGATCCACGGACTTGCCACCGCGAATATCGGGCATGCCGGTGACATCATCGCCTGCCCCGGTCTGGATTATTGCAATCTCGCCAATGCTCGATCGATCCCGGTCGCCCAGGCAATCAGCGAGAAATTTGCAAACATCCGCCGCCAGCACGATATCGGCCGCCTGACGATCAACATATCGGGCTGCATCAATGCCTGCGGTCATCACCATATCGGCAATATCGGCCTGCTCGGCGTCGAGAAGAACGGCGAAGAATTCTATCAAATCACGCTGGGCGGCCGCGCGGATGAAAACGCCGCCATCGGCGGCATCGTCGGTCCGGCGTTTTCCTATGACGACGTGCCGGACGCGGTCGAGACCGTCGTCGAGACTTATCTGCAGCAACGTGAAGACGAAGACGAAAGTTTTGTCGACGCCTATGCCCGCCTGGGCGCAACCCCGTTTAAGGAGGCTCTCTATGCCACTCGTTAAGGACGGACAGATTACAGAAGATACGTGGTCACACATCGCCGACGGTGAAGACGCGCCACTGGACGATCCCATCATCGTCAGCGCCGACCGCTGGCTGGCCGAGCGTGCATCGCTGGTCCACCGCAACGCGCCCGTCGGTGTCCGGTTGCGTAACGACCAGTCGCCCGAATATCTGGGCGAGGATTTGTGCCGCTTCGGCGTGGTCGCCCTCGAGTTTCCTGCCTTCAAGGACGGGCGGGCATATACGCAGGCACGGTTACTGCGCGAGCGTTACCGCTTTACCGGCGAGGTGCGCGCCTTCGGCGACGTGTTGCGTGACCAGCTTATGTTCATGCAGCGTTGCGGCATTGACGCGTTCGAGATCCGCAAACAGACGGACGCCGACGCATTCCAGTCCGCAATCGGCGAGATAAGCGTGTTCTACCAGCCCGCGGCGGATGATCGACGCCCGGTCAGTGCATTACGCAACCGGGCAGTTGCAAGCTGGGCATACTAAGCCGCTACTCCTGACAATCAGCGGCCATCACGCCTGCGACTATTTCGTCCGACGGGATTCGATCTAACCGCCTATACTTCCACCCTATCATGGCGGCACATTCCCATTCACATCACGGCAGCGAGACCCGCCTCGCAATCGCCGCCGCGCTGACCGGCCTGTTCATGGTCGCGGAAATCGTCGGCGGCGTAATTTCCGGCTCCCTCGCCCTGATTGCCGATGCGGGTCATATGCTGACCGACTTCGCATCCCTCACCATGGCATGGTTCGCCTTTCGTCTGTCTCGACGACCGGCGGACTGGAAACGCACCTACGGGTTTGACCGGTTTCAGATCATTGTCGCATTTGCCAATGGGCTGACCCTGTTTTTCATTGCCGGCTGGATCGTCTATGAGGCTATCCAGCGACTGCTTTCCCCGGTCGAGGTGCTCGGCCCCGTCATGGCGATTGTCGCTGCTGCGGGTCTGATCGTGAACATCATCGCCTTTCTGGTGTTGCATGGCGCCGGTGCAGACAATCAAAACCTGAATATGCGTGGCGCGATGCTGCACGTGCTGGGCGACCTGCTGGGTTCGGTGGCAGCACTTGTGGCTGCGGGCATCATCATCCTGACCGGCTGGATGCCTGCGGATCCAATCCTGTCGATCTTCGTCGCCCTGATTATCCTGCGCGGCGCCTGGCGCGTGGTGTCGGAGGCCGGACACATCCTGCTCGAAGGCTCGCCCCCGGAACTGAATGTCGAAGCGGTTATTGCCGACCTGACCCAGCACATAAACGGGGTCGAGCATATCCACCACGTTCATGCCTGGTCGATTACCCAGGAACGCTGCATGGTCACGCTCCATGCTGTAATCGACAGCAATCTGCCTGCCGTAGACGCTATTTCAGCGATCAAGAAACGTCTGCACGATGCTCACCAGATCGATCACGCGACGGTCGAGGTCGAGCGGACCTAGAGCCCCAGGCGCATCAAGCCATCCGCACATCGTCTCCCGCGATGAACTTCGGTGTCTGTCCGTTTAAAAAGCGCAACACGTTTTCTGCACCGCGCCGGGCCGCGGTGATCAGCGCGCCATCTGTCATCGCAGAATTATGAGGCGACGCGATCACGTTCGAAAGATCGAGAAACGGGTGCGCAGTTTCGAACCGGCCATGACGTATCGGTTCGATCCACCATGCTTCAAGACAGGCTGTGAATTCGGGGTGCGCGATGAGATGGGCATACAGATCGTCTTCATCGACAATCTCGCCGCGCGCAACATTGATCAGAATTGCGTCCGTTTTCATGCACGCCAGTTGCGCAGCGCGTATCAAAAGGTCGGTCTTTTTGGTCAGCGCCAGCGTGATCACCACGACATCCGACGCGGCGAGAACCCGATCCACTTCATCCAGCGTGCCGATGAAGTCGACGGGCTCGTCGGTTCTGCCTGTCCGGTTTATCGCCTGGATGTTCATGCCCAGCGCCCGCATCAGGCGCGCAACCTCGCGCCCTGTCTCTCCATACCCGAGAATACCGCAGGTCGCGCCCGCGATCCTTTTTGTCGGCACGAACTGGTTGAACTCGCCCTGCTTCATCAGCCGGTGTTCGCCTGCCAGCCTTTTGGACGCCGACAGGGCCATCGCCGCCACGTGTTCCGCCATCGGTTCCGCATAGGCGCCGGCGTTATAGGCAACCGCGATGTGGTCCGGCAGATCGCCAAATGGCAGGTAGTCTATTCCTGCCGTCAGGCACTGCATCAGTCCACAGTTCTCCAGCTGGTCGAAGGCGTCGGCGCCAAGATCGCGGATCGGATGATAGGTCAGCACCGCACGGGCCCGCTGCAAGGCATCCCGCCGGGACGCCTCGGAAAGGTCGGGCAGAAAGAGAACCTCTGCCGTATCCGCCAACACACCCAGAAAGGCGTCGCGGATCGGCTCGGGCGGCTGATGAGTTACCAGAACAACGGGAAGCGGCATGCTGTTTCTTTCCGGTCTAGCGATACCTCACTCACGATATTGGCGGGTATGCCCCCAAGGAGAATTTTAAACGTGAAATTCGGTCAGAACCTTCACTATCTCTTCGGGAAAAAGTTCTTCCGGCTCTAGCTTGCGCTGACAGACGCCCTGCTCGAACCCGTATTGCAGGAAAGCTTCGAGCGTCGTGCGGTTCTTCTCGATCCCGTAGGGAAAGAAATCGTCACCGAACAGAGCTTTGGCCCGCTCCGCCGCTTCATAACACCAGGCGAACGGCATACGTGTGGCTGTGATCTCCGTCGCGCGGAACAGCGCCCGGTTCTTCGCTTCTTCGAATGCCTTGTAGAGGTTGGTCGCGACCCACGGATTTTCACGGAAGAAATCGCCGCGCATCGCGATCACGTGCATGATCGGGAAAATACCGGTTTCCTTATAGTACTGCTCTTCGACTTCCCGGTAATTCGGATAGAGCCGGACGATTGTGTCCTTCCCTTCTTCCACCGGCGTTGGCGGATGGGCGGACATGATGCAGTCGATCTCTCCGTCGAACAGCATGTCGGTCAGCGATTTATCCTGGCGCGGTGTGTAGGAGACGCCTGCCGGAATGTTGAGCTTTACCTTTTCCTTGCGCCCGGCGCCGTTGACACCGCCCTGGATCCATTCGATGTCCTGCAACGGGATGCCGACCTGGTGGACCAGCCAGCCGCGCGTATAGATCGACGCGGTCTGCGCCCATTCGGGAATGCCGATCCGCTTGCCGCGCAGATCGGACGCATCCTTGATGTCGCTGCCGGGCAGCACAAACAGCGATGACTGGCGGAACACGCGGGACGGAAACACCGGAATGCCGGTGATGGTATCGTCGTCCTGCGATTTCAGCGCGATGTATTTGCCGAAAGACATCTCCGAGACGTCCCACTCGCGAAACTTGATGAACCTGAAGAAGGTCTCTTCAATCTGCAGGTTGAGATAACGGAGATCGATACCTTCCGCCTGAATATCGCCACGGGTCAGATCGCGGGTATGTTCGTAATCGCTCGCGGCAAAGGTAACGGTCAGCTTCGACATATGCATCATCCCTCAGGTATCGGTCGGCAGTCTGTGTCGTTGCGGGTCTGAGTATTTGCAGGCCCGGGCGGTTGCCGGCTCGGCATCCAGATAAATTTCGGGCGGGACATTAGTCCCGCCCGAAAAAGATATTTGCTTATTTGACGGACAGACGCCAGCCCATCTTCTTATTCAGCGCATCACCGGCGTCAGCGATTCCGCCGAGATAATGATCCCAAACGATCAGGTTCTCCTCACAGGCATCTACCACTTCATCTTCCATGCGAAGCTTCGCTGCATGGGCGGCGACGGTTTTCCAGCCAAGGTCGGAATGCTTGATATCGGCTTCGGAATGCATGCCGAAGAACAGACGCTGTTCTTCGGTCAGACCGAACAGCTTGCCCCAGCGGCGGTTTTCGTTACCGAACCAGCCCTTTTTCTTTACTTCACCCTTGCCGTAGCCCGGGATGTTGGCGCGCTCGGCGCAGGTATTGGCCATCAGTCCCAGCAGCCAGTGGCGGTTGCTCATCAGCCCGTCCCATGCGCGCCATGCAAGGCGGGTCGACGGCAACGGCTTCGCGTTGGAAATCTGTGCCCGCTTCATACCGCAATCGACACCGAGGTCTTCAAGCACCTTCCAGTGCGGGCGGCCATCGCCGTGCTCCACATCCGATACCAGTTCCTCGACGCAGGCTTCCAGGATATCCATTTTGACATCCCACACCGGCGTGTTCGTCGCGACGCGGAGTTTCAGGACGGAATTACGCTGCCGGGTGTTCAGTCGATGCTGCATCACGAACATGTATGCCCGCCCCTTGGTCATCGGCTCGGTCAACATACGATTTTGCTTCGAGAAATTATCGACGGCCTTGTCGATCCCGGCGATCACGGATTTGGTGCTCATTTTTTATATTCCTTCCTGTTTGAATTTTATTTCTACAGCCTGTCGGTCGTCTCATTCAATAACAGTTGCGCGATACCTCATATTAGAAAAATAGACCCCTGCTTACCTCGCAGTAACATTTATGCCTTCTGAAGCCGTCCGCCGCTTTCTTTAATGCTCTCGGCAACAACCTGGTCGATCACCTCGCGGACGGCGCGCGTCGCCTTGTTTTCGCTATGAGCTGCCGCATAGGCAATCGTCAGCGTGCGCGAAATCCGCGGTCGGATGATCTGCGCGGCGAAAAGCCGTCCCGCCTCAACCGCCTGACGGACAGCGGCATATGGCAGAATGGTATACCCCAGCCCCCCTTCGACAAGCTCGCGTTGCGTCGCGACGGAATCGATCTCGAAGGCAATTTCCAGCGTCAATTCCTGGTCACGGGCAGTGTTTTCAACCCATTCGCGAAGACCAAACCCCCGGCTTGGCAGAATAAGCGGGCGCTTAACGATTTCACTGAAAGAAACCTTGTCGCCGGGATCATCGGCGCCAGGAGCGCCGACCAGAAACAGGTCTTCCGTGAGCAACGGCTCCGTCGCGATCCCCTTCGCAGCACCAGGATTGTATGAAAAGCCCATATCCAGGGAGTTATCCGCCAGGCGGCGCATCACCTCCTCGCTCATTCCTTCGAATATGTTCAAAGAGACGCCCGGATAGAGTTCCTGGCAGCTTCGGATAAGCCTTGTGGCCAGCAACGCACTCGCCGTCGGCGTGATACCCAGAACGACATTTCCCCGGGGCGGCCCTGATAAATCCGTGACCTCGCGCTGCGCCTGCTCGATCTGCTTGAGGATTGCATTGGCATGCCGCAATAGAACCACGCCCGCCTCCGTCGGCTCCACGCCGCGCGAATGACGATGCAGCAGAGAGACACCCAGTTCTTCTTCGAGCTTCCGGATCTGGAGACCCAGCGCCGGTTGCGCCACCCGCACGCGGTCAGCGGCCCTGGTAAAACTCTTGGCGTCTACGATCTCTGAAAAATAACGAAGCTGGCGCACATCCATTGGACGGGTTCTCCCGGGACATCCCCTATTGTTTTTTTATATACAATAGGGGGCCCCCATACCGCAACGGCATTCTTTGCCTCACAGAGATATGACGCTGTTGCTGTCAGACGACCGTCTCTCCCTTCACCGTTATCCGCCGCATCATCCGGCGCTCGCCCGGATCGAAATCGGTGCGGGCATGCATCGAACAGCGGTTATCCCAGATGACAAAGTCGCCGACCTCCCAGACATGCTCATAAACAAAGCGCTCCTGCTCACCGTGGGCAAAGAGCTGCTCAAGAATTTCTGCGCTTTCGTCTTCGGGCAGCCCGTCGATGTAGTCCGTCATCAGACGGTTCACATAAAGCGCCTTGCGGCCCGTCGCCGGGTGCGTGCGCGCGACGGGATGCAAATACTGCGGTGCGTTGGGGTCGATGTTATCGCCCCGCTTCATCGGGTTCCCGGCGTAGTCGTAAATATGATGCCCGTTCAAACCGTCAAGCTTCGCGCGCAGGTCGTCCGGCAACGTATCCCAGGCGGTGTAGCAATTGGCGAAGAGCGTGTTGCCGCCAACGGCCGGGATTTCCATCGCGTACAACGTCGATGCCTTGCAGGGATATTCATAATAGCACTGGTCGGAATGAAACCACATATCGCCGTTCTCGAGTGCAGTTTGCAGCCCGGTATCGGTGACGTTGGTAATCATCATCGTGTGCTTCATCTCTTCATTGGCAAAATTGCCGGTGCGAACCTCTTCCAGATCACCGAAATGCTTGCAGAAGCGGACCTGATCGTCGTTCGAGATGTTCTGACCGCGAAAAACAAGGACGAGGTTTTCGTGCCAGGCATCCTCTATCGCCTTCATTGTCGCCGCATCGAGCGACTGCCCAAGATCGGCACCGAGAACTTCCGCGCCAAGCGCATCCGAAAGAGGTTTGACTGTTAATTCCGCAAGCGCTGTCGCCATGACAAATTCTTTCCCGTAATAGATACTTCGAAGTCGAACTATATTGATCCCCTCCGTCTCATGCAATTCTCAGGAGCCGAACAATCGCCTCCCCACCTTCCCCGCCTGAGTTAACATCATTCGGCCGCGCCGCTGTCTTCTCTACGGGTTTTTTCAGCCTGAGCCAGATTCCGATGATGACGCTGATCGTGCCGCTCTGGGCGCTCGATATCGGCGCCAGCGCGTTCTGGATTGGCATGGCGATCGCCATGCGCGCCTTGCTGGCAATGGTGTTTTCCATCCAGACCGGTGCCATTATGGACAGGCTCGGCGCCCGCCGGGTCTCGATAGCGCTTGGGCTCATCGGCGCAGCACTGGTGCCGCTTTATCCGCTGATGCCGAGCGTCGGCGGAATACTGACCCTGCAGGTTATTGTCGGCTTTCTGCATCTCACCTGCTGGATCGGCGCACAGGCACTGGTCGGGCGGATGACCAAGGGTGCACCGGAAATGATGGGACGGTTTTCGTTCCTCGCGACATTCGGCAACTTTCTCGGACCTCTTCTTGCCGGTCTCGCCTGGCAACACCTTGGGCCCTGGGGCGCGTTCGGTATGGTGTCTATCTGGTCGCTCGCCTTCGTGGCGACGGTGACCGCAGTCCCCCGGACCGTCGATACAGGCGCGGCGGAAAAAGCGACAATGCGGGACCTGGTACCGCGCTGGGCCCATTACGCTGCAGGATTCGGGCTGTTGAAAGTCCCGATAGTTGCCTACGTGATTGTCGTCTCGGCGGTGCTGGCCGGCACCTATGCCATGCGCCACACGTTTCTCGCCGTCTATCTCGATAGCATTGCGTTCAGCGGTGGCGAGATCGGCTTTATCGTCGGCAGCATCGCCCTTGCCGGCAGCGTCGCCGGCCTTGCCGTCGGCCACCTGTCCCGCTGGATCGCGCCGCACTGGCTCGTGCTGATCGGCACCGCACTGGCGACGGCAACCTTTTGCCTGGCACCGTTGTTTACCGGGTTCTGGTCGCTGTGGGCAATCGCATGCGCGACCGGTGTGTGTTCCGGCACTGCCTTTCCCATGATCCTGTCGGTGCTGACCCGCAACGCCGGCACCGAACGGCAGGGACTGAGTGTCGGCCTTCGCGCCACGATGAACCGCACCGCGTCCCTCACCGTGCCCGTTACCATGGGGGCAATCGTCGGAGCCACAACACTCGCCACCGGTTTTTTCGTGATGGGGGCGATCATTGTGGGCATTGTCGGCATAATGGCGATCTTTCTTGTACGCCTGCTTGCCAATCAGGCGGCACAGCCTGAAAAAGGGGACCCGACATGAACGGCTATGAAGATCTTTCCATCGACAAGCTTTTCCGCCTTGATAGCGATATTGCCTTCGTCACCGGCGGCGGCGACGGATTCGGGCGCATCGCATCTATGGCCTATGCCAATGCCGGCGCATCGGTCGCTGTAACAGACATCGACAAGGACAAAGCGGACGCCGTTGTTGCTGAAATCACAGCCGGTGGCGGACACGCGGTCGCTCTTCAACTCGATGTATCCGACCGCGACGCACTTAAACAGACAATCGATGACGCCGCAGCGACGCTGGGCGGCCTGCACATACTGGTAAACAACGCCGGTATCAGTCACCGGGGACCGACAGTCGACATGACCGACGAAGACTGGGACCGGGTCGTAGAGGTCAACCTGTCTGCCGTGGTGCTGGGCAGCCGTGCCGCGGCCCCGCACATGTTCGCTCATGGGAACGGGCGCATCGTCAACCTCGCCTCCATTGTCGGCCTGGTCGGCAATCGATTGTTTGCCCATATCGGCTATCAGGCAACCAAGGGCGCACTGGTCAACGTCACGCGCGGCCTCGCGGTCGAGTGGGCAGACCAGGGCATTCGCGTAAACGCCGTCGCGCCGACATTCTTCAGAACCAATTTCGGCGCTGGCTATATGCAGTCCAACCCCGGCCTGGTCGACGCAATCGAAGCCGGGACGCCAATGGGCCGGTTCGGTGAACCGTGGGAACTCGCGGGCGGCCTGCTGTATCTCGCAAGCAGGGCATCGTCGATGGTAACGGGCGTAACACTCCCAATAGATGGTGGCTGGACGGCAGCATGAATGAAACTTCCATGTATTCATTCCATTTCGGATAGAATCCCCGAGCTTTCATTGGCCCCTTTCAAGACTCGCGCAAGTCGATCTTGTGTGCCAAAATTACGGAAGGCGGCTTTAATAGCCTGAGTATCTGGAACTGACGCGTGCGGAATTCTTTTTAACGGGAATCCTAACATGGTCGATGTAAACAGCTTTAAATCCCGGCTCGAGGCGCGCCTTGCGGCGCTCACGTCCAAGCTGACCGAGATTGACGAAGACCTGAAGGAACACGGCACCGAAGCCGATTTCGAAGAACGTGCGACCGAGATTGCCGGCGACGAGGTTCTTGAAGGCCTTGGGATTCAGGGCCAGAAGGAAGCCGGGCAGATCAAAGTGGCACTTAAACGCATCGAAGACGGCAACTTCGGCATTTGCGTTCAGTGCGGTGAAGACATCCCGGAAAAGCGGCTGGAGCTGCTCCCGCACACGCCCCTCTGCACAAGCTGTATGACCGCGAGTACATAGCTCGTCGCCCACCGGGCCTCAACGTTTTTCGGGCGAACAAAGCGCCCTTAATTTGCCGCTTGTCGACCTCCTTACGCCACATGGGTGCCCAGACACCTTAGTCAAAGTCCATGCAAGCGCTAAATTCCTGCACATATTATCTCGCACTGCATACATTTGTATTCACGGCCTTGAATACAAATAAAATACAGGTCGTTCATTTGTAATATTAATTATAAATTTGTCACACAATGTCATTCATTTGTCTCCAAACCCTGGTTCCATACTTCCAACTGTCTTGGGGCATTCATGTTCAGTCTAAAAATCAGAAAGAGCGATCGCGTTCACGCCGGTTCGACCTCCCCGAATGACGCGGCCGCTGCCAAATCCGATCCCGAAATGCTGCTCGCATTGCGCCAGATGCTCGACGCCATGCCGGTCAATGTGATGACGTGCGAGCTGGAGAATTTCACGATCGATTACGTCAATCAAACCAGTATTGAGACATTACGCGGACTGGAACACCTCATCCCGTGCACGGCGGACACCCTGCTCGGCCAGAGCATCGATATCTTTCACAAGACGCCGGAACACCAGCGCAAACTGCTATCCGCCCCCGTGAACCTCCCCTGGCGGACCAACATTCAGCTTGGCGACGAGATTCTCGACCTGGAAGTATCCGCAATCCGCAGCGCTGACGGCCATTACACCGCAGCCTGCCTTGTCTGGAGCATCGTGACCGAGACGATCGCAAATGAAACCAAAATGAACCGCCTGATGCGTATGATCGACAATATGCCGATCAACGTGATGCTGGCGGACCCCAACGATTTCACGATCACCTACGCGAACCAGACCAGCATCGATACGCTCAAAAGCCTTCAGGAACACCTGCCCTGCCAGGCGGAAGAGATACAGGGACAGTGCATCGACATCTTCCACAAAAACCCCGTGCATCAGCACAAACTGCTCGCCGATCCATCAAATCTGCCACACAACGCCAAAATCCAGCTTGGCGACCAAACCCTGGATTTACGTGTATCGGCGCTTATGGGCGAAGAAGGCGAATATATCGGCCCAATGCTGACATGGAGCATTGCGACCAAATTTGTCGAGATCGCCAACAACTTTGAAACCAACATTAAGAGCGTTGTCGAATCTGTCGCCAGCGCATCGACCGAGATGGAAATGTCTGCCCGCGCGCTATCGCACACGGCGGAGGCCACAAGCGGACACGCGACCGCAGTTGCCGCTGCATCCGAAGAAGCATCGACCAATGTACAGACGGTCGCAGCCGCAGCCGAACAGCTTGCCCAATCGGTCGAGGAGGTCGGCCGGCAGGTTCAGCAAAGCTCCACAATTGCTTCAAGTGCCGTCGAACAGGCAAAACACACAAATGAGGAAGTTGAAGGACTTGCGAGCGCTGCTGAAAAAATCGGCGAAGTCGTGGGCCTGATCAACGACATCGCCAGTCAGACCAATCTACTGGCGCTCAACGCCACTATCGAAGCGGCCCGCGCGGGCGATGCGGGCAAGGGATTTGCCGTCGTCGCAACCGAGGTAAAATCACTTGCCGATCAGACAGCAACGGCCACAGACGATATCGGCGGCCAGATCAACGCCATCCAGACCGCAACCGCCAACGCGGTATCCGCCATCAAAGATATTACCGGCACCATTACAGAGGTCAGCGAGATCGCCTCAGCGATCGCCTCGGCGGTGGAAGAGCAATCGGCTGCAACGCGGGAGATAGCGCAAAGCGTGGAGCAGGCTGCGGCGGGAACCGCCGACGTTTCCGAGAACATCTCAGGCGTCACCAATGGCGCGCATGAAACGGGGGAAGCATCCGGCCAGGCCCTCGACGCGGCCAAAGAACTGTCAAAACAGGCCGAAACGCTTCGCGGCCAGGTCGACGGTTTCCTCGTGGAAGTCCGATCACTCTGAGATAACCCCATCAGACGGGGCTTCTGCCCCCTTTGAACCGCCCGTGGAAACACGGGCGGTTTTTTGTTTTTCCGGTCATTTCACGGATATCGGAAAAACCAAAAATGCGCCGCATTACAACGAGTTAGACCCATTTTATCAAAACCATTCCCGGTAGAACTGCATACCAGGACCCACCATCATAAGTACACCTAAAATAATTACTACAATATTTGAGTTCTTACATTAGTAATACAAACAAAATGAGTTACCGCATTCATTTATATCAATTTTTAATCATTTTTTTAAATACAAAACACGATTTTGAATAAACCAATACTATGGCCTGACATCACGGATCGAGAACAACATCCCCGCTGCGCCCCCTTAACGAGAAACGATGGAGAGTTTCATGTTTAACTTCAAAAAGAACACGGCAGAGATAATAGAGTTCGAGGGCACAGATACCGAGGACGGCGCTATCATCCCCGAAAAAGACGCGTTTGCTCTCCGGCAGATGCTCGATTCCATGCCGACCAATGTCATGACCTGTGACGTCGAAACGCTGAAAATCGACTACATTAACACCACCAGCATCGAGACGCTGCGCAGCATTGAAGATCTGCTGCCCTGCAAGGTGGATGAAATTCTCGGCCAATGCATCGACGTCTTCCACAAGGCCCCTGAACATCAACGGAAGATTCTCGGCGATCCGTCAAATCTGCCCTGGCGCACCAACATCACGCTCGGCACTGAAATCCTCGACCTGCAGGTCAACCCGATCTACGACCGCGACGGAAACTACGTATCGATCTGTCTGGTATGGGAAATCGTGACGGCAGCGGAAAAAGCGAAGGAGGAAAACGAGCGGCTTCGCACAATGGTCGACAATATGCCCATCAACGTGATGATGGCCGACCCCGACGATTTCACCATCAACTATGTCAACAAAACCAGTGTCGATACGCTGACGCCGCTCAATGACCTGCTGCCCTGCAAAGCAGAAGATCTCCTCGGCAAATGCCTCGATATTTTCCACAAACACCCCGAACACCAGCGCAACATTCTGGGCGACCCGTCAAACCTGCCGCACACAGCCAATATCAACCTTGGCGACCATATCCTTAAGCTCGAAGTTGCGGCAATCGAGGACGCCACCGGTCGCTATGTCGGCCCGATGCTGACATGGAACATCGTGACCGAACAGATCCGGTTCGGCGAAAGCGTCCGCGAGATTGTCTCCTCTGTCTCCGGCGCGGCAACCGAAATGGAAGCATCGTCCCAGTCGATGGCGGCAACCGCGGAGGAAACCAGCCAGCAATCGAGCAACATTGCAGCTGCTGCCGAAGAAACCGCGATGAACGTTCAGTCGATTGCATCGGCTACCGAAGAACTGACAGCATCCGTTGACGAAGTCGGCCGCCAGATCAAACAAAGCGCCGAAATCGCCAAGGCGGCGGTCGATCAGGCGCAAAAGACCAACGAAGAGGTCGAAGGCCTGTCCAACGCGGCAAACAAAATCGGCGAGGTGGTCAATCTGATCAACGACATTGCCAGCCAGACCAACCTGCTGGCCCTCAACGCCACCATCGAGGCGGCACGGGCGGGCGAAGCCGGCAAAGGCTTTGCCGTGGTCGCCACCGAGGTCAAGTCGCTCGCCGATCAGACAGCCAAAGCGACCGACGAGATCGGCGAACAGATCGGCGAAATCCAAAGCGCCACCAACTCTGCCGTCGCAGCGATCAAGGAGATCACCGGAACAATCAGCGAAATCGACGAAATCTCGTCCAGCGCGGCCCTGGCGATCGAACAACAGACCGAAGCGACCCGCGAAATCGCGACCAATGTCGAACAGGCATCCACCGGGACGACAGAGGTATCTGCGAACATCACAGGTGTTTCGCAGGCGGCCCAGGAAACCGGGAATTCAGCCTCGCAGGCACTGGACGCCGCACGGGAGCTGTCCAAGCATTCCGAAGAGCTGAGCAACAAGGTCGACGAATTTCTGAAACAAACGACTGGGGGCTAACGTCCGGCGAACGTCAAAAGACCAACTCAGACGGGGCAGCCGAAAGGCCGCCCCGTTTTTTTGGTATTTAGCCCTTCGACGCCATGACAAGCGCCAGCAAATTGCCGGCGTAGTCGGATGCCTGCGGCGTTTCCATCAACCGGGCATTGGCAAGATAGGTTTTGCAGGTCGCAAGCGATGTGCGGTTACGGCTGGTCAGGGTCGCCAGAATTTCGTCCGCCTTCGAATACAGGTCGGCGGCTGGAACGATGTGGCTGACAAAGCCTGCCGAGCGGGCCGTCTGTGCATCGATCTCATCGGTCGAATAGACCATCCAGGCAACGGATTTGGGCATCGAACGGTCAATATGTGCGGAAATCGCCGCAGTCGGCGGCAGATCATGTTTCATTTCAGGCAACGAAAACCGTGCATCCGCCGCAGCGATGGTCACATCACAAACTGCCGCAGCGGCACAACCGAAGCCGGCCGCCCTGCCCTGCACCGTTGCGACAACGGGAATATCCGCGCCTCGGACCGCCTCGTAGAATCCCAGGATCGGCGCGGTCAGCGCTTCACGCATCTCGACCGCATTCTTCGGCGTATTTTCGGGTGCGCTCGCAGGATCGCGGCCAAGACAGAAATCGTCACCGGTGCTGGTGATCGAGATCGCCTTGATATCCGGGTCGAGGCCTGCATCGATGATCAGCGCGGACACGTTGTCGAGCATGTCGAGCGTAAGCATGTTGCCCTTGTCCGCCCGGTTGATCGTAATCCGCGCAATCGCGCCTTCGTGGTCCAGTTGCAGGACATCTTCCATGTCAGTCTCCCTTATCTTTTTTTGGCGTGTATTCGTAAACCGCGCCCGTTTCTATCAGGCGTGCCAGTTCTTCACCATCCACACCCAGTACGTCGGTGAGGATGTCGGCGGTCTCTCCACCGAGTTTCGGCGGGTAGCTGTGGGTATCCATCGGGGTGCGCGACATCTTCACCGGGTTACCGGCAACCCGGATACTGGCACCTTCCTCATTCGACAGATTAAGCACCATATCGCGCGCCAATACCTGCGGATTCGAAAGCGCTTTTTCCAGATTGTTGATCTCACCGACAGGAATGCCGGATTCCAGGAGCTTCGGCACCCAGTGTTCCGCCGGGTGCATCATGAAAGCGCCTTCGAGGATGAGCCATAATTCATCGCGGTTGGCATAGCGGTCCTGGTTCAGGATGAAGCGGGCGTCTTCCTTTAGTTCCGAAATACCGAGTACATCGCAAAGGCCCTGCCACATGCGTTCGGTATTTGCGGTGATCACCAGCGACGTCGTGTTGGCGCAATTGAACCCGCGATAGGTCGGGATGGAATCATGCCCCCAGCCCTGCCGGCCGGGGTTTTTGCCAGAATGCAGATAGTACCCCGCCTGGTAACAGAGCATCGACACCTGACAATCCAGCATGGAGATATCTATGTACTGCCCCTTGCCCGACCTGCGGCGTTCTTCAAGCGCCGCCAGAGCGCCAATCACCGCATACATACCGGCGCTCAGATCGCCAAGGGGAACACCACTGCGGACGGCAGAGCGCCCGGGCTCGCCGGTCATGCTCATGCCGCCGGAGATCGCCTGGACGATCATGTCATAGGCCGGCCGGTCACGATCTGCGCCGGTCTGGCCAAAGCCGCTGATCGAAGCCCAGATGAGACCGGGATTGCGCGCCGACAGGTTCTCGTAGGTCAGCCCGAGCCGGTCGAGCACACCCGGCCGAAAATTCTCGACGAGGATATCGCTTTCGTCCGCCAGACGTTTAACCACCTCCAGCCCGTCCGGCGATTTCATGTCGACGACAATGCTTTTCTTGTTACGATTGATCGACAGGTAATAGCAGCTGTCATCGCCGACGAAATTTGGCGGCAGGACACGGGACCAGTCCCCCACCGGGGCCTCCAGCTTAACCACCTCAGCGCCCAGATCGGCAAAGATCATCGTGGCATAGGGACCCGCCAAAAATTGAGTCAGATCGAGAACGCGCAGCCCTGCGAGCGTCGGTTTAGCCGCTCCTTCCGAAGTCGCCATCTAACCTGTCCTTATTGATTTTGTTCTATCGGAAGCAATATCAGGTCGGTCGCTAAAACTGAACCGCCCCGACGGCAATTCACCCGGCCGTGTTTCAGAGAATAAAGCTTACCGCGCCCAGGCCGCCCAGTTCCTCGGCATCGAGGACGGCGCGGCGCTCGGCAATCCGGAAACCATCGCCCTCGATCCGGAGTGTGTATACGTATTTGCCGACATATTCGCCGCCCTTGCCACCGCGGCGGAACCGGTGGACGGAGAAATTGGCCGTTACCGTCAGTTCCGTATCGTCCCGGCTAAGGATACGCACGTTGGTAATCAGGCGCCGCGTGCGCGACGGCGGAAATTCAGCATGAGCGTCACGGCTTTTGAGGCGTTTTACCCGCCCACGGATGCGATCGATATCGTCTGCGATGATGAAAAGCGTGGTGTCCGGATCGCCGTCCGGCACATCATTGGGCGGGATCAGGTAACGCGCGTCGTCGCACAACAAGCCCATCCAGCCATCGAGGTCCCATGCATCAAGCAGGGCAGCCTCATGATAAAAAAAATCTTCTACCGCTTCGCGGTTCACAGTTTCGATGTTTTTTACTCCGCTGCTTCGGCGGCTTCGGTGGCAGCAACCTCACCTGTCATCATTGTATTCCAGCGCCGCCAGAAGGTTCGCAGGTGCAACTCGTCCGAATTGAGCTGCTCGCCATCCTTGGCAATGCCACGGGTCATCACCGACCACGGAACTTCCTTAACCGTGGACGTAAGCCCGGCCTGAACCTGTTCCAGCGCTTCGACATCATCCGGCGTGGCGAGACCGCCCGGGCCATAAAACGTCAGGAAGGAATCCAGCCGTACTTTCCGCATGATCGCGCTTTCACCGACCGGGCCAAGCGCCCAGGCGGTGACCTTCATTTTGTCGGCTGCTTCGGGCCAGAATGCGCGGACCGTGACGGACGACCCGTCATTGATCATCAGATTCGGGAAAATGAACAGGTTGCGGTTGGTATTGGCCACCCGTTCGGCACGTTCTTCACCAAGGCGCTCCACCAGTTCGGCCTTCGCGGCCTCAACGGCAGGCTTGGCTTCTTCCCCATAGATCGAAATCCACGTCGCCACCGGACGGCCGCGGAAATTGTAATTGTCGATGACGGCATGACCATTGCCGAGATCACGTCCGATGCCTTTCTTCGGCAGCAGCAGGCCCTTGGGCACCTTAATGCTGACGCCGGAATCCTTCATGTATTCGAGCCATGTCGAATGGGTCGAATGCAGGTGATAATCATCAAACGAATTCTCGACCAATAGCTTCCAGTTGGCTGCGATATCGTATTCCTGAATACCGGCGACGATTTCCATATCGCCATCAGCCGACTGGTCGACCACCAGGTCGATATATTCGGTGGCGCCGGCGAGATACGGCTCCAGTGCTTCAACGTCAGGATTGAAGCTTGCGAACCAGAACCCACGGTAGTTTTCAAACCGCGGGACATCCTGCAATCCGAGTTCCGAGCGATCGAAAGTATCGGGATACGCATCCTCGCCCGGCACCGCGACAAGCGCGCCGTCATTGCCGTAGGACCAGCCGTGATAGAAACAATAGAACCGCTTGGTATTGCCCTCGCGCTCCCGGCAGACCTTTGCGCCTCGGTGGCGGCAGGTATTCAGGAAGAGGCGGACATTGTTGTCGCCGTCCCGCGTCAGAATAACAGGCCTTCCGCCGACGTCGCGGGTCTGGAAATCACCCGGTTTGGACACTTCGGATTCATGACCGGCATAAATCCAGCACTGGTCGAAGACACGGTCGCGTTCCGCAACCAGAATCTCCGGATCGACGAGGGTTTCCCGGTTCAGCCGAAAGTCGTTGCCGCCGGGATTATCGATTATGTACGGTTTCTTATTCATGGCTGCAGAATGCCGGATTTCTGAGAGGTCGTCCATTCGGATAGTGCAATCCCACTATCCGTTTTTAGCAGCCGAATTCTTTAGCGGCCCGGCTTCCCGGACCTGTTGGCCAGGATCGACAGCTGCATCGGGCCAAGCGGTTTCTTCGCCCCCGGCTTGCTGGCATCGACCCAGTCCTGAACGGGCACGTCCGTCGCCGTCGAAATCGCGTTGAGCTTCTGCAGCGATGTCAGTGCACCCCAGTTTTTCGGCGTAACGCCGGCAACCGGCTTCACCGCCGCATGCACGGCTTCGCCCAGTTCGAGAACTGCGGGATACAGGTTGCGGATGACTTCATCATAGACCGGATCATTCGCATGGGACGCCGCGTCATCCCGCACCACGATGCCGTGCTTGGCCTGAAAATCGTCTTCCAGCACCAGTGAAGATGTCTTGAAATCCACCTCGGCCCCGTTGGCCTGCTCCAGATAGACCCTCTCACCGTCTATCTCGACAACAACGCCGACGACGTCTGCGGCGACGTTACGCACGGTGTCTCCAACTTCAAACAAAGGAATATCTCCCGTCATATCCCAGGCCCGGCCGTCTCACCGTTATTCCGCCGCCTCACGGCGCGGCAGTTTCCATTCGGGGCGGATATAATGGCAGGTATAGCCATGAGGAATCCGTTCCAGATAATTCTGATGCTCCGGTTCCGCTTCCCAGAAATCGCTGACGGGTTCCACGTCGGTCACCACGGCACCTGGCCACAGGTCGGATGCGTTCACGTCGGCAATGGTGTCTTCAGCAACCTGTTTCTGCACATCGTCGACATAGTAAATCGCGGAGCGATAGCTCGGCCCGCGGTCGTTGCCCTGACGGTTCGGCGTCGTCGGGTCGTGAATCTGGAAGAAGAATTCCAGCATGGCGCGGTAGCTGGTCTGCGCCGGATCGAAAACGATCTCGATTCCCTCGGCGTGCATACCGTGATTTTGATAGGTCGCGTTGGGCACGTCACCACCGGTGTAGCCGACACGGGTCGAGACAACGCCCGGCAGCTTGCGGATCAGATCCTCCATGCCCCAGAAACAGCCTCCGGCAAGTACGGCACGTTCATTTGTCATCGGTGTTCCTCCAACATTGTGATCTCTCGAACAAATTCTGACAGGAACATGGGTCTTCGGGCGCATTCTGTCCACCACCCCATTCTTTTCCTCCCGGCTTGTTGAACGCCGCCGGGAACGCTAGAAATGATCTGATAAATCAAAAAACTGTTGGGAACGCGCCATGTCAGACCTCACCGCCGCCATCGATGCACTTGTCACCGCCAACCGCATCGTTGCCCACGAAGATGTCTGCGATTCTTATGGCCATGTCAGCATTCGCCATCCTGACAATCCCGGCCGTTATCTGTTGGCATATTCGCGCGCGCCATCGCTGATCGAGCCCGAAGATATCGTTACGTTCGAACTGGATGGCACACCAATCGATCTCGGCGACCGCACGCCCTATTCGGAACGAGCTATCCACGGTGCAATTTACGAACAGCGGCCCGACGTGATGTCGGTAGTCCACAATCATTCCTACGCCGTGGTGCCCTATACGGTGTCCAGCGTGCAACTGCAGCCGATCATCCATGTGTCGGCGCGTATCGGCGACCCGCCGCCGACCTGGGATATCAAAGATAAGTTCGGCGACAGCACCACCCTGCTCGTCACGACCATGGAACAGGGCCGCGACATGTGCGAGACGCTCGGCGACGGCAAGGTCGTGCTGATGCGCGGACATGGCGCCACCATCGCCGGTTACAGCCTCGAAGACTCGGTGCTGACATCGATCTATCTGCAGGTAAACGCACAGATTCAGACAACGGCCATCGGGCTCGGCGGCGATGTTGAATATCTCAGCGATGGTGAAATCGATGCGCGGCGTGGTGCCGACAAGGAACAGGCCGGTTTCTCCCGCGCCTGGGAACATTTCTCCCGCCGCGCCGGGCGCTAAAGCGACGCAGGTCTCAAACGATTAGACCGGAACGATTGCCGTGGTTTCGATTTCCACCTTGGCACGGTCTTCCATCAGCGCGACGACCACCACTGCAGCCATGGTCGGAAAATTCTTGCCGATCACATCACGGTACGCCTGGCCGACCTCTGGCAGACGCGACAGGTATTCCTGTTTGTCGGTGAAATACATGGTCATCCGGCAGATATGCTCGGGCCCGGCATCCCCTTCTTTGAGGACCGCGACCGTGTTTTCAAGCGCCAGGCGGAACTGATCGACGAAATCGTCGGATTCGAATTTTTCTTCCGCGGTCCAGCCGACCATGCCGGCAACGAACACAAACCGGCCCTCCGCGGCGATGCCGTTGGAATACCCTTTGGGACGGTTCCAGCCGGGGGGGTTCAATGCCTTCATAGGGTATCCTTTCGCGTTGTCGCTGCTTGCGGGGTTGGTTCAATTGTTTTAAGCTTAAAACATTAGCAAATCAATCGTGCAGATTATGACAGAAACAGCCGACTTTTCCGCCAACCGCGCCCCCGAGGGCGGCTTGCAGGGCACCCCCCTTGCCGCGCAGCACGCGCTGGTGACAGGTGCCACACGGGGAATCGGTGCGGCCATCGCGGAAACGCTGGGCCGCCTCGGCGCCGATCTGACGCTGATCGGCCGCGACCGCACCCTGCTGGACGAGCGCGCCGGACATATCGCCGGCACCCATGGCGTCAAAGTTCACGTTGAAACGGCCGACGTTTCGGACACGACATCCATCGACAAGGCGTTTGAATCATCGGTTGCGGCGAACGGACCGATCACGATCCTCGTCAATAATGCGGGTTCGGGCAAAAGCGCGCCATTCCACAAGATGGAACGCGCATTATGGGATTCGATGATCGCCGTGAACCTGACAGGCACATTCATCTGCACGCAGGCCGCCCTGCCCGGCATGCTCGATGCAGGTTACGGGCGGATCATCAACGTTGCGTCGACGGCAGGCCTTATCGGATACGGATACGTGTCGGCCTATTGCGCGGCAAAACACGCCGTTATCGGGCTCACCCGGTCGCTCGCGCTGGAAACCGCGAAAAAGGGCGTCACGGTCAACGCCGTCTGCCCCGGCTATACGGAAACCGACCTGATACGTGACACCATCGATAACATCGTCAAGAAAACCGGCCGCACCGTCGAGGATGCGACGGCTGAACTGGCGGCATCGAACCCGCAGGGACGCCTCGTGCAGCCCTGGGAAGTGGCGGAAACTGTCGGCTGGCTTGCCCTGCCTGCATCGGCTTCCATCACCGGACAGGCCGTGCCGATTGCCGGCGGCGAGGTAATGTGATGGCAGGTCCTCCCACGCCTACCTCCGCACAGGAACGCCCGGACTATGAATCCGGTGTTCAGATCGAAGACGGTATGGAACTGCGCGTCTGGCTGCGCCTGCTGACCTGCACCAACCTGCTCGACAGCGAAGTACGCACCCGGCTCAAGACAACGGCGGATACCACGCTGCCGCGGTTCGACATTCTCGCCCAGCTCGAACGTCATGACGGCCCGATGTCGATGGGTGAGCTGTCCAAGCGCCTGATGGTCTCGAACGGCAACGTGACCGGGCTTGTCGACCGGCTGGCTGGCGAAGGCATGGTGAGCCGGACACCGTCCCCCGATGACCGCCGGGTGCAGATGGTCAGCCTGACGCCCGAGGGCAGCAAATCATTCGTAAAAATTGCCGAGGACCACCGATTGTGGGTCGGCGACATGATGGCCGGCCTGTCGGCCGAAGAAATGAACACATTGTATGGCCTGCTCGCGCGGCTGAAGGAATCCATCCACGACGCGGAGCGAAAGAACAGCCTGGAGGCAGCAGAATGACCGTAATCCCCGCCGCATCGATCGAACCGAAGCACTTTGCCTGGAGCGTCGACGGCAAGGTCGCGACGATCATGATCAACCGGCCGGAACGCAAGAACCCGCTGACCTTCGAATCCTACGCGGAACTGCGCGACACCTTCCGCACGCTGCAGCATGTCGATGACATCAAAACCATCGTGATCACAGGCGCCGGCGGTAACTTCTGCTCTGGTGGCGACGTCCATGAAATCATTGGCCCGCTCCTCGACATGGATATGAAAGAACTGCTGCGCTTTACCGAAATGACCGGCGACGTGGTCAAGGCGATGCGCACCTGCCCGCAACCGATCGTCGCCGCGATAGACGGCATCTGCGCCGGAGCGGGCGCTATCCTCGCGATGGGGTCGGATCTGCGCTACGGCACGGTGGACTCCAAGACCGCGTTCCTGTTTACCCGGGTCGGCCTCGCCGGTTGCGATATGGGCGCCTGCTCGATCCTGCCCCGTATCATCGGTCAGGGACGGGCGTCCGAACTGCTTTACACGGGCAGGTCTATGTCAGGAGAAGAAGCTTATAACTGGGGCTTTTTCAACAGGTTATGTGATTCCGATAAAGTTCTGGCAGAAGCACAGGAACAAGCCAGACGACTTGCCGACGGTCCGACCTTTGCGCATGGCATCACCAAGCGTCAGCTCCACATGGAATGGAACATGAGCGTCGAGGACGCGATCACCGTCGAAGCCGAAGCGCAAGCCATCTGCATGCAGACCGAAGACTTCCAGCGTGCGTTCGACGCCTTCGTCGCCAAGCAGAAACCCGTCTTCGAAGGGAACTGAGCCGTGCCTGAACAGACCTATCTCAACTGGCCGTTTCTTGAGGAGTCTCACCGCACCCTCGCGGTCGAATTCCGGAATTGGGCGGACCGTGAAATCGCCCCGCTTGCCGAAGAAGAGCCCGCCGACGATGCCGGACTCGACGCCCTTGCCCGCGAACTGGTGCGCCGCCTCGCCGATGGTGGCTGGCTACGCTACTCGGTGCCCGCCCCCTGGGGCGGCTTGCATGAGACCCTGGATGTTCGCGCGCTCTGCCTGATGCGCGAAACCCTGGCGCAGTATTCCGGCATGGCAGACTTTTCGTTCGTCATGCAGGGGCTGGGATCCGGTCCGATTTCGCTGTTCGGATCCGAGGAAATCCGCAGCAAGTATCTGCCAGACGTCGCCGCCGGCAAACGCATCGCAGCCTTTGCCCTGTCGGAGCCGGAATCAGGCTCGGACGTTGCCGCGATGACGACCAATGCCCGTCTCGATGGCGATACATACGTGCTCAATGGCGAAAAGACGCTGATCTCCAATGGCGGACTCGCCCATCAATATGTTGTTTTCTGCCGCACAGAAGACGCGCCGGGCGCCAAGGGCCTGTCCGCGCTGGTGGTGGACGCAGACACGCCCGGCCTCGCCTGCACAGAGCGGTTCGATGTGATTGCACCCCACCCGCTTGGCAGAATCACATTCGAGGATTGCCGGGTGCCGGTGTCTCACCTGCTTGGTAATCCGGGCGACGGATTCAAGATCGCGATGTCGTCGCTGGACGTATTCCGGTCTACCGTTGGCGCCGCGGCCCTCGGTTTCGCCCGGCGTGCCCATGATGAAGCCATTGCCCAGGCGCGCAGCCGGCTGTCTTTCGGCAAGCCGCTTGCGGATTACCAGCTCATTCAGGAAAAAATCGCCGACATGGCGCTGAAGATCGATGCCTCTGCCCTGCTCGTCTACCGTTCTGCCTGGACCAAGGACACGCAAGGGGCGCGCGTCACCCGCGAGGCTGCGATGGCGAAGCTTTACGCCACCGAAAGCGCACAGGAAGTGATCGACCAGGCTGTCCAGATATGGGGCGGTATGGGTGTGGTCGTCGGATCCACCGTTGAGCGGCTCTACCGCGAAATTCGCGCTCTACGCATTTACGAAGGCACCAGTGAAATCCAGAAACTGATTATCGCCGGACAGGCAATTGCCGCCGTCGAGGCAGAGGAAGCCGCAAAAGCGGCGGAGTAACACGCATGAGCAAACACCTGCCCGGCGGCCCGACCGCCCATATCGATACCTTTGCCGCGGATAACCTGCCGCCCAAGGACCAGTGGCCGGAGTTCGATTTCGACTCTCTGCCCGAACTCCAGGCCTATCCCGACCGGATGAATGCCGGTGTCGAGCTACTGGATCATATGTGCGAAACCGGCCACGGCGACAGCCCGGTGCTGCATTACGAGGACATCACCTGGACCTATTCGGAACTCCGCGACCTTGCCGACCGCATCGCGAAGGTCCTGGTCGAGGATCACGGCCTTGTGCCGGGCAACCGGGTGCTGCTGCGCGCCGCGAACAATCCCATGCTGGTGGCCTGCTGGTGTGCGGTCCTGAAAGCCGGCGGCATTTGCGTGACGACCATGCAGCTGCTGCGCGCACGCGAACTGGTCTATATCGTGGAAAAATCCGAAATCCGCCACGCGCTGTGCGATATATCTCTGGCCGAAGCGATGGAGGAAACCTGCACCCGCAAACCTGAGCTTTCGGAAACGCTTTATTTCACCGCAACCGGCGATGGCGACGCCTCTCTGGACAAAGCGGTCGCCGCCAAAACAGGCGGTTTTGTGAACTGCGACACCGCGGCGGACGATACGGCCCTGATCGCCTTTACGTCCGGCACCACGGGCACGCCAAAGGCGACAATGCATTTCCACCGCGACGTTATCGCGATGTGCGATTGCTTCCCCCGATCATTCGGCATGGCCGAACCCCACGACATCTTTACCGGCACACCGCCGCTGGCTTTCACTTTCGGTCTGGGCGGGCTGACCTGTTTCCCGATGCGGTTCGGTGCATCTACACGTTTTTTTCCTGCCCCCCTCAACCCCGAAGACATGATGGCGGCGATTGAGAAATACAGGATCACCAGCCTGTACACCGCACCGACAATGTACCGCCTGCTCGCCGATCTGGCCGACAAGTACGACATTTCGTGCCTTGAGAAATGCGTGTCGGCCGGCGAAACCCTGCCGAAAGCGACCTGGGAAGCGTTCCACAAAGCAACGGGTATCCGCATCGTCGACGGCCTGGGTTCGACCGAGATGATCCACATCTTTGTCGCCGCCAGCCGTGAAGACATGCGCCCGGGCTTTACCGGCAAGGCAATCCCCGGCTACCGCGCGAAGATTGTCGGCGAAGACGGCAACGACCTTGGTCCCAACCAGCCCGGTCTGCTGGCTGTAAAGGGCCCGACGGGGTGCCGCTATCTCGCCGATGACCGCCAACAGGTTTACGTGAAAGATGGCTGGAATTATCCCGGCGACATGTACGAGATGAACGAGGAAGGTTACTTCCGCTACGTCGCGCGGGCCGACGACATGATTATTTCCGCCGGCTACAATATCTCCGGCCCCGAGGTCGAAGCAGCGCTTCTTGACCATGAAGCGGTCGCGGAATGTGCCGTTATCGGCAAGCCGGACGAAAAACGAACCAATATCGTCAAAGCCTTCGTCGTTCTCCGGGACGGGTTCGGGGCCACCGACGAGACGTCAAAGACGCTGCAGGATTTCGTCAAAAACGAGATCGCACCGTACAAGTATCCGCGGGAGGTCGAGTTTGTGACCGAACTGCCCAAAACCGAAACCGGCAAGCTACAGCGATTCCGCCTGCGCAATCAGGAAAAAGACAGCTCCCGCGCCTGACGTTCGGGCGCTAAATCAGGCGGGCGGACGGCTCATCGGGTCGAGTGGTCGATAGGTGTTGAACGCCCCACGAGCCGGCATGCCAAAAAAAACCATCGACATGGCCCTGACGCATATCGCCTGAAACACGGTGAGTCACAGGCTGATTACGCACCAGCTCAATTCGCCCAAACACCCCCAAAGAGACGAATTAAGTGACGGCGTTAATCACTAAACTTTGAATACCATCGTATTATCAATGCGTCGTTCACCCGGCGGCTCCTCCGCGTTAACCAGCATTTCTAAAACGTTCTTAAAACATTTCACCTAATGTCCTGTCATCGGTTCGTTGGAAACAACTGGCCGACATACCTCCAGCGGCGGTCGTGACAATCCCCCCAATCGAATGTCCGGTCGCTCGCAATTAGCCCCTTCCCGTCCCCCACGGGAGGGGGCTTTTCTTTTTGCGTTCTGCAAGCGCAGGCTACACCGCGTTCAGATATATGTATGCGTTGTATTGCGAATGTTTAACACTAAATCAACCTGGGATTGTTATTTGTGCTGGATATTCGCAACCTTACTGCGGGATCGAGAGGCTACTCGTTTCTCTACGTCCCGCCTAAGCCGAGAGTACCGACATGACCGCAACCGCCGCTCCGAACACCGATATGCCCATTGATGATGCCAACAGCACACGAACCCCCGACATTGCAGCCAAGGCCGCCCCGAAACGCAGGGCCGGTTTCATGAGCAACACCCGGATCGGTGTACGTATTGCGATGATCGTCGCCCTGCCGCTTGTCGTCGCCGCAGCCCTTGGCGGCCAGAGCATCATGCGCGAACTCGCGTCCCTGCAGGACGATGAAAAGGTCGTTCATCTGACTGAGATCTCGACCTTCGTCGGAAATGCCATTCACAACCTGCAGACCGAACGCGACCTCACGGCCATGTTTATCGCGACGAAAGGCAAGAAATTCGCGGACCGGCTTCGGGCGCAACGGCCAAAAACAGATAAGTCCCTTGGCAGGTTAAATGCAGAGATTGCCGCGGTAGACATGACGAAGATCTCGGCAAAATTCGGCGGACTGCTGAAAAGTCTGCCAAAGGATCAGTCAGCATTGAGCACGCACCGTCAGACCGTAGATGCGTTAAAGATCGACCTTGTCAAAGCGGCGGCGCCTTACGACACGCTTATCAAAAGCGACCTTGCGGTCATAGGCGCGATGATGGACGGGATGAATGACGGTGGCGCCGTCCGCCGTATCATTCCATATGCCGCCGCAATTCAGGCGAAGGAATACGCCAGTCAGGAACGGGCAGTTGTCACAGCCGTCATTCTTGATATGAGCTTCGACCCCAAAACGACAGAACAGTTCATTTCTCTGACGGCCAAGCAGGCAACCGAATTCGATGTCTTAAACAACGCCGCGACACCGGAAATTGCCGCTCTTGCATCGAGCCTGATGGGTATTCCCGAAGTCAAAGCGTTTGCAGACCTCCGTCAAAAACTCGTCGAGGCTTCAGAATCCGGTCTGTTCGACGGGCTCGAGGCGACCACATGGTTCGATGCCAGCACCACCCGCATCGGCCAGATGAAACAGCTCGAAAATCAGGTACTGAAGGACGTCACAAAGGTCGCTGCGAAGGCTTACGCCGACGCCACCACCGCACTGATGCTGATTATCGGCCTCGTCCTCGCGACAATCGGCGGAGTATCGGTGCTGTCTTTCGTCGTCGTCCGGGGCATCTCGAAACCGGTGACCCGCCTGACCGAGATCACTGAAAAACTGGCCGACGGTGAACTCGAGACCGAAATCGATATTCCAGAGAGCCGGGATGAAGTGGGTCGGCTCGTAAAGCAGGTAAAGGTCTTCAAGGAGAACCTGCTGGCCGTCAGTAAAATGCAGGCCGAACAGGCAGAATCTGCCAAGGCCGGTTTTGAAAATGAACGAAAAGCTGAAGCGGAAAAACGGGCAGCTGAAGAAAAAGCCACGGCAGAACGCAACAGGCTTGAAGAGGAAGCGGCCGCGAAAAGGCGCCAGGATATGCTGGATCTCGCAGAATCATTCGAGGCCAGCGTTGGCGGCGTGATCGAGGCAGTCTCATCGGCAGCATCGGAACTGCAATCGTCGTCGGAAGCAATGTCGACGACGGCAGACGAAACCAGCGCTCAGTCGAGCTCTGCGGCAGCAGCAACCGAAGAAGCATCCGCAAACGTTCAGACCGTCGCGGCAGCGGCAGAGGAACTCTCATCGTCAATTGATGAAATCAGCCGCCAGGTTTCCAAGAGTTCCAGTGTCGCGCAATCAGCTGTGGACCGGGCGCGCCACACCAATGACAAAGTACAGGGTCTGTCCGTCGCGGCTTTGAAAATCGGCGAGGTTGTCGAATTGATCAACGATATTGCCAGCCAGACCAACCTTCTCGCCCTCAATGCGACGATCGAGGCCGCGCGCGCCGGCGAAGCGGGCAAGGGCTTTGCCGTCGTCGCAACCGAGGTTAAATCGCTCGCCGACCAGACCGCGAAAGCGACCGACGACATTGGCGGCCAGATCAACGAGATCCAGTCCGCAACCAATGAGGCTGTCGAAGCGATCGGCGGGATCAGCGAGGTGATTGCCGAGATCAGCGAAATATCATCCTCCATCGCAAGCGCAGTGGAAGAACAGGGGGCCTCTACCCGAGAGATTTCCAGCAATGTGCAACAGGCGGCACAGGGCACACAGGAAGTCTCATCGAGCATGGCCGAAGTCACCCAGGCTGCTGGTCAGACCGGATCAGCCGCAAGCCAGGTGAACGCCGCGGCGGACAAACTCTCGGTCCAGGCAACGAGCCTCCGGTCATCCGTCGACGATTTCCTGAACTCGGTTCGCGCCGCGTAAAACGAGATATCGACCATGTCGAAAACCGCAACAGGGTTAATTTCCGGTAACCATATCCGCCAATAAAGCATTTAGTATTTATGCGGTATTTTAAACAATCGCCGCCTAGGGCGGAACACGGCGTCTGATGACGCCCCCATGACACCACGACAGGAAGTCGCTATGTCACTGATAAATACACTCGCCGCTTCGGCGCCTCAGATCCCCGAACACCGTCCGGTCCGCGGCTACCAGTCGCTGAGCCAGATGTCCGAACAGCGCAGCGTGACGCAGAACGCCGAAATGGCCGGCGACATTCGGCAGCGCATGGGGCCGACACTGAGCATAGGCGAAGAGCGCAGCCTGATCGACGCGACCAAAGATATCGCGGCGAACCTGTTCAACGCCTTCCGCAACGAGATGCGGGAAGCGCTCAATCATGTGGGCATTCGCGGCCAGGCCGCCGCCGACCTGATTGCCGATGTTGGCAAGACATTTGTCGAATCCGTTCGCAGCGGCACCAGCTTTTCGTTCAGCATGATCGCCGTCGCCTATCAGGAGACACTCACCCAGACGGCAACGTCCGTATCCCACGCCCTTGAATTCAGCGCCAATGCGCTCAGCCTGGAATACAACCACGCGACGGGCGAAATTACGGCCGACACCTCGAAGATGGAAATCGACGCGGTGAAGGTCGTACAGAGCGACAACCTGCCCGCCAACGCAGCCGCTTCGCTGTTCGATTTTACCGACAGCGAGGGCCCGCCTTCGATTGCGTCGATCTTCGATCGGGTTCAGCAATACCTGGTCAATAACGGCTTCGTCGGCGAAGAAGGCGAAGATGGCGAGGACGCCACCCTGCTGCCGCCGCTGCCCGCCGCAAATGAAGCGCTCTACGACTCTGTTCTTGTGAACAACAAAAAGGCGGACGAGACGGACGTCGACGAAGTGGTCGCGAAGCCCTTCGAAACACCGCTGACCGACACCCCCTCGCCCGAGTCGCTCCGAATTCAGGCCGTGGAGGAATATACCAATGGACGCCAGGAAACGATCACACGGATGACTTTCGATCTGGTTGTCCGGGTCTATCTCGGCAAGGACGAGCCGGAACCTGAGATCAGCAAGGCACAGAACACTGAAAACGAGACGTTCGAGATATACGCCTAGGCGACTTAGACGACCTGCAGCCAGGAGGCTGCAGCTAAACGACACGATTTTCGCCGGCACGTAGCCGGCATTTGAGAGGCAGAGGACAGGAGGTCCGTTATGTTGCCCTCGGTCAGCGCAGGTAGCGCGGCCCTGATGAAATATGCGCAGGCTATCGCCACCGCCGCGCCGGAAACGACACCCGGCAACGACGACGGTGCAGCGCGCGCAGAGCAGGAAGCCGCTCGGCATAAAGCCGATAACACACCCACCGTAAATCCGGCGCAGGAAAAGCTCGCGCAGTCGGCGCGGGAAACCGTCACCGCCCTACTCGATTTGCTGCGCGCCCGCGTGGCGACCGCCCTTATCGAACTGGGTGTGCCTGAAACGCAGGCACTGAAGGCCGCAGATAGCGCGGCGGCACAGCTCGCAACAACGATTGCCGGCGACACCCGTCACGCTGCCGAGATCGTCCATGCATTGCTGGATCGCCTGCAGGCAGGCACACCCGACACCGCAAACGCCCTGCTGAACATTGTCGCCCGGGGAATTACCGTGGTCATCGACCACCAGACCGGCGATATCCGCATTACACCACCCCGGATTGACCTTACGCCGGTTACCTCCGCAACATCCGCTGCTGTGCCGACGCAACATCTGCTCGACGTCACCGATTACAGCGCCGAAAAGGCGACACCTGTGCTGCAGGCGTTGAACGCCGTGCAGTCCACGGCCAGCGCATATGCACAAGATGTGCGTGCCGGCGTTGCACCAGCAACCGTCGCGGGCCCGTCGCCTGCGGCGCTTCTTGTCGCACCGACCGCTTTCGTCGACGCACTCACGGCGCCGATAACGGCAGCCCTGCAAGCCGCGGTTTTGCAGACGGGCGGCACGCCACAACTGACGGTAACCGATACCGCCAAAAACATATCGACCGCCCTCTCCCACGCCGTCGCCACGACCATCAATACGACGTTTGCCGCCGGCAACGGGATCCCGGTCGCCGACGTCATGACGGCCGTCAGCCAACTGAAACCCGTAGCCGGTCAGATATCCGGGACCTCGGACACGGGGAACGGTCGCATCGTCCTCGCAGCGGGCAATTTTGCCGTCGCGGTAGACACAACCAACAGCGCCATCACGGTTCAGGTCGGCAACAGAATCACGACCTATGCGGTCGGGTCCGCCGCCTCGCCGATTGCCGCGATTGCGCCGCTGCCCCAAATCGAGGCCGCATCGCTTCCCGTGCTCGATATACCGGCGGGATTGCCTGTCGGTAAGGTTCTCGACCTGCCCATCGGCACGCCTTTCATCCCGCCGGAAATCTCCGATATGCCAGCAACCGGCACGTCCCCGTTGCCCGGGCAAAAGAAACCGACCCAGACACCGATACAAACGGCTGGCTCCGTGGCCCTGGCGCTGGAAGAAAACCTGCAGCATCTTGACCCCTCCGTGCTGCGCAACGCGACCATTATCCGTGGCATGGAAGCGCCTTCCGGGCATGATCTCCCGGGCCTCACGCGGATCGCACTGGACCTCAGCGCCGAGATCGGACCAGGCGTCCACGGCGCCGTGGTGCCGCCGCCGGTCGGTAAACTCGGCCTGCCGCAGGCGGCCCCACAACAGACCGCCGCAGGCCCTGTCATGAAGAACGGCTATGCGGATGCCGCTGCCAATCTCGTCCCGGTCCTGCCACCGACATACAGACGCGGCGATCTGGTTTTGAAATCGAAAAAGAAATCCGACAAAAAGAAGCAACAGCTTCAGTCAGGCCAGTATCAGAACGTCCTGATCGAAGACGCCATGACCCGCGACATGCCCGCAGGGCATCAGGGACTTGTGTTCTCGTCGGTGGTTTTCTCGGTCTGACGAGCCCCTAGGAAGCGACCTCATATGCGGTCGTGTGGCGGGCGAATCCGTCATACAGATCGAGCATCCGCTCGCGCCAGGCGTAGACCGGATCGTCCGCATCGAGCAGCTTGAACGGGCTCGTCACCCGCGCCCACTGGAACTGCGAAAACACCACATAGTCTGCATAACCCGGTGCGTCGCCGCTGATGAAATTCTGGCCTTTGCGAAAGGTTGTGCGGATCGGATCGAGCGTCCGGTACAGGATTTTAACGCGATCTTCGCGGCCTTCCTGCACTTCCTCGAGCGTCCGCTTGTATAACTTCTCCATGGACTCCCGAAAATATTCCCGGTCGTCCGGATGCGCGGCATCCAGCACGTCGCGGGCAATCAACGGACCCAGCGCAACATTCACGGCACGGTCGCACCACGAATTGATCACCCGGGTCACGCCCGTGCCGATTGGTCCGCCAAACAACGACTGAGCGTCCGGATAGGCCTCTTCCAGATAGGTCGCGATGTCCCATGAATCTGTCTCGATCCGGTCGCCATCCACCATCACCGGGACACTGTTTGAATTTGCGAAGGCGATCGATTCCTTATCCGTCAACAGCAGCGGGATCTCTTCGAAATCGAGCCCCTTGTGCTTCAACGCCATTTTGGCGCGCCAGGAAAACTGGCTATAGCGGCGGTCTTCGTGGCCGAGTAGTTCATAGAGTTTAATCGTCATTGGTGTCGCCTCTTATTCTGCGGCCTCGGTACGCGATCCAGCGGCGGCACCGACGGCGGCTCCCTTGCTTTCCCAATCCGAGGTTTTGTTGAGCAACGATGCGCCGGCGCGTTCTTCGCCGGAGTTCGGCTTGACCTGTTCGCGGAGATCTTCGAGCTGCGCGCGTTCCTTTTCGTATTGACGGAATGCGGCGAACTTGGCGGACATGTACTGATCCGGCCAGACAACATCCTCAACCCCGTAATAGGCGGCTGCCTGCTGCGTGAAGTACGGATTGTACAGATGCGTCCGCGCCAGCGCGACGAGGTCCGAGCGCCCGGCACCGACGATGGTGTTCACCTGATCCCAATCGAAAATATTGCCCGCTACCAGGGTCGGAATATCCGCTTCGAGGCGGATCTGTTCCGAGAACGGAGTCTGGAACATACGCCCGTAGATCGGTTTTTCCGCCGGGTCGGTCTGCCCCGTCGATACATTGATCAGATCGCAGCCATGCGCCTTGAATGCCTTGGCAAAAGCGACGGCATCTTCAGGGCTGGTACCACCCTCGATCCAGTCGCTCGCCGAAATACGCACCGACATCGGCCGGTTTTCCGGCCAGACGGCGCGGCAGGCATCGAACACTTCCAGCGGGAAACGCAGGCGGTTTTCAAGCGAGCCGCCATACTCATCTGTTCGCTTGTTGGTCACGGGCGACAGGAACGTCGCCAGGATATAGCCGTGCGCGCAATGCAGTTCGGCAATGTCGAACCCGGCCCGCGCTGCCCGCTCGAAGGCGGCGACGAAATCGGCTTTGACCTTGTCCATGTCGTCGCGCGTCATCTCACGCGGTACCTGGGAGTTTTCCAGATAGGGCAATGGCGATGCTGCCATGATTTCCCACGCGCCCTCCTCGAGCGGCTGATCGATGCCTTCCCAGGCAAGCTTCGTGGCCCCCTTGCGTCCGGCATGGCCGATCTGGATCGCCATCTTCGATTCCGTTCGCTCATGGGCGAAGTCGACGATTCGCTTCCACTCGGCTTCCTGTTTGTCGGTCCAGATGCCGGTGCAGCCGGGGGTGATCCGTGCGTCGGGCGAAATGCAGGTCATTTCGGTGAAGACGAGCCCTGCCCCACCAATTGCACGGCTGGTATAATGACTGAAATGCCAGTCATCCGGATTGCCGTCCGTCGCGCAGTACTGACACATCGGCGACACCACGACCCGGTTTGCGAGGCGCATGTCGCGCAGCTGCATCGGCGCAAACATCGGCGGCACCGGTGTTTCCTTCAGATGCGGCGCGTCATACCGCTCGGCTGCATCGTTGGAAAACTGGCGGTCGACGGCCTCGACAAATTCCTTATCCCGCAGGCGCAGGTTGTCATAGGTGAGCGCCTTGGAACGCGACATCAGGCTGAACGTGAATTGTATCGGGTCCATCCCCCAATAGCGCTCGACATGCTCGAACCACGACAGCGAAACCTCGGCCGCATGCTGGATGCGTTCCACGTCGTCACGGCGGCTGCCGTCATACAGCTTCAGCGCCGCCCGCGGGTCGGATTCGATCTGACAACTTTCGAACAGCGCGATTGCATCTTCCATCGCGAGCTTGGTGCCGGACCCGATGGAGAAATGCGCCGTGTGCGCGCAATCCCCCAGAATGACGAGGTTGTCTTTGACCCAGGTCTCGCAGCGGATCGTCGGGAAATTACGCCAGACCGAGCGGTTCGTGATGACCGGATAATCGCCGAGCAGGTCTTTGTAGAGCTCCTTCATATACGCGACTGTCTCTTCTTCCGTCGCGTTCTCCATTCCCGCCTTGTGCCAGGCTTCGTCGGTCGTTTCGACGATCCATGTGCTCATCTCGCTATTGTACTGGTATGCGTGGAGATTCCAGATACCGGCATCGTTCTCGCGAAAATCGAACGTGAAGGCCGGCAACGGCATGGTTGAGCCGAGCCAGACAAACTTGTTAGGGCGCCAGTCGAAACTCGGCTTGAAATGATCGGCATTCTGGTCGCGGATCCAGGAATTGATGCCGTTCGCGCCAAGGATCAGATCCGCATCGGGATCGAGTTGATCGAGCGAGGTGATTTCACGCTCGAACTCCATTTCAACATCGACCTCGGTGCAGCATTTCTGCAGGATCAGAAGCAAGTCCTTGCGCGACATGCCGCAAAACCCGTTGCCGCCGACCGTCACTTTCTCGCCCTTGTAGTAGGTGACGATATCGTCCCAATAGGCAAAGGTTTCGCGGATGCGATCATAGGATACTTCGTCGTAATCACGAAAATAGCCGAGCGTTTCTGCGGAGAACACGACACCGAAACCGAAGGTGTCATCGGGCTTGTTCTGTTCGTAGATTTTGATCTGATGAGAGGGATCGGCCTTTTTCATCAAAAGGGCGAAATACAGTCCCGCCGGTCCGCCGCCTACTATCTCAATCTTCATCTTGTCCTCCAAGCCCGTGAATTCGTCTCTGAAAATTAGTTTAAGCTTAAAATAATATTGTTCAAGCGGTTTATCGCTTAGCAAAAGTTATCCACACCCGCGTGCTTCAGATGCATCCAAATCGCTCGCGGATTCGCGTAAACTCCCTGAATGAACCAACCAGTCCCCCTTGAATCTCCCGGCACAGCATCGACCGGAATTTTCCCGTCTCAAGACCTTCGCGGGCTTGTTGACGATGGCGCTGTCACCGCGTCGTCTCCCATCACGGACGACCTGATCCAGCCTGCAAGTATCGATCTGCGGCTGGGAGACTTCGCCTGGCGCGTACAGGCGAGCTTCCTGCCGGGGCCTGACGCGACCGTAGAGGACAAGGTACGCGCGTTCGAAATGCACCGGATCGACCTAACCGATGGCGCGGTCCTCGAGAAAGGTTGTGTCTATATCGTCCCCCTCCAGGAATCGCTCAACCTGCCGGACGATATATCCGCCTTCGCAAACCCAAAAAGTTCGACCGGTCGCCTGGATATTTTTACCCGGGTGATTTCAGACCGCGGCACCCGGTTCGATCTGATCCGCCCCGGCTATACCGGCCCGATCTACGCTGAAGTATCACCAAAGACATTCTCAATTGCCGTCCGTACCGGGTCCCGATTGACACAGCTTCGCCTGCGCCGTGGCCGGGCCGAGGTGACCCCGGAGGCCCTGCTAAAACTTCACGATGAATTCGGCCTGATCGATGGGTCATTCGACCATGCAGAGGTGATTGAACATCGAAGCCTCAGCCTGCGCCTCGATCTTGGGCCCGACGCACCCGGTGGCATCGTGGGCTGGCGGGCACGCCATCACACCGGCATCGTCGACGTCGACCGGCCGGACAACTATGACCCGGCAGATTTCTGGGAGCCGGTTTCCGCGCGCCACGGCGGAATTATCCTGAACCCTGATGATTTTTACATCCTCGCCACTCGCGAAGCCGTCACCGTCCCGCCGGACTACGCAGCGGAAATGGTCGCCTACGATACACTGGTGGGTGAGTTCCGCGTGCACTACGCTGGCTTTTTCGATCCCGGCTTCGGCTGGCACCCGGACGACCGCTCGGTCGGGTCGCGCGGCGTGCTCGAAGTGCGGTCGCACGACGTTCCGTTCCTGCTCGAACACGAACAGGTGATCGGCCGCTTGCGATATGAACGCTTGATCGAACGGCCGGAGAAAATATATGGAACAGGTATCGGTTCACACTATCAGGGACAGGGCCTGAAACTTGCCAAACAGTTCAAATCACCGGAATGAGACCCAGATGAGATTGGGGGCCTGATGCGGATCACCCGCAGGATATGCCAATCGCTGGCATTGCCCGTTTTGCTGGCGATCGCCGCACCTGTCTACGCCGCTGCCCCTCTGCCTGTAGAATCCGGCAAAGAGGAATACGTCGTCAAACGGAACGGCAGCCCCATCGGGACGCTCAAGATCAATTTCAAACGCGATGGCAATCGCCTCGTGGCAACATCGGATTACAGCATCAAGGTCAAACTGCTGGCCATCGTGCTGTACCGTTACGACAAACGCATGGTCGAGACTTATGAGAACGAACGTCTCGTCGCCTATGAGACCGATATCGACGATAACGGAACCGAATTACAGGTGCGCATCACCCGCAAAGACAATGCCCTCTCGATCGTTCATCCCAAAGGAACGCTGACAGCGCCGCTCGGCCTTTACCCGTCGACCTATTGGCCGCCGGCAACGATAGAGCAGACGCAGATGATCGATTCGTCGGACGGTGTTCTGATGAACGTCCAGACGGCAGCGGCGGGGGCAGAAAACGTGACGATCGACGGCCGGACCGTCAGCGCCAAACGCTATAAAATGTCGGGCGATGCGGTGCGGGACCTATGGTACGACGCGGGGACCGGCGCCTGGCTGAAGATGAAGTTTAAAGGCAGCGACAATTCCGTCATCGAGATCGAGCGCGACTGGCCGCCGGTCTGGAAGCGCGACCTGCTCTGACCTTCCCTCTTAGCGCGAACGATAGGTAAGCGGCGCGTAAATCCAGACGAACAGGGCAAACGCCGCCGTCCAGAAACCGGCCGATGCCCAGATCAGGTCGACCGTCGGCGCAAAAGCATATGCGACCCGCAGGACCATTGCGACGGTCACAAAAGCATATATCGCCATCGTCCCTCGCCCGGCATGAAGATCGCGCCCGGTATGTCCGAGGATCGCCCGGGTCATAACCGCAAGAGTCATCGTGCCCATCGCACCCAGCGTCAGCATATGCAGCGCCGCCGCCGTGGTCATTGCGTCCTGTAGCATCGACACACCGAGGAGGATCAGCCCGACCGCCAGCCACAGATAGCCCACATGGAGTATCACGACGAGGCCCTCACCCATCGTCGCCCAGCCCCGCCAACGCGCGAGACGCGCCAGATTGAGGAGCCCGGCGATGGTCAGCCCTGCGCCGACTGCCTGATCTTCGCCCATTGCGACCCAGGCGATGAGCGCCACCCCGGAGACGGCAAGAACAACGCGGTCGAAGACCACCATCGGCGATGCGATCTCTGGTCCGTCATTTTTCTTGAACCAGTTCCGTGTAAAGCTCGGGACGACGCGGCCGCCGATGAGTGCCACCAACAGCGCCATCACGCCAATCGACAGGCGGATCGCGACATCTCCCGTATCTGCAACTTCCATCGCCTCCAGGTGAAACAGACCGTTCGCCGTCGCCAGCAGGGCAAGCCCCAACAGAACCGGCGTGTTCTTCCAGTTCCGCCCGGCAAGAATTTCATTGGCAACACAGAGCACCAGCGCCGTCAGGTACAAAAGATCGATCGCAGCAGTCGCTATCGGCCCAATCGATGCCGAGAACCAGACGGCCACCCGCCCGGCCAGCCAGAGGACCGCCAGGCCCGCAAGCGGCAGGCCACGCACTGGCAGACGTCCCGTCCAGTTCGGCACTGCCGTCAGAATAAACCCGCCAACGGCAGCCGCGACGAAGCCGAACATCATTTCATGGATGTGCCAGGTCTGCGGTGGAAATGCGCCGTCATAGGATATCGCGCCCGTCCACACGGCGACCCAGAGCGGGGCCGCCAGAGCTGCCCAGGCACCTGCCGCCATGAACAGTGGGCGGAACCCCTCTTTGAGAAATTCCGGTCCGGCATAGTGCCGCCGCCAGTCGAGCCGTTCCTGATTGCTCGCCATTCCACGCACCTTTTTATATCATTTGATATAAGATTAGTTCATCACCGACACGGGGCAAGCGCCCCTGCCAATCTGTCGCAGGTTAGTCGGTAAACCGCGCGCGCAGTTCGTCCGGGACGGCGATAGCACGGATACCGCGATCCGACTCCGGATCCTTGATGACAAATATACGCCGTTCGAACCCTTCAAGGGCCTCGCGGCCATCTGCATGCATGATCCTGTGCTTGACGACGAAGGTCTTGCCCTCCCACGCATCGATCCAGCTGGTAATCTTCAGATCGGCACCCAGCTTGCTGGCATTCTTGTACGTCGTACCGGTTTCCAGCAGTGGCATGCCGTCGATCCCAAAATTTTCCGTGAGCTCGGCATAGGACAGGTCGTTGGCGCGGAACAGCCGCTCCGTTCCCTGATCGAACCAGATATAGAAATTCGGATAAAAGACGATTCCCGCCAGATCGCAATGCGCCCACTCGACTTTTATCTCACTGACAAATTCTTTCACGTCGCCCCCGGCGATTTTGATTTCCTGACGGACCGTTTTAGCGCATTTTGCCTGCATCATGATCAGAATCTCTCCCTTCGGAAAACTGCGCGGCATCGACGCGCCCGGCCTTCGTATCCGCGACCATTTTCGCGGATCTCCAGAAAACGTAGACACACCGGTCTTCGGCCTTGGCCCCATGCGGGTGCTGGCAGATACGCAAATCGCCCCACAGACCGGCTTTCCGATGCACGGTCACCGGGATTTCGAAATCGTCACCTATGTTTGTGAGGGCATGATCGCGCATGAGGACACCACCGGCGCCAAGGGCACGCTGCGCATGGGCGATGTCCAGGCAATGACGACGGGCAGCGGGGTCATGCACTCGGAATCCAATCCGGGGGACGACCCGACCCGGGTTTACCAGATGTGGTTTCATGCCGAAAAAGCCGGGCTGACGCCGGACTATACGGACCTCGTCGCCCCGCCTCCCGCAGATCCCGGCGACTTCACCGTCTATGCTTCCGGTGCGGCGCATATCGACGGGCTTATCAGCATTCGCCAGGATGCCGCCGTGATGGGTGCCAGCCTGCAGCGCGGGGAATCGATCCTGCGGGAGCTTGCCCCCGGGCGCCTCGCCTATGTGCTTGCCGTGGACGGCCCACTGGCGGTCAACGATTCCGGTATTCCGCAGCGCGGGGGCGCAGAAATCCGGGATGAAACCACCATCCGCATCGCCGCATCCGAAACACCGTCACGGGTGCTGTTGATCGACGTTGCTGAAACGTACGCCGGCCCGACGGCCTAATCCGGCACCACCTGCCTCCAACGCCTTATCGCTTTGCTTTGGCGAAAAACCCCCTATATTAGCGACTCGCTACCAAACATTAGACCGGAACCGAAAAATGTTCATCCAGACCGAAGAAACAGCCAGCCCGGAAATCGTCCGCTTTATGCCGGGACGTGACATTTATGCCGCCGGCCTAGACCTGACCGCCGCGGATGCAGCGCGCTCACCATTGGCGCAGCGCATTTTCGATCTCGGGTCCGTGACCCGGATCTCGCTCGGCGCTGATGACATCAAAGTCACAAAAACCGCTGACGCCGAATGGCACGTGCTGCGCCCCCGGGTGCTCGCCGCCATCATGGATCATTTCATGTCCGGCGCAGATGTTATCGATGAGACTGCCGCGGCCGCGCCGGCTATCGAGACCACGGACGGGCCTGCAGAAGAACTAACGGGGCCCGCAAAGGAAATTCAGGAGATCGTCGACACACGCATCCGCCCGGCCGCCAAAGACGGCGGCGGCGACATCACGTTCAAGGCGTTCAAGGACGGCATCGCCTATCTTCGTTTCGAAGGCGCGGCCTACGGGCTGATGCAGCCGATCCAGAACATGCTGAAGCACTACGTGCCCGAAGTGGAAGACGTACGAGACGCGATCGATCTGGAAGACCGCCCCGGCCTCGACACGCCGGAAGGCAAAGCAATCCTAGGTTTGCTGGATAGCCAGATTAACCCGCAGGTCGCGGCCCATGGCGGGCACATCTCGCTCATTGACGTGAAAAAGAATACTGCCTTCGTTCGCCTCGAGGGCGGTTGTCAGGGCTGTTCCGCGTCATCGGCCACCCTGCGTCAGGGCGTCGAGGTCGAGATCAAGAAACTGGTTCCGTCCATCGCCGAAGTCGTCGACATCACCGACCATACCGCCGGTGTGACGCCTTATTATACCTGAATATTTCCGATCGGTTTCTGGCCGGTCAGCGCCACAATCAGTTGTTATTTCCCCGGTCTTGTACCGTGGGTCCAATTTTGACGGATGCAAGATTGATGAATGGACCCTCAGTACAAGACCGAGGGAATAAGATTTAGGGGGCAGGACGCAGCCACGCGAGCGTCTTATGCTCCCGCCCGCACCTTTTCGACAATCATCGACGGCGTAATCGGCGCGCCCGATATCTCGACGTTCCACGGCGACAGCGCGTCCTCGATGGCGGCCATGATCGCGGCGGGTGCCGGGATCGTGCCCCCCTCGCCGGCGCCTTTAACACCAAGCGGATTTATCGGGCTCGGCGATTCAATGTGGACGACGCCGACATTCGGCGTCTCCGGCGCAGACGGCAGCAGGTACTCGGCGAAGGTCGCCGAGACCGGATTGGCGTTATCGTCATAAATCATCCATTCCAGCAGGGCGTTGCCCACACCCTGCGCCACCGCACCCTGCACCTGTCCGTCAACAACGAACGGGTTGATCAGCGTACCGGAATCGTGCGCCATCGAATATTTCAGGATATCGACCCAGCCTGTTTCCGGATCAACCTCGACCTCAACCACCGCGGTGCCGTTGCAATAACATGACTGCGAAGGTGAGAAATAATGCGTCGCTTCAAGCCCGGGCTCGACACCGCCCGGCAGCGAAAAGCCCGGCATACCCTGCACCGCACGGGCGATTTCCGACAGGCCGACGGACACGTCCGAGCCTTTGACCACCACACGGCCGTCTTCGATATCCAAATCTTCCTCGGCCGCTTCAAGCATATGGGCCGCCACTTTCAGCGCCTTTTCGCGCACTTCAGTCGCGGCCAGGTGGACGGACGAACCGGCATTTACCGCGATCCGGCTGGCAAATGTGCCAACGCCCGACGCGATTTTGCCGGTATCGCCCTTCTGAACGTCGATGTCTTCAACGCCGACGCCGAACTTGTCCGCTGCGACCTGCGCCAGTGTCGTCCAGTGCCCCTGCCCGGAATCGCCGCCGCCGGTATAGATGCAGATGCGCCCGGACGGCTGAATACGCACGGTTGCCCCTTCGAACGGGCCGAGCCCGGTGCCTTCAACGTAATTGGCGATGCCAAGCCCGATATGACGGCCCTCGGCGCGCGCCGTTTCCTGTCGTGCGCGGAACCCGTCATATTCGGCAATGCGCAGCGCTTCGGCCTGGCATTTTGGATAATCGCCGGAATCATACGTCATCGGTTTGCCGTCGCGGAAGATCAGGCCCAGTGCGTAGGGCATCTGCTCGGTCGGGATCAGGTTACGGCGGCGAATTTCAACCCGGTCGATGCCGAGCTTGTCAGCCGCCCGGTCCATCAGCCGTTCCATGGCGAATACGGCCTGCGGGCGCCCTGCCCCGCGCACCGGCGTGACTGCAACCTTGTTGGTCAGTGCGACCCGCGTTTCCAGCTCATACGTCGGCAGAATGTACGGTCCGGGCAGTGTCGTCGCCGAGATATAGGGTGAAATAATCCCCCACGGCATGTACGCACCGCTGTCATGGATCATCTTGCCGCGGACGCCGAGCAATTTGCCGTCGGCATCGACCGCGATCTCCATGTCCCAGTACTGGTCGCGCTCCATGTTCGTCGCCAGGAAATTCTCGCGCCGGTCCTCGATCCATTTGACGGGGCGGCCCAGTTCCTTGGCGACCAGCGGGATCAGCGCTTCCTCAACATAATAAATGGTCTTCGGGCCGAAACCGCCGCCGACATCGGGCGCGATTACGCGTACCTTGTCGGATTCCCATCCCAGCATATCGACGACATTCTGTTTCACCAGGAACGGTGACTGCGTGGCCGACCAGATGGTCAGCATGTCCTGCAATTCGTTGTATTCGGCCACCACGGCGCGGTTCTCAATCGCGAACCCGCCGCCCCGGTGAATCCAGTATTCCTCGCGGTGCGTGACATGAGCGGTCGCGAAGGCCTCAGCGACATCGCCGTAGCCGACAGTATATTTCGCCCCTTCGTTATTGAGCGAATCCGCGTGACACATAGGCGCGCCGTCCCCGAGCGCCGACTTACAGTCCGACGCACCGGGCAGAATATCGAAATCAATCTCGACCAGGGTGGCAGCATCTTCGGCGTTGTAGCGGGAATCCGCGACCACGAGCGCGATCGGCTCACCCGCAAAACAAACTTCACGATCTTCGAGAAGCCGTTGCTGGAACGGTTGCGAAATAGCGGCGTTCGGCACCTGGAACGGTACTGTCATGTCGCGCAGATAGTCCGGCAGGTCTGCTGCGGTATAGATTGCGACGACACCGGGATGCGCCTTCGCCGCCGCTGTATCGATGCTGTTGATCTTTGCGTGGCTGTGCGGAGAGCGGACAAACGCCGCTTCGAGCATACCCGGCAGGTGAAAGTCGTCGGTATAACTGCCGCGCCCGGTCAGCAGCCGGGGATCTTCCAGCCGCGCAACCCGTGCGCCGAACATTTTCGCGCCCATGAGACTACGCCCCGGCTGTTTCTTTTCCCTGTAATCGCTTGGCAGCATCCAGTGCCGCGGCAACAATTCCCTGATAACCGGTGCAGCGGCAGAGGTTGCCGCTGATGGCTTCGCGAACTTCCTGTTCGGTCGGGTCCGGATTGTCCCCCAGGAATTCGATCAGGGTCGTCAGCATGCCGGGCGTGCAGAAACCGCATTGCAGGCCGTGATTGTCCTGGAATGCCTGCTGCAGCGGGTGCAGTTCGGTATCGTTCGGCGCGATGCCTTCGACCGTCATGATCTCGTGACCGTTCGCCTGCACTGCCAGCATCAGACAAGAGCGCGCGGTGCGGCCGTCGAGCAGGATAGTGCAGGCACCACAGACGCCGTGTTCACAGCCAACATGTGTGCCGGTCAACAACACTTCATGGCGAATAAAATCGGCGAGCGTCAGCCGCGTCTCGACCTCGCGCTCATAGGTTTCACCGTTGATGGTGACGGATATCGTTCTGCGATCGCTCATCTGAGGGTCATCTCCGTGCCATTGGCCGCGCGGGAAAAAGCCTTGCCCAGCGCGCGCCGTGTCAGAACCGATGCCAGGTGCTGGCGATACCACGCCGGTGCATAGACATCTTCCATAGCGTCGATTTCGCGACATTTTTCCGCGATTTCGGTGAACAGTTCGACCGAGCCGACTTCACCGGTCAGCGCTTCTTCCACCGCCGTCACCCGCAATGGAGACGGTCCAACGCCGCCGACCGTGATGCTGGCGCGCTTGATCCGCCCGCCCGCCTCAACGTCCAGCAGAACCGCGGACGAGGTAATGGCGAAATCGCCGTGACGCCGCGCAAATTCCACAAACGAATAGCCGTGCCCTTCGGGCCACAACGGCACGCGAATACTGGTGACCATCTCGTCCAATTCAAAGGACGGCATCATGTAGCCCATCGGGAAATCCGCCATCGCGATATCGCGAATTCCGCCCTTTTTCTGCACGGTAACGATCGCGTCCTGCGCCATCGACACGCTCGGCAGTTCAGCACTGGGATCAAGATGCGACATCGAGCCGCCATACGTGCCGCGATTACGCGTCTGACGATGGCCGACATTGAGGATGGCCTCTTTCATCAGCGGGCATCTCCGCGCGACGAGGTCGGAATATTCGATATCGCGCTGGCGGGTCATGCCGCCGAAGACCAGGAAATCGTCGTCCTCTGTGATGCCGGCCAGGCCGTCGATCAGGTTCAGATCGATCACATCGTCTGGCAACACAAAGCGCATGTTGAGCATCGGCATGAGCGACTGACCGCCTGCGAGCAGCTTGGCGTTGTCCTTCTCTGCAAGAAGCGCCACGGCGTCTTCGACGCTGCGGGGATCGTGATAGGTAAACGGAGGTGGTTTCATTTTACACCGAGAACATGTGAATGGAGCACGCACCGTGGTCGAAGCCTGAAATGCCCCCACCCGTGCAATGTGTAAGGCCGACCTTGGCACCCTCGACCTGGCGGTCGCCGCACTGGCCGCGCAACTGGCGCACGACTTCCGCGATCTGCGCCGTGCCGGTCGCCCCAATGGGATGACCTTTCGACAACAACCCGCCGGAAGGATTGACCGGAATACGCCCACCGAGAGAGGTTTCGCCGTCTTCGAGGAGCTTTGCCGCGTCGCCCTTGTCGCAAAAACCGAGCGCTTCGTAATACAGCAGCTCGGCAATCGTAAAGGCGTCATGCACTTCGGCAACATCGACTTCATCTGGGCCGATACCCGCATCTTCATAAGCCTGCTTCGCGCCACGCACCGTGATCTCCGGTGTCGTCATGTCGCGGAAGCCGGTCATGTACTTGCCTGAATTCACTTCGGAACACGCAACCCGCACCGGCTTCGTTGTATATTGCCGGGCTTTTTCAGCAGACGCGATGACGACCGCCGATGCGCCGTCTCCGGACGGGCAGCAATGCAGCAGCGTAAACGGCTCGGCGATCTGCCGCGCGCCCATGACTTCGTCCAATGTGACCTCGTTGCGGAACTGCGCTTCGGGGTTCAATGCGCCGTGCTTGTGCGCCTTCACCGCCACACCGGCGAGCTGTTCTTCGGTCAGCCCGTAATCGTGCATGTAGCGCCTTGCGCGCATGCCGTAGAGCGCCGGCATGACGAGGCCATGCGTGACCTCAAAATCCTCTTTTTCGAGCGGCAGCGTGCCGCCACCAAATTTGGTCAGCTTCTCGACACCCATCACCAGGACCATGTCGTAGACGCCGGCCGCAACAGCGATATAGGCCTGACGGAATGCAGACGACGAAGAGGAACACGCGTTTTCAATGTTGGTGATCGGCAGGCCAGTAATGCCAAGCTGCTTGAGGACGCGCTGGCCGGACATCATGCCGCCGAGCGCGGAGCCGCAATAGGCCGCCTCGATATCCTTTTTCTCGACACCGGCATCTTCGATTGCCGCCTTAACGGCAGGCCAGCCAATATCGGCGAGCGACTTGTCCCGGTATTTTGCAAACGGCGTGATCCCGACGCCGATGACCGATACTTCTCTCATGGTGTCCTCCTCAGCCCTTGCCCGGCGTGAAAGCATAGCTCTCGACGGGCACACCGTCGTCATCGCCCAGGATGGCCGTCGTCACTTCAACCGGCATGTCCATTTCCAGCGCAGATGCTTCGGTGCCTGTAATATGGGCGAACACCCGGACGCCATCCGAGAGATCGACGTAACCTGCAATATACGGTGTGTTCCAGCCTTTCGGCGCCACATGGACAACCGACCACGAGTACAGCGTGCCTTCGCGCGCCAGATCGGCCGCCGCGACAGCTTCCGACATACATTCGGGGCAGACATGGGCCGACGGAAAGAACAATGTTCCGCAATCGTCACAGCGACCGCCCACCAGCCGGATTGAGCCATCCGCCTCGTTGCGGGCCGACTCCCCGGCAAGAAGCACGTGTGCTTCAGTATGTTCGGCTGCTTGTGCCATCCTGATCGTCCCTATTTTCTTCAATGTTTGTATCAACCGGCCATCGACGCGGCAAGCGTCACCACATCGCGCCACCGCCATCGATGACAAGCGTCTGCCCGGTCACGAAGTCGCTCTCCGCCGAGGCAAAAAAGATGCAGGCGCCGATCAGATCGTCGGGTTCCTGCAGCCGCTTCAGCGATCGGCCTGCAAGCTTTGCCGCCGGCCCGCCGTCGCGCCAGTCGGTACGCGCTTTGACGTTCTCGGACATGGTCGAACCGGGCGCGATTGCGTTTACGCGGATACCGTCATCGCCCAATTCGTTCGCCATCGCGCGCGTCATCCCGAACACAGCGCCCTTGGAAGCATCGTAATGCACATAGAACGGCAGGCCGGCAAAGATACGGCTGGTCGAAATATTGACGATCTTGCCATAGCCCTGTTCGCGCATCACCGGGATCGCCGCCTTCGTGCACAGGAACGTGCCGCTGACATTGACCTTCATCACGCGCTCGAACAACTCAGGCGAAATCTCATCAATGGATGCGCGCTCCAGATTCCCGAAGATCGCCGCATTGTTAATGAGCACATCGACACGCCCGAACTTCTCGACCGTTTTCGCCACCATTTCCTGGCAGGATTCCCAGTCGGAAACGTCATTCTGCAACGCTAGTGCTTCGCCGCCCGACGCCACGATTTCCGCCGCCACCGAAGAAGCATCGTCGATGTCCGAAACGACAACTTTGGCACCCTCTTCCGCCAGTGCCTTTGCATATGTAGCACCAAGTCCCTGCGCCGCACCGGTGACAATACACACCCGGCCCTCAACCCTGTTGGGCATTCGTTTTCCTGCCTGTATTTTTGATTAGGTATCTAAGGGTATCGGCGGCGGAATGCGCTGTAAAGCGTCAAAGGCCCCGGACAAACAATCCCATCCGGTCTATGGTATCTGCCCAGTTTTCATCGCGGGTCCGCCCCGACGCCTTACGCGGTTTCAGATCGTGATCGCCGTCGGGCAGAAAATCCACCGTGATCGACTTTGACAGCTTGTACCCAGCGCGTCCCGAACCTGTCGCGCTCGCCCTGGAGGATCAGTGCCGGCGTCTTCAGCCCGGCCAAATGTTCCGTGCGCAGCTTTTCCGGCTTGCCCGGCGGATGGAACGGATAGCCGAGACACACCAGCCCTGCGACGCCCGCCTCATCAGCGATCATCGACGCGATGCGCCCGCCCATGGATTCCCCCCCCGACGACAAGGTTTTCAGGCCCAAGTTCAGCCGTGATATTCAGATAGGTCTCAATCAGCACAGGGGCCCGGTCCGGAGGGCGCCGTTTGCCGTCTTCGCGACGTTTGATCATGTAGGGAAATTCGAACCGCGCGACCCGAAGGCCGCGCTCGGCAAGACCGGCGGCAAAGACATTCATGAACTCGGAATCCATCGGCGCGCCGGCCCCATGGGCCAGTACCACCGTTTTTTCCGCGTTCCTTGGTCCGTCGAACAGAAAGTCGGTCATGGGCGTGTGTTACAGGCCGATATACAGAATTGCTTCGGCCGCCTGCGCACGCGCAATAATGGCAACGACAATCCCGACGACGATAATAAGGAGCAAGCGGCGTAATCCCATGTGCGACAACGTCCCGGATCGGGCGAGTCGCGTCAATCGGTGGGCTTGCGGCGCACCATCACGGTATCGTCGGACGAAAACACGATCTCGCCCTTCTGATTGGTCAGTTTGAATTCCCAGAACATCAGACCACGGTCGGGCCGGGATTTTGACTCCCGCGTACCGCTACAAACCTGAAACATCGTGAGATCGTCACCGGGCCGGACGGGCTTTAGGAACTGCTGATTGTCGATACGCACGGCGCCGATGATCGACGTGTTCCGCTCAATGCTCATAATCAGCCGCTGTTTGAGCGCGATGGTCAGAACACCGGAGGCGATCAGGCTGTCATGGATTGTTTCCTGCCCGCCCGAAGAACTGAGGTGCATCGGCAGTGGATCATAGCGTTTGGCAAACGCGATGATTTCATCGGCCGTGACCGTAATCGGTCCGGCTGCCTGAATATCGCCTTCCTGGTAATCGTCGAGAAACCGCTCAACCACAGGGCCAGGCTCGACATCGCGGATATCGTCTGATGTAGAAGTCATGGGCCGGGCATAACGGACGCCCGGCCCATGCGCAATTGAGAAACGCGTTCCAAAATTAGTTTCGGGTCAGAGCACCGTCAGCATGTCGCCAACCAGTGGATGACGCACGATATCCGTTTGTTCCAGCCGCACGACCGAAATGTTTTCCAACGGATCAAGCTTGTTTGCGATATCCGCAAGCCCCGAAAGTTCCGGTAGCAGATCGGTCTGATCGGGGTCGCCGGTGATCACCATCGTCGCGTTCCAACCGAGGCGGGTCAGCAGCATTTTGAGCTGCGCGTAAGTGCAATTCTGCGCCTCGTCGATCACAACGAAGGACCGGCTGAGTGTGCGGCCGCGCATAAAGGCGACCGGTGCGATCTCTATCCCGCCATTCGACATCAATGCGCGCAGGCGCTTGCCGCCAAGCCGGTCGAGCAATGCGTCGTAGAGCGGCTGCATGTAAGGCGCGACCTTGTCATTTGCGTCGCCTGGCAGAAATCCGATACTTTCGCCCGCTTCGACCGCCGGGCGCGACAGCACGATCCGTTCGACCTTATTTTCCTCCAGCGCCTCCACCGCGGCGGCGACGGCGAGGTAGGTTTTGCCCGTCCCTGCAGGTCCCAGCGCCAGCACCATCTGGTATTCCTGCAGCGCCGACATCAGACGTGCCTGGTTCGGACTTTTGGGTTGTATATTCCTTACGTAACGTTTGCCGCCACCGGTATTCCCCTCCAGCGGATCCCAGCGGCTGGCGGGCATTGTGCATATATTGCTGTCAAACGCGGCTCCGCGCGATGCGCGGGCGGATCTCTTTCCCATAGAAGTCCCTTCAGGTTTAAGTGGAATATGATGCCGGGCCGCATTGACCCGAACGACAAACGCCTTCCCGAAGGAAGGCGCGAATACAGTTTAGACTTTAGGTTTGCGGTGAGATCGGGGCGGCGACTTGCGGCGCCGTCACCGGGCGAATTTACGGCCCCGGGCGTGTTTGCGTTACTACCACGCATCCTGCTTAGCGGTCTGGAAACGAACAACATCAACCGGCTATTCACCTCCAATTTCACTCGCGGTCGAGAACTTCCCATCCTTTTTTCTTTGGCCACTAAATAAAGCGGTAATTCACAAAAAATTCACATACCACATTATTTCTATAGCGCCCCCGAATACTCAAAACACTGTGGGTCGGGTCTATGATAAGAGCGAAGCTCCCGAATCGGCGACCGTTTAGGCGGGGGTTCCGTGCGGACGCCTCTGCCTTCTCCGCATGCACGCCTCAGGCTTTATCGACGCCGAAGCCTCACAGCTCTCGGGTCATACGGCGCGCGCGCAACAGAGTGCCGCCGCGCCGCGGCGGCCCCGTCTTTGTCGCCCGTCGCCTCGAGTGCATTGGCATAGGCCGCCCAGGCAATCCCGCGTGCAGGCGCAAGCCGCAGGCCGTTCGCAAATGCATCAGCCGATCCCACCGGGTTCCCCGCCATCAGTTGCGCATGCCCGACGGTGATCCAACGATCGGCTGTGGCATGAGATTTCAGGCTTTCTTCGCGCGTCTTCAGGACGCGGGATATCCCGTGGGGCGGAACCGGCGTACCGGCTATCAGCTTTTTTGCAATCAGGGCACCCGGCAGATCGATCAGATCGGCGGGAAGCCGCACACCGCCAATCATCAGCAGCGCCACAGCAACGACGGCGATTGCAGCCGGCGTCCATTTTCCGGGCGACAGCTTTACCACGCGCAGGTTCAGAAAAAGCGTTCGGGAACCCGGATGACATCACCGGGATAAAGCAGGTCATCGGGCGTTGCTTCGGTTTCGCTGTCTTTAGGAGCACCGGCGCGGCGCACCATAAACCGCTGTTTTTTCGCGCGATAGGTGAAACCGCCACTCATTGCGACGGCGTTGACGATCTTCATGCCTTCGACATAGGCGTAACTGCCGGGGCGCTTTACTTCGCCGAGGATGTAAAAGGGTCGGTAATTTGTAACCTCGATAGAGACACGCGGCTTGCGGAGATAACCGTTCCGCAGCTTCATGACGACGTTCTTTTCAAGCTCACGGATCGTCTTGCCGCCGGCGTCGACCTCACCGATCAATGGATACGCGATCGAACCCGTTCCGCTGACTTCAAAAACGCCCGAAAGATCGAGCTCGCCATAGACAGTCACTTTCACGCGGTCGCCGGACCCGAGCGTATAAATGTCTCGCACTGACTGGCTCCTGTCGGCGCTGTCAGCTTCCGATGCACCGGCCGCCATAAAAAAGATGACGGCGATCATCACGTAGAATCGCATGTCCGTTCCCCCCGCCGCATCATTACGTTAGCTCTTGCGACGCTCGGAACATGGTTACCGATTAGGCTTAACGATCGGTTAAGCGCCAACAGGTATGTCGTTTATCTCCAGCCATGCTATGAAGGCGATTATGACCGATCAAACCGAGCGTACCGAAAAAACCTGGGTAAAGCCCTTCTCCGACTATGGACCGATCGCGGTGTTTTTCGCCGCCTATATGATCTGGGACCTTTTGGCAGCCACGGCGGCCCTGATGGGCGCGACCGCAATTGCCCTTGTGATCTCACTTGCCGTTAACAGGCGCGTACCGCTGATGCCGCTGATTACAGCGGGCGTCGTCGGCGTGTTTGGCGGGCTTACTCTCTGGCTAAACGACGATACGTTTATCAAACTGAAACCGACAATCGTTCAGACGCTTATCGGGGCCGTTCTACTGGGCGGATTGTTGTTCGGAAAAGCGCTGCTTAAACCCGTCATGGGAAGCGCCTGGCCGATGGACGATGCAGGCTGGCGCAAGCTGACGCGGAATTTCGGCCTGTTTTTCCTGGTGATGGCCGTGGCCAACGAAATTGTATGGCGGACGCAGACCACGGATTTCTGGGTAACGTTCAAGGTATTCGGAATCATGGCGCTGACATTCGCATTCAGCATGACCCAGATACCGATCCTGAACGGCCATCGTATCGAAGAAGAAGAATCCGAAGACTGATAACCGTCGGGCACACGCGCCGGCCCCTATTGTAATCGCTCAGAAGCACGACCAGCTCTGGGTGCAACAAACGATCGGTGCCATTGGGGCTAAACGGCGCCGATCCGGGGCGCATCCCCGCTTTGCCCAAAGCTTCGATCCAGTATCTGCGTTGAGGTCTCCGCAAGATCAATGCACTCGGTCAGTTTCAGCAGAATATGCATATTGTTCGCGAGCACCTGCCGGGCCTCGGGGCGTTTGTCGCCCGCGATTTTTCCGGCACGCGCGATGATATCCTGTCGAACTATCGACAAGATATCTTCAAGTTTGTACCCGTCCGGGTTTTCGTCAGTCGTAAGAAAATGCGTCATTGCGCGCTTCCAGATATGTGATCGAAAGAGCGAGTATTAACCGCACGGGTTAACGCATTCTGAACGCGGTCAAACTGAACTGCCGAATCCCGCCTTTGGGGTAACTTCCAGCTTTATGCTAAAGTTATCGTCATACACTGCAGTTCGTCCGACAAAAAAAGCTGCCGCAGGGATTTACCGGGCTGATGAAGCCACCGACAAATCAGATCACCAGACTTCTGGGTGTCGCCGTTGCCGTCGTCACAATGGCAATGGGCGCGCTCTCCGTTGCCAGCGCAGCCGTGCCTGCAGATATTGCCGAACGGTTGCGCCAGACTGCAGGCACATGGCAGACCAGCGTCGCGCAGCAGCGTCAGATGCAGCAGCTAACAGGCAATACGCCCGCGACGACGATGGCGGGCAAGATGAACCGCCAGGTATATTCATCTATGATGGCACAGGCGGTCATGGAGGCTATCACACGCAACCCTGCCGATGCCCTGGACGTCACAAACGCCGCCATCAGTGCTGCGCCCGACCTGAAGGCAGGAATCCTCTCGAACCTGTCGATCGCCTTCCCCACGATGGCGACCACATTTGCCGGATCGAGCCAGTCGGTCCGCCCCGTTCAGATGGTGACGGCTGCAGCACCCCGCGCGCCCCCCGTCGTGCGCCCAGCCGCACAACAACAAAACGAAGCCGATCTGGTCGCAGCCGAAATTAGCGGCGACGCGGTCGACGATGACCCGCTTGAAGGGTTCAACCGCGCCATGTTCGCGATCAATGACTTCCTCGACAGCTATCTGCTTGTACCTATTGCGCGGGCGTACCGGTTTATAATGCCCGAAACCATCCGGGAGATGGGCCGCAACTTTTTTGAAAACCTGAATGAGCCCGTGGTTGCCATCAACGACCTGTTGCAGGCAGACTTCGAAAATGCCGGTGTCTCGGTCGGCCGATTTTTCGTCAATTCCACCGTCGGCCTGTTCGGTTTCTTCGAAGTCGCCGAGCGGCTCGACCTGAACGAACACCCGGCCGATTTCGGACAGACATTGCACACCTACGGCGTCGGCCCCGGGCCTTTCGTGATGCTACCGTTCTTCGGCCCGTCGACGATACGTGATACGGTCGGCACCGGCGTGGATTCGTTTTTTAATCCGATCGGTTACCTGCTCGATTTTGAGACGCGCATGTACCTCAAAGCGTCTGAAATTGTGGTCAAACGTGAGTCCGTCCTCGACCCGTTAGACGAGTTGAGGAAAGGGTCGGTCGACTACTACGCAGCCGTCAGGTCCGCCTGGCGACAGAACCGGGCAAAGGAATTGCGCAAAGGCAAGCCTCCACCGGTGGAAAATCACGATGCATTGTTCGCAGACGTAAAATAGGAGGCTCGTTGACGCGCGGCGGATACGGGTCTGAAATACTGAAAACGCCTGCCTCGAACGGCAGGAGGAAAGAAACAGGGTACTGATATGGGGCATCTTCAGGATGGCACCTGGACTCACAATGAGCAGCTTGTCGAACACGATGGCAACGGCGCCTATGTAAAACAGCCTTCGCAATTCCGGAACTGGGTCACCGCCGACGGCGAACCAGGCCCCACCGGCGCGGGAGACTTCAAAGCGGAATCGGGGCGCTACGTGCTCTATGCCGCGACGAGCTGCCCATGGGCCCATCGTGCGGTCCTTTATCGTGTCCTCAAGAGGCTCGAAAGTCATATCGCGCTGGTAGACACCGATCAAAAGGTCGATGGCGAAGGATGGGGATTTGCCGACAGCGGACATCGCGTCCCGGGCACCAGTCATTCTGCCAACTGGCTGCACGAGGTCTATACCCTGTCGGATCCCGGATGTACGACCCGGGTGACCGTGCCAACCCTGTGGGATTCCCGCACCCAGACGGTGGTCAGCAACGAGTCGTCTGAAATCATTCGGATGTTCGATACCGCCTTCGTCGATGTGGCGGCGCCGAGCCCTGTTCTGTGCCCCGATATTCAGCGCGACGAAATCGACGCGATGAACACCTTTGTGCTCGAGAACATCAATAACGGGGTCAACCGGTGCGGACGATCGAAATCGCAAAGCGCCTATGACGAAGCGTTCGGGAAACTTTTTGAAGCACTCGATGCGCTTGAAGAGCGGCTCGGACGGCAGCGATATCTTGTCGGCAACACGCCGACCGAGGCGGACTGGCGGCTTTATCCGAACCTGATCCGCTTCGACCCGATCTATTTTGTCGGCTATCGGTGCAATCTGCGCCGCATTGTCGACTATCCGAACCTGTCGAACTACCTGCGCGAACTCTACCAGACGCCGGGAATCGCTGATGTCAGCGACATCGACGGCATGAAAGCCGGTACGTTTGGCAAGGCGGGCCCGATCGGCTGGGACGGGATCATTCCCCGCGGCCCCGAAAACCTGCTGATGCAGCCCCATGACCGCACCCGGTTTCCCATCGCCGCATAGAGGTAGCTGAAGACCGCTTCGGTTCATATAGGCGCGCCGGCCGCGTTTCTGTAAACTCGATGTAGTTCAACGCCCGGAGCATCCTATGATCAAACGCCTTTTGCCTCTTACCGTGGGCGCGTTATGCCTGGCCGGTATCGCTCATGCAGACACGCTCGACACGGTGCGCGAACGCGGCCACCTGAAATGCGGTATCAATACCGGCGTCGTCGGCTTTGCAGCACCCGACGATAAAGGTGTCTGGCGCGGGTTTGATGTCGATCTGTGCCGCGCGGTTGCCGCCGCGCTGTTTGGCGACCCCGACAAGGTCAGATACGCCAATCTGACAGGTAAAACCCGCTTCACGGCCCTGAGGTCGCGCGAGATCGACGTGTTGTCGCGCAACACCACATGGACTTTCAGCCGCGATACGGATCTCCAGCTCACGTTTGCCGGGGTAAACTACTATGACGGCCAGGGGTTCATGGTCCCCAAAAGCCTGGGCGTGAAATCCGCCAAGGACCTGGACGGCGCATCTGTCTGCATCCAGACCGGCACGACGACCGAGCTTAACCTCGCCGACTATTTTCGGGTGAACGGCATGACCTACAAGGCCGTCCCGATCGAGACCACGACGGAAGCGCTATCGATCTACCTCGCCGGGCGCTGCGATGTCTATACGACCGATGCCTCCGGTCTCGCGGCGACGCGGGCGGCAACGAAGAACCCCGCCGCGCATGACATCCTCCCGGAGATAATCTCCAAGGAACCTCTCGGCCCGGTCGTGCGACAGGGTGACGACAAGTGGGCCGATATTGTGCGCTGGACACTGAATGCGCTGATCGCCGCCGAGGAATTCGGCGTCACGGCCGCCAACGTCAAAAGCATGGCCACCACGTCGAAGAATCCGGAGGTACGGCGCATGCTGGGGGCCCAGGAACTTCAGGGACGCGCGGCACTTGGCCTGAAGCCAGGCTGGGCTGTCGATGTAATTGCCGGCGTCGGCAATTACGGTGAGATATTCGAACGTCACCTCGGCACGAAAACGCCCGTCGGTCTGGCACGTGGGCTCAATGCGCAGTGGAAGAATGGTGGGCTGATGTATGCCGCGCCATTTCGTTGAGTCCCCTGATCGCAATTTCGTAAAACACCGAACGTCTTTTGCCCTCACCCGCCGTCTCTTCACACCGCGCTGACAGGCTGCATCTTTGGCGCAACGAAGGCGTTCGCGCCGTCGGCCTGCAGATATTCGTAGTCTTTGCATTTTTCGCCATCGTCGCCTGGCTGATCGGCAACGTTGCCGCCAACTTCGCCGCCCTCGACAAAACCTTCAGCTTCCGTTTCCTGTGGGAACTGCCGGCGGGCTACGACATCAATCAGACGCTGATCGATTACACGAACCAGAATTCTCACCTCCGGGCTGCATTTGTCGGATTGCTGAATACCGGCCTGGTGGCCGTCGTCGGCATTTTTCTGGCGACCGTGCTCGGTTTCTCGGTCGGCATCCTGCGGCTCTCAAACAACTGGCTGGTCTCGCGGATCGCCTATGTCTATGTCGAGTTCACCCGCAACACGCCGGTCCTGTTGCTGATCCTGCTATGGCACGGGATCATCATCAACACCCTGCCCCATCCCAGAGAGGCACTCTCGCTCGGCGGATCGGTGTTCATCTCGAACCGCGGCTTCTACGTCCCGGCACCCGTAACCGAGCCCGGCTTCTGGTGGGTCGCGACCGTCTTTTGTGCCGGCCTTGTCATCGCGGCACTGATGTACCGGCACGGCCGTCGACTGCGGACCCAGACCGGCAGACGTAAACCTTATCTCCTATACGGGCTTGGGCTTGTTATCGCGGTGACGGCAATTGCTTTCTACCTGGCCGGCACACCGGTGACGCTGGACCGTCCGGCGCTTCGCGGTTTCAATTACCGGGGCGGTATGACCCTGATCCCCGAATTCGTCGCCCTGACCTGGGCGCTCGCCTTCTATACATCCGGCTTTATCGCCGAGAACGTGCGTTCCGGTATCGTCTCGGTGGATCGGGGACAGACCGACGCCGCCCGCGCACTCGGCCTGACCGAGAACCGGACAATGAAGCTCGTCGTCCTGCCGCAGGCGATGCGCGTGATCGTGCCGCCGCTGACATCGTCATATCTCGACCTGATGAAAAACTCGTCGCTCGCCATCGCAATTGGTTACATGGATCTGGTGGCAACGCTTGGCGGTATCACACTGACCCAGACCGGGCGGGAGATGGAGACCATGCTGCTGGTCATGCTGATCTATCTCGTTATCTCCCTCACGATCTCCTGGGCCATGAATATCTATAACCGCCGCCAGCGATTGGTCGAACGATGACCGCGCCCCATCCCCATAAACGCCCCCCTTCCCGCGCCTACCCACCCGGCGAACATCCGGACCTGGCGCCGCCGGTTGCGACATCCGGCACCCTCGGCTGGGTGCGGACAAATCTGTTCTCGTCGCTGTTCAATACGGCGCTGACCCTCATCGCAATCTGGTTGCTTTATCTTTTTGTCAGCGAGGTTGGCGGCTGGATGATTTTCGATTCAATCCTCCATGCGAATTCGCGCGCCGCCTGTCAGGCCATTGACAGCGGCGCCTGCTGGGCCGTCGTCACGACGCGGATGGACCAGTTCATCTACGGCTTCTATCCCGCGGCGGAACGCTGGCGGCCGAACCTCGCATTCGCCCTGCTTTTCGTCGCACTCGCGCCCATCCTGTTCAGCGCCGTTCCACTACGACGCCCGCTGCTGTGGTTTGCCGCCGCCTTTCCGTTTGTCGCCGCGTGGCTGATCTACGGCGGGCTCGGCCTTCCCATCGTTCAGACCGGCCAGTATGGCGGTTTCATGCTGACGCTTATCATCGGCGTGACCGGCATATCGGTATCGCTGCCGCTCGGTATCCTGCTGGCACTCGGGCGGCAATCGAAGCTCCTGGCGCTCCGCGTGATCTCCACCGCCTTTATCGAATTTTCACGCGGTGTGCCGCTGATCACGCTGCTGTTTGTCGCCTCTACCATGCTGAATTACTTCCTCCCGCCGGGCACCAGTTTCGATTTGCTGGTGCGCGTCCTCATCATGGTGTCGCTGTTCGCCGCCGCCTATCTCGCCGAAGCCGTGCGCGGCGGGCTGCAGGCCATCCCGCGCGGCCAGTACGAAGCCGCAGAAGCGCTTGGCCTGTCGCGCTGGACGACGACCCGCAAGATCATTCTGCCCCAGGCGCTGAAAATCGCCATTCCGGGCATCGTCAACGTCTTCGTCGGGCTCTACAAAGACAGCACCCTGGTCGTCATCATCGGACTACTCGATCCGCTCGGTATTGCGCGCGCGGTGCTTGCCGATGCCAAATGGAACGGCCTGACGACGGAAACGTATTTATTCGTCGCGCTGTTTTTCTTCCTGAGCTGCTTTGCGATCTCTCGCTATTCGCTGTGGCTCGAACGACGTCTCGCGACGGACCATGAAAGGATCCCTGCCCCATGATCGAGATCAGGGGGCTCCATAAATGGTACGGCGCGTTTCACGCGCTAAAGGATATCGACCTGACGGTAAGTGAGGGCGAACGCGTGGTCGTGTGCGGCCCGTCCGGATCCGGGAAATCGACCCTGATCCGCTGCATCAACCGGCTCGAAAATCATCAGCAGGGAACGATTTCGGTCGACGGTATCGAGCTGACACGCGATGTGAAGAACATCGAACGTATCCGCTCTGAAGTCGGCATGGTGTTCCAGCACTTTAACCTGTTCCCGCATCTGACGGTTCTGGAGAACTGCACGCTCGCGCCGCTCTGGGTGCGCAAGATTCCGGCGGCGGAGGCCGACGCGCTGGCACGGGAGTATCTCACGCGGGTACGAATCCCGGAACAGGCGGACAAATTTCCGGGGCAGCTTTCGGGCGGCCAGCAGCAGCGTGTCGCCATTGCCCGGGCGCTCTGCATGGAACCGAAGGTCATGTTGTTCGATGAGCCGACCTCGGCCCTCGATCCGGAGATGATCAAGGAAGTCCTCGACACCATGATCGAGCTTGCCGAAAGCGGCATGACGATGCTCGTGGTCTCGCACGAGATGGGCTTCGCCCGGCGTGTCGCCGACCGGGTGATCTTTATGGATGGCGGCGAGATCATCGAAGATGCCCCACCCGCCGCGTTTTTCGACGATCCGCAGAACGAACGCACGCGGCTGTTCCTCAGCCGAATTTTGACCGACTGAGAAACGGGTTCCTTACGCGGCGCCGGCCACCGAAAGACGCCCGACAACGCCATGCTTCTCAATGAGCCGCGCAATCAGACCGCTCGACTTCGCGTCCTCGACGACATCGGACAGATACGCCGCCGCCTCGGGCTTGGTGCGCGCGGTTCCGACGGCCTGCTGAACCGCGGTGAACTGTCCCTCCAGGATCCGACCGCCCGGCACCTTGTCGAGATCGCCGTTCAGCGCGGGTCGCAATCCGGCCAGCGCCTCCATCTTTTCAGCCAGAAACAACTCAAGTGCACCCGGCAGGCCCTGCGCCCTGTGCAGTTCGGCATGCTTCAGGCTGCGTGTCAGATACAGGTCGTAGGCGCTGCGCCCGGACACGGCGATGCGCACGCCTTCGCTATCGACCTCTTCGACCGTCGTCAGGGGGGAACCTTCGGGCACCAGATACGTCGCCTCGATCTCGACATAAGCCGCCGTGAACGCAATCTTCTCCGCCCGTGTCGGCTCCGCGCCGATCAGGCCGATATCCCAGACATTTTCGGTAACGGCATCTGCAAGCTCGCCCGGCGTGGCAAACTGCACGTAAGCAACAGGAACGCCGAGACCGTCAGCGATATGACGCGCGAATTCCGGCCCCACGCCGTCGGGGTCGCCCGATGGCGTCGCACCGGTGACCAACAGCTTGTTGGCCATGTTGATCCCGGCGCGCAAAACGCCTGTGGACGCGAGCTGATCGCGGGTTTCGTCTGACATGCTTCTAATTCCCGGCAAGATTGAGGTGCCGGATACTAGGCCGCGCGGACGATCAGGGGCAAGCGCCGGCGGCGGCTACTCAGCCGCCATATGCCGTATTTCTCCCGAAGCGGGCACGTCATACTGCGCCAGCACGCGGTCCACTGTGCCCGTCATCTCGTCCCACGGGCAGTTGAAGAAGCTGTACAGGGTGTTGATAAAGACGGGACCGGCATAGAAGCGCTCATATTGCTGATGACGCCCGGCAAAATCGCTGCCGAGAAGATCCCAGCCCATTTTGAGGAACTTCATCCGCTCGATCGCCGACTGTCCGGGTACCGACCAGTAGGTCTCAAATTTTTCTTTGAGTTCGGGGTTGTTCATGACCGACACATCCGCGGGCATCTGGAACGGCCCGCCGCCCATCAATTCCCGCACCGTCTCGCAGATGGTCGCATAGTTCTGGGTGCACCAGTGCAGCGTGCCATACATGTGACGCCGGTTGATGCTCAGATGACCGGGAACCAACTCCTCGGCCTCTTCGATCTGGCCGGCGATCATCGCACCGAGCCCTGCCTCTGCGGCCGCCAGTTTGCCCAGCGTATCGCGGACGGCCGGTATCTGAACAACGTTGTTGAGTTCGGCCGATTTTCGCGCAATCCCGAGGATGAGTTTCAGTTTTTCCTGAAAGCGTACGTTGGACTGGTGATTGCCCATGGCGTGGCTGGGCGTTTCGAAATAGATGTTGCGCGACAGCGCCGCGTTGTTATGGGTGAAGACGCGTTCCCACGGCACTTTGACGTCTTCGAAAATGACCATCGAATCCGTCTCGTCGAATTTCCAGGCGAACGGCGCATCGAATTCCGATACAGCAAACCGCTCGAACGGCTTACGCGCCCAGATAGAGACACCGGGCAGGTTCAGCGGCACAGCGCAGGTAACGCTCTCTGCGGCCTGTTCCTCCCCAAGCGGCAACAGGTTGCCGACCCAGGTTTCGTTCGAAAATACGGCTGACGTGCCGAGCATTTTCATCCCGTTCAGGGTGACGCCCTCTTTGTCCTCGGAAGTAACGCGGAGCGTCGGCACCGTCAGGCCTTCGCGCTGATACATCTCCGGCTGGCGTGCGCCCTGTGGCGGCAGCACCGTGTAGCAGGCAAAGGTATCGTTCTTGCGCATGTAATCGTAATAGGCCTGCAGATGTGCCGCCGACCCTTTCAGGTTGTCTTCAAACAGTTCCGGCTTCCAAAGCAATCCCGTCACGAAGCTCGATACGTGATCGGGCGAACGGCCGATCAGGCCGCAGGTCCATTCCGCAACCCGGCGATGGGTTTCGCGCCGGCGGCGCAGGTCATCACGGTTTTTTGGCTTCAGGTACCAGGTCGAAGACAGCTCGCCGTCTTCATCCTCATAGGCCATCACATCGATGTTCTCAGGATCACGCTTGCGGTCATAGATCATCGCGAAGGACTTTGCCGCATTGGCAAAGGCCGGATGGGTCGTCACATCTTCGACGAGTTCATCGCCGATATAGACCCGGCGTCCGTCGCGAAGCGATTCCAGATGTTGTTGTCCTGTCTTGAGCATTCATGCCTCCTGTTGATTGATTGGCTTTATGGATCAGCGCCAGATGGCGCCGACCGCGATGTCTGATATGTCGGTGTGATCCCGTGCCAGAATTGCCGCTTTTTCGGCGGCACGGGTGCTGGTTCGGCTCATCTGATCGACGATGGTGCGAAACTGCTGAAAGGTTTCGGCGTCGATGCCGCCAAACAATTCGCTGTTTATCTCCTGGTGATACGGTGCGAAGGCGTCTATCGCAGCCCGCCCTTCATCCGTCAGCGTGATGAGGACACTGCGCCCATCGTCCGGGTTTCGCTGTTTATCCAGGAACCCGCGGCGCATCAGTTTCTTGGTCTCCATCGTCACATATGCGCCCGATGTATGCAGTCTTCCCGCCACTGTGGTTACGGTCACCGGCGCATCTGCCGACAGCTCCGCGACCACCATCAGAATGTGATACTGGATTCCCGACAGACCGAGCGCGCTCGCCATGGTTTCGCGGATGCGATCAAAATTCACCGTCATCGTGAAAATGCCATAGATCATCTTGCGAAAATCGGCATCACTGCCGTTGCCGTCGAGCAGTGCCGTATGATGGGTCGTTGTCGGCAGACGCCAGTTGTCGCGCGCGCTTTGAACATCGGCTTCAACGCCGGGTTTGGTATCGGATTTCGTATCTGGCATTGGGCTGGACCGGATAATTAAATTTTCTATCTAAATATATTAGCTAAATTTCTTATATAATACAACCCTCTTTAGAACCGTTCATCCCTCGCCGATTCATGCCATCATTGCCCGATGATACGCCGGACAGGTCACCTCGCCGCCGCAGGCATGTTGCTGCTCGGCGTCACCCCCGCGGGGGCATTTAGCTGCCCTAACCTGGATTCAGACACTGACCGGGCCATGGCCGGCTGGCAGGTACCGGGCCTCGCACTCGGCATCGTGGAAAACGGGCGCCTGGCAGAAACCCGGGTTTTCGGCGTTGCAGATATTGCATCGAAGCGCCCGGTCACCGAGCAGACGGTTTTCGGCATCGGCTCCATCGCCAAATCAATGACCGCCCTCAGTTTCGCGATCGTCGATGGTAAGAACGAATTACCGCTCGACACACCGGTGCAGACGAAACTGACCGACTTTCCCAAGGACATAACACTCCGCCATCTGCTGTCGCACAGGTCGGGCTGGCCGCGTCAAGACGCGCTCTGGTACCTGAATGTCTATGATCGCCATACCCTGCCCAGCCGGCTTGCGCGCCTTCCGCGTTTGGCGCCACCGGGCAAGGCGTTTCAGTACAACAACGTCCCGTTTGCCGCCGCCGGCGTATTTCTCACAAAATTTGCAGGCGTTTCGTGGGATGACTGGATCCGCAGCGTCATTCTCGCGCCTGCAGGCATGACGTCTGCCAGTACCCGGTTTACCGATTTCCGGAATAACCCCGACCGGGCGACCCCGTACTTCCCCGTACGCGAAGGCCGGATCACCCTCGCTCTCCGTGATACCGACCCGGTCGGGCCGGCAGCAGGTATCTATGCCAACCTGTTTGATATGACGCGCTACCTCGCGCTGCTAGCCGGCGAGGGCATCATCGATGGCCTCCGGGTCGTTCCTGCAAAGGCAGTACAGACGCTCAGAAAGCCGACCTCTCCCGGCTACGGACTGGGGTTACGGGTCGGCAAATGGCGGGGCGAACCGCTGACTTTTCACCCGGGATTTATCGATGGGTACGGCGCCCGTATTTCGGTGCTACCCGTCCGGAAATCTGGCGTCATTGTGCTCACAAACATGTCGGGCCAAACCCCGGTTGCCCGCATCGTGTCCCAGATCGTCCTCGACTGCCTGACCGGTGCCCCCAACACGGACTGGATTGCGCGTTTCGGCAGCAAGCGTTCGCCTTCGAAGTCAGAACCGCCTCCCCCCGCTCCCGCGAAGCCGGATCGCGCTGTCGATACCTATGGTGGCGCATTCGGACATCCCGCCTATGGCACAATCTCATTCTCCACTGAGCCCGACAGCCCGCAACTTTCAGGTCGTTTCCATGGCAGGACATTTACGCTCGACTATGCGGGGAAAGATGCCTGGCGCCTGACAGAGACACATTGGCCGCTGCGTGAAGGACTGATCTTTTCGTTTAATGGATTGACGGGTGACGGATTCAAAATGGTGTCGGCCCCGATTGCAGACGGCCCGACCTACCGGCACAACGCCGGACCGCTCTCTTTTCGCCGCCTCCCCTTGTTTAAATCGCGAAAAACGCCAAATTAATGTGAACAACGCACTCACAAAAGGCAAAGCGATGGCCACGACCCAGAAAGAAATGCCAAAAGCGAAGCATGTCCGGAAAGACGACCGGCCCGCCGTGGCAATCGGCCACGTCCGGATCGCCACTCACTCCGTGGTCGAGACAATCGATTTCTTCCGATCTCTGGGTCTCCGTCACATATTCCGCAATGCGAATTTTGGTGTCCTCGAACTCCGGGGCGGCACGCATCTGATCGTGTCCAAACGCGAGAAACCGATCAGAAAGGGGACGGAGGCACCATTCGATATAATGGTCGACAATCTCAAGACGACCCACAAGGAATATGCCAAGAAGGGCTTCGAACCCTCCGAGATAGCATCCGGATCGGTCCATTCCTCGTTCTTTATCCGGGCACCTTCCGGCCACAAGCTAAAGATAACGTCGTCCCACGCAGGGAGCCGCGCCATCTAAAACGGCTCCGCACACTCGTGAGCGTCAGCGCCGCACGCCAGCAAATCGAAGCGCAAACGCAGCAAACACGCCGCCGGCGACACCGACAAGCCAGGCCGATCCCCACGCGACAGGATCGTCGCGCCCTCCGGCAAGGTCGAGCACGATGCCGGCAACGGCCGGTCCCAGTGTGGCACCGACAAATCCCAGCATCGCGTGCACCGCCATTGTGGCCCCGCGCAATGCCGGGTCGGCGGATGAAACTGTGCCCGCGGTCACCGTGCCGGTGTCGGCATACAGCGCCATGCCGTAGACGATGGCGATCACTGCCACGAGGCTTGGAGGCATGCCGGTCAGCGGCGTCGACGCGAGCAGCAACCCCATGATCAGCGCCGCGGCGTAAATCGAATACAGGACCTTTTTACGGTTCCGGCGGGCGGCCAGCTCGCCGGCGAACATCGACACCGGCACACCGCACAGCGCGACCAGTGTCGCGACGACGACCGGGGTCGTAAACATCGCCGAGTCCGGTTGCTGGAGAACGTACCAGCTCAGAAACGCGACGATCCAGATGCGGTTTGTGAAGCCTTCCCACAGGTGCCCGGCATAGGCGAGGATGTAGCCCATTGCGGCACGATTGCGGAATACGGGCCTGAAATCGACCAGCAACCCACGGCGGATCGACGGATTCGATTTGCCGGTCGGCAGCCACAGAAACCCGATAATCAGCGAGAGCGCATTCCCGATACCGGCGGCCGCAAACGCCCAGCGCCAGCCATACACATCCGCAACCGCGCCGCCGGCAAAGATGGAAATGGCGGTGCCGATTCCAAACACGGACGTGTAATAGCTGGATGCGCGGCTGCGCCAGGGCTCGTCCAGACTGTCGGCGAGAATTTTGAGCGCCGGCATATACGCCCCCGCCATCGCAACGCCAGCGAGAAACCGGAGAACCATGCCGGACCAGAAACCGGTCGCCAGAAGCGCGAAGCCCAGCGAAACGACGGCGCCCAGAACCGTCGCGATCAGGCAGATCCGTTTGGGCGGGATACGGTCAGTGAGCGGCACCAGCACCGGCACCGCAACCAGATACCCGGCAAAGAATACGCCGCCGAGCCAGCCGGCCTGCGAATTGCTCATCCCCCATTCGGCAATCAGCGTCGGCAGCACGGCTGCAACGGTCATGAAGGCCAGCAGGTTAAAGACGAGAAACGTGCAGGACAGAATGGTCAGGCGGGCGGGACTCATCACTCAGGCTTACACAAAAAACGGGGCGGCCAACAGACCGCCCCGCGTATAGCTCCCCCTCAGGGATGGATAAGGACGCTTACTGCTTCTTTTTCTTCTTGGGCTTCGTGCAGTTCACCGTGCACTGGGTTTTCATTTTTCGGCCCTGTTTAATGGCCGCCTGCGCCAGGGTGACAATGTCCTTCGGGGTTTTAAGTGTGCTGGCGATGATCGCATCGATCTTTTCGCCCGGTGTGTATTCGAGATTTGCATTCCGCCCCGCGGCTTCCTTGATAAACGCAGGATCGTTGACCGTATCCCTGAAGGCTTTTTTCAGAAGCGCGATACGGTCGGCGGGCACATCCTTGTGCACCATAAAGGACCGCCCGATCGGCGAGCCCGATGAGATGAACTGGAGTGCCGCCTTGGCCTTCGGGTCATCAGTTAATTCAGACATCAGCGGGACATCCGGGATTGTCTTGTCACGCACAAGCCCGATCTGCACGAGCGGGAAGATCTTCTTGTCCCGCAGCCAGTCGGCGTGCCGCACACGCCAGCTAATGATCGCCGAGGACTGCACCTCTACCTCGCCGCGCTGCAGGGCGAGCGTCTGGGTCGCCGATCCCTTATAGCCGCAGACGAGCTTGAACTTGGTGCCGACAAACGCGTTCAGCATGCTGGGCATGATAAATGTCTGCGATCCTGTGCCGGAGCAGGAATGAATGGTGACGCGTTTTTTAACGTCCGCGATGCTCCGCACAGGGGATTGGTGCCACACCATCAGGACCGGATTGACCGGGGTTACTGAACCGAGGGACCGGAAATCCGTCGCGTTATACTTGATCCCCTTTTTGCGGATCAGCTGATTAATCGCCATCACTTCAGGATGCATGCCGATGACGGTGCCATCATGCGGCGATACGTTTGCATGATAGTTCAGCGCCTTGGTGCCGCCCGCCCCCGGCATATGCTGTTTGATGATCTTGGTATCGGTCGGCATATGCTTCTTCATGTGATTGGCAAGAAGCAGCGCGTACAGCCCATATGATCCGCCTGCGCCGTAGGAGACGATGATGCGCACGGTTCTGTCTTTGTAAAAATCCTCAGCACTCTGGCTCGCCGCCGGGCTTGCCAGCAGAGCGACCGCGGTCAGCGCTGCCGCGCAGGTCACGAGGTTCTTCGATTTCATCATCATTTTTCCTCCATTTATTGTGTGTTGTTATTAAAAGTTAAGCACAACCCTAGCGGCGGGACAAATTCGGCATACCTCCTATATGCCAGGCATCGTGCACCCCGGCATTTGCACAATGGCCGTCCCTGCGGCAAAATCGTTTACAGACGAACGGAGTGATGCAGATGACCCAGATTCTTGACCGCATGATAAGTGATGAAGATATCCGCACGTTTCATGAAGACGGCGCGGTCTGTCTGCGTGGAATCCTTTCGCCGGAATGGCTCGACACACTGGCTGACGGATTCGATCAGGCCGTCGCATCACCGGGACAGTTCTCGAAAAGTTACGGGCCGGAAGGTGCACCCCGATATTACACCGACCACCGGCTGTTCAACCGGTTCGAGCCGTTCCGCAAATTTCTGTTCGAAGGACCGACGGCGCAGGTCGCAGCCGAGATTTTCGACGCCGCCCGGCTCGACCTGTATGACGAGCATCTGCTGATCAAGGAAGCCGGTGCGCCGGCGCCGACATACTGGCATCACGACATGCCGTATTTTTCAATCAAGGGAGATCAATTGGCGAGCATCTGGTTCTCGCTCGATGCGACGCGCGAAGATACCGGTGCGTTGCGCTTCGCCAAGGGATCGCACAAATGGGGAAAACTGTTTCAGCCGGTAAAAATCGGTGAGAACGTTCCCGTCGACAGCTTCAACCGCGACGACCTGATCGCGACCGTGCCGGATATCGACAACAATCCGGACGATTACCCCACCGTGTTGATGGAAACCGACCCGGGCGACATCATCATCTTTCACGGCCTGACGCTGCATTCATCCTCCGGCAACAGCAATACGGAGAACAGCCGCCGTGCGCTTTCTCTGCGCTATGCAGGGGATGATATCCGCTGGATGAACCGGTCGGACGCGCCGCTCATCTTCGACCGCACCCTGAATGATGGAGACCCGCTCAGCCTCCTCGGCGAGCAGTGCCCGCAGGTCTGGCCACGCGCCTGAAAAATCTATGCGGTCAGGAAGCTAGCGCCGCCGAAGCAGCGTCAGCAGAAAGACGACGCTGAGCGCCGAACAGCCAAGAATAACCCAGCCCATCGGCATCGCCGTGCCGTCATATAACAGCCCGACACATACACCGGAGATCGCCCCAAACCCGTAGCGCACAGCGCCGACCACCGCCGATGCCGTCCCCGCGTTGTCGGGGAAGAATTCGAGAGCGCCCGCCGCCGCATTCGCGTTGATCAGGTTCAGGGGCAAGGTGAAGAAGACAATACCGAGGATCACGCCCCACATTCCCCAGACGTCGGTTGCGATCAGCACAAAAAGAACGACCGCGCCGGCAAACAGCAACCAGACGCCGACGGTCAGCATCTGAAAAACGCCTTCGGTCATCACCAGTTTGCTGTTCAGCCACCCCCCGGCCATCACGCCCAAAACGTTGAGCGTAAAGATGTATCCGAGGTGTTGGGGCGCGACGCCGTAAAATTCGATAAACACAAAGGGCGCCCCCGACAGAAAGGCAAAGAGCGCACCAAACGTAATGCCGCCGGTCAGGATGTACCCGATCGCCTCGCGGTGCGTGAGGACTGCAGCGTACCCGCGCAGCAGCGGACGAAACCCCGGCTTGCTGCGGCGTTCGGGCGGCAGGCTTTCCTTGATGCCGAACAGCACCACACAAATCGCCAGGACCCCGCAGACCGCCAGCGTCCAGAATATCGCGCGCCAGCCAAACCAGATCAGCACATAGCCACCGATCACCGGTGCGATCATCGGCGCGAACAGGATGATCGTCAGCATCAGCGACATCACCTTCGCCATCTGTGTGCCGTCATAGCGGTCGCGGATAATCGCCCGGGAAAGCACGGTGCCGGCGCCGCCGCCGATCGCCTGAAAAAACCGGTAAATCGTCAGCGTTTCCGTATCGTTCGCCGTCGCGCACAAAAGAGTCATAACGACGTAGATGCTAATGCCGGACAGCAGAACATATTTACGTCCGAACCGGTCGGAGAGCGGCCCGTACCCGAGCTGGCCGAGCGTAAAGCCGATCATGTAGCCGCTGAGCGTAAGCTGGATCTGCGCTGCACTTGCACCGAATTCCTTCCCGATTGCCGGGAAGCTCGGCAGGTACATATCGATCGATAACGGCGCCAGTGCCGCGACAAGACCGAGACAGATGATCAACGGCCAGTGCGAGGCCGGTTTTGTTCCTGGGATGGATGAATTCGGTGCGGACAAACGCCTGACAATCGGAAAATGCCAGCAAAAAACCGGCTGAGAAACTCAGCCGGTTCATGACATGCCGGGCCGGCGATGTCTATCGGTAGCCACCGTTGCGGTGTACGGGGCACAGAGCTACCCGTCACCCCCACCTCCGTCGGCGTGGCTTTCAACTAACTCTATTTTACGATTTTGTTCAGCGTCCGGTCTGCCTTGAATAGCACCCTCTTTGAGGCGGGAATTGTTATCGGTTTGCCCGTCTGAGGGTTGCGCCCGGTCCGGGCCGCACGGGCAGACACCGAAAACGAGCCAAACCCGACAATTGAGACCCTATCCCCCTTTTTCAGCGCCGCGCCTACGTTTTTTGCATATGATTCAAGCATCTTGGAAGCGACGGCTTTGGAAACCCCGGCGTCCTTTGCAATCTGAGTGGCCAGCTCCTGCTCGTTCATTGCCGACGCTGGGGCTGCGGAAACAGCAATCGCAGCAGCGGTGAGGCCAGCTGCAATTGCTGTCTTGAAGGAGAATGTGGTCATGATTTTGTCCCATAAGTTGATTTCAACTGCGGTCATAAAGCATTGAACCTGAACACAGCATTAACGGCCTAAGCCTTACCAGGCGACTCTTTTAGCCGCTTCCCCACCCGGTCCGAGCTTTTCTCAAGCCGGGCTGCAATATCACCGAGCACGAGAAAATCGACCTTGCTGAGCGTGGCGAAAAACGCGTCATTCGCCTCCTGAATGACCGGCGCGGCATGCGATATCCGGTGGCTGCCGTCTTCCGTCAGACAAAGCCATACACCCCGCCCGTCAAGCGGGTTGGGACGTTTCTCGACCAGGCCGAGTTCAACAAGCCGGTTGGCCTGCGCTGTCACGAACGGGCCGCTGACATGAAGACGCCGGCCAACCGCCCGCACGCCGGCGCCGCCCAGCTCTTCCTGCAGATGAAAGATCGCCATCAGAATCGCGTATTGCGGCCCACTAACCCCTATCTGCGCCGCCAGGTAATCGCGCACATCCTGCATGCGGGCGCCAACGGCCAGCAGATCATAGACCGTCGCCCGGAAGGTCCGGTCGCCGCCGTCAGGGTCAAGAAATTCGGGTCGCGACGTCGTCGTCACCACATGTGCGGCACTCATGCGTCGAGAAACGCCACGTTCCCCTGAAGCGCGGCCTCAACCGGGATATGCATCGCCTCATGAATGGAATTGTACATTTTCCAGAAGCCGACCACGCAGCCGAGCTCGACCACCTGTGGCGGTGTCATGCATGCCGCCAGCCTGTCGAGAAGTTCGCGCGGCACGTTCGCATGATCGATGGTCGCGGCCCGGGCGTATTCGATGGCGACCTTCTCGGCCGGGTCGTCGGGCGCATAAGCAGGATCGAGCAACTTGGCGATGTCTTCGGCCTTGAAGTCCCAGCCTTCACTGTCGTCTTCGGCATCGGTCATCAGCGTATTGGTGTTATGGGCGACACAATAGGCGCTCTGATTGAGAAAACTGCAGATGGCGGCAATCCGGCGTTTGAGCCCCGCATCGAGATGACTGGACGGATCGCGCATGACCGTATTGTTGAGCTGTATCAAACAGGCCAGCAGTTCGGGGCGATGCATATAGAGCTTCAGCGCATTTGGCATGAAGCCCATCCGGGCCTCATAAGCCTCAAGCGGTGCTTTGAGCTGATCGGGCAACGCATCGCGGTCGGCATAGGGGATAAAGGGGGCTTCTTCGGTCATGACAGGTAGTCCTCCAGTTTCACTTTGCCCCAGTTCAGGGGGAATGCTTCTTTAAAGTCGGTCTCGCCGCGATGCGGCTTGGCGGTCGCATCGATGCCGATTTTGCCGACGGTACGCCACGGTTCATGCCCCGGGATCAATTCGCCCGACGGCTCATACAGCGATCCACGTGTGCCGGGCACAACGAAGATGTCCCTTGCCGGATCGACCCGCGTCGCAATGGCGCGGTAGACGGCTTCGGCGCTTGAGATATCCGTGTCCGGGCTGACGGCAACGACCATCTTGGTGTTCAGCCAAGGCGACCCCATCGTCTGCATCAGCGCATCGTTGACGAAACCCGCACGCGGATATTCGACCTGAATGACGCAACTGACGGCAGCACCCCAGGTCGGGAAGCGGACGTCGTGCACCTTCAGGCCGATCTCGCTGATCCGGTTATAGAGCACCGCTTCATGGCAGAGCCGTGGCAGGGGCTGGTGGTCGGTGTCCGGCACCGTCTGATGATTACGGTAGATCGGCTTGCCCGACCGCATGGTAATGGCGGTCAGGTCGATGCGCGGGATTTTTTGCTCTTTGGGCAGGAAATAGCCGGTCGGCGCGTTGACCCCGCCGACCTCGAAGGTCTGCGACACATCAACCACGCCCTCTACAACAATTTCGGCATGGGCAGGGACGCGAAGATCTATGGTCTCACACGGCACCATTTCGATATCCTGGTCCATGATGGTACCGACCATCTCCATTTCGCCCCACACATCCATATGCATGCCGGAAAAATTGGCCATGATCTCGTATGCCGGATGCACACCGAAGACGATGGCGATGGGCATCTCGGTCAGCCCCATGTCGCGGTATTTCTGCATGATGATATGGGTGTGCGGCGTCGCGAAACTCATAAAGCCGTGACGCGGCCCGACCGGCGTCGTGCCCGCATGGGATGAATTGTAGAACCCGGTCTCCGGATCCTTCACGATATTCATCGCGGATATATAGCGCTGCCCTTCTTCGGCCGAATGCACCGGCGCCGGCAGTTTCAGCCAGTCGACATCGTCGCCGGTATAGATGACCTCTTTGACCGGGCCGGTCGCAACATCGACAAATCCACGCGGCGGCTGGCGCAGCCGTTTGGCCAGCGTCGGCAGATAATCTTCCTGCGCCACACCCAGTGCCCGGCATTGCGACCACCGATGCTTGACGAGAATGTCACACAGCCTGAAATCCGGAAATTCCGTGATATTCTCAAACAGGATCGGGCCTTCCGACTGTGCCGACAGCGCGCCGATATCGTCGATCGATACCGGCTTTTCGATAACCGTCAGCAGGTCGGCATTGGTTTCCAGGTATCCGCGCAGGTCCCGGTCGAGGGGGCGGTTATGCCCCGGCGAAGGTTGTTGCGCCGGTTGAGGGCTTGTTCCGTCGGCAGCCATCATGGCCTCCTAAAACAGTGAAATATTTAGATAACTTAATTATCTATATAGATTTGTATCGGTCAAGTCTCTTTTATCGACAGCCTGTGGCGATGCGCTAATCTCCGGGCGTAAGAAATCTATGGGGGTAGAAAAAAATGCCGACGAGTGCCGAAACAATCGCCGCCGAACGCAAGGCGCTGATGCGGGTCATGGACACGCATCCCTACAAAGTACCGAGCCGCAAGCTGAACGAAAACCTGCTGATTGCGACCTGGAATATCGAACAGTTCTCGAACCGCCACACCAACCGGGCGATCCAGTACATTGCCGATATCTGCGAACGGTTCGATATCATCGCCCTGCAGGAGGTCAAAACCGACCTGCGCGGCCTGCAGCGGCTACAGGATAAACTCCCCGGCAATTACCGCATCCTGGTATCGGATCCGACCGGTAATCATGAGCGGTTTGCGTTTCTCTATGACAAGCGTTCTGTCATCCCGACCGGGCTCGCCAGCGACATCGGCTTCAACGTACCCGCCAAATCCCACATGGGTTACCAGCTCCACCGGATGCCCTATTGCGCGTCCTTCCGGGCAGGCCGTTTCGACTTCGTGATCGCCACCGCGCACATCTATTATGGCAAGACAAAAACCGAGCGCGATCAGCGGCGTGAGGAAATCCAGCAGATGGTCGACTTCATCCGTCGGCGGACACGGGTCGGCAAAGGCAAGGTGTTCGACCGGGATTTCTTCGTTGTCGGCGATCTCAACGTCGAGAAGGAAAACGATCCGTTTTTCGACGCGCTGGTATCGCATGGTTTTCAAATGCCGGACGGGATGAATTCACTGACCACGAACTTCAAGCGGTCGAAAACTTTTGACAAGATCGCCTGGGTAAACCGCAAACAATTCAATCATACAGGGGAATTCAACGTGGTCCCGTTCTACAAGGCCCTGTTCCAGGACATGAAACCCAAAGGCGGTGACGCGCAGATCAGCGATCACCTGCCGCTCTGGGCCGAGTTCGAGATCAACAGCCTCAGCCAGGAGCTGGACCAGATCCTGAACCCCGGATCGTAAATCCCACGCCGCGGCCCGCGCAGCTCCCTGCGCTTCCGCCCACGGCAACCGTCTCACCCTGAGCCGGAACGGGCCCGCCGATGCATCGAAGCCGAGACCGGTTTGCGCTTTCCCGGGCGCCATCGCCCGGCGGAACCGGCGGCGCCTGCAACACCGGCGGAGGGGCGTCCGGCAGAAAAAACGGAAAACAACCCCGTGCACCCGAAGCGGGTTCATCGATAGTCCCGGCCGGAGAACGGGCCCCAACCTCCGAAGCCTCCGAAGCCTCCGAAGCCTCCGAAGCCTCCAAAGCCTCCATAGCCTCCACATCCGCCAGCCTCGCTTCCATCTCCCGGATGAAGGCGGTGATCCGCCGGCGCCGCAGGCGGGCGGCAGCGGCCCAGAACCCGTCCCTCCAGGCGTTCCGGTTGCCCCGCGGCGCGCCCGATCCACGCAATTTCCCGCCGCCGCACCCGTGCATGCGGCAACGGGACCGGCCATGGACAGCAGGCGAGCGGCAGGCCGTACCCGCCCTTGTCCGTGCGCCGCAGCGCGGCGCCGCGCGCAGCCTCGCCACGTCGGCGGTGACGGTTTTCTCCCCGGTACTCATCGGCGTCTCCTTTCGGTTTTCCGGCGCGCGCGGTCTGGCTCACGCGGTCAGTTGCCGGACCGCACGCCCTATAAAAGCCCACAACAAAGAACGCCGTGCCCGGTTTTCACCGGACACAGCGTGAAGGCGCTTCATCTGCGCGGGGGTCAGCGTATCACGGAAAAACCGGAATGCGAGTCCATGGACTCATAAAAGATATCGGTCGGTGCAACTTCCGCTCATCATCGGAAAGCAGACAATCGCTGGCCGGTTCGAGAAAGGCCGAGTTTGACCCTTAAGAGACATCGCGCAAAGGAAAACGGCGGCCTCGAAAGATCGCCGCTTAAGCGAAATATTCAATCAGCCAACGCGTTTGCGTCTTGCGTAGCCGAGACCGGCTAGGCCAAGGCTTGGGACGGCGGGTGACGCTCGCAAATTTAAGAAAAATTTTAGATTTAATTGAGATTATTACCGTTGTCTTACGCTTGCAATTCTTCCCGACAACCGCGGCTGACGCTACAAACCTGGTCATCGCGATAAAAGTCTTTCCATCGGTATTCCGACCAGAAAGCCATCAGTTATAGGAACATCAGCAATGATTAATATCAGTAACCGTTTCCGTTCCATAAAGATAAGATCCAAAGTGCTGACGGGTATCATGATACCACTTGTTATCCTTCTAACCGTGGGCGGCGTGACGACCTGGTCCCTGCTATCGATCAAGGATAGCGTTAAATGGGTCAATCATACTCACAAGGTGCTCGGGGTCAGTGATCAGATCGTCGCGGCTGCTGTCAATATGGAAACCGGCATGCGCGGTTTCATGCTGGCCGGGAAAGATGAATTCCTCGAACCTTACAACGGCGGACAAAAAGTTTTCACCGCGGAAATTTCCACACTGAAAAATACCGTCAGCGATAACCCGCCCCAGGTCGAAAGACTGGAGACCGCCGAAAAGACGATTTCCGACTGGGTCGCAAATGTGACAGAGCCGATGATTGCTATGCGTCGCAAGGTGGGTTCGGAAAACACGATGAACGACGTCGCATCCCTTGTAGGTGAGGCAAAAGGCAAGACCTACTTCGACGCGTTCCGGAAAATAATGGCGGAGTTTCACGCTGAAGAAGCCGCCCTTCTGGTCGTCAGGGACCGGGAAAAGCAACAGATCATGACAATCTCATTTCTCGTGATCGGGATTAGTACTCTTATCGGACTGGTCTTCGGAAGCGTGATGGGAATTGGCATCGCCAAGAGCATTACCGAGCCGCTGAACAGAATGCTTGGGGTGATGAAGACGCTGGCAGATGGCAAGACCGATGTAGAGGTGCCTGATGGGGACCGAACAGACGAAATTGGCGATATCTCGCGGTCGGTTACGGTTTTCCGCGATAGCATGCAGGAAACGGCGCGGCTCCAGGAAGAACAGCGTGCCGCCGACGCGAAACAGAAAGAGGCTGACCAGAAAGTTGTTGAACAGGAACGCCTGCGGGCCGCGGAGGAAGCCAAACAGGCAGAAGCCGTTAACCAGCGCACCGAGCAGATCAGCGCCCTTACAGCCGAGTTTGAAAAGACAGCAAACGAAGCCCTTGGCGTGTTCGCGTCTGCTTCTGCAGAAATGCAGACTGCGGCAGAAGGTCTGACGAACACGGCAGAGCAGACTTCGAAGCGGTCCGCGAGTGTTGCCAGCGCTTCGGAACAGGCGAGCACCAACACGCAGACCGTCGCTACCGCAACGGAGGAACTATCATCGTCGATCGAGGAGATCGGACGTCAGGCGGCTGAAAGCACACGGGTTGCCCGTGCCGCTGTCCAGGAAACAGACGACGCCAACCAGAAGGTCAAAAGCTTGGAGGAAGCGGCCAGCAAGATCGGCGAAGTGATCAACCTGATCAACGACATCGCGAGTCAGACCAACCTCCTTGCCCTCAACGCCACGATCGAAGCCGCGCGTGCCGGTGAAGCCGGTAAGGGCTTCGCGGTTGTCGCCACCGAGGTCAAATCGCTTGCCGACCAGACCGCGAAGGCAACAGAAGAAATCTCCGGTCAGATCGGCGCTATTCAGAACGCCACGCTGGACGCCGTGAATGCCATCGCATCGATCGGCACAACGATCAAGACGGTAGACGATATCTCGTCGTCGATTGCCGCAGCGGTCGAGGAACAGGATGCCGCCACCCGAGAAATCTCGTCCAATATCCAGCAGGTCTCTGCTGGCACGACCGAGGTGAATACGAATATCAGTTCGGTCAGCGCCGGCGCGGACGAAACGGGTACCGCTGCCAGAAAAGTTCTGTCCACCGGTCAGGAACTAAATGATCAGGCGTCGGTGTTGCGTTCCGCGATCGACGACTTCCTGACGAAAGTCAAAGCAGCGTAAATACGATTGCGCTTCGGAAGATAAAGCGGCGGCCCATGGCAACGAGGGCCGCCGTTTTCATTTAATCGGTCTGACACCGACATGCTTCAGGAACGTCTGACGCTCCGACTGTGACAGAAGTCTCAAGGTCCGCTTGTGGCTAAACCCGGCTATTAAGTGGCAGAGCCTATCCCGGCTGCTCTTGCCCTGAAAGCAGACTTTGGTCGGTGGATTGCACCCGCCCTCTACTCAGCTGCCTGTGCAGCTTCCTGCGCTTCGGCCCGCAGCAGGCGGTTAATCTTGAGCCGGAAAAGCCCGGCCGATGCATCGAGGTCGAGCCCGATCTTTACCCGTCCGGCATGGCGGTCTTCCTCGGCCTGAACGGCCTGCAGGATCAGTTTGTCCTCGGCGAAGGCGATGCGGAACTGGTCGCTGATCCCGTCGCCGACGGAATCGTCATCGGGCAGGAAGTTCCGCACATGCAGCCAGCGGTCGATGGTGCGCGTTTCGGTGATCGGCGTCATGAAGTGGCACGAATAGACCTGAAGCCGCCCGTCTCCACCACCCTCATAGCTACCGGTGCCCGTCGCCGTCGCACCAAAATCAATAATCGACACCGACGGCGTATACATCAGGTAACGCTGCCACATATCAACCTTGCCGTCATAGTCGCCACAGGCCTCAACGAAACCAGTCGGCGAAGAATTGTGCGTAAACCGCTCTGTCAACACACCCCAGGGCTTGTCGTCGAAAGTCACCGGCGCATTGATTCCGTCCGGGTTTCCAAGCGTCGACGGGTGCACGTAATTGACATGGGTCGGGTCGCACAGATTGTCGCAAAGCAGCAGATAGTGGGCATCGACATCCAGCGCATCGCCAAAGCCGACGCCCCAGCCATCCTGATGGTATTCCGGCAGGTCATAGATATCCGCCGTATTGGCAAGTGCTGGATCGCCCATCCAGATCCAGACCATGCCCATGTTTTCATGCACGGGATACGAGCGGATCTGGCAGTTCACAGGCGGCGCGTCCTGGGTCGGCGCATCGACGCAGGCGCCGGCGCCATCGAAGGTCAGCCCGTGATAGCCGCATTGAAGATCATTGCCGCGCACCCGTCCCTGCGACAACGGCAGGAAACGGTGGGGGCAGACATTTTCGGCCGCGCGGACCTTGCCGTCCTCCCCCCGCCACAAAACGACGTTCTCGCTCAGGATTGTCTCTGCCTGCGGCTCGGTCGTCAGGTCATGCGCCCAACAGGCGACGTACCAGGCGTTGTGGACAAAAGTCATGGTGCGATCCCCTCAGTTCTCCGAACCGATTATTGTTCGTGTACATACAATTATGCGGGGCAGATTAGGACGTTGTCAAGCAAACAGCGGCGACATCTCCGGTATTGGGCGGGGTGTCATCAGCAGGCTCGACTGATCGACCAGAAGCGGTGTGATTGTCGAGATAAAAGCCTGCCAGTCAGCATTGGCATCAAGCGCGGCCACCCGGGCCTCACGCTCGGCCGTGTTTTCGAACCACCACCATAACGTAATGTTGTGAAGCGGGCCGGTCATCGACATGAACGCGCCGATCGTGCGTCCGTCCATCGTCTCCATCGTCTCCAGCGCCTTGATGCCGTGGGCATTGCAGGCCTCAACGAAGGCCGGGATGCCGCCAGGACGCAGCTGAAAGGCGCGCTCCTCGATCACCTTGTCACCATTCAACGCGCCGAGCTTCGCGCCGGATTCCGGCAACCAGTCATTGCCACCGGCCCACATGGGGTTCAGCGCCTCAACCGGCAGCAATTCGAAAAATCCGTTGACCTGACGGCGGACGATCTTGCGGGTATTGACGAAATAGGGCGTGAGTTCCGGCACCCCGTACAGACCGCGCAACCGGGTGTTCCAGTCTTCAAAGCTATCGTAGCGATAGAAATGCACAACCTGGTCGGTGGCCCCCGTGCGGGTGGAGAAATACCCGACGAGACGGTCCATATAGCTTTTGACCAGATCGAAACCGCGGTCGGTCTGGGCCTTGTCGAAGGCAGGCACGTGGCCCGGCTCCATGGTGTATGCGCGTCGTTCGAAGATCATTATTCGGCAGCCTGACTGTTGGGGGTGGAATGCGGCATGACTTCCCCGACAAAGCCGTCAGGCGCCATGCGGGACTGTTCGCAGGTCTGCACCAGCAACTTATTGGGGCGCCGGTCCAGATGATCAAAAATGCCGAAATAGGTGCCGGACATCTGTCTTCCCTGCTTATTATGCTTGTTGCCTACAAGGTTAAGACACTGACGGGCACGGCGCCACCCGGCTTGAAGAACGCTGGTCGCGGAAGCTGCAATGGACAAACCTTGATCCATGCCCGAACTACCCGGCCGCTTGTTGTCGCGCCGGGTCAAAGCCGACTGGTCAAAACCCAGACGGCCCTCCAGGAGATATCGCTAAACACCCGTTGACAGGTAAGATAACCTAGTTAACTATTATTACTCAAATTTCCAAGGCTTGGAATTCAGAGAAAAGGAGCCCCCATGACCGCATCCTACATCGTTCGCTATCACGGCTCGGCGCCCGAGCCGGACAGATTTCTCGATTACTATCGCACCAGCCACGCGCCCATTCTTCAGCAATTTCCCGGCATCGGTTCGCTGGTGCTGCATCAGCGTGCAGATTTTGCCGATCCGTTCCCGGTCAATCCGGGCGGCAACCTGCTGATCGCGCAGATGACGTTCGACGACATGCCGGCGCTGAATGCGGCCCTTGCATCACCCGCCCGCGCCGAAGCGCGCGACGACTTCGCCGGGTTCCCGTCATTCAACGGCGAGGTCACGCATCAGGCTTTTATCTCCGACAAAATCTTTTAGGCTACTTGATGAGAACCCTAGCAAGCGGCCGATCGCCCCACGGCATCATCGCAACGGCGGAAACCGAGTTTTGCGGCGACCCGTCAATCAGCTTGTCGCTATAGGCGAGATAGACCAGCGTGTTGCGCTTGGGATCCAGAAACCTGACCACATTGAGCCGTTTGAAAAAGATGGATTGGCGCTTCTTGAAGACTTCCTCCCCTTCGTCGTCCCCCTCGATCGCCTCGACAAAGGCGATAGGTCCGACCTGGCGGCAGGCGATGGACGCGTCGGATGTTTCTTCGGCAATGCCCAGCGTGCCGGTCAGACCGCCCTTGCGCGCCATGCTGATAAAACAGGTCACGCCACTGACCTTCGGGTCGTCGAAGGCCTCGACGGTCACCTGGTGGTTGCGGCCCAGCAGCTTGAACGCCGTGTCCACATGGCCAATTTCCTCCGCCACGGCGGCCGCAGAAAAAGCCGTAAAGGTCGCCAGCATGGCAATGGGTAGAAATTTGAGCTTCGCCGATAGTCTCACAGAGATTTCCTTTCGCGTTTACGCTTCCGTTTTGAGGTGGGATGCCCATGCTCGTAATTCCAGCACGCAAAGAGATCCGCCGGAGACCGCCAGACCGTTCCACCGGGCCGGACAGCTTATCCCGGCCACTCCCGCACATTAATCGAGCATCAGAGAGACATGTCAGAAAATAGACGCCGAATTCTTCAGCGCGACCGCAATCCGCACCTGTTCCGCCCGGCCACGTTCCGGTCGGTAACGGCACGAAACCGCATCATGATGTCGCCGATGTGCCAATACTCGGCAACCGATGGCCTACCGGAAGAATGGCACTATGTGCATCTCGCCAGCCGCGCGGTCGGCGGCGCCGGGATCGTCTTTACCGAGGCCACCCATGTATCGCCGGAAGGACGCATCACGCCCAACTGCCTCGGCATCTGGAATGACGACCAGAGCGATGCCTTTAAACGTATCGCCTCCTTTATTGCAGAACAGGGCGCGGTGCCGGCTATGCAGATCGGCCATGCCGGCCGCAAAGCCTCGACCGCCCGCCCATGGGACGGTGCCGGATCGCTCGGCCCGGACACGGACCAGGGCTGGCAGGTTATCGGCCCGTCCGCCCTGCCCTTCGCCGATTGGCAGACACCGACCGAGATGGACAGCAATACCATCGCCCGCGTGCTCGAGGATTTCGCCACCGCCGCACGGCGTGCGCGTGAGGCCGGGTTCAAACTGCTGGAGTTGCACGCCGCGCACGGTTATCTCGGCCACAGTTTCCTGTCGCCGTTAAGCAACCTGCGCACGGACAACTATGGCGGGACGCTTGAAAACCGCAGTCGCTTCCTGATGGAAACCATCGATGCCATCCGCCGTGAATGGCCGGACGAGCTTCCGCTTTTTGTGCGGCTTTCCTGCACCGACTGGGTCGAAGGCGGCCTGACGCTGGATGACACCGTGGAAGTCGTGAAGCGGATTGCAGAAAACGGCGATGTCGATCTGATCGACTGTTCATCTGGCGGGAATGACACCAGACAGCAGATCCCGGTACATCCGGGATATCAGATACCACTGGCAGAAACCGTCAAACGCGAAACAGGTATCGCGACCGCCGCCGTCGGCTTGCTGCACAGCCCTGATTTCTGCGAAGAAGTCGTCGCCAACGGACGTGCCGATCTCGTCGTGCTGGGACGCACCCTGCTCGCCGATCCCTATTGGCCGCTGCATGCAGCCACAAAGCTGCGCGCCGAGAACGTGAACTGGCCGAAGCAATACGAACGCTCGGATATCTTCTAAGGCAAAGGCCCGGCTCGACAACATAGCGCCGGCTACGAGACAAACGATGCCACGGACGAAAAAGGGCGGACCAAACGGTCCGCCCTTTTCCTAGATCGGTCCCGGCTCAAAAGGCGGGATTGCTACGCGAACCTACGCTCCGGATCAGGCGCGTCCCCCAACGGCCCGGTCCAGCACCTCTGGTTCCAATGTACTCCGATCGCGTCTTTCATCTTCGTCGGCGCGAAGCTGAGCCCGTTCGGCCGCTATTTCCAGCCGGGCCATAATTTCCTTGATGTCGAGATCGCCGTCATTTTGCGGTGTCTCACGTGTCTCGGTTGCTGCTTCCGATACCGAATTACCCGTGCTTTCCTGGGAAGGCGCATCGACAGTCGGGGACACGTCGTCTCCCCGCGCAATCGCCATTGCATCGAAAACGAGCTTCGGAAATTTGGCAGCGCCTTCGGTTTTTTCAAAAAGCTCTTCCGCGAGCAGGAATTCTTCGGCGATGTTCTCGAAATTACCTTCGGATAACACCTCCTCCGCGGTGGCAGTCGGAGGCCCCTGCTCGGGTCCCGGTGCCGTTGCGGCTTCTTGCTCGGTTGGCGGGCCGGCAACTGGATAGACAGGCTCTTGCGCAACATAGCGGTTGACGATGTCCGACGCCGCAGCGCTGGCCCGGTAAAGCGGGTCCTGCGTAATATCATCGGCAGATTTTTCGACAATATCGACCAACTGGCATACCAGCGCGTTCAACGAGACGTTCGATTCTTCAAGCTCGTTGATCCGTACCTGACAATCCTGAAGTTCGGCCGTCCGGGCTTCGAATTTGATTTCCAGATCGTTAAGAATGCCGCTGAGAGATTTGTTCTCCCGCCGCCGTAACTCTTCCGATTGGTGAAATTTCTGGACCGCGTTTTCCACGCGTTCATTGAGATTTTCGTAGCTGTTCATCAGGTAGCCCCCCGCTGGTTGATCACTGTTTTCGAACCCTATTGGAGCGCCAGCGTGCTTAACTAAGCGTTAAAGACGCGAAGAAATTGAAAAAAGTTTGATGAAAAATGCAGTGCTCCGCAGAACACCCTGAAAAATCAGGTTTTTGCAGCGGGCTTCGGCATCGTCAAAAGCGCGACAACCGTTACAACAGGACCGACCGCCATCACGATAGTCGCAATTCCCCAAGCAGCGGCGGAGCCACTGCCACCGGCCGCATCCAGCGCAATGCCATACGCAAGAGGGCCCAGAATGCCGCCGGAAAACCCGATAAAAGCCTGTACCGCCAGGGCACTGCCGCGGCGTTTGGGGTCGGCCACCGAAATTGTCCCGGCAGTTGTTGAAGAACTGCGACCGTAGGAAAACATCCCGAACGCGATGCACAGCGCCAGCGAAAGCTCGTAACCGTCATCAACGGTCAATCCGATGGCGACACAAAGCGCCCCGGAGACAACAGCAACCCCCATCAGAATGCGGCGCCGATCATACCTGACCGTCATCTCGCCGATGAACATCGCAGTCGGCACACCGATTAACGCAACGATGGTCGCCCAGACGGCCGGGCTCCAGCCCGTCTCTCCGGCGGGCAGGCGCGACTGCAGAAACAGAAAGAACGTCACCAGCCAGACCCGGCTGGCAAACACTTCCCAGGCGACACCAAGCGACGCGACCACATAGGCCATCACCGCCCGGTCCCGGAACACGGGCCTGAAATCCAGCGCAGCTCCCGTCGGTCGCGCCGCCGCATTCGGCTCTTTGGCCGGCAGCACGAGTGCGACGATGGCAAAGGCACACATCCCCCCGGCGCCGGCAATCGCAAAGGCCCAGCGCCAGTCGAACAGGTCTGCCATCACACCCGCGACAAGGATCGACGCCCCCGAACCGAGCGCAAAAACAGATGAATAATACGTGGCGCCCCGTTCCTGCGTCTTGCCGGCAGGAAGCTGGTCGGTCATCGCTTTCATTCCCGGCATGAAGGTGCCCGCAAGACCAATCCCGGTTATCACGCGGAACAAAACCCCGCTCCACAGCCCGTCCGCCACAAAGCCAAAGCCGAAATTCCCGATCACGCCCAGCGCGGCACAGGTCAGATAGATGCGTTTCGGATCGATGCGGTCGGTATAGGCCGTCAGCACGGGAACGGTGACGATATAGCCGGCGAACAGCGCACCGCCGAGCCAGCCTGCCTGCGCGTTCGAGAGTTGCCAGTCCTGAATGATTTCGCCAAGGACCGCCGCAGGCGCCATAAAGCCGAGCAGCGTGAGAACCAGCGCGACGCAGAAGGAACAGACCAGCAGGACGGGAGATTTCAAACGACTGACACCACAATTTTACCGACTGCCTGATTGGCCTCCATGCAGGCATGTGCTGCCTGGATTTCATCAAATCGAAACACCCGGTCGAGCGGCATACGATAACGACCGTCAGCAAGCCCGTCGAGATAGTCCTGCAATGCCGCCGTCGGCATGGGCGTCGACGAGCTGGAGAAATAGGTGAACCTGGTCGTCGACGGAATGACAGCACCGGGCGCGAAATCGTCAATCGTCCATTCACCACCCAACAGACCTGCCAGACACAAAGTGCCGCCGCGTCGCACGCAGGCAAATGAATCCGCGATCACCTTCGTGCCGACCAGGTCGAACATCGCGTCCACACCATCCGGCACAATGGCGCGCACCTCGGGGGCGATATTCCCGTCATCGATCAACACATGATCGACACCGAAATCGCGTAACCGGTCCGCCTTGGCGGCATCGCGCGTGGTCGACAGAACTGTCAGCCCCATTGCTTTCGCGTAGTCGGCGGCCACCAGCCCGACGGCTGACGACCCACCCCTGATCAGCAGGGTCTGCCCCGCCGTAATGCCGAGCGACAGCTCCAGCGCGCCCCAGGCGGTATGAAACACTTCCGGCGCTGCGGCCAATTGGGGCCAGTCCAGCGTCGTCTCGACCGCGTGAACATGCGCTGCGGGCACAGATGTGAATTCGGCGTATCCACCGTCATAAGCCCGGCCCATGCCACCGGTCGTCGCAATCACGGTCTGTCCCGGCTCAAATGCTGTATCGGGCGCGGCCTCGACGATGCCGGCACATTCAATCCCCAGCACCCGTGGGAACGCTACCGCCGGCGAATGTCCCAGCCGCGTATACATCTCGCCCCGGTTCAGCCCGAACGCCATAACCCGGATGAGAACACGCCCCGACGCGGGTTCAGGCCGGGGCCAATCATCGCGGATTTCAAGCACCTCGGGGCCGCCGGCACGGTCGATAACGACGGCGCGCATCGTTTCGGTCATCAGGCGAGGAAATCCGACAAATCCACCTCGCCGTCATGCGGCGGCAGGGTGCGTTCGAACCGGGCGCGGCTTTCGGGGTGCTGCAGCGGTGGCTTGGTCGCATCGATTCCCCATTTCGTGAACAGGACGTCACGCGGGCTGTCCCCGGTCCGGCGCGCGGTCGGGTCTATCGGATGGCCCTTCGCATTAGGGATAATGAACATATCGGCGTCGGCATCGACCCGGGTCGATATCGACCAGACCAGGTCTTCCGCCGACGTCGCATCGATATCGTCATCGATGGCAATCGCCAGTTTGCAGTTGGGCCAGCGTTCGCCCAGCACAGCGGTCAGCACGTTACGGACCTCGCCCTCGGTCTTCGGCGTCATCTGGACCACACAGGTCAGCGTACCGCCCCAGGGCACGTAGATGACCTCCTGCACGTCGTGGCCCATGCCCTGCAGCCGGGCGAGCAGCAGGCCTTCATGGGGCAGTGAGATCAACGGCTGGTGGTCGGAATACATCAGTGTGTTGTGCTGGCGCAGGATCGGATCCTTGCGCATGGTCACTGTCTCGGCCTCGAAGACCGGCTGCTGGGTTACCCCCGGCACGTAATACAGCGCCTGGGACGGGCCCGGCCCGTCGTCGCGGCGTTCATGCGGCAACACATAGCCTTCAATGACCAGTTCGGCATGAGCAGGCACTTCAAGTGGAATGGATTCGCAGGGCACCATTTCGATACGCTCATCGATCAGATTGCCGACCAGTTCCAGTTCGCCGAACTTGTCCAGATGATCCGGCACGCTGTAGCTCGCCATGATCTCGTATGCCGGATGAGTGCCGACGACGCAGGCCATCGGCATCGGCTCGTTGCGGGCTTCCCACATCTCGTAGATTGCACGTTGATGCGGCGACGACGCGATCAGCATGGTGCCACGCCGCGCTTCGAACGGGGCAATCCGCGTAAAGGAGAAATTGACCGCCCCGCCATCGGGCTCACGGCAGATATTCATGACAATAATGCCGGGACCGGGGTCGCGCCCGCCATGTTGAAAACCGGGAATTTCACGCAGGTCGACCTCATCGCCTTTCAGGATGATCTCCTTATGCGGCGCGTCGTTCACCAGGAGCGGTTCGCGCGGCGGCATGGCAAGACGCTCGGCGAGCACGCGCGTGACCTTGTCGGGCGTTGTCTCAAGTACTGCCGCCTGGGCCTCGCGGTCGCGAAAAAACAGGTCGGCCACCCGCCAGCCCGGATGGCCTTCAATATTGTCGAATACGATCGGCCGGTTGGCCTGCACGATCAATGTGCTCAGATGGTCCAGCTTGACGGGTTTCGGCACATGAAGGATGAGATCTTCATTCGCCGCGATAAAACTGCGTAGATCCTTTGGCATCACGTCCCCCGTAGTTTTTCAGCCTCGCGAATGATCCGGACGGTTTCGGACCACAGGCCCAGCGTATCGATTTCCGCAATCGGGGCCCAGCGCGCATCCGACACGTCATCATCCGCCACGGGCTCACCCGCAACCCACTCCGCCGCAAATTCAACCAGTGTGTAGTGAAACTGGATTCGCTCATCCTCGTCATGGCTAACGCTGTCGACGACATCGATCAGCCCGATCAGGCGGGCATCGATACTGGTTTCTTCCTTCAGCTCGCGCAGGGCGGTGACGCGCGTCGTCTCGCCCAGCTCCTGGCCACCACCGGGGATCGACCATTCCCACTTGATCGGCGGCTTGGCGCGTTTGACGAGAAGGACCTGATCGTCTTTGAAGCACACAATACCGACGCCGCAGAACGGTCGGTCCGGGTACTCGCGGGGGCTCATTGGGAGACGCTCATGGCATGCCGTCGCCGCGGCGCCTCGGCCACAGGAAGTACAGCAACCCGGCAATCTCTATGCAGATGAAGACGATCAGGGCCGTCTGGTGTCCGTCGGCGCTGTATAGACCTTCTTTTGGCGCGGCGTAGGAGCCGATAATCACACCAGCGATCCACTGCACTGCAAAGGCCGCAATAAAGGTCAGCATATTCTGTGCGGTGTTCACTCGCCCCGTCAGGTTCTGCGGGAAATGCTGATTGAGTACGGCATAGGCAAGCGTCGACGACGAGCCGAAATATCCCCAGACAAGGCACAGGATCGCCGGATACGCCGTCCAGGCGGAGGCAAACATCACCTGAATGATGATCGACACAACGATACCGACCACTGCCGGTACGATCGTCGGTATCCCGAGCCTTTGCAGGCGTGTCGCCAGCAACCCGATCGACAAGACGCCGCAGAACATGCCGACATTGAACATCAGCATCGCTTCCGCGACCCCTGACCGGTCGAGCCCGGCGACATCGCGCAGCCACGGCGCCGCCCACAACGCCTGGTAGGACAGAAAAACGCCATTATGCAGAAACACCATGAACGAAAGACGCCAAAAAAAGGCGCTGCCATAAACCTGTTTCAGATCCGATATCTGCGCCGAGAATGCCGTTTGTCCGGCAACAGGCGCACGTGCGGCATGGGTCTTTTCGGGCACCAGCGCATAGATCAACACGGCGGACAAAACGGAGATCCCGGAAAGCCACCAGAACACCGTGCGCCAGTCCACCGTCTGGATCAGTATTTCAAGCGGGACCGTCGTCGACAACGCCCCGAACGTGCCGAAGGCGAAGATGATGCCATTTACCAGCGGTATCTTCTCTTTCGGAAACCAGAGCACATTCGCCTTGAGGGCCGCCATCAGGCACCCGGAAACGCCAATGCCGATCAGCCCGCGGCCAAGCGCAAGGGTAATGGCGTCATTGCCAAACGCGAAAAGCGAGGCGCCCATCGCTGCCACAATCAACAGGGCTGCCTGAACTTTCCGCGGACCGAACCGGTCCAGGATAATGCCAAGCGGCAACTGCACCACGGCGAACGTTATAAAATAGGCGCTGGTCATCAGGCCAAGATCGCCGGGCGTCAGCCCGACATCGGCAACGAGCTGCGGCGAGATGATCGCGTTCACCGTCCTGAACAGATAGGACATGTAGTAGCCGATGCCGAACGGCACCAGCACGGTCATGATCAGAATGCCGACGGATTTTTTTACCGGTGACGCTGCGGTATCAGACATCGGCCCGGACCTTTCGGGCGGGTCTGACGAAGTACAGATAACACAGCGCCTGCAGACCGATCATGATCCACAACGCCGTCGAATGCGCGGTTTTGGAATAGCCGCCATCTGCGTCGGCCGGAAATGCCTCGATCACGCCGCCAATCCCCCATTGGCAAATGAATGCCAGCACAAAAAGAAAGAAATTCATCGCCGTAATGGCGCGGCCCGTCAATGCGACGGGAAAATGATTTGTCTGAGCAGCATAGGAAAGATACGTCGCCGAGGATAACAGCCCGAACAACCCCCAGATGACAAACATCCAGCTTGTGACGCCCAACGCCAGCAATACCTGAATGCCCATCAGCATCAGTACGCCCGCGCCAAAGACATGTATAGCCTGGACACGGGTCCGCCGCAGCCGGTCGGCAATCACGCCGGTACACAGCAACCCGATCAGAAACCCGACCTGGATAATAAACAGGTAATTCGCGCGTTCGGTCTGGGCGAGCCCCGCAACGTCACGCAGCCAGGGGTCGGCCCAAAGTGTCTGGTAGGAAACGAAGGCAGTATAGGTAAACGAATAGATCAGCGTGACCCGCCAGAAAAACGCATCGCGGATAACCTGCATGTAACCGGTAAGCTGTTTGGCGAAACTCTCCTCGGTCTGCTCGGCATCTTCCTTTTCGGGCACCAGCAGCAGGATCGCGAGAGACACGATCACGGTCACGACGGCGAGGCCGCCAAAAATGTCGCGCCAGCTTGCCGTATGCAGCAGAATTTCAACCGGCCGCGTTGCCGAGACTGCCCCGATCGCACCGAACGCGCCGATCAGGTTGTTCATCAACGGAATCCGGTCTGCGGGGAACCACAGCGCATTTGCCTTGAAGGCCCCCATCAGCGCAGCGGAGACACCGAAACCGATCATTGCGCGCGCCAGCAACAGCAGGCCAAAGCTTTCCGCCACGGCGAACAGCGCGGCACCTGCCGCCGCAAAGAGCAAAAGGAACGCATTGACCTTCCGCGGGCCGTAGCGGTCGAGCGCAACCCCGAGCGGCACTTGCGAAGATGCAAAAGCAATCAAATAGATGCTTGTCAGCAGGCCGAGATCTGCCGGGCCGATCCCGAGCTCCGTCGTCAGATTTTCGGAAATCACGGCGTTTAACGTCCGGAACAGATAGGACAGGTAATATCCACAGCCGAACGGCAGAAAAACCAGCAGGATTACTCGAGTTCCTGACGGTGGGGTTCCCGATGGTGGGGTTCCCGATGGTGGGGTTCCCGACGGCGGCGTTTTGACGGCTCCCTTTTCAGGCTGGGTCACGATCGTTCTCGCGGATTTGGCTTCATCGCGCTGCGACCGAAGATCAGCGGTCCCATCACCAGTCCCGCCGACAACACGACCAGTTCCCGGAAGCGGCGCAGGACGGCAACCGCAACACCAAGCGCCGGATTTCCTGTCAGTGCCCCGACGGTAACCGTGAACGCGCCTTCCTGCGTCCCCAGCGCCAGCGGCACAAAGAAGGCTCCGACGCGGACAAGCTGAACGATCGCCTCGATAATCCACGCCTCGGCAAACGTGACCGGGGCACCGAGCAGATAGAACGCGATCCAGACTTCTACGGCACCGAACATCCAGTTGATGAAGGACAGGATGACGGTCCCCGAAAACCGCCCGGGCGAATAGCGGTAGAAATCCAACAGCCGGTCCTCGAATTCACCAACCATCTCGAAAATATTTTTGAGCCCGGGCCGGGAAAGAATACCGGCAAACCAGCCACCGGTCCGCGATGTCAGACGGAGACGCTGAATAGCGAAAAATGCGCCGATGCCGGCCGAAAGCCCAACGAGGCCAATACCGGCCGCCCACTTGAACGACAGGCTCAGACCCGGTTCGAATAAAAGGAGGGCAAAGCCGATAAGCAGAAATGGAACGAGACCGATAACGAAGGTTGTCCTGGCGAGCACAATCGATGCAAACCCATCGCCATAACTAATCCCGTAGGCCCGGTTCAGGATCGCGGCCTTCACCGGCTCACCGCCCATACCGGCAAGCGGGGTCGCATTATTCACCGCCTCGCCCACCATCCGCACCATCCAGAACCGAAAAATCCAGATGACGCGCATCGGCAGAGACCGGAGCGTCATCAGCCAGGCCCAGCTATCGAGAACAAATGCAAATTTGTAGACGGCGATCATCACAACTACGCCGATGCCGACCTCGGACAGGTAGGTGCTCACCTCCGACAGGTCGGTGGTCATCAGGACGGCGGCCAGCAGGCCGAGCCCGACGGCCATCGCCGCGGCGCTAATCAGAACCGCCCGTAGCCGGTCATTCATCGGTCGAGACCTGTCATTCGCGGCGCATATCGGTCGTTGGGGGTAAACTGCACGGTTGGTTCTGCCATCGGCGTTTTTTTGCGCCGTCAAACAAGCGGCGTCCACAATCGTAGCAGAATCCGGGCGGTCGGGTCAGTAGCGGTCGCGCATAGGCCCCTGCACGTAAAATTGCCCCCCGATTATTGCCAGCACCCGGAGCGGCAGCTAGGTTATGCGCCAGCAGAAACACCAGCCGTAAGCTTGGCTGACAACGAGGAGCTTTCCGTGCCCACGACCCTGGAATTTACGATTGATCCGGAAAACACGACCCGGCGCATTCAGATCGACAACCTCGTGATCGCCGGCTGGACGGGCCGCAATGTCGAGGCGTTGGAAAAGCACATTGTGGAACTCGAAGAACTCGGCGTCCCACGCCCCAGTTCCGTGCCCTGCTTTTATCGCGTCGCGACCGAGCAGTTCATCAATGGGCCCGAACCGCAGTTTCTGGGCGAGACGTCGTCGGGGGAGGTCGAATTCGTCCTGATCGGAACCGACGAGGGAATGATGATCGGTGTCGGCTCGGACCACACCGACCGTGAGGTCGAGACCTATTCGGTCCCAGTCTCAAAACAGATGTGCGTCAAACCCGTCTCCGCGAATGTCTGGCGCTATGACGAGGTCGTCGATCACTTCGATGAACTGCTACTGCGTGCCTGGTCAACCGAGAATGGCGAAAAGAAGCTTTATCAGGACGGTGGCGTCACCGCGATGCGCCCCCCAGAAGAACTGATCGGGCTATATCTCCCCGGAGAGACGAAGTTGCCGGCGGGCATGGCCATGTATTGCGGTACTCTTGCCGCCATTGGCGGGATCCGCCCGGGCGAACGCTTCGACGTCGAAATCGAAGACCCGGTACTGGGGCGCAAAATTTCGTACGGGTATAACGTCAACACATTGCCCGTTGTTATCTGAACCAATATCCAAACGTAACTGAGGAACACATCATGCCGATTAATAAACAGCACAAAGAATTCTATGCCGTCGATATGGGCGGCGAGTGGGTCGTGCCCGAAGGCTATCCCGAAGGAATCAAACAGAAAATTCTCGTCGGTCATCTCGACGAAGACAACAAGACCGGCTGCCGCACGCGCCTGCTCAAATTCGAGCCCGGCGTCTATACGACAGCGCCCTTCACCCACGATTACTGGGAAGAGGTTTACCAGCTCAAAGGCGATCTGATCGTCGGCAATGACGTGAACGGCGACGGGGGCCGCAGCTTCGATCCCGATACATATGCCTGTCGCCCGCCGGGAACGCCCCACGGACCGTTCAAATCCATCAATGGCTGCGTTCTGCTGGAAAGCCACTATTACGACGAAACGAAATAGGGGTTCCGGAACGCGTCAAGCCGGCGCGACGGTACTGATTACGTGTTCAGGCCTCTGCTCTTTGAGCAGAGGCCTGAACACCACAAAAAGCGGGACGACACATGGATCTGAAAATGAAACCGGTTCTTGAACTGCAGGCAGGCCTGTGGAGCGGCAAAACCACCAGCCGTGAGCTCACGGAACAGGCGCTAGCCCGCATCAAAGATCCGGACGGTGAAGGATCCCGGGCGTTCCTGGCCGTGCACGAAGAATCCGCTCTCGTCGCCGCCGATGCGTCGGACCGCCTGCGTGCACAGGGTGTCGTGCCCTCCCCGCTTGCAGGCCTGCCGGTGTCGCTTAAAGATCTGTTCGACGAACAGGGCCAACAAACTCTTGCCGGGTCCAAATCCCTCGAAGGCAGCGCGCCGGCAACGAAGGATTCCGTCGTCACCGCGCGGCTGCGAGCAGCAGGCGCCATTCTGGTCGGCCGAACCAACCTGACCGAGTTCGCCTATTCCGGACTGGGCCTGAACAGCCATTACGATACTCCGCGCAACCCGTGGGACCGGGAAACCGGCCGCATTCCGGGCGGTTCGTCGTCCGGTGCCGGCGTCTCCGTCGCCGACGGCATGTGCGCGGTCGCCATCGGCACTGACACCGGCGGGTCGGTGCGTATACCATCCGCATTGAATGGTGTGACCGGCTTCAAAACATCCACCGGGCGCATTCCGCTCGACGGTGTCTATCCACTGTCGTCCACGCTGGACAGCGTCGGCCCGCTCGCCCCCACTGTGACGTGCTGCATCGTCACCGATGCCATTCTTGACGACCGGGCGCCCATTGTCCCGCGGGCGCTGCCAATCGAAAGTCTGCGCTTCGGTATTCCGCAAAACTACGTCCTCAACGACCTGGATCACCATGTCGCGTCAACGTTTGAAGGTACGCTTGAAGCGCTGTCCCGCGCGGGTGCAACGATCACCGAGGTAGATTCCTCGATGTATGAGGAAATCCCCGCGGCCATGCCCAATGGCGGCATCCTGGGTGCCGAAGCCTTTGCGCATCACCGCCCCCGGATGGACGAGTTAAAAGACAGCTACGATCCGCGTGTCTGGATCAGAATTCGCCGCGGCGAAAACCTCTCGGCGGCAGACCTCATAGACTGCCACCGGATCCGCGCCGACATTCAGGCCCGGGCCGCCGAAATGGCGATGCCGTTCGATGCGCTGTTGATGCCGACCTGCGCAACCGTCGCCCCTGCCATCGGCCCACTGGACAGCGACGAGGATGCCTATGGTGCAGCCAATATCCTGATGCTCCGCAATACGACGGTGGGTAATTTTCTGGATACCTGCGCGATGTCGATCCCGTGCCATACGCCCGGGTCCGGCCCGGTCGGATTAATGGTGATGGCGGCGAACCGGCACGACGAATGGCTCGCCCGTATCGGTCTGACGATCGAGCGCACCCTCCAGCGCGGTTAGCGAGAGTTACGCGTTCGATCGTAGACCGTATTACACACGGAGAGCACTTTCCCGCCCCTGACGCTCAAGTTCCGTCAGCTTGTCCAACCCCGGCAAAATTTCGGAAAACAGCATCTCCGAGCGCGCGATAGGTCCCCCCGCTTCGCTCTTGGGAAACCGTTCCTGCCAGGCACCGAGTTTTATACCAAGGCCGCATAGAACACCGCCGACGGTCTTCTGCGAACTGATGACGTGTTCGCGCACTTGCAGAAATTTCTCCGCCGAGATGTTTTCCCACATGCTGTCGGAATGCTGACGAAACGCCTCGAACCGACTGGTGACAGAGGCAAGCAGGTCATTCAGCTCACCTTCGACGCCAACCAATGTCTTCATGACATGCGGGTCCTGCCGCAGCTGCCAATTGGTCTGCAACTGCTGCATATCGTCGATCATGCCGATGAGTTTCGGTGTCAGGTCGTCGACGTATTCCTGAAAATATGCGAGCGACAGATAGATATCGGAGAAATCGTCAAGAAACTTCGGTATCTCCGTTACCTCGACCTTCAGACTGGCCGCGAGGCGCATGAGGTTATCGCGCGCCACTGTGGTGTTCGGATCGCGAAACAGATCGACGATATTGTCGGTCTTGCCCGATGCCTGCTCCCCCTCGCCGTACACGAGGTTCATCAACGGCAGCGTAAAGACCTGCATATAGAGCCGAAGCGAATCCTGTTTTTCCGGGGACAGTTGCAGATACTCGACCGAAGAGGGCTCAATCCCGAGTTCGCGAAATTGAATACGCAGGCTGTACACATCGTAGGAAGATAATTTCGCGAGACCGCGTAACAAATTGAGGTCAGAGTGATCCTCATGCTGGGGCCAGCCGAACATATGGTGCCCCTTCTCATTGTCCAGTTCACCGACCAGCATCTGACCTGATCCGGATTCGCCACTTCTGAACAGTTCGATCGCCGGGTCGAGCGCGGCATTCTTGATCATCCGGCCCCGGCGAAGCTGTGGCGTTTCCACAGGGACGATCTGCATCGGCATCCTGTAGAGGGAATCATTGTCCTCGCGAAATTTTGCGTCTTGTGCAGAATCGCTCATGCGACATCGTCCGCCAGTCTATTTGAACGGACAAAATTCACAAACCTTTACGAATATTTCGTAAAGACACATCTCGCAAAAGTTGCAAACCAGGAGCAGAATGAGCGGCTCCGGCCGCCCGACGGCTCAGGCTCTATCTAACCGCATATTCAGCCGTTTGGGGATAGTCACTTCGGGTAGGTCGGCCCTGTTCCATGACTCCAGCGCCTTTTCCATGATCTCCCTGTCGGGGATCGAGAAATCGCCCGCATCAATGGAACTCGTAGCATCGACCACGATTTTGCTCCCGGGCTCGGTATTGCCGCCGCGGATCCGCACCGACGGGTCCATATGCATCGGCACGAAAACGTCATCGATAATGACGGTGTCGCGCGCCGGGTCGTAATGGGAATTCATTGCCCAGTTCAGGTGCTCCTGATCGCGGATATCGACGTCGTGATCGACCACCGTGATGCGCTTGCAGGGAGAAATACTCGCGACAAGTCGGCCGATACGTTTTCCGTTTCCCGGCGCACCCGGGCGAACCGCAACAATCGCATGCGCCAACAGGCCCCCGAACGTCTTATCGATGATGACGTCGGCGACAGTTGCCTCACCCAGGTCGTGACGGAGCACTTTTAGCAATTGGCCCGCATTGGTCAGACTTTGCATCGTCGTGCTTTCGCTCGGCGGCATCTGACTGGCGAGGCCGTAGAAAATCGGATCTTTACGATGGGTAATCGCAGTTATCCGGACGACCGGACGCTCACCTACCGGGCCCATATATCCGGCGAATTCACCGAACGGACCTTCCTCTGCCATCTCACCCGGATGGATGAAACCTTCGATGACGATCTCTGTGCGGGCCGGTATCCGCAGATCGACGCTGTGGCCTCTGACCTGCTCCAGCGCTTCCTGCTTCAGCCCGCCTGCAAGCGTCGCCTCGTCTACGGCAAAGGGGAGCGTCGTGACGGCGGCATAATACATTGCCGGCTCGGCACCGATGACAAACGCCACGGGGGCCGGCTCGCCCCGGTCATGCCAGGATTTAACGCACTGAAAGCCCTGTCGGCCCGGCGACATATTCGCAACGACGCGGTTCGGCCCAAGTACCTGCGTGCGGTAAACGCCATAATTCTGGACGTCGGTCTCGGCATCCCGCGTCACCACGATCGACGTGATGTACGGTGCCGCATCCTTGCCCGGTGTCCAGACCGGGATCGGCAGCGTGCCAAGATCAACGTCGTCGCCTTCGACGACGACCTCCTGACAGATCGCGGTATCGACCATGATGGGCGCGACGGGATTGAGCAGCGCCTCTTCCCATTTGGCGTTGATTTCATGCGGCTCAACGCCCAGCCCGACGGCGTAGGCTGCTTCCGAGGCACCCAGCGCCCCCGTGGCAACCGGGATATCCGTGCCTTTCACGTTATCGAACAGGAACCCGAACCGGTCTTTCTCGGCAAAGGCCTGAAAGCCCCATTTCACCATGCAGCCGATTTCCCAGGACGAATCCACTTCCTGCGTGATCCGGCGGATCAATCCCTGCTGTTCGAGAACCGCGAGATATTCGCGCATGTCATTCAACGCCATAAAAACTTCCTGTCTAAAAGTGGTGGACGAACCTGCTTGTCGACCTGGCTCAAACCCTGGGATCCAACGACGGCAGGCCAAAACGGATGCGCCCCGCGTTTACGGACTGGATATCCCACGATACCGTAATCTGCAGCGACGCCGCATGCACGTCGCGGAACATGCGCAAAAAGTCGTTTTCAGGTGTCAGCCCGCGCGCGCCAACCAGCGGATTGAGCCGTTCCACCGCGCGAACGCACAGCTGTACCGCAAAAGCATTGTTCCGGCGCCAGCGCGCCCGGTCGTCCAGAACCGGCACGCCCCCCGCTTCTGCCGTCGCCATGGCGTCCGAACAATCCTTGAGCAGCAATGCTTCCGCCGCCTCGATCTCTGCGCCTGCCTCGGCGACCCGCACCTGGGCTGTCGGCAGTTCCGCCATAGGGGCATTGCCGACAGTGTTCCGCCCGCGCAGATCATCTTCGATCAGCGCCAGCGCACCCTTTGCGATACCCAGCGCGGGTGCCGCAAAAACCTTGGTCCCGAGCGTCAGTGGCGGCACACGGTAGAGAGCGCCCGGATTGAGGACCGAGCCCGGCGACGGCCCGCCCATAAGTTCCGTCGACGGCACCGTCCGGTGTTCGGGGATAAAGACGTTATCCAACTTGATTGAGCGCGAGCCGGTGCCGGCGAGTCCGGGCGAAAACCAGTCATCGACGATCTCGTAATCCGCCTTCGGCACAAGCGCAAAACGGTGCTCCGGCGGGCCTTCGCCGTCCACCGGCGGTACAAAAACCTGCATATTATTCCAGTCGGCGAAATCGACGCCCGACGCAAAACTCCACAACCCGTTGGCGATCAGTCCGCCATCGGTGCGTTCAACTTTGCCGCCGTTCGCCGGGAAGGACGACGCGATCAGCGCCAGCGGGTTTGGGCCCCAGACATCTTCCTGGGCTTCGGGCTTGTTCATCCCGAGGATCCAGTTCTGAACTGCCAGGTTCGAGAATATCCAGCAGCTCGATCCACAGCCCTGACCCAGCTCCGCGCCAAGGCGGACCATCATGCCGATATCCCATCCGAACCCGCCGAAACGTTCCGGCTGATGAATGCGAAAGAAGCCTTCCTCGGCAAACTGCTCAAACGTCTCACGCGGCACGGCGCGGTTCTTCTCGGCGTCGCGGGCACGTTCGCGCAAAACTGAAATCATGCCCCGGGCACGGTCAACCATCGTGTTCTGAGTGATGTCGTTGATATCAGGTGCAACCATATCAGGCACGCGGGTCACTGGGCGTCAGACCGAGCTGGATTTCCGCCGCCGAAATCGCGTGCCGGTCCCAGGCCATATTGATCTGCATCGTCGCCGCATGGATATCGCGGTAGGCGCGCATGAAATCGCTGTCGGGCGTCAACCCGCGCGCGCCGATCAACGGGTGCAGAATATCCAGCGCTTTTACGCACATGACACCCGCATAGGCATTATTACGTCGCCAGAACGCCCTGTCTTCGACGGTCGTCAGCCGCCCGATATCACCGATCTCCAGCGCCACGTCACAATCGCGTTGCATCAGCGCCCAGGCGGCTTCAATCAGCGCGCCCGCCTCGGCTACGCGCATCTGCGCCGTCGTCAATGTCGCCATTGGGACACCGGCGACATTGTTCCGCGCCGACAAATCCCGTTCGATCGCATCCAGTGCGCCGCGCGCCATGCCGATCACCGGCCCGGAAAAAATCTTGTTAGCGCCGCACATCGGCGGCACACGGAAGATCGGCCCGAAATTCTCGGACGCATCGATGGTGGTCCCTTTGCGGGCCTCTGCCGTATTCAGCATCCGGTGCTCGGGAATAAAGACGTTATCCAGCTCGATCGACCGCGATCCCGTGGCGACCAGTCCTGGTGAATTCCAGTCATCGATCACCCGGTAGTCGGATTTGGGCACCAGCGCCATGTGATGCGCCACACCGCCGCCTTCGCGCGGCACAAAAACCTGCATGTTGTTCCAGTCGGCCCAGTCAACGCCGGACGCAAAGCTCCAGACACCGTTGGCGACAACTCCGCCGTCCGCTCTCTCGACCTTGCCGCCCTTGGCAGGAAAAGACGAGGCTGTGCAGGCATTGTCGTTTTCGGCCCAGACATCATCCTGCGCCTGTCGCGACGCCATCGAGACGATCCCATTCTGGGCGGCGATATTCGAGAATATCCAGGCCGACGATCCGCAGCCGCGGCCGATCTCGACCGCACAATCAAGCATGGTGCGGTGGCTCATTTCCAGCCCGCCGTAACGCGCCGGCATCTGTACTTTGTACAAACCGGCCGCAAGCAGTTCTTCGTGAGTTTCGCGGTGCAAACGACGGTTTGTTTCCGCCCCCGCTGCCCGCCCCCGGACGGTTTCCGTCAGGCCCCGCGCGCGCTCGAGCAACTCAAAATGATCGGGGCCGCCCGATTTCAGGGATGTCGATCCGTCTGCCATGATTTTTCCTACTTAATCACTTTCTGCGGGACAAGTTTACGACGGCTTTTCCGCCGGAGTCTTCCTCGTCTCGACCCGGGTCATCCAGGTCGTTGCAACAAAGATGACTGCTGCGCCGACCCAGGTCCAGATTTCGGTTGTCTCGCCAAACGCGAAGAACGAAATCGCAGCGATCAGCGGCAGACGCAAAAACAGAATCGGCGAGACGAGGCTCGCCTCCGCCAGACCGAATGATCGGCTGAGGCAGAACTGCGCACCGACACCGGCCACAGCGAATCCAAGGAGCTGCAACCAGAGTTCGGGCGGCGGTGTTATCCAGAAATAAGCCGACGGAATAGCGGCCATCGGGATCATGAAAATGAAATTCCACATCATGATCGTCGGCAGCTTGTCGTAGCGCGCGAGCCAGCGGGAGAGCGTATCCGAGGTCGCATAGAATGCAGCCGCGGCAAGTGCCAGAAAAATACCGAGGTTCAGATCGGTGAAACCCGGGCGGATGATGACCAACACACCACCGAAACCGATCGCCGTCGCGATCATCCGATGCGAATGAAGTTTCTCGCCCAGCAGAAAGATCGCGCAGATCATTGTAAAGATTGGCAACGTAAATTGCAGGGCGACCGAATCCGGTACGTTAATCAGCGTTAGCGAGTAGTAACCGCTCCACATCCCCGTCAGGCCAAGCATTGCCCGCATAAAGTGGCCAAACGGCACTTTCGTTTTAAGGGTCCCAATTCCGGCACGCAGGATAATCGGCGTAAATATAATCAAGCCAAATACCTGTCGAAAGAGCACTGCCTGAAATGCATTCATCCCGCCATCCTGCAACGCCTTAACCAAAGTGAGCGATGCGGAAAAACAGAAAGCGGCGGCCACCATCCAGAGGATGCCGGCAACAGGATTGTGTTTATCGGGACCGCCTGCGGGCGCTGCCATCAGGCAGAAATCCCCTTGGGGTATTTGACCGACGTGGTCTCGTAACGCTCCGGATCGGCTATCTGGGCCATGAGGCCATCATCTCCCCGCTGCTATTCAGTTTCTTGTTGAACAACAGTGTAGCCGATGCCCTTACATGCTGACCATCACCAACCCGCTGCCCGCAGGGTGATCACCCCGCTGCACGCTGATCTGACCTGACTTGCGATGGCCCTGCGCGCCCCTTAATCTCCACGCACACATCATCGACGAAGGCAGATTTATGGAATACCTCGAAACCGGCTATCCGGAACCGACAGAAGAGTATCTTCGCCCGACGGAATTTCTGGATTTCGACAAGCCGATCGTCGCCGACTTTGCTGCCAAGGCAATCAAAGGCGCGACCACGGACAAGGAAAAGGCTGTTCAGGCATTCTATGCGGTCCGGGATTCCATCCGCTACGACCCTTACCGGATCACCAATCGCGCTATCGCCTATTCGGCAAGCGACGTGCTGGAGACCGGTGCCGCCTATTGTATCCCAAAGGCAGCCCTGCTTGGCGCCGTAACGCGCGCCGCCGGCATACCGACCGCCATCGGTCTGTCCGACGTCACCAACCATATGTGCAGCCCGCGCATGGCAGAGGCCATGGGCGGTGAGACCCTGTTTATGCATCACGGCTATGCGGTGATGTTGATCGACGGCAAATGGGTCAAGGCGGCGCCCGCATTCAATATCGAGCTATGCGACAAGTTCGACGTGACGCCCACCGAGTTTGACGGTGTCGAAGATGCCCTGCTGCAGGAATTCGACAAAAACGGCGAGAAGCACATGGAATATGTCGCCAGTCACGGCCTGTGGTCCGACGTACCGGTCAAGCGGGTATTCGACGATTTTACCGAATTCTACGGACCCCAGCTCTGGGATCGCTGCCGTGAAGCGGTCGAACAGAACGAGCGCAAGCAGGCTGCCAATTTTGAGGACGAAAAACCGGTCACCTGATTATGGACGCCGATTCTCTTAGCCGCGTGGTGGCACTGCTCGGCGACGCACGGTTGGCAGCGGGACCCGTCCCAGAGCTGTCCGATGCGGACGAGCCACAAACCGTCATTGACGGATATGCCGCGCAGAAGGCGCTTCACCGCTATTTTTGCGAAAAGACGAACGGCGTACTTGCCGGCTGGAAAGTCGGCGCTACGACGACCGATATGCAGAAATATCTCGGCGTCGACGGTCCGGCCTATGGCCGCATTTTATCGACGAATCTCCACGACAATGGCGCCGTCTTAAGTGCCCGCGGGTTCTACAACCCGGGTATCGAATGCGAGATCGCCCTGCGCACCGGCAGCGATGCCGAAGACAAGATCTATAGCGTCGATACCATTGGCGAGATCATCGAAGCGGTCCTTCCCGCAATTGAGATCGTCGAGAACCGTTACGGCGATTTCCTGGCGCGCGGAACCCCGACATTGATTGCTGACGATTTTTTTCACAAAGCCTGCGTACTCGGCACGCCGGTATCGGACTGGCAGGATATCGACCTTGCCGCCATAGCCGGGCGAACGCGGATAGACGGGATCGAAAAAGGCAGCGGGACCGGCGCAGACGTCATGGGCCATCCGCTCGAAGCTGTGGCCTGGCTTGCGAATACGCTGGCCGATCACGGTCATCGACTGGCCGCCGGCCAGATCGTTCTGACGGGCTCAGTCGCCCCGGTGATCTGGATTGAGGGTTCGCCCTGTCAGGCAGAAATCGCTTTGGAGGCCCTCGGCACCGTCCTTATCAAAATTAGGTAGCGACGCCCTACTGCTTTTGGCCGACAGCGGGCACACCGCCCTCTTCGCCCCAGCGCGGCGCGGATTCGAGATGTATATGAAGTTGGTCGAGCATACGCATGCAGGACTGATCGACGATATCCTGCAGCGATTTAGGGCGATTATAGAAAGCCGGGACCGGCGGGAAGATCACCGCGCCGATCCGTGCGAGCTTGGTCAGGTTTTCCAAATGGCCAATATGCAGCGGTGTTTCGCGGATCGCGACGATAAGAGTGCGGCGTTCCTTGAGGATGACGTCGGCGGCGCGGCTGATCAGGTCGCCGGTATTGCCCGCGGCAATGTTCGACATCGTCTTGATCGAACATGGTGCGACGATCATGCCTTCGGAATGGAACGAGCCGGATGAAATCGATGCGCCAATGTTGCCGGGATCGTGCACTTCATGGGCCAACCCGTTGATGTAATCGAGCTCCAGGTCGTGCTCCATTTTCAGGGTCAACTTGGCCGACTTGCTCATCACCAGATGGATCTCAATGTCCGGGGCCGTCCGCATAAGTTCCATCAGGCGGACGCCGTAAATCGTGCCGGTTGCGCCGGTTATGCCGACAATTACTCGTTTCATTAAAATTTCCTCAGGAAGGTCGTCATTATTATAGCCAACATCCGTCCGTTGTCGAACCGGCTGCGCTTAAGTGGTTGATTCAATGAAGATTTGGTTTAACAGGTTACGCAGGTTGGACATAGATGGATTTTCTGCATGGCTGTCAGCGACGCGCCGGGAAGCGAGACGCACAAGCTCAACGGATTTTTGGACAAGATCGGCGGGCGGCTGACAGTCTGGGAGCCGGGCCGTACCGTGATCGAATTGGACGTCGCCGATCTGCATCTCAACGGCATTGGTGTCGTCCATGGCGGCGTTATGGCGACACTTATCGATACGGTGGGCGCACGGGCCGGCGTTTTCTGTACGGTTGACGGAAACTTCCGCCAGGCGATGACCGTGTCGTTGAACGTGAATCTTGTCGGCAATGTCGGCGAGGGCGTCCTGATCGCCGAGGGCCGTATCCGCAAGGCCGGCAAAACGATCTTCGTGTCTTCCTGCGATGTTCATGACGGTGACGGGAACCTGCTGGCGACGGGAGAGGTTGTCGGCCGCTACGGTCGCGGCAGCCATCTGCCCGAAGGAATTCCCGCACCCGTCGGGAACCGCCCCGGCACGTGATCATTAATTCGTGTGTGGTCAACGGTTTAGGGACGGTTTAACCATTGCATAAACGTAATTGTGGTCATATCTGACCTACAGGTTCAGAAAGCAGTGACATGATAAAGACAGATCGACGCCTTTTCTGCGCGACTATTGCCGCCGCCGCTGCGTTTACGGCGCTCCCCCTCACAGCGCACGCCGCGGCGAAGACGGCGACAAAAACGGCGGCCGCCAAGTCAAAGACGGCCTACCCGGCAATCGTCGGCAGTATGCAGACCCACCTAACGGTATATGAGGATTCTCTGGTCGACCTCGCCCGCAAATTCGGGCTTGGCTATACCGAAATCGTATCCGCCAATCCGGGAGTCGATCCCTGGGTGCCTGGCGCCGATAAGAAAATCGTGCTGCCGACCGCGCATATTCTCCCCACCGCACCGCATAAAGGCATTGTCATCAATCTCGCCGATCAACGGCTGTATTTCTTCCGGGAAGACGGCAAGACGGTCGATTCAGTACCACTCGGTATCGGCAATAACGGCTGGGACACGCCCAAAGGCACCACCAAGGTCGTTCGCAAGAAGAAGAACCCGACCTGGTACGTCCCGAAATCTGTGCGCAAGGAAGACCCGGAGTTGCCGGCGATCGTCCCGCCTGGACCGGATAACCCGCTTGGGTCGCACGCGGTTTATCTCGGCTGGCCAGCGTATTTGTTCCACGGGACAAACAAACCCTATGGCGTTGGCAGACGCGTAAGTCACGGCTGTGTGCGGCTCTACCCGGAAGATATCGCGCGGCTGTTCGGCGACATCAAGGTCGGCACGCCGGTCACAGTTGTGGATCAGCCCATGAAAGTTGCAAAGATGGATGGTCAGCTCTGGATTGAAATCCATCCGACCCAGATACAGGCTGACGAGGTCGAACAGACCGGCAAACACACGCCGTCAAAACCTGCTGAATTTGAATTTCTGCTGACATCGGCTGCCGGAGAAGATGCAAACCGGATTGACTGGGACAAAGCAAAACGCGCCGCAATTGAGCGACGCGGTATCCCTATCCCCGTTCTCAAGGAAAGTGGCCTTACCGAAAAGGAACAGGCTTCGGCAAAATAAGCCGCGGGTAGAAACAAACCACCGGCTGAATAGAAAACGGCGTTCCCTGTAAAGCAGGGAACGCCGTTTTCAAATTCGGGTGCCTACTTGCGCAGGCCCTTCTGGAAGACACGGTCAGCTTTATCGCTGGCCGCTTTTGCTTCGGCAGCAGCACGATTGGCTGCATCAGCCGCTGCGCGTGCAGCTGCAGCAGCAGCCTGAGCATCAGCCGAAGCCTTCATCGACGCGGCCTTCGCTTCGGCCGAATTCGCGTTGGCCTTGTCGAGCATGGCCTTGTCGTTCTGGTTCATCGTTTCGCAGCCTGCAGCAAACAGGAGCGGTACGGCGATAATGGTAACAAGTTTAAGGTGCTTCATTGTATTTACCTCCTAGCGGTACTCTCTAAGTAAAAAATCTGCCAATCCCGGACGAACGCGCAAAGGCTTACATCAAAAATGGTTAACGCGCCAGACTTTGTGCGGGACTCACGCGGAATCGATACAAAACGAGTCATTTGACTACGAATATCAACGTATGCACAGTATTCTGCGCGCGCACACAATCCTATGAAAAGGTTAACAACTGGTAGCGATACGCCGGGATTCGGCTATCCTGCGCATTCTCTCAGACTGGCGGCTGTATAGTCTCCCCCTCCCCAATACAACGAGCACGGTACGAGTATGGATTGGACGCAATACTGGTTTATGTTCCCGATCGCGATGTGTGTTGCGACGATGGCGATGCTGAGCGGAATCGGCGGCGCAGCGCTGTTTATCCCCATTTTCGTCATCATTTTTCCCTTGCTCGGCCCCGAATATCCACTGACGACGGCAGCCGCAATCGGCTCAGCCCTGATGACGGAAGTGTTCGGCTTTTCGTCAGGGTTTGTCGGCTATTACCGAAAACGGCTAATCGACTTCAAGAGCGCGATTCCGTTCTTATGCGTTTCTGTTCCGGTCGCGATTGTCGGTGCGTTGATGTTCGGTGTGCTGCAGGAGCAGGAAACCGTTCTCAAAGGCGCTTACGCGCTCCTGATGCTGATCCTGTGCCCGATCATTCTGCGTCACACCCCGCCAAAAGACATGTTTTCCGAATCAACGGACAACAATGCGGTGAACGCGACGGCCGAGATTCGGGAGCTTACCGGTCGCGACGGACAGAAATACAAGTTCCGGAAACCCAAACAGGGCATCATCGGGGCCTTTTTCACGAGCGTTGGCTCTTTTCTGACAGGTTTTCTGGGCGTCGGCGTCGGCGAGGTCATCCTGCCTCAACTCGTCAAGCGCAACCACATCCCGGTCGCTGTCGCTGCGGCGACGTCGGTGCTTACCGTCATCGTTACGATAGCCTCTGCGTCGTTCACGCAGATCGCTGCACTGATCGAGGCAGGTGGACTGGACGCAATACCCTGGAACCTTGTGTGCTATACAATCCCGGCCGTCATCATCGGTGGCCAGATCGGCCCACTCCTTCAGGGCCGCATCGACCAGCGGAAAGTCGAAAAGGCCATTGCAATCCTGTTCGGCATCATTGGCTTGTCGATGGGATGGATCGTCGTCAGGACGCTGATTTAACGCCGCACTCATATTTCTGCGAATATATTGCGGAGATACGACCGCGCGCGTCCTGGACGCATTTCATTGGCAATACCGGCGGAGTGCGCTAGCAACGCGGCGGTAAGTTTCGGGGAGACGATACATGGCTGCGAAAATTTATCCTGTCATCCTGTCCGGCGGATCGGGCACACGGCTCTGGCCGCAATCCCGCACGTCCTACCCCAAACAGTTCCTGCCGCTGGTATCGAATCAGAGCCTGCTCCAGGAAACCGCACAACGGGTTTCGGACACAACGCGCTTTGCGCCGCCGTTGATGGTCTGCAACGAAGAGCATCGTTTCCTGGTGGCAGAACAGCTCCGCGAGATCGATATTCAGCCCAGCCACATCGTTCTCGAACCCATCGCCCGTAACACTGCACCGGCCGTTGCCGCCGCCGCGTGCCTGCTGGCCGCAACCGACCCCGAGGCACTGATGCTGGTTCTGCCGTCCGATCACTTGATTGAAGACACGGCGGCCTTTCACAGCGTTGTTAAAACAGCGGCAGAAGCGGCAACCGACGGCGCACTCGTTACGTTCGGCATCAAGCCTACGCGCCCCGAAACGGGATACGGCTATATTGCCGGCGGTGAAGCGCTCGGTGCCGGTGACGGCTGCCTGAAGGTCGACAGTTTCGTCGAAAAGCCTGACCTGCCCACGGCCGAGGGTTACCTCAGAGACGGCGCCTATTACTGGAACAGCGGGATGTTTCTTTTCGCCGCCTCCGCCTTTCTCGAAGAATGCGAGCGGTTCGAACCCGAGATCCTCAGAGGCGCAGAGGCCGCCGTCGAAGGCGCGGAAACCGATCTGGACTTCCTGCGCCTCGCCATCGCCCCCTTCACGGCAGTGCCGTCGAAATCAATCGACTATGCGGTCATGGAACGTACATCGCGGGCGGCGGTCGTTCCCGCAGATATTGGCTGGAATGATGTCGGCTCCTGGGCGTCTCTCTGGGAAATCGGCGACAAAGACGCGGATGGCAATGTGATCAAGGGCGACTCCCTCGCCATCGATACCAGGAACTCGTTTATTTCCACTGACGGTCCGCTCGTAACGGTATTGGGCGTGGAGGACCTCACAGTCGTCGCAACGATGGACGCGGTGCTCGTCCTGCCGTTGAACCGCACGCAGGACGTCAAAACCATCATCGACAAGCTAAAGGCGGAGGAACGCGACGAATCATCGCTTCATCCGCGGGTCTACCGACCCTGGGGATTCTATCAGACCGTCCATGATGGCGACCGGTTCCAGGTCAAACGGATTACCGTAAATGCCGGCGCTTCGCTCTCGCTCCAACGCCATCATCATCGCGCGGAACACTGGGTCGTCGTCAACGGTGTCGCCGAAGTGACCAAGGACGACGACACCTTCATTCTGCATGAAAATGAATCCGTTTATTTGCCCCCCCTGTCGATTCACCGCCTGGTCAATCCCGGCAAGGTTCCACTTAACCTGATCGAAGTGCAGTCGGGCAGCTATCTCGGCGAAGACGACATCGAACGGTACGAAGATATTTACGGCCGAAATTGAGAAAACACGCTAGCACGTTGAATTTTATGACTTTCCGGCTGTGGATAAGTTTGGGGAAAGAAATTCACATTTTTTCTGCTCGACTGCATTCGCCAAATTTTCACCATATGTTTCAATATGTTACAGATTGCCAGACAGGCGGCGCAAGAAAATCACCATGTGTATGGCTTTCCAATGCAGTATTGCTGTACTCATAAAAGTCGAGCTAAGAATCTAGCCGGTTTTAGTCTCATCTGAGCTGTAAATCTCGGCGCTCTGCTTTGTTCAGTCTAAGCTCACAGCGTTACGGCACGTGCCGGTTATATTCATTATGGTTAACAACTTTAATATAACCCTTCCCGACTTCTGCCGTGAATTACCCCTCTACTGGTATGCTCAAGAGTTACCGATTTGCGGCACTGTCGCTGTGTTCCGGCACAAAACCGTCCTACACATGTATACAGGCCTTCCCCTGCCGGTTTGGCATTCCCCGGTGAAAAATGATGAAACATGTTTGCCATTCTCACCGATCTTGTTTTATCCTGAGACAGATAACGAGCACGTCCTGAGCATAAGGGCGAAGGATGTGGATCAGCATGGGGGATGACATGCTGTTTACGTCATTAGTGAAGTCAACGTTTCGTACCCAGGCCATTCGCGTGATAGACGCGAAAGGTAGACAGCACACGGTCGGCGACGGCTCCGAACCCCGTTGCACGCTTCGTCTCAAAAAAGCCAGCCTCGACTACACGCTGCTGTTGAACCCCGGCTTGTCCGTGGCGGAAGCATATTTGGACGGCGACATTGTTTTCGAGCACGGCACATTGTTCGACTTCATGGAAGTCGCAGCGATAAACTATGGCCATGTCGAGAATTATCCACTCGTCAGGATGCTGCGCTGGATCGGTATCGGCGGCAAGAAGCTGAAGCAATGCAACCCGGTTGGTATTGCGCAGAAGAATGTGGCGCATCATTACGATCTGTCGACAGATCTGTATGAGCTTTTCCTCGACAAGGACCGTCAGTATTCATGTGCCTATTTCACGGATCCGGACGAAGATCTCGAAACAGCACAGCTCAATAAGAAACGGCACCTGGCGTCAAAGCTGCTGCTTGACCGGGACGACCTGAAGGTTCTCGATATCGGGTCTGGCTGGGGCGGACTGGGTCTGTATCTGGCAGGTGTGTCGGGCGCCGACGTCACCGGGGTTACCCTGTCGACCGAACAGCACAAGATGTCGAATGATCGGGCGCGGACGTCAGGGGTCCACGACCGGGTCCGGTTTCGATTACAGGACTACCGCGAACTCCCGGAAAAATTCGACCGGATCGTATCGGTCGGCATGTTCGAACATGTCGGAAAGAAAAATTATCCCGAATATTTCGCCAAAGTGAAAGACCTGCTGACCGATGACGGGGTCGCGGTCATCCATTCCATCGGCCGGCTCGACAGCCCGTCTGCGATCAATCCGTTTATCCGCAAGTATATTTTTCCCGGTGCTGACGTGCCCTCCCTGTCAGAGGTCATGCCCCAGATCGAGCGCGCAGGGCTGGTGTGCACCGATATCGAGATACTGCGGATTCACTATGCGGAAACGCTGCGTCACTGGCGTGAAGTGTTCGAAGCCCGGCGAAACGATGTGGCGGCAATTTACGACGAACGGTTCTGCCGGATGTGGGAACTGTATCTCGTCATCTGCGAAATGGGATTCCGTCATGAAAACCTCATGGTCTTCCAGATACAACTGTCCGCCTCGCTCGAAACCGTGCCGCTGACGCGGGATTACATGTTCGACTGGGAGCGCGCGCAAGCTGAGAAAGAAAGTGACCGGGGTCGAAGCACGCCTCCGAACGGGAGGCCGGTGATATCCACGGCAGGATCGTCGGGAAGAGAGTCGATCTCCGCGAATTTCAGGACCACCCGGGAAAACGAGGCCAGCAACGCGCGCTAAACCCGACCGGCATGGGGCAGGCAGTTTTCCCTCACCCGGTTCGCGGCGCGTGACGGCAGATCGGCGAAAATACAGGCAGAAGCCGTCTAACGATCAAGGTTGTCCCCAGAAAATTCCCTATTTTCCCCATGTTCCACAGGCAGACTGCGCTACCGATAACCGTCCACCGGAAAATCCACCAAGTATGCCGAAGTGACTCACCGGATAGACGATTCGGGCCTAGGGTCCGAATACTTCAAAATCGGAGAGAAAATCGTGGCCACAACGCTACACCCGCACGAAGACGACATCCCGGACATCGACGATGACCGGGGCGAAGACGGCTTGGCCTACCGGCAGCCGCCGAATAACCTCGAGGCGGAAATGGGGCTGCTGGGCGCGGTTCTCGAGAACAACCGCGCTTATGAGCGGATTTCCGAATTCATGCGCCCCGAACACTTCTTCGATCCCCTGCATGGCCGGATCTACGATGCCTGCAGCAAACTGATCGAACGGGGGCAACAGGCGAACCCGACGACCCTCAAGCACGTCTTCGACACCGAAGAATTCGAGAGCATCGGCGGGCACCGGTATCTTGCGGAACTGGCGGGTGCGACGTTTGCGATCATCAACGCCGAGGATTATGGCCGGCTGATCTACGACCTGTATCTGCGCCGCCAGTTGATCGAGCTTGGCACGGATGTCGTCAATCTCGCCTTCTCGCACGACCCGGAAGACAGCGCGATGCGCCAGGTCGAGGGGGCTGAGCAGTATCTGTACGACCTTGCGACCAATGGCGATTACGAAGGCGGGTTTCAGAGCTTCGCCGAATCCATCAAGGACGCGGTTGACCTCGCCGCCGTCGCCTTCAACCGCGACGGCGCACTCGGTGGTGTTCCGACAAAATTCCGGCATCTCGACCTATTGCTTGGCGGCCTTCATAAATCGGATCTGATTATCCTTGCCGGCCGACCGGCCATGGGCAAGACCGCGCTCGCCACCAATATCGCGTTTAACGTCGCCAACCTGACAGACACCGTCATCGATGAAGACGGGAATGAAACCCCGATTGACGATCCGGTTGTCGGCTTCTTTTCGCTCGAAATGTCGGCGGAACAGCTCGCCGCGCGTATTCTTGCAGAAGGCGCGCAGATTGCGTCTGACAAAATCAGAAAGGGCGAATTGAACCAGACCGAATTCGACCGTCTGGTGCAGACCAGTCAGCGTCTGCAGAAAGCGCCACTCTACATCGACGACACCCCTGCCCTGACCGTGTCCGCGCTGCGTACCCGGGCACGGCGACTGAAACGGCAGCACGGCCTCGGCCTGATCGTGGTCGATTACCTGCAGCTTCTGCAGGGCAGTGCCGGCAGCCGCGAACAGAACCGCGTGCAGGAGATTTCCGAAATCACCCGGGGGCTTAAGACTCTCGCCAAAGAGCTGGAAGTTCCGGTGATAGCGCTCTCGCAGCTCAGTCGTGCGGTGGAACAGCGCGAAGACAAGCGCCCGCAGCTCGCTGATCTTCGTGAATCGGGGTCAATCGAGCAGGACGCCGATGTGGTGATGTTCATCTATCGCGACGAATACTACATGCACCGCCAGGAGCCATCTCGAAAAGCAACTGACACGAATGAAACGTACAATCAGGCCTATATGTTGTGGGAAGAAAATATGAGCAATGTGCGCGGTCGCGCAGAAGTAATCATTGCCAAGCAACGTCATGGCCCGACCGGCACCGTCCATCTGCGCTTTTATCCCGAAGCAACGAAGTTCGACAATCTCGAAGATGACGATGAATTCGGCGACCAGCGCGATGCGGACGGCGCCCCGCCACCGGGAGACGTTCCGTTCTGACGACAGAAACACTTCGTTATCCCGGCGCCGTCCTCACCGTCGACCTGGACGCGATCGCCGGCAACTGGCGCACACTGGCGGCAATCACCGCACCGGGTGCGTGCGGCGCCGTCGTCAAGGCGGATGGCTACGGACTGGGACTGTCAGAAGTCGGCACAGCGCTCAGCGCCGCCGGATGCACCAGGTTTTTTGTCGCCACCATCGATGAAGGGATCGCGCTGCGAAAGGCGATCGGATCCGGGCCGACAATCTATATCCTCAATGGCATGATGGCCGACGACACGGCTGGCGAATTCACTTCTCACAGTCTCACCCCTGTTCTGAACTCTCCCGGCGATATCTCGCTATGGGGTGCGCATTGTCGGGCTTCCGGTGGCGGGATGGCAATTCTCGCGCTCGACACCGGCATGCAACGCCTTGGTCTGACGCCTGCCGAGGTACACGACCTCGTCGGTGCACCGGATCGGCTCGACGGCATCGACCTGAACTACGTGATGAGCCATCTCGCCTGCGCCGAAGACGCATCTCATCCGATGAACGAAGATCAGCGCCGCCGCTTCGATAAATTGCGGGACGATTTGCCCGCTGCCCCTGCGTCTCTCGCGAATTCCGGCGGCATATTTCTGGGGCCTGCCTTTCACTACGATCTCTCGCGTCCGGGTGCCGCGCTCTACGGTGTTTCCCGGACAACGGGAGCACCGAAGAAAATGAAACAAGTAATTGGTTTAAAAGGAAAAATCCTACAGGTACGTGTCGTTGACAGCGAATCGACCGTTGGCTACGGTGCGACGGGAACGGTACCGGCGGGCAGTCGTCTGGCGACCGTCGCGGCAGGGTATGCGGACGGATACCTGAGGTCGCTGGGTAATAGCGGACATGGCTACGCCGCGGGCGTAAAAATTCCGGTTGTAGGACGTGTTTCCATGGACCTGATAACCTTCGATATCACCGCCGTACCTTCCGGTGCGCTTAACCCCGGGGACGACATCGAATTGATCGGCGACCACCAGACGGTCGACGACCTTGCAGACGAGGCGGCGACCATCGGATACGAAATTCTCACCTCGCTCGGGCAGCGTTATGCGCGCCGATATATCGGCGGCGGTGCGGCATGAGCTTTGTTGCCGCCATCGGGCGCGTATTTCTGAGCTTCCTCGAATCGACGGGCCGCCTGGCAATATTCGCCGGGTTAAGCGTCAGCCACATCTTCCGGCCGCCTTTCTATCCCCGCCTGCTTCTGCGGCAGATTATCGAGATCGGGTATTACTCGCTCCCCGTGATCGGCCTGACCGCTGTCTTTACCGGCATGGTTCTCGCGCTGCAGAGCTATACCGGTTTTGCGCGCTTCAATGCCGAGGGTGCCGTCGCGACCGTGGTCGTGCTGTCAATCACGCGCGAACTTGCCCCCGTACTGACGGGTCTGATGGTCGCGGGCCGTATCGGCGCGGCAATGGCCGCCGAGATTGGCACCATGCGTGTCACCGAACAGATCGACGCCCTGTCGACACTTGCGACCAACCCGTACAAATACCTGATCGCTCCGCGCCTGCTCGCGGGCCTGATCATGCTGCCCTGCTGCGTTCTGGTCGCAGACATCATCGGTGTATATGGCGGGTATCTGGTTGCCGTCCATAAGCTCGGCTTCAATCCGGCCGTCTATCTTAAAAACAGCTGGCAGTTTCTGGAACTGATCGACGTTATATCCGGTCTGGTGAAGGCTGGCGTCTTCGGATTTCTGATCGCCCTTATGGGGTGTTACCACGGGTTCTATTCAAAAGGCGGTGCCCAGGGTGTCGGCTCTGCCACGACCAATGCAGTCGTCTCGGCATCGATCCTCATCCTCGGCTGCAACTACCTGATCACCGAAGCCTTCTTCTCACAATGAACGGGCGTCCGGTCAAAATCGCGCTGCGCGGCCTGACCAAATCCTTTGGGAAAAAACACGTCCTGCGCGATCTTGACCTCGATATCTTTGAAGGCGAGTCCGTCGCCGTGATTGGCGCGTCGGGGACCGGAAAATCGGTCCTGCTCAAGAATATCGTCGGAATTCTGACGCCCGATTCCGGCTCCATCAAAATCGATGGCGAAGAAGTCGCCGGCCTTGGTGGCAATGCACGTGACCGGGTGAACCGCAAGCTCGGCATGCTTTTTCAGGGAGCGGCACTCTTCGATTCCCTTCCCCTTTGGGAGAACGTCGGATTCGGTTTGATGTCGGCCCATGGCATGAGCCGGGCAGACGCCCGTGTGGCTGCGATTGAGCGACTGAGACAGGTCGGACTCGATGCCGACAGCGCCGAGCGGTTTCCGGCAGACATCTCAGCCGGCGCCCAGAAACGGGTCGGCCTTGCCCGTGCAATCGCGACAGAACCTGAAATCCTGTTCTTCGATGAACCGACAACCGGTATCGACCCAATCATGGGCGACGTGATCGACAATCTGATCGTGAAATGCGTCAAAGACCTTGGGGCGACGGCGCTGACCATTACACATGATATGGAAAGCGCCCGGCGGATAGCCGACCGGGTCGCCATGATCCATGAGGGAAAAATTGCGTGGATCGGCGACGTCGACAAGATCGACGCCAGTGGCAACGAGATCGTCGACCAGTTTATCCACGGGCGCGTCGAAGGTCCCATGTCCGCGGCGCTGCTCGGCACCCCGGCAGCCTGAGCCGATGGCAAAGAAAACCGCCACATTCGCCTGTCAGAGCTGCGGCGCCACCTATAGCAAGTGGCAGGGCCAGTGCGATGCCTGTACCGGATGGAACAGTATCGTTCAGGAGGCATCGACCGACAACACACCGAAGGGACTTGGCGCCGGAAGAGGCAGCCGTATCGACTTCGTCCCGCTGAATGGCCAGAGCAAACGCCCGCCACGGCTGACAACGGGCGTCGCCGAGTTTGACCGGGTGACAGGCGGCGGGCTGGTCCCCGGCTCGGCACTGCTTGTCGGCGGCGATCCCGGCATCGGCAAATCGACCATCCTGCTCCAGGTGGCGGCCGCAATCTCCAAAAGCGCGTCCTGCGCCTATATTTCCGGCGAGGAAGCCGTCGATCAGGTGCGGATGCGCGCCGAGCGGTTGGGTCTCGCGTCGGCGCCCGTTCAACTCGCCGCGGCGACAAGCGTGCGCGATATCCTGGCAACACTCGATGTCGCCGATCCGCCCCGTCTGGTGATCATCGATTCCATCCAGACGATGTATCTCGACAACCTCGATTCTGCGCCGGGATCCGTATCCCAGGTGCGCGGCACGGCCGACACCCTGATCCGCCTCGCCAAACGGCGCGGCTTTACGGTCGTTCTCGTTGGCCATGTCACGAAGGAAGGCACCATTGCCGGGCCACGGGTGCTCGAGCACATGGTCGACACTGTGCTCTATTTCGAAGGCGAACGCGGCCACCAGTTCCGTTTGCTGCGGGCGATCAAGAACCGCTTCGGACCGACCGACGAGATCGGTGTGTTCGAGATGACGGATGCGGGGCTGATGCAGGTCGAAAACCCGTCGGCGCTGTTTCTTGCGGAACGCCAGGATGACGTATCCGGCGCTGCCGTCTTCGCGGGGATAGAAGGCACGCGCCCCGTTCTTGTCGAAATTCAGGCCCTTGTATCGCCGCCTGCGCCCGGAACGCCGCGGCGCGCGGTTATTGGCTGGGATTCAGCCCGTCTTGCGATGGTGCTTGCGGTCCTCGAAGCGCGCTGCGGGATCAGCCTCGCCGACCGGGATGTCTATCTGAATGTCGCAGGCGGTCTACGCATCAGCGAGCCTGCCGCCGATCTCCCGGTAGCCGCGGCGCTGGTGTCCGCCATTCTCGACCAGCCGCTGGCTGCAGATACCGTCGTTTTCGGTGAAATTGGCCTCTCCGGGGAGGTCCGTTCCGTCAGCCAGGCAGATCTCCGACTCAAAGAAGCGGCAAAACTTGGTTTTGAAGCGGCCTGGGCGCCCCCGCGGCGCCGTTCGGGCCGCACAAAAGACACAGGTGATTCTTCAAAACTTCGCATTTCGGAGATGCGAAAACTTCAGGACATGCTAGGACTGTTCGACCTTTCGGATGCTGCGATGCGTACTGTGACAGAGGCTGCTGAATGAACACTGCTGATATTGCCGTTGCGGTCATTGTCGTTCTCTGCGGGGTCATTGCGCTTCGCCTGGGTCTTGTCCGCGTGGTCCTCGGCCTTGCCGGCTGGGTCGGCGCCGGTCTGGCAACAATCTACGGCTATTCCTATGCCCAGCCCTACGCCCGGGAATATATCGGGAACGAACTCATCGCCGATATTGCAGCAGGCGCGGCAATCTTCGTCGTCACCATGCTCATCCTGACCTTTCTCAGTCATGCGATTGCCGGTGGCGTCCGCGACAGCGCATTCGGCATGCTCGACCGCACGTTCGGCTTTCTTGTCGGGCTGGCGATCGGCGGCGTTATTGTCAGCGGCGGATACATATTCAGCCAACAGGTCTTCGAGATGGACGATAACGCATCGTTCTACAAAGGCGCCAAAACCCTGCCGCTTCTGAAGCGGGGCGCGAACATGCTCGCCTCCGCTGCCCCGGCCCAATGGGGGCTCAAACAACAGAAACCGTCCGGCGCCAGCCCTGACAGCACTTTTCGCTCGCTGTTGTCACCGAAGTCGGAAGGCGTCGGGACCGAACGCAAGTCCGGTTACAAATCCGAAGAGCGCCAGGAAATGGATCGTCTGATCCGAAGCCATCAATAAGGATGCCGCCCGCGTGTCGATAACCACAAACCCTTTCGACGATGACAAGCTGCATGAAGAATGCGGCGTTTTTGGCGTTTTCGGCCACGTCGATTCCGCCGCCCTGACGGCGCTCGGACTCCACGCCCTGCAGCACCGGGGCCAGGAGGCTGCCGGAATCGTGACCTATCAGGACGGCCAGTTTTTCAGCCATCGCGCCGCCGGCCAGGTCGGCGATAATTTTAGCGAAGAAAGCGTCATCAGCAAGCTGCCCGGGCGCTCAGCGCTCGGTCATAACCGCTATTCAACGACCGGTGATACACTGGGCCGCAACATTCAGCCTCTGTTTGCTGATTTTGCATCCGGTGGCTTTGCCATAAGCCATAACGGCAACCTGACCAACGCCGTCGCCATCCGGCGCGAGCTGGTACAGCGTGGCTGTCTGTTCCAGTCGACCACCGATACCGAAGTCATCCTTCACCTGATCGCCACCAGCAAGTTCGACACCGTCGTCGACCGGACCGTCGCCGCACTCGAAATGGTTGAAGGCGCTTATTCTCTGGTGGCCCTGCATAACGACACACTTATCGGTGTCCGCGATCCTCATGGCGTCCGGCCGCTTGTCCTCGGACGTTTCGAAGATGCCTGGATTCTGGCGTCGGAAACATGTGCGCTGGATATCATCGGCGCAGAATACGTACGCGACATAGAACCCGGCGAGATGGTGCTGATCGACGAAGACGGCCTGCAGTCGATGCACCCGTTCAAACCGAAGCCGCACCGGTTCTGCATCTTCGAATATATCTATTTCGCACGGCCCGATAGCACCATCGAGGGCAAAAATGTCTACGATGCGCGCAAAAAAATCGGCCGCGAGCTCGCGATTGAAACCGGCGTTGCCGCCGATGTCGTGATCCCTGTGCCGGATTCCGGTGTTCCCGCCGCGCTGGGCTATGCCGAACAGGCAGGCATCCCCTATGAGCTTGGCATCATCCGGAACCATTATGTCGGCCGGACCTTTATCGAACCCACTGACCGGATACGCCATCTCGGTGTCAAGCTGAAGCACAATGCAAATCGCCATGTCATTGAGGGACGGCGGGTCATTCTGGTCGATGACAGCATCGTCCGCGGCACGACCTCGGTCAAAATTGTCGAAATGGTGCGGGCAGCAGGGGCAACCGAAGTCCATATGCGGATTGCCAGTCCGCCAACGACCTATTCCTGCTTCTACGGCGTCGACACACCCGACCGTGATCAATTGCTCGCCGCGCAGAATAATCTCGAAGAGATGGCAAAAATCATCGGCGTCGACAGCCTCGCATTTCTGACGATGGACGGGCTTTACCGGGCTATGGGACTTGACGGGCGCAATGCAGAAAACCCGCAATATTGCGACGCCTGTTTCTCCGGCGAATATCCGATCCAGCTGACGGATCACTCTACCGACCAGCCGAGCCCGCAACTCTCTTTCCTGACGCAACTCGCGTGACCGGCCGTCTTGAAGGTCGCGTTGCCCTTATCACGGGAGCATCGCGCGGCATCGGCGCCGCTGTCGCCGAGCGGTTCGCCGCAGAAGGCGCGCAGTTGATCCTCGTTGCCCGTACCCGTGGTGGTCTTGAAGATATAGATGACCGCATTCAGAAAGCGCATGGGCCTGATCGGGCCGCGACACTGCTGGAACTCGACCTTACCGATCTCGACCAGGTCGACCTTATCGGTCCAACGCTCGCAGAGCGCTTCGGACGGCTGGATATCGTCGTCGGCAATGCGGGGTTACTGGGCGAGATGGCGCCGATCAATCATATCGACGCGAAAATCTGGTCGGAAGTCGTTGATGTCAATCTGAATGCGAACTGGCGGCTGATACGGACAACAGACCCGCTGTTGCGCCAGTCAGATGCAGGACGCGCAATTTTCGTCACATCGGGCGCCGCGCGCGGCAAACGCCCGTACTGGGGCGCCTATGCCGTGACAAAGGCGGCCCTGGAGATGATGGTCACCTGCTGGGCGGCAGAGACCGAAGAAACCAACATGAAGATCAATCTTCTCGACCCCGGGGCGACCCGCACGTCGATGCGGGCGGAAGCGTTTCCCGGCGAAGACCCGGCAAGCGTGAAGACACCGGAAGAGATTGCAGGGTACTTCGTTGACCTTGCCACACCGGATTGTCGCCATCACGGCGAGATAATACCCGCCTACTAACCAGCATCCTTCTCAAGCCGTTAGTGGGTGACGTTGCGCCCGTCATTGGGGGAAGTTAACGCCACGCGACGGGTTACTCCGCCGATCCCGTCAATCCATCGGCCCAAACAACCGTCCAAAGATATTTTCCTGCCACACCGTTCGCCTCCGGACCACAAAAACCAGTCGATTTCCCTTATTTATCAATGAATCAAATGTCTATTTCATGTCATTATTGTGACATGATCAGACGAATGAACAAAATGGCACGGTGCGGTCGATTCTTGTGCGCCCCGTGTAAGGTCCATAGATTGCCATCATGAAATTGAGTGAACTCAGAACGCTGGCGATCAGCACTTCTTTCCTGGTCCTCTGTGCCGCCTGCTCATCAGCAGACAAAGACGGCATAGATCTGACAACCCCTTGGCTCGGCCCGCTCCACGGCTTTGAGCGTGTCGGCGGCAAAGAGGGTTTCGGTGTGTTCCTCAAGAACACCTCCGGCGCAACAGATCGGTTCGAACGCGTCGTCATCTCCGCGCCCGAATTCATTGTCTCCGCCGGCTCTGACCTGGAAGCAATCAATCCGGCAGCTTATGAAAAGATCAAAGGGTTGTTCGCGGAGACATTCCGGCAGGAACTGGCAAAACAAATTTCAGTCGCAAACACCGGTGCAGAACGCAATTCGGCCAGCCACCTGATCCAAGTGGCACTGACCAACGTTACCGTAACCCGGAAGACGAATAGCGCCACCGCAGCAACGCTCAGCGATCTGACATTTTCATTCGAAGGCGCTACGGTTGAAGCCGAAATCCGCGTCCGGCGATCGAATGCACGGCGGGCAGCTATCATCCTGCCTGCCAACGCGGAAAAGACCACCTGGAATAACCTGCGCGCGCAGTTTACCGATATTGCACGCCGGGCCGCCACCGAAGCCGGCAAGGCACGTGACGCAATTAACGCCAAGGCGGGGCAAGCGCCGCCGGCAGTGAAAACACCCGCCAAAAAATAGGCGCAAACTCGGTCAGGTCCCGTCCCCGCCCGGCGCGTAGGGATTCTTCTGGCCACGCAGATTGATCCGTATCGGTACGCCTGGAAAATCAAACTGGTCGCGGATGCCATTGGTCAAATAACGGATATAGGATTCCGGCATTCCCTTTGGCTGGCTCGTGAAGACGATAAATGTCGGGGGGCGCGACTTCGATTGCGTGATGTAACGTATCCGAAGGCGGCGACCATGGAAGATCGGTGGCGGATGCCGTTCCACAGCCACCCCAAGCCAGCGGTTCAGCGGTCCGGTCGGTACCCGGCGGTTCCATATTTCATAGACCGACAACACTTCCGGCAGCAGCTTGTGAATACCGCGCGACGTCAGCGCGGACAGGGTAACCACCGGCACACCGCGAATTTGCGGTAGCGAAATCTGCATCCGGTCGAACATCAGTTTCAACGCCGCCGGGCCGTCTTCGACCACATCCCACTTATTGACCGCGATCACAATCGCCCGACCTTCATCGATGATATGGCGCGCAATCACCAGATCCTGTTTTTCGGGCATCATTGTCGCATCAACGACAAGCACAACCACGTGGGCGAAACGGATCGCCTCGAGCGTATCGCCGACCGACAGTTTTTCGACTGTTTTTCTATCGATCCGGGCTTTCCGGCGCATCCCGGCAGTGTCGATCAGCTTGATCGGCGTCCCCTGCCAGGTCCATTCAATAGAAATCGCATCGCGCGTGATACCGGCCTCCGGGCCCGTGATCACCCGTTCATCGCCCAGTAACTTGTTAACGAGCGTCGACTTGCCGACATTGGGGCGACCGACAATCGCGAGTTGAAGCGGGCCGTGATAGACCTCCTCCTCCTCCTCATCATCGCCATCGTCGAGTTCATCACCGGTCTCTTTGTCATTCACTTCACTGGCATAGGGATCGAGATCTTCCTGATCCCACGCGAAGTCCTCGAGCGCTGCCAGAATCGCCTCTTCGAGATCGGGCATGCCGATGCCGTGCTCAGATGCGATAGCCACAGGCTCGCCAAGACCAAGTTCATAGGCTTCGAGCCGGCCTGCGTCGGCAGATCTCGCTTCACATTTATTGGCAACCAGGATGACCGGCGAACGGGATTTTCGCATCATGTCGGCAAAATGCCGGTCCAAGGGCGTAATTCCGGCCCGGGCGTCGAAGACCAACAGCGCCGCATCGGCATCCTTGATTGCGCGCTGCGTCTGTAACTGCATCTCGGATTCGACTTCGGATTCGGGCGCTTCTTCGAGCCCGGCCGTATCGACGGCGGTAAAGCGCAGGTTCCCAAGAATAGCATCGCCTTCACGGCGGTCGCGCGTCACCCCCGGAGTCGGGTCGACAAGCGCCGAACGCCGGCCGATCAGGCGGTTAAAAAGTGTCGATTTGCCCACATTGGGGCGGCCGACAATAGCGATAACGGGTTTCATGATTCCCTAACGGTCAACGAAAAGCGATCAAGTCGGCTTCGTCTGTGAGGACATAGAGCGTCTCGCTCGCAACAATGGGCGGAATAAGCACCGGCCCGGAGATTTCGATAAGCCCCAGGATTTTCCCGGAATACGGCGACAGAGACCAGATCTCGTCGACATTGTTCCCGATAAGCAGGCGATCTCCTGCCAGGACCGGCCCGGCCCATAATATCGGCCCGGTCTGATCCTCCTGGTCTTCGAACCGTGGCAGCTGCGCTACCCAGCGAACGCGCCCGCCGCGCCGGGTGAGGCAGATGATTTCTGCGTCCCGTGTCACGACGTAAACGAAGTCGCCCGCGACCCAGGCGCCGTGAATCCCGCCAACAGCGACTTCCCAAAGCCGGGTCCCCGTCCGAAGATCGACGGCCACCGTCCGGTTGCTGTTACCGACAATATACACGATTCCACGATCGATCACCGGCTGCCCGCGGATATGCGCGATGGCGGTCACCGCATCCGACCGTCGGATCGCCGTGAGCGATTCCGTCCATACCTGACGACCGTTCTCGACGCGCAACGCAACGACTTCGCCCGATGAATACGGGACGACAACAACACCACCATCCACCGCGGGCGGCGCGCCGCCAAGCAGCCCTGCTACTTCGCGCAGGCCCGAATGCGTCCACAATTCACGCCCGTCATCCGCACTCAGCGCATAAAGCTCATTCGCCACCGTGACGGCGAATACCCGGCCGGCCCAGACAGTCGGTGCAGCCCGCATCGGCCCCGACAATCGCTTGCGCCAGATTTCCTTGCCGGTTTTTGCGTCCAGCGCGACCACGTCAGCAAAGCCGGTGGTGGCAAACAACCGGCCGTCATTGACGGCGATACCGCCACCGAGGATGCCCTCGTTATCATCGTCTTTCGACAATTCGACCCGCCAAAGACGTTTACCGTTCTTCTGATCAAACGCGCTGACTTCTGCCTCGATATCGACGGTATAGATTTTCCCGTTGGCGACCACCGGCTGCGCCAGCAATTGCGCCTCGTCGCTCGAGCCCTCACCGATATCGGTGCGCCATTGCCGGGCCAATGGGCCGGACGCTGCCAGGTGATGCATCGCATGGTTGGGATATCCACCAGCTTGCGGCCATTCGTCATTAACGTCCGGCCGCGGCAGGAGTATTTTCAGATCCTTGATCCGTTCATCGACCGCTACCGCGCCGCCGCCGCGCAGCACATCAATGCGCTCGCCTTCAAGCGGCTTATTTACGCTGCCGCCAAGCCATCCTTCACACCCTGCAAGCAGAAGCATTGCCGCTGCAACAGCAACAAACCGAACATTCGGAAATGCGGCGTGCACAGCTCTGCTCCCGATCAGGACGCGCCGAGGATATTCAACATCTGGGATGCACGGGCGCGAATGCCCGGCGGAGATGCTGCATCATCGACGATCGCCCGATAGTTCGCACGGGCCTTGTCCATATCGCCGGCACGCTGTGCCGTCAGAGCAAGAATCTCCAGAGCGATATGCCGGTACGCTTTTCCGGCGCCGCTCATCGGCTGGATTTTCGCCTCAATCGTCGCGGCGTCAATCGACGGCACGCGAAGCGCCTGAAGGGCGCCCAGGACAACGGCGAGTTCCTGCAAGGATCCCGGTGCCGACCCATCTTCGGCGATCGCGTCATAGACGCCTATTGCACCCGTAGCATCGCCACTCTTGGCGACGATCGATGCCTGATAAAACCGCGCAAGGATTCCATACCCAGACCCTGCATCGGCGGCGAGTGCCGAAAATGCGGCTGAGGCATCGCCTGCCTTGCCTTCCTGCATTAGCGCGGCGGCGACAGCGAACTGCTTGCCCTCGGCATGGCGCTGATCTGTCCGATAGCTTTCCCAGGCTTTCCAGCCTGCGACCGCCGCTACGACCACGACGGCACCTGCAATCACGTACTTGCCATAGCTGCGCCATAGCTTTTCGTAGCGTTCCTGCTTTAGCTCTTCATCGACTTCACGAAATATATCGCCCACGGGGCTGCTCCGCACTTTTCCGGAAAATGGCCGGTAAGATAACGGGGCGACGGAACGGTAGCAAACAACCATTTTCGCTTTTGAATTAATAATTTAGACGCTGTCTCCCGGAAAACGGGAATAGTCGGCTTCCACCACCTGGCGATTGCTCCATGCGACTGGACGAACCGCGTGAAATAGGGATAATTGTTATCATTAATTCGTCAGATACAGGGGTTTCACCCGCGCCGATGGTCACCGTCGTCAGCCTTTCGGACTACAAGAACGCCAATCGGCGCTTTCAGCCCGATATTTGCTTCAACAAGCGGGAACTCGATCAGCTTCTGACCGTGTATAGCCGGCGGGTCATGAGCGGAGAGTGGAAGGATTATGCAATCCGCCACGATCCGACGATGGCCGCCTTCCTGATTTATCGAAACAACAGCCGGCAACCCGCTTTTACCGTGATCAAGCATCACACAAGTGGCGGGAAAACCGAATTCGTCGTGTTCCATGGGCGGGAAAGACTAAAGCGCAGCGATTCCCTAAAGGACGCTGTGACGGTCCTGAACCGCAAGCTGAAGCTCGTCAAAAAATAGACCGACAGATAGGAAACCATCATGACCGGCCAGATCATCCGCATGCCCGACATCCGCCAGGTCGACCCCGACGACGCGGTCGCAACACTTCGCCAGCAACTTCTGTTCGCGTTTCATATGGTCGACATGCTGGGCCAGCCGAGCGGCATGGGCAGTCACCTCACAGCACGCCTGCCCGGCGCAGAAACGTTCTTTTTTCACGTTCATAATTTCGGGTTCGGCGAAGTAACGCCGGATCTCATTCATGAAGCGGATTTCGAACTCAACATTCTGTCGGGTGAAAACGTCGACGTAAACCCAACGCTTCATATCCACACACAGATTTACACCGCGCGGCCCGATGTCACCTGCATTCTGCATACGCACGCCAAGCACGTTACCGCGCTCAGCGCGCTGGGACAAAACATCGAGGTCATTACCCAGGGCGGCGCGCGGCTGCATAATGAATGCGTTCTGTTCGACGAGGACGACGGCGTCGCGCTCGGCAAGGGTCCCGGTGCTGCGATGGCGCGGGCCCTGGAGCAGAAATCATGCATGGTGTTGAAAAACCATGGGCTGCTGACAGCTGCATCGTCGATACCGGCTGCCGTTATCCTGGCCGACACGATGGAAAAAGAAGCCGAAATGCTGCTCATGGCGAAAGCGGCGGGCACGCTGTCGCCACCATCCGACGAAGGCAGCCAACGAACCAAAGAGTTCCTGTTTAACGACAAGGCCTTTGGTCGCGGCTGGACCTATCTGATGCGGCGGCTGGCCCTGCAACGCCCCGATGTTATGAACATGTAGGCTGTTTTCACGACAGCAAACCGGACTGCAGGTCCGCTGCGTCCGGGACATTCCGCTACTGCATGATTTTCAGATGCCCGCCCCGGAAATGCTTGAAATACGGAATTTTTCGGCTGGCTGATTGACGCGGTGGCTCCAGGATCAGGCTCTCTGCATAAGACAGGACATTCCGCGTGACCATGGCAAGTTCGAAATCCTGTGTGTCTTTGATTGGAATCCAGTCCAGGTTTTCCAACTCGCCCGACCCCTGCAGATCGCCGACCACGTCTCCCGCCTCGACCATAAAGAAGCGCGCATCGAAACGCATCGGCCGGAACACCGGCGTTATCGCACGGGCAATGTAATCCAGCCGGTCCAGCGCCGGCGCGTAGCCCTCGCCAAAGAATGTCTCCCACCCGTTGGGCGGCGGCCGGTGCGGCAGCGGGTCGTCGGCACCGATGATCAGACCGGTTTCCTCGAATGTCTCACGGATCGCGGCAATAGCGATCGATCGCGCCCGGCCATTCCGGCTGGTGCGTGAAAGCTGGGACGCAACTGCCGGCACCATATCGCTGCCGGACCGCACACGCCCATCGGACGGATCGACCCGGCCGCCGGGGAAAACATATCGATGCGGCAGGAATTTATGCGCCCGGTGACGTTCCCCCATAAGCACTTCGATCCGCCGTCCCTGCTTGCGCCAGATAATGATTGTCGACGCATCCCACGGGCGCACGGCCTTAACGCCCTCTTCGCGCTCCGGCTGTGGCGGCAACGCGGGCTTCTTGCCACTCTTAGCGTTGCCACTCATAGCGTTGCACCTGTCGGCACATGTCTTAATTCCGCGGACCTCAGGGCTTCAAGGTCCTGGCTTCCTGTACAAAACATCGCGATACGCAACTCCTCAATTGTCGCCGTCATTGTGTCGTGAACCGCCGTCGCGGTATCCAGCGCTGACCCCAGCGTCGGAGCCGCCATACCGACCAGCGCGGCGCCAAGCCGGATAGCCTTTGCCACATCGATCCCTGACCGGACGCCACCGGACGCGAATACCGGCACACCCGGCGCTTCGGCAACGACGGCGTTCAGAGACTCCGTTGTTGGGATACCCCAGCCTGCAAACGCGTGCGCGACCCGGCGAACTGCCGGGTCTGCCTGGCGATAGGCTTCAACCTCGCTCCAGCTTGTGCCGCCGGCACCGGCAACGTCGATACCGGAGATCCCGATATCGACCAGACGCCGCGCGACCGCGGCGGAAATACCGTTGCCCACTTCCTTTGCCACAACCGGCACATCGAGCGCAGCAACAACGGCAGCAATCCTGTCATACAGGCCTGTCCAGTTTCGGTCGCCCCCCGTCTGAACCGCTTCCTGAAGCGGGTTCAGGTGCAAAAACAGGGCATCGGCGCCAATCATGTCAACGGCGCGCCGGGCGTGATCGGCGGTATACCCGTAGTTCAGCTGGACCGCACCAAGATTGGCGAACAGGAGAATATCCGGTGCTGCCGGACGAACCCGATAGGTGTCAGCAAAATCCGGCGCTTCGATACCGGCCCGCTGAGACCCCACGCCCATGGCGATACCCAACGATTGGGCTGCGTCCGCCAGGCGAAGATTGATGTCCCGCGCGATATCAGTCCCGCCGGTCATGCTGGAAATCAGCAAGGGTGCAGCCAGCCGCTTGCCAAATAGCGTGGTCGTCGTATCGATGGCATCAAGATTTGTTTCGGGCAGCGCGACATGGTCGAACCGATAATTTTCAAATCCCGAGGTCAGACCTTTGGAGGAAACATCTTCATTCAGAACGGTATCGATGTGTTCGCGTTTCCGACCTTCGATATCGTTCACGGACGGGGCTCTCCATCTTTTCTGACAGCACGCTCGTCCTGCATGCGCCGCTGGCGGCGCTCCGTCGCCCACCAGGCCCAGAAACCGGCCAATAGCGACAACAATATACCGATCATGGTTTCCAGCACCGGGTCGGCGCTCCGCCATTTGAAATAAAGCAGGAAAATAATGATGGCCGTGACAGTGCCGATGATTTTCGCGAACACGCGGTACCTCCGTTTGTATGAGAATAGCGCGCACGCAGGGCGCGGGCAAAGCGACAGACTTTTTAAATGGAAAATTCAGCCAGCGATGAGCTCAACCGATTGGACCGTCACCGGCAAATCGGCAGGATCGGTCGTCTCTGCATTCGGCTGCATGTAACGCCCTTCGAAGTCAACGCTTAGACGCTCGCCGACAAATGGCCAGGGCGACACCCGATATTCGCCTTCGGCCATTGGTGTCACGGTTATATCGGCGTCGGCGGTCGCGGAATTCGGGACATGCGGGAACACCGCCTGCTCGCGCGCGCCCTCATGGATACGATTGAAATACAGCGCCAACGTATCGAAAAACTGAAGCTGCTTATAGGCCTGCATCAACCGGTCTTCGGAGACCTTGTCCCGTGTCTCGGGCACCGACCGAAGTGTCTCCTTTAACCGTTCCTGTCGCGCCTCCTCATGCGCCAGCATCTTCTCAGCCACCGGCACATTCTGTTCGGCAACTTTGTCGAGCAACACGATATCCGACAATCCGTAGCGGCCGTTATAAAGCCCCCAGGAATGCATGCTCGACAGTAAACCTGAAAACGCATCATGCGCCTCGTTCACGTCGGGAGAGCCCTTGCTCGTCCCCATGATCAATTCGAACGGCGTCTCGGTCAGATTGTAGGGAAGGCCCGTCACCGGATCGATCCGGAATGCGTTATCGAGGTCGGCCCAGCCGGCATCGTGATTGGCGATGATGAAACGTGTCGCGGGATCCGTCACCGCGTCAAAATCGTCGTTGCCGAACACCTCCGCAAACTGGTCGGAAAGCGCCGTATGTTCGGACATGCGGATCACAAAACGGGGTGCGCCATCAGGCGCGGTCTGAACAATCATGGGGCCCTCACGAAGAAAAGCTGCCTCCGGCAGGGAGGCAGCTTATCAATCGTTTTCGTCTAGGTCACCGGCAATCGCGTATCGCGCGCCGGTTATATCGTTGGGAGCTTACGCAACCTTGCGGCGCGGCTCCGGCTCACGATAGGCCATTTCGACGTGTTTCGTGCAATAGGAATAGCCTTCGAGCGTCTTGTCGCCGCAGAAGTGGAATTCCTTGGTTGCCGGCTCACCATGCGGCCACTGGCAGGTGCGGAACGGCGACGGTCCGTGGTTGAACAGACGCGTGATGTTAAGGACTTTCTGCTTAGGAGTGCTCATGATTCTTACCCGATTCAACAAAATGCTGCGTTGCACAATTATATAGTGCGCCGCAGCGAAAATTTCAAGCGAAATATGACGATATCATTACATTGAAACCGTCCAGCAGCGAAAGTGTAACAAAACCGATTCGGTATTTCAACTAATTTATTACATGCAAATGAAAGCGCGTTGATTCTATTAATTTATTAGATACGAGCTATCCGCAGTTTTTATTGACAGATCATCACAAATCACCTTCGCCCCGACACGTCGCCCTCCCCTCTGTTTAGGGTGCAACGCAATCCTGTCAGGTCGATGTCTCAAATCGGGTCCGGCACGCAACCCATTGTATTGCACACATAATAAAACACCTGCAGTTCAAATATGATGATCGAAACACACAGATACCGCGCCATCGCCGCAGCAGACGTTTTTAATTTATGACGCCTGATATATTGATCACGAAACCCGCTATTCCCACTCGATCGTGCCGGGAGGTTTGGACGTGATGTCGTAAACGACCCGGTTAATGCCGCGCACCTCATTGATGATCCTGTTCGCCGCGCGGCCGAGAAATTCCATGTCGTAGTGGTAGAAATCGGCTGTCATGCCATCGGTAGACGTCACCGCGCGTAACGCGCAAACGCTGTCATAGGTGCGCGCATCCCCCATCACGCCGACTGTCTGCACCGGCAGCAACACGGCAAACGCCTGCCAGATCTTGTCGTACAGCCCGGCATTCCGAATTTCTTCAAGATAGATTGCGTCCGCCTTGCGCAGGATATCAAGCTTCTCGCGGGTAATATCCCCCGGCATCCGGATCGCGAGACCAGGGCCAGGAAACGGGTGACGGCCGACAAAACTGTCCGGCAGACCCAGCTCACGGCCAAGTTCGCGCACCTCGTCCTTGAACAATTCGCGCAGCGGTTCAACCAGCGCCATGTTCATACGATCCGGCAGACCACCGACATTGTGGTGCGATTTGATCGTCACACTCGGCCCGCCATGGAACGACACGGACTCGATGACATCAGGGTAGAGCGTCCCCTGGGCTAGGAAATCTGCCCCACCGACATTTTTTGCTTCTTCATCGAAGACGTCGATGAACGTGGCGCCGATGATTTTTCGTTTCCGTTCCGGGTCGCTGATGCCCTCGAGCTTGCCCAGAAACAGGTCGGTTGCGTCGCGATGGACCAGCGAGATGTTGTAGTGATCACGGAAAAGCCCGACCACCTCGTCCGCCTCGCCCATCCGCATCATGCCGGTATCGACAAACACACAGGTCAGCTGATCGCCGATCGCTTCATGCAGCAGGACAGCGACCACCGAAGAATCAACCCCGCCCGAAAGACCGCAGATTACCCTTCCGTCACCAACCTGTTTGCGGACCTTGGCGATTTCCTGTTCGCGGAATGCCGCCATCGTCCAGTCGCCCTGACAGCCGGCGACGCCGTGGGTGAAATTCTTCAGCAGCTCGGCGCCATGCGGCGTGTGCACGACTTCCGGGTGGAACTGCACGGCGTAAAATCGGCGCTCGTCATTGGCGATTGCCGCATAGGGCGCGCCATCGCTTGTACCGACGACCCGAAAGCCTTCCGGGAGGCGCACGACCCGGTCGCCATGGCTCATCCAGACCTGTTCCTCGGCCCCGACATGCCATATGCCATCGAAGATCGCACAGTCTTCTATGACGCTGACCATCGCGCGGCCAAATTCCCGATGGTCGGACGTCTGCACTTCACCGCCCAGCTGCTCCACCATGGTCTGCTGGCCGTAGCAGATACCAAGCACCGGCACACCGAAGTCGAAAACATCATCGGCGGCCCGCGGCGTATCGATGTCCAGCACCGAAGCCGGACCGCCCGACAGAATAATCGCACGTGGAGCGAATGCCGCGAGGCTCTCTCCCGTTACTTTGTTAAACGGGTGGACCTCGCAATACACACCGCTTTCGCGCACGCGCCGTGCGATGAGCTGGGTCACCTGGGACCCAAAATCAATGATAAGAACGCGGTCTGACATGGTTACGTTTTCAGCCACTCGCCATTCACTCCGGCGGCCGGTAGTTCGGTGCCTCGCGCATGATCGATACATCATGCACATGACCTTCGCGGAACCCGGCTGAGGTCGCCCGCCGGAACGTGCAGTTCTGCTGCATGTCGCCGATTGTCCCGTTGCCGGTATAGCCCATCGATGCGCGAAGTCCGCCGACAAGCTGGTGAAGCACGGCGCCGGCCGGCCCCTTATAGGGTACCCGCCCTTCGATGCCCTCAGGCACGAGTTTGAGCGTATCGTTCACTTCCTGCTGAAAATACCGGTCGGCCGAGCCCTGCGCCATGGCGCCGAGCGATCCCATACCGCGATAGGATTTATACGACCGGCCCTGATACAGAAACACCTCGCCCGGACTTTCTTCGGTGCCGGCGAGCAACGATCCGATCATCACGCAATCGGCACCGGCGGCAATCGCCTTCGCAAGATCGCCCGACAGCCTTACACCACCATCGGCAATACAGGGCACATCCTGCGCCCGGCAGGCTTCAGCCGATTCCATAACGGCGCTGAACTGCGGCACGCCGACGCCGGTCACGGCACGGGTCGTGCAGATCGATCCCGGTCCAATACCGATCTTGACCGAATCCGCACCAGCATCGATCAGCGCTTTTGCGCCTTCGGGCGTCGCAATATTTCCGGCAATAACCTGAGTACTGTTCGATATGCGCTTGATCCGCCCGACAGCGTCGAGCACACCACGCGAATGACCGTGGGCGGTATCGACGACAACAACATCGGCCTCTGCATCGATCAATGCTTCCGCCCGGGCGAATCCGTCATCGCCAACACCGGTTGCTGCCGCAACCCGCAGACGCCCCTTGTCGTCCTTGGTCGCATCTGGATGAAGCTTCGCCTTTTCCATGTCCTTGACGGTGATCAGCCCGATGCAGCGATAGGCATCATCGACGACCAGCAGTTTCTCAATTCTGAACTGGTGGAGCAGACGGCGGGCCTCATCCATATCCACGGACTCGTTCACCGTGACGAGGTTTTCCTTCGTCATCAGCTCACTCACCGGCTGGTCGGGTTTGTCCGCAAAGCGCACATCCCGGTTGGTCAGAACCCCGACGAGCTTGCCGCCGTTACGCTCGACAACCGGGATGCCCGAAATTCTGTGCCCTTCCATCAGGGCCAGCGCATCGGCCAGCGTGCGCTCAGGCCCGATCGTCACCGGGTTTACGACCATGCCGGATTCGAATTTTTTAACCGCGCGAACCTCGTCCGCCTGCAGCGCCATATCCATATTCTTGTGAAGAACGCCGATCCCGCCGACCTGGGCCATGGCAATCGCCATGCTGGATTCAGTGACCGTATCCATTGCCGCCGATACAAGCGGGATGCCAAGGGAAATCGTCCGCGTCAGACGGGTTCTGGTATCGGCCTCGTGGGGAAGTACGGCGGATTCCGCGGGTACGAGAAGAATGTCGTCAAAGGTAAGTGCTTCGCGGATTTCCATGTCACAGCCTGCTATTGGAGTGACGCCGAAATATACACATCGCCCACTCGAATCCCAAACGGAATGGCGGCGAGCCAGCTTAAAACTTACACCTCGCCGCGAAACCCCGTTGCGACGATGTATGTTTCCGGGCTTTCAGGCCGGGAGGCATCGGGTTTCACTGTGCGAACCTTGTCGAAACTGCGGTTGATCGTTGTCATCAGCTCGCCATGCGCGCCCCCGGCAAACGCCTTCATCACCAGCGTGCCGCCCTTGATCAGCGCTTCACAGGCGAAGGCATGGGCCTCCTCGCACAATGCCATCGTGCGCAGATGATCGGTCGATTTATGCCCCGTAACCGGTGCCGCCATGTCGCTCAGGATCACGTCCGCCCGGCCACCGAGTGCTTCCATCATCCGCGCGGGTGCTTCGGGCAGGCTGATGTCCAGGCACATGATTTCTGCACCGCCGAGGGGTTCCATCTCCTGAATGTCGACCGCGACCACAATGCCGCCGCCCTCTCCCGGCAGCACCCGCTCTACGGCGATCTGGGTCCAGCCGCCCGGCGCAGCCCCCAGATCAATGACCTTCTGTCCACGCCGCAGCAGACTGTACTGATCATCCATCTGGGCAAGCTTGAACGCGGCGCGGGATCGCAGACCCTGCTTGCGTGCTTCATGTACGTAAGGATCGTTAAGCTGGCGGTCGAGCCAGCGCGTCGATGATGCCGTCCGCCCGCGCGCCGTTTTCACGCGCACGCGCATATTGCGACCGGTTAGACCCCTGCCCGAAGATTTACCACCCGCAGATTTACCGCCTGAAGAATTTCCTTTTCCTCCGCCGCGACCGCCAGGTTTACCTGCCATGCGGTATTTATTCCGCGGCTGACGCGGTTGCGGCAGTGCAGGATGCCTGGGGCTGACCGGCCATCACGCTCAGTATACCTTCCCGGACACCACGATCGGCGACACGCAACCGGCCAGCAGGCCAGAGCCGGCACACGGCTTCAAGAACAGCACACCCGGCGACAACCAGATCGGCCCGGTTGTGACCGATACAGGGATGTGCCGCGCGCTGGTCGTAATTTTGGACAGAAAGTTCACCGCTGATACGCGCCACGGCATCGAATGACAGCCACGCGCCATCAACCATGGACCTGTTGTATCGCGGCAGAGACATATCGACGCCGGCGATAGTGGTCACGGTCCCTGCCGTTCCGACCATCTGGACTTTACCCTGGGCGATGTATTTTGAAATTCCATGTTGCTCATCGAACGACCTGAGCATGCCCACGACGTCCGACACAAGCTTTTCATACTCATCCGGTGAGAAATCGTTGCCGCCATGCTGTTCGGTCAGCGTGACCACCCCGCATGGCAGGGACGTCCAGCCGTCGACCTGCGCGCCACCGTCAGGGAGGATACGCGCCCAGACGAACTCCGCACTGCCGCCCCCAACATCAAACATCAGCGCGTGATCGTGCGACCGATCGAGCAGCGAAAAACACCCTGTCAGCGTCAATTCCGCTTCCTCGCGCGAACTGATGACTTCAAGGTCGATCCCGGCTTCTTCTTTGACCCGTTCGACAAAATACGCGCTGTTTCGCGCTGACCGCGCTGCCTGGGTCGCGACGCATCGCGATACTGAAACCCGGCGACGGCCCATTTTCTTGGCACAAATCTTCAACGCCTCAACCGTCCGGTCGATGGCCTTCTCAGACAGGACACCTGCCGCACTGACGCCCTCGCCCAGGCGCACGATACGCGAGAAGCCGTCTATAACGCGGAAGCCATGACGAGTCGGGTGGGCAATCAACAACCGACAATTGTTGGTTCCCAAATCCAGCGCCGCGAACACATGTTGGTTGCGACCGGGTCCGTGTCTGCGGCCCGCCCTGCTTCGTCCATCCGCCCGGCTGTTATTTTTTTGCGGCGGCATTGCCGGCACGCTTCCTCTCCGTTGCGCTACACCCCGGGCAAGTCTGCGCCTGCTTGGGTGTTTTCTGGTGTCTAAACTATATCTACGAATTATTGGCCTGCGAAGCAGATTCTCGCTCAGCCCCGCGGATGAAACATTCCTAAGCATAGTCGCTTCTCAACGCTGTCAGCGTATGCTAGAAACCGCGCCGGTTGCTAGAGGGACTTTTGAGGTCCCACCGTTGGGGAATAGTTTAACGGTAGAACGAGTGGCTCTGACCCGCTTAGTCCTGGTTCGAATCCAGGTTCCCCAGCCAATTTTCAGCATTTCGCCTCAGAAATACGCGTCCCAGCCCCGCTGAGTCGTTGAAGCCCACATGGCATATCCCTGGCAGTCCGCGTGATCGCCGCGCCAGCTATCGGCCAAATGTGGATTTCCCGCCCAGAATCAATCCCCCGCCTGGAATCAATTGCCGACATATCGTTCTCTGAAAAAAAAGCGGCGGCGGTCCGGATACGCTGAACCGCCGCCTTTTTGCTGACTGTCCGGGGTAGGCGTCAGACAGTCCGCGTGATGGGTTGTCGGGGGTAGGCATCCGACAATCCACCAGTCGCACGACATTCGCATAAGCGGCCGTCGCGCAACCTCCAAACAGGCAGGGTAGGCATTGCCTGTTCTGGATCTCCTAACTATTCCAACGCAGTCGAATTACGCCTTTGAGCCCTGCCTCGACGGTTGTGCCCGTTTGGAGTGCAGATATGGTCAGCTCGGTTGGTCGTCTATCGACAGTCAATCACCCGCACTTACATACAATATTTGTGCCATTTATCCGAATCTATTGAGTTTCAATACCTTAGGATCCATTAACCATATGACCAAATTCGAATCTGTAAAGAATTCCGACACCTTCCCTCGCCAGCCCGCCCCAAGCCCGACCGTCGAAATGCGATAACGAGCCTGGCGGCGCAAACCCCGCGGTAACGAGACACCGCCAACAAACAAAAGCTGCGCTCAACAACCTAAAGTGGCTTGTAAACGAGTCAGAAAATCGCATATCTATATATATCGAAACGACATATATCAGTTATTAAAGTATCGAGGCGATCTGTCCGATGGATGTAAAAACACTTTGTCTTGGCGTGCTGTCTCGTGGCGAGGCCACGGGGTATGAAATCAAGAAACAGTGCGAAGAAGGTCCCTTCGCCTATTTCTACGCCGCAGGCTTTGGCTCCATCTACCCGGCACTTAACACCCTGAAGAACGAGAACCTTATCTCGGTCAAAGAAGTCGTCCAGGACGGTAAACCGGCGAAAAAAGTTTACTCGATCACTGCAGACGGACGACATGCATTAATACAGGCCCTTGAAGAACCGCCGGCCCCGGATCGCCTGCGCTCCGACTTTCTCTTTATGATGTTTTTCGGACAACTTTTGCCGGCCAAAGACGTCGACAGTCTTATCGCTCAGCGACTGGATATGCTGCATAAACGATTGGGTGAAATGGCAGAATGCCGCCACCCAGACATGCCTGGCGGCGAAGCCTTCTCGCTCGGATATGGCATGGCTATTTACGAAGCCGCAGCCGACTATCTGGACAGTCACCGGCACGAACTGGTAGGTGCGGCCCTTCGCAACGAAATACCCGGCGATGCATCCACAACGTCCGCGCAAAAGGTAAAGGTATGAGAACCTCCATTATAATCGCGAGCACGCTTGCCATTGGCGCAACTGCCTGGATCTTGTCCGGTCAATTCGGAGGTACCGACAAAAGCGCTGCCGCAAATGGACCTCAGACCGCACAAATGGACGCGGAAAGGCCCCTGGCGGTCGTGCGGATTCGTGTGCTGCAGGCCCGTGTGAAGCAGGATGCGCTCATCGTCAACGGACGAACAGAAGAATCCCGCAAGGTAACAATTCGCGCAGAAACTGCCGGCCCGATCATTGCCGTTCCGGCCACCGAAGGCGGCGTCGTTGAGGCCGACGACGTTATTGCCCGCCAAAATGTGGAGGACAGGACCGCACGCCTTGCCGAATCTACAGCGCTCGTCAAACAGCGGGAGATCGAATTCCGGGCTGCCACGCAACTCGCCAAAAAAGGATTTCGCTCCGACACCAAATTGGCCGAGGCGCGCGCCCAGCTGGATGCTGCGCGGGCGAAGACGAAATCAATGCGGATCGATATCGCCCGGACAACGATCAAGGCGCCGTTTCGCGGCATTCTGGAAACGCGATACGTTGAAAAAGGCGACTACGTGAAGGTCGGTGACGACATCGCCTCCATCGTCGACCTCGACCCTCTGCTCGCCGTCGGCTCCGCATCGGAACGCGATATCGGCTCCATCACGATCGGTGAGCCCGGCAAAGTCACATTCATCGGCGGCAATGTCGCCGAAGGCAGGATCCGCTACATCGCGTCCGTCGCGGATCCGGATACCCGCTCGTTCAGGATTGAGCTTGAAATCCCCAATCCCGACCACAGCATCCGGGCAGGACTGACCGGGAAACTGGCCCTCCCCCTGCCCGCCGTCCGCGCGCACGTGCTGTCCCCGGCTGTCCTGACACTGGCAGATGACGGACGCATCGGCGTTCGCATCGTCGATACATCGGACATTGTTCGCTTCAGGCCAATATCCATCCTCACCCAGTCACCCGACGGCATCTGGGTATCCGGCCTGGCAGATGGTGAACGCCTGATTACGGTTGGACATGAATATGTCCGCGCCGGCCAGAAGATCCGCGCGATAGCCGAAACAGCCGCCACCGGCTCATGAGTATTATCGACGCCGCCCTCTCGCGCTCCAGGACCGTTATTTCGGTTCTCGTCCTGCTGCTCGTCGCCGGGTTTTTGTCTTATGTGAACATCCCGAAGGAAGCCCGGCCGGACGTCAACGTCCCGATCATCTACGTTTCGATGTCGCTCAAGGGCATCTCGCCTGAGGATGCCGAACGATTGCTCGTGCGCCCGATGGAAGCCGAGGTCAAATCGATCGAAGGCATCAAGGAAATCCGCTCCAGCGCGTTCCAGGGCGGGGCCAACGTGCTTCTGGAGTTCGAAGCCGGTTTCAATGCGGATATCGCACTCGCCGACGTGCGCGAGAAAGTCGATATTGCCAAGGCCGAACTTCCGGACACGGCGGACGAGCCCAGCGTCAATGAAGTTAACCTCAGCCTGTTTCCGATCATTATCGTCACGCTCGGCGGCGAGGTACCGGAAAGAGCATTGCTCAAGATCGGCCGCGACCTTCAGGAAAAAATCGAAGGTATTTCGAGTGTGCTCGAGGCCACTATCGGTGGAGACCGCGACGAACAGGTCGAAATCGTCATCGATCCGCTGCTTGTCGATTCCTACGGCCTCGACCCGAAGCTTCTCCTCGATGCCATCAGCCGCTCGAACCAGCTAATTGCCGCCGGGTCATTACGCGGCGCCAAAGGCAGCTTTGCTGTGAAGGTGCCCGGGCTGTTCGAAAACGTGGACGACATACTCGATATGCCGCTGAAGACGAGCGGCGATTCCGTCGTCACAGTCCGCGATCTCGCCTCGGTCCGCCGCACGTTCGAAGACCGCGAAACCTATGCACGGCTGAATGGCAAACCCGCGATCTCGATAGAGGTTAAAAAGCGCACCGGCGAGAACATCATCGAGACCGTAGACGCGGTTAAAGCACTTGTTGCCGAGGAGCGAGAAAACTGGCCGGGTCAGATCACGGTCACATTCTCAAGCGACGATTCCAAGAACATTCGCGACATGCTGCGTGATCTGCAGAACAACGTGCTGTCGGCAATCCTTCTGGTGATGATCATCATTGTCGCCGCTCTGGGTGTCCGGACTGGTCTGTTGGTCGGCATCGCGATTCCCGGATCGTTCCTGACCGGTATTCTGGTGCTGTCGGCGTTTGGAATGACGGTCAATGTCGTCGTCCTGTTCGCGTTGATCCTGTCCGTCGGACTGTTGGTCGACGGCGCCATTGTCGTCACGGAATACGCCGACAGACGCATGATCGAAGGCGCAAGCCGGGCGAAAGCATACACCGAGGCGGCCAAACGAATGGCCTGGCCGATCATCGCGTCGACGGCGACGACACTTGCGGCGTTTCTGCCGCTCCTGTTCTGGCCGGGACTTGTCGGCGAGTTCATGAAGTTCCTGCCGATCACGCTGATCGCCACGCTGATCGCCTCGCTGTTTATGGCGCTAATTTTCGTCCCCACCCTCGGCGCGCAATTCGGCAAACCGGGCGGTGTCGACAAGCGGATGGTCGATCAGATGGCCATCATGGAGAAAGGGGACCTGTCACAAACAGGCGGCTTTACCGGGGCCTATGTCAAAGTGCTCAGCGCCGCGCTTCGTCATCCGGCCAAAATCGTCGCGATGGCCATGGTGGCCCTGGTCGCTTCCTGGATGCTGTACGCCAATTTTGGCCGCGGTTTTGAATTTTTTCCCAAGGTGGAACCCGACCGCGCGGCGTTGAAGGTATTTGCCCGGGGCAACATGTCCGTCGACGAGCAGGCCAAGCTGGTCGGCCAGGTAGAACAACGCATCCTCGCGCTGCAACGCGAACGCGGCGAGATGAGGGCGATCTATATTCTCGCCGGCAAACAACAACGACGCGACGATGCCCCGTCGGACATCATCGGCGCGATCAATATCGAATTTGCCGACTGGGACACCCGGCGCAAGGCAGACGATATCCTCGCCGATATTGTCGCCCGCTCTCAGGACCTTGCCGGCGTGCACATCGAGACCGCCAAAGAAGAGGCAGGCCCGCCAGTGGGCAAGCCGATACATTTGCTGGTCACCTCCCGGGCACCAGAGACGATTGCCCCCGCAGTGGCAAAAATTCGGGCCAAACTCGATACGATGTCCGGACTGAAAGACATCGAAGACGGTCGCCCCGTTCCAGGCATTGAATGGGAACTTGCGGTGGATCGGGCGCAGGCCGCCAAGTTCGATGCGGACGTCTCCGTGATCGGTAACATCATCCGGCTCGTCACCAACGGTCTGAAAGTGACGGACTTCCGGCCAGATGACGCAGATGACGAGATCGACATCGTCATCCGCTACCCGACCGACAACCGAACGTTGAACCAGCTTGACAGTACCCGCCTGCAGACACCGAAGGGCCTGATCCCGCTCAGCAATTTCGTCAAACGGACGCCGAAACTCGAAACCAGTGAGCTTCGGCGCACGGACGCACGGCGATCGATGACGGTAAAAGCCGACCTTCTGCCGGGCGTACTCGCCAATCCGAAACTGCAAGAAATCGAAGAGTGGCTTGATAAAGAAGCCGGGCTCGATCCTCGTGTGCAGATCGTGTTCAAAGGCGAAGACGAGGAGCAGAAAAAGGCCAGCGAGTTTCTTGGCAAGGCATTCGGGGTCGCTCTGTTCCTGATGGCGATTATCCTGGTCACCCAGTTCAACCGTTTCTACTCGGCGTTCCTGATCCTGACGGCAGTCATCATGTCGACCGTCGGCGTGATGCTCGGCCTTCTGATCATTCAACAGCCCTTCTCGGTCGTGATGAGCGGTATCGGGGTAATCGCGCTTGCCGGTATTGTCGTGAACAACAACATTGTTCTCATAGATACCTTCGACCGCATCGTCCTGACGGCCAAATCGCCGATGGAGGCGATCATACGGACAGGCGCACAACGTCTGCGGCCGGTGATGCTCACAACAGCAACGACGATCTTCGGGCTGTTACCCATGGTCACGCGCGTCAATATCGATTTCGTCACCCGGGAAATCTCCGTCGGCGCACCATCGACCCAATGGTGGCAGCAGCTCGCGACGGCCATCGCCTTTGGGCTCGCTTTTGCAACGATCCTGACCATGATCGTGACGCCATCACTGCTGATGGTCCGCGCAAACGTGACCGCCTGGCGTGCGCGCCGGCGCGCCGCAAGAACGCCGGGGCAAACTGCCGCCGCCGAGTAACATCGGTGTAAAATTCGTCTAATTCACCTCCCCCGCTTGACCCGGGCCAGCAGTCACCGCTAATTAATTTGGACCGAGACAAATAGGATCCGGGTCAACCGGAGCCACCTGGGAGAGCCAATGACGATCGACATGTCCAACCAGCCGGAACTGGCGCTGCCGTTTGAGTCCACACGTTCGTTACTGGCAAAGTGGCGCGAACGAGATTCCGACAAGACCGCCCTGGTAGATCTCGACCAGGATGGCAAATCGATTACCTGGGGCGAACTCGCCATAGAGGCAGACAAAGTCGCACAGCTCCTGGCGGACCGGGGCATCAGGCCTGGCGATAAAGTCGCTGTGCTGTCGGACGAGTATCTTGAAAAACTGATCATCTGGATGGGTATCTGGCGCTTTGGCGCGGCAATCTGTCCGCTGAACGTGGAAATGAACGAGGTCCACCTCGTCGAGATCCTCGAAGGTATCGAGCCCGCGCTCACGCTCTGGCACACCGATATGGACGGTGCTAAACTGACCTCGGGCCTGAAAACACCCTCGCTGCGCTTCGATCGCTGGCAGGGTGGCGCCGAAGACCCGAACGAGTTCTTCGCGCTTCTGAGTGCGCTGCCTGACGGCGCCGGTGCGGACATTGAAAGCAAGAACGACGCCGAAGATCTGTCCTGTATTTTCTGCACCTCCGGCACGACATCGAAACCCAAGAGCGTCGTCTACAATCACATGTCCTACTGGCTGAGCGGTCTCAGCACCATCGACATGCTCGGCCTGGACGAAAATGACCGGACACTCGAATACCGCTCTTTTGGCTGGAATTCAGCCCAGATCCTCAGCCTGATGCCCTGGCTGCAGACTGGCCTGACAATGCACATGGCAAAGCGCTTTTCGCGGTCCCGGTTCTTTGGATGGATACGCGACAACGACATCACGTTTTCCGCCGGCGTTCCCACCGTGGTCAACATGCTTCTTAACGAACCGCCGCCCGAAACCGAACGCAATGTGCCGTCGCTGCAACGAATGACATGTTCAACAGCGCCGCTATCACCGGATCAGTGGGCCAAGTTCGAAGCCATGTATGGCGTGACGTTGCTGCAACTCTACGGGATGTCGGAAGCCGGCTGGATTTGCGGCAACCGCCATTACCGGCGCGCGATGGGGACGGTGGGCCCCCCGGCCAAACATCAGGAATTCATCATCGTTGATGGCAGCGGCGAAGCCTGCCCACCCGGTGTTGAAGGGGAAATTACCATTGGCGGGCCACAAACCTGCATGGGCACGATTTCCCCCGAAGGCGAGTTCGAAGACCTGTCGGAATCACGGATCAAGACCGGCGATCTCGGCATGATCAACGAAGACGGCTTCGTCACCGTCACCGGACGTACGAAAGATCTGATCATTCGCGGCGGCGTGAACATCGCCCCGCTGGAAATCGACAACGTCCTGTTGCGTAACCCGAAAATCCGGGAAGCTGCAGCAGTTGGCGTACCGGACGACATTTACGGCGAAGAAGTGATCGCTTTTGTGGCCGTCAAATCCGGCGAGGACCTCACGGAAGAGGACGTGAAATCCTGGTGCGCCGCCTCCTTGCCTGCCTTCAAATCACCCAAACAGGTCTATTTTACCGACGAATTACCAAAATCTGATCGGGGAAAGGTTCTGCGCGACGGGCTCCGAGACCTGTGGGTTTCCGCCAATTAGCGGACTGAACGCAAACTTTAATCCGACATTAACCGCGGCATTTTACGCAAATTTAATAGCCCCGATGCTATCGATGATGCCCTGATACAGGTAGGGCCAAAAATGACCGCTCTTGCAATCGATAGCGCAACGGATGTTCCCGATAAGACAGAAGACGAAACTGCAGACACACCGCAGTTCTCGTTCCGGTCCGGAAATCGGTGCTTCAACGTCTGGACACAGCCGACCTCTGACGGCTCAGAAGTATGCGTGGCCTGCGAATTGGGACACCTTCCCTACAGCGCGGAAAACCGCGAACGCCGCCGAAACGGCCTTATGATCCTGAGCGCCGCGGGTGCCGCAGTTTCAGCGCGCCTGATCCTGACGGATTTTCACAAAATATCCCTGCTTGCCAGCGTCGGCATCGCGGATATCCAGGATTCAAAATCCATCGTTTCGGGGGCCGCCGCGAGTGTGCTCGGGATGCTGCCACTGATCGACCTGATGGAATCCTGCGTCGTGCCAACACCGGCATCCGACTGAATAAACGGCCTTAGATCACCCGTTAGTTCACGGTGGGCATTACGAACACCTGACCGGGGTAGATCAGGTCAGGATTGCGGATCTGATCCTTGTTCGCTTCATATATTTCCGTATACCGCAAACCTTCTCCATACGACCGTCTGGCAAGCCGCCAGAGACTGTTGCCAGGCTGCACAAACACAACCGTTCCAGCTGCGAGGCCAGAAACCGGCCTTGCTCGCGAGAACGGCAGTTCGACCCGCGCAGTGACCTTGCCGGCAGCATCGACACGGTCCACGCGCATTTTATAAAGCCCGGCGGCGATATCGATCCCGGGGTTAAGGCGCCATATCCCCTTTTCATCCGCTGTTGCCCGGCCAATAAACTTGTTGTCGAGATAAACCCGCACTTCTGCGCCAGGGGGCGCCCGGCCGGAAAGACCGAGATTGCGCCCTGCCTGACCGTAATCGATCGCATCGAGCGACAGCTCGGCATCACCAATACCACCGGGTGTCTGCAAAACAACCGGTGCACGCGAGCCGTCTTTCGGGATGGCAATCGCAAGAGAACCAACCGCCCCCGTCGTCGGGCTCCCGGCAACGTATTTTCCGCGCACCGGCACGACCACGACAACACTTTGATCTGACGACGCCTCTGCTCCGTCAGCATGGCGCGACACGATCGTTAGTGTATGCGTTCCCGGCGCAATCGGTGTCTGAGGTACCAGAACCCACTCACCACGCTTGTCCGCCCGCGCACGCCCGATAACCGTGTCGCCCAGCAGGACGGTGACCTCGGAATTAGGCCGGGCGCGACCGGCGATAACCGTGTCTCCCTGTGGGTTTACGCGAACGATATCGAATGTTGGTGTGTCTGGCGATGCGGCAGCACGCACTTTATCCAGCGCAGCCGGTATGCGCTGATTACCCGCCGCCGGCTTTGTCGTCGATTGTGATGAACCACTTTCCGCACCGGCTTTCTCGCCAGAACTCACTCCGGACGTCTTCCCGGTTTTCTGGCCCGATATCTTTCCGGATTTCGTAACACCCGGCGTGGGTTTCGACGTTGAGTCGAGGATTGATTTCTTAGCAGGAGATGCTGATCCCGCAGGCGATGACACGCCCTGCTGGACCGGGCGGTCAGGCTCCCGGTCAATAAAAAATGTAAGGGCGATCGCCACCAGGACGATTATCGCGCCCGCAATGCCAACTATCAGGGGCCTATTCACCGCGCCTCGCCGTCAGATACACAAAACTGCAGTGCCGAGCATAGGCAACTCATATGGAATCGCACTGTTTTTCTCAGATAATGGCACCCCCGCGCTCAGAACGCGTGGTTCACCGGTTTGAGCGATTTCAGGTAACGCGCAATGGCGGTGCGGTCGTCATCCGTCAGTTTGCCGGTGTTGTGCTCAATCACCTCCGCCATGAGTGACCCGGCATAGTCAAAATCGGGCGTCTGGCCCGACTTAAGATACTCGACAATCTCGGACTCATCCCAGGTCAGGCCTGTCTCCGCATCCGGTGTAAGGTTCGGTATGTCCTCTCCTTCCGGTCCATCAGCCGTGCCGGCCATCCACTGGCTATAGTCCAGGCCACCAAGGACGTTGCGCGGCGTATGACATTCGCCGCAATGGGCAAGCGCATTTGCCAGATACGCCCCCCGGTTCACGTCCGCCGACTTCGCAGGGTCGGGCTTAAATTCGCCCTTGCGAAAAAACATCAGTTTCCAACCGGTTTGCAGGAACCGCCAACTGAACGGAAAAGAAATATCATGCGGTCGCGACGGCTGTGCCACAGCCGGGATCGAGAACAGATAGGCTTTCATTGCCTTCAGGTCCGGTTCCGTGATCTGCGTGTAGGATGTATAGGGAAAAGACGGAAAATAATGCGGCCCATCGGGCTTCTTTCCCTCTCGCATGGCGCGCATGAAATCGGCGTCGGACCAGCCGCCAATGCCATGTGTTTTATCGGGCGTGATATTCGGTGGGTAGAACGTGCCGAACGGTGTCGGAATAGGCGCGCCGCCGGCGAACGGTTCGCCCTTTTTCTTATAATCGGTGTGACAGCTGATACAGCCACCCGCCGTGATCAGGTAGCGTCCCTTCTCGACAAGGTCACTATCAGCGGCAATGACCGGCATGTTGCCAAAAAGCGTCAGCAGTCCGGCCGCGGCCACCGCAGAGTATAATTTCGTCATTTCAGCATGTCTCCAAAGGGCATTTATTCGGTTCGCCGACCACAGCTGAAACCGGCGGCTTGATGAGAGAAGATATTCGTGGTTTCTCTCGGACGGTCAAGTGACGTCCGTCACAATCGTAAAATCCAATCGGGAAACCCGGCTATGCCCTCATCCTCTGTGAAATCCGCCTGCGTGTTCTGCGGTGCCTCCGTCGGCAACGATCCTGCCTATGTCGAGGCCGCTCGCGACCTCGGTGCCCGCATGGCCGCCAGCGGCACGCAGCTGGTATTCGGGGCCGGTCATGTCGGGATGATGGGCACAGTTGCCGATGCCGTGCTTGAAGGCGGCGGCGTGGCAATTGGCGTCATTCCCGAATTTCTGCGCGACCGCGAACAGGCACATTTGGGTCTCACAGAGCTCCACGTCGTGGATTCGATGCATACCCGCAAGCGAATGATGTTCGACCTGTCGGATGCCTTCATCGTCCTGCCCGGCGGACTGGGGACGCTTGAAGAAGTGTTCGAGATGATTACCTGGCGGCAGCTTGGCCGTCATGAGAAGCCGATCATCCTGATCAGCACCAACGACTACTGGGCCCCCTTCCAGGATCTGGTCGACCGCGTCGTCGATAGCGATTTCGCCCACGGGAAGGTCGAAACGTATTTCCGCATCGCCGCCGACCCTGAGGCGGCGATGCGGATATTGTCAGGCGAAGACTAAGCCCCCACCCCATACCTGCGTGACGCTTACGCGCCCCAGGGCGTGATTGCGTCTTTGAGCGCCTTGTAGCCCTCGAGGAAGCCCGGACGCGTGCCCGCATAGACCTCGTCGAACTTGTCGAGCGCACCGTCGAGCCATTTGCGCAGCTCGGCGTTATCGGGGTTCGCATCGAGATAGGCGTCACGGATCAGCACGAAGTGAATGCGCGGATCATACGGCTGCTTGGTGCCGCCCATGGATTCATCGCCATCCAGCAGACGCAGCAACATCGCATCGGCGGAGCCGAGGGTCTGTTCGTGGATCGGCGGGCCGTCCATACGATGCATCACCGACGTCATGTCACGGCCATTGCCAGTCGTGTGGCCCATATCGCCCCAGACTTCCGTCATATTGACATCATGGCCAAGATGCTTGGCAACCATACCGCCGAACGCGCGCAGCGGATCGGAGATGTCGGCCAGCAGATCAGTCAGGCGGTCACCGTCCAGATCGGTGGCAAGAATGATGGCATCGCGCTTTTCGATCAGGTCCCAGACCATCAGGCCATAGTTCGTGTCGGCAATGTGCTGCTCGATGCGCCCACCCCAGTTTTCCATGCCCGCTTTAAAGTCGGCCGGCAGCAGGGCGATGATCTTGTCGATGCGCTCTTTGTGCTCTTCATAGGGATCGACGGCATATTTGCGACCGACCTCGAACTTGGTGTCCTTGATGAGCCAGGAATGCAGGCCGGCATTGATGCCGTCTTCCATTGCCTGGGTCGGCTTGGTTGCAACACGACCGAGACGGCCACTCTCGTTGACCATCTGCAGGAAGAGACGGTTGGCATAGGCAAGCTGAACACCGGGGGTGTTCATCTCGGAATGAACAATGCCTTCGTCGTTGACCGTGAATTTCGCCTTGTCCTGCGAATAGGGCAGGCAGGGCATGCAGCGGACAACCGTGATGGGGCCGTAAGGACGCACGTTGCAAAACACACCCGCCTGGGTGCGCAGCGGCGCGTTCGCCGATTTGCCCATCACGACGACCTTTTTGCCATCGCTGTCATTCACATAGGCGTCGCCTGCGGTCGACCATTTGATCGATGTACAGGGCATGTTGCCGAACCAGCCAAGCGACGCGAGCTTTGTGTCATGGCGATACTGCGACCACATCGGCACCGCATAGAACGGAAGCTGCAGGATATCGATCGCGGCCAGCGTACCGAGAAGCGCATAGGCGTCGGTCATCGAATGGGCGACGGGTTTTACGCCACCGGAATGGTTGCCGCCCTGCCAGACCACCGCATCGGGGTAGCCTTCAGGTTTGACGTCGGCAGGTTCAAACAGGCCGGACAGCGCACCGAACAGGTCGCCTCCGTCAGCTTCCGTGCGGGCAATGGACATCAGGTCGATCATTTGGGCCTCTTTCGATAGAGTTATGTATTACGTGTAGGGGTGGGGGCGCGAAACGCGGCCTCCAGGATTGCCACCCTAACGATGTTGGATACAGACCGGCCCGTTCGAAACCATCCACGCCATGTCAAACGTCATGCCGGAAAGTGTTGTCAGAGACCGCCCGCGGTCAAATCGCCATCGGGAACGCGGCGAATAATAGGCTATTTCAATTCGCTGATCCAGTGGCCCGAAGCAAGCTCGCAAAAGGGTGATTTCCCGCGGTTATCCAAGTGTTTTAACGACTATTGCCCGCTGAGCGAACAGGGTCAGCCTGCGGCTTCCCCGATCGCTGCCGCAATAGCGTCCAGCGCGGCCTGAGCAGCGTTTCCGTCCGGGCCACCCGCCTGCGCCATGTCCGGTCGACCGCCGCCGCCCTTGCCGCCAAGCGCGGCGGAACCGACCCGCACCAGGTCGACCGCGCTGATCGTCTCCATCACGTCCGCTGTGACACCCACAACAATCGAGGCCTTGCCGTCTTCGACTGAGACGATTGCCGTCACGCCGGAGCCGATCTGTTTTTTGATCTCATCGGCCATTGATTTCAGCTCTTTTGCCGGCATGCCTTCCAGTTGCCGCGGCGCGTACTTGATTCCACCAATTTCAGTGACATCGCCACCGGACTGCTCGTCGGTGGATGCGCCACCGCCGCCAGTCGCCAGCTTACGGCGCAGATCAGTGAGTTCGCGCTCGAGCTTCTTGCGTTCTTCCAGCAGTCCGGCGACGCGCGCAGGCACGTCCTCCGCCGTGGTTTTGAGCTCAAACGCCGTCTGCGCGAGCAGGTCTTCGCGACCGATCGCATAGGCATCGGCAGTTGCACCTGCCAGGGCCTCGATCCGGCGCACACCCGCGCCGACCGCGCTTTCGCCGACAATGTGGAAAAACCCGATATCACCGGTACGGCGTACATGGGTGCCACCGCATAGTTCGACGGAAAACCGGTCTTCATCACCGCCCATGGCGACAACACGCACTTCGTCACCGTATTTCTCGCCGAACAACGCCATGGCACCATTCTCGATCGCTTCGTCCGGCGTCATGAGCCGTGTATCGACGGCACCGTTCAGCCGGATACGTTCATTCACTTCGCGTTCAATGGCCCGAAGGTCTGCCGCCTCGATCGCCTTTGGATGAGAAATATCGAAGCGCAACCGGTCAGCGGCCACCATGGAGCCCTTTTGCGTCACGTGATCGCCAAGCCGACGGCGCAGCGCTTCGTGCAGCAGATGGGTTGCGGAATGATGCGCCCGCAGCGAAGCACGGCGGTCGTGGGCGACATCGAACGTCGCGGTATCGCCAACCGCGATACTGCCCTTCGTCACCGTGCCGGTATGAATATGCAGGTCGCCGATCTTTTTCAGCGTATCGGTCACCGCGATTTCGGCGGTCTCGGTTCGTATAACGCCCGCATCGCCCTGTTGACCGCCGGATTCTCCGTAGAAAGGCGTCTGGTTCGCGACGAGCGCGACCTCTGCGCCCTCGCCCGCGCTGTCCGCTTCGGCACCATCAACGACAATCGCGACGACCGCACCATCGGCGGACTCGGTCGTATAGCCGAGAAACTCTGTGGCGCCGGCACGTTCGCGGATATCGAACCAGATGCTTTCATCCGCGGCCGCGCCCGATCCGGTCCAGCTTTTACGGGCTTCCGCGCGTTGGCGCTCCATCGCCACGTTGAATCCTGCGGTATCGACGGGGCGTCCCTGACCTCGCAGAACATCTTCGGTGAGATCGAGCGGAAATCCGTAGGTGTCGTAGAGCTTGAACGCGACCTCGCCGTCGAGCGCCTCGCCGTCGCCGAGCTTCGCCGTTTCGTCTTCCAGCAGACCAAGGCCGCGACCAAGTGTTTCCTTGAAGCGGGTCTCTTCGAGTTTCAGGGTTTCCGTCACCAGGGCCTCGGCGCGTTCCAGTTCCGGGAACGCCTTGCCCATCTCGGTCACCAGCGACGGCACCAGTTTCCAAAGCAGCGGGTCCTGGCAACCCATAATGTGCGCATGACGCATGGCGCGCCGCATGATCCGGCGCACAACGTAGCCGCGCCCCTCGTTCGACGGCAGCACACCATCGGCAATCAGAAAGCTGGATGCGCGCAAATGATCGGCGATCACCCTGTGCGACGCCTGATGCTCGCCGTCGGGATCGACACCGGTTGCCTGTGCGGAGGCCTCAATCAGGTGGCGCATCAGGTCGATATCGTAATTGTTATGTTTGCCCTGCAGCACCGCGGCGATGCGCTCCAGCCCCATACCTGTATCGATCGATGGGCGCGGCAGGTCATTGCGCGTCTCCGCGTCGATCTGCTCGTATTGCATGAATACGAGGTTCCAGATCTCGATGAACCGGTCACCATCCTCGTCCGGGCTGCCGGGCGGGCCGCCGGGGATGCCTTCGCCATGATCGAAAAAGATCTCGGAGCACGGCCCGCACGGGCCGGTATCGCCCATCGACCAGAAATTGTCGCTTGTCGGAATCCGGATGATCCGGTCTTCGGACAGGCCGGCGATCTTTTTCCATAGATCGAATGCCTGATCGTCCTCGGAATATACCGTGACCAGCAGCTTTTCTGCAGGTAGCCCGTATTCCTTGGTGATCAGGTTCCACGCATGCTCGATCGCGACGTCTTTAAAATAATCACCGAACGAAAAATTACCGAGCATCTCAAAGAATGTGTGATGGCGCGCCGTGTACCCGACGTTCTCCAGGTCGTTGTGTTTGCCGCCGGCGCGAACGCATTTCTGCGACGTTGTCGCACGGCTATAGGGCCGCTTTTCCAGACCGGTAAACACGTTCTTGAACTGCACCATGCCGGCATTGGTAAACAGCAGGCTCGGATCGTTGTGCGGGACAAGCGGTGACGACGATACAATCTCATGATCATTGTTCCCGAAATAATCGAGAAAGGCCGTCCGGATGTCATTGGTGGTCGAGGTCATCTATCCGCTTTCATCGCCTGTTGGTGCAAACCGCTATGCTGGCAGCCTTTGCCGGGCACTGGAATTCGCCCATTCGAAGGCGCCGGTTTTAGCGGGCAGGAGTGAGTCTGTCCAGATTATGCCCAGATTTCACGGGGCGGCGCGTTTGGCGCACAGCACGCGCAGATCACCTGTTCAGAGCCCATAGCGAAACGGGCCCCACCAGGGGGCCCGTTCTTATTGCACCGGTTCAGGAGAGGCGTCAGGCCTTGCCGTCATCCCCATCGTCAATCTGATCGGCATTCCCTGCCGGATCGGTCAACGCGGCCTCGCCCAGAACACCGGACTCAGCCATGATCTCGCGTTCGAGCTGCGCGCAAAGATCGGTGTTTTCAAGCAGGAAGTTCTTCGCGTTCTCACGCCCCTGCCCGATCCGCTGATCGCCATACGAGAACCAGGACCCGGACTTCTCTACCAGGCCGGCCTTGACCCCTAGATCGACAAGCTCGCCCATCTTGGAAATACCCTGACCGTACATGATGTCGAATTCGACTGTCTTGAAGGGCGGCGCCATCTTGTTTTTAACAACCTTGACGCGGGTCTGGTTGCCGACGATTTCGTCGCGGTCCTTGATCGCACCGATACGGCGGATATCGAGCCGGACCGACGAGTAGAATTTCAGCGCATTACCACCCGATGTCGTCTCGGGGCTGCCGAACATCACACCGATTTTCATACGGATCTGGTTGATAAAGATAATCAGACACTGGGACCGGTTGATAGAGCCCGTCAGCTTGCGCAGCGCCTGGCTCATCAGGCGGGCCTGCAGGCCGACATGGGTATCGCCCATCTCACCTTCGAGTTCCGCCCGCGGCACAAGCGCCGCCACGGAATCGATCACGATCACATCGATTGCCCCCGACCGCACCAGCGTATCGGCAATTTCGAGCGCCTGTTCGCCGGCATCGGGCTGCGAAATCAGCAACTCCTCGATATCGACATGCAGCTTTCGGGCATAGATCGGATCGAGCGCGTGCTCCGCGTCGATAAACGCGCATGTGCCGCCCTTCTTCTGCGCCTCGGCGACGATATGCAGGGCCAGTGTCGTCTTGCCGGAGCTTTCAGGACCGTAGATTTCCACGATGCGCCCCTTTGGCACACCGCCGATACCCAGCGCGATGTCGAGCCCGATGGAACCGGTGGATATTGCTTCAGCTTCAGCCGGCGAGGCGCCTTCGCCCAGCTTCATGATCGAGCCCTTGCCGTGCGCCCGTTCAATCTGGCTCAGCGCGGCTTCGAGCGCTTTCGATTTATCGTTTGAAGATCTGTCCATAATGTCCCGGTCGACCACTCTGAGATTGGTATCAGCCATAACGCCCTGCTCCTTATTCCATACGGTTAGTGTCGGTGCAATCTGATGAAGTTAAATAAATGTACCTGATTTGTTCTCACGCGCAACAATTAATTCAACAAACTGAAAACACGTTGTTTTTTAAGATAAATTCCGTCTTTGTTCTCATTCATACCGGCATGAACAGCACCGCTGTCGAAGAGCATAACACAGGAACGATTCGACTCGGATGCCCAGAACGAACTGGATCTGCCCAAAACCGTCCGGATCGGGCCGGGCAGCGCGGGACCGCATACGCGAATTGCCCCTGGGGCGCCCGCACCCTATCTGAGAGAGTGAAATATCATGAATAAAATGGGAGCGCGCCATGCGCCTTCAAATCGAATACTGCCAGCGCTGAAACTACGAACCACGCGCCCTCCGTGCGAAGGCCCTGCTGGCACCGCTTGGCGTCGAGGCCGATATAAGCCCCGGCCGCACCGGATCTTTTGAAGTCACCCGTGACGGCGCCGTGCTCTATTCTAAACTGGAAACCGGGCAGTTCCCGACCGAAGACGAGGTTAGGGCGTTCACCGTCGACTGAGTTCCATCAGGCTTTGCCTGCGCTCTCGCCGTCCATCACTTCCTTCACCTTGCCGGCAAGTTGCTGCAGCGTGAAAGGCTTGGACAGAAACTCGACCTCTTCCCCGGCCCCCAGTTTGTCGCGGAACGTGTCTTCGGTGTAGCCGGAGATAAAGATCACTTTAAGCTCGGGACAGCGCTGGCGGACCTCTCGGACCAGGGTCGGGCCATCAACACCGGGCATGACCACATCGGTGATCAACAGGTCGATCTTTTCGCCGTCGACCGTGGTCGCCATGCCGTCGACGACACCGTTCAGCACTTCCAGCGCACCTTCGCCGTCTTTCGCCTCGACGACCGAATACCCCTTGTTTCGCAGCGCGCGTGCGCCGAACAGGCGGACGGCATCTTCGTCTTCCACCAGCATGACGGTGCCGACGCCGGTCAGGTCGCGGCGGACTTCTTCCTCCTCGACCGGTGCGACGACTTCCTCGGCAGATTCCTCTTCGCGAAAGCGCGGCAGGTATACCGAGAACTTCGCGCCGTCTTCGGCGACGTTGTCCGCAAACACATAGCCGCCGGTTTGTTTGACGATGCCGTATACCGTCGACAGGCCGAGCCCGGTGCCCGCGCCCACTTCCTTGGTGGTAAAGAACGGCTCGAAAATCTTGCCGATCACGTCGTCGTGGATGCCGGTGCCGCTGTCCTGCATTTCGAGCAGCACGTAATCGGCGTCCGGGATACCTTCGTAGTCACGCAACCGCGGGTCGCCGGCATAGACGTTGCTGGTGCGGATCGTCAGTGAGCCGCCGCCGTTCATTGCATCGCGGGCGTTGACGGCAAGGTTGATCACGACCTGCTCGAACTGGCCCTGATCCGCCTTCATCAGCCACAGGTCGCGGCCATGATAGAATTTAAGTTCGATATCGGCGCCAATCAGCCGGCGCAACAGATAAGACGTTTCACTGAGCACATCGGTCATATCGAGGACCTTCGGCTGCAGCGTCTGCTGGCGGGAGAACGCGAGGAGCTGGCGGACAAGGTTGGCAGCACGGTTCGCGTTCTGTTTGATCTGCTGAATATCGGCGAAGGACTGATCGCGCGGCGTGTGACGCAGCAGCAGAAGATCGCAGAAACCGATCATGGCCGTCAGCAGGTTGTTGAAATCGTGGGCGATACCGCCGGCGAGTTGGCCAACAAGCTCCATCTTCTGCGACTGGAAGAACTGCGCTTCGATCCGCTTCTGCTCCGACAGATCGAACACATGGACAATCAGCCCAACCGACGGGGATCCCGCAACGCCGTTGTCTCCGCTTTCCAGCGCATTTTCCGCACGCCCGGCATAGAGCGATACCGTCACCCCTTTTCCGCCGTCAAGACGCACCTCTATCGGCGTCGGCAGCTCCTCGGCCTCATAAGCCGACGATACCCACCGGGTGAATTTGTCGCGATCTTCGAGAAGCACCACTTCAGAGAAAGACTGACCGACAGCCTCCTCGCTTTCAAGCTCGGTCGTCGTCGCGAAAGCCTGGTTGCACTCCGTGATACAGGCATCTGCATCGAGCAGCACGATCCCGACCGGCGCATCGAAGAAAAACCGCTGAAACCGTTCCTGCGACACCCGGATCGCTTCGGCGAAATGCCGCTCGCCCGACAGATGCCGGACCAGTGTGCGCGTCCTGAGATCGCCACTCGATTCATCAACCACCACTGTCTGGGTGACATAGGCATCAAACAGCTCGCCATCGCGCCCGGCGAATGCCGTCTCGCCGATGCCGTCACCTCCTTCACCGGGTAAGGGCGAATGGGGCTCACACGTTTTCACCAGCCGGTCCGGCAGCAGATCGCGGAGCCGGACATTTCCGTTGGTCAGTTCCGTCTCGGTTTTGCCAAGCCAGTCCGCAAAGGTCGAATTCACGTATCGGAAACGACCGTCGCGATCGACAGAATAGAAGCCGATCGGGGCGTTTTCGACAAACTCGATCAGTTTTTCCTGCTCGGTCCGGATAACGCGTTCAAGCTCGTAGCGCTCGGAAACATCTTCCACCCGCCACATAGTGGAATCCGACCCCTTGGTCAGCGGCATCGCCGACACTTCGGCGTAGTTCATGTCAGGCAGCCCGAGCCGGAAATCGGCGTGTGCCGGCTCCATATTATCCACGGCGCTCAGCAGGCTATCGAAACGCGCTTTTCCGTCAGCGCCATCTTTGGCCGCGAGTGCAGCAAGAGCCGCAATCGGCGCGTCGGTGTCACCCAGCAATTGTTTCCAGCTCGATGTCGCAGCGACCGAATTTCCGTCGCGGTCCACGACGAGCCGTGGGCTCGGCAAAGAATCGAACAATACGGACAGAACCCTGCCACGTCTGCGCGAGACCACGCCCCAGACAAGAGCAGCCACGGCCACCAGCGCGAAGGCTGCGGCAAGCACCTGCATCACGACGAGATCTCCCTGCTGCGCCGCGGCATCCAGCGTCACCGCCTGCGCTGCCGCAGGACCGGCGGCCACCCCGGCGCCAAGGAAGGCACCAACGGCAAACAGGCCAACGGCTGCAAGCGCGAGAGTGCCGCGCCTGAAATCGGTTGTCCAAAACTGTATTCGTTGGCCTGGCATCCTACCGGTATGCCTCGCCCATATGCCTTGCCCAGCGTTCTGCGCCCAAATCATCGTTCCCTGTCGTATTTCCGGGCGGCTATCCCCAGCCTCAAAAGTGGGGAAAAGTATACCCCGCTCCAGCCCTATTAACGAAACGATAAGGTTAATTTTTAGTTTACTCCCCCGCCTATCTGGCTGAAATCGACGCCATTTAACGCTATTTTAACTGAGAAGGCGCTTTCTGATGTGACAGCCAAGCGGCAGGACGGAACATGGCCATCGATCAATTACGCGCCCATCAACGTGACGCAATCAGTGGGGACGCCCCCCGTGGCGACACCTCGCCCGCAAACGCCCTCGGTTTGGGCGCGCAGACCACGGGGTCCCGGAATTCACATGCGTCGATTGTGGCACATGCGGCGCTGTTTGACGGCGTCGCCACCACGCCCGGACTGCGCACCTCAGAGTTGCCGCTCAACGCGACACGTCACACGCCGGCACGGCGCGCGTCTTTTGCCTGGTTCGACACCTGGCTCGGCGACCAAAATCTCGACGGCGCAGACACACTGGATCTCGGCTGCGGACGCGGTGAAGTCAGCGTCCAGCTGGCACTTCTCGGCGCGACGGTTACGGGTATCGACGTCTCGCGTGAAAGTCTCTCGCGTGCGCAGACACTCGCACAGAAACATGGCGTCGCCGGGCGTATCTCGCTTGATTCGGGAAATGCAGAGGCGTTGCCATTTGACGATGGGAGTTTCGATCTCGCGGTCTGCGCCGGGCTTATGTCTTTTGTCGATTTTGACCGCACAGCGGCTGAGCTGTCCCGTGTAACGCGGCGCGACGGCACTGTCGTCATCATGGATACGCTGGGTCACAACCCGATCGCCCGAATGGGCCGCAAACGGCGCCTGGTACACGGTGAGACGACGCATTTTCAGGTTGAGAACATCATGACCTGCGATCACATCGACCGGCTCCGTGCACATTTCGGATTGGTCGATGTTCACACGTTCGACCTGCTGACCGTGCCGATGATCATTATTGAGAACTGCCTCGGCCGGATACATCCACGCCTTCGCGACATCCTCGCGCCGATATCAGCCGGGCTGCGCGCCCTCGACCGGGGCGTCCTCAAATGGCGCCCGTTGAGGCGCTATGCCTTCCGGACCGTGATTGTTCTTAAATGGCCGCGGGTACACGAGTCCGACTAGCCGTATATCCCAGTCAGGCTTTATCTATCGCGTCGAAAGACACAAGTTCCGCGCCTTCGCCAACCCTGTCGCCAACGGCAAAGTGCAGCGCCATGACCACGCCGTCTGCGGGCGCACGGATCGTATGTTCAACCTTCATCGCCTCGACCGCCAATAACGGCGTCCCGGCCGCGACCTTCGCACCGTCCTCGACATGAACCGCAACGACGACACCAGGCATACGCGCAAACAGTGTTCCGGCATCCGCGGCGCCACCGCGCTGCACAGCCAACGGATCGTCCACGACGACGACAGAACGTACACCACCGCTAAAGACGACGATGTCTTCACCGCAGCGAACGACAAATGCCGATACCGGCGCACCGTCGAACACGGCATCAAACTGAATATCGTCTACCCAATGGCCGGTTAAGGGCACGGGCGCGTCGTTTCGGGTCAGCCTGCCGCCCTGAAGCGCGTAGCCGGCGCTTTCTTCGCCGTCACGAATTGAAATCCGTCGTGCGCTGGCACCGCCAAGCCGCCAACCGCCACAGGACGCCCACGGCGAGGCGTCAAATGCATCGACCTCCCGCGTGAGTTCCGCCAGTGCGGCCAGCGCTGTGATCTCGCTCGGGGTATCGGGTGCCGGGGGCGCGAGCGCCTCCAGATACTTCGCAATAAATCCGGTATCAAAACCGCCGGCGCGAAACACCGGGTAATCGACAATGGCTTTCAAGAACAGCTCATTTGTCGCCGGTCCCGCGACACGCACCTCACCCAACGCTTCTGAAAGAGCGTCGCACGTTGCCGCACGGTCGGGTGCGTAGGCGATGATCTTGGCGATCATGGGATCGTAATGGACGGTAACCTCATCACCCTGCTCGACGCCGGTGTCGATGCGCAGTCCGCCCCCTTCGGCAGGAATGTAAAGATGCGCCAGCGTCCCGAACCCGGGCGTGAATTCATTCGACGGATCTTCGGCATAGAGTCGCGCCTCGATGGCATGCCCGGAACACCTGATCTCGTCCTGCACGGCCGGTAACGTCTCCCCGGCAGCGACACGAAGCTGCCATTCCACCAGGTCAATGCCGGTGACCATTTCGGTGACGGGATGCTCGACCTGCAGACGGGTGTTCATTTCCATGAACCAGATATCCCCGTCGGTTGCGCCGCCCGATCCCCCATTCGTGTCCAGGAGGAACTCAACCGTTCCTGCGCCTGTATATCCGACCGCCTCTGCCGCCGCGATCGACGCCTTGAAAAGTTTCTCGCGGGTCGCATCCGTCAATGCAGGCGCGGGCGCTTCCTCAATCACTTTCTGATGTCGGCGCTGGGCGGAACAGTCTCGCTCGAAGAGGTGCACGGTATTGCCATGGGTATCGCCGAATATCTGAACTTCGATATGACGCGGATTTTCGAGATATTTTTCGATCAGCAGAGTGTCGTCGCCAAACGACGAAGCAGCTTCTCGGCGCGCGGATGCCAGTGCATCGGACAACTCGGCCGCTGTGCGTACAATGCGCATTCCGCGCCCGCCACCGCCCGCAGCCGGCTTGACCATAACCGGATACCCCGCCGCATCGGCAGAGGCCGAGAGCGCAGCGTCGTTCTGGTCGGCCGCCGTATCGCCCGGCAGAACCGGGACACCTGCCGCGGCCATGATCCGTTTGGCCTCTGCCTTGGATCCCATCGCCCGGATTGCCGCCACCGGCGGGCCGACAAAGGCGATACCGGCATCGGCGCAGGCCTCCGCGAAGTCGGCATTCTCAGACAAAAAACCATATCCGGGATGGATTGCCTGGGCACCGTTCGATCGGGCCGCGTCTATCACCGCCGCAATACTCAGATAGCTTTCAGACGACGGCGGCGCCCCGATGCGAACCGCCTCGTCCGCCATTGCAACGTGCAGCGCATTCCGATCTGCGGACGAATACACCGCGACGGTCGCCACCCCCATTTTCTGGCAGGTGCCGATGACCCGGCAGGCGATTTCGCCCCGGTTGGCGATCAGAATTTTGTCGAACATGCGCCGATACTATATCAAAACCGCGACCACTGCGCCCGTCATGCAGGTCGCCATGACACCGGCCAGAACCGATTTCAGACCGAGCTGAACGATTTCCCTGCGCCGGTCGGGCGCCATCGCCCCCATGCCGCCGATCATGATGCCAAGACTGCCAAAATGGGCGAAGCCACACAGGGCATAAGTCATAATGAGACGTGACCGTTCGGTCAGGGCTTCGGGCGGCAGTTTCGCAAGTTCGAGATAGGCCAGCAGCTCGTTCAGGACCACCTTGGTGCCGAGCAACTGGCCCGCCGTAACCGCTTCGCTCCACGGTATACCGATAAGCCATGTTACGGGGGCCATAACCCAGCCCAAAATCCTTTGTAAGGTAAGCGGCGCACCCCACGCATCCGGCGCCAGACCAAGGATCGCATTGGCGAGCGACACCAGCGCAACCAGCACCACCAGCATGCCAAGGATGTAGCCCAGCAGCCGCAGACCATCGATGGTACCTGTGGTGATGGCATCCATCGAGTTGTCGTAGATACGCTCGGTTTCAATCCGTTCCTGCGCCTCAACGCCGTCGACGGGGACCATCAATCGGGCGATCATGATCGCAGCCGGTGCGCTGATCAGAGACGCCGTCAGCAGGTGACCGGCGGCACCCGGAATGACGTCGGCAAGGAATGTGACGTACAGCGCGTACATGGTCCCGGCGATCGTCGCCATCCCAGCGGTCATCACGACGAACAGCTCGGACCGGCTTATACGGTTCAGATAGGGGCGGATCAGCAACGGCGCTTCCACCATGCCGACGAAAACATTGGCCGCTGTGCCGAAGCTTGCTGCCCCGCTGATACCGAGCGCCTTGCCGAGTGCCCAGGCGAACCCGCGCACAATCCAGGGCAGGACGCGCCAGTGATACAACAGCGCCGACAAGGCGCTCATCAGCAGCACCAGCGGCAATGCCCGGAACGCCAGAATAAACGCGGCACCGGGATAGGGCTCCTTAAACGGCAGTGGCCCGCCGCCAAGAAAGCCGAACACCAGCGATGTGCCCGCCTCCGTCGCCTTCTGGAGGGCGATCACTCCGTCATTCAGCCACACAAAGACGATCTGCGATTGCGGAAGTTTCAGCAGTAACAGCGCCAGTGCAAACTGGACCGCCAGGCCGGCGAAAACAATCCGCCACGAACAACCGCGGCGGTTTTCGCTGATCGCCCAGGCGAAGAAAACGAGGAACGCAAGCCCCAGAAAAGGTTGAAGTCCGGCCATAATGGTGCCCCGCTGTTAACCAAGCCTCAATGTCGCCGGGCGATGATACAGTACCGGGCCGGAATCGGCCTTCCGCATAGGAAAGGCGCGAAAGCGGCACGATGCACCCTATTGTCGAATTCCTCAAAGAGATCGACCGGAGCCCGGAGCAGTCGCCCCGCGACTTGCTCAACACGATCCTCCATGAATGCCGCAAATTTGCGAACGCCGAAGCCGGCACGATCTTTCTCGTCCGCCCTGCCCCTGAAGGGACGCCGGACGCTGTATTGAGGAGCGGTTTTCTCGAACCGATGAGTTTCCAGAACGACGCACTTGACCTTGAAGCGGCAACGTTCGTCGTGCCGATCGATGAGACGTCGATTGCCGGATATGTCGCAACGACGGGCGAAACGCTGCTTATCGACAACGCCTATGAAATACCTCCAGCCAAGCCGTTCGGCTTCAACACGAGCATCGACGCGTCGACCGGTTACCGCACACACTCTGTCGCCTGCATCGCCTTGAGAAATCAGGCTGGCGCCGTCAGCGCTGTCGTCCAGTTGATCAACCGGCGCGCACCGGACGGCAACATTGTCGCATTCGAAGCCGAACAGGCGGAGTTCATCGCTGTTGCCGGCGTTGTGATGACAGGTGTGATTGAACGTGCCCGCATGCTCGAAGAACTCGCCACCGCCAACCAGGATCTGATCGCCCGAAATGCGCATATCGAGGCGCTGAAAAACAAGACCGAGGCCGCCCTGCGCAAAGTCGAAAAATCGGACCAGGCAAAAAGCCGGTTTCTCAGCTGCATCGGGCACGAGTTAAAAACGCCCCTCAACGCGATCATCGGATTCTCCGAGCTTCTCAACAATGAGGGGTTCGGACCGCTTGGGCATCCCGGCTACAAGGGATTTGCCGAGGAGGTGTCGAACGGCGGGCACAAACTGCTCGGCATGGTCGATGACATCCTGGGCGTTGTTCAGGCTGAATCCAGCACCATGGAATGCACGGATGGCGGCAGTGCCGCTTATGGCTGCATAGAAGACACATGTCGCTCCTGGTTCGATGAGGCCGCCGAGAAGAATATTATCTTCGCCGTCGAAATCGACGATGAACCGGCCGATTGTGCCGTGGATGTGCCACGCCTGACCACCATTCTCGACCGGCTGATCGACAACGCGGTCAAGTTCACCCTTGCCGGCGGCAAGATAGAAATTCGTGCGCGACCGCCGCGCGAAGGCGGCCTTATCATTGAAATATCCGATACAGGCGTCGGCATGACCGAAGCTGAAATCGCCGACGCGCTGACGCCCTTCGGTCAGGCTGACAGTACCCTGTCGCGGCTATATGAAGGCGCCGGGTTGGGTCTGACACTGGCAAGCGCGCTGACGCGCAGCATGCAGGCAAATTTCACCGTAGAGAGCGAGCCCGAAAAGGGAACGATGATCCGACTGCAGTTCCCGGTCGGGCAGGATCAAGCGCAACAGCGAGCAGAAGACGTATCAGAACCGACGATGTGGGTGTCCGGCTAGGCCGCCCCTGCGCCAACGCGGTCCGCCTGCGTGTCTGTTAAACGCCCGAAAACGGACATTTTCCGCTGCACAAAACCCGTCCGCTCATGGCCAGGAGCGGACATTTTAATTTCTACCCCTAAGCGGTTCTCTTCATGCCAGCGCGAACGACCTTGTGTAGATTGTCTTCGGCCCGATACGTCTCCCCAACCTGATCATCAACGGTGTACGAAATCCCCGATTACCTCAAATAATCGGTCCCATGCGGCTTCTTGTTTCAGAGGAGCGTGGTTGGCGCTGTCCAACAGAACGAACTCCGAATCCTTTATTCCCGCTGCGAGCTTTCTTCCTTCGTCAAGCGGTTGCACACCATCGTTTCGGGCATGAATGACCAGAGAAGGAACCGACACTTTAGCCAATAATTCCGATACGTCGAAATTGTCGACGGCGGTTCTTAGAACCACCGCATTTTCGGGAGATACCGTTTGGGCCTGCAGGTCGGCAAGAGAGTCGATCTGTTCCTTGGTTCCGTCCGGGATGTACATCGACGTAAAGGCTTTGATGAACGGGCTGCCCTCTTTACCCCATCCGTGGCGCATCAGCGCGAGTATGGCTTCTCCCTGTTCACGCTCTGCTTCTGATGCACGAAGGGTACGGCCTCTCACATATCCGCCATGAAGAATCAGATGACTGACCCGTTCGGGGTGACGCACGGCATAGGAAACGGCGATAGGTGCACCCTGCGACGTCCCGTAAAGGGCAAAACGGTCGAGTTTAGCTGCATCCACGACGGCTTCGAGATCATCGACGAACGCATCCAGGGAGGTATTCCGGATCGACCAGTCGGAAAGACCGTTCCCCCGCTGGTCATATCGGCTGACCTGAAATGTCTTGGCGAACTCATCTAGCAGGGGCCGCCATACCGGGCTGTGCCAATCGTGTTCGAGATGGGTCAGCCAGTGTCCCGCCCGCACCAGTGGCACCCCTGCCCCTATCGTTGCATAGGCGATCTGCGTTCCGTCGTCGGATTCGCAGAATCGGATTTTTTGATTGGAGAACGGGGCTACCGGCGAGGCCGTGTTCCCCGATTGCGCGTCTTCGGTTTCCGTTACCTCTGCCATGAAACGGAAGCCGCGACTTCGGATGGTCCGAATGATTTTCTGCGACGCGCCGCTATCGCCAACGGCCCGCCGAGCGGCACTGATACGGCTGCTCAGTGTGGCCTCGGACACGATGCGTCCGTTCCAGACCGATGCGATCAGGTCATCGCTGGAAACCACCTGCGCCCGGTTTTCGATCATAAACGTGAGAATGCTGAAGACCTGGGGTTCGACCGGAACGACGTCGTCGCCATGCCGCAACTCGAAGCCCGATGAATCGAGCGAATAGTCTCCGAACCGGTAAATCATGGGGTAATCCCGCCGATAACGGCAAAAATCAGGGAAATCTCAAGGAAATCTGGAGCTTCTCTCCAAGCGGGCATCATTTAAGCAGCTTATCGTTTCTTCGTCACTCAGGATAAAGGAACAGACAATGACAGACACCCCAATGACAGACACCCCGGAAATCCGCCGCCACCCGGATGGATCAATCGACACAAAGCACTATATGCAAATCGGTCGTCAGTGCCGGTCCGAAGCCCTGTACGACAGTGGCCACGCGATCGCAGGTTTTGGCTCGGTCGTGTCCCAGGCGGTCAGGCGCATCTGGTCGCGGCCTGTGACCCAACGCTCAGGCAACATCTTCGCGGAAATCTGATCAATACCAAACACTTCCAGACCGGGACGTTTGGATTCTGCCGGAAGACAAGGATCGAAAATGTATGAACTCGTCAAATTTTCAAGTGAAGGTGTCGACCTGCGCGGGCGGTTTTACAGGCTGGCCTCAGCTCATCGAGCTCCATGCATCATCATGGCGCATGGCACAACAGCAACCATCTCCATGGTTGCCGAGGATTATGCTGCGGCATTCCACCGGGCGGGCATGAGCGTACTTTTATACGATCATATCAATTTCGGCAGTAGCGGCGGCGTGATGCGCCAGGAAATCAATCCATGGGTACAGGCGCGCGGCTACCGCGACGCTGTTGCCTATATCCGCCAACGTTCTGATGTCGATCCAGACAGGATAGCAATTTGGGGAGACAGCTTCTCCGCCATGGAAGTGCTGGTTGTCGGCGCTCTAATCGAGGGCCTGGCTGGAATTGTGGCCCAAATTCCTGTGTGCGGCATCGAACTTCCCAACATCAATCCAAGCACAGAAATTTTTGACCTTTTGAAGAAGACCTTTGAAAGGGGTGACGTAAGCGGCACGCCGGAAACAACAGAGGGACCGATGCCTGTCGTTTCTTTCGACCAAGTCGGTTCACCGTCACTTCTGAAACCGATCCAGGCATTTAAATGGTTCATTGAGTATGTTGGGCGCTATGACAGCGAATGGCTCAACATTGTTACGCGCGTCATGCCGCTTACAGAGGTCCCGTTCAGTCCCTATCTGACCGCGCCATTCATAACGGCGCCGACACTCATGATGGCCGGTAGGAATGATGAAATGGTTCATTGTAATCCTGTGGTTCAACAAGCGGTTTTCGACAAAATCATCGCTCGGAAAGAATTTTACGAGATTGAGGGCGGCCATTTCGGCCTTCTGTATTCACCGAGCAAAACATTCGATGAGGCAGCAGCCCGCCAGATTAAATTCCTGACCGGACTATTTGAAATTTAGCCGATTGAAGGCCCGGTGTATTGACAACATAATTCAGAAACGAATGAGGCATTTGTCCGCTTTGGGTCAGTAAAAGCCCCCTACGAAGCAACCTTACAATTCCGCTTATCCGATTGTTTCAGACATCGGAAACCGGGTGCCAAACATTATTTCTCTCGAACCTGGTCACCATTTCCCCGCCCCGCATCACATTCGGAAAATGCCGAACTTCGTTTCCTCTATTGGCGCATTCAGCGCGGACGACAGGCTGAGTGCCAGTACCATGCGCGTTTCCTGCGGCTCGATAATTCCGTCATCCCAGAGCCGGGCCGTCGCATAATAGGGATGTCCCTCGGCTTCGTACTGGGCGCGGATCGGTTCCTTGAAGACTTCTTCTTCTGCGGCCGGCCAATCCCCCCCTTTGGCCTCTATTCCGTCGCGGCGCACCGTCGCCAGCACACTTGCCGCCTGTTCGCCGCCCATCACGGAAATACGCGCGTTCGGCCACATGAACAAAAATCGCGGATCATAGGCACGCCCGCACATGCCGTAATTGCCCGCCCCAAACGAGCCGCCGATGATCACCGTGATCTTGGGCACGTTGGCGCAGGCCACCGCAGTAACCAGCTTCGCGCCGTCCTTCGCGATACCGCCGGCTTCATATTTCTGGCCGACCATGAAGCCGGTGATGTTCTGGAGGAAGATCAGCGGAATACGCCGCTGGCAGCACAGCTCAATAAAGTGCGCGCCCTTCAGGGCGGATTCCGAAAACAGGATCCCGTTATTGGCGACAATGCCGACCGGATAGCCATGTATCCGCGCGAAGCCGCAAATCAGTGTCGTGCCGTAGAGCGCTTTGAATTCGTCGAACTCGGAGCCGTCGACAACGCGGGCGATCACCTCGCGGACATCGAACGGGATACGCAGTTCCGGTGGTACGATGCCGTTCAGCTCTGCGGGATCATGTGCGGGTTCGACCGGGTCGGTGCGCACGATATCTTCGAATTTTTCAGTGTTCAGATTGCGGACGGCGCGGCGCACGATGGCCAGTGCCTCGCCGTCGCTTTCGGCGAGATGGTCCGTGACGCCCGAAACCCTTGAATGGACGTCGGCGCCACCAAGGTCCTCCGCACTGACGACCTCACCGGTTGCCGCTTTAACCAGAGGCGGACCGCCCAGGAAAATGGTCCCCGTCCCCTTCACGATGACGCTCTCGTCCGACATCGCCGGCACGTACGCCCCGCCCGCCGTGCACGATCCCATCACGGCGGCGATCTGTGGGATGCCCTCGGCCGACATCGTCGCCTGATTGAAAAAGATACGACCGAAATGATCGCGGTCGGGAAACACCTCATCCTGGTTCGGCAGGTTGGCCCCGCCGGAATCAACCAGATAAACGCAGGGCAGATTATTCGCCTTCGCGATTTCCTGCGCACGGAGATGCTTCTTTACCGTCAGCGGAAAATACGTGCCGCCCTTCACGGTCGCATCGTTCGCGACGATCATGCATTCGCGCCCCTCGATCCTACCGATACCGGTCACGATGCCGGCGGCGGCGATGTCGTCTTCGTATACTTTGTGGGCGGCGAGCGGTGACAGTTCCAGAAACGGCGAGCCGGGATCGAGCAAGGTATCGATCCGGTCGCGCACCAGCATCTTGCCACGGCCGACGTGGCGGTCACGCGACGCGGCATTTCCGCCAAGACGCGCGTTCGCCGTTACCGTGCGCAGGTCATCGATGACAGCAGTCATCGCAGCCTCGTTCGACTTGAAGTCCTCTGACGCGGGATCGATGGTGGACGAAAGGCGGGGCATATTTGTCTCCGGCGGTAATACAATTCGATTATAGCGGTCAATGCCGACTCGTCCGAAACGATGACGCAGGATTCAACGTGTGTCATTTACGTGTTTGTGCCCCTTCGGTATCGCTGGCATACTTATTTTCAATACCTGCTTATCGGGACCAAACTGGGGATGATACGAATGAATAAGTTACTGATGACGGCAGCGTTTGCGGCAAGTGCGATGTGGGCGGGCAACACGGCAAATGCGGTGACGTTGAAACTGGCGGCCTTTGTTCCGCCTACCAGTGTCAGCGGCAGCCGGGTGCTTACACCGATCGCCGAGATGATCGAAAAAGAATCCAACGGCGACCTGAAGATCAAAATATATTATGGCGGTCAGCTCGGACGCAGCCCCCGCAAACAGTATGAGCTGGTCACGAACGGTGTTGCCGATCTTGCCTATATCGTCGACATCTATACGTCGGGCCAGTTCCCGGATACGTCAATTTTCGAACTCCCCTACAACATCAAAAACGGTACCGAAGGCTCACTCGCACGGTGGCGCATGTATGAAGCAGGCTACCTTCGCGGCTACAAGGACGTAAAAGCCGTCGGCCTGTGGATGAGCGAACCGGGTGGCATTCATACGCGCAAACCCATGTCATCGCTTGCCGACATCAAGGGCATGAAAATCCGCGCCACGGGCCGCGTCGCCACGGCGTATCTAAAACAGTTCGGAGCGATCCCGGTCGGCATGCCGGTCACGAAAGTTACCGAAGCCATCGACCGCGGCGTGCTGGACGGGCTGATGCAGAGCTGGGTCGGCCTGGTAACGTTCCGCACTCACAATGTGGTGAAGTATCACTACGAAGCCCCCGTGGGCGCGCTCACGTTCTCCATCGTTCTCAACAAGGGCCAATGGAACAAGCTGAGCGCATCGCAGCAGGCGCTGATCAACAAGTATGGTGGTGAATACATGGCCCGCAAGGCAGGCAACGCCTTCGATACGTTGGGTCACGAACGCAAGGTCAAGCACCAGAAGGATGCCGACCGCAAGTTCATCAGCCTGTCCGATGCCGAGCTGACAAAAGCGCGGGCCGCGGTCCAGCCCATCTATGACGACTGGATAAAGAACACGCCTGACGGTCAGAAAAAACTCGACGCATTGCAGGGCATGCTCGCCGAAATCCGGTCCAAGAAGTAACCCGGACCGCATAGCCTGCAGAACGCAGCGTGGAACATCTTCTTTACCCCGGCGCGTGGCTCGACAGATTCACGCGCTGGGTCGCCTTTATCGGCCTCATCGGCCTGCTGATCGTCTCCATCGTCACGATGGTGGATGTTTTGCTGCGCTGGCTTTTCAGTGCGCCGATCGAAGGCTACGAAGATATCACGCGGCTGCTTTTTGCGATTATCGTCGCATCGTGTTTTCCGGCAGGACTGCTTCAGGGACGCAACATTACGATCCGGTTCCTCGGGAAGGCGCTTGGCTCCGCCGCGACCCGCTATCTGGAAGCGCTTGGCGCCATTGCAACACTCTTCTTCTTCACAGTCGTCACCTGGCGGGTTGCCGTCTTCGCGCTGGACGAGACGGTCAATAACCGGTTCACCCAGACGCTCGAGATATCAACGGGCCCGTGGTGGTGGTTTGTCAGCGCATTGCTGCTGATGTGCGTTCCCGTCCAGTTCGTTATCGCCTGGGCAAAGACTTCCGCCGCCATCCGAAACGAACCACTCCAGTACACCGATAACGAGATGTCTATCTGATGGAAGATTCTCTTCTCGTCGCTGCGATCGGAATCGCGGGCATGCTGGCCCTGATCGCGCTGCATATCCCGATCGGTGTCGCCATGGGCATCGCCGGATTTGTCGGTGTCGGATTTCTGCTCGGCTGGGCGCCGGCGATTACCCTGTTCGGCACCGAGACGTCGTCCCACATCGCCAGCTCGGAGCTGGCGATCATTCCACTATTCCTTTTAATGGGATCGTTCGCGGGCGCGGCCGGATTATCGAGCGATATCTACCGGCTTGCATATGTGTTTGTCGGCCATCGCCGGGGCGGTCTCGCACTGGCAACCATCGGCGGTTGTGCTGGGTTCGGCGCGGTCTGCGGCTCGTCCGTCGCAACAGCTGCGACAATGACCAAGATCGCCCTGCCCGAAATGCTCGACCGGAAATATTCTCCGGCGCTGGCTGCCGGGTCCATCGCTTCGGGCGGCACATTGGGCATGCTGATCCCGCCATCGGTCATCATGGTGCTGTATGGCGTGCTGACCGAACAATTTGTGATCGCCTTGTTTGTCGCCGCGGTCGTGCCGGGCATCATGGCGGTGATCTTTTATTTCGTGGCCATCGCGATACAGGTCCGCATTAATCCCGATTCCGGTCCCGCTGGACCAAGGTTCAGCTGGCAGGAACGGCGGCAGATATTCGCCCAGAGCTGGGGCGTGATCACCCTCGCCATCGTCGTCAGCGGCGGCATATATGCCGGCATTTTTACCGTGGCGGAGGCTGCCGCAATTGGTGCGACCCTGTCTTTCCTGTTCGCCTGGGGCCGCGGCAAGCTGACCCGCGAAGTCATCTGGGAGGTGCTGACCGAAACGGCCGGCAGCACCGGCATGATCTACCTGATCATTATCGGCGCCTCGATCTTCAGCTATTTCGTCACGCTGTCCGGGCTGTCGGAAACCTTCGTCGAAACCGTCTCCGGCTGGGGCGTCAACCGGTTCGTCATTCTGCTGATGCTCTACGTGATGTATCTGATCCTCGGCAGTATCTTCGACACCGTCGCCGCAATGGTGCTCACATTGCCCTTCGTATTCCCGCTGATCCTGAATCTCGGGTTCGATCCGATCTGGTTCGGCATCATCAATGTGATGGTGATCGAAATCGGTATGATCACGCCGCCCATCGGGATCAACGTGTTCGTCCTCCACGGTATGGCGCGGAATATTCCGCTACCGACCATCTTCCGGGGGATCGTCCCGTTCCTGATCGCCGATGTGGCCAAGCTGGCGATGCTCACCGCGTTCCCGGCAATTGCTCTCTGGCTACCAGAGGTGCTCGGCACACCGATGTAGCCGGGCCGGCGACCTAGCCCGACCACCGGGATTAGGCGCGGGCGAAGTTCTCTACATGCAGTGCGCCATCGCCGGCAAAAACAATGCTGGCTTCAGGCACCTCGGCCCAGTGGCCGGCATCTTCATCGGACGGCTCCGACATGATCATCACGGATTGTTCGGCACCGCCAACGCCAAGACCATAAAACAGGCTTGGCGACTGCCGGTCCGAAGAATAGCGGATCGCGACCATGCGCTGTCCGTCGGTCGCAATGGCCGCGAAGCGGAACGGACCGTCCACATCATGGGCCGCCATCGTGTCCTCGATCAGTTTGATGGTTTTGGCATAAGCAACCGCCGGATCATCCGCAAGACCGTGGGCAAGCAGCAGATAGAAGATCGTTTCACTGTCGGTGGTGCCTTTTTTATGGCGGTAAAGGCCTTCGGGAATGGCGAGGTCAAGTTCTCGCCGCAGCAACGGAAAGTCGGCGATTGCGCCGTTATGCATGAACATCCACTCGTCGTGACGGAACGGATGACAGTTCTGGCGTGCCGTCGCACTTTCGCCGGTCGCTGCCCGCACGTGGGCAAAGAAAAGCCCGGACTGGACCTGCTCCGCCACCTCACGCAGGTTCTCGTCGTTCCATGCCGGCAGGACATCCCGGTACAGGCCGGGCTTGCCACGTTCGCCGTACCAGCCGATTCCAAAACCGTCGCCGTTCGTCACGACCTGTGACCAACGCGCATTCAGACTTTGATTAACAAGCGAATTCTCCGCCTCAAACAGAACGGTATCGAGAAATATCGGTGCGCCGGAATAGGCCATCCACCTGCACATCGCCTAGGCACTTTCCGCAAACAGTTCGCGCCCGATCAGCATCCGGCGGATCTCGGACGTCCCGGCGCCGATCTCATACAGCTTTGCGTCGCGCAGCAGGCGGCCAGTGGCGTATTCGTTAATGTAGCCGTTACCGCCGAGAATCTGGATTGCATCCAGTGTCAGTTCCGTCGCCCGTTCCGCCGAATACAGGATCGCGCCGGCAGCATCCTTGCGGGTCGTCTGATCGCGGTCGCAGGCCTTGGCCACGGCGTATACATAGGCCTTCGATGCGTTCATCTTGGTGTACATGTCGGCGAGCTTGCCCTGTATGAGCTGAAATTCACCGATTGGCTGGCCGAACTGTTCACGCTCATGAACATAGGGCATCACGATATCCATACAGGCCTGCATAATGCCGAGCGGCCCACCGGACAGCACCGCACGTTCGTAATCCAGCCCGCTCATCAGCACGGCGGCGCCCCGGCCAAGCTCACCGACGATGTTTTCCTCGGGCACGAAACAATCCTGAAACACCAGCTCGCCGGTGTTGGACCCGCGCATGCCGAGCTTGTCGAGCTTTTGCGCGGTCGAAAAACCCTCAAAATCCTTTTCGATCAGAAAGGCCGTGATCCCGCGCGAGCCCGCGCTCATATCGGTCTTCGCGTAGACCACCAGGACATCCGCATCGGGACCGTTCGTGATCCACATCTTGGAACCGTTCAGCACGTAGCCGCCATCGGCGCGGTCGGCCCGTAGTTTCATCGACACAACGTCGGACCCGGCGCCCGGCTCGGACATCGCCAGCGCGCCAACATATTCACCCGACACCAGCTTCGGCAGATACTTGGCTTTCTGGTCGTCATTACCGTTGCGGTGGATCTGATTGACGCAAAGATTGGAATGCGCGCCATAGGACAGGCCAACCGATGCTGATGCCCGGCTGATTTCCTCCATCGCGACGACGTGCTCGAGATACCCCATGCCCGCGCCGCCATATTGCGCGTCGACCGTGACCCCCAGAACGCCGATCTCGCCCATCGCGGGCCACAGGCCCATCGGAAATTCGTTCGATTTATCGATCTCTGCGGCAAGCGGTGCGATCCTGGCCTGGGCAAAATCCGTCACGGAATCACGCAACATGTCAGCGGTCGGGCCGAGGTCGAAATCGAAACTAGGCAATGCGTTGGGGATCAAGCGGGTTCTCCTGTCGCGATCAGTGAGGGGAAACACTATGAGGGCTGTCAGGCAGGGTCAAACCGGAAATATCGCCGAAAACTATACTAAATATGCCCGACCCTGCTAAAAATCGCGACGAAACTTGCAAACGATTTTGACCGCCTTATTTCCATACAGAGGCTTACGTCAGATAACATCGGAAAATCCGATCAAACGGGGATAAAATTTATGCCAGTCGCGGCCATTCGCGAATTCTTCAAACTTGAATCCGCAGGCGGTATCTGCCTGTTTTTCGCGGCAGTCGTCGCCATCATTCTCGACAATTCGGCCTTAGCACCGTTCTACGACATGCTGTTAAGCGTCCCGGTCGCGGTCAAGATTGGCGCGCTTGAAATCGCCAAGCCGTCACTGCTCTGGATCAATGACGGCCTGATGGCCGTGTTCTTTTTCCTGGTCGGGCTGGAAATCAAGCGTGAAGCCCTTGAAGGACAGTTGTCCTCGGTCAATCAGATTGCGCTTCCCGGCGTCGCTGCAATCGGCGGCATGGCCGTACCGGCAGCGATTTACGCCTATTTTAACTGGTCCAACCCCGTCGACATCAACGGCTGGGCCATCCCCGCCGCCACCGACATCGCGTTTGCGCTCGGCATCCTGATGCTGCTGGGCAGCCGTGTGCCGCTTGCGATCAAGGTGTTTCTGACCGCCGTCGCCATTATCGACGATCTTGGCGCAATCGTGATCATCGCGCTTTTCTATACCGAGAACCTGTCGCTGACATCGCTGGCGTGGGGCGTCGGCGGGTTGGTGGTCTGCGCGATCATGAACCTCCGCGGGGTCACCCGCGTCGCGCCCTATATCCTGATCGGGATCATTGTCTGGGTTGCAGTGCTGAAATCGGGCGTTCACGCCACCCTCGCCGGGGTGCTGCTGGCGCTTGCCGTGCCACTCCGGGCGACAGATTCAGAGGGGCATTCCCCACTCCGCCATCTGGAACACATTTTGCATCCATGGGTCGCCTTCCTGGTCCTTCCGGTGTTTGCGTTCGCCAATGCAGGGGTGAATTTCTCCGGGATGTCGTTCTCATCTCTACTGGAACCGCTGCCGCTCGGCATCGCGCTCGGCCTGTTTGTCGGCAAACAGATTGGCGTGTTTGGCGCGACCTTCCTGATGATCAAGACCGGCCTCGCGAAAATGCCCGAAGGTGCTAACTGGGGCATGCTTTACGGCGTCTCCCTGCTCTGCGGAATCGGCTTCACGATGAGCTTATTTGTCGGCGGGCTTGCCTTCGATGACGCCGCCCACGCAACGGCTATCCGCCTCGGCGTGCTGGCCGGGTCGCTAGTCTCCGGTACGCTCGGCTACTTCGTGATTAAATTCGCGATCGCCAAAGTGAAGGAACCGAAGGCGGCATAACAGGGCGGGTTCGTCAGTCCGCGGTTGCCGGAATTCGTTTGGCAAACTGTTCGCGCCAGTCTTCTATCGGCTGGAATGTCGGATCAGCCTTGGCGTGCGCTTCGGCCGCCGCGTAAATTTCTTCGTCCGTCATCGAGAAATCAATGTCGTGGCGGTGGGGCTGATTGATATACCAGGGCGTATCCATGAAAGCTTCGAGCCGGTTACCCTCCGGGTCATAGAAATAGACCGACAACGCATTGCCGTGGTCGGTCACCATGACTTTCTGGACATCGTCGTCCGTTGTTACCGCGCCGTGGACCTGTCGAAGGTCGGCCAAACTGCCGCACTTGAACGAAATCTGGTTCACCGTGGTCTGGTCCGTGTCAGGTCGGCGGCCCTCAGCGACAACGACCTGGTGATGATCGCGCGGATCGCGGGACATAAACGCGTAGCGATTACCGTTCAACAGCCCTTCATCGGCAATCCCGAACCCGAACATGCGGACGTAGAAATCCTTCATCCGATCAAAATCCTGCACCCAGATTCCGACATGGGCGAGCTTCATTTCCGGTAGTAGAGCCATTGTTTCTTCCCTGATTTTATCGCGTCTGAAGAATATTAGGCTTCATCTGCCTGTATCTGCAACGCCCCGAATTTGCCGCGGACTTGCATATCGCGGTGCAGGCGTTATTCATGCGCCAACAGATAACCGGAGGGCTGCATGAAGATCACCACTTACTCAGTGAACGGAAAAGAATCATACGGCGTCGTCACCGATGACGGCATCATCGACGCGAAGCCCCTGGCGGGCGGACCGCAGACCCTGCGCGGCGCAATCGCCGCCGGCGCACTTGGCATTATCGCGGAAGCCGCTGCGGGCAAAAGCCCAGATCACAGCCTGGACGAGATTGAATTTCTGCCGGTCATTCCTAATCCGGACAAAATCATCGCGGTCGGCCTGAACTATCGCAGCCACGTTCTCGAAGGCGGTCGCGACATTCCCGAATGGCCGATGATCTTTACGCGTTTTGGTAACTCGCAGGTCGGTCACGGCCAGGCGATGATCAAACCCAAAGTCTCCGACAAATTCGATTTCGAAGGCGAGATGGCCGTCATCATTGGCAAGACCTGCCGTCACGTATCCGAAGCGGACGCGCTGTCGGTCGTCGCCGGTTATTCCTGCTACAACGATGGTTCAATTCGCGATTACCAGCGCCATACCAGCCAGTTTGTGCCAGGCAAGTCGTTCTACAAATCCGGCTCATTCGGCCCGTGGATGGTCACTGCCGACGAAATCCCGGATCCGGCAACGCTTACGCTGATGACCCGCCTGAACGGCGAGGAAATGCAGCGCGCGACCACAGACGATCTGCTGTTCAGCATTCCGCAGCTGATCCACTATCTGTCGACGGTCAGCGAGCTCGTCCCCGGTGACGTGATTGTGTCGGGCACCACCGGCGGCGTCGGTTTCTACCGCGACCCGCAGGTTTTCATGAAGGAAGGCGACACGGTCGAAATCGAACTCGACAAGATCGGCATTCTTCGTAACCCGATCATCAACGAGAAATAATTTTCGTATCGATTAAATGGCTATCACCCCGGGCTTGTCCCGGGGTCCAGTCTTTTTACTGCTAGCGCTGCTGGATCCCGGGACAAGCCCGGGATGACAATATTCGGAATGGTCAGACCACCCGCGCCAGATGATCTTCCAGTGCGCGGTTAAAACGGTCCGGGTGTTCGAGATAGATCATATGTCCGACGTCGGGAAGTTCCACTAAGCGGGCCCCGGCAATCGCGTCCGATATCCGTTTTACGACATCTTGCGAGGCTGTTTTGTCTCCTGCCCCGGCAATGACGGTGGCCGGACAGGAAATATCGCCAATCTCCTGAAAAATATCGGCCCGCGCCATCGCCCGCCATTGCGCCAGATGCCCCCTGGGCCGCGTCCAGGAAGTCACTTCTATGCCTTTTGCGACAGTCGCCGCATCCGCCGTGGCCGCAACAGATCTCGGCGCGTGCTGTTTTGCATAGGCCTCGATGCCAAGCTCGGCGAGCAGGTTCTCACGCGCGACCATAATGTCCGCCTGTTTCGCCGTGCCAAGCGGGCCGGAGCCGATCACCGGTTGCGCCAGAACCATACTGGCAACACGTTCGGGATAGGCCTTCTGGACAGCGGGCATCAGGGTGCCGCCAAAAGAATGGCCGACCATATGTGCCGCGGCGACATCCAGCGCATCGAGCAGCGCGCCGATCGTCGACACATAGTCGGCGACCGATGGATCATCCGTCGGCCAGTCATCGGACTCGCCGTAGCCAGGCGCATCCCACCCGATCACGCGATACCGGTCGGCGAACTCCGCATACTGGGTTTCCCAGTTCCGCGAATTGCCGCCCATGCCGTGGATAAAACACATCGCGGGGCCCTGCCCTGCCTCACGCCACGCGAGCCGTCTGCCGCCAATCTGCGTATGCCGGCTCTCCGGCAGCAGCACTATTTCAGTCCAAGAAGCTTAACCGCTGCGGCGAACAGGGCATGGTCCGTTTCGGCAAGAGCGCTCAGGGCCGTAAAATGATCACGGCCAGGCAAATTCAGCGTCGATGTTTCGATACCGTGTTTCGCCCACGCGGCAGCAATGTCACTCGCCTGGCGGTCGAACTCGTCATATTCGGCGCCACCAAAGGCAATGACGGACGGGCCGGTCGAGGTCGGCTTCATAAACATCGGGCTTACGTCGGCGACGTCCTCAGGCCCCATCCGGACGGCATCGTTCAGCGGTGTCAGACGGATCGGCTCGAGATCGTAAATGCCGCTGATCGGCAGACCGGCCGCGACAACGTCCATTGGCAGGCCATCTTCAAACGACGGCCAGTCCGTCGCCTGCATCATCGCCGTCAAATGCCCGCCCGCAGAATGGCCGGAGACGACGATACGGCTTGCGTCATACCCGTATGTCGCGGCTTCTCGCCACAGGAAAGCAATCGCACGGCGGCACTGGTTCGTCAGTTCGGCGATCGTGACGGCAGGACACAACGCGTATTCGATATTGGCGAACCCAGCACCGGCTGCATTCAGTTCCGTGGCTAGGAACTCAAAACCTTCCTTGTCGTTCCATTGCCAGTAACCGCCATGGATAAACGCAAATATCGGCGCGCCGTCATTTTCGGGCAGGAATATATCCAGCATTTCACGGTCATGGGGTCCGTAGGAAAGATCCAGATGCTTGCGTACATTGCTCTCGCGATAGGCGGTCGACCGCGCGTTCTGATCGTCCTTAATCGCGTTCAGTTCAGCTTCCGTGACCTGTGCACGGTTGTTGTACTGAGCGTATAGCGCTTCTGAATCATAGTTTCGGTAAACGATATCTGACATCTGGTGTCCCCTTGCTGATGCCGCATCGTAGCGCCTTCGCCGCACCGGGCAAAGACCGGGTCAGTTCATTCGTTGTCGAATCCTGCTGCCATCTCCCGCAGATCCCGTTTCAGGATCTTGCCGGTTGTCCCGACCGGCAGGTTATCCAGCACTTCTATCCGCGACGGTTTCTTGTAAGGCGCCAGCCGTTCAGCGGCATATGCGGCCAGGGCGTCCACATTAATTGCCGCGCCGGAGATTGCCTCGACAAACGCGATAACCTCTTCGTTGCCCGACACGGCACGCCCGACGACCGCCGATTGCAGAACGTCGGGATAGGTATTCAGAACCCCTTCGACCTCCGCCGGATAAACATTGAAACCGGAGCGCAAAATCATGTCCTTCAGCCGTCCGACAAGATGGATCTGACCGTCCTTGTCGAAAAAGCCAAGATCGCCCATCGACAACCAGCCATCCTTGTCGATCGCCGCGGCGGTTGCTTCCGGATCCCGGTAATACCCCAACATGATGTTCGGGCCGTGACACTGGATCTCGCCGGTCTCACCTGCAGGCAACGTCGTTCCGTCCGGCCCGATAACCCGCACGTCCATCCCGTAGAAGGGAAACCCGACCGCGCCGGGGTTTGCCGGCATGGCGGGGGTGCTGGCGGCGATCGGCGTGCACTCGGTCGCGGCATAGCCAATGCTGAGTTTCATGCCGAATGTCTGTTCGACCCGGTCGCACAATTCGCGGTCGACCAGCGCACCACCACCGAACATCTCTTTCAGGCCCGAAACATCCAGCGCATCGCCTTCCTGACGGGCGCGGTCGACAAGCATCGAGATCATCGGGGGGGCGCCGTAAAGATGCGTCAGCCTGTGACGCCGTAACCCGTCCATGACAAATTCAATATCGAAACGCGTGGCGAGTTCCACCGCGCCACCGCCATAGACGACCGGCAGAAATATCCCGGCGAGCCCGAGCACATGAACAATCGGGGCGACAAGATACGGACAATCCCCCGGACTGAAACCGCGCCGGTCGGAAACGATAGCGCTTTGATACACGAGCGATTTGTGGCCAAGCATTGCCGCCTTCGGCACGCCGGTGGTCCCGGACGTAAAGACCATAACGGCGACCTGTTCGTCGTTCCGGTCCGGCACTGGCTCCGGCTTTACGTTCTGATCAGCCGGGCTCACGGCGATGACGCCAAAGGCCGGGTCCTGATGCCGTGTCGAGCCTGCCGGCGCAAGCTCATGGATTTCGGGCGATGTCCCGACAGCGCAAACGACCAGGCGCGGCAACGCCCGATCAATCATCACGTTTCTTTCGCGTGTCGTCAGACGAGCATTGGCCAGCACAGCCCAGGCATCGAGCGCCAGGATCGCATAGAGACAGCAAACACCGGAAAAGCCGTTTTCCGTGACGAGCAGGACGCGGTCCCCCGCCCGCACGCCAGCGTCCCGCAGAACGTTTATCGCCGCATCCACACCTTTTCCAAGATCGGCATAACTATAGGTGTCATGCCCGCTATAGATGACAGGAAGCGAGGGGGTGTCGGCCACCCGCCGACGCAGGACATCGATCAACCGGGTCGGAAGTGCAGCGATAAACGCCTGTCGCTCTTCATCCGTCGCCAGGGCCGTTTCGCGGGTAACCGTCATGTGAGCCGATTCATTATTCGTGTTCCTGACAAGAAACCATCGTGGCAGGCCCCTTGTCGAGTCGGCGAAGTGTCGGGACAGCACCCCAATCAAACAATTTGCACTTGCAAATAAATTTACTTGCAGTTACAAATAACACAAATAGGAAAAACGCCAGCATAGGGAGATAGACCATGGCCATCGATTTCGGGTACTTCACGCTTTCCGATAACTTCTATCCCGACAATCCGCGTTCTGCGAACGACTTCGTGCTCGAAATCCGAGAACAGGCCATTCTTGCCGACAAGCTGGGCTACAGCTCTGCCTGGATCGGCGAACATCATTTCGACCGGCTCGGCGTCAATTCCCGCCCGGACATCCTGCTCGCCAGCATCATCCCGGAAACGACAAATATTCGCCTCGCCCCGGCGGTCAACGTGCTGCCGATCCACCATCCGATCCATGTTGCAGAAATGTGGGCGACGCTCGATCTCCTGTCAGGCGGTCGCGTTGATTACGCCTGTGGACGCGGCTACGACGCCGACGAATACCACCCCTTCGGCGCCGACTTCATGACGTCGGCCGAGGTCTTCGAAGAAGGCATGGATATCGTCTGGAAAGCGTGGACCGAAAAAGGTCCGTGGTCTCACAAGGGCAAGTATTACGACATCCAGGACATGGATATCACGCCGAAACCGATCCAGGATCCGATCCCGTTCTATGTCGCCTCGTTCTCGGAAACGTCATCGAAAATGGCTGGCGACAAAGGCCATAACATCATCTATGCACCGTTTGCCGCGGCGATGGTCTATGGCGGCCTCGACAAGGCGGTCGACAGCTACCGCGAGAACTGTGTAAAGGCGGGCAACAAGCCGGGCCGCGCCATGTGCAGCTATTTCATTCATATCTCCGACACGCCGGAAGAGGACGATATCGGACGTCAGGCAATGATGGATTATTTCCAGCACTGCGTGCTCCGCGCGTTCCCGGACGATCCGACCAAGATGCCGCCGACCATGCATTATTTCATGAAGATCAACGAGATCCTCCGCAACATGACGAAAAACACGCTGTCGTCGAATTCGGTGCTGCTCGGCAACGCCGCCGAGATCACCGAACAGCTCAAAGCAGTCGAAGCCGCCGGTATCGACGAATGCATCCTGTACTTCAACGTCGGCAACAAGCCGCACGGCATGGTCAAGGACCAGATGCACAAGTTCATGGAAGAAATCGCGCCGAACTTCGACAATTACAGCATCGCCGCGGAGTAAGGCGGCTTGGAACTCGGCACCTACCTGCCCTATCTCGTCAACCGCGTCGGGCAGCAGTTCATCAGCGATATCACGCCGGTCCTGGGTAAGGCCGGCGTCGATATCCAGTCATGGCGCGTGTTGATCGCCCTGTATCAACGGGGCGGACAGCCCGTCGGCGCGCTGTCGGATCTGACCAGCATCAACTTCTCGACGCTGTCGCGGGTTCTCGGGCGGATGGAAAAGAAAGATCTCATCCGCCGGATGCGTGATGCCGATGATGCGCGTTCGTTCACCGTTGAACTCACGGCGACTGGCCGAAGCGTGACCGAAACAATCCTGCCACAAGCCGTCGCACTGGAAGCGAAAGTGACCGGTGATTTTTCCGAAGCGGAACTGGCAATGTTGCGGCAACTGCTCGGCAAGCTTTATGCAGGGTTGGAAGGCGATGTAAACGAAACGGACGACCGTCTGGCGGGCTGACAGGAGCACCTCCCTGATCTGAGCAAGTCACTGCGGATCACTGACCCGGCACAGCACGCTCCAGCCGGACATTGGCAAAATAGCTAACACTTCGCGCGCCGGTTTCATCCGAGTCGCAAAAGATCGCAATATCGGTGATCCGGCCAGGCTGATCATCGGGCCAGAAGCGTTTGAACAAAGCCAGCAGATCAACGCGCTCGTCATGCCAGCGACCGATATTCCCGTTTCCACCATTCGCAACGTAATGAGGAAAGCTGCCGCGGAATTTCACGTCGCCGCGCCCGAGCAGCCGGTTTCCCCAGATTATCTCAAGCGCCCGCCGTTCCCCCTTCGCGTTTGTGAAAGCGATGAACAGCCGTGCCGGATGATCATCACCTTCATCCGTGCGCTCGTCGATCGCGCTCTCTATCGGATGCTCGACAAACCATTTCCAGGAGAGAGCGGGATAGGCGGCAAGATCGATATCGACGAAGCGCACGAGCATCGACGCGCTGTCGTCAGTGCTTACCCTCAATGCGGCAACGCCGTCTTTTCGCACCTGCGCGTGAGTGGCCGCGCTGCGGGTCCAGAATGTACGATGCCACCAACCAGCCGGGGGCGGGTCGAGCGCCATCGGCACCGTGAAATCCATAACGGCGACCGACGCGGTATTCCCGGTAGTCAGCACGTTGGTCCGTTCCGGATCACGCAAGGCATCGCAGGCACCTACACCCGCGACCGCCAGAGCAACAAATGCGGCTATCCAGTATGGGCGGCGCCTGATGCGCCGCAGGAAATTGACAATCTTCATGGCATTCTTTCCAACAACCGACAAGATAACGCCCGACGAAGGAATTCCTATAGTGTCCAACGAACGTGGCCCGGCAAATACATCTTAGGCCGCTTGCGCCACAAATCACGTCACAGCCTCTTGAGCGTGAGACCGTAACGACAGGCTGGCCCCAGCCGGCCACCCCATCTTCCGGTCGCCGCCCTTCCAAAAAAAGCCCCCTGGCCATTGACCAGGGGGCAAGTAGGACCAAAACAAACAATTGGCCTAGGGGAGGAAAGCAAACGCTTTCACATAGGTACTTACGCAGGCCAATGCGCATCCGGATGTGACCACAGGTGCGACAAACTGGCACCCGTGCCCTTCGGCCAAAACCGGCTGTGTGTCACCGATAGAAACTTATCGAGGAAACCATCAGATTTGCCGAGAATGCACGCCCTATCGCCACCAGTCCAAGACGGCTCAACCTGGTGACGTCCAGCGGCGTATCAAGCCGATATGGCTCGAAGCTATCGAACGGCAGATCTATCGATTGCCAACCGTCCCCCGCTGTAAATTCCGCCCGATAAGACTGCCACGGTCGCGTATTGTCGGGTGTGCGAAGGTGAAGCGAGTACTTTTCGCCGTTGCCGCGAACGATCAGGCGAATGCCCCGATAGGCCGACGCATTCAGCGCACGGCCACCGGATGACAGATCAAGGGCCGCCTGAATAAAGCCGCCATTGTTCTCAAGGCGGACATCGCCCTGGAGATGCAGGCTCGGACGCCCGTGCGCGACGGACCGACTGACGGATTCCTGCGAAACGCCGCCCATGACCCGGTCGCTGACGCCCCGCCACTCAGTGCCCAGCGCCGACACGAGATCTACCCTGGAAAAATCGTCAATCAGCATTGTCTTGTCCTGTGCAGCTGCGATGCCCGGCATTGTTGAGAGCATCGCCACAAAAGCCAGAACCGGCAGGACGCCGGCAAAGGCACGCATGTATCCGGTTAACGTATTCCAGCATCCGATCCTCTGATTCATTTAACGCCACCTGTTCTGTTGAAGAGCGTGCCCCTCCTGTTTTCTACGATCCTGCTTCGTTGCCGGATCAGGTGATGCGTATAACGACCACCTTGCCCAACAGCGCTGGACGATCTAGCGTCTTCTCCGACCCCAGAGGAGACTGATATGGCGACCCAGATGAAATCCGACGATATCGGGCGCGCACATGGCGCGTTGGTAGAACTTGTCGGCGTAAAGGACCGTGTCTCACCCGAAGAATGGGAAGTCCGCGTCAATCTCGCTGCCTGCTACCGGCTGGTGTTTCATTACGGCTGGCATCATCTGAATCTCAACCATATCTCGGCGCGCGTGCCGGGTGAGGATGACCAGATACTCATCAATCCCTACGGGCCGATGTATAACGAGATCACGGCATCGAACCTGGTCAAGATCGACCTCGATGGCAACGTACTGGACGACACACCCTATGGCATCAACGCGGCCGGCTATACGATCCACAGCGCGATCCACGCCGCCCGCCATGATGTGGATTGCGTCCTGCACACCCACACAGAGCCGGGACTTGCCGTGTCGTCGCTCAAATGCGGGTTGCTGCCGATCAATCAGGATGCGGTGCGGTTCTATAACCGGATCGGCTATCACGACTATGAAGGTGTGTCGCTCGAACTCGGTGAGCGCGAACGGCTGGTCGCCAGCATCGGTGATCATCGCGCGCTGATCCTGCGCAATCACGGTCTGCTGACCGCCGGGCGGTCAATCGCCGAGGCCTTCGCGCTGATGTATCACCTCGAAAAGGGCTGCGTGGCGCAGATCATGGCCAATGCCAGGAGCGCCGACGATCCCCATATCATCATGCCGTCGCCCGAATTGTGCGAACACTCGGCGCAGCAGGCATGGAGCATCAACCAGAATTCCGAAGATGTGCGCTGGCCTGCGCTGGTCCGGTGGATGGACAAGGAATCACCGGGTTTCCGGGACTAGCACAGTCAGGCGACACTGCGCCTAAAATTTCCACAAACCGGGAAATTTGCTGCGGAAGGTGCTATATAGATAACGAAGACTATAATCAGGGATTTCGACGCCATGAAACGTTCAAAATCGGTAAAACTCATCGCCATGGGCACCGGCCTTTTGCTTGTCGCTGCCTGCGAGGAGGCCAAGGTGGATACCGCTTTGTTCGAATCCGTCAAACAATGTACGGGCCTCGGCTTCACCGCTCAGGAATGCGAAGCGAATTACAAGGAAGCCCAGCGCAACCACGTCAACGTCGCCCCGAAATACACCGCGAAGGCCGATTGCGAGGCAGATTTCGGCTCCGCCCAGTGCGAGACGGCCCCTCAGCGCACGTCGAACGGCGGCAGCGTGTTTATGCCGCTCATGGCGGGCTACATGATGGGCAGCATGTTGTCGGGTGGCCGTCGTGGCGCCGGCCAGCCTCTGTATAAGTCAGCGAACGACCGCAATACGTTCCGCACCGGCGACAACAAGGCAGTGGCCAAATCAACCGGACGCACGAGTGTCGCCCGGAGTGCGACGCAGACGGCGTCAGCCAAAACCCGTACCGTCTCACGCGGCGGTTTCGGCTCCGGCGCCCGCAGTTCGATGCGCAGGTCTTTTGGTGGCTGACCCACAATCGAGGCAAGCAGCAGCCCCTGAAACAGGCACCTCACCATGGAACGGATAACGGTCGAGCCCCGCGACGACTGGCAGGAAACCGCCGAAGCCCACGGGTTCCGGTTCCACACAATTGACAATGAACGCTACTGGGACGAAAGCGTCTGTTACAGTTTCTCCTTACGCGAAATCGAAGACGATATCGAAGACCCGACGACCGAGATCGAGCAGATGTGTTTCGAGGTCATCCAGCGTGCCGTTGCCGATGACGCCGTCATGGCGCGGCTCGGCATCCCGGAAACCTTCTGGGATTTCGTCGCTGACACCTGGTCGCAACAGCACCGCAACCTGTATGGCCGGATGGACTTCGCCTATGACGGCAAGGGCCCGGCGAAGCTGTTCGAATACAATGCCGACACGCCGACGTCGCTCTACGAGACCGGCGTGTTTCAATGGGTATGGCTCGAGCAGGCGATCGAACGTGGGATAATTCCGGACGGCAGCGACCAGTTCAATTCACTGCATGAAGCGCTCACGGGCTCGTTCGGCCAAATGGGCCTCGCCGGAAAACTCCACGTTGCCTGCTGCAAGGAATCTGAAGAGGACGAAGGCACGGTCGAATACATCGCCGACTGCGCGCGCCAAGGCGGGCTCGATGCCAAGCTGATCTATATCGAGGATATTGGAATCGATACCGAAGGCCGGTTTACCGACCTGCAGGACGAACCGATCACCGATTTGTTCAAGCTTTATCCCTGGGAATGGATCATGACCGACGAGTTCGGCAAGAACGTTCCCAATACCAATACCCGCTTTATCGAACCCGGCTGGAAAGCCCTGCTCTCCAACAAGGGGCTTCTGCCGCTGTTATGGGAAATGTTCGAGGGGCACCCCAACCTGCTACCGGCCTATTTCGACGGTGACCCCGCGGCATCGGCGCTTGGCGGGAATTACGTCCGCAAACCGCTATTTTCGCGCGAAGGCGCCAATGTCGAAGTATTCGAGAGCGGAGAACGCACCATCAATGTCGAAGGCGATTACGGCGCCGAGGGACATATCCTTCAGGCCTATCATCCCCTGCCCGAATTTGCGGGCAATTATCCTATGGTCGGCTCCTGGCTGGTCGCGAGCCAGCCCGCCGGCATCGGCATCCGCGAAGACACCTCGCTGGTGACAGGTAATAACGCGCGCTTCGTGCCGCATATTATCTCGGAATAACAGCGCGGATGTCGTCCAACCGGCTCTATGACCGCATCTCGCGCGACCCGGCACTGGGCGAATTGCGTGACGGCCAGACCCGGCTCTTCCTGATGCGCGCAGATGCGTTCATGGATGCGTTCAAACGCCTCGACGACGACACGCGCTATAGCATGTTCGCCGCCTTCGCCCGGTCGGTCGCCGAGCATTCCGGTCAATCGGTCAAACACTACCGCCACGAGCTCGGCCCTGCCGCCCGTGAGATTTTTCTCAACGCCGCAATCAATCTTGCCGCCGATATGGGCTGGGGCGGCTGGCGGTTCGGCCCGCATACACCCGGCGAAATGACCCTCGACGTGGCGAACAGTCCCTTTGCGGAGGGTCACGGCGAATCAGAGACCCCGGTCTGCGCCCCGATCCTGGGTCTTGCCGAAGCACTCGGCGGCATCATCTTTTCGGTGGACCCCGTCGTGGAAGAGATCGAATGTGCTGCGGTTACCGGTGGCGATACCTGCCGTTTCGTCGCGCGGATGGGATAGCCAGAACGCAACCCTGCCCCGCAGAAATGTGCCTTCAACTCCCTGTCGAAACCGACGCCACTCGGTTATAGATGCGCAATGTCAGACCAACTCAACGCCCTGCTTAAATTCCGCTTCTACGTGCTTGCCGCATCGCTGACGCTTATCTTCGTCGGCTCCGGCAGCCTGTTTCTGATCGCGGTGACGCTTAAAGATCTGTCGAGCGAGTTCGGGTGGCCGCGCGAGGTACCGTCGCTGGCGTTTTCGCTGCAGTTTATCGGCGGCGGCCTGGGCGGTATCCTGATGGGCTATCTGCTGGACCGGGTCGGCGCTGTGGTCCTGCCGCTGATTGCCGCCTGCGCCATCGCCACGGGGTCTGTGCTCACCACATTCGTCGACGAGCAGTGGCAGCTTTTCGCCATCTATTTCATTTTGTTTGGCTTTCTCGGCCAGGGCAGCCTCTACGCGCCACTGATGGCGAATATCTCGAGATGGTACGACCGCCGCCGCGGCATGGTGGTAGGGATCGTCGCCAGCGGGCAAAGCCTGTCAGGTATCGTGTGGCCGCCTATTTTCGGCGTCGCCATCACCGAGATCGGCTGGCGCAATGGCTTTATCGGGTTTGGCATTATTGCCGCCTGCATCATGCTGCCGCTCTGCATGATATTTGCCCGCAAACCGCCGGCACTGGACACGCTGCACGCGGCGGAAGCCCTTGACGATACCGATAGTAAGGGCCGCGCCCGGCGCGGTGCCCGCAAGAGCGAGACCAGCCTCAGCATCTTCCAGCTTCAGATGGTGCTCTGTGCGGCAATCGTCGGCTGCTGTATTTCGATGTCGCTGCCGCTTGCCCATCTCGTCGCCCACGCCACCGATAAGGGCCTGCCGCTCACCGATGCGGTGACAGTGCTATCGGTTACCCTGATGGCCGCCTTCGTCAGCCGGGTTCTGCTTGTCGGCTTCCTGTCAGACCGGTTCGGCGGGCTATGGGCATTGTTCTGTTTCTCCGCGCTGCAGGCGGCCATGGTCGGGCTGCTGACGGCGTCTGACAGTATCGCCGTTCTTTACATCGTCGGTATCGGATTCGGGTTCGGCTATGGCGGTATCTTCCCGGTCTATGCCGTGATCGTCCGTGAATACATGCCGCCGCAGGAAGCCGGCCGCCGCACCGGCATCGTGTTCCTGTTCGGCGCACTCTCCATGGGCTTCGGCAGCTGGATGGGCGGCGCGCTGTTCGATTCAACCGGGAGCTACACGACGCCCTTCCTGCTCGGTGTCGCGGCAAACTGCGTCAACCTGGTGATCGTCGGCATGCTCCTGACAAAGACGAAAAAGAGCGAGCCGCCGGAGCCTGCTACAGCGGCGGCCTGAGAGACCTGTCGTTTTAAGTTTTTTGCACATTGTCATCCCGGCCCTGTGCCGGGACCCAGTCTTTTTTGCAGGGTCTTTTTTGCAGTTATCACGACTGGACCCCGGAATAAATCCGGGGTGACATATGCTAATGTCTTATCATTGAGTTGATAAAAAATAGGCTGAAACACAATCATGAACATCAGACTGGACGGGCGCGCGGCCCTGATCACCGGCGGCAGCGAAGGCCTGGGCAAGGGCATGGCGATCCGGTTTGCGGCATCCGGCGCAGACGTCGCCATCCTCGCCCGCCGCCCCGACGCACTTGAGGCAGCAAAGGCAGAAATCGATGCGGCAGGCAGCGGCAAGGTCATCACCCTGCCCTGCGACCTGCTCGACGGCGCCGCGACGAAAGCAGCCTTCGTGGATGCCGAAGCAGCGCTTGGAAAGATAGATATTCTGGTCAACAACGCCGGTACGTCCCGCGCGAAAACCTTCGACACTGTCACCGACGAGGAATGGGCCGAGGATATAGAACTGAAGCTGATGGCTGCTGTCCGGCTTTGCCGCACAGCCCTGCCCGGCATGAAGGAACGCAAATGGGGCCGTATCATCAACGTCCTGAATATCGGCGCCAAGGCGCCGCGCGCGGGCAGTGCCCCGACGGCGGTATCACGTGCCGCCGGGCTCGCCCTTACCAAGGTGCTTGCCGGGGACGGCGCGCCGCATAACGTGCTGGTCAACGCGCTGATGGTCGGGCTGATCAAATCCGGCCAATGGGAAACGGCCTATGAGAATTCGGGCAGCAACGACAGTTACGAGGTTTTCACCCAGAACATGGCCGATGGCCGCAACATCCCGCTCGGCCGTATCGGCGAGACCGAGGAATTTGCCAATATCGCCTGCTTCCTCGCATCGGATCAGGCCGGCTACATCACCGGCACGTCGATCAATGTCGACGGCGGCGGGTCGCCCGTTGTCTGAGCACCAGAGATGACCGACCTGAACCCCGCAACCACCAGCCTCGTTCTCGTCGACATGCAGAACGACTTCCTGCACCCGGACGGCGCCTATGGGCGTGCGAACCAGGGATGTGACGCCATCGCCGCCCTGCCCGCCCGGCTGACCGAAGTCGCCGACGCCATGCGCGCGGCCGGTGGCTGGATCGTCTCGACCCATTTCACGCTGGTGCCAGGCAAGGACGGCGAGCCGTTTATCTCGCCCCACCTCAAGCAGCTTCGCCCGTTCCTTGGCAAAGGCGACTTTGCGCCGGGCTCAAAAGGCCAGGCCCTGATCGACGCATTACAGCCTGCCGACCTGTCAGTCGAAAAAATCGCCTTTTCGGCATTCTATCAAAGCCGGCTCGAATGGATGCTGAACCGCGCAGGCATTGAGACGCTCATATTTGGCGGTATCGTAACCAATGGCGGCGTCGCCTCCACGGTGCGGGACGCCCATGTGCGCGATTTCCATACGGTCGTGCTATCCGATGGCTGCGCGGCCTTCAGCGACGAAGCGCATGACGCGACCATCGGCTCACTCGCAACAATTTCAGAGATCACGACCTGTGGGGAGATGGTTGCGACCCTGGTAAAAGGCGGCTAGGACGACCGCTTCACGGCAGGGGCTGCAAGGCGATAAACCACCGCGGCGGCTAAGGCAAAAACCAGATTGAACCCGAGCACCGACGGCCATGGTGCGGCAGCGCCGAAGACAAGCTTGGCGAGAAGAGACGGCGCAACAGTCAGAAACGGCACGCTCACAATCCAGTACCACGGAGGCGACACCATACGCGCCAGAAACGGCAGGACGAAACACAGGATTACGGCAACCCCATAGCGTCCCGGTACGAACGCAAGGTCGAACCGGTCGACCGAAACCACGGCAGCAATCGCGGCGGCATTGGCGATCGTTCCCGCGACACCCGCCATAACGGCGGCGGCAACCACGCGTAGGCCAAACATTTTCGCCATCCGCTCCTCCTGTATATTGTCTTGCGTTGATATAGGGCGTTTGTAGCGATCTGGACAGTGTGACGGACGCTTTCGGCAACGCAACGATTTCGGAAATCTTGACCTGTGGAAAGATGGTTGCGACGTCGAAAGGCTAGGTTGGAAACTAAACTTCCATTCGCCGCTTCGAGCAAAGCTCATTTAGCAATCTGTCCCATGAACGCCTTTCCCCGGAAGATCATCGCCCTCATCATCCTTGCGACAGGTATCCTGTATTCGCCGACGCTGCACGCCGCGGACCTCACGACATATCCCGCAGGCAGCTTTCATCAAAACGTGGTCTCAATCGGCAAAAAGCAGATCCCCTTGCCTGAAGGAAAATGGGAACTGAAATTTTCGAGCGCATTGGCTGGCTCTCAAACGGGGCCCCTCGGCAACGCCGAACGTGTCGCTGCGTGGTTGCTCAAACGCGATGAGGGTCGGTATTCAGAGGCACTGATTATACGAACCAATAACGAACAGATAGACGGCTCCGGCTGGACCCGGCCGCCGCATATCTGTGACCGCAAGAACGTCCATTTTAACCTGTCAGACAAAACCTACGACCGCCGCGACACCGATTGCTGGCAGGTGAACCACCTAGTGAACACCTACACCCGTTCGAGAAATCCGACCTACCAGAATTTAAAATACTGGGCGCGCAAAAATATGAAGACGACCACCGTTCTGGCGCTCCAGTTCTGGCTCAACGACGGATACGACATCCTGCGGGTCGACTATATGGTCAACCCGACACATTTCGGTTTTCCACCTCTTGGTGAACAAGAATGGAAGGCGAGCCAGTGGCACCCTGAATTCATTAAGGGGCACGCTGCCAGCGAACGTGCGATCACGGTGCTCCAGCACACTGGAGAGAAATTACATCGTCTTGTGCAGAAAGGATTCCAGAATGAGCTTCACGGATATATTTCGGATTTTTCGCTCAGCCTGCGCCGTTAGAATTTCGCGGGGACACGTGCTAGCAAATATTTCTATCCTCGTTTTCGCGGCTCTTCTAGTCAACATCGAGGTTACCCGCGCGGAGAACCCGCCAGGGCTGTCACCCGGCGACAAACATCAGAATGTGCTGACCGTCGGCAAAAAACAAATCCCCCTGCCGCCCGGCAGCTGGGAAGTTGTCACCTATGCCGACAAGTTGACCTTCACAACAAATGGCTCGCCCATCGGCAAGATCGCCAGCGTTGCCCTGGCCCGACGCCAAAACGGCAAAGTAACAATGGCGATATACTTGCGCACCAATCTCGAACAGATTTCCGCGAATGGCTGGGTCCGGAACCGCGTCATCTGCGACCGCAAGAATGTCCATTTCAACGATTCCGACCGGAATTACAACACTGCTGAGTCCGAATGCTGGCAAATCAATCACAATGTGAACGTGTACCGGTACACTGACAGCAACGTTTTCCGGCAACAGTGGAGTAACCTTCAACGTACCGAATTCGGCAGCACCACTGCGGTCACCCCGGAATTCTGGGTAAATGATCAATATGACATGTTGTTGCTGCGGTATTATCTGTTGCCGGTGAGGCACGGATATAAGCGGAGCAACGATCTGAAATGGAAATCCAGCGAATGGCACCCAGAAGCGATCCGGGAGGCACCCGACAAACAACGCTTCATCGGCGCAGCTAAAGCGTTCGGTGAAAAGATTTTTCCATTCGTGAAAAAAGGATTTGAGAACGATTTATCTGGCTATAGCGCCAATCTCGATTTCATCTTCCAGAAATAGACATCTGACCGCTGATCTTTGTGAAGTACCGCCGCCGTCTAATCGTCAATCACGTCGCCAAACTGATCGCGCTGGCGACGCTTGCCACGTTGGTGGTGAGATACGACGTTTTCGTTTTTATCGGCGACTATATCGCCGCCCCGGTGCACACGTGGATGCTGGCCTTCGCCTATCTGACCTATGGCGGGTTCGGACTTCTCGCAATCGTCGGGTTATGGCTTGGCAAAAGCTGGGGCGGCTGGACATACTATCTGCATGTCCTCAGCGGCACGATAAATTTTAGCTACGCGGTGATCCCGTTCACGCCGGGATTCGCGGATGATTATCTTTACTACGCATGGTTTATCGGCGGGAACGTCGGCGCGTGCCTCATCGTAATGTGGACGCGGGCTGCCCCGGTGGCGCCGCCAAACGCCTGACTAACCCAGCACCGGGTCCAGGCGGTCCATGGCCGCAGACACCGTTGCCGTATCGGCGGCGAAGCACAGGCGCATCCAACCTTCGCCGTCTTCGCTGAACGCGCGGCCGGGGGCGAGGCCGACGCCGACATCGTCGATCAGCTTCTGGGCGAATTCGACGGAATCGTTCATGCCATCGACTGCGAAGAACGCATAGAACGCGCCTTCGGGGCGCGACAGGGTCACACGCTTCATTGCGCCGAGGCGCTGGACGACGATGTCGCGGTTACGCCGGTAGCGTTCGACCGTTTCCATCACGAAATCCTCGCCATCGCGGATGGCGACAACGCCGGCGTATTGCACAAACGTGGTCGGGTTGGCGATGTTGTATTCGACCAGCTTCTCGAACGCTTCGCCGGTATCGGCCGGGTGAGTGATCCAGCCCAGACGCCAGCCGGTCATCGACCAGGATTTGGAAAACGAATTAATGACGATCAGGCGGTCGTCGGATTTCGCAATATCGAGGAAGGACGGTGCCCGGCCAAGCGGCAGATCGGTTTCATACGCCAGGCGGATATAAACCTCGTCGGCGATCAGCCAGATGCCCCGGCGGCGGCATTCGTCCAGCAGAGCCTGCTGATCGGCGCGCGGCATCACCCAGCCGGTCGGATTGCCCGGCGAATTGACAAAAATCGCGCGGGTGCGCTCGTCACAGGCATCGAACAGCTCGTCCATATCGAGCTGCCAACGTCCGTCATCGCCAAGCCGCAGCGAGACCTGGCGTGCTTCCGCATCCATGATGCGGACCGTTTCCTTGCAGTTCGGCCAGATCGGGCCGACGGCAACCATATTGTCGCCCGCCGACATCAATGCCTCGGACACCATCATGATCGCGTTCATGCCGGAGCCGGATATCGTGATCCGGTCGATGCCGATATCGGTTCCGTGCAGGGCGCTGGCATAGGTCGAAATTGTCTGGCGCAGCAGTGGCACGCCCCGGTTCTGGGCATAGAATACCTGGTTGTCGTCAAGCGCTGCGGTGGCCGCATCCTTGATGAATTGCGGCGTCGGCACATCGGGCTCGCCGAACCACAGCTTCAGCAGACCTTCGCATGCCATATTGGGCTCGGCGATATGACGGATCAGCGATCCGGGCAATTCCTCAATCGACTGGCGAAGTCCGTTGGCGGCGCGTGGCATATCCATATGTGTCTTTTCCTGCATGACGGCTCGTTCGGTCCAGTGTTTTACGTGAAACAGTTTCGATTCCACAAAAATTATCAAACGCTTGTCGATATTCCCGCCTTGATAGCATCGCTGCCGATACCCGCGCACGCATTCTCTTTCGCGACGATGGCTCTATAATGACTGTGTCAAAGTTTCCCCAGCAATCAAGAACAAGGAGGCGTCACGGGAATGGCAATCCATGACTACGAGGCCGACGCAAAGCGCGTCTACGAAGTGCTCGACAAGGGCGGGATAAGCGTTATCCCCAGCCATGTCGGCTATGTCATCGTCGCCTGCGACCCGGACGCGATCTGGCGCATCTTCGAGGCCAAGAACCGCAAGCCCGAAAAACTGAACGCGGTCTGCGGCTGCCACGAAATGCACATGGCGATGCATGACCTGCCCGACGACCGCCGCGCCATCGTCTCGGCGATCACCGAAGAATGGGACCTGCCCATGGGGACCGCCGCCAAGGTGCATATGGACCACCCGGCCATCGCCAACCTGCCTGAAGATACGCTGAACCAGACAACCCATGACGGCACACTGGCCATGTTGCTGAATGCCGGCCCGCTGATGGACAATATTGCGCGGCTCGCCTTTGCCGATAATCGTATGGCAATCGGATCGTCGGCCAATGTCTCACTTCAGGGCGTCAAATTCCGCGCCACCGAGATCGAACAGCCGATCCTCGACGCCGCCGATATCGTCATCGATTACGGCCTGATGCGCTGGAACCGTTACAATCATTCATCGACCATGATCAATGTCAGCGACATGAAGGTCGTCCGCTACGGGTCCTGCTTCGATCTGATTGACGATATCCTGCGCACCCATTTTGATATCGAGCTGCCGCCCAACCCGTACGAAGCCACCTGAAGGAACGCCGGATGAAAGCCCTGGTATTTGACGATTACTGCGGCCTCGACGGCATGCGGATCGACGAGGTTGCCGACCCCGTTCCCGGCGCGGGCGACGTATTGGTGGAAGTCCATGCCGCCGGCATCAATCCCATCGACTGGAAATTCCGCGACGGCGCAATGCGCGCACGGATGGACCTGAATTTCCCCGACGTGGCGGGGCGCGATGTTTCGGGTGTCGTCACCGCAATCGGCGCCGATGTGACCGACCTCAAACCCGGCGACGCGGTCTTCGGGACCTGCTCGCCCAACCGCTGGGGCAGCCATGCCGAACTGGTCGCAGTGGATGCCGGTGTCGTCGCGATCAAACCGTCGAATATCAGTCATGTCGAAGCCGCTTCAATCGCGCTGGTCGGACATACCGCGCTGACAGCACTTGAGCGCACAGCGACCATCGAAGCGGGCATGCGCGTGCTTATCCATGCGGGTGCCGGCGGGGTTGGCGCATTTGCCATCCAGTACTGCAAATCGCGCGGTGCCACGGTCTATGCGACGGCAAGTGCGGGCAACGCGGATTACGTCATCGGCCTCGGCGCGGACGAAGCGATCGATTATACGACGACGGATTTCTCGGACGTACTGTCAGACCTTGACGTGGTGTACGACACGGTTGGCGGCGAAGCGCACCTCAAATCCTACAAGGTGCTCAAGCCGGGGGGATTCCTCGTCTGCCTGAACGCGGCCCCTGTGCCCGACGAAAAGCCGCGGGATGACATAAAGGTCGAAACGCCAATGGTCGGCTACGATCGCACCGGAACCGAGCGTATTGCCGCACTGATCGCGGAACGTGCGGTGCAGCCCAGCGTCGGCACAGTGTTCTTTTTCTCGGACGCGATTGACGCCTACCGGTTGTCCGAGACCGGTCACGCCCGCGGTAAAATCGTCCTGCGGATGAAATAGCCGGGCGCGCCCCTGTGACAATTCGCGCCACCTGAATCCGGCTCAAGTTTTTGACGACACCCGTCCGCTGAGGCACGCTTGGCGGACAAGGTGACATCCCTGCGCCATGGCGCAGGGACCACCGGCACATACACGATACATGAATGGCAGGTGCAGCATGACGACAGCGCAAACATTGACCAAACCGCAGGAACCCTGGGTTGGATCGCGGGGGCGCATCGGCGTCATCATCCCGTCCACCAATATTTCGGTCGAATACGATTGCCAACGCATGACGCCGGAAGGCCTGACCTGGCATTTTGCGCGGTTTTTTGTCGAGCAGCCGGACCTGTCGAGCGACGACATGTTTCTCTCATTTATCGATGCCATCCGCGAGACCATTCCCGATGCCATGCGCGATATCATGACCTGTGAGCCGAGCTACATCATGATGGGCATGTCGGCGGAGACCTTCTGGGGCGGGCTCGAAGGAAATGCCGAATTCACTGCGCGACTGCGTGACCAGATCGGCCCGGACATAGGTATTACCACGGGCGCCGCTGCACTCGATTCTGCTCTAAAGGCATTCGGTGCGAAACGCGTCGCCGCCCTCACCCCCTATCAATCGGTGGGCGACGAACAGGTTCATCGGTTCCTGGAAGAAACCGGCTATGAGGTCACCAAGGTCATCGGCCTGAAATGCGATACCGCGACGTCAATTGCCCACACCCCGCCGGCAGACGTGATCGATGTCATCGTCAACCAGCTCGATGGCGAAGATGTCGATGCGATCGTCCAGGCAGGCACGAACCTCAGCGCCGTCAATCTTTTCCCGACGCTTGAAAAACAACTTGGCAAGCCGATCATCCCAATCAACATGGCGACGATCTGGCATGCCTTCCGGGCCACCGGCGTCAACGACAAGTTCATGGGTAAGGGGATGCTGTTCGAACGCTTCTGAGCCGGTCCGCCACAGAACAATCGTCCTGCTTAACTGGCTTCTTGTTCTTCCGCGCTATCGCCGCCGGGTGTGCCGGATTCCCGCCTGCCATGCGGGCAAAGCACCTGTTTGGCAGCCTCTATGAACGCAGGCTGAACAAGAAAAACAAAGATTCATAGACTTAAGAATCTTACCTGTTATGGATTTCCCAACATGGGGTTATCTGTGAATACTGTTGAATTCCATCTACCGGGGTAGGTTTTTTTTGTTGAATAGTCGTCGTCTTCGTTTTCTTTCCGCCGCAATTTTTTCAGTTCTGATTTCGGGTTTCGCCGTCACCCAGAACGTCGCATCCGCCGCAGCCCTGCCGGGCGACGCCGCCAGGACGTTAAGCGATATGCAGCGCGACGGACTCCCGCCTGTGTCCGGTCTTGCCCGCGATCTTCAAAGCAAGTTCGCGAAGGCCGGGAAAGACTACTACGCAACGCCGGAAATCACGGTGCGCGGGCTAAAAGGCACTTTCACGCTCTACAAGCCGACACCCAAGGGCAAGTACGTTTTCGCCGCCATTATCGGCAAAACCTCCCTCGCCTCGCTCGGTATCAACACCGGTCCGCTCGATCAGGTCGGCCTGCAGTCCGTCGTCATCGTGTATGCGCCGGAGAAACTCGGCGCGGTCAATGTCGCCCCCTGGCCGGGCAAACTCGGTAGTGCGTTGAAGACGCTGACGCCGTCTGCGACCAATACGCGCCTCACAGTCAATAAATCGCTCAATGTCTTCCTCCGTCTCGCAGGCGGTGCGTCCGGCGAATTCCCAACTCTGCTGAAGAAGGTTGGGCTTAAACTTGAAAACCTGACCGCCAGCGTCCGGATCGGCAAAGAACGGAGAAAATCCGTCAAAACCGTTGAGATCATGCATTGGGGCACATGGAAAGACCCGTTCGCCTTCAAAGGCGCGTCTTTCCGGGATGTCAGCATTCTGCTGAAACAGGATGCGCGCAAGAACAAGACCGTCCAGGCCTGGGGCGATTTCACCCTAAAGAGAAACACCTATTTCCTGTGGGGCGGCGTCACATCCGGCAGGACCAAGAAGGGCCGCGCATTCGGTATGGGCGCTCGATCGCTATCGATGAAGGCTTTGATGGATTTCACCGATGCCCTTCCCGAATTCAACAAGTACAAATTCGGTAGCAAGGTTGCCGGTGCACTGCCGTTCAGCCTGAACGACATCAAGATCAGCAATCCTTCCTATAAGCCATACCGGCCCGGAGTCTTCCCGCGCCCGAACACGTTCACCGTGTTCTACGCGGAGCCCGGTATCGAGGTCGCGAACACCCGTAAAAAGGGCCCGATCTTCGCCGCAAACGGCACCGCCCGTATCCTTGGCTGGAACGCGTCTTCCTATAACGCCAATATCGACCCGCGCGCTGGAAAGCTGAAAATCCGGGGCCGTGTAAGCTCGCCGAAACTGGACCCGATCCCGATGTCGGATACGCTGTACCTGATCGACGTCGACGTCAAAAAACCCAGAAACGCCCGGCTCGCCTTCAGAGGGAAATACACCCTGGGTGACGTAACGCTCGCCGCGGCCGAGTTCAGAATTGCCAAATCCGGCATGCGCCTGACCGTGAACCAGGGCTGCATACCGCCGATGTTAAAGGCGACCATCAACGCGAAATTCTCGAAAAACATCCCGGCGCCCAAAATTGCTCCGTCAGGCTGCGCCGAAAAGGTCGCCCAGGAAATCGGTAAAGCAGCCAAATCGGCCGGTCACGCAATCAAGAATGTCGCCGAAGACGTTGGCGGCGCGATCGCCGGAATCGCACGCTCTGCAAAAAAGGAAAAGAAGCGGAAAACCAATTCCGATATCCCGCTCTGGCGCACGGCTGCCCGTCACAAGATGCTGACGAGCGTCTACAAAGACATGATCGCGAATGGTGTCCACCGGGTAAACCTGACATCAATCACCTATGCGAAACACAAGATCCCCTATGGAATGGGCCGCGTCCTGCCGAAGGTCTGGGCCGATAGAAACGCCATCGCGCGCCTAATCGCTGGTACGAATTGCCGGGCGGACGGTCGTATCTCGGTATTGTTGAAAGCGCAGAAAGCGTTCGGCAGCAAATCGTTTGGCCCTATGAAGAGATTTTCTAAAGCGATCAAGAAAAGCGCCAAAGCGGAGCTCGCCTTCTACAAGCCGTTTCAGAGAAACGTCTCGAAGGTCAAAAAGATCCTGAAGGCGAACAGGAAGCCCAAGCTGAAGATGGTCAAAGGCCTCCCGGTCCTTCAACTCGACAAGGATTACCAGTACCTGCAGCGGTGCGAGAACGCGTAACGGCACAGCGTAACTGCCCGTCGTTCTTTTTCTCCAACGCCGCCTGGCCGCGCCCTAAAACGGGCAGGCGCACAACAACTTGGCACTGTGGATAAAATGGCGGCGGGGCGGCAC
>JBLIMV010000004.1:0-212598 GCA_047638395.1 Paracoccaceae bacterium | reverse complement strand
TCAGTTGCTGATGCATTATGCCGCGCTTAAGCAGTTCGAATGGGACGACTACCTGCAGGCGATGCGGGATGGCGTTGCCGAGCACGGACCGGTGCGGGCCGGAATTTACGCAATGGTAGGAGAGTAGCTATGCCGCTTGTATTCGCAGGTGTTTGCAGCCACGCGCCGGGTATCACCGGCCGGGCCGAGCGGGCAGACCCTGCCCTGCGCGATGGCCTGTATGCGGGGTTCGAGCGGATGCGCCAGGCGATCGAGGAGTCCGGCGCCGAGGCGCTGGTCGTGATCGGCGCCGAGCATTTCGCCAATTTTTTCATGAACAACATGCCGGCATTCTGCATCGGCATGGGCGAGACTTATACCGGACCGATTGAGGATGAGGCATGGCTGGGGATCAAACGCACCGATATTCCGGGCGCGCCCGACCTGTCGCGCCGTCTGATCACCAATGTCATGAATGAAATCGACGTCGCCTATGCCGAGGAATGGCAGTTCGATCACGGCATCATGGTGCCGCTGCATTTTTTGACGCCGCGCTACGACATGCCGGTCATCCCGGTGAACATTAACTGTCAGGGCCCGCCACTGCCGCCGCTACACCGCGCCTGGAAATTCGGTAAAGCACTCCGCGTGGCCTGCGATGAGGCGCCGGAAAAGATCGCCATCGTCGGCACCGGCGGAATTTCCCATTGGCCGGCAACGCCGGATTCCGGGAAGATCAACGAGGACTGGGACCGTCAGTTTCTAGACCGCTTCGTCAACAACCGGCGCCGTGAATTACTGTCTTATACAGATGAAGAAACCTATCGCGATGCTGGGCAGGGCGGGTTTGAAATCCGCACCTTTGTTGCCGTCGCCGGCGCGACCGAAGGGGCCACGGGAGAGGTCTGGTTCTACGCGCCGATCCCGATATTTTCGGTTGGCTGCACGATCGCGACGATGAATGTAATCTGACCGGTCTTTATACGACTTCGTCGATAATCTCGTTACGCAGTACGCCGATGCCTGTGGCCTCGACCTCGAGCACGTCCCCGGGTTTGAGCCAGATCGGTGGGTCGAACCGCGCACCTGCCCCGATGGGTGTGCCGGTGGAAATGATGTCGCCGCGTTTGAGGGTCATGATCGTCGATACGTAGCTCACCAGGTAGGCGAAATTGAACATCAGGTTCGCGGTGGTGTCTTTCTGGCGGATATCGCCGTTTACGCGGGCCTCAACCGTCAGATCGCCATAGCCGTTGAACTCGTCTGCGGTGACCATCCACGGTCCGATCGAGCCCGTGCGGTCGAAATTCTTGCCCTGGGTGACGTTGAATTTACCGTGGCGCAGCCAGTCGCGGATCGTGCCTTCGTTCAGACAGGTCAGCGCTGCGATATGGCTTTCGGCGGTCTCGCGCGGGATGCGGCGGCCACCCTCGCCGATGACGATGGCGATTTCGCCTTCATAGTCGAGCTGTTCGGATTCCGGCGGGCGGACGATTGGGGCCTCATGGCCGACAAAGGAACCGGGCACCCGAAAGAACATACTGGGATATTCCGGCATCGGCGTCTTGTCGTTGTACTCTGCGTTCCGGTTGGCGTAATTGACGCCGATACACAGGATCTTTTCGGGGTTGGTCACCGGAATCTGTAATGTCACATCCGCCGTTGCGACATCGCCATCGGCGGTCGCGGCGATGGCGGCGGCCTTCGCCTGAAGTTCGGGGATCAGCAGATCTTCTGCCACGGTCGCACCATCGATCCGTCCACCGAGATCGACAATTGCACCGTTTTTTTCGATGCCGAAAGAAGTGTTTCCACCAGTCTCGAATGATACTATTTTCATCTTGTTGTCTCCCCAACTAAATCTGGTGGTTTTCTGAACGTTCCGGCATCATCGGTCACAATAACGGCGGAGACGGCGGGCGAACAGCCCGCAGGAGGAAACAATGCCGCATATGATCGTCGAATATTCGACAAACATCGAAGACGAGATCAGCACCGATATTCTATTCCCTAAATTGTGCGATATGGGCGTTGAAACCGGTGTTTTTGCGCGCAGTGGTATCCGTGTTCGTGGCGAAGCGCGACCCCGTTATCACATCTCCGACGGTCACGCCGACAACGCCTTTGTCCATACCACCCTGCGCGTCGGCCATGGCCGCGACGAAGACCGGCTCAAAGCGGCGGGCGATAAAATCTACGCGGTGATCTGTGATCATCTTGCATCGCTGGCGGAAACCCGGGCGTTGAATATTTCGATGGATATCCAGGAAATTCATCCTGTATTGACCTGGAAGAAGAACAATACACAAGACTGGCTCGATCGCCGGGCTGCCGCGCGCGCAGATCAGGCCGCCGAATAACCGACTAAACGGAGACTGCACGAATGCTGTTTTATCCCGATTCCAAGAACCGACCCTTTCATTTCGGCACGTTTCCGCTGGAGGGTCTGGATCGGGATGACTCCATTTACACCGCTGAGAGCGAGCGGCCCAGAACGGCGCCGAAAGCCGCGGCACCTGCAAAGGGAGAGCTTGGCAAGGCAGCGGTCAAATACCGCGATCTCTTTACCCGTTTTGTCGAAGGTGAAGCGGTGGAGAAGGAAGCGCCGGTGCCGGCCGATCTCGAACGCAGGTCTGTCGATGTGAAGGGCTGCGCGTATTTCATGGATGCGAGCCAGGTCGGCATATGTCGTATTGCCGACAATGCCTGGCTCACGGGTGCCGACGCGGTCGAAGGCCATACACATGCGGTTGTCATGCTGTGCGAACACCCGCGTCTGCCTGACAAAGGTAATCTGGCGCGCGCCTGGGTCGATGGCGCCGTGGAATCCTCCTATGAAATGCGGGCGCTGGAGATCGCAGCCTGTGTGTCGGGCCATATCCGCCAGATGGGGTTCGATACGCGAATACACATCGCGGGCGATGAGCTGCTCGACAGCGACCGGTTGGCGGTGATGGCCGGTCTGTGTGTGCGTACTGAGAACGGCCTGGCCAACCCGTTTATCGAAAGCAGCTTCACGCTCGTAATCGTGTCGACCAATTACGATCTTGCTTGTGATGCGCCCCTTGCGGCGTCCGCCGCGAACGCGCGCGACAAGGCATATTGGAAAGGCATCAACGGGGCGACGTCGGGCCGTGAACGTAACCGCCGGGCTCACCGGAAATCCCATGACAGCCGTTATCCGATGGAACAGGTCAAACGGATCGACCGGCCGACCACGCTGATTCTTGACGACGAGGTGCCACGGGTACCGAAACGCGCGGCGTTTTTCGAACGCTCTCTGCAGGGGGACCTCGGCGAAAAATCACAACGCGAACGGGCGCGATTCTCGTTCAAGCATCCGCTCGGGATGAGCCTGCTGAAAGTGATCCGGTCCATGGTGCCGCACCAGGGCGGCGACGTTGCCGAAGGGACGGATCAGAGCGACTACAGCGATCCCGCAGCGAATGCGAAAGCCATCAAGGCATTGTCCTATTTTCTCGGCTCGGACCTGACGGGCATCTGTGAAATTCCGCGCTACGCTTGGAATTCACATAAGGAAGATGGCACGCCGATCGAGATGTATCACAAATACGCAATCGTGATGCTGGTCGACCAGGGCTATGAGACCATGGAAGGCGCCAGCGGCGATGACTGGATGTCCGGCGTGCAGTCCATGCGCGGCTATCTGCGCGGCGCCGAAATCGCCGGGGTTATCGGTGAGGTGTTGCGCGGTCACGGCTTTCCGGCGCGGTCACAGACCAACGCGGCGAGCGATGTGTTGCATATTCCGCTGACCCTGTGGGCCGGGTTGGGCGAGATGAGTCGTATCGGTGAACTGGTGCTCAATCCGTTTGTCGGGCCACGGTTCAAGTCGGTGGTTCTGACCACCGACATGCCGCTCGAAGTCGACAAACCGATCGATTTCGGCCTGCAGAAATTCTGCAGTTCCTGCCACAAATGCGACCGCGAATGCCCGTGCGATGCGATCCCGCATGGCGACAAGGTGATGTTCAACGGCTACGAGATCTGGAAGCCCGATGTCGAACGCTGCACACGTTACCGCCTGACGAATTCCAAGGGCTCCGCCTGCGGGCGTTGCATGAAGACCTGCCCGTTGAACAAGGTCATCGACCTCGATGGTGCGCTGGTAACCCGTGCGGCAAGCTGGCTCGGCGTAAATGCGATGTTCCTGAAACCGTTGATGGTGCCGATCGCGGCCTGGATGGATGACAAACTTGGCAACGGTATGCGCAATCCGGTCAAGAAATGGTGGTTCGATCACGAAATTATCGACGGGGTGACGACCGATGCCAAAGCAACGAATGAGCGCGATATCGAACCCGGTAAGCCGGTCGATATCGAAGGTCAGAAGGTTGCCTATTACCATGCCAACATGATGCCGGCACCCGATCAGCCCGGCACGTTCCCGGTCAAACGCAAGGAAGCCCTGGCTGCCAAGGCCGAACTTGAAACACCAACCGAAGCGCGCGCACGCGTGGCCGCAGGGGGGGCGACGCCCGCCCATTACATCCCGACGCCGCCGGTCGGCGATGGCAAGATCAAGGAACGAACGATCAGTCCCTACGCGGACGAAAAATGAAAATATGTGTTTTTGGCGCCGGCTCGATCGGTGGCGTAATTGGCGGTGTTCTTAGCCACGCAGACCATGACGTCAGCCTGATCGCGCGCGGTGCGCATCTGGACGCATTGCGGGCTAATGGCTGCCGGGTAGAGACCGGCGGGGAGACATTCACGGTTCATCCCCGTGCCAGCGACAACCCGGCCGATTTCGGCCCGCAGGACATCGTCGTTGTCGCGGTAAAGGCGCCCGCCATGCCTGGTGTTGCAGCCGGCATCGCGCCTTTGCTGGGGCCGGACACCGCGGTCGTTCCGGCAATGAACGGAACCCCGTGGTGGTTCTTCGACGGGTTTCCGCAAAGCGGTCCGGCCATTTCTTTCCCAAAGCTCGATCCGGGCGGCGCGCTGGCCGGGGCGATATCGACGGACCGGGTAATGGGCTGTGTGGTTTATATGGGCTCGATGGTGCCCGAACCGGGTGTTATCCGGCATGTCGCCGACAACCGGTTGATCCTGGGTGAGGCGACGGGGGGTGTGACCGATCGTTTGACCGCGTTCGCGGCCGCATTCGCCGGTACGACCCTGTCCGCGACGGTTACCGACAACCTGCGCCAGGAAATCTGGCTCAAACTGTTGGGTAATTTTAATTTTGCGCCGGTGTCGTCCCTGACGGGGGCGACCAACGGCGAAATCGGTGCGGATCCGGGCCTGCGGAAACTCTGCGCCGATCTTTTTGAAGAAGCCGCCGAAGCGGGCCGATGCATCGGGCTTGAACCCGGGATGACGGCGGATGAGCGCACAACGATGGGCGCGTCATTGGGTAATTTCAGAACGTCGATGCTGCAGGATTTTGATAAATCCCGCCCGCCCGAGATCGATGCCATCGTCGGTGCGGTCGTCGAAATCGGCAAGGCGACCGGCACACCGATGCCAATATCGGAATCGATTCTGTCACTTGTGCAACAGAAAGCCCGCGGGCTGGGACTGTACTAAGCCCCAGCCCGCGGATGTTTTGTTACTTGTCGAGCGTGCTGGCCGCGAACATTTCTTCGAGCTTGAGCTGGCGCGGGGTCAGACCCTGCTCGAACGAATAAAGCGCAATCGCCTCTAGCTCTTTACGGTTTGCGACGACGCCATGCTTGATCAGCGGCGTCGCAATCGCGGCTTCGGCTTCCGGCGGCAGCAGGCCGGTTTCAATGTGGTTGACCATCATTGCCTTGCGTTGCTGGTCGCAATAGTTCGCAGCGTCCTCGAACGCCTTGTAAACATTCAGGACGATCCAGGGGTGCTTTTCGGCAAGCTCGCGCTTGATGACCATGCCGTGGTTGATCGGGTACATGCCGGTTTTTTCGTAATAGCGTTTTCCCTCCGCATGGGGGTCCGGGAATAGCGGGGCGAAATTCGGGTGATTGATCAGATCCGCTGTGCTGCGGTCGACCAGGTTACCGCCCGGCAGATACAGAAGCGTGGCGTCCAGTTCTCCCGCCAACAGCATTTCACCCATGTTCGTTTCCGCCGGAATGCGGTTGACGGTCACACCCTCGGGCGGCTGAAAGCCGGTGGAACCGCCATGGCTGATATCCGGTGTGCGTTCCATCCAGAATTCCATGTCCTTCGGCGCGACGCCGAATTCATGTTCCAGCACGCCGCGCGACCAGAGCGCCGCCGTCTGCTGGTATTCCGGCACGCCGATACGACGTCCGGCGAAATCTTCGGGCTTTTCGATGCCTGAATCCTTGCGGACAAGTATCCAGTTCTGGAAGAAATAATGGGTCGAAAAAACGGGAATACCGATAAACCTGTCGTCACCGCCGGCGATTGCCATCAGCATCGACGACATCGACATTTCCGCAATATCGAACTCGGCGAATTTGAGCTGGCGCCAGAACAGTTCCGACGGATGAAGTTCCAGGCAGGTCATATCGATGCCGTCGGCATGGAACATGCCATCCAGAACCGGCCGTGTGCGCAAATTCGGGGTCAGCCCGACGCTGAGTGACATCCCGCCGCCACCGGCGCGGCGGCCGCCTTTTACTGTTTCCGGTCCCATTCCAGACATAATCCAAGCTCCTTCGTTAAAGTTTCTTCTATCTAGCTTTTTCGGCGCGGCGGCACCATACCTCCCAGGCGCGGTCCAGACTTATCGGCGCTTCCTGCATTTCCGTACAGGCCGCAATTTCGACATCCGTCAGGTAATCCGGCGTCCCGATCTGCATGGATTGCAGCTGCAGGCGGGCATTCACCTGCAGATAAATCGCCTTCATCACGGTTTCCTGCACCGTCGCACCCGCGACCACGCAGCCATGGCGTTTCATCAGGGCGATGGGCCGGTCACCCAACGTCTCCGCCAGGTCACGCCCCTGTTCCATCGTCACGACCAGGTGATTGGTTTCGCCGAATTTGTGGCGCATGTCCCAGACTGGAATATTGGCGCCGATAGGCGCACAGGTATGGGTGACCGGGCGCATAGGCACGTCGGTGACGGCGAACGGGATCACTTCGTATGAATGATTGTGGATGACCACGTTTACATCCGGCCGCGCTTCGTAGATTGCGCCATGGATCATGCGTTCGCTATAGGGCCGCTTGTCGCCCATATCGATGCCTTCACCGGCCTGCGTGAACGTGACGATATCATCCGCCTCGATCAGCTCCGGCGCACGTGCCCGCGACAGCAGGTATTGTCCGGGGTTGTCGGGATCGCGGATACTGATATGGCCGAACGCGTCGACAACTTCTTCATTGGCGAGGATCCGGTTGGCGATAACAATATCGCGCAGCGTCTCGGCGCTGGTATTCATCTGTTTATCCTTATGATTATTCGCCCGTGAGTGTCAGGCGTTTTCTTTTTCCCGGGCCGGGACGCGTTTGTTGAGGTCCTCGTAGAATTCTCCGATTGGCATGAAGCCGGGCGCTTCGCGGCACATTTTCTCGGTGACTTTCATCAACTCGTCCTCTTCGATGTTGAAATCCATCGGTTTGAGGAAGGGTTGCGTGACATACCAGGGCGAGTCCGCGAAGAACTCGATGCCGTTGCCTTCGGGGTCGGTCGTATACATCGTCCAGCAGACGCCGTGACTGCCCGTCATGATCTTGCGGTCCGAGGCGGCGGAAATGCGCTGATACATGGTACGCAGATCGGCCAGCGATTCCAGACGGAATGCCAGATGATGTATCGCGCCACCGGCGCCGGGAACGATCGTATTGGTCGGCATATCGTCGGGCCGGCCTTCGACAAGGAAGACCTGATGATGTTCTTCCGGGTCGAGGGTCATGAAGATCATGATGACACCCGCGCCGGTCATGCCGCCATCGGTGCGCTCGAACCCGATAACGTTGGTGTAGAAATCCTCCATCATCTCGATGTCTTTGACGACAAGTCCCATGTGGCTGAAGCGTGCCCGGATCTTGCCGTCCTGTGCAGATTTGGTGCTCATGGTTTCCACTCCCCGTAATTTAGGTTCATATTCTGTGATACCCGCCGAACAAGATCAATCGGTGGCATGACAGATCAATAGATGGGCAAAGGGGAATCGGGATGGCAAATACCGGCAATTTCCTGGCTGGGCGCGATGTTGGCATCATTGCTTACGGTGAAACCAGAATAGAACGTCGCTCCGGGCGAACGCCGTATGAGTTTGCGGCGGAGGTTTTTGAGGAAGTTCTCGTCAAAACCGGTCTGACGCCTGCGGAAATCGACGGATTCGCCACGAACGTGCCGCATTCGGAATCGTCGAACCAGTATTACACACCCTACCTGACGGATTATCTTGGCGTCACGCCACGCTGGATGGATATCAGCGATCACGGCGGCGGGTCGGCAATCGCCGGCGTCTCGCGCGCGGCATTGGCGATCCAGGCGGGCATGTGCGAAATCGCCGTGGTTCTGTGCGCAGATACGCCAACGACATCCTGGAAAGCGGCGAATGGCGGCTACCGCGTCGAATTCTGGGACCCGACAGGCATTCAGGGACCGCCGGGCGGGTTCGGCCTGCTGATGAACCGCTACATGGCGCAATATGATCTGAAGCTCGAAGGGCTCGGCAAACTGGCCGTCGCCCAGCGCGAAGGCGCGATCCTGAACGATCTCGCGTATGAGAAACTCCGTACACCGATCACGGTCCAGGATTATCTCGATTCACGGATGATCTCGTCGCCGATCCGGCTGCTCGATTGTGTCATGTTCGCAGACGGTGCCGCTGCCGTCGTGCTCACCAGTGCCGAACGGGCAAAGCATATGAAGGCGGAAAATGTCGTCTATCCCACCGCCTATAGCGAGATCGTCAATTACAACGGCGCCGAGCAGACACCGGATATCACCGAGACCGGCTTTGCCGTGATCGGTCCTGAAATTCTTGAAAAGGCGGGTATGACCACGGACGATATCCGTATGTTCCACCCCTATGACGATTTCCTGATCGCCGAAGCAATGCAGCTCGAACAGATCGGCTGGTGCGGCCGTGGCGAGGGGTCTCATTTCCTGATGGATACCGATGTTAGTTACCGCGGTTCGTTGCCGATCAATACCGGCGGTGGCCAGATTTCCGCCGGACAGATCGGACTGGCATCCGGGATGACGAACCTTGTCGAAGCCGTCCGTCAGATGCGCGGCGAGGCCGGCGCCCGGCAGGTGTCCGATCCCGCCAACGCACTGGTCACCGGGATCGGGGTCATCACCTATGGTCGCAGCTGGAAGGTCAGCAATGCGCTGATGCTGGATCAGTAATCCGGCAGTCGGACCTAGCCGCCGACCTGCGCCTTTAGCGCTTCGTTCCAGGTTTCGGGATCGAACCCCTGTGGGCCGGGGGCACCGTTAAACGTGATCTTTCCCTCCGGGTCGATCACGAACAGACGGATCGGTGCCGAGATATATTTGTTTTCGATATCGTTATCGATCCCGTCCAGCAGCATTGGTAGATGAATATCCTGGGCAATCTGGCAGACGCCGGCGAGTTCCGCCCGGGCATCATCCGTTTCCGGGGTTTCGTAGATCACGTCGTCATACAGGTTCTGTGGCGTTTGCCAGCCATCCGACGGGTGGGCTTCCCGGATATAGATCAGGAAGAATTCGATGTCGTTCTTATAGGTGTCGTAGATTTCATTCAGACGCACGGTCTGATTACGGAAGGGCGGTCAGGTGTAGGAGCCGAAAGCGAGTGCGACCGGCCGGCCTTTCAGTTGTGACAGCGTGACGTATTCCCCGGTTCGGCTGCGGCCTTCGCCAAGGCGTTCGGCCGTGAAGTCGGGCGCCATGTCGCCGACCTGTGGGACGTGCGGTTCGCGGCCCTTTTCCTCGGCCATCATCGCGTCGAATTCGGTTTCGGTCATATCCGATATGTCGAGCCATACCTGCTTCTTCTCGATGAATGACATTCCGTTCGACGAGAAATTCTTGAAGTGGTCGTATTGCGGATTGGGCACGTGCCGTTCCCTCCTGTTGGAATCGTTCCCGGAACGCTACTCCAGCGACCGAAGCGTCGCAACGTCGCGGGCCATGATCCGGTGGACACAAATTTGTCACAGATTGTCCTATTTTTGACTCTCGAATTCATATCGCTAGCTGCCTAACGTTTTGATTGTGACGCAAGTCAGCCGTGAAACGAACAGAGGGGCAGGTAAATGGCCGGCATAGAAGAAAGCTTCGACGATTGCGGTGGAATGCTGCAAAGCGACGATGTCCGGACGGGATTCATCTCAGGCGCGACGTTCCGGAACAAACCGGTACAGTACAGCGTGGTCGACGGCCTCGCCGTCTTTGAGGGCTGCATCGTTCTTGGCAAAGCCGACGAAATGGATGAAATCGCCCAGAATGTTCAGTCTGTCGAAGCCGGCGACGATGCTGGTGGCGACGTTGCCCACGGGGTCGGCATTACCGGCAGCCAATATCGCTGGCCCGGTGGTCTGATGCCCTATGAGGTCGATCCGGCGCTGCCCAACAAAAACCGTGTGACCGATGCGATCGCGCACTGGACGCAGAATACGTCCATGCGGTTCGTCGCGCGGACCGGGGCGAACGCGGGCAGCTATCCCAATTATGTCCGGTTCCGGCCCGCAACGGGCTGCTGGTCGCAGGTCGGGATGCGCGGCGGGCGCCAGGATATCGGCCTGGCCAGTGGCTGCGGTACCGGTGCAACGATCCATGAAATTGGCCATGCTTTCGGCCTGTGGCACGAACAGAGCCGGGAAGATCGCGATCGTTTCGTCAAGATCAACTGGCAGAACATCGAGGCGGGCAAGGAACATAACTTCAACCAGCATATCGCGGATGGTGACGATATCGGGGGATATGACTATCGCTCGATCATGCATTATCCGACCTGGGCGTTTTCGAAAAACGGCCAACCCACGATAGAGACGATCCCGCCCGGAACGTCCATCGGCCAGCGCAGCGATCTGAGCGCCGGCGATATCGCGGCAATCCATTCGATGTACGAGGTCTGGCACTACAACGTGACGGTGCACAGAGCCTACACGACCTATCAATCAAGAAATGTCTGGGCGCTGTTCGGCGGTATCGGCTGGCGGCGTATCAAGGTCGATTCAAAGGATGGCGATACGAACGCCTTTGCCGCCTGCTGCAAGGCCGTTTCCAACCAGCGAAAAATGAACGTTCTGGTGGATGGCAGCAGGGCTTTTCGCGTGCAGCTCGTCTGAATTTTTTTCAATGGCAGCGTCCGACGCTGCTTTTACAGGAGGGATAATAAAATGTGGAACAATAACCGGACCGTATCGCGTACCTACACCACGCATCATGGCCAGAACTGCTACGCCATTGTCAGCGGCGTGAGCGGTTGGAAGAAGATCAAGACAGGGGCCGCCGATGGGGTGACGAATGTATTTGTCGCCTTGTGTGACGCTCGGGCGAACGGTCGCCCGGTCGATGTTTTTATTGCCAATAACGTTATCGAGCGCGTGACGCTGCGCTGAGCGTCGGCCCATCACAAGTCGGCCCCATCAGAATAGGAACACGTCATGACCGCAGGTATCTCGATTACGATTAATCTGCCCGGGGTTGCCGCGTCCGCGGACGACCTCGAGGCGACGGGTGTATCCGTCCAACAGGCGGATGCAGCACCGCCGCCACCCGCCCTGGACGATCCCGGCGACGCCGCCGATCTGTCCGATGTCGCGGCAGCACCGCCCGACGTCGAGGGCGACCCTGGTTCTGACGGCGGTTTTGATGTCGGCGGTGACGCAATGGACGGGTTTGCACCGCCGCCGGAAGATATGGCAGGCGATGCCGGTCTCGCCGGCGACGATGCAGGCGAGCCACCTCCGCCGGATGACGGCGGTGACGATGCGCCGGCGGCGGCAAAACGGTCCCGTACAACAACCACGCGCAGCCGCCGGAAAAAGGCGTAATATTCCCCTCTCAGGGGTTTTGGGGAGCTGCCGTGCAGATCACAGGCGATATCGTCATTGGCGCCGATAACGGCGCGTTCGCCGATGCGACGGCGTATGTCTATCTCGAAGATGTCAGCCGCGTGGATGCGTCAGCGCAGCGCATAGGTATCGCGCGGCTCGACGGTGTGGCGCATGTCGGCGGGTCCGAAGGGCGCATACCCTTCGTGGTTGCCGCGGCCGATGTGCCGGTCACGCGGGACGTTGTGGTCCGGGTTCATATATCCGTGGGTGGCGGCGAAGAAATCTCATCGGGCGATCTTGTCTCGACGGAGCATATATCAGCGGAACCCGATAAGCCGGTGGACGTTCCCGTCCGGGAAACCTGACATGCCGAAGCGCGTGTTTCCCATGCCAAACTTTTCATAAAGCCGGATTTTCCAAAAGAAATACCGGGCGCGGAAAACCGCGCCCGGTATCGTAGACATCTATTTTACGAAGCCGCTGCTTAGCGGGATTCGTAGAAAGTGATCAGCTTGACCACATCACCCGCTTCCAAACGGCCGAGCGGGCCGTCTGCATAGCTGGACGCCATAACTTTGTTATCGGGTCCGAGGATGAATTCAGACGGCTGGATGATGCTCCGGCGGTCTTCCCACCAGGATCCCAACGCATCGGCGATTTCGCGGCTGACTTCCATGCCAACCGGGAAGGAGACCTCATCGGCCACTTCCTGCGCCTTGTCTGCCGGATCGATGCTCGCTGCAACGACCGATACACCAAGCTTTTCTAGTTCTGCCTTATGTTCTTCAAAGCCGACTAACTGCCGGCGACAGAACGGTCACCAATGACCTCTGTAGAACAGGATAACCTTGTATTTCGTATCAAGGCCACCTGGCAGGTCCAGCGTTCCGCCGCCGACGAGATTGATCGTCAGGTCGGGGAAGGAAGCGCCTATCCCAAGTTTCTCGGACATATGTCCTCCTTTGCGTAAGTAAACCACAGCGAAGTGTCACTGCGATGCGCGAACTATGCCGCGGCGGTATGTCTAATGCAACGGGGCGGCTTTGCGCCGCCCCGAAAACTATTGTTCCAAAGCGGATTGCGCCCTTTATTCCGTGGCTGTTTTCGCCGCATCGGCATCGAGCGCTTCTTTTTGCGCCGCGAAGGCATCGATCCCGATTTCTTCGCGCAATCCCGCGGTCATTTCGGCTTTATCCGCTTCGAGCGGGGCACCGGTTGAATCCGCGATCCGGTCGATTGCATTGAAAAGGCCGGCAACACCGGCCGAATCGACCACGGCGTCGGCACCCATCGCGTCATGGATGGCCTGACGGGCCGCTTTGAGCCGCGCATCGTCGTCGCTGAGCACGGCTTCGGCAAATTCAATCATCAATTCGCCGTTTTCAATGCCGGTATCACCGGCATCTACGCCGCCGGTGATGGCGTTATAGTCCAGGTCGTCTCCAGTATGTTCGCTGCTCGCACGGAGCAGTGCCGAATGGCTGGTCGTTCAATAGGTACACTGGTTCAGTGCTGACACCCGGGCTGCCAGAAGTTCGATCTGCAGATGCGTGATCGCCCGGAACTCTTGAGAGAAGTCCCGCATTTGCGGGCCTGCCAGATACTGGGCGGACGTGACGTCGAAGAAGCTGCGGGCCTCATCCGGGATCAGGGTCAGCGCGCGGCGGATACTGGATTCCGGGCCGACGAAGTAATCCGCTTCATTCGGGCCGAATTCGTCCCAGGCGATATTGGGTGCCCATGCCTGGTGCTGGCGGGCTTCTTTCGGGCGGTACTGGGATGGCACGTCGTCCTGCGGTTCGGGAAGCGCGCGGACCGGCACGCCGATGCCCTTGGCAAAGGTATCGATCGCCGTCGTGTGGGCGATGACGCTGACGATTTCGACGAAATGTGTTTCGGCAATGCCGCCGTCGCCACCGCCGTCGCCACCGCCGTCGCCACCGCCGTCGCCACCGCCGTCGATTGTCTTTTTGTACCAGCCATGCGTGAGACGGCCGGGATCTGCGACGATCTGGTGGATCATGTTGACCCAGTTTTCCGGCAGATCGGTACCGGCATCGTGAGCATCGGTCACCGCAAAGGGCGACAATGCGTCTTTGACTTTGGCGCAGGTGGCGCAGCTCCCCGCATGGCGGGTCTCGCGCATGACCTTTACGCGTTCGTCTCCGGTCAGCCAGCTTCCGGCCGTCGACAGGCGTTCCCAGGCACGCTGATGGGCACTGACAAGATCATCGCGAACGGCGTAGGCGGAATCGTCATACTGTATCGTCGACATGGGCGTTCCTTAGATGATTGAACCCTGACTGTATTTTTGCGTATGCGGAACGTCAATCAGGGTCACGATATTCTTAAGCCGGACCTATTGCCTAGAAACGGAAGAGCGCACTCGGGTTCGCATCAACAATCCGTTCGATGTCTGCCGCATCAAACCCCGCGTCGCGCAATGACATCAGCGGATCCGGGTCTCCCGGCGGGAAGGGGAGATCGGTCCCGAGCAGCATCCGGTCGATGCCGACGAGGTCGCGCAGATAGTTCAGCGCAGGGCCATGGTGCAGGATGGTGTCGTAATAGAACCGCGTGAGATAGCTGGACGGCGCCTCGGCCGCGACATTGCCGGTCGCCTTCGGGTCCGCGGCGCGGTGCATCCGGTCGAACCTGCCGATCAGAAACGGCACCGATCCGCCGCCATGGGACAGGATAAATTCAAGCCCGGGGAACCGGTCCATCACGCCGGCTGAAATCAGAGAGCCCACCGTCAGGGTGGTGTCGTTGGTGTAGGCGACGATCTGGTTCAGCGCGAAACGTTCGGCCCGTGCCGGGGCAATCGGCTGTGCCGGATGAATAAAGACCGGCGCGCCAAGCTCGACGCAGGCCGCCCAGTATTCGTCGAGCGCGCATTCGCCGAGATTTTTGCCATCAATATGCGACGCTACGATGGCGCCGACCGCGCCGGCCTTCATGCCGCGTTCCAGCTCGCGGGCGGCCAGGGATGCATCCTGCAACGCGCCCGATGCCAGCCAGGAAAAACGTTCCGCATGAGTGTCGCACAGGCGCATCAGACTGTCGTTCAACGCGCTGTGCCACAAAGCGCCTTTGGCGGCGGGCAGGTCGTATCCGAAAATATCCGTCCAGATGCTCAGCACTTCGCGGTCGACGCCCTGATCGTCCATCTGTCCGAGTCGGTGGTCGGTATTCATCAACGTGTCGAAAAACGGCCTGATCTGCATGCCGCTTTCGAACCGGCAGCAATGGCAGCCGGGTTGAGTCTCGATCAGGTCGATGCCGAAATCGCGGCCACGGTCGGCTAGCGTCTCGACGACGTCCGGCGGCACAAAATGAGCATGAACATCGATAACGGTCATCGGAGTTTTCCTTCGTTTCAGGCACCGACCGCGCGGAGCGCCGCACGCAGCCGGTCCGGTGTGATGGGCAGGTCGTTGATCTGGATCCCGTGGGTGTTCAGTGCGTGGACGACCGCGTTACCGACCGCGGCGGCGACGGCAACGATGCCGCCTTCACCGGCGCCCTTGAAACCCATCGGGTTAAACTCGGACGGCGATTCCTCCAGCGCGATGGCCGTGATGTCGGGCAGGTCCGTGCTGGTGGGCAGCAGATAATCGGCAAAGCTGCCGGTCAGCAACTGGCCGTCCTCATCATAGACCATGTGGTCGAGAAACGTGCCGCCAAGCCCTTGCACCAGCCCGCCGATCGCCTGGCCTTGGACCATGGCCGGGTTGAGCGCACGCCCGATTTCTTCGGTCAGGACGTATTTTTCAACCTTGACCACGCCGGTGGCGACATCGACGGCGACAAGCGCTGCGTGTGCGCCATAGGAATAGGATAACTTGCCTTCGTTATCGAAGGCGGCATCGGCGGTAAGCGCTTCGTCTGCGCCGCGCGACCGGGCGAAAGCCGCAAGGTCGGCCAGCGATAATGCAGGTGCCGCCTGGTCGCTTCGATGGACGGCGCCGTCCCGGAATTCAAGACCGGCGGCGTCGGTATTCCAGCGGAGCGCGGCAAGCTCGATGCTGCGTGCGCGGAGCGTCTCGGCGGCCATCCGGACAGCATTGCCGGCCATCACCGTATTGCGGCTGTGGAACGTCCCGCCGCCGGTCGGAACGAGGGTCGTGCTGCCATGCAGGACATTTATCCGGCCGATATCGACGCTCAGATAATCCGCGCAGATCTGCGCCAGGCCGGTCTCCGTGCCCTGACCGACTGACGATGCGCCAGTACGTATTTCGATGGCCCCGTCGGTCGCGACCGTGATGCGGGCCGTTTCGGGCGGGCCCGCGGCACTGCTTTCGATAAAGCAGGCGATACCGAGCCCATATGCGCGCCCGTCGATGATCTCTCCCTGCCGGTCTTTCCAGTCCGCATACCCGACTTCATCCAAAAGCTGGTTCAGCGCAGACGGGTAATTGCCCCGGTCGAAGGTCGCATTCACGTCGCCCGGCACGAGCTCGCCAATTCGGTAGGGCAGGTCCGCCGGTTCCATCAGGTTTCGGAGCCGCAGTTCTGCAGGATCGATGTTCAGGTCGGCCGCCACCATGTCGAGCATCCGCTCGCGGCAGAAATTCGCTTCAAACCGGCCCGGCCCGCGAAACGTGCCGACCGGCGTTTTGTTGGTGATCAGAAATTGCACATCGCAGGAAAACGATGGCACACGATACGGCCCGGGCAGAAACTGTGCTGCCTTGGAGGCCACGACGCCGCCATTGGTACGGATATAGGCCCCCATGTCACCCTGCACTGTCGCGCGCATGCCGAGGATCGTCCCGTCTTTCGTCGTCGCGATCTCCAGATCGCAGACGATGTCGCGAGAATGATTGGTGGCGGTGAGGTTTTCGCGGCGATCCTCGATCCATTTAACCGGCCGACCGACCCGACGGCTGGCGATGGGCACCAGATAATCTTCCGGATACAGCTCGCCCCGTGCGCCGAACCCGCCGCCGACATCGGTCTCGATCAGCTCGACCGCGTCCTCTGGCAGGTCGAAGGCCGCGGCAAGATGGCGGCGGTTAAAGAAGTTTACCTTCGTCGCGCCATGCAGACGCAGCAAGGGAGCGTCAGGGTTGAATTCCGCGATCAGCCCGCGTGTCTCCATCGGCACCGCGCCGTGCCGGTTGGTGGTGAACCGTTCGCGGCGGGTATAGGCGGCATGCTTGAACGCGTCGTCCGTATCGCCGCGCCCCACGGTATAGCGGGTGCCCATGTTTTCGCCGGCGTCTTCGTGAACAAGGGTCTCACCCAATGCTGCCTGATCGACGGATGTCACCGCCGGTAGTGCTGCGAAATCGACCTCGATAAGATCCAGCGCGTCTTCAGCGATATATCGGTCTGATGCGATGACAACCGCGATGGGTTCGCCCACGTACCGTACTTTGTCACGGGCAATCGGCCGCTGCAGGAAACGTTCGAACCCGTCGAACGGGGCAAGCCGCAGCGGGATCACCGGCATGTCCATCTGTATATCGTCAGCACAGAACGCGTCGATCACGCCGGGGACCGCCTTTGCCGCTGTCAGATCAATGCTGTTGATCCGGGCATGGGCATAGGGGCTGCGATAGATCGCCATTACCGCCATGTTCGGCAGTTTGATGTCGTCGACATAGCGCCCGGCCCCGGTCAGGAGCGGCCGGTCCTCAAGACGTTTGACGGAGGCGCCTATGTAAGGTGAGGAAGTGTTCATTTTTTACCTCCCCGCCGCCGTTCAGCGGCATCCAGGATTGCGTCAATTATCGGCACATACCCGGTGCAGCGACAGATGTTGCCCGAAATAGCGCTTTGCACTTCGGCGCGGGTCGGGGACGGGTTTTCGGCAAGGATCGTTTCCGCCGTCGTCAGAAAACCGGGGGTGCAGAACCCGCATTGCAGGGCGAAATTATCGTGGAAGGCCTGTTGCAGGTCGGACAGCACATCGCCGTCAGCCAGGCCTTCGACGGTGGTTATCTCCGCGTTCTGGGCCTGTACGGCGAACATCAGGCAGGACCGGACAGCCGCGCCGTCGATAATCACGGTACAGGCGCCGCAAACGCCGTGTTCGCACCCGAGATGCGTGCCGGTCAGGTCGAGTTTTTCACGCAGGCAGTCTGCCAGCGTCATGCGGGGCTCGACCTTGCAGTCATGTGACGTGCCGTTGATGTTCAGCGTGACGCGATGTTCCGCCGTCATGATGACCTCTCCCACGCAGATCTCAGCGCCCGTTCGACCAGCACGCCGCCGACCTCGCGGCGGTATTCGGCGGAAGCATGTATGTCGCCGCCGGGGTGCAGGTCGCTGACGGCGGCGCGCGCTGCTTTGGTAAAAAGGTCGCCGCCCGGTGTCTGTCCGATGAGAATATTTTCGCCGGACGGCAAACGCAGCGGTGTATCTCCGGCGCCGATGGCGGCAAGGCCCGCGGCTGCAATCCTGCCGGTATCGTCGAGGTCGAACCAAGTTGCGATACCGACCATGGCGAAATCGCCTTCGCGCCGCGATATTTCCTCGAACGCCCAATGCCGCGCGGATGGCCAGGCCGGGAAAACGATCTCTGAGATCATGTCGCCGTCATTCAGCGCGGTTGAAAATATTCCCTCGAAGAATTCACCGGCGGCGACGGACCGCGCGCCACCCGGACCGACAATATTTATCTCCGCCCCGCATACCAGAACGATCCCCGGCAGTTCCGCGGCCGGATCGGCATGGGCAAGACTGCCGCCGATGGTTCCCCGGTTGCGGATCTGGATATGGGCGATGTTCGGTGCTGCCGCGTGAAGCAGTGGGTTGGCCTGGGCTATTGTCGCGTCCATCTCGATTTCCCGGGTGCGGGTCATCGCGCCGATGTACAAACGGCCTGCTTCATCGATCCGGATGCCCCGAAGAGCGGCAATCCCGTTCAGATCGATCAGCGCCGACGGCGCGGCGACGCGGAAATTCATCATGGGCACCAGGCTTTGGCCGCCGGCCAGAAACCGGGCTTCGTCACCATGCTCGGTGATCAGCGCCAGCGCGCTTTCGATACTGTCCGGCGCGAAATAGTCGAATTTGGGCGGTTTCATATTCTGATCCGATCCTTATTCTCAGTCGCTCAGCTTACTCAACAGATCGACCAGGGTTTTGCGTTCTGTTGCGGTCAATGCTGCCAGCGTTTCTTCATTGGACCGCTGAGCTTTGGCAATCGCCGCATCCACGGTATCACGCCCGAGCGGGGTCAGGCTGACCATCCGGCGGCGTTTGTCGGATGGATGTGCTTTGGTTGTCACCAGTCCGGCGGTCTGAAGCCGCTGCACCACGCCCCAGATCGTGGCCGAATCTATGGCCGCCGATCGTCCCAGCTCGTTCTGCGAGCTTTCCCCGGATTCCCAAAGGCGCGCAAGGACGGCGTATTGCGTCTGCGTCAGCCCGACATCCATGTGGGAGAAAAAGATTGCGGTGTGGCGTTGCAGCGCAAGACGCAACCGAAACCCGATCTGTTCATCCAGCGCATAGGCTTCGCGTATGACAGTTTCAGATCTGCCGGCGCTCATGTGTCTGTTGCCCCGGCCAGGTCTGATTCGATCCGCGCGGCAACCCTCAGAAGCATCTCGTCACTCTGCATCGGGCCGAGCAATTGAAGACCTGTTTTTGGCAATGCTGCCGAAAGCGGGTTGGGCAGGCCGACAACCGGGTTGCCGGTCAGGTTGGCGAGGCAGGTAAGGAGCGTCATCGCGACCACGACCGGGCGCTCTTGGCCACCAAGCTGGATGCGCCGTGCATCGATCAGGGGTGGCGCTATCGGCAGGGTCGGGGAGATCAGAATGTCATGATTGTCGAAAACCTTCTGCAGGCGCCCATCGGCTGCCCGCGCCCATTCCCAGGCCGCGGTAATCTCTTCGGGGTGGAGGTTCTTTGAATGCCGCAGCGCGCTTGCCGCGGCTTTGCCGAGCTGGTTGCGCTGATCTTCCGTCAGATCCGCATAGATGGCGGCAGCTTCCGACAGTACGATGACGCCATGGGCATCGGCAATGTTTTCGCGGCCAGGGACGGGCAGGCGGGCCACTTCGTGCCCTGCGGCTGAAAGCGCGTCGGATATCCGGTCGAGTTCATCCGATATCGCCGGATCGAACAGGTCTGCCCGGTCGAGCTCTACCGCAATACGCAGATTGGGCGATGCGGGATCTGTCGGTGTGCCGCTTCCCAGCAGAGCGACAGCACTTCGTTCAAGTATGCCGAGACTGGCGGCGATAATACCGACATGGTCGATCTGCGGCGTCAGCGGGAACACGCCGTCATTCGATACCCGTCCATAGGTAGGTTTATATCCGTACAGACCCGTGCAGGCGGCGGGAATCCGCACACTGCCGCCGGTATCCGTGCCGACGGCAAAGTCACAGTGACCGGCCGCGACGGCCGCGGCCGATCCCCCGGACGAGCCCCCGACGATACGGTCGGGGGCGACCGGGTTCCTGGTTTGCGGCGTCGACGCCCCGAACCCGCCCGCATCTGTTTGCGCCATGCCGATGAACTCGGCCCCCGCGGCAAGCAGGGCCACGACTGCCGGCGCTGACTCCGATGCACGGCGATCAGCAAACAACGGGTGTCCCGCCGTAAACATCTGGTCTTTGACCGCGATGTTGTCCTTTACCGCAAACGTCAGACCGCTCAGCGGCCCATCGGGCGCGCCGGCGATCTCTGCCTGTTCGACAAAGGCGTTATGCGGGTCCGGTTGTCGGGACATGGTTTCGGTCACCGATCGCGTAGCCGGTCCATGAGTGATTTCTCCTGACCGCCGTCGATTTCGATCTGCGTGCCGTTGACGAAATGTGTCAGCGGCGACGACAGCATGACGCAGAGATCGGCGACCTCTTTGGTCTCAGCGATCCGCCCGAGCGGGATCGAGGCCGGCGCCAGCTTGTCGGCTTCCTCGAAGGACAGGTCCATGTCCCGCGCCATCGCGTTGACCAGCCCGGTCCACCGTTCGGTACGCACCGGGCCCGGGTTGACGGCGACGAAGCTGATATTGTCTTTGCCGTACTGACCGGCGAGTGACATGGTCAGGTTCTGGCCCGCAGCATTGGCAGCACCCGGTGCTATCTCCCAGTAGGATGGTTTCACACCATCATTGCCGATCAGGTTGACCACGCGTCCGCCGCCCTGTTCGACCATGATCGGCAGGACGTGGCGCAGGCAGCGCACATAGCCCATGAATTTCAGCTGCAGCGATTGTGCCCAGTCGTCTTCTGTAAGATTTTCCAGCACGCCGCCGGGTGAAGAGCCGGCATTGTTGACCATGATATCGACCCGGCCGAGTTCCTTTGCACCCTGTTCGACAAAGTTGCGGGCCTGATCGTTGTCCGTCAGGTCGGTCGGGATCGTCACAACTTTCACGCCCGTGGCATCGCGAATTTCCTGGGCCGTCGCTTCGAGCGGCTCCGGGCGGCGCGAACAGATGGCGATATCGACGCCTTCCTCCGCCAGTCCCATGGCGATGCCTTTGCCGATGCCTTCGCTGCCGCCGGTGATCAGGGCGGTCTTCCCTTTGAGTTGCAGGTCCATTGTCGACTCCTCTATCTAGCTGTTGTCGTCTTTTCGGTGGTTCATCCAGGTGCCGCCCGATGCGGCGGTAAAGAGATCTGTAAGTGCCGCGTTCACAATCGCCGGTTCTTCCATCGTGATGGTGTGTCCGGCGCGCGGCACGATCTGCAGCGCGGCCGTCGGTGCGGTACGTTTGAGAAACACGCTGCCATCCAGGCAGGGATGATCCTCGTCACCGACCAGCACGAGCAGGGGCGGCGTGAAATTCTTCAGCTTTTCTTCCATATCCCACAGGGTGGGGCGGTCACGCTGGAGGTTGAGCATCGTCAGGGCAGCCCCTTCGGGCGACAGACCACCGAGAATTTCCTCGAATGCGGCAAAACCTGCGGGATCTTTTGCTTCGAATGTATGACGCATCGGGAACCGCGCGTAGGTTGTCGCGGACTCGGCAATCGGTTTTTCACGGAACATGGATGCAATGTCTTCGCACAGGCCGCGGGCAGTTTCACGCTCGTCCGGGTGAGAGCCCCAGCCGCAGCCGAGTGCGGCGACGGAAATGCAGCGATCCGGATGGTTCAGACCGACATGCAGCGCGGTGTAGGCGCCCATGGAATGGCCGACAATATGGGCGCGTTCGATATCCAGTGCGTTCAGTAGTGCGATAGCGTCGCTTACGGCAATGTCCTGACCATAGGCATCGTTACTGTTGGGCACATCTGACGGCGGATATCCGCGTGCGGAATAGGCGATACAGCGGTGTGTATTGCCGAGGGCGGCCATTTGCGCCGCCCAGGTCCGGTGATTGCCGGCAAATTCATGGATGAAGAGCACCGCCTCGCCCGCGCCGGTTTCTTCGTAATAGAGCGATGTGCCGTCTGTGCTCGAAAATTTGGTCACCAGGAGCGCTCCAGATTTACCTCGACAGAGACTCTACGACTCGTGTCACTTGTATACAAGTGTAGCGCGGCCAGGGTGATGGCCAATGCACGGAAGTGGGATTTCAAACGCGCATTGATATAGCGTTGAAGTCAAAAAGAATCTGTTTCACCTGCTCTTGAGTCGGCATGGGGAATGATTGACTATCAGGATGCCCAATTTTTAGCTTTATCTGCATTGTAGAGAGTAAGCTCATGCCTCCACCATACACGTTGCTTGACGGTACGCCGTCGTCTGAGCGTCTTGATGCCCGTGGTTTAGCGGGTGGATACGATATCCCCGGTTATGGCGGGAATGACACGATTTACGGCTCTGACCAGGGCGATCTGATTGCCGGCGGTATTGGCAATGATTATCAGGATGGCGGGCTCGGGGACGATGTTTTTTCTATTGAGGGAACTGATCAGGGGACCGATATCGTCCGTGGCGGAGATGGGTTCGATGTCATTCTTGGCGGTGCCGGCGACGATGTTTTTGATCTCCGGATTCTGAGTTCTGTTGAGCGGATTGACGGCGGCGGCGGGAACAACGTGCTGCTGGGGTCCTTTACGAACTACTGGAACCTGAGCTCGGTTGAGCTTATCGGCATCACTTACATTGATCTGTCGGTGGGGAATGACCTCGTCACGCTCAGTGCCGGTGACGACCGGTTCAGGGGGGGCGTGGGGAACGATGTTGTCTCTGGCGGCGGCGGTGTGGATACGGCTTTTTATATAGGTAACTTCGCCGATTATGCGGTGACGTCTCTGAGCGGTGGTCGTCTTCAGGTTGTTGACGGGGTGAATGGCGAAGGCACTGACACGCTGACGGACGTGGAGATTCTGGAGTTTGCTGACGGCAACTATGAAGGCGGTGTGTTCACGCCGTCGGGCGATCCGAACAACACGGCCCCGGTGGCGTCGGACGATGTCTACGGTGCGACGGAAGATACGCCGCTTGTGGTGGATGCGTTGTCGGGCGTTCTGTCGAACGACACGGATACGGATCTTGACGGTCTGACGGTCGATTCATTCGATGCGGCAAGTGCCAATGGCGGCACGGTGACGATGAACACGGATGGCAGCTTCACGTATACAGGTGCCTCCGACTTTGCTGGTTCCGACAGTTTTTCTTATACGGTGTCGGACGGCCGCGGCGGGTTCTCGACGGCGACGGTGACGCTGAATGTTGCCGCGGAGAACGATGCGCCGGTTGCGGCTGCGGACAGTTATGGCGGCACGGAAGACACGCCGCTTGTGGTGGATGCGTCATCGGGCGTTCTGTCGAACGACACGGATGCGGATGGTGATGGCCTGACGGTCGATTCATTCGATGCGGCGAGTGCCAATGGCGGCACGGTGTCGATGAACGCGGATGGCAGCTTCACGTATACGCCGCAGACCGGCTTTAGCGGTGCCGATACCTTCTCCTTACACCGTCACCGACGGTGCCCTCACAGATACTCAAACGGTGAATGTTTCAATTGGAACGACGCCGCCGGTAACGAATTTCGATACCATCGTGTCTGGAATGGCAGAAAATGAGTGGGTGAAGCTGAATACGAACAGCTTTCAGGATGTCTGGACCCCCGCAGAACTGCGCGCAGGTCACGGCAACCCCCGGTCGGTCATTCAAGCCTGGGGGGCGGCAACGTGGGATTCGAACCGGCACGATTATATTTTCACCGGAGGCGGGCACGCGAATTATGGGGGGAATGAAGTCTATCGTTGGAGTTCCTCAACGCTGGAGTGGGAACGCTCGTCGCTGCCCAGTGAAATTGTAAATGTGCAGGGAGGCCAGTACGAGACGATCGATGGTTTCGAGAACACACCAATTTCGTCCCATCTGTACGACAATCTGGAATTTCTCGATGGCGCCGATCGGATGGTCAGTTTCGGCGGCGCGGCCTACAATACCGGCGGAGCGTTTATTACGACCGATGGGTCTGCCAATACGGGGCCATATTTTTGGAATCCGGCACTCGCAAATCCCAACCAGGTCGGTGGCCTGACGGGCTCCCATGTGGATCCTGTCAATAATACGGGCATCGTCGGGGGTGAAATGTGGGAGAATCGAAGGACGTCCGAAAGCTCCGATCCACACCCGTCGCGTACGTTAAACGGTGTTACCGATTATGCCGTGGTTGATGGCGAGGAGGTCGTCTTCGTCGGTGAAGGCGACAGACATCTCTACAAATACACGGTGCCCGATGTCGGCGACGCAAGCCAGGACAGCTGGGAGCAGGTTGGGCGCTTCTGGAACGCATATTCAGGTGCAGGAGCGGGGGCCTATAGTTCGGACGATAATATTTTTGTTCGAACGGCCGGGAACGCATTTACCTACTGGGATCTCGATACTGCAGGGCCGAGGAATGACAACGTTCTTTTCACTCCAACTGATGTCAGCGGCGGCTTCGTGCTCGATACAACCTTTGGCATGGAGTACGATCCCGTTCGCGATCGGTTCGTGCTTTGGAATGGAGAAGCCGACGTATGGTATCTGTCGGCACCGGATACCGGACCCGATGCAACCGGTTGGGAGATCGAACGGGCGCCGACGGTCAGCGTGCAGGACGTGCCAACGACCCCCTCCGTATTTACCGGTGTGCTCGGCAAATGGGATTATGTCGACGATTACGACATTTTCGTCGGTGTCGTTGACGATATCACCGGCGATGTATGGGCATACAAGCCCGAGGGGTGGGATCCGGCGAACGGTCTGGACACGCAATCTGCTCAATCGGGCGAAATCCAGCAGCTCGTCAGTGCTATGGCGACCTTCGATCCACCCTCGGCGGGAGAATCGTCGTACGACCCTGGCGCGGACGCCAACAATTTCAACGGTTACCTGGCTGCGAATATATTATAGGCGCGGCAAGCGGTTCTTTGCAGGCCCCGTCAGGCCCCGCGTTGTCAGGAAAATTGGCGGAAAAGAGTGGGAGTCGAACCCACCAGGGACGTCTAACGCCCCTCACCGGTTTTGAAGACCGGGCGCCCCACCGGGGAACGATTCTCTTCCTACGCGGCGGGACAATACCCGAATTTTAGTCTCCGCTAAAGGCCTCTGCTGCCGGGCGGATGACTTCGTGTCCGTTGCCGACGCGGCGGGTGAATTTCACCTTGTCGAAAAATTCCAGTACTTCGATGGCGACGTTACGGCCGACATCGGTGGCATCGCGGAAATTCGCGGCTGTTACCATGCCGTCCTCGACATTGGCTGAAACCGTCTCTGCAATTTCCGCCAGCTGGCGCAGGGTTCCCGGCGGGTAGAACCGGTTTTTCGCGATCCGTACCACCAGTCCGTGACGCCCGGCGCGGACCAGCAGGGATTCCACCTTGCGCGGCTCACTGCCGATTGCTTCTGCGATCTCGACAACGACGGGCGGGCGCAGGCCGCCATCGATCAGCATCGGCTTGATCTTCTTCCAGTTGGTGGCGTCGGCGCCCTGAAGGCTCGGCTGATGGGACGGCAGGCGCACACCCATGCCTTCTTTGACGATAACCTTTTCGCGCACCAGTTCGGCGGCAATGGCGACAGCTGCTTCCGGCGGCAGGCGGATTCCGGTGCCGCCAAGGATGCGGTTTTCGCCGGGCCCGACCGTGTCGGGTGATTTTTTATGCCAGGCGGCGAGACCTTCGAGGACAGCGGTGCGCACGGCGGACCAGCGCTCGTCCGAGAATCCGAGCGTGCCGGTCTCGGTACGGACAGATTTCATCGGCACCAGTTCGGCGAGCGCTTCCATATCGTCATCGGTCAGGTTGCGGGTAGACGCAAACCGGTCGAGGTGAAGCCCGTTGGGCATCGTCTCCAGCAATGCAGACAAAGCGGTGCCGTCATCCGCGTCTTCCATGGCGTGTAGGAACGAGAGCCGGTCGGGCTTGGCGCGGCCGCGGGCCGGCGGGAAAAGATCGATCACCCGGCCACCGCCGAGGGTGCGCTGCGCCGACTGGTCGCGCAGGATCAGCCCGTCGCCATGCACGGCGCCAATCGGCCGGTCGAGAACGATTTGTGCCAGCCCGCTTTCGCCGGGCGCGATGCTGGTGGCTCCCAGAATGGCGACACGGCCGGTGGTTTCTGCCGCCCCCAGATGCACATGAACCGGTGTCCAGTGCGCCAGCGCGCGGCCTTCCGATTTCAGCACGCGCAGGCGGATGTCCAGTTTGGGGGCGGGTGCCGGCAAATTACCGGTCACGACCCAGTCGCCCCGTTCGATCAGGTCCTTGTCGAGCGCCGTGCCCGCCAGGTTAAGCGCGCAACGCTGACCGGCGCGGCCACTATCGGCCTTGGCGTTTTGCGCGTGGATACCGCGAATACGCACATCCATGTCAGCACCCAGTACGCGGGCCGCCTCGTCCGCCTCTACCCGGCCCGAAAATGCTGTGCCTGTGACAACAAGACCTGCCCCCACCACGTCGAAACTGCGGTCGATGGCGAGGCGGAAATTGCCCGTCACCGGGCGCGGCGGCAGATCGGCGGCGACGGCGAGCAGGTGGCCTTTGAGCCCGTCGATACCCTCGCCGGTCATCGCGGATACCGGGAAGACCGGGAGTCCCTCCAGCGAGGTATCGGTGAACAGAAGCTCGATATCCTCGGCAACTTCGGCGGCGCGCTCCTCGCTGACCCGGTCGATCTTGGTCAGGGCCACGGCGCCGCGGCTGACGCCCAGCAAATCGAGGATGGCGAGATGTTCCCGGGTCTGCGGCATGGGGCCGTCATCGGCGGCAACGATGAACAGCACGAAATCGATCCCGGCGACCCCGCAGAGCATGTTGCGGATAAAGCGCTCATGGCCCGGTACATCGATAAATCCAATGGTCTCCGCACCGTCGAGCGGCAGATAGGCGAAACCGAGATCGATGGTAAGATTACGTTTTTTCTCTTCGGGCAGCCGATCTGTGTCGATCCCGGTCAGCGTTTTGATCAGCAGTGTCTTGCCATGATCGACATGGCCCGCGGTCGCGATAATCATCGCGGAAGATCAAGCGCCGAAAGCTGTGCGGTAAATCCGTCTTCGTCCTCAAGACAGCGGAGATCGAGGATAAACGCGTCGTCCTGGATGCGTCCGATGACCGGCACCGGCAGCGCGCGAAACGCCTCTGCCAGTGCTTTCAGTGCCGTACCGCTCCTGGCATCGGGTGTAATCGCCAGACCCGCGCTCGCAATTCGCCGTGTCGGCAGGGCGCCGGAGCCAATCTGGCTTTCGCACGCCGTGTCGGTGACAGACCCGAACCCGTCAACCGCGGCGGCAACGGCCGGACCAATTCTTTCGGCAACACCCCGGATCGCATCGACGGGGCGGGCCAGCAGGCGCAGCGTCGGCACCCGTTCGACCAGACGGTCCGGGTCGGCATAAAGCCGCAACACGGCAGACAGGGCGGCAATCGTCATCTTGTCGCAGCGGAGCGCGCGCTTCATCGGATTTTTTTTGATCTGCGCGATGTAATCCTTTGTGCCGACGATGATACCCGCCTGCGGCCCGCCCAGCAGCTTGTCGCCGGAGAACGTGATCACATCGGCGCCGTGTTTCATCGCTTCCATCGGCGTCGGCTCATGCGGCAGGCCGAACTGCGCAAGATCAGTCAGCGTGCCGCTGCCGAGATCGATGGCAAAGGGAATATTATTGTCATGGCAGAGCTTTGCGAGCTCGGGCTCCGGTACGTCGGCGGTAAAGCCTTCGACCACGTAGTTGCTGGTATGCACCTTCATGATCATGCCGGTCTCTGGCCCGATGGCGCCGGCGAAATCTTTCAGATGGGTGCGGTTGGTGGTGCCGACCTCGACCAGCGTGCAGCCGGATTGCGCCATGATATCGGGCATCCTGAACGATCCGCCGATTTCGATCAGCTCACCCCGTGACGTCGGTACTTCTTTGCCGAGTGCAAAAGTGTTGAGCACCAGCATCACCGCGGCGGCATTGTTATTGACGATGGTCGCGGCTTCCGCGCCGGTCATGGCGCAGAGCTGGTCTTCGATATGTTCGTCGCGGTCGCCGCGTTTGCCTTCTGAAATACGGTATTCCAGGTTGCTTGCCCCGCGCGCTGCGGCTGCGACCGCGTCGATTGCTTCTTCGGGCAGGGAGGCGCGCCCGAGATTGGTATGCAGAACCGTGCCCGTCAGGTTGAAGACCGGGCGCAGCGACGGTGCTGCGTTGCGCTTCAAGTCTTCAGATACCGTGTCGAGAATGGCGGCATCTTCCGGTGGTTCGCCGCCTGAAGCCGCCATCTGTTTGCGAATTCCCGCCAGAGTCTGCCGGATAGCGGCCGTCGTTTCGGTCCGGCCGAACCCGTCGATCAGTGGCGCGCTTGCGTCCGCGTTGAGCAACCGGTCGACGGATGGCAGACGTGCCATCGGAGAGGAGGGTTTCTGTGTCATGTTGCCGGGAGAATACTGCCTGTGGCGGGATAGGCAATCAGCGTGATGGACTCGTGCCAATATTGTGAAATCCGCGTATAAAACGCGTTGAAGTTTGCCGTTACAGGCATCAGGGGAGACGGATATGAGCGCCGAAAGATCATTCAGCAAGGAAGTCGAATCGCTGCGTCTTGGCGATGGCGAGGTCTTTCACGGTGAAGGGATCCTCGCGGTCACCAAGGGCCTGCTTCAGTCGGGTGTCGCCTATGTCGGCGGGTACCAGGGAGCGCCGGTCTCACATTTGCTCGACGTGCTGCTCGATGCCGAAGAACTGATGGATGAAATGGGCATCCACGTTGAGACCGGCACGAACGAAGCCGCCGCGGCGGCCATGCTCGGCGCATCGATTAATTATCCGCTGCGTGGCGCGGTCGGCTGGAAGTCCATCGTCGGCACCAACGTCGCCGCCGATGCGCTCAGCAATCTGGCCTCACCGGGGGTGATCGGCGGCGCGCTGATTGTCAGCGGCGAAGATTACGGCGAAGGCGCCAGCGTCATTCAGGAACGAACCCTGTCGATGGCGATGAAATCGAGCATGTGGATGGTCGACCCGCGCCCTAATCTGACATCCATCGTCGATATGGTCGAAAATTCGTTCGAGCTGTCTGAAGCATCCAATACACCGGTGATCATGCAGCTGCGCATCCGGTCCTGTCATGTGCAGGGACGGTTTATCGCCAAGGACAATAAAAAGCCGCCGATCAACACGCGGGAACGCCAGAAAGAACCTGCACCGTTTGACTACAGCAAACTCGCCCACCCGCCTGTCACGTTCTCGCAGGAGAAACTGAAGGTGGAACAGCGCCTGCCGGCGGCTCAGAAATTCATCCGGGATAATAAGCTCAACGAATTCTTCAGCGGCGATATCGAACGGCTCGGTATCATCGTCCCCGGCGGGTTGTACAATACGCTCATCCGCCGTCTTGCCCGGCTCGGTCTTGCCGATGATTTCGGCAACAGCAAAATTCCGCTGATGGTCCTCAACGTGGTGTTCCCGCTAGTCCCCGATCAGGTGACCGACTTCGCCGCCGGAAAAGATGCGGTTCTTGTGATCGAAGAGGGCAATCCCGAATATATCGAACACCAGATCAACACGATCCTGCGTAAAGCGGATATCCAGACCCGTCTTCACGGCAAGGACGTGTTCCCGATGGCGGGCGAATATAACGGGGCTGTCATGCATCAGGGCCTGATGGGTTTTATCGAGGCCGAGGGGCTTGGCATCGGCGATCCCGCGCATATCCGGGCTGAGGCAGACCGTATCGGTGCCGCTATGGCCGGCGCCGAGGCCGCGTTCCCGACGGCGTTGCCGCCGCGCCCGCCGCAGTTCTGTACGGGTTGTCCCGAACGCCCGGTATTTTCGGCACTCAAACTGCTGCAGGAAGACGTCGGCAAAGTCCATATCGCGGCCGATATCGGCTGCCACGCCTTTGCGACGTTTGAGCCGTTCTCGATGGGGAATTCCATTCTCGGGTACGGGATGTCGCTTGCCAGTGCTGCGGCTGTCGCGCCGTTTCAGGAAAAACGCTCGATCTCGATCATGGGTGATGGCGGTTTCTGGCATAACGGTCTGACCACCGGCGTGATCGCGACCATGCTCAATGAGGGCGATTCCATTCTGGTGATCATGCAGAACGGCTTTACGTCTGCGACCGGTCAGCAGTTCATCCCGTCTAGCGCGAAGGGACGGGGCGGGCGCAATCCCGGTATGTCGATTGAAAAGACGCTCAAAAGTCTCGGTGTGCCCTGGATGCGGACGGTCCGCACGTATTCGGTCGCCGAGATGGTCGATACCCTGCGCGAAGCGCTGACAACGCCCGAAAAAGGCCTGAAGATCATCATCGCCGATGGCGAATGTCAGCTTGCCCGCCAGCGCCGCCTGCGCGGCGAGAACGCCGAAAAGCTTAAAAGCGGCAAACGGGTGGAACTGCCGCGCTTCGGCATCGATGACGAGGTCTGCACCGGCGATCACTCCTGTATCCGCCTGTCCGGCTGTCCCAGCCTGACGATCAAACCCAATCCCGATCCTCTGCGTGACGATCCGGTCGCCAGCGTCAATAACAGCTGCGTCGGTTGCGGGCTGTGCGGCGAGGTCAGCCATGCCGCGGTGCTGTGTCCATCCTTTTACCGGGCTGAACGGGTGCGCAACCCCGGCATGCTGGAGCGTGCCGTCGAAGGGATGCGCAAATCGGTGATCGGTCTGCTCGGAGGGCACAGCGCATGACCGCGCCGCTGACATTATTGGTTGCGGCCCTCGGCGGCGAGGGCGGCGGCGTGCTGACAAGCTGGATCGTTAACGCCGCGCAGGACAGCAACCTGCCGGTACAGGCGACCTCTATTCCCGGTGTCGCGCAGCGGACCGGGGCGACGACCTATTACGTCGAAATCTGGCCGCAGGCCTGGGATGAAATTGGCAATGCCGAGCCGATCTTTGCGCTCAGCCCGTCGCCGGGCGAGATCGATGTTTTCGCCTCTTCGGAGTTGCTGGAAACCGGCCGGCAAATTCAGTCCGGCTACGTCACACCTGACCGAACGCTGCTGATTGCCTCGACCCACCGCGTATTCGCGACGTCCGAAAAGATGAAAATGGGCGATGGTCGGGCCGACGCAAAGCAGCTTGTCCAGGTGGCGGGTGAGCGGTCGAAGTCGCAGATATTTTTCGATATGGAAGATGCGTCGCGGAACGCCGGCGCGCATATCAGCGCGGTGTTGCTGGGGGCGATCGCCGGGTGCGGCGCGCTGCCGATCGACGACGAAACATTCCGTGCCGGTATCCGTGCCGAAGGCAAAGCGGTCGATGCCAACCTTGCCGGCTTTGAGGCGGGGCTTAAGGCGGCGAAGGGCGATGTCGCGGTACAGGCGTTGCAGCCGGAAGACCGGTTTGCCCATGTCGTCGTTGGTGCCAACCTTATAGAGCGGGCCGGGACATTCCCGTCGGATGTGCAGGTGACGCTGGACCATGCCGTCCGGCGGCTGATCGATTTCCAGGATGTCGCTTATGCCGATCTCTATCTTGACCGGCTGGCGCCGTTTGCCGGAGGCGATATCGATGTGCTGGCGCGGGTTGCCAAATACCTTGCGGTGCGGATGTCGTTCGAAGATGTCATCCGTGTTGCGCAGGCCAAAACGCGCCCCGAGCGCCTTGCCCGTATCCGGGCGGAGACAGGGGCCGTCAATGGCGATTCAGTCATCGTGACCGAGTTTCTCAAGCCCGGTATCGCCGAGTTTTGCGACGTGCTGCCCGAAGGCATCGCGCGGATGGTCCTGGCGCGGGCGGAAAAATCCGAGAAACTTCGAAACTGGCATAAAGGGATGGAACTGAATTCATCCTCGGTCACCGGCTTTCTGAAACTGAAGACGCTTGCCGGGATGCGTCGCTGGCGTCGCCGTACCTGGCGCTTCCGTCGCGAACAGGAATCGATCGAGGCGTGGTTGGGGCTTGTCTCGCAATCGCAGGTTTTGAATGCGCGCCTTGCTGCCGAGGTCGCCGAATGTGCGCGTTTGATCAAGGGATACAGCGATACCCATGTGCGCGGCACCGGTAATTTCGGACGTATCAACGCAGCCCTGATCGGCCCCGTCCTCGCTGGTGAAACCGATGCAGCGTCAGCGGCGGCCAATATTGCGGCTGCCCGCGATGCCGCGCTTGCAGATCCCGAAGGCGAAACCCTCGCCCGGGCGTTGTCGGCATCGGCTCAGCCGGTACCGGCCGCCCGCCAGGCAGCAGAATGATCCGGCCCGCGATTGTCCTGCTCACGATGTGGGCGGTTGGCGGGGTGGTGGTTCCCGCAACGGCCCAGGTCGCACCCAGCAAGGCAGAGTACGCGGCTTATACGGGTTTGCACGCGGCGGCGGCCAAGGGCGATATCGCCGCGATCCATCGGATCGGCGCCGACAAGACGAAACTGAACGCCCGGGATGCCTATGGCAGAACGCCTCTGATGGTGGCGGCCTATGTAAAGCGATACGATTCCGCGACCGCGTTGATGGTCAGCGGCGCCGATGTTGATGCGCTTGAACGGGATCGCTATGACGCGGTCACCATCGCCTCGGTTGCCAATGACCCGAAGATGCTCAAACTGGTGATCGCAGGTGGCGCCAAGGCCGGGCAGACAACCAGCCCGTATGACGGCACAGCGTTAATCGCGGCCGCTCATCTTGGTCATGTGGAGGTCGTTAAAACTTTGATCGCCGCGGGGGCGCCGCTTGACCATGTGAACAATCTCAACTGGACGGCATTGATCGAATCCATCGTGCTCGGCGATGGCGGGGCGAACCATATCGCCTGCCTGACAGCGCTGGTGGATGCCGGGGCCGACGTGAATATTGCCGACGGCAGCGGTGTGACGCCTTTGCAGCTGGCGCAGCATCATGGATTCGACGAGATGGTGCAGATTCTGAAGGCGGCCGGCGCGAAGTAACGCCTGCCCATCGGTCCTACTGCGTCTGTTCCTTTGTTTTCAGGAAACGCACGTCCGGCCATTCCTCGGCAGCGTTGTCGAGATGCCAGGCGTTGCGCGCCAGGAAAACCGGCATCTTGTCGTGATCTTCGGCAACCGCACCGCTATTCGCGTCGAGAAATTTCTTCAGCATGTTGTGATCGTCTGCTTCGACCCAGCGTGCGGTATGCAGGGATGAGGTTTCGAACCTAACCGGCACGTCGTATTCGAACCGGATCCGGTCCGCCATCACGTCAAACTGCAACGAGCCCAGAACGCCGACGATCCAGTCGGTGCCGACCCGCGGTTTGAACACGCGGGCAACGCCTTCTTCTGCAAGCTGCTGCAAGGCGCGCCCGAGGTGCTTGGCGCGCATCGGGTCCGTCGGGTGGACCGAGCGCAGTATTTCCGGTGCAAAGCTCGGAATGCCGGTAAAGCGCAGTTCTTCGCCGTCGGTTATTGAATCGCCGATCCGCAGGTTGCCGTGGTTGGGGATGCCAATGATGTCACCTGCATAGGCGTCTTCGGCGGTTTCGCGGTCGCGCGCGAGAAACAGCATCGGGTTGTGCAGGTTAATCTGCTTGCCGCTGCGGATATGGCGCAGCTTCATGCCGCGTTTGAAATGGCCCGAGGACAGACGGAAGAACGCGATCCGGTCCCGGTGTTTGGGGTCCATGTTGGCCTGGATCTTGAAGACGAACCCGGTCACATGGTCTTCTTCGGGATCGACGATGCGTTGCTCGGCCTTTTGCGGGCGCGGCGGCGGCGCCATGGAAACCAGACCTTTGAGCAGTTCCTGAACGCCAAAATTGTTGACGGCACTGCCAAAAAATACCGGGCTCAGGGTCCCTTCGCGATAGGCGTCGAGATCGAGCGGCGGGCACAACCCCATCGCCATCGGCACTTCTTCGCGCAGTTTTTCGACGGCATGCGGCGGCAGCAACTGGTCCAGCTTCGGGTCGTTCACGCCTTCGCAGATTGTTTCCTCGCCGCCTTCATCGGCAATTTTGCCGGATGCATTGCCTTTTTTCATCAGGACCAGCCGGTCGTCGATAGTGTCATAGCAACCGAGAAAATCGCGCCCCATCCCGATCGGCCAGCTCGCCGGTGTGACGTCGAGCGCCAGGGTTTCCTCGATCTCCTGCAACAGATCGAACGGTTCGCGGCTCTCGCGGTCGAGCTTGTTGATGAACGTGATGATCGGCATGTCGCGCAGCCGGCAGACCTCGAATAGCTTGCGGGTCTGTGCCTGGATGCCGCGTGCAGCATCGATCACCATCACGACGGAATCAACGGCGGACAGCGTGCGATAGGTGTCTTCGCTGAAATCTTCATGGCCGGGCGTGTCGAGCAGGTTGAACGTGCAGCCGCCGTATTCATAGGTCATGACCGATGATGCGACCGAAATGCCCCGCTCGGCTTCGACCTTCATCCAGTCCGAATGTGCACGGCGGGCGGCCCCTCGTGCCTTCACCGCGCCAGCCGTCTGGATCGCGCCGCCGAACAGAAGCAGTTTTTCGGTCAGCGTCGTCTTGCCCGCATCAGGGTGGGAAATGATGGCGAAAGTCCGCCGGGCGGCGATTTCGCCGCTATTAACGCTCATGGCTGTGTCCAGAAATTAGGTGCCGCACCGTTGGGCGGGATGAAGCGCAATATAAGCGTGTCGGCGGGGAATTCCAGCATCCGTTGCATATCGCCATGTGACCGGACGCGGGTTAACATGACGTTGCACCGGGACCGATCAGGAGGCAGCGCTATGGATAACGTCACCACCACCAAGCTCGACTATCAGTCAGGCTTTGGCAACGAATTCGCGACCGAAGCGCTGCCCGGTGCCCTGCCGGAGGGCCAGAACTCGCCGCAGCGCGCGCCTTATGGATTGTACGCCGAACTGGTGAGCGGCACCGCTTTCACACAGCCCCGCAACGACAACCTGCGGACCTGGGTCTACCGGTTGCGGCCGTCAGCAGTCCATGGCGCGTTCCGGCAGATCGATAACGGCAAGTTGCGGACGTCTCCCTTCGACGAAGGCGTGCTGACGCCGCAGCAGACGCGCTGGGATCCGACACCGGTGCCCGACGGGAAAACCGATCTGATCGCCGGCATGATGACGCTTGGGGCGAACGGCGATGCCAATACGCAGGCGGGTATCGCCATCCATATCTACGCGGCGAATGCGTCTATGGAGGACCGGTATTTCTATAACGCCGACGGTGAAATGCTGTTCGTGCCCCAGCAGGGGCGTCTGCGCCTGGTCGCTGAAATGGGTGTTGTCGAGGCAGCACCGAACGAGATCATCGTTGTGCCCCGCGGCATTAAATTCCGCGCCGACCTGCCGGACGGTCCGTCACGCGGCTATGTGTGCGAAAATTATGGTGCCGCTCTGCGTCTCCCCGATCTGGGCCCGATCGGCTCCAACGGTCTCGCGAATGCGCGCGATTTTCTGTCGCCTGTAGCGTCGTTCGAGGATATCGAGGGAGAGTTTGAGCTGGTCGCAAAGTTCGGCGGCAATCTCTGGTCGGCACCCATCGGTCATTCGCCGCTCGACGTGGTCGCGTGGCACGGCAATCTGGGACCGTATAAATACGATCTCGCCAAATTCATGGCGGTCGGCTCGATCAGCTTCGATCATCCCGACCCGTCGATCTTTACGGTGCTGACGTCGCCATCGGGCCCGGCGGGGCTCGCCAATGTCGATTTCGTCATCTTCCCGCCACGCTGGCTGGTCGGTGAGCACACGTTCCGCCCGCCCTGGTATCACCGCAACTTCATGAGCGAGTTCATGGGGCTGATCCTTGGCCAGTACGATGCAAAGCCCGAAGGCTTTGTGCCCGGTGGGGCAAGCCTTCACAATCTGATGTCGGCGCACGGGCCGGATGATGGCGCCTATCAGAAAGCAACGAACGCCGAGCTGAAGCCGGAATTCCTCGGCGAGACCATGGCCTTCATGTTCGAAACCCGCTATCCGATCAAACTCACCGACTGGGCGGCGACCAGCCCGCAAATTCAGGCCGGCTACCAGGATTGCTGGCAGGGGCTTAAGAAGAATTTCAACGGAAAGAAATAGACATGCCGAAGCTGAACGAAACGCACGACGCGGCCCTGACAAGCTGGGTCGACAGCGCCAATGAACCCGGCGCCGATTTCCCGGTCCAGAACCTGCCATTCGGCGTCTATACCGACCCGCGGACCGGCAAGGGAGCTGTCGGTATTGCCATCGGCGACATGATCCTCGACGTCACGGCTGCGCGTGCCAAGGGTGTTATTGGCGGTGTAGCGGATGACGCGGCGGGCGCCTGTGCGGGCGAGACGCTGAACGGTCTGATGGCCATGGGCGGTCAGCACTGGTCGGCCCTGCGTGCGGCGGCATCAAAGGCGCTGCGCTACGACACCGAGGAGGGCGAAGCAGCTGAGGCCCTGGCGGGTGAAATCCTCGTGGCACAGGCCGATGTGACCATGCGTCTGCCGGCGCAGATCGGCGACTACACCGATTTTTATTCGTCAATTTTTCACGCGACCAATGTCGGCATGATGTTGCGGCCCGACAATCCGCTGATGCCGAACTACAAACATATCCCGATTGCCTATCACGGTCGTGCGTCGTCGATCATTGTCAGCGGCGAAACCTGCAAGCGCCCCGTAGGACAGACCAAGGCACCGGATGCGGATGTGCCGTCTTTCGGCCCGTCCATGGCATTCGATTATGAAACCGAGATCGCGTTTTATGTCGGGCCGGGGAACCCGCTGGGACAGCCGGTGTCGATCGGGGAAGCGGAAGATCACATCTTCGGGCTCAGTATTCTGAACGATTGGTCTGCCCGCGATATCCAGGCATGGGAATACCAGCCGTTGGGGCCGTTTCTGGCGAAAAGCTTTGCATCGCACGTCTCGCCCTGGGTCGTCACAATGGAAGCGCTGGCACCCTTCCGCAGCGGCGCCTATCAGCGGCCCGATGGCGATCCGACGCCGTTGCCGTATCTGTCGTCGGATGCAAACGAAGCAGAGGGGGGGTTCGATGTGCAGATCGAAGTGTCTATCGCATCCGCGAAGATGCGTGCCGAGGATGTGCCCGCCGAAATTCTGGCCGTCACCAATATGCAGAACCTGTACTGGACGATATTCCAGATGCTGACCCATCACACGTCGAACGGCTGTAACCTGCGGCCTGGCGACATGATGGGGACCGGCACGATTTCCGGTGCGACAGAAGATTCCTACGGCTCGATCCTCGAGATCACCAAGCGCGGTGCGAACCCCATTTCCCTGCCGACCGGTGAGGAGCGCAAGTTTCTCGGTGATGGTGATGAGCTGATCATGCGCGCCTGGTGCGAACGTGATGGTGCGCGCGGAATCGGCTTCGGCGAATGCCGTGCGGTGATCGAAGGCGCTTAGCGTAAGTCCAGAAACTTACTGTCACCCCGTCCTTGTGCCGGGGTCCAGTCGTGGCGGTCAGTTATCCAGCCGTACCAGCTGGCCCAACTCGGCACAGTCTTCGTCGGTTTTCAGCCCGGCGGCGTGAATGCCGTGGGCGGCCATCTCTTCGTCAACGTCCTGGCGGTCGCCGGTAACGCCAACCGCACCGATCACGTCGCCGTCCTCGTTTCGGATCAGGCGCCCACCGCCTTCGGCAAAGACCTGTTTCTCCGACGCGTCATCGATAAACTTCATGAAGTACGGGCGTTCCTCGGCGCGGACCTGAACAAGGCTGGAAGACCTGCCCAGCGCAAGCGCTGCATAGGTTTTTCCGAGTGCCATTTCCAGCCTTAGGGCAGAGGCGTGATCTTCCTTTTTGAACGCTTTGACCACATTTCCCGGCTCGACCACGACGGCGGTCATCGGGCGCAAATTCAGCTCCCGGCTTTTTTCGAATATGGCGTCGATGATGATGTCTGCCTGTTTCAGCGAAATGATGTTCATTTTTGATTTCTTTCGTTACGTCGGTGATAACCCGTTATGGGGCAGACGGCTCAGCTGTGCTAGATTTTTACGAAACAGATCAGGGGTAAGCCGGTGATTGGGGAAAGTCTGAAACGTATCGAAGACCCTGCCTTGCTGCGGGGCAAAGGCACGTTCGTCGATGATATCCATCTTGCAGGGATGTTGCAGGCAGCCTTCCTGCGCAGTCCGCATCCGCATGCATTAATAAAATCGATCGATACGTCCGCTGCGATGTTGGCGCCGGGCATCCGGGCGATCTACACGCTGGCCGATTTCCTGCCCCACATTGTTGAGGGCCGCCTGCCGCTTCAGTTCCCGACTGCTGATTTCGGACCGGACGTTACCCCCTGGCTCCTTGCGGGCGAAGAAGTCTGCCATGTCGGTGAGGTGGTCGCTCTTGTTATTGCCGATACGCGGTATCAGGCCGAAGATGCCATGGTGCTGGTTGAGGTGGATTACGAGCCGTTGCCGTCCGTCGCAGGCTGTGCCGCGGCCTTTGCAGACGACGCGCCGCTGGTCCACCAGGGTACCAGTGACAACGTGCTCACCCGGTTCCAGCAGTCCTATGGCGATACGGATACCGTTTTTGCCGATGCACCCCATGTCTTCCAGGAACGGTTTATCCAGCACCGGGGTGCGGCGCATCCGATCGAGGGCCGGGGCGCGGTGGCGCGTTACGATGCACTGGATGATGCGATCACGCTCTGGTCATCGACCCAGATGTCACACGAAGTGCGGTCGGCGATGGTGCGGCTGTTCGATATGGACGAGGGTCACCTGCGCGTCGTCGCGCCGGATGTCGGTGGCGGGTTCGGGTCGAAATATATCGCCTATAGCGAAGAGATCGCCGTGGCGCTGGCGTCAAAACTGCTCGACGCACCGGTGAAATGGATCGAGGACCGGCGCGAACATTTCGTCGCGGCGATCCAGGAGCGCGAACAGGACTGGACGATGGAGATCGCGACCGATGGCGACGGGCGAGTCCTTGCCGTGCGGGGCTCCATGCTCAGCGATCAGGGTGCGTACACGCCGCAGGGCATCAACATGGCGTATAACGCGTCGACCGGCGTGCCGGGGCCCTACATCGTGCCCAATTACGATATCGACGTGCATGTGGTCGAGACCAACGCCGTGGCCGCGGCGCCGGTCCGGGGGGCCGGTTACCCCGAAGGCAATTACACGATGGAGCGCCTGCTGGATCGCGCCGCGCAGGGGCTGGGCATCGACCGGGCGGAAATCCGCCACCGGAATCTGATCCCGGTCGAACTGATGCCTTATGAGACACCGCTGAAAACCCGCGCCGGCTCACCGGTACAGGCCGATAGCGGCGATTTCCGGAAATGTCAGCAGATCGCGCTGGACCGCATCGACTATGCCGGGTTCGCGGCACGTCAGGCGGCGGCGCGCGCCGAAGGGCGTTATCTCGGGATTGGTCTTGCCAACAGCCTGAAAGGGACCGGGCGGGGACCGTTTGAATCGGGCGCGGTCCGGATCGAGCGATCCGGCAAGGTGCGGGTGTTCACCGGCGCGCTGGCCATGGGGCAGGGGCTGAAAACCATGCTGTCGCAGGTGACGTCGGAACAGCTCGGCGTGCCGATTGAAGAAATAGAGGTGATCTCCGGCGATACGAGGACCATCGCGCTCGGCCTCGGCGGGTTTGCAAGCCGCCAGACGGTGACGGCGGGATCTTCCGTGCATATGTCGGCGCAGGAGGTGCGGCGCAAGGTTATCAAATTGGCGGCACACCTGCTCGAAGCGGCGGAAGACGACCTGGAACTCGCCGATGGCAAAGTGCGGGTGAAAGGCGCAGACCTGTCGGTGACCCTGAAACAGGTCGCAGAGATGGCGGCCGGCGCACCGGGCTATTCCATGCCCAAGGGCGTGGAGCCGGGACTCGAAGCCGATATCAGTTTTAAACCATCGGCACTGACCTACAGCAACGGCGTTCAGGCGGTCGAGGTCGAGGTCGATATCGGCACGGGGGCGGTATCGTTTTGCAATTACGTCGTCGTCAGCGATTGCGGCAACCTGATCAACCCGATGATCGTTGACGGCCAGATCGCCGGCGGCGTCGTCCACGGCATCGGCAATGCGCTGTATGAATGGATGGGCTATGACGACAAAGGCCAGCCGTTGACCACCAATTTCGGCGAATATCTGATGCCGACGGCGACAGAGTTACCCCATATCGACATGATCTATGAGAACTCGCCGTCGCCGCTCAATCCACTGGGCGTAAAGGGTGTCGGCGAGACCGGCACCGTTCCGGCGGCGGCAGCGATTGTGTCGGCGGTGGAGAATGCGCTGGAACCGTTCGGGGCACGTCTGACCGACTATCCGGTCAAACCTGCAACACTTGTCGATATCGTGCGCCGGGGAATTCCCGCGGCGACTTAACTTTCAGGTTAGCCCTTCGCGTCTTTGCGCAGCACGTCGAGGATCGTGTCGGCCTCCGGCCGGTCCTGATAGTTCCGGATCGAAAACCGGTGGCGGATCACGCCGTCCTTGCCGACGACGAAGATGATTGGCAGGGCGACGCCGTACCACGAACTGCCTTTCGGAAACTGCGGGTTGGCGATCCCGAAGGCGGGAATGATGGCGGCCTTTGCGTCGGACAGCAGCGTGTACCCGATATTCCGGGCATCTGCGAAACGCTTCAGCGCTGCCGGTTTGTCATGCGTGACGAGGGCGACGTTATAGCCGAGCGCGCGAAATTCCTTGATCTTGGGGTTCCAGGCGACCGCCTGGATCTTGCAGTGAGGTCACCAGTCCAGCGATCGCGAGAACAGGATCACCAGCCCCCTGCTATGGGCCAGGGATTTGAAATCCTGATGCTGGTTCTGATGATCGACGGTTTTAAGGTCGTGCGGGATCTTCATGCCGACGGCGGGCCCGGCTTTGAGCGTGTCGTACGTTGACGTGTCGGCCGCCGCCTGAACGGGCGGGGAAACCAGGCCCGTCGCCAGCAGGATGCCGGCGACAAGTACAGAGCTGATGATGTGGTTCGGTTTCCGCACGCTTCGATCCTTTTTGTCTCGTCGACCAATTCTAATCAGTATTAACAAATCTACTAAGCCCGGTGCGGGCAATCGATTCAACAAATCGTGTGGACTGGCTTTTGGGGTATCAAGATACCAATGTATTACTTTTCCCTCAATTTGAAGACTTTTTAAAGAGTTTTGGCTGAGATTTACACCTTGTTCGAGCGGGTGGCAGGTTCGAATGAACAGTATTTTGCAAATGAAGAGTCTACCCAATGGCACATTTCGATTCCCTGAACGTTAGCTGGCGCATCCGCCTGGTAATTGCGATTCCGCTATTTGCCGTCCTGTTTTTTGCGGCACAGGGCCTCCTGACCAAACAAGCGCTCGTTCACAGCTCGGGAAAGATCGTTGAGCTTATCGATGTTGGCGAAACGGCGAGTGCGCTTGTTCATGAAATGCAGAAAGAGCGCGGCATGTCCGCCGGGTTTATCGGCAGCAAGGGCAAGAACTTCGCGGATAAACTGCCCGGCCAACGTAAAGCGACGGACGAGAAATTGACGGCCCTGATCGCGACACTCGATGCGTTCGATGCCACATCGTTCGGAACATCGATTGCTGCCCGTGTTGAGAAATCGCGCGCGGCTCTTAAAAATCTGTCCATGATGCGTGGCTCGGTCGACGGTATCTTGGCGACTATTCCGCAGATGGCGAAATATTACACGTCCACCATTGGCGGGCTGCTCAGCATTACCGAAGAGATGTACAGCCTGACCGATAACGCCCGTATTCTGGCATCCATCTACAGCTATACGGCTTTCCTTCAGGGCAAGGAGCGCGCCGGAATCGAGCGGGCGATGGGGGCAGGCGGGTTCGGTGCCGGTAAATTCGCACCCGGCATCTATCAGCGGTTTGTCGGTCTGATTGCCATGCAGAACACGTATTTCCATCAATTCGAACTCAGCGCCGGTCCGGAAGCCACCAAGGCCTATCACACGGTGATCGCCTCACCCGAATCCACGGCCGTGGGCCAGTTGCGCAAGATTGCTCTCGCAAGCCCCGTCGCGGGAACCCTGGGTGTTCAGGCAGGCAAATGGTTCGCAACGATTACGGCGAAGATTGACCTGATGAAACGCGTCGAAGACACTGCCGCCAACGAGCTTCTGGCCGGCGCTGTTAAGGTTCACAACGATGCCTGGCAGGCGCTGTATATTTATGCCGCCAGCCTTGCCGCAATTCTCCTTCTGACCGGCTACATCTCGTGGCAGGTGATCGGCTCTATTGTTGGACCTGTTTCCCGGCTTACCGGTGTGATGCAGCGCCTCGCGTCCGACGAGCGTGACGTCGATGTACCCGATAGAGATCGGCGGGACGAATTCGGTGAAATGGCGGCAACGGTTCAGGTCTTCAAGGAGAACGGCGAAAAAATTCGCGGTTTTCAGGGTGAACTTGAGGTGCGTGAACAGAACGCCCGCAAGGAAATGGAAGACGCTATCGCGGCGGTGAAAGAAGCTGAAGTTGCGAGAGCGGCAGAAGTGGCAGTCGACAGCGAGGAGGCGGCGGAGCGCGCTGTCTACATGAAGCTCATCTGCCGTGCTTATGAGCATCGGATTTCAGCCGGCATGACAACGCTGTCTGCGGCCGCCGGGGACGTCCATAGCTCGGCGAGCGTCATTCGCGATAACGCGACACAGACATCCGAGCAGTCCGGTGCGGTTTCGAAAGCCGCGGATCAGGCGACGTCAAATGTTGAGACAGTCGCCGCTGCTGCCGAGGAACTTTCCGCCTCCGGTCAGGAGATCGTGCGGATCATCGAGGATAACCGAAAAATCACGGCTGCCGCTGTCGACGAAGCGAACCGCGCCAAGGAAGGTGTGGCGACGCTTGATGAAGCCGCTGAAAAAATCGGCGAGGTCGTCTCGCTTATCAACGAGATCGCCAGCCAGACCAATCTGCTGGCCCTCAACGCGACGATCGAGGCCGCCCGGGCGGGAGAAGCCGGCAAGGGGTTCGCGGTTGTCGCGACGGAAGTCAAATCGCTGGCCGATCAGACGGCCCGCGCGACAGAGGAAATCTCATCACAGGTCGCGGCAATTCAGGCCGCCGCCGGTGAGGCCGTCGAATCCATTGGTCAGATCGGCGGGACGATCGAACAGATCGCAACGGGCACCAGTTCGATCGTCGAAGCGGCAGATCAGCAAAAACTGGCGACTGAAGAGATCGCTACAAGTGCGACCGGCGCGGCGTCCCTTACCAAGGATGTGACCGGCAATATGGAATCGGTCAGTAGTGCTGCGTCTCAGACAAATGAGGCGGCGGAAAGTATGTCGACCTCGGCAGATTCGCTGTCCCGTGAGACCGACGAGATGTCGACCCTGTTCGAGAAGTTCATGAAAGAGATCAATTCCTTCGAGAACCTCGTGCGCGGCGAGGCCGTCGGTCGCTCGTCAGCCAAAGCGGTGGTGGATGAAGAGGAAGATCAGGCGACCGATCGGGCCGCCTGATCGGGCCGTTTGACCTGAAAGCCTAGTCTTCCATCTTCAGCAGCGATTTGGCGTTCCCGCCCCAGATTGCGGCCTTGTCGGTGCTGTCCAGCGTGTCCACCAGGTCGACCAGTTCGACCGGGTTATAATCGCCCATGTCATAGGGATAGTCGGTGCCCATAACGATCTTGTCGGTGCCGTATTGCTCGATCAGGTATTTGAGCTGGTGCGGCGTGAACACAACGGTGTCGAGCCACATTTTCTTCAGATAGCTCGTCGGCGCCTTCGGCAGGTTTGCCCGCCCGTCTTCGCGCGCGCCCCACACATGATCAATACGCCCGGAATAGGCCGGCAGATAGCCGCCGCCATGGGCCAGCAGGATGCGCAGGTTCGGATAGCGTTCCATCACGCCGTCGAAAATCAGCCGGTGAACCGCAACGGTGGTTTCCAGCGGGTTGCCGATGACGTTGTTGAAATAATGATCCTCGAACCGCTCGGCCGACGTGAAGCCGTTCGGGTGGATGAAGATAAGCGTGTCCAGTTCCTGCGCCTTGGCCCAGAACGGTTCCAGACGCGGGTCTGAAATCTCGGAGCCGTTTACATTGGTCAGGATCTGGAAGCCCTTCAGCCCCAGTTTTTTGACGCCGCGTTCCAGCTCGGCGACCGCCATGTCGACATCCTGCAGCGGGATATTGCCGAAGGCGACAAACCGGTCGGGCATGTCGTCGACAATCTCGGCGAGGCCATTATTGACGATCTCGGATGCCTTCATCGCGACGTCGTCGGGCAGCCAGTAATAGGCCTGGAAGGGCGGCGGAATGATGGTTTGCAGATCGATGCCCATCTTGTCCATGTCGATCAGCCGGTGGTCGACGGTGGTCAGATGCGGCGTGCGGTCGATATTCTGCTGCATGTTGATGTCGCGCGTCATCTCGTTGGCGTACAGGATGCCGGGTTCCATTTCAGGTTTGAAATAGGGCTGGGCAAGCTCCGCCGCTTCCGGGATATGCACGTGGCAGTGAATGTCGATGGTGAACGCATCCGGCTTTTTCGGAGCGCTGCCCGGCTGTGGGCGGGCGGAGGTGAAGACGTAAGGCTGTGCGCCGGCCATAATTTTGTTCCTTCTGTATGTTTCTGCGCCAGCCCGCTCCCCCTCCCGGCCACCCACAAGGATAATTCCATGGGTGGCCGGGAGGGGGAGCGGGCTGGAGCCGTTAGTTTACGTTAATGAGGCTATGCCGAGCTCGTCGGCAAGCGTGTTCAGGTTGCCGATCAGCGCGCCATGCAGGGGCACGCCGTTCGCCGTGTAATCTTCGATATGGGCCGCGCGGCCATCGCCCGGCACGCGGACGTCCTCTACACCGGCCATCGGTGTGGCGTTGCGCATGGTCTCCGAGACCGCATCGACCCGCTGGCCGAAATCCAGCACATCGCCGAACCGCGCCGGGTCGACCACGATCATGAAATGGCCGTTATTCACCGGCGTCTTCTGGTATTCGGCATCGCCCATGCCTTCGACATCGACCCCCATCTGTGCGCCCGACAGCGTGGCCGCCAGCAGGCCGACGACCAGCGACAGGGCATAGCCCTTATGACCGCCGATGGGGTTCAGGATGCCTTCCTTGATGCGCGATGAATCGGTGATCGGCTTGCCGTCGCGGTCGATCATCCAGTCGGCCGGCAGGTCCTCGCCGCGCTGGGCGGCGGTCCGCACCTTGCCGAACGACGACACCGTGGTCGCGATATCCATCACCACGGGCGATCCCTCTGCCGCCGGGATCGCTGCGGCAATCGGGTTGGTGCCGAGCAGCAGATCGGCACTGCCCCAGGGCGCCATGTGATTGGCGCTGCCATTGGTGCCGTAGAGCGCGATCAGGTTTTTCTCGGCGGCCATCGATACATAGGTCGCCGCGGCACCGGCATGGTTGGATCCGCGCGCGCCGACCCAGGCACAGCCGGTTTCCAGCGCCTTGTCTATGGCGAGCCGCATGGCGTATTGCACCACCAGGTGCCCCATGGCGTTATCGCCGTCGACCACGGCGGTGGCGGGTGCCTCCGTCACGGTGGTGATCGTGGGCGTGACGTTGATGCCACCGGCACGGATGCGTTTGACGTATTGCGACAGGCGGAAAATGCCGTGTGTGTCGAACCCGGCAAGATCAGAATCCACCATCAGGCGCGCGCAATCGGCAGCATCCGTCTCCGGCAGGCCGAGGCGCGCCAGTGCGCGGGCGATAAAATCGCGAAGCTCGCCCGCGGAAAACCGCCGGGGTGCCACTGGGGCTGTGTCGGACATCGTGTGCCTCCCCCGGATTTCGGGGCTGTCGTCAGTGTTTTTTATGGGCGACACCATACCGTGCCGAATGGGGGTCGCGCCAGCGGATGATTCGCCATATGCGCAAACTCGCTGTCATTCCCGCGATAACCCGTCATTCCCGCGCAGGCGGGAATCTCCCCGGCATGGATACCCTTTTGGAGATCCCCGCCTGCGCGGGGATGACGAGGGGAAGAAGCACCGCAGGCTGGAATTTTTCGCCAAACCGCGTTCCGCCATTTCAATCATGCGTGGCCGTGTTTATTGTGGCCAGACGCGGACGTGGTGGAATTGGTATACACAACAGACTTAAAATCTGTCGGTCGTTAGACCATGCGGGTTCAAGTCCCGCCGTCCGCACCATTTATCGCTAAGAGCGAAAATCCCCCGGAGGGATTTTTTCACTTTTCGGGGCGGAATTGCCGGCCAGCGTCCTCCCAGCTCATAGGATAGCTGGGTTGGGTCTTTTGTCCCTGCTGCCAGTTTTTATTGGCCCACAATTCTTGTTTTGTTCTTTCTCGTGCTACACTGGCGGGAAGTGCAACAACGGTGAGGACGTAACTGGCGTCAGGGCCGATGAATCCCGTGCTTCGGGTGCTGGGACTGAAATTTGGGTCCCATTTTTTGGAATCCGGTATCCCGTCCCTTTGGGTGCATAGGGTTGTTTTACGACTTTGTGTTTTTAGCGACGCCCGTCCTTTTCGATGGCGGGCATGAGACCGCTTTTGCTGCGGTGCTGTCGCGACGGTTGATTCAGCATTTGACTCTTTAACAGCGAAATAATATAACGACGATAAGATTAATCGGAGTTATAAGATGAGCCTCTACGGAACGAACGTCGAATACGGGCTGCACTGTCTGATCTATCTGGTCGATCAGCCGGAAGATGCGGCGGTCAGCAGCCGTGATCTTGCCGAGTTCCAGGGCGTGTCCCCGTCGCTGGTGGCAAAAATATTTACCGGGCTGCAAAAGGCCGGGATCGTGGAATCAGGCGAGGGCATTCGCGGGGGCTTCCGGCTGGCGAAACCGGCGGGCGATATCACCGTGTTCGACGTGGTGCGCGCGGTCGATGGCAACAAGCCGCTGTTCCAGTGCCGTGAAATCCGCGCCAACTGTGTGCTGTATGGCGACGATCCGCCCGCATCGGCGACGCGCGGTGTGTGCGGCATCCATGCCATCATGCTCGAGGCCCAGGAACGCATGTTCGACGCGCTGAAAGAACGCACGCTCGCCAGCCTGGCCGGCGAGGTCGATGAAAAGACCAGCACAAAATTTATCTCCCAGAAACAGAAATGGTTCGAAGACCGTGACGAGGCGCGCCGGACCCCGGCGCGGTTGCGGTCGCAATTGAAAAGGAAAACATCATGACCAGCATTCTTGTTGTCGGCGGCGGCTTTGCCGGCGTTTCCGCAGCCATTGTCGCGGCCGATGAGATCCACAAGCTTGGCAGCAGCCAGGCCAGCAGTCGGGGCGCCGACGCCACGGTAACGCTCGTGTCCGAGACCGATCAGATGACGATCCGCCCGCGGCTGTATGAAAAGAACCCTGAAACATTGCGGGCACCGATCCGCCCGGCGCTTGACCCGGCAGGCGTCGCGTTTGTCGAGGGCGCGGTGGACACCATCGATACGACTGCGAAGTCGGTCACCCTTCGGGACGGCACGTCGCTCACCTATGACCGCCTCATCCTGGCGACGGGCAGCGAATTGCCGCCTTTGCCGGTGCCGGGCGTGGCAGAACACACGTTCAATATCGATAGCTACAAAGGGGCCGTCGCCCTCGACGAACAGCTCCAGGCGGTTGCCAAAACACCGGGCGCGCCGGGCGGTGACACCTATGTGATTGTCGGCGGTGGCATGACCGGGATCGAGCTTGCGGCGGAAATGCGGAACCGCATCGCCCAGCATGCCGGTGACGAGGCGGCAGCCGCGGCAAAGGTAATTTTGGTCGAGATGGCCGACGTGATCGGGCCGGAGTTTGGCGCCAACCCGCGTCCGGTTATTGAGACCGCACTTGCCGAGGCGCGCGTCGAACAACGTCTCGGGCAGCGTGTCACCGGGTTCGATGCAGGGGGCGTTATGCTCGATGGCGGAGAGCGGATCGATGCGGCGACGGTGGTTGTTACCGTGGGGCTGCGCGCCAACGGGCTGACCGCACAGATTCCCGGCGAGCGGGACGCGCTGGGACGGTTGGAGGTCGGCGACGATCTGAAAGTCGCCGGGCTGGAAGATGTTTATGCCACGGGTGACGTCGCCCATGCGCGGGTCGATGATGAGGGCAATTACGCCCTGATGTCGTGCCAGCACGCGCGCACGATGGGCAAGTATGCGGGGCTGAACGTGGTCCGCGATCTGACCGGTGCCGCGCCGCAACCGTACCGGCAGAGCGACTATACGACCTGCCTCGATCTGGGCAATTTCGGTGCCGTGTTCACGATCGGCTGGGACCGGAATGTCGAAAAGATGGGGGCCGACGCAAAGGAGCGCAAGGCCATGATCAACACCCAGTGGATCTACCCGCCATCCGGCAGTGCCGAAGAGGTTTTTGCGGCGCTGCGGATAGATGACCGGGGCCGGTAGTGCTGGTAGTGCCCAAAATCCCGGCCGATATCGTCGGGTTTCTTTACGGTTGTAAAATGGCGCAATTTCAACCCTTTGATGTATAGGGCTAATTTTCGTGGCACGATTCTTGCTTTAGTTAACGCAACAGATTTTCACGCTTCCAAGGGAGTTAAGCGATGTTGCGTTTCCCAAAATACGTAATCCGCGTAGTACCTTTCATATTCGCCCTTGCCATTGCCCCGGTTGTGTTGCCGTCGGGCGCGCAGGCGACGGCGATGTTCTCCAGCGCCGCGACCGTGACAGTGACCCTCACGGGTATTGAGAATACAGATCTCTTCAGCACCGCCCCGCTCGACGTCGAGGTTCTCGCCGGTACGGCATCAACGGACCCCTTCAGTGGCGATACGTTCCCCTTCTCTTTCACCGAAGGGACCGGAACAGCTTCGGGGACATCGACTGGCTCGCCTGTCCTGACCCCGCCGGATTTTGACGACCCGACGGTTCTCGGTATCGGCGACAGCCTGACGATAACCGCGACGGCGTCGGGCACTGCCGATTCAATCGGTTACGCCGAAGTCTTATCGGCCGCATTCGGTCTGATCACGATTGACAACTTCTCGATGACGGATGAAGTCGCTGTCTCATTCCTGCTGGATTTTTCCCTATCTGCTGAGGCATCTGTCGACGATGCGTTGCTCGAAGACGCAATCGGCGATGCGACTGTCGATGTCTTTTCCTTCGGTGGTGAGGTGGATGTCGCAGAATTTATCGAAGCCGATGGCCTGTTCGGGCCGTTTGATACGGGCTTCGGGGACACGTTCGCTTTCACGATGATAATCGGCGCGGACGATTTCAACGATATCGAGCTTATCGTCGATGCCGGGGGGTTCGCCGAAGCGATCCCGGCGCCGGGTGGTCTGGCATTCCTGCTGGTTGGTGCTGCACTAATCGGGTTCCGGCGGCGGAAGACACAAATTCGCTAGTCGAGCGCTGTGAGCCGTTCGGTCAGATCGGCTTTGAGCACCTTGCCGACACCGCTTTTCGGCAACTCTTCGACAAAGAAAATCTCGCGCGGCAGTTTGTAGCGCGCGAGGTTTTCGCTGCACCACTTCAGCAAGGCGTCTGCATCGGCCTTATCCGGCCGGGCGACGACAAAGGCTGCGATTTCCTCACCGAAGGTTTTTGACGGCCACGCAACGACGGCAGATTCGATGACCGTGTCGTGCAGGCTCAGCACGTGCTCGATCTCCGCCGGGTAGATGTTCACACCCCCGCGGATAATCATGTCCTTGGCGCGCCCCGCCAGATACAGAAACCCGGCCTCGTCGCGCCAGCCGAGATCGCCGGGATAGTACCAGCCACCGCGAAAAGCTTCACGACTGGCCTCGATGTCCTTGTAATATCCCGTCGCGGTGCCCGGGTGCTTGTAGCGGATACGCCCCACCTCGCCCGGCGGGAGAGACGCGTCGTCTTCGCCGGCAATGTCGATCTCGGCACCGAATACGGGCCGCCCGACCGATGCCGCGGCTTCCGGCGGGTCGTGCCAGAACAGGGCGGTGGCGCCGCCGCCATCGGTGGAGCCGTAGAAATTTAGATAGTAGGGCGACACGTTGCTCATCAGCGCGTCGCGCTCCTCGGCATGCAGGATCGCGCCGGTTGAAAACAGCATGTCGAGCCCCGGCATCAGCAATTTACCGTCGGTCCGCGGCGGCAGGTCGAGCACGCGGCGCAGCAGTGTCGGGACCAGGAACATCTTGGTCGCGGCATGGGTCTCGCCGAAGGCCAGCAGGTCGGTCATCTCATAGGGCGGCGGGAATAACAGTGCCGTGCCGCCCGCATAGACCGAGCACATCGAATAGCCGCGGCTGCCGCCGAAATAGAGCGGTGTCGCACAGAGATAGCGTGTGCGCTCCGAGAACCCGAGCGTCACGAAATAGATCATGAAGCGGGAAAAGAACTGGTTATGGGTAATCAGCGGGCCCTTGGGGATGCCCGTCGTGCCCGACGAGAGCGCCAGCAACAATGGCGGATCGCCATCTGCCAGTTCGGTCGCCGCCGGATCCGCGTCCGCGACGTTCTTTGCCCAGGCATCGTCGTTGCGGACCGAAAGCCAGTCTCCCGCCACCTCTGCAAAGGCATCGTCCGGCTCGGACAGAACCACGCGCGGCGTAAAAAATTCGGCAAGGCGTGATTTTTCCTCCACCGTCCAGCGCCAGTCCATCGGCAAAGCGGCGGCGCCGATGCGGCCAAGCGCGAACAGGGCGGCAAGGTGCTCCGGCGTGTCCTTCAGATTGACCCCGACAATATCGTCCCGAACAACGCCCAGGGCGGACAGATGAGCGGCCCGCCTGCACACCATGTCACGGAAATCGGCATGGCTGATGGTCTCATCGGGGGTGATCACCGCGGGCGCGCCGGGGCGTCGCAACGCGTTCTGGTCGAGGGCTTCTGCAAGATTCATGGCACCATGATACCGACTGGCGCGCGTTTGGCCATGCTGTGAGGTATCAAATTATAAGCCGCCTGGCATCAATCCCTATGCCGCCGCATCCAGCTCCTTCGGGCGGGTAAAGCCGATCAGTTGGCCCTCTCCGGGATGCACGTCGGTCCAGGCCTCGACGGCAAAATCGAACACGGTCAGCGCGGCGGTCGGATACTCTCCAAACGGGTTCGCCGACTGCGCTCTATTGCTCATAAGTCCCAGAGCCAGGGCAAGAGTGCCGGGGTTGTGGCTGATGACGATGGCGCTTGGATGGGCATTCCCGATTTCCCGGATCGTGCCGAGCATCGTGCGCGGGTCCGGCAGATACAGCTCCGGGCGCATCTCTTCCGCCGTTTGGCCGGCAAGCGCATCCCGCACCAGGCGCCATGTCTCCTGCGCGCGCCGCGCCGGCGAACACAGCGCAATCGACGGGGCGTAGCCCAGATGCTGCATGTGACGTCCCATCAGCGGCGCAGATAGACGACCACGCCGGGTAAGCGACCGGTCGAAATCGTCCTGTCCCGGATTATCCCATCCGGATTTTGCGTGGCGCAGGAGAAAGAGTCGTTTCATGAAGCCATTGAAATCGCCAAGGAGAACCGGAGGCATAATACAGTTTCAAGACAGTTTGGTTAGATCCTGCGCGTTCAGGAACAAATTCTGACCCATGGATTGAACAAGCTCCCCATTGCCATCTGCAAGCCGAACCGGCAAAACGAAGCTCCGAACATTCACAATTCGACCGAAGAGCATGGCGGACCTGACAAAAAAATACGATGTACTTGTAATCGGCGGCGGCAATGCGGCCCTGTGCGCGGCCCTCAGCGCGCGGCTTGAAGGCGCATCTGTGCTGGTGCTGGAGCGCGCGGCGAAATTCTACCGCGGCGGTAATACGCGCCACACCCGGAATATGCGGTGCGCCCATGATGCCGCGACCGACACGCTGACCGGGCCCTATCCCGAAGATGAATTGTTTGACGATCTGCTGCGGGTGACCGAAGGCGAGACCGACGAAGAACTCGCGCGGCACATGATCCATGAATCCAAGGATATGCTGAACTGGATCGTCGAGCAGGGTGTGCGGTTTCAGCCGCCCCTCGGTGGCACGCTCGGATTGGGGCGGACGAACTCCTTCTTTCTCGGCGGCGGGCGGGCGATGCTCAACGCGCTTTACAACACAGCCGACCGGATCGGTGTCGACGTCCTGTACGATGCGGAGGTCACGGAGATGGATATCCAGGATGGGATGTTCGTGTCGGCAACCGCTAGAATTGACGGCAAGGACGAGACGATCCGCGCCGGTGCGCTGGTGGCAGCGGCGGGCGGTTTTGAATCGAACATCGAATGGCTCAAGGAATACTGGGGCGAGGCGGCGGAGAACTTCCTGATCCGCGGCACCGCCAACAACCAGGGCACGATCCTGAAAATGCTGCTCGATAACGATGTTCAGCAAATCGGCGATCCGACCCAGTGTCACGCGGTCGCCATCGATGCGCGGGCGCCGAAATATGATGGCGGTATCATCACCCGGCTCGACTGCGTGGTCTTTGGCATCGTCGTGAACAAACATTCCGAACGTTTCTACGACGAGGGTGAGGATATCTGGCCAAAACGGTATGCGATCTGGGGGCGGCTTGTCGCGCAACAGCCGGACCAGATCGGCTATATCGTGTTCGATCATTCAGTGCTCACCAAGTTCATGCCGTCACTGTTCCCGCCAATCATGGCGGATACGGTTGCTGAGCTGGCGGAGAAGCTGCAAATTCCGGCGGATACGCTGGTAAAAACCGTGGCCGGTTTTAATGACGCCGTCGTCGATGGCGATTTCGATCACACTATTCTGGATGATTGTCATACAGAAGGTCTGGAACCGCCCAAAACCCATTGGGCGCAACGGCTCGAAACGCCGCCTTACTATGCCTATCCGGTACGACCGGGCATCACGTTCACCTATCTGGGGACGCGCGTAAACAAGCAGGCGCAGATGATTATGAATGACGGCAAGCCGTCGGCGAACATGTTCGCTGCGGGAGAGATCATGTCCGGCAACGTGCTTGGCAAGGGTTATGCCGCCGGAATCGGCATGACCATCGGCAGCGTCTTTGGCCGGATCGCGGGCAGGGAGGCCGCAAACAATGCCCGCAACTGAGCAGACAACCCAATTTGACCCATTGGCGAAACCGGAAAAAGCAGGGCTGAGCGGCCCGCCAGGAGGGAGCGAAACCCTGACCGAGGCCGGTCGTCTGATGACGGTCTGCAATTCCTGCCGGTATTGCGAGGGGCTTTGCGCGGTTTTTCCCGCGATGATCATGCGCCGGGAATTTCCGGACGGCGACCTGAACTATCTTGCAAATCTGTGCCACGGCTGCGGTGCCTGTTTCTACGACTGCCAATTTTCCCCGCCGCATGAATTCGACGTCAATGTGCCCAAAGTGATGGCCCAGGCGCGTGCCGAATCCTATGAGGCCTATGCTTGGCCGGGCATGTTCTCCGGTCTGTTTGCGCGGAACGGTCTGGCGATCAGCATTATTGCCGCGATCAGCGTGGCGGTCTTTATTTTCGGTTTTGCGGCGGTAAACGATCCGGCGGTCCTGTACGGCATCCATACCGGTCCAGGGTCTTTCTATAAGCTGATGCCGCATAACTCGATGGTGGTCCTGTTCGGGGCGGCATTCCTGTACGCGATATTCGCGTCGATCATGGGTGCGCGAATGTTCTGGCGCGATATCGGCGAGCCGGCATCGACCCTGCGCGCGCCGCAATCGCTGTGGCAGGCGATGAAGGATGCCGGGAAACTCCGCTATCTCGATGGCGGCGGTGCGGACTGCTCGGCAGACGAAAATGCGACACCGGATCACCGACGGTTCTACCATCACTGCACGTTTTACGGCTTCATGCTGTGCTTCGCGGCCACGTCGGTCGCAACGCTCTATCATTACCTGCTGGGTATGATCGCACCCTATCCCTGGTATGACGCCCCGGTCGTCCTGGGGACTATCGGCGGAATCGGGCTGCTGATCGGCCCGGTCGGGTTGCTGAAAGCCAAGTGGACGCGCGATCCGGAGATGCAGGACAAGGCACGCTTCGGCATGGATGTTGCCTTTCTGGCAATGTTGTTCCTGACCAGCCTGACCGGCCTCGCACTCCTGTTCCTGCGTGATACATCGGCGATGGGCATGTTGCTGGCCCTGCATCTCGGTGTTGTGTTCAGCCTGTTTATCACAATGCCCTATGGCAAGTTCGTCCACGGGATTTACCGTTTCATGGCGCTGGTCCGCTATGCACGGGAAAGTCACACTGCCGGATGATTTTCAACCCGAACATGGTGCCCGGCCTGAACATCGGTGTATGACGCAGACTGCATTTGCTGATATCGTCGCCTGAGAAAAAAAGTAACGGGCGGAATACGAAAGATGCAAACGGCGATCCCAGCCATTTTCATGCGCGGTGGCACGTCGCGCGGGCTGTATTTTAACAAGGCAGACCTGCCTGAAGATCAATCGTTGTGGGATGGCATCCTGCTCGCAGCGTTCGGTTCGCCCGATCCGCGCCAGGTCGACGGCGTTGGCGGTACGACGTCGGTCACCAGCAAAACCTGTATTATTTCTCCGTCCGAGCGCGAAGACTGCGATGTCGATTATTTTTTCGCCCAGGTATCGGTCGATGACGCGTCGGTCGATTACGGGCCGACCTGCGGCAACATGCTGGCGGGTGTCGGACCCTATGCCATTGAAACCGGGCTGGTATCCGTCGAGGACGGTGAGACCCGGGTACGGATCCACCAGGTAAATACCGGCGGCAAGGTTGAAGCGGTGATCCAGACCCCCGGCGGTCATGTCGAATTTGAAGGCGATGCGTCGATTGACGGGGTGCCTGGCACGGGCGCACCCATTCTGCTCAACTTCATGGATGCCATAGGATCTTATACCGACGAGCTGTTTCCGACCGGCAAGCCCATGGAGCAGATCGACGGCATTGATGTGACGCTCGTCGATGCGGCCATGCCGGTTATGGTCATGCGCGCCGCCGATATCGGCAAGACCGGTTATGAGACCGCGGCCGAACTGAGCGCCGATGAGGCGTTTTTTGCCCGCGTCGAGCCGATGCGCCGCGAAGCCGGAAAGCGTATGGGGCTGGGCGACGTCTCCGGCAAGGTGGTTCCCAAGATCATCATTGCCGCAGCGCCACGGAGCGACGGAAATATATCGTCGCGCTATTTCGTGCCCGACAAAACCCATGAAACCCACGCTATCACCGGCGGCATAGCACTTGCCTATGCCTGTCTGGCGGAGGGAACTGTTGTACAGCCCATGGCAAAGCCGGTAGAGGCCGGCGACCGGCCGGAATTCTCGATCGAACATCCGGTCGGCCAGCTTCACCTGTCACTCACACTGCAGGACCATGGCGCCGGTGCCGAGATAGAAGCCGCAGGTATTATCCGCACTGCACGCATGATCATGCAGGGTGGGGTAATGATTCCCGAAAGCGTTCTGCCGCACGACTAGGTGACAGTTCGCGCTTCGGTAAATATGTAACGCAACGCGAAAACACGGGAGGTATTCGCAATATGAAGACACTTACAATCGCCAAGGGTGCGACACTGGCATTCGCCGGTTTCGCGCTCACCCTCGGCACGGTCGCAACCCCTGCGCCCGCTGCCGATTTTTCCGGTAAACGGATCGAATGGATCATCCCTTACGGCACCGGCGGTGGATCGAATCGCTGGGCACGTTTTTATGCGCCGCGGCTCCAGAAAAATATCCCCGGCCAGCCGACGATCGCGGTCAAGAACATGCCTGGTGCGAGCTCGACCAAGGGCACTAATTTCTTTGCCCGCCGCGCCGGCACAGACGGGCTGATGATGCTCGGCACATCCGGCTCGACGCAGTTTCCGTTCCTGCTCGACGACCGCCGCGTGAAATACGATTACGCGGACTGGGAAGTGATCCTTGCCACGCCCGTTGGCGGCATCGTTTACGTCAATCCGTCTCTCGGCGTGAAGGAAGCGACGAAGGCAGGCATGAAGCAGCTGCAAAAGGCAAAGCTGAAATTCGGGTCGCAGGGCGCAACGTCGCTCGATCTGGTGCCGCTTCTGGCCTTTGATATCCTCGGCCTCACCGTGAAGCCGGTCTTTGGCATGAAGGGCCGCGGTCCGTCCCGCCTGGCATTCGAGCGCGGTGAAGTGCGCATCGATTATCAAACGACGCCTGCCTTCATCAAACGCGTCACGCCGCTGGTCAAAGCCGGTAAGGCCGTGCCGCTGATGACCTGGGGCATGCTCGATGCAAAGGGTGAGCTGGTGCGCGATCCGACTTTCCCCAACCTGCCCCATGTCGGCGAAGTGTATGAGCGCATGCACGGCAAAAAACCGAAGGGACCGGCCTGGACTGCATGGCGGACGTTTATGGCGGCGGGCTATCCGGCGCAAAAAATGATCTTTGTCAAAAAAGGCACCCCGGCTGATATCGTCGCAACGCTGCGCAAAGCAGCGGCTGACACCATCAACGAGCCAGGGTTTGCAGCCGCAGCAGCAAAATCGCTCGGCAATTATCCGCAGGCTGTCGGCGAAAAAGCGCAGGTCCTGAAGAAGGTGGCGACCACGGTCTCACCCGAATCCAAGGCCTGGGTCAAAGCCTGGCTGAAGCGGCGCTTTAACGCCGTACCTTAGGCTTTACAGGCCGCGATAACGATCCGCGGGGCAGCCGGCATAGACCGGTGCCCCGCGGTAATTGCGATAAACGTGGGGGAACAAGATGCTCGAAGCACTCTCAGCTGCGTTGGTTGAAATCACGAGTGGTCAGCATCTGCTTTACCTGCTGGCCGGCGTCGCCATGGGCCTCGCCGTCGGTATTTTCCCCGGGCTCGGCGGTATCGTCGGGCTCTCTATTCTTCTACCGTTCCTCTACGGCATGGACCCCACATCGGCGCTGTCGATGCTGATCGGTCTTGTCGCCGTTATTCCGACATCAGATACGTTTACGTCCGTCCTGATGGGAATACCCGGGTCCAGCGCGTCTCAGGCGACGGTGCTCGACGGATTTCCGCTCGCCAAGAAAGGTGAGGGCGCCCGCGCCCTGGGGGCGGCGTTCTCGGCCTCGCTGTTTGGCGGGCTGATCGGCGCGGTCATCCTGACATTCGTCATTGTGGTTGCGCGCGATATTATTCTTCTCTTCACGTCGGCCGAGCTGTTCATGCTGACGATTCTCGGCCTGTCGATGGTCGGTGTGCTTGCCGGCGGCAACATGGCCAAGGGTCTCCTGGCCTGCGGGCTCGGGCTGATGTTCGGCGCGCTTGGCGGGGCGCCTGCGACCGGTGAATTCCGGATGACGCTGGGTAATGCCTATCTCGGTGACGGGTTGCCGCTGGTGGTGATCGGCCTGGCGATGTTCGCGGTGCCCGAAATTATCGATCTGCTGCGTGCCGGCGGGTCGATCTCCCGCAGTCAGACCCTCGGCTCGGGCTGGGTGCGCGGCCTCAAAGACATGTGGACGTATAAATGGTTATGCGTGCGCTGTGCCGGTATCGGCTGCCTGATCGGCGCTTTGCCGGGGCTCGGCGGCAGTGTCGTCGACTGGATCGCCTATGGCCACGTCAAACAGACGGCAAAGGATACATCCCAGTTCGGCAAGGGCGATATCCGCGGCGTATTGGCGCCGGAAAGCGCCAATAATGCCAAGGAAGGCGGCGGGCTGATCCCCACATTGCTGTTTGGCATCCCCGGTTCCGGGTCAATGGCGGTGTTTATCGGCGGTATGGTGCTGATCGGGCTGGAACCCGGTCCTTCCATGGTCGAAGGCCAGCTCAATCTTACCTATGTCATTATCTGGTCATTGGCGCTCGCGAACGTGATCGGCGCCGGCGCCTGCCTGTTCCTGTCCAAATACGTCGCCATGCTGACGACCATTCGCTATGCGTATCTTGCGCCATTCATGATCATGGTGATCTGTTTTGCGGCGTTCCAGGCACAACGTGACCTCGGCGACCTGATTACGCTGTTCGTCGTTGGCCTGCTCGGTATTTTGCTGAAGCGTTTCGGCTGGCCGCGCCCTGCCTTTCTGATCGGCTTCGTGCTGGCTGACCAGTCTGAAACCTATCTGTACCAGGCGGTGCAGTTCTATGACTGGGGTTTCCTGCTGCGTCCCGGTGTGCTGATCATTGCCGCGTTTACGCTGGTGTCGGCCTGGCTCGGCGCGCGGAATGCGCCTACCGGCGAGATCGATGCCGAAGCAGCCGTGGCACTCAAAGCGAAAAACATGCGCCCACAGGCGTGGTTCGCCACCGCCGTGTTTGCGTTTTTTGCCTGGGGGCTGATCGATGGGCTCGGCCACTCGTTTATCGGCGGTATCTATACGATCGGCATCGGCGTCACGATGCTGCCGATCGCGGCCTATATGGTGTACGTGACCTGGTCCAACAAGGTCGCCCACACCGTGAACTACGATCACGAGGTAGAGGGCGATCATCTGCAGGGCGAGGAAATTCCCGGTCTATGGCATTACATTCTCTGGCTTGCCGCCTTCCTGGTGGCGACCATGCTTATCGGGTTCTGGTTGTCGATTGTCGGTTTCTTTGTGATTTTTCTGCGGGTCAAAACCGACGCATCCTGGGTCCGGGTTGCGGCCATGACGACCGGTGGCGTCGGATTCGTGACGGCACTGGCCTGGATCATGATTCTCGATTTTCCGCGGGGCGTGCTGCAGGATGTTTTGATTCTGCCCTGGCCGATTGGCTAAATCCCGGTGTTAGCGGCCTGTTCATCTTAGGTTCAGGTTGGGTTGGGCAGAATGATATTTCTGTTGGTGGTGGGGTGTTGCGCCACCACAATGTGTGTGCGCAAAATAGAGTCGGGTAAGCTATAGCGACAATTCTGACGCGGCTGCATTTTTTTGGGGGGCACCAAAATGGCACAAATTTTTCTATCGAAATTCCGTCAATTATTGATTCTGGCGATGTTCGTTGTCGCGGCAGGGGCGGTATCGCTCGCAACGCCGCAGACGGCGTATAGCGCGGGTTTTGCCGACGACGTCGCCGGTAAAACGACAATCAAGCTGAAAGATATACCGGGTGTCGGCGATGCCCTGAACAAGCTCAAGCTCGGCAAGCTCGCCAATATGGATATGGCCGGTGTGACCGCGACGGAAAAAACAATTTCCGGCTTTATCAATTTCTTTGCCATGCGCTGGAATTTCCTCGTCTTCAAGGGCGGCACCGAAACCTATTTCGCGATGGAACCCCTGAGTGCTACCGGCCAGAAGCGGACCCCCAAACTCAGCGACTTCTTTAAAGTCCCTGGTATCGAAGTCACCGACATGCTGACCTTCGACCGGATGGTCTGGGTCGTCGCCGCCCGTGGCGCGGAGCTTGAACAGAACAAGCTGCCCGCGGCGGCAAAGGCCATGTTCACCCCGTATTTTGACGATAATGCTGCGTTTGAGGTCAGCCTCGACCAGGGCATCACCTTTATGGCGATGTCCGATATCGGTAAGCTGAAGCCGCTGAAAGACGCGATTGAGGCGATTGGCGGCAAATCGTCCAAGGCTCTGTTCAAAGCGCAGCTGAGCACCGGTGTGCTGAGCGCGGTGATGGATGGCAAAACGCCCTCGATCACGGCCAGCTTCCTTGCGGCCCTGCCGCCAATCCGGCCCCGGATCGGTAAAAAGATCGAGATTCCGGCAACCTTTACGGTCGGCCTCAAAGCCGAATTTGACGTGCTCGATGCATCGACCAAGTTCGGTTTCTTCCTCGAAGCGGGAGACGTTCCCTTCGCCTATCCCGATATCGCGAAGAAGAAAATTGCGACCGCGAAAACGACGATGGATATCGAAGTGGCCATGGCGCTCGAAGGTGGCAAGCCGACGTTCTCCATCGCGGCCACGATGTTCAAGGGGAAGGACGGCGCGTTCAAGAAGGCCTTCGGCCTGCCGTTCATCGATCTCCAGGACTACACGATGGCGTTCGAGATCAAGCCTGATGCGGTTGCCATCGGCATCGGTGCCGGCGGGCGGTTCTACGACAACAACATCGTGACCTTCGCTGCCGTGCAGGTGCCGGCCGCCACGTCCGGTATTCCGATTCCCGAGCAGATCAAGTTCATGGTCTCTCCGACCGATCCAAATAAGATCGCGTCGCTCAGCCTGAAAGATCTGACGGCGGCATTTGCCGATCTGACCAATGCCGTGACCGGATCCAAAATCCCGCACCCGCCGATTCCGGACGATTTTGTCAGGATCGGTGGCGTAAAGACCGGTGAAGGGCCGTTCATCGACGTCTCGCTGAGCCTTGGCCTCGATGCCGGGCTGGAAATGGCGGGCAATCTGATCGTCTTCGGTACCAAGATGGGCGAGGTCGAGACCGCGGTCATCAAGCCGACCCACGGTATCGAGATCAAAGCGAAGACCCAGGCAAATCTGCCCATCGACATCATCAAGCTGCCGCAGGGTGAGGTCGATATCGCGATCACGGTGGAAAATATCACCAATCCACATGTGCGCATCAAAACAGAAACCGTCTCCCTTCTCGGTTCGGGTGGCAGCTTTGAGCTGTCGATCGATAAAAAGGCGCAGGTCGCCATTATCGAAGGGGCCGCACCGTTCGGCCTGTTCGACGCGTCTCTGGTGCTTGAAAGCAACACGCGCAGCCTGAAAAACGCCGGGTTCACGGCCACAGGCATCATTGAAGGCAATTTCTTCAATCGTTTCGCCGATGGCATTCAGACCGCGACCGCCGATTTCAGCCGCGGCGTTGAAACCGCCGTCTCCGGCATGAACCGGGAATTGCATGTCGCGTCTGATCGCATTCAGAAAGCGAAGATCGGTAAATCCAAGGCGGTCGGTGATCTGGAGCAGGCACGCAAATCCGCCTATGCCGAATTCAACAAGGCGAAGGCCGAGGTCAACAAGCTTAAAAAGAAATATGACCGCGAAAAAGGGAAATGCAGTCCCAAACCCTGGGATTGGGACCATTGTGTCGCGGCGGGGTCGCTCTGGACGGCAATGAAGGTCGCCCGCGGCGTGCTCGATATTGCACAGAAGGTCGTTGATGAATTTCTCAAAGGAACCGGCAAGGTTTTGAGCGCTGTCATCGATGGGCTCAACAAGACCATCAATGCCTTCGGCAAGGTTCTGGCCGCGGCGAGCGACGCACTGAGCACCGCCATGGTGACCTTCGGCAACGCGATCGAGTTCGCCGGCAAGTTTGCCGGGCAGGCGTTGTCTGCCATCGCCTCGGTGTTCGATATTGAAAAACTATGGATGAAGGGCAAGCTCGCGGTCCTGAACGCCAGTCAGAAGGGTGAGCTGGGTATCGAATACACCCTGCTCGGCACCGAATATCTGAAAGACATCAAATGGGACTTCAATGTCCCGGTCGAAAAGGTGTTTGAGGTCTTTGTGCCCGGTGCCGATAGCGGCGGCGGCAGCAAGGGCAAGGCAGCGCCCCTGCCGGGCAACATGCCGGCTCCGGTAAAAGTTGCCGGCAGCTTCACCTTTAACCCTGTCACCGGTCAGCAGGCGCGGAATTATTCCGAATCCCTGATCGAATCCGGCAAACTGAAGGCAACCGCAATACCGTTTGATCCCGGCATGTGCGAAACGCACCCCTACGCGCTGGATCAGCACATCAAGCTCGTAAACAGCGAGCTGTCGGTGATCTCGCGGCGGACGCGAAATGCGCAGGCCTACAAGTATGTGACGGCGATGGAAGCCAGCCGGGCATTCCGGGCACTGGGGAATGGTGCACCGGTTAACCCGGCCCGCTGGGTCAAAGTGAACAGAGGCGGGCGCATCCCGTCCGGCGCGATCAGTGGCGGCTCGGAGCCGGGTCGTTCGCGCCTCTATGTCTGTCGTTCCAAGTACAAAGGGAACTGGGCCAGTGGCAAGGTCGTCGCCGGCTATTGCAATATCGGCTTCTACGGCAAGGAACACCGCCAAAGCACCTATGACGTGCTTGTCGGGACGAGCAGCCGCGTAGGCTGGACGAACGGCAACACCCGGAGCGCGATGTATGTCGGGAAAGAAAAGGGTAAAAACGTCTATGTCTGCCGTGTCCGTTACAAAGGCGGCACGCACCCTGGCAAAATTGCGCCGAATAAGAACTGCTATATCGGTTATGGCGGGAAGGAACGCGGTTTCAAAAGCGGGTATCAGACGATGACCGTGAACCGCGCCGGTCTTCACAATTACACGGGTCTGGTCAATCAGTACAAAGCGGCCAAGACATCTGTCGCGCAGCGTGACAGTACCGCAAAATACACCAGCCAGGGCCGGATTCTCTCCGGGATCGCCGCCGAACTCAAAAAGGCGCCAGGCAGCGGTGCGCCGCGCAAAGAGGTCGAGCGGAACTATAAATCGCGTCCGCGCGGTCTGAAAGAACAGCTCGACCCGGTCTTCCTCGGTAATCAGGAAAAAGAGCTTCGCGCGATGCGGGTAAATCTGCTCAAGCTGCAGAAAGATCCGGCGAGCGCCTGTGGACAGGCAATCCGCGATGCCGGTGTCAAACCAGTGCAGCGCAAATCCAGCGGCGGCGGTGGCGGCGGGTTCGCCGGCATGTCCTCGGCGTTGAAGAACATCAACAAGCAGGCGGCAGCGGCAGTCCAACAGGCAATGCAGGCAAGTGCGACGGCGGTTGCCGCAGCGAATGCCGCCCGGATGCTCCAGACCAAACAGGCGGCGGCCCGTAAGAAACAGCAGACGGCGTACAAGAAAAAGCGTCTGCTGGCTTTTACAGCCAAGCTAAAGAAACGCGAAGCTTCGATGGCAAAGCGGGTGGCCAAGACCACAAAAGTCAGAGCCGCGCGCAGCAAAGTTGCCGTCAAAAAAGTCGTAAGGACGGTGTCGGCAAATAAGGCGGCAGCGCTCGCGGCGTCGAAGGCGACCAAGGGTGCGCAGAAGAAGAAATCGCAGAGCAAGGCGCTGGCCAAGCTGAGCCAGAAGCAGCGGGCTGCCTTTGCACGGTCCTGGGGTAAAAAGAAAGTGGCGGCCAAAAAGGGCGTTAGCGCCGGGAAAGTGTCATCCGCCCGGCTTGCGAAGCGGCAACAGAGGATGGCCAAGCGGCTTTCCAAAGTGGCCGGCATGAATGCCCAGCAGAAGAAAGCATTCGCCGTCGCGTATTCGAAATCCCGTGCGCGCGGCCGTGCCACTATGCTGAAATCGGCGCCGGTCAGCCGGGCGTCCACACTCGGCAATAAGCCCAAGGGTGCAACAGCGGCAACGCCACCGGCCCGCGCTGGTGTAAACACCAAGATGCTGCGCCAGTTGAACACGCTTAAAGCGCTTGCTAAATAAGCGGTGCCAGTACGGTCCGGTCTCCCGCCGGCTCTGACAACCAGGGCCGGCGGGATCGCCTGCCGGATCAACAAAGGACAACCGGCCCCATCCGATGATCGAGGTCAAAAACCTAATATTCGAGTACCCGACGAAGCGGGCGCTGCACGATGTTTCCTGTGTCATCAAGACCGGGAGTATCACGGCACTGGTCGGACCCAATGGCGCGGGTAAAACCACGCTTATCCGCTGTATCGTTGGTCTGCACGGCCCGTTTTCGGGGCAGGTTCTGTTCGACGGGGTGGATGTTCACGAGCATCCGCGCGACTGCCACCGCCGCATGGCCTATTTGTCCGATTTCTTCGGTGTTTACGACCAGCTGACCGTCCGCCAGTGTCTGACCTATACGGCGCGCGCCTATGGCGTTTCCGGCGATCAGGTGCGTACCGTCGTCGAGGCGGCGGCTGAACGTCTCAAGCTAACCGACCGGTTGCGCGAAAAGGCCGGTGCGTTGTCCCGTGGCCTGCGCCAGCGTCTCGCCATTGCGCAGGCGATTGTGCACGAGCCGGAATTCCTGGTGCTGGACGAGCCCGCTTCGGGCCTCGATCCCGAAGCGCGGCAATCCCTGTCGATGCTGCTGATCGGCCTGCGCGATGCAGGTATGACCCTGTTGGTATCGTCGCATATCCTGGCCGAGCTTGAAGGGTATTGCACCGACATGCTGATCATGCGCGAGGGACGGATCATCGATTCCCGCCAATTGGCCGGAGATCTGACCGATGCCCGGCGTCTGCGGATCGATCTTGCGACGCCAAGTGAGAAACTCTCTGCATTGCTGGAAGAAACCCCGGGTGTGGCACAGGTATCCGTCACTGACGAAGCGGCGACCCTGCTGTTCAGTGGCGATATGGCCGCTCAGCACGGACTTCTCCGCCGCCTGGTGGATGCCGGCGTGCCGGTCGCAGGTCTGCGTGAAGACCGGATCGCCCTGCAGGACGCCTATATCGCACAGATCCATAAATACGATGCGGGAAAGACATCTTCATGAGAGGCAATCCCGAATTTATCCGCAACCTGTGGCTTGAATTCACCCTGCACCGGGTAATCGTCATGCCCGCGGTTATCGGTATTCTGTTTCTGCTGATGTATCTGGTGAACGGTCAGGAACTTGACGGTGCGACCGCGGTGGCCGCCGCGTTCCTTTTCTGCGCGATCATTTTTATCTGGGGCACGCGTGTTGCCGCGGAATCGGTGATACAGGAAATCAATGCCCGCACCTGGGATACTCAGCGTATGTCGGCGATGGGTCCGTGGGGCATGGCCTGGGGCAAGCTGTTCGGCTCGACCATCTTCGTCTGGTATGGCGGGTTGATCTGTATGGGGCTGTACTGGATGTCCTATATCGACATCCTGTCCGAAGAGCGACTGGCGAAACTGATACTTGTGTACTTGCTGTCCGGTGTGATTGCCCATGCGACGGGCCTGCTGGTCAGTATGCAGGCGGTACAGAAACGGCGTGATTTCGGCCGCGTACAGGTGGTGTTCTACCTGCTGTTCGGCTTTGCCGCCGCGATCCCCGGTTTGTATATCGGTCTGTCCGGCTGGGCGGATGATGGCGTCTTCCGGGTCATGCTGTTCTACGATCAGGTCTTTCCGCTGATCGACTGTGTGTTGATCGCCCTTGTCGTGTATTCGCTGTGGGCGCTGATCGGCATCTGGCGGATGATGCGGGCAGAGCTTCAGATGGTGAACGGACCATGGGTGTGGCTGGCGTTTGTTGCCTTCACCGTCGCCGTGGCTGCCGGTATCCGCATTCTGCCGCCCGAAGTGGGCAAGGCGATGCCGGATATATCGTCAAAGGCCTATCATGGCTATGCGATGCTCCTGATATTGACCTACGTGATCGCACTGGCCGAGCCCAAGGGGCCGGTGCTGTTCCGCCGGATCCGGCGCTACGTCCAACTCCACGACTGGGGCAGCCTGGTCAACACCATCCCGCGCACGGTGCCGATGATGATCCTGGTGCTGCTGGCATCGATCGTGCTGCTGCGGCTGTCGGAATCGCGGTTTACGGTGCTTGAACAGCCGGTGAATTTTCATCTGGCGACGATTGCGACGCTCCTTTTCGTGCTGCGCGATGTTGGCTTTATCTATCTGCTCAGCATCGTGCGCTATTCGCCGCGCAACGATATCACGGCGTTTATGTATCTCGCGCTGTCCTACACGGTGTTGCCGCTCGCGCTGATCTTCCTCGGTCTGGATTCGCTGACGGCAATTTTCTGGCCGCAGTGGGATTCAGGCGCCGGGTTGACCCTCGGTCCGATCCTTATCGAGGTACTGATCGTCTTTGCGCTGATGGTGCGGGCGTGGAAGGTGCGTGTCGTGCGGGATGAGGACGTCGCCTAACCCGACGCTTTCGCCGTTTCTGTCCGGTCTGATTCCTCAGGTGCTGTGACCGTGTTCCAGCAGCTTGTTGCGATCATCCGGTTGGTTTCCGCGTCGCGATAGATATTGGGCGGGTCGCGACCATCCGCAACATCCTTTACGGCGTCGATCAGTTTGCGCCGATAGGCGGCGATGCCGGCATCGACCATCCCAAGCGTTTCGCTGGCATGAATGGGCACGGCGCGCTGACCTTCCTGTGCTTCCATGTCGTCGGGCTTGCGCTGCTTGTCCGCGTAGGACCGGTCGCGAAGCTGCCCCGGGCGTATCTCCGAAATGGTATCGGTCCCCGGTTTCCAGCCCTCAACCGCTTTGCCGTTTTCGTCCGCCGGCCAGGCGCAGATGCAGATGCCGTAGACTGTTTCGTTATCGACCGGTACGCACCAGATCACCTCGGTCGCCTTTTCACGCCAGATCGGCTCGGCGCCTTTCTGGTGAATGTTTGCGACGAGAACGATATTGGGCAGAATAACTTCCGAATGACGGTCCAGCATGTTGCCATTGGGCAATTCCTTGCCGAGGTCGTAGCGCATGCCAAGGTCGGTTTCGCTGAACCCGATATCAGGCTGGCCACCCTGCGTGAGCACGCTTTCGAACTGATCTCCCGAGATCATTTCGTGGAGCACGATCAGGTGCCAGGGGTCGAGCGCATTTTCGACATGCTGCAGCCAGTTGCAGTCACGGACCCAGCCGAGCGAATGGTCATCCCACAGCTTCAGACCCTTCAGCACCACGTCGTCGCGCCCGTGCGTATCCAGGATATCGAACATCGGGAACAAGGGTTGTTCTTCCGGCGGCCCCATATACAGGAACACCAGCCCGCCATATTCCATCACCGGATAGGCGGGCTGCCAGACGTTCATTTTTTCGCAGAATTCATCCGTCTCGCAGGGCATGTCGACACATTTTCCCTGGGTATCGTACATCCAGCCGTGATAGCAGCAGCGGATACCGTTTTCCTCGATCCGGCCGTATTCGAGCGATGTCCCCCGGTGGGAGCAGTGCAGGTCCAGGCAACCGACCATGCCCGCGCCGCTTCGGAACAACACCAAGTCTTCGCACATAATCCGCACTTTGTGGGGCAGATCGCCGAGCTCGTCCGATGTGCAGGCGGGCTGCCAGTAGCGCCGCAGCAATTCGCCCATGGGCGTGCCGCGGTCGACCTCGACAATGGAGATTTCATCTTCGGGGAGGGAGGTATCGTAAGCCGATTTCATCGCAGTTCTCCCACAGGTCATTCGAATCCGGATAGGATCATATGAGCTTACTAAGCCGAGTCAACGGAACCGGGCCCGTTGCGTTGCCTGATGCGGCGCGCGATGCGGTGCCCGATGTGGTATCAGAGCCCGGCGGAATCGCCGCCATCGACCCGTATGTTACCGCCGGTCAGATAACCGGCGTTGTTGCTGCACAGATAGGCGACGGTTGCACCGAATTCCTCAGGCGTTCCAAGCCGCCCCGCCGGCGTATTTTCCTCGCGCCGGGCCAGTTCCTGCTCCTGCGTCAGCCCTTTTTTCGCGCCGAGCGTTGCGGCGGTACTGCGGGTGCGCTCGGTCAGCACGGCGGTTGGCGAAACGATATTGACGGTTACTCCGTCGCGCACAACCTGATGCGACAACGTCTTGAAGTAATGCGCCATCGCGGTTCTGTACATGCTGGACAGCACGTTCGTCGCCACCGGTTCGGCAACGGCGGCAGCACCGACCATCAGAATGCGGCCCCATTTGCGCTCCTGCATACCCGGCACCACGCGCTGGATGGCGCGGACCTGGCTAAGGATCATCGGGTTTACCTGAGCGGCGAGTTCTTCCTGACTGACGTCCAGCGCGGTGCGCAATGGCGGTCCGCCATGGTTGGCGAACAGGATATCGATGGGCCCACCCAGCGCGGCCTGGGCTGCGTCCACCAGGGTATCCATATTAACCGGATCCGACAGATCGCCCGGCAGGCCGAACGCCGCCTGGCCGGTCTGGTCGGTAATTTTTAATGCCGCACCCTCGGCGCGTGCGGTGTCCGAGCCGCTTATGCAGACCTGGACACCTTCCTGCGCCAGCGCCAGTGCCGATGCATATCCAAGCCCGCCGCTCGATGCGAGCAGCAACGCCCGCCGTCCGTTGAGTCCGAGGTCCATATTCCGTCTCCCTTATTGCGCCACGCCGTCTTAATCCAGCCCGTCCTGATCCAACCTGCCGGGCAGCGTTAGAAATGCTTCCATCGCGTGCCAGAACCTGTGGCGGTTCAGGCCCAGTGGCGTGACATGCGCCTGTCCGGCGAAGATTGCGAATTGCTTGTCCATGTTGGGCAGCAGCCGGAAAAAATTCATCAGGTCTTCCTCGGTCGAGACCCCGTCATGCTCGCCGCGTACGATCATGACCGGGCAGGTGATTTTCGTCGGGTCGACCACAGGCAGGTTGGCGCACATGTCGAGATACGTGCCGGTTGGCACGGTATCGCCATATTGCAGCTCAGTCTCGGCCAGGGTTTCGGCGACGATCTGCTCCGACGTGCCGGGTTTGTCGCGCGTAAAAATGGATTCGAAGAATGCCCGGTCGACCGGGCGCGTATTATGGGTGCGGAAATAATCCAGATTCTCAGCACGCTTGATCAGCGTCGGTGCGTCCTTGCCGGTCCAGACAAATGCGTCGAGCACGAGCCGCGTCACGGCGTCCGGGCGGGCCTCGGCAAAGGCCGCTGCCCGCAGCGCGCCGGAGGACGAGCCGTAGAACAGCGCGGTTGTGGCACCTGTTTCGCGCGCCACGACCTCAAACCCCGCCTTCAGGTCTTCGACACCGCTCGCGATGTCGGAATTGCCGTCCGTGCGCGACGACCGGCCGTATCCTTCATGGTCCAGCGTCCAGACGTCGAAGCCAGCTTCGGCGAAACGATCCATCAGAGAATAGTCGTTCCGGCCCGGCACCTGCAGATCAAAGCCGGTCGGTCCGCAGAAAGATGAGCCGTGCACGAAGAACAGCACCGGCGCGTTGTTTGATACGGTCAGCCGCTTGCGGAACATGAACAGCTTCACATCGCCTTTCTGCGCCCAGTATTCGTCTGCCCGAATGTCGCTCATGCTGTTTTCCCTGCTCGGTGGGGTCAAAAAAAATCGGGCGGATGCCAGTGGCGCCCGCCCGATCAAACGATAGCGTTTGCGCCGGTTATTTCAACGGCGAGAACGGCGCTGCGAGGACGATCTTGTTCGATTGCGTCAGCAGCGTTTCGCCCTTGCCTTTCGGCGGCCAGATGCCCTTTGCGGCGGCCTCGGCGCGCACTTCGGTGCGGTGTTCCAGGCTTTCATAGGCCCAGATATGGACAAACTTGTTCAGGTTGCCCGCATCGGTGTGCATGGCCATCACCAGTTCGGACATCGCGGTCCGTTTTTCGATGGCTTTTTCCCAGTTTTTGTAAATTTCGGGAATTTTGCCGGGGATCGCGGCGTATTCGCGCCATTCGAAGATCGGACCTTTATTGCCCTTGGCGAAAGTCGGTGTGAACGGCGATGGCACGAAAATCTCGGACTGCATGTTTTCCAGCAGGTGTCCGATCTTGGGCGGCCAGGAGTATTTTTTGTCTGCGGTCGATTTGACGCGTTTCTTGTCGCGCTCGGCGGCGTCTTTGTAGGGCCAGATATGAATGACTTCGTTCAGCGGGCCAATCTCGGTGAAAAAGAACGCCGAGAGTTTTGAGAGGCTCTGGCGCTTTTCATAGGCCTTGCCGAATGTCTTGACGAATTCCGGCACGCTACGTGGCTTCAAACGGTATGTTCTTGTTTCATAGATCATGATGGCTCCCTTCGATTTTGAATTATATGAAATTGGTAGAGGATTTTTTGAGCCACGGCCAGTCCACTCGGGACATCGCCTCAATCGGCGCGGGCGGGCATTTCCAGAAACGATTTCAGCGCGTGCCAGAAACGTCCCCGATTAATGCCGAGCTGTGTGTTGTGCGCCATGCCCTCAATCGACACGATCTGCTTGTCGCGGTGGGGCAGGCGCGAAAAGAAATCGATCACGTCGGCATCGGTGGCGATGCCGTCATGGTCGCCGCGCACGATCAGCACCGGGCAGCCGATTTTTTCGGGTTCCACCAGCGGCAGCTTTGCGCACATGTCGTAATAGGTGCCGTTGGGCACGCTGCCGCCGCCGTTCGCCATTTCCGATGCCGCGGCTGCGGCGGCAAGTTCCGGAATGGTGAGTCCGACGACATCGCGGGTAAAGACGCCGCGGTAATAATCTTCATCCACGGACCGGCGCGGATTGTTTTTCCACTCTTCCAGCTTTTCTGCGCGCTTTATCAGCGTCGGCGAATCCTTACCCGTATAAGTCAGCGCGGCGAAAGCGATTTTTGTGACCCGCTCGGGGCAGGCATTGGCGAACGCGCCGGCGCGCAATGCGCCGGAGGACTGACCGAAATAGATCGCACTTGCCTGTCCGGTAACCTGCTCGACGACCGCGGCGGTCACCTTCAGGTCTTCGACGCCGCACGCGATGTCGGAACTGCTCTCGGTATGGGTTGAACGGCCATAGCCTTCGTGGTCCACCGTCCACACGTCATAGCCATAGCCTGCGAATGCTTCCATCAGCGAATGTCCGGGGTGGCCGGGCACGTCCAGGTCATAGCTTGACCGGGCGGAGAACGACGAGCCGTGGACGAGGAACAGCACGGGGGCGTTATCGATGCCGGCGGGGCGCTTGCGGTACATCTGCAGGCGCACGTCACCCTTGTGGGCTTGGTGTTCTTCGAAAATTATGTCGGCCATGTAGCTTCCTTTTTAGTCTTCGGGCTTAATCTTCGGGCACATCGATGGCCGTAATTTTCCGGCGCCCGCGTCGCCAGTCGAGAAAATACGGCAGGATCAGCGACAGGGCGAGCGCGGCCCACAATGCGTTGCCGATATTGGATGAGAAAAGGATCAAAGGGTCACCCTGGGACATCTTCATCGCCCGCAGGAAATACTGTTCCAGCAGCGGCCCCAGGATCACGCCGATCAGGATCGCCGCGACCTGATAGCCGGTCTTGCGCGCGATATAGCCCAGAATGCCGAAGGCGAGCGCCAGGTACATATCAAACATGTACTGGCGCGGCACGAACGATCCGACCAGCGTGAACGAGATGATCAGCGGCGCCATATAGACGGTTGATATCATGGTCACGCGGCTCATATAGCGCGACAGCGGCAGGATCGTGAATGCCATGATGAAATAGGCGACCGCCATCACGATGAACATGCCATAGCCGATTTCCGGCTGGTCCCGGAACAGGGCCGGGCCGAAGGAAACCCCGTGATACTGCATCACCACGAGCATGATGGCCGCCGTCGCGCCGCCGGGAATGCCGATCACCAGAAGTGGGATCAGCGTGCCGGAGGTGACGCCGTTATTTGCCGATTCCGGCGCGATCAGACCTTCGGGGTGGCCGGTGCCGTATAACTCGGGCGTTTTCGAAAAGCTTTTGGATTGCTGATAGGCGACGAAGGACGCGATGGCCGCGCCTGCACCCGGAATTACGCCGACGATCAGGCCGATAATGCTGGTCCAGGTGATGTGCCACCAGCGGCTCAGCGCGATGTGGCAGCCTTCCCAGGTTTCCGCCCAGCTTGCCTTTTTCATGGCGTCGCGCCCGGTACGCGTCAGCATGGAATCGCCTTCGATCACCAGGAACGCTTCCGAAACCGCGAACAGGCCGACCAGTGCCGGGATCAGCGGGATGCCGTCATACAGTTCCAGGAATCCCATTGTGCCGCGTGGTGTCGCATAGACATGGTCGGCACCGATGGAGCCGATCATCAGGCCGAGGAAACCGGCTATCAGACCTTTCAGCGTGTCGCGGGACGCAATTGTTGCGATCAGCGAGATCCCAAACAGCATCACGACGATCATCTCGACCGAATGCATCACGAACGCGACCTGCGCCAGCCACGGCATCAGCAGGATGGCAAGGATGGTGGTCAGCAATCCACCGATGGTCGATGACACAAACGATATCGCCAGTGCCTGCTGACCGCGGCCCTGTTTCGCCATCGGATAGCCGTCCAGCGGTGTTGCGGCGGCACCTGCGGTGCCCGGAATGTTGACCAGAATGGCCGGCACGCCTGCACCCATGCGCGACGACGCATACAGTGTGACCATAAAGACCAGACCGATCTGCAGGTCCATCGCGAGCGTCAGCGGCAACAGGATGATGATCGTGTTGGCCGCGCTGAACCCCGGGATCGCGCCGACGATCAGGCCCAGGAAGATCGTCGGAATGATGACCCACCACAGCGAAATCGTATCGATGAAAATCTTCAGGATCAGCCCGGCATCGGCGTCCATTTCAGAAGACCCCCTGCATCAGGTATTCAAACGGGCCCTTCGGAAACCGGATTTCGAAGGCGACGATGAACAGCAGGTAACCGCTGATCGAAAAGGCGACCGCGACCAGAACGGCGCGCAGTTTGGATCGTCCGCGGTTCAGCATCAGTGTCGCCAGCGCCATGAACACGAACGACGTTAACGTGAACCCGCCCCACTGGATCGCAATCGTGTACAGAATTGTCAGGCCGATCAGTCCCAGCCGGATCGGCAGGAAGCTCAGCGGCTCGATGATGTTCTTCATGCCGAGGTCGGCTTCGCCGAGCATGACCAGCATTGCGGTGCGCCCGAAAAATGCGAGGACGAGTGCGATCAGGATCGAGCCGATAAACCCGGCGGCGACCTGCGCCGTCCACGGCGAATCGTAGATCGTGGAAAAATAGTAAAGCGTAAACACCAGCGCCGCGACCGGGATGATCAGCTCGGCGCCGATGGATTTTTTTTGTTGGGGCTCGTTATCGGACATGGTGTTCAGACACGGATTTCAGGTGCCGATTTCAGGCACGAAAAAGGCGCCGCCCGGAAGGCGGCGCCTGATGTGATTAATCAGCCTTTTTTGCCGGTCAGCAGCGGCTTGAACTTGGCGCCGACCTCGGCAATATCCGCCGCGTATTTGGCGCATTCTTCCGGGCCGCCCCAGTTGATGTATTCCCAGACACCCTTTGCTTTGAGGATCGCGGCCTTGAATTCCGGATTGTCGAAGATCTGGCGGAACGAGCTCTGCAGAATCTTGTAGCGATCCGGGTGGTCCTTGATCGCCTTGGTCTGGATGGCGAAGGCGCGGGCCGACAGCAAGGGCGGAATACGGGTGCCGTATTTCTCGTTCATCGTCGGCGCGTTATCGAGGCGCTCCGGGATTACGTTCTTGTCGTTGAACACCAGCAGCGTTTTGACGGACTTGCCGCGGGCCGCAACGGAGCCCGATGTCAGCGTTGATAAATCCATTTCGCCGGTGACGACACCGGCAATGGTTTTCTTGCCGCCCGAGAGCGGGATCAGATTGATGCTGATGCCGGTCTGTTCGGCAAACAGCAATGCGCCGATCGACGCGGGATGGGCAAGCCGGCTTGTGCCGACGTTCAAGGTGCGCTTCTTGCCTTCACGGATGACGTCGTCGAGCGACTGCAGCTTGGATTTGGCGCCAACGAACAGGACGCCGGGGTCGGTATCGACGCGGCCAAAATACTGGTAATCCGCAAGATCGAAGCTCGGTTTTTTGACGACCCAGTTCAGCAGTTCCGGCCCCATGTTGCCGAACAATAGATTGTAGGCATCGGTCTTGCGTTTCCCCATATAGATTTCGTAGCCGACCCGGCCCGAGGCGCCCGGGAAGAAACCAGGTTCTAAATTGGTTTTCAGGTGTTTTTTCCAGATGCCGGCCACGCCGCGCAGCAAGCGGTCAGCGCCGCCGCCGGCGCGTGTCGGGACGACGACGCTGATGTTCTGGTCAGGATATCCGGCGGCCATCGCAGCGCTGAAGGGAAGGGATGACAGGGCGGTGGTTCCGGCCAGGGCACCTGCACCTTTGAGCAACAGACGGCGGTCGAGTTCGTTTTCGAAGTCGGTCATGGCGTTTCTCCCTATGTGGATGCGGTTTCCGTATCCACTGTTGGTGGCATGTTTCTGCCACTTTCTACTAAAAGGAAGCTTTGATCATCGGGGTTGATGAGTCAATCGGGCCCGTCGCCGATATTATGTGGATTTGTGTCGTCCAACGGTTTTGTGAGTGATAAAATGGGCGAAACCGATAGGGAGAATTCCAATGCCCGATACAGGCGCAGCAACCGATATGTCTCAGGGAAGCGCGACCGGATTACCGTCCCGCGGGATCCATCACCTGGCGCTCACCACCGAAGATATGCAGATGACGACGGACTTTTTTGTCAACGTCGTCGGCATGCCGCTGGTGCACGCGATGAAAGTGCCGCCGGGTGTTGGCGTCGGGCCGGGCAATCGCGGCAATCCACCTTACGAGGAAATCCGGCATTATTTCTTCGATATGGGCAATGACAGCCTGCTCGCGTATTTCGAAATTCCGAAGGGTGTGAAAAAACCCTCCGACCGGGACGATATCGGTGGCATGCAGCATTGCGCGTTCACCGTCACGCCCGATCAGCTCGAGGCGTTACGCCTGCGCCTGCATGCCGCCGGTGTCGAGTATGACGGACCGGTCGATATTCTGCCGGGTCTGGTGTCGATGTATTTCAAGGATCCGAACGGCGTGCGCATGGAAGCATGCTGTCAACCAAAGGAAGGCGACAATCCGAACGTGATCGCCTCGGTGCTGCAGACCAAGGCGCAGGCGCGAGCCGAGCTCGAGACGACCGGCGCGTCGGAAGAATGGATTCAGCAGGTTACGGCGAACCTGGCAGACTAATCGTGGCGCAGACTGGTCGTGGCGCTAACTGATCGCGATCAGGCGTCGGCGGCTTCTTTTTTGAACTGGTAGAAGTTGGTCTGTGGTGCGGGCCGGGCGTCTGTCCACGCTTTGAGCGCGGCATGTGCTTCGGCGCGATGATCCTGGCGTTCGCTCTCACCGGTCACTTCGCAGGTGATTTCGAGGCGGATACCATTTGGATCGAAGAAATAGATCGATTTGACGAATCCGTGGTCGGTCATCCCGACGACGTCGATATTTGCGGCATCAAGCCGCTTCTTCCATTCCTCGACCTCGGCGACGGTTTTTACCTGCATGGCGAAATGGTTCACCCAGGACGGGGTTTCCGGGTCCGGAATGCAGGACGTCTCGTCGCCCAGGTCGAAAAACGCGATATAGCTGCCATCTGCATATTCGAAAAACAGATGTACGTAAGGATCCGATGCGCCGGTGCTGGGCACGTTATCGGCCTGAATGACGTGCGCCAGCGGCAGACCAAGCAGATCTTCGTAGAAACTGCGGGTTTCTTCGGCATTCCGGCAACGATAGGCGTAATGGTGCAGTCCACTGATGCGATTTAAGGTCGTCATATCGAATTCCCCACGGTCAAACTGTCATTCAAGGCCAAAATCTATCTCAAACGATGCGTTTTGTCTTGTTTACGCGGTAATTAGCTCACCAGAGCGCACCTGGCGGCGGATTTCGGCCAATGTGCTGCCGACACCCTGAAAGTAACTCTGCGACATTCGTTCGGCAAACTCGGTCTCTTCGGCGCTGCCATCGGCCAGCCCGTCGACATCCAGGGTGAATGTGAATCGAAGCGCCATACTGCCGTCATCCAGCGCAACGGTTTCGTTCAGGATGGTGCCCATGGCGCTGCTTCTGGTACGCTCGAACGTCACGCGTTTTTCGGGCTCGAACGTCACGCGCTCCTGCATTTCCTCGCCCCGTAGCGTAAAATCCCGCAAGAGCCAGTTATCGCCCCGATCGATGACCGTGCATGCGCTCATGGCGTCGAGGAATGGGACCGGGTTTTCCGCTTTTAGCAGTAATCCCTGCCAGATCTGGGTGCGGTTCAGGGTGGGATCCCCGGTATTCACCGGCATCGTATGACTGAGCGTGAACATTGGTGTCTCCCCTTTCGATTGATGCTATGCCGGTGGTGTGATTGCGGCAAGCAAGCTGCGTGATTTACACGATTCACCGCATCCTCTAAAGCTGTGAGCGAACGGAGTGGTATGGCATCCAGCACAAATAGATCAGGTCCCGGCGGCAAACCCGTGATCGCCTACGATCAGCGCCTGGCAAAGGCTGTTGTCCGTGTGATCAAGGGGTTGCCGGTTTCGCCCAATGCGCTGACGGCGCTCGGCATGGTGATCGGCATTGCGTCGGGCTTTCTCTATGCAGAAGGCACGTGGATCGCGATGCTCGGCGGCTCGTTCCTGTTTATGGTCGCGGTGTGGATGGATCATGTCGACGGCGAGTTTGCCCGGGCGACCGGGAAGACCAGTACTTTCGGTCATTATTTCGATCATGTCGGCGCAATGTCGAGCTATTGCGCGATGTTTGTCGGTGCCGGGTTCGGTTTGCGGGACACGTGGCTTGGCGAATGGGCGGTGCCGTGCGGTATTGCAGCCGGGGTATCGGTCGCGCTGATCTTTTCGATCCGGCTGTGGCAGGAAATGACCTATGGCATGGAAACGACTGAACAGACCGTTCGCGGCGGTTTTGAGATAGAAGACACGCTCTATGCCGTCGGACCGATCACCTGGATTGGTGCAATGCCGCCCTTTATCGCCGCTGCCGGTATCGGCACACCGCTTTATCTGCTCTATGCCATCTGGGAAGCCGCGGGACACGTGCGGCGAAACCGCTGATGTCCGGTCCGCGCGATGGCGCCGGCAGGGACGATGCCGGTCCTTTCGTCAGGTTCATGGGCGCCGTCGTTTCCTATGGTCAGATGTCGCCCTGGGTTGTGCTTGCATGCGCGCTCGCCTTCACGGCTCTTTCCGGGTTTTATGCCGCCGGTAACCTGAAGATTGATACAGACACCGCCGGCATGATCTCGGAAGATTTGCCGTTCCGCCAGCGTTACAAGGCGTTTCGTGAGGCGTTCCCCGCATTGTCCGACAATGTCGCGATTGTCGTAGATGCCGATCTTCCCGACCGCGCGGATGAAGCCACTGAAATCCTCGCGGCGAAACTGCGCGCCGATCCGGAAAATTTTCCGCTCGTTTTTTCACCGGAGACCAACCCGTTTTTTCTGCGCAATGGTCTGCTCTATCTGGACCGGGAAGCGCTGGCAGACCTGTCGGACGAAATCGCGGAATCCCAGGCATTTCTTGTCAAACTCTCCGGAGACCCTTCGCTGCGCGGCCTGGCTGCCGTGCTGGGCGACGCCGTCGACGGTGTTGAAGAAAAAGATCAGGCAACGCGTCTTGCGACCGTACTGGACACGTTGACGACGGTCGCGATGTCAATCGGGCAGGGCACGCCCGTGGCATTGTCATGGCGCGCTCTGATCGGCGGAGAACAGGATGAAGGCACGACGCGGCGGGTGATTATCACCCAGCCCCGCGTCGATTTCTCCTCACTTTCCCCGGCGGCGGAGGCGATGGAGCGTATTCGCGGAATCGCGCGCCAGGCAGGCCTCACGCCGGAGACCGGTGTAACCGTCCGTCTGACCGGTGGGGTCGTGATCTCGACGGAGGAGCTTGAAAGCGTCACGACGGGTGCCACGAATGCCGGGTTTGTCAGCCTTGTGCTGGTGACACTGTTACTAGCCTGGGGAATCCGGTCGTTGCGTCTGGTGCTTGGTATCCTTGCGGCCCTGATCGCCGGTCTTGTCTGGACGGCGGGTTTTACGACGCTTGCGATCGGCCATCTCAATCTGGTTTCGGTCGCGTTTGCGGTATTGTTTATCGGCCTTGGCGTGGATTTTGGAATTCACTTTGCCCTGCGCTTCCGAGAGGAACGTCTGCGCGACGGCGACCCGCAGGGCGGTTTGCGCCGCACCGGGCGCGGATTGGCCGGACCGCTGGCATTGTGCGCGCTCGCCGCTGCAATCTCGTTCTTCTCGTTCGTGCCGACCGACTACCGCGGCCTGTCGGAGCTGGGCCTGATCGCGGGCGTCGGCATGTTTATCGCCTTTATTGCGACGTTCACGGTGATACCGGCTTTTCTGACGGTTTTTCCGCCGGGCGCGCCCGCCTCTGCCCCGGCAGCGCGGAAATCGCCGACCCTGCCCGACCGGCGCATTGCCGTCGCGGCGCTTATTCTTGGGGGCGCTGCTGCGGCTACTGTCCCGTTTGCCCGGTTTGACCTCGACCCGATCAAGCTGCGGGATCCGTCGACCGAATCCGTCAGGACATTCCGCGACCTTGCCGCCACGGCCGGCGCGTCGCCTTATACGATAGAGTTGCTCGCACCTTCGCTGTCGGGCGCCTATACCCTTGCCGGCAAGCTTCGCAGCCTGCCCGAGGTCGACAAAACCGTAACGGCGACGGATCTGGTGCCGACCGAGCAGACCGAGAAGCTCGCGATGATCGACGATCTGAATATCTTTCTGGCGCCGCTTCGGCTGAGCGGGACAGCGGCGGAACTGAACGCCGCGGATCGGAAAAAGGCGTTCGTGGCCCTGCGCGAGGCCCTCGCGCAGGGGGCGACGCGCGACCTGCCCGCCGTCGCAGACCTGGCGGCGGGTGCGGTCAGACTGAATACCGCATTGGCGATGCTGGATGACGGCGCAAAGCAGGCAGCGTTTGAAGCTGCTGTTTTCCGGCATTTTTCGCCACAGATAGAGCGGTTGAAGAAGACGCTGGATGCCACGCCCGTGGCGCTGAAGGATTTGCCGCCGGAGATTCTGCACCGCTACCTTGCGCCGAACGGTCGTGCGCGAGTTCAGGTCTACCCGTCTGAAAACCTGGAAGACCCCGAGGCGCTGAAACGCTTCGTGCATGCGGTACGGACGATCGCGCCGGATGCCACCGACAGCCCGGTCGAGATTCTCGAAGCGGGGAAAGCAGTCGTCAATTCGGTTGTTACGGCCGCGCTGATTTCGGTCGTTGCCGTCACGCTGATGATTTTCCTGGTGCTGCGATCGGCGCGGGATACGCTGCTGGTGCTTATCCCGCTGCTTCTGGCCGCTCTATATACGGTGGCGGCTACGGTTCTGCTGTCGATGCCGTTCAATTTTGCCAACGTGATCGTGCTGCCGCTGCTGATGGGGCTCGGTGTTGCCAATGGCATACATCTTGTTTCGCGCGCGCGCGAAGAAAGCTCCGGTGCGGCGGCGTTTTCGACAACCACGCCGCGCGCGGTTATTTTCAGTTCGCTGACGACGATCGCATCGTTTGGCAGTCTCGCCGTTTCCAGCCATCGTGGAACGGCAAGCATGGGAGAATTGCTGGTGCTGTCGATCGGCCTTACCCTGATATGCACGCTGGTCGTTCTGCCGGCGCTGATGCAGCTCTGGCCGGATGGCGAGGCAAAGGCATGACCGAAAAGGCACCGGGGCAGGCGATCCCCTACGATCAGGCGATGTGCGCCATTCTCGTTCGCCCGCTGGTCAATACGCTGATAACCCCGAACCATATTACGACGTTCAGTCTGATCCTCGGGCTTGTCGCCTCGGCCCTGTTCGCGTGGGGCGAAGCGACGGCGCCGCTCTGGGCGGCGGGGCTTGTTACGATTGCGCGTTTCATCGATCACATGGACGGCGAGCTTGCGCGCCAGAGCGGCAAAACATCGCCGATCGGTGCGATGTACGATTCGCTCACCGGGACGGCCTGCTATGGCACCATGTTTCTCGGCATGGGCTATGCCGAATGGCGCCATGGGGCAGGGGACTGGGTGTTGCTGCTGGCGGCAGGCGCCATGCTTTTTATCGTGATCAACATGGTCCTGCAGTTCCGTGTCGAAACCTGGTCAGGCACCGCGCCGGACCCCTACCCGCAGTTTGGCCGGTTCGAGGCCGAGGACGGGATCTACCTGATCCTGCCGATAATCTGGCTGACCGGGACCTTCGGGTTTTTCGTTGTTGGCACAATCGGCACGTTGATATTCACGATCATCAACATAAATGATCTGTTGCGCAGGCTGCGCGAACCCAAAGGTTAGAATAATGCGCGCGCTTGTTACCGGAACATCGGGATTTGTTGGATCCGCCGTCGCCAGGCGACTGGCCGCGGACGGTCATGATATCCGGGTTCTTCTGCGTCCGACCAGCGACCGGCGCAATCTGGAAGGATTGTCGGTCGAGATCGTCGAAGGCGATCTTTCGCAACCGGAAACGCTCAAACCCGCGGTTCAGGGCTGCGATGCGGTATTTCACGTCGCCGCGGATTATCGGCTCTGGGTGCCGGATGGCGGCGCTTCGATGTATCGCGCGAATGTAGATGGCACGCGTGATCTGATCCGGGCGGCGAGTGATGCCGGGATCAGCCGCTTTGTGTATACCAGCTCCGTCGCCGTGCTGTACCCGCTTCCCGGTACCGAGGTTGCGGATGAGACGGCAACGGCGACCGTTGGTGACATGATCAGTCACTACAAGAAATCCAAGTTCCTGGCCGAAGAGGAAGTAATGCGGCTGGTGCGCGAAGAATCCGCGCCGGTTGTGATCGTCAACCCGTCCGCGCCGTTCGGCCCGCGCGATATCAAGCCGACACCGACCGGGCGCATCGTGCTGGATGCCGCGAAGGGCCGGATGCCGGCCTATCTCGATACCGGCCTGAATGCTGTCCATGTCGATGACGTCGCAGAAGGTCATATGCTGGCATTTGAGAAGGGCGAGATCGGCGAGCGCTATATTCTCGGCGGCGACAACATGACCCTGCGCGATATCATCAAGACCGTCACCGACCATGTCGGGCGGTCCGGCCCGTGGCTGAAACTGCCACGGGGCCCGTTATTTCCGGTCGCGTGGGCGGCGGAGCTTGTCGCCCGCGTCACGCACCGCGAGCCCGTGGTCACCGTCGATGCACTTAGGATGGCGGCGAAACACATGTACTATTCGTCGGACAAGGCCAGGGATAAACTCGGTTATGCGCCGCGGCCGGCCCAGCAGGCGCTGACAGAAGCCGCCGACTGGTTTCGCGAAAACGGCTTCCTGGATTAGAAACCCGTCCGTTATCCGCTATTTCGTGCCGTACATCCGGTCGCCCGCATCGCCGAGGCCCGGACGTATATAGGCGTGATCGTCGAGCTCGCGGTCGATCGCCGCAGTGACGACCGGGACATCCGGGTGCGCTTTTGTGAAGACTTCCAGCCCTTCCGGCGCGGCGACCACACAGACGAACTTTATGCGCTTCGCACCGGCCTGTTTCAGTCGCTGGACCGCGGCCGTGGCGGATCCGCCCGTCGCCAGCATGGGGTCGACGACGATGCAGAGCCGCTCTTCAAGCCGGTCCGGCAGCTTGATGTAGTATTCCACCGGCACATGGGTCTCCGGTTCCCGGTACAGGCCGATATGGCCGACGCCGGCAGTCGGCATCAGGTCCAGCATGCCGTCGAGCAGGCCGTTACCGGCGCGCAGGATAGAGACGAGACAGAGTTTGCCACCGTCGATGCGGCTGCCGGTCATCGGCTCCAGCGGCGTGTTGATTTCGACCTTTTCAGGTTCGAGGTCGCGGCAGACCTCATAGGCCAGTAACTGGCTGATCTCGCGCAACCCGTCCCGGAAGAGCGCGGAATCCGTTTTGCTGTCGCGGATCAGGGTGAGCTTATGCTGCACCAGCGGATGGTCGACGACTTCGATGGTGGCGTTCGTCGCCCGAATGGTCTGGTTGGTCACGGTCTTTCCCCTAGAACACGGTTGCATCGCTTTGAATAATCAACGGCGGCCCGCCGCCATCGCGCGCCTCGGCGGCGATCTTGCGTCCGGCAGACCAGGTGCCGCCCTGCAGCACACTCGCCAGCGGCAGCGCATCAGCAGCGACGTCCAGTGCTGCGCGCACGTCGTCCGCGATCCGGTCGAGCAGCGCGACGGTCAGCGCCCGCCATTCGACGATCAGCTCGCTCGACGGCGCGTGCGCCTGAGCGGACAATGAGGGGTCCTTCAGCGACAGCACGCCGGCATCCATAAACAGGCCGCCATTCCGGTATTCCGCGAGCCCCGTCAGCCCGTCGAGCGCCGTGACGGGTGTCCCGGATTGCTGCAACGGTTCGATCAGCGAATAAGAAAGCCATTGCGACAGCTTGTGGAACGGCACAATGCCCGACGAGGCGTCTGTGCGCGAAACGGCCGGATGCCGGCCGACATCGCCCAACGGCACGTTGCCGATACGCACCGGTGACGGCCAGATATCTGTGAGGGTATCGAGAAGGGCGAGCAGTATATCGCGCGCCTCGACGTTCCCCTGTTTTTTTAGCCAGAGCAGGATATTCCCGGGACGTGTGGCCTCGCCGGCGCCGAACACATCCGGCCGGTCGGCAATGGCCTGACCGAGCTTCTGCAACAGGCCCGCACGCTGTTCCAGTCCGACAAGTGGGTTTTTCGGGGTGACCTGAAACACCTCGCCCAGCCGTTCCGGGGTCAAGGCCATCAGCGCGTCCGCATCGGCGCGTAAACGATCGTTTGCAACACTGCTCAGCGCGCCCGCCTCGAACAGGCGCAGACTTGCGAGTGCGAGCCCTTCCGAACGCCCGAGCCGCAGGCCGGTATCCGCGTCTTCATATACCCAGTCCGGCCCGGCGCCTGCGTCCAGCAGGACGGAAATAATGGCAAGATCGCCCGCCGCGGCGGCGAGATCAGTCCCGTTCAGGCCTGCCTGTGCGGCGCGATTTGCCCACAGGTCGACACCGTTGAATTCGAAATGCCGCCATCGGCTGTGGAACGGAACGTCGAGCGACGGGTAGTTGGTGCGAATTTCGGTCACGACGCGGTCCGCGGCCTCTCCAAGGCGTGTGGGGTCGACGTCGAACCAGGTCAGCCCCCCTTCAAAACCGATGGCGAGGATTTCCCCGCAGCGGGTCCTGACCGCTTCCGGGGTCATAAGATCGCGAATGGCCGCGGCCGAAGGATCGGCAGCGGCGATCTGAGTGGCCCGGGCGCTCACAGCAGATCGCGCCCTTTGACGTCTTTCAGCGCATCCGCATCCTTGATGACGGCCTGGGTGAAATACCCGGCGGCTTTTTTGGCTTCCATTTCGACTTGCGCATCTTCCGGTATCAGTTCTTCCGGCAGGTCGAGACGTTCGCCGATTTCAATGCCCTGGCTGACAAGCGCGTCGTGCTTCATATCGCTTGCCGAGGCAAAGCGGTCGAGACGCTGAACACCCAGCCAGTGAAAAATATCGGGCATCAGTTCCTGGAAGCGTGCGTCCTGAACGCCGGCGACGCATTCTGTCCGCTCAAAGTATTTGGCCGCATTGTCGCCTTCTTCCTGCCGCTTGCGCGCATTGTAGACGAGAAACTTGGTGACCTCGCCAAGGGCGCGGCCTTCCTTGCGGTTATAGACCACAAGCCCGTTGCCGCCCTGCTGCGCCATTTCCACACAGAGTTCGATTCCGTGGGTCAGATAGGGGCGACAGGTGCAGATGTCCGAACCGAACACGTCGGAGCCGTTGCATTCGTCGTGCACCCGGCAGGCCAGCGGCGCGGATTTATCCGACAGGGTCGCCGGGTCGCCGATGATATAGGCGGACAGCCCGCCGATCGGCGGTAGGAAAACTTCAAGGTCGTTCCGGGTGACCAGTTCGGGATACATCCCGCCGGTATAGGTAAACAGGGCGTGGCGCAGCGTGCTGGTATCGCAGCCAAGGCGCTCGGCCATGCCGGGGAGATGCCAGACCGGATCGACCGCGATCTTGGTGACGTGGACGTCGCCGTTATCCATCAGAACCTTGCCATCGGCTTTCAGGCGTCCCAGCGTGATGGCTTCGCGCATTTCCAGCATCGACAGCCGTGCCTGGGTGACGGCAATGGTCGGCCGGATGTTGATGCCGGCCGCAAGCTGATCGGCAAAGCATTCGGTGACGATGTGCCCGAACGGATCGAGCGAGACGATTTTGCCCGGCTCGGACCATTGGGGGTACGGGCCGATATCGATGATCGGCGACGTATTGTGAAGATCGGGCTTGAAATCCGGGTTCAGCCGGCCCGCCGCGACGGACGCCGCAAGATAGACGGAATAGCTGCCCGAATGGGTGCCGATTACGTTCCGCGCCGTCGAATCCGTGACGGTGCCAATAATCGGTCCGCGCTTTGCCGGATCGGATTCCCCCCAGTGGATCGGGGTCGTTTGCGCTTCTCCACCGGGGGGGTGCGAAGTCAGGATAATATGTTCAGGGGTGCTCATGGCGACAACTCTGGTTTCCGCAACAAGCGAGTAAAAGTACGCAATATATGGTTGCCCGTCTATTAATTTTTTTGATCTTTGTATTTCGCTTTAATATCTGTGCGGACATCCCGTCGTTCTAAGATGTGCAAATATTGGGCAATTGGGGGTGTTTTATTTGGCCGGCAGCCTGTTTTTTTACAGGATGTTGCTGGAGGTTTTGTTCCCCCGGAATCCGGCTATAATCGTTCGTAAGCTTATAAAATGGGGAAGCCGCCATGCAGTGTTTTCTATTCCACTTGATGCCCTATGCGTGTCTCGATCTGGACTACGACAAGCAGTACAAGGCGTCCTGGGTGGTGTATCCCAATTCGAACTTCGATCCGAAGATGGGGCACTATCTCTACAACACCTATCTCGACGAACTGGAGATGGGTGAAGAGCTCGGCTTCGACGGGCTTTGTGTGAACGAGCATCACCAGAACGCCTACGGCATGATGCCGTCGCCGATCGTGCCCGCCGCCGCGCTGGCGCGGCGCACATCGAAGGTAAAGATCGCGGTGCTTGGCAATGCGTTCGGTATTCGCGAACATCCGCTGACCCTCGCCGAAGAACACGCGATGATCGATTGCATCACCGGTGGCCGGCTGATCAGCGGCATGGTGCGCGGTATCGGCGCTGAATATTATTCGATGGGCGCGAACCCGGCTGTCAGCCACGAGCGTTTCCACGAAGCGCACGATCTGGTCATCCAGGCATGGACCAAAGAAGGTCCGTTCGCGTTTGAAGGAAAGCATTTTCACTTCGAATACGTGAACGTCTGGCCGCGTCCGTATCAGCAGCCGCACCCGCCGATCTGGTGCCCGTCCCAGGGGTCGCTTGAAACGATCGAATGGGCGGCGCACCCTGATCGCAAATATACCTATCTGCAGACCTACAGCCCGTTCGATGCGGTGAAGAAATTCCTGCAGATGTATCGCGACATCGCGCGTGACCAGTACGGTTACGAGGCTCAGGATTCTCAGCTCGGCTGGGCGGCGCCGATCTATGTCGGCGAAACCGACGAGCAGGCGATGGAAGAGGCACGCCCGCACGTCGAGGCGTTTTTCAACAAGTTCCTGCGGATGACGCCCGAAATGCTGTTGCCGCCCGGGTATCTCAGCCTGCGGTCCTACAAGAATGTCATGAAGCACAAGGGCGGGCTGTCTAAGGTGCGTTCAATGGAAGAGCTGGTCGAAGCCGGGATCGTCATTTGCGGCAGCCCGGATACCGTGCGCAAGCGGCTGGAATACTGCCAGCGCGAAGCCGGCGTCGGTCACTTCCTCGGTATGTTCCAGATTGCCTCTATGCCGCATGACATGACGGTCGCCAGTATGAAACGCTTTGCCGAACACGTGATGCCGGCGGCAAAGCAGTTCGGTACAAAGGAACAGGTCGCGGCCGAGTAGGCGGGAGCGATAAGAGCGGGAAACGCCAATGAAAGTCTTTCTATTCCACCTGATGCCCTATGCCTATGTCGATCCTGATTACGACAAGGAATACGATACCTGTTGGGTGACCTATCCCAATTCGAACTTCGATCCCGTCAAAGGACATGAGCTCTATAATCGCTATCTGGACGAGCTTGAATACGCCGAAGAACTTGGCTTTGACGGTGTCTGCGTCAACGAACACCACCAGAATGCCTATGGGCTGATGCCGTCGCCGGTTGTCATGGCGTCCGCGTTGGCGCGCCAGACCGAACGGATAAAAATCGCCATTCTCGGCAATGCGTTCGGTATCCGCGACCATCCCCAGACGCTCGCCGAAGAACACGCGATGATCGACTGCATCACCGGTGGGCGGCTGATCAGCGGCATGGTGCGGGGGCTCGGCGCGGAATATTACTCAATGGGGGCGAACCCGGCTTTCAGTCACGAGCGGTTCCACGAAGCGCACGATCTGGTTATCCAGGCCTGGACCAAAGAGGGCCCGTTCGCGTTCGAAGGAAAGCATTACCATTTTGATTATGTGAACACCTGGCCCCGGCCGTACCAGGATCCGCATCCGCCCATCTGGGTGCCGAGCCAGGGGTCGACCGAGACCATCGAATGGGCGGCGCATCCCGACCGGAAATATACCTATCTGCAGACCTACTCGCCGTTCCAGAATGTGGTCCGGTTCCACAACGCCTATCGCCAGGTTGCGCACGATCACGGATATGCGGCGACGTCCGATCAGCTAGGTTGGGCCGCGCCGGTCTATGTCGGAGAGACGGATGCGCAGGCGATTGAGGAAGTCCGCCCGCACGTGGAGCTGTTCTTCAACAAACTGCTGCGGTATTCGATCTCGCTGCTGCTGCCACCGGGCTATATGTCGGTCGAATCCTACAAGCGCGTGCTCAAAACGAAATCGAGCCTGGTGTCCACGCACACCGTTGAATCCCTCATGGAACGCGATGTGATCATCGTCGGCAGCGCGGATACGGTGCGTGAAAAACTCGCCGCCTGTCATGCCGATGTGGGGCTCGGGTATTTTCTTGGCATGTTCCAGATTGCCAGCATGCCGCATGACCTGACCGTCGCGTCGATGGAGCGGTTTGCACGGGATGTGATGCCCGCAGCGATGGCGCTCGAAGGGGCGGGGAAGTGGGAACCGAACCTGGCGGCAGCGCCGACCCAGGCGGCAGAATAGGGCGCACCCTTCCGGCGCGATCAGCACAACAAAACCCCCGGACATCGCCCGGGGGTTTTGTTGGATCGTCGACCGGAATTAGCGGGTCGGTACCGGCTGGTCGCCGGAATAATCGTAAAAGCCCTTGCCGGTCTTGCGGCCGAGCCAGCCTGCTTCAACATATTTGGCAAGCAGCGGGCAGGGCCGGTACTTGGTATCGGCAAGCCCGTCATAGAGCACCTGCATGACCGACAGGCAGGTGTCCAGACCGATAAAATCGGCCAGTTCCAGCGGGCCCATCGGATGGTTTGCGCCGAGCTTCAGGCCGGTGTCGATGTCCTTAATCGAGCCGATGCCTTCATGCAGCGTGTAGACGGCCTCGTTGATCATCGGCAGCAGGATGCGGTTGACGATAAAGGCCGGGAAATCCTCGGAAATGACCGGGGTTTTGGCGAGGCGGTAGGTCAGGCCTTCGACAATCTTGTGGGTCGTCTTGTCGGTGGCGATGCCCGGGATCAGTTCGACCAGCTGCATGATCGGCACCGGGTTCATGAAATGCATGCCCATGAATTTTTCCGGCCGGTCGGTGGTGGCGCCAAGCCGGGTGATCGAAATCGACGATGTGTTGGATGCGATGATGGTATCGGGACGCAGCGACGGGATCATCGCCTTATAGATTTCGCGTTTGACGCTTTCGTTCTCGGTCGCGGCCTCGATGACGATATCGCATTCGCTGAGTGCCGAGTACTCGGTCGAGCCGGACAGCCGGTCGAGGGCGTCCTGCTTGTCGAGGGCGGTGATCTTTTCGCGCTGGACCTGGCGTTCCAGGTTCTTGTCGATCGTGGCCACGGCCTTGTCGAGCTGCTCCTGCGAGATATCGCTCATGACGACGTCGATGCCGGCGACGGCGGCGACATGCGAAATGCCGGACCCCATCTGGCCTGCACCGATAACGCCGATTTTCTTGATGCTCATGGCTTCGGGCGTAGCACCCGGATCCTGGATGTCAGACACTAATTACTCTCCTATGTTGATGTTCCGGCATCCGCCAAATTTCATATCGGCGCACCGGGACTAAATGACTCCCTGTCATTATATTTTGTTGCGGCAGAGGCGTTGCGCTGCCGGATGTGTCAGCGGGGGGTGATGCCCTGCTTTTCAAGTTCTTCGTCGAGTTCGGGCACGATCTTGAACAGATCGCCGACAAGGCCGTAATCGGCGACCGTAAAGATCGGCGCTTCTTCATCCTTGTTGATCGCGACAATGACCTTGGAATCCTTCATGCCCGCCAGATGCTGAATCGCGCCGGAAATGCCGACCGCGATGTACAGTTCCGGCGCGACAACCTTGCCGGTCTGGCCGACCTGGTAATCATTGGGCTTGTAGCCCGCATCGACCGCGGCGCGCGATGCGCCGACGGCGGCGCCAAGCTTGTCGGCGACCTTTTCGATGATCTCGAAATTCTCGCCGGACTGAAGCCCGCGCCCGCCCGAAATAATCACGCGGGCAGCGGTCAGTTCGGGGCGTTCGGACTTGCTCAGTTCCTGGCTGACGAAGCTCGACAGGCCGGCATCTTCCGCGGCATCGATGGAATCAATGGCGGCAGAACCACCCTCTGCCTCGGCGGCGGCAAAGGCCGTGCCGCGGACCGTGATGACTTTCACCGAATCCGATGACTGCACGGTGGCCATGGCGTTGCCCGCATAGATCGGGCGAACAAACGTGTCTTCGGACACAACCTCGACAATGTCCGATATCTGCGCGACGTCGAGCAGGGCGGCGACACGCGGCGCAATGTTTTTGCCCGACGTGTTGGACGGGAACAGGATGTGGCTGTATCCGCCCGCCAGGCGCACAACCAATGGTGCGATGCTTTCGGCCAGCTGATGTGCGTAGGCCGCGCTATCGGCGGCAAGCACCTTGGAAACGCCGGCGATCTTTGCGGCGTCTGCGGCGGCGGCGCTGCCTTCGGCGGCGACCAGTACATGCACGTCGCCCGAAATCGCGGCGGCAGCGGTGACGGTGTTCAGCATGATGGGAACGATTGCTGAATTATCGTGATCGGCGACAACGAGAACTGCCATCAGATGACCCCCGCTTCATTTTTGAGTTTATCGACAAGCTCGGCGACAGATTCGACTTTCACGCCGCCTTCGCGTTTGACGGGCTCGGTGACTTTCAGCGTCGTCAGGCGCGGCGCGACATCCACGCCGAGATCTTCGGGGCTCATCTCGTCGATGGCCTTTTTCTTCGCCTTCATGATGTTCGGCAGCGATGCGTAGCGCGGCTCGTTCAGGCGAAGATCGGTGGTGATGATCGCCGGCAGGGTAATGGCCAGCGTTTCCAGCCCGCCATCGACTTCGCGCGTCACGTTCGCCTTGCCGTCGGCAAGTTCGATCTTCGATGCGAAAGTGCCCTGCGACCAGCCCAGCAGGCCCGCCAGCATCTGGCCGGTCTGGTTTGAATCGTCGTCAATCGCCTGCTTGCCGAGGATCACCACGTCGGGTGCTTCTTTCTCGACAATCTTGGCGAGCAGCTTGGCGACCGCCAGCGGCTGCAGCTCTTCGTCGGTTTTGACATGGATGCCGCGGTCGGCCCCCATGGCAAGTGCGGTGCGAATTGTTTCCTGGCACTGCTGCACGCCCATGGACACGGCGATCACTTCGGTCGCGGTCCCGGCTTCGAGCAGGCGAACCGCTTCTTCGATGGCAATTTCATCGAACGGGTTCATGGACATTTTAACGTTGGCGGTCTCAACGCCGGTCTCGTCCGCTTTGACACGAACCTTGACGTTGTAATCGATCACCCGTTTGACGGCGACGAGGAGTTTCATCGGTCAATTTCTCTCAGATGTGGGGCAGCCACCGGTTTTGAGGGCCTTTCCGCGTGCTATTTGCTGCCGACAGGAGCACATCAGGAAGGGCGTTATCTCGCAAGTGCGAAAACTACTAGAGTCCCGCCCGATGTCAAGTTTCGGTAATAAATGCTGCAATAGCGAAGGGATTTGTGGAGAGGGCCACAAGGCCGGGCGCCGGCGGCGCTGCTACTTGGTCGAAAACAGGAAGGCGACACCGATCAGCACGAGGGCCGCAAGCTGCAGCATCACCCGCATCCGCATGAAACGGTTGGAATTCCGGGCATTAAACTCGCCTCCGCGCACCATGGACACCAGGCCAAAGGCAAGCGCACCAAAGGTTGCGAGAACCGCAATAACGATCAGAACGGGTAGGACTGAAGACATGCCAAGACTATGAAACGGAATGCCGGAGAGTGCAATGCGGCATTTTGGCCAAGGTTGAAGAATATGCGATACTGTTTGACCTAGATACAGACGATGGTTGTGAGAGCATTATTGTATGAAATTCGAATTCTATGTTTCCAGAATGCCTGCCTTCGTGTGCGTTGCCGCTGCAATTCCAACCGCAATCATCACGGGCGCGATTTTTCCGAATGTCGCCAATAATATTGGGGCGGTATTTTTTTTCCTTCTTTTTTTGTTCCTTGCGCTCATCACCGGGTATCTCGCAATTCGTTTTTTTAGGTCTTGGATCGCTGGTCGGCCCATCATTGTCTTGGGCGAGCAGGGTTTCATGCATTCCAGGCTTTGCAAGCGTTTGATCCCCTGGTCTGAAATCACCTATATCCAATTCGTTCGTATCCAGCACATGATGATCGTTTGGGTTGGTGTGAACGATATGAGTTCATACCGAAAACGGCTTCTATGGCCCGCGAGGCAGGTTTTTAGGGGTTATGAGAAGAAGGAGAACTTAGAATTTCCGGCATTCGAAATTCGAGCGTCGAAAGCTGAATTGCAGGACGCCTTCCATGCATTTGTGCCTGACTTGGTCGATTCCTCGATTGTCCCGCAGGACACTCTGGAAATCGTGGTCGGTCCCGAAGGTTCCCGGGCAAATCTGGATATAGACATCCGTCGTGAAAGCGAACGAAATACGCCCAGATATGAACTGGGAACCGCCAAGAAATTCTGGCACTACGCGAAGACAGGATTTTATCTGTTGTTAGCCCTTGGATTACTGCTTGCTGTCTATCAAGGTGTGTCCAAAGACGAAAGTTCCGATGCGATCGGAGCCTTGATCTTCTTTGTGATAGCGGTCTGGTTTATGATCGCAAATTTCCGATACGCCCGGGGATTGAGACGATATAAACCGATCCTCTAGGGCTGCGTTATGCCGCCAGCACTTCCCATAATTTCCCTTCAACCTCGTCGCGCGGGACGATGAAGCGGTCGTGGTCGTCGTCGGTCATCCACTGGGTGACGGCTTCCTGGAAGGACGGCCGCGCCTTCACGCGGGCGAGCCAGTCGGTGACGTTGGGCCGGTTCCGGGTCCACAGGCTGTCCATGGCGATCAGCGACAACCGGTTCACGTAAGGGATCATGCAGATATCGGCGAGGCCGAAATCGCGGCCCGACAGCCAATTCATGTCGTCGAGCTGGCGTTCCATATCGGCGAAGGCTTCGTCGTACTGTTTTAGGACCGCACTCACCCTGGGCGCATCCAGCCCGTGTTCGATACAGTCGCGCTGGATCGCACGGCGTTCGGGGTTCGGGTTCCGGGCATAGCGTTCCTCGCGCTGCGCCGGCGTCATGGTCGCCAGGAAATGTTTCCGGTTAGCGGTCGCAAACGTCACCGTGGTACAGCCGGGATGCAGGAATTCATCGACGCGTTTCATCCACAACCGCGTCTGCGTGCGGCGCCACGGCTCACCCGACATCAGGGCCGGTTCCGGCTGGAGCTCGTCGAGATAGAACATGATCACCGAGGATTCAGGTATCATGCGGTCGCCATCCACCAGGGTCGGGACCACGGCTTTCGGGTTCAGTTTCAGATAATCCGGCCTGTGCTGGTCGCCCTGTTGCAGGTTCAGAAGTTCGCTCTCGAAGCTCATACCTTTTTCGTACAGCACCAGGCGCACCTTGGCTGCGCATACCGATGTCGTCCCGTGATAGAGTTTCAGCATGTTCTGTCCCTGATCCCGCTGGCCTGAAAGACGCGTTCAAATATGAGTTTCCTCGACCACATCGCCCGCTGCAATACCCACGATATGTCCGCCTATTCGCCCTTCATCGTCGATGGCCGGACCGTCGGTCATATCCGAGATCGCCACAGGGCTCATCTGGAGCGTTTTGCCGATGTATTCAAATTGACGGCCGATCACGTTGGCCTCGCCGACGGGCTGGACAGCTACGATGCGCGGACCGAAGCGGTCGGCCATGTGCTGAAATCCCTCGCCGGGGAGGGTGTGATTACCGGCTGGCGTAATGAGGCCTATCCGATTGGCGGGCAATGGGGCGGGCTCTATGCGTTTGAGATCGAGCGCGCGGCGGCAGCCTTTCTGGGGTGCCGGGCTTATGGTGTGCATATCAACGGATTTGTGCGCGATGGCGCAGACGTAAAACTATGGATCGCGACGCGTGCGCTCGATCGCCCGGTCTGTCCCGGTCAGCTCGACAACATAATCGCCGGCGGCCAGCCCGTCGGGCTCACCCTGAAACAGAATGTCATCAAGGAAGCCGGCGAAGAAGCGGGTGTGCCCGAGGCGTTGGCCCGCACTGCAATCCCGGTCGGCGCGATCACCTATACGATGGAAAATGAGCTCGGTCTGAAACCCGACATGATGTTCTGTTGGGACCTTGAACTACCGGCGGATTTTCAACCTCGGAACACCGATGGCGAAGTGGCCGAGTTCCGCCTGCTGCCGGCCGCCGAGGTGTTGGGCATCGTCGGGTCCACGGACGACTTCAAGTTCAACTGCAACCTGGTGATCATCGATTTCTGTATCCGCCACGGCGTGCTACCGCCGGAGCACCCGGATTACGAGGCGATTTTAAACGGGCTGAGGTCCTAGAAACGATCCACCGCAACGACCTGGCCGCGATCGCGCAGATAGGTGACAAGCGGGCGGAGGTGGTCCGCGACCGGCATGTCGTCTAGCGTGATGGCGATGTCGTCTACGCGTTCCGGATAGATATAGGCGGTGGTGCCGGGTGGAAATAAACGCCCGAGGCCTTCCATGATGCCGCCTTCGAGCCCTTCGTAGAATTTCTCGTGCATGATCCGTGCAAAGCCGTCGACCCCCATCACGAAGGCGACCGGCTCGTCGCTGTGCCGCGCGAGATACTGGCGGACACGGAAATAGCGGAAGAATTCTGAAATGAGCACGTGAAAGCCCAGACCGGTCAACGCGTTTACCCGTTGCAGAAAGTCGGCGGTGTCGATCACGTCTTCATTGACGATGGCCGACATGGTCATTTCGGCCATTAGGATGGCGGGTTTTCCGGCCGCACACTTTTCGGCGAACAGGTCACGGGCATGATCGAACCGTTTCATGCCTTCGCCGATGACGGGATGAAACTCGCCGCGCATGCCGAGCACACTGCGCTTGTATAAAGCCTCCGACGGGATCGCGACGCGGCCATCGGGGTCGAACAGGACCGCAGGCGTCAGGTTTGCCTTCACCAGTTCGAGGGCCATCAGGCGGTTGTCGATCTTGCCCATCGTCGGGCCGTGGAATTCGATCAGGTCGACCTCGACCCGCCCCCATTTCAGATTATCGTTCAGGCCCTGAAGCAGCACTTCGGGCTCGTGCGCGTGATAGTAGGCACCATGGATCAGGTTTACGCCAAGAATGCCCAGTGCGTCCTGCTGTTCTACATTGGTGTCGTCGAACATGCGCACGTGCAGGATAATATCCTCGGGCGGACTTCCGGGGGCGGTTTGAAAACGCACGCCCATCCAGCCGTGACATTCTTCGCGTTTTTTGAAGCCCTGCGCCGCGACGGTGTTGGCAAATGTGAAGAAAGTCGACTCATCGGACCGGTGATCCTTGACGCGTGACACCAGCAGGTCGAATTCGCGTTCCAGCATCCGCTCGAGCCGCGGGCGGGATACATAGCGACGGTCGGTGGACTCGCCGTAAATCTCGTCGCTGAACTTCATGTCATAGGCCGACATGGTTTTTGCGATTGTCCCTGCGGCCGCCCCCGCCTGGAAGAACCAGCGCGCGACTTCCTGGCCTGCGCCAATCTCCACGATGGTCCCGTATTTCAGGGGATCGAGATTGATCGCCAGTGCTTTTTCGATCGTGCCGGGGACGTTGTCGGCCATCGTCTATTCCATCTGCGTTGTTCGATCCGTCACGGCAATAGCCACCGGGACGTCATATGCGTTTACTGGCCGGTTGTATCAGGTTTGCGACGGTGTTGTGGATGCGACAGATCGCCAGTGGGGCCACCCGTGGGGGGCGCCGGTGGGGTTCCGGTGGGATTAGCCTTCGAACCCCGACATCGCGACGACTTCTTCCGGTGTGTAGCCGGATTCGCGCAGTCCACGAATGCTCATATCCTGATCGCGTTTCGCCAGCCGCCGGCCGGTCGTATCCTTTATCAGGCGGTGGTGGCTATAGGTCGGCGGCGTGTAGCCCAGCAAGCCCTGCAACAGGCGGTGAACATCGGTCGACGGCGCAAGATCGGCGCCGCGGGTGACCAGGGTGATGCCCTGCAGATGGTCGTCGACCGTGACGGCAAGGTGGTAGCTGGTCGGTACATCCTTGCGGGCGAGAACAACGTCGCCGAATTTGTCGGGCTGCGCTTTGTTCATGCCGAGGCCGATATCTTTCCAGCCCAGCGGGCCGGCGATTGCAGCAGCCCCTTTCATATCAATGCGCCGAACGTACGATTCGCCGTCATCGATACGATCTTCGCGTTTTTCGTCCGAAAGGTTACGGCAGATGCCCGGATAGACCGGCCCGTCAGGCCCGTGCGGCGCGTGGCCGGATAGGGCGATTTCCTTTTTGATCTCGGAGCGGGTGCAGAAGCACGGATAGAGAAGACCCTTCAGCGTCAGCTTTTTGAGCGCCTTGTCATAGTCATCCATGTGCTCGGACTGCTTGCGCACCGGCGTTTCCCAGTCGAGCCCGAGCCATTTCAGATCTTCGAGGATCGCGTCGGTAAACTTATCCTTGCACCGCACCGGATCTATATCCTCGATACGCAGGTGAAAGGTGCCGCCCTTGCCGCGGGCGTGATAAGCGGTGAGCGCCGAAAAGGCGTGGCCGATATGAAGATAGCCGGTCGGACTCGGTGCGAACCGGGTTACCTCTGAAGCCGTTTTGCGTTTTGCCATGTGGTCATTTCTGTGAGATAGAATTCACGTCCCTGGGACAGAGTGGCCGAGCCTACCATCAGCCGGATATTGCGATGAACAGCCGACTTACCCTTGAGACGTTTAATAAAGCGTTAACCATACTAGCACAGCAGGACCCTGACCTGGGTGCTGTGATCTCAAAATTCGGCAAACCGCCTGTCTGGCGACGCCCGCGCGGGTTGGAGACTCTGATCCTGCTGATCCTCGAACAACAGGTGTCGCTTGCCTCGGCACGGGCGGCCTATGACCGTCTGGCGGCAACGGCGGTCGACCTGGCGCCCAAAAAATTGCTGACGCTGCGCGATGAGGAATTTCGCGCCGCCGGCGTGAGCCGTCAGAAAACCCGGTATATCCGCCATCTGTCCGAGTGCGTCCTGGACCGGTCGCTGCGCATCGACCGGCTTGGGCGGATGAGCGACGACGACGTGCGCGCACACCTGATGCAGGTAAAGGGGATCGGCGCGTGGACTGCCGATGTCTATCTGCTCATGGTGCTGATGCGCCCCGACGTATGGCCGGTCGGCGATATCGCGCTGCAGGCGGCGGCCCATGGCATCAAGGGGCTGAAGGCGAGACCCGACCCGGAGGAGCTGACCGGTATTGGCGAAGAATGGCGTCCGTGGCGCAGTGTCGCCGCCCGTATCCTGTGGCATTACTATCTGAGTACGCCCCGAATCCGTACAACGGGCCGAAAATGAATTATATCTTTGTGCTTCATAAACAGTGGAACTTACGATGAGCGATCTTCCCGAACTTTCCGGCCCCGAAGCGGCACCCGCGTCCGGCGGACCCGCAAAACAGCTGATTATTTTCGTCCATGGCTACGGCGCCAACGGCGAAGATCTGATTTCACTGTCCCAGTATTATGCCCAGGTTGCCCCCGATGCGGCCTTTATCTCGCCCGATGCGCCTTATCGCTGCGACGGCGCGCCGTTCGGCTTTCAGTGGTACGACGTCTGGATGAAGGATCCTGCGGAACGGCTGGCGGCGATCCGCTCGACCGGCGCGATTTTCGACAATTTCGTGAACGGTCAGCTCGCCCGTCACGGGCTGAGTGAAGACAAACTTGTCCTGGTCGGGTTTTCGCAGGGCACGATGATGTCGCTGTTTACCGCGCCGCGGCGTGAAAAAGCGATAGCCGGTATCGTTGGCTATTCCGGACGTATGGAATCGCCGGACACGCTCCGGGATGAAATCCGCTCGAAGCCGCCGGTGGTCATGGTTCATGGCGATTCGGATGAACTTTTGGCCGTGTCCGAAATGGAAACGGCCGCCGCCACGCTGCGTGACTGCGGCGTCGAAATCGACACGCATGTGCGACCGGGTTTGGGTCACGGGATCGACGAAGAAGGTATTCGTGTTGGCCTCGCCTTCGTCCAGAAAGTCCTCGGATAGGGGTTGGACCCCCAACATGCTGTAGGCGGTGAATAGATTTTCACAAAATCTTCACGTGTACGGAGTTGATCTCACCTGCAGCGGCGACTAGTCTTTGTGCATTATGAGGATCTTAGGGTACGTATTACGGCCTGAAAGGCCATGCAGGTGAGGGGGGATTCCCCCGCACTGGTACTCAACGCCGATTTTCGGCCGCTCAGCTATTTTCCGTTATCCGTCTGGTCCTGGCAGGACGCCGTCAAAGCGGTGTTCCTCGACCGCGTGAATATCGTTTCGGAATATGACGACGAGGTCCACTCGCCCTCATTCTCGATGCGCTTGCCCAGTGTAATTGCGCTCAAACAATACGTGCCGCTTTCCCGCAAACCGGCCTTTACCCGGTTCAACGTGTTCCTGCGCGACCGGTTTGCCTGCCAGTATTGCGGTGATGCGCCGGGCACCTCGGAACTGACATTCGATCACGTGATCCCGCGATCGCGTGGCGGTCAGACAAGCTGGGACAACGTCGTTGCGGCCTGTTCGGACTGTAATCTGGTCAAGGGCAACCGGTTACCGGACGTCTGCGGGATGATTCCGGCGTTTGCGCCGGTGGAGCCGACGAACCATCGCCTCCAGAGCAACGGGCGGTCATTCCCGCCGAATTTCCTGCATGAAAGCTGGCGGGATTTTCTGTACTGGGACAGCGAGCTCGAACAGGGCTGACCGTCGGCGTTGCCTGTCGGGGCAGATCTCTGCCCTGTTTTGCGCATTTTCGAACATTAAAAATTCGTAACCCGCCGGACAGGCGACCGTAAGGCGTGGGTCCCCATATTCACTGCAGACCAAAACTTCAGTCTGTGGAGAAACCGATGTCCAAAGATAGACCCAAAGATAGATTAGCAAAATCCGCTGTGGCCGTTGCCGCCCTTGGTGCGGTTGCGGCCCTCGGTGCTGCCGGTGGTGTGCTGTCGAGCAAGAACCTTGCCGCCTCGTCCTCAATGACAACGCCTGCTGCCATCCTTGAGAACCGGACCCTGCCGGGCAGCTTCTCCGACATCATCGAGCGTGTTGGCCCCGCCGTCGTGTCGATCCGCGTGACTGGCACGGCCCCCCAGGCAAAACGCGGCGGAGAAAGTGCCCGGCCGGAAATCCCTGAGCCTTTCAAGCGTTTCTTCAACGAGGAGTCCGGCGAGCGTTTTGGCAATCAGAACGGTGGTCCCAACGCCCAGCAGCGCCGCGCGCCGAAGGTCCGGGGCATGGGGTCCGGCTTTTTCATCTCTGCCGACGGCCATGTCGTGACCAACAACCACGTCGTCGGCAATGCCGATAAGATCGAGGTGATGCTCAAGGACGGCGAGACGTTTGAGGCGGAGCTTGTCGGTCGCGATCCCAAAACCGATCTCGCACTCCTCAAGGTGAAATCGGGCGAGAAGTTCCCCTATGTCCGCTTTGGCAGTTCCGCTGCCGCCAAGGTCGGTGACTGGGTCATCGCGCTTGGCAGCCCGTTCGGGCTTGGCCAGACCGCCACGACCGGCATTGTGTCTGCGCGTGGCCGCGATATCGGCGCCGGCCCCTATGACGACTTTCTGCAGATCGATGCACCGATCAATCGCGGTAATTCGGGCGGGCCGACATTCAACGTCCGTGGCGAGGTCATTGGCGTCAACACGGCGATCATCTCGCCGACCGGCGTCAGTGCCGGCATCGGTTTCGCGGTGCCGTCCGATATGGCCAAAAGCGTTATCGCACAGCTGATGAAGGACGGGTCGGTATCGCGTGGCTGGCTGGGTGTGAACATCCAGAAGGTCACCAAGGATCTGGCCGCCGGGCTCGGCATGTCAAAACCCGAAGGCGCGCTCGTCGCCGGCGTGAATGCCGGCAGCCCCGCCGCCAGGGGCGGCCTGCAGCCGGGCGATGTTATCGTCGCGGTCGATGGAGAGCGGATCGGGAAAATGCGCGAACTGCCGCGCCGTATCGCCCGAATCGCGGCCGGTAACGACACGCAGATGACGGTTATCCGGGGCGGTAAGGAACGCTCGCTGACGGTCACCATCGGTGCAATGCCGAAAACCGACAAGGTTGCCGCTGTCAGCCCTGACAAGGTCGAGAAGCCGCGTTTCGGCATGGTGTTGTCCGCGCTGAACGATAAAACGCGGGCCCGGTTCGGCCTGGAGAAAGGCGATGCCGGCGTTGTGATTACCGATGTCGACCCCAATGGCATTGCCGCCGAGAAGGGTGTTCGTCCGGGCGATGTGATCCGCCGGATCTCCGGGCAGGACGTCGCAACGCCTGCAGATGTCATCCGTATCGTCGACAAGGCGGTTACGGATGCTAAATCCGACAAACGGAAAGCCCTGCTGGTTCTCGTGAACCGTAAAGGTAATGACCGCTATGTGGCACTGCCGCTGCGTGACGCCTAACCGGCGTCAGCTACGTGCAGCACCGAGTCGGCGTCCTGTGCCCCCGGGACGCCGGCTCTTCTTTTTCTGGCGGCTTTTCATGTGCCGACGCGCTGATATGACCGGGCATGACCGGGGGGATGGCACGCTCGCCGCTGTCCGGTTAGTCTCAAGACAGCATATGAGCGGAGGTTGTCATGGCATTGAAAACGGTTGCACTCCTCAGTCCGGGAGACATGGGTGAAGGCGTCGGCGCCTCGATCAAAGGGCAGGGGATCGATGTGATCACCGTTCTTGCCGGACGCAGTGACGAGACGCGGATGCGCGCGGAACGTGCCGGTATCCGGGATGTGCCGGATCTCGAAACACTGGTGAGCGAAGCAGACCTGGTGATCTCGATCATGCCGCCCGAACGCGCCGAGGCGATTGCTGCCGGTGTTGCGGCAGCAATGAAAGCGACGGGCAAGACCCCGCCCTTTGCCGACATGAATGCCATTGCGCCGACGACAGCAAAGCGGATTGCCGCCGTGATGGCAGAAGCCGGTGCGGACTTCATCGATGGCGGCATCATTGGCTGGGCACCCTTCAAATCAAAGGCCGATACCAAGCTCTATGTGTCGGGCCCGCAGGCGGGGCTGATGGATGCGCTCGACGGTAACGGCAAGAAAATCATCCAGCTTGGCGACGAGATTGGCCGCGCGTCTGCGGTAAAAATGATCTACGCCTCGGTCACGAAGGGCACGGATTCGCTCCTGACGGCGGCCTATACGGCGGCGGAAGCGCTGGGCATCCGCGAGGTGCTGGAGCGCGAATGGCAGGGCGATGTGCTCGACCGGATGGCGCGGCGTGTGCCCGCTCTGCCGGCGGATGCGGGCCGCTGGATCGGCGAGATGGAACAGATCGCTGAAACCTACGCGTCGGTCGGTGTGACGGCGAACTATCACAAGGGGGCCGCCGATATGTACCGCCTGCTGAATTCAACGCCGTTTGGCGCCGAAAGCCGCGAGACCATGGATAAAAGCCGCACCATGCAGGACTCGGTGAAAGTCTATGTACAGCACCTCAATCCGCCAAAAGCGGTGGAATAGGCGTCGTTGAAAGCCAAATCCGGGGGCAATCTCGCTACGTATAAAAAGGGCGCAACGCTGCTAGACTGATACGCACGCCCCGTGCGGGAGATATCTCCGAGCGATGACCAGGCCAGACACATCCCCTTCAAGTACGCGCGCTGCACGCGCGGCGTCGGGATCGTTGTATGTCGGTGAGGTCATGCACCGGCGGTCGCGGCCGAAGGCGTATGAATTCGTCTATCGCGTGTTCAACATCGTGCTCGATATCGACCGGCTGGATGAACCCCCGGCGCGCTGCCGGCTGTTTTCACATAACCGGTTCAACCTATTTTCGTTTCATGATCGCGATCACGGCCCACGTGACGGTTCCGCCCTGCGGCCCTGGATCGACAAGCAGCTTGCCGCGGCCGGTCTGAGCCATGCCGGTGCGGATATCCGTCTACTCTGCATGCCACGCGTTCTGGGTTACGGGTTCGACCCGCTGTCGATCTGGTACTGCCACGATGCCGGGGGCGACCTGCGCGCGATCCTGTACCAGGTCAAAAACACGTTTGGCGATCAGCACGGTTATCTGTTGCCCGTCGGAGGAAATGTCGGGGGCAATGTGGGGAGCAATACCGGAAACCCGAACCCGCCATCGGATCATGAATTCGACAAGATTTTCCATGTCTCGCCGCTGATTGCGATGGATGCGCGCTATCGCATTCGCACCGTCTCGCCGGACGAAACACTGGCCGTGCTGATCCGCGAATCCGACGATGAGGGCGAATTCCTCGTCGCCACGCTGACCGGCGATCGCCGGGCGATGACCGACGGCGCGCTGATCCGCCAGTTTCTGCGGGTGCCGTTTATGACTTTGAAAATCATCGTGGCCATCCACTGGCAGGCAATCCGCCTGATGCTGCGCGGCGTTAAATACAACAACCGGCCCGAACCGCCGGCCGAAGGAGTCTCCACGCCGCCGCACCCCGGGCGCAGGGATGCCGTCCGGAAGGATGCAGCCCGGAAGGATGCGGCATGACCGGGCTGGGGGCTGAAGCACAGACGCCCTGGATGCTGGGTAGCCGGCTGCGGGCCGGCAATCTGGAGATCGCTTTGCCGAATGGCCGTGCGTTGCGGCTGTCCGGCCGCGAACCGGGGCCGTCTGCGGTGCTCAGGCTCAACCGCTGGCGGGGGCTGCGCCGGTTTTTTGGCGGCGGCACTGTCGGTTTCGGCGAGTCCTATATGGATGGCGACTGGGATTCACCCGATCTGCCGAAGGTGGTCGAACTTGCCGCCCGCAATCTGCCAAGGCGCCCGATGATGTTCCGGTCCCTGTCGCCGTGGCGACTGGGTGACCGGATGCGGCATGTGTTCCGGCCCAATACGCATGACGGATCGCGTGAAAACATCGCGGCGCATTACGACCTCGGCAACGATTTCTATGCGCTCTGGCTCGATCCCTCGATGACCTATTCGTCGGCTGTCTTTGCCGATGGGGCCAATGACCTGGAAAGCGCCCAGGCCGTAAAGAACCGCCGCCTGATGGATCTTGCCGGGGTCCAGACCGGTGACCGGATTCTGGAAATCGGCTGCGGCTGGGGCGGGTTCGCGCTTCAGGCAGCGCGCGAGCGCGGCGCGCATGTAACCGCGCTGACGGTCAGTCAGGCGCAGTTTGACGAAGCGCGCAGGCGTGTCGCCGCTGCCGGGCTCGGCGAAAAGGTCGATATCCAGTTGCGCGACTATCGCGCGCTTGACGGCGAATGGGATCACGCCGTCTCGGTCGAGATGATCGAGGCGGTGGGCGAGAAATACTGGCCGGTCTATTTCGATCGCGTCGCCGCCAGCGTTCGTCGCGGCGGCACGTTTGCACTGCAGGCAATCGTGATCGAGAACGAGCGTTTCGATGCCTATCGCCGTAGCGCTGATTTTATCCAGAAACACATCTTTCCCGGTGGCGCGTTGCTAAGTCCTGAAATCCTGCGTGAGCGGGCCGCCGCCGCCGGGCTGAAATGGCAGAAATCGACTGGGTACGGGCTGGACTATGCCGAGACGCTGGCGCAGTGGCGCAACCGGTTTGAAGGCGTTGCCGATACTGTCGGCGGGATGGGCTTTGATGCACGGTTCCGCCGGTGCTGGTCGTTTTACCTGGCCTATTGCGAAGGTGGATTCCGGGCCGGCAACATCGATGCGCTGCAGGTGGCGCTGGTCCGGCAGTAAATTTGCCGTGACGCGCTTTTAGTCTTTTCTAGACGCTGCCGAGCCGCTAAATTTCGCATTAATTCGAAACAAGTTCTCTGCTGGCTGGCCGGCCAACATTTCTGCTGCCAGTACAGAGGGGTTTGTGCATCGCGTTTGAGACGATTTGTATGTGGTGATTTGTGCCTGATGATTTGTAAGTAAAGTGAGGAAGTATTGTGATCCGTTCCCTGACCCTCGCCGCCGTATTCGGCGCTGCTCTTTCCCTCTCCACCGGTGCTGCGGCAATGCCGACGACCTATTCGGGCGTCACCTTCCCGGACGGGGATATCTCCTTCGCTGATGAGGTTGTCAGCTTCAACCCGGGGCCTGATGTCGGGGCTCCCCATGACGACGCGAACCTGGTTCTTGGCGCCCCGGACGGCAGCCACCTGTCGCTCGGCGATGACGGCTCGCTGATCGTGCGGTTCACCGATAACTCGCTGACGACGTCAGGGGATAGCGCCGACGATCTTTTTATCTTCGAGGTCGGCTCCCGCGTTGAGACCTTCAACGTCGCGATTTCGCAGGATGGCAATATCTGGATCGATCTTGGTGACCTGGACGGCCAGCCGACCGGTATCGATATCGACGCCGTTGCCGGTGTCCTGCCGTTTGCCCAGTATTCGTTCGTTCGCCTGACCGATGTTGCGCCAAACCAGACAGGCTCGCCGTTTGGCGAAGCGGATATCGATGCCATCGGCGCGATCTCATCGGCCCCGCCAGTCGCGATCCATGCGCCGGGCGCGCTCGCCTTCCTGGGGCTGGGATTTGCCGCGATGATGTTGCGTCGCCGCCGCTGGTACGCCCCTTAACCTGCAGATTCGAAAAACCCCGGTCCGAGCGCCGGGGTTTTTCTGTCTGAGGGCTTCGCCGCGCTGTATACTGCGCAAAAATCAGCCCGGGGAGGCTATATTGCCGAGTTCTCAACTGACGGCCCTTGTCGACGCGGTCGCGCCGCTGTTTGCGGGTGAGGCCGAGGTCATGCGGACCTACTGGACGTCGCCTGTGCGGACGCCTGACACAGACCGGTTATGGTTGCTGCGGCAATCCCGCAAAGAGGTTTGGGATACGCCGCTTGGCGACCAGCGCGGACTTTATGTCGGGCCGGTTGAAGACCTGCTGTCGGATTTCCCCAGGATCGATACCGAGATTCCGCGGGAAGACATTCTGGATCGGATGGAGGGGATCTACGAAGAATTTTCGCATTACTGCGCCTTCGCCGACGCCTACGATTCAGTACGTGAAGCGGGCGAAGCGCGCCTCAGCCCGGCGCGGCTGCGTGAGGTGCCGGACTGGACCGAAAACCTGGCCATCCGCGACCGCCGCGCCGACATCAAAGCGACGGAGGGAATGGTCGGCGAACGCGCCTGTTTCTTCACCGAGGGCGGCTATTGCACGCTTTTTTCCGAAGGAATGGCCCAGAAAGGGAATGGCGGCGTCGACGATATGATCGCCCGCGCCTGCGGCCTGGTTTACGAGGATGAGTTCGGCCGCATGTGCAAGGGCATCATCGGGCTCGATACCGGCGATATGTCGGATGCAGACTGGGCGCGTATGACGGATCTGTCTGTTGAGCTTGCGACGATGCGCATCCATATGCGCAACGGTCAGTTCAGCTATCCGTTATCTGCGGACAGGATCTCGGCCATCGTTGCGGGCGATATCGCGCCGGTTACATTCGACTTCGAGAAGGCCGAAGCGCACTAATCTGCTTTGGTCGTTTTGTTCAGCAGCGGCAGGTAGAGCGCGTAGGGCAACAGGCGCACGAATTTGAGCATCCAGGTGAACCGTTTCGGGAACGTGATCTCGAACCGGTTGGTCAGCAGGCCGCGGTAGAACTGGTCGACCGCCTTGTCGACCGGCATCAGGAACGGCATCGGAAAATCGTTCTTGTCGGTCAGCGGCGTTTTGATGAAACCCGGGTTCACCAGCTGCACGGTGATACCGGCATCGCCCAGCTCCATGCGCAGCGCCTCACACATGTTGATCAGCGCTGCCTTGGTCGCACCATAGGCCGACGCGGTGCGCAGGCCCCGATAGCCGGAGATCGAGGAGACAACCGCAATCCGGCCCGATTTCCGTTTGACCATGCCGGGGATGACGGCTTCGAGCATCTTTACGGTGCCCATCACGTTCAGGTCGAACTGGATCTGGAAATCTTCGGCTTTCAGACGTTTGGCGTTCACCGGAATATAGGTGCCGGCGTTCAGCACACACAGATCGAGTGTTCCCAGATCGGTCGTAAGCCGGTCATACGCCTGGTTGATGGCGCTGGCGTCGGTTACATCCAGCGGTATGGCGACGATCCGCCCGGGAAGGTTTTCTGCTTCTAGTTCAAGCGACTTCAGGCCGTCGATCCCACGCGCACTGGCGGCCACCGTGCAGCCTTCTGCGGCCAGCCGCAGCGCCAAAGCGCGGCCGATACCGGTGCTGGCACCAGTGATCCAGGCGACGGGGAAGGGCGGGGTCTTGTTCATGCGGGCCATCGTTCGTTGATCAGGACGGTTGGGCAGTATACGCGCACAGCCGTGTCATGGATCGTCACAACACGCCGCATAACTTGCCACACAACATGTCGCCGGGGGCATTTCAGCGAAGGCGCCAATCGACTAGGCTACGGCCATGACCGAGCCTCGCCTCAAAACCAACCTGTGGATCAGCGCCCAGATACGTCTGTGCGACATTAACTTTATGCCCGCCGTCGTCGCGCGCCGCGGCGACAGTGACGCCGGGCAGGTGATGGTTCTGCGCAATCTGCTGAACGGCACGTTCGAGCTGTTTGCCCGCACGACGGATCTCGATGGTGGGCGCGCCTGGCGACGGGTCAGCGGGCCGGAACCGGTGGAATACGAGGCCGCGAACAAGCTGATCACGCGCGAGGCCGAATTCGATCCCGATATCTGGGTACTCGAAATCGAAGACCGCGACCAGAAATACGAGCTGGATGCGCCCGTGATCTGAGGGCGACCGGCGTCGGGAGCTTTCCTAGTTCTTCGAGACGCCATCTTCGATAGCTCCTCAGGATGAGGAAAGCTATCGGTGGCACTTCACTCTCATCCTGAGGAGGCCCGGAGGGCCGTCTCGAAGGATGCCTGCTCCCGGATAACCGCTCCGCCGTCGCGTTAAATCGCCACCTCGATCTCGCCCAGCCGCTTGGTCAGCTTCTGGTTTTCCGAATAATCGACCGGCACGCCGATCAGCGCCGGGCCGTCCTGGGCGAAGGCTTCTTCAAGGGCTGCCGTGATCTGGCCCGGTCCGTCGACGACCTTGCCCCACATGCCGAACGATTTGGCCAGCATCTCGAAATCGGGATTGTTAAAGGCAAGATCGGAATGCCTGCCATCGAAATGGTTCTGCTGTTTCCATTTGATCAGCCCGTATTCGCCGTCGATCCACACCATGATGACCATTTTGCTGCCGATACGGACAGCGGTCTCCAGATCCTGCACGTTCATCAGGAACCCGGCATCGCCGCAGATCGCCAGCACACGGGAATCGGGCGCCGCATATTGCGCGCCCATCGCACCCGGCAGGGCGAAGCCCATCGAACAGAACCCGTTCGAGATCAGGCAGGTATTGGGTTCCTCGCACTGGTAGTAGCGCGCAATCCACATTTTATGGGCGCCGACATCTGACAGCACGATGTCTTCCGGCGCGAGAAAGCTGCGCACGTCGTTCAGGATGCGCTGGGGCTTCATCGGGAAAGACTCGTCGTCTTTCTCCGCCGCGAGATCGTCGGCGATGGTCTGGCGGAGCTCGGTCCAGTCATTGATGTTATATAGTGGCAGCTTGCCGCCGAAACGCTCGTTCAGCCCTTCATTGATCTGCCAAAGCGCATCGGCAAGGTCGGACACCACATCGACCATCACCGGATAGTCCATGTCTATTTCGGCAGGCATGAAATCGATATGGATGATGGTCTTGTTGCAATCCGGGTTCCAGAAAATCGGTGCGATCTCGACCAGGTCGTAGCCGACCGTGATCACGGTATCGGATTTCTCGAACGCCTTGTTCACATGGTCCCGGCCCTGCAGCCCCATGGTGAACAGGCAATGTGGGTCGGACATGGCAATGGCGCCCTTGCCCATAAACGTGTTCACCACCGGGATGCCGGTTTTCTGGGCGAATCGGCGCAGTTGTTTGGCCGCCCGCTTCCGCAGCGCGCCGTTGCCGGCAAGGATGATCGGGTTGTCCGCCATCTCGATGGCATCGATGGCTGAACGCACGGCCTTGTGGTCGGCGGCGGGCCGGCGCGTAACGTTCGGCGCCATGACTGGTTTGTCGACATCTTCCTTGGCGACATCTTCGGGCAGCTCGATCACGGTGACGCCCGGTTTCTCGGTCTCGGCGATTTTGAATGCCTTGCGTACGATTTCCGGCACCGTGTCTGCGCTCCACACGGTCTGCGCCCATTTCGATATGGGCTCCATCATGCCGATGGCGTCCATGTTCTGGTGGCTTTCCTTGTGGAGCCGCTGAGTCGACCCCTGACCGATAATGGCGACGACCGGTGCGCGGTCCATATTGGCGTCGGCGAGGCCGGTGACCAGGTTGGTCGCTCCCGGTCCCAGGGTCGACAGGCAGACGCCCGCCTTGCCGGTCAGCCGCCCGTACGCATCCGCCATAAAAGCGGCGGCCTGTTCATGCCGGCATAGCACGAAGTCGATCCGGCTGTCTTCAAGCGACAGCATCAGGTCGGCGTTTTCCTCACCGGGGACGCCGAAGATGCGTTCGACACCTTCCGCTTCGAGGCAGCGGACAAAAAGATCGGAGGCTTTCATGGGATGTCCTTCTTAAAGGGGAGGTTTGTGGGAAAAATACTCACGTCAGACGGGTTCGGCGTCGGGCGGCGATTCAAGCGTATCGGTGCGCATCACGATCATCTTGTCGACGCTCATATCGCGCAGCGTATAGGGAATGCCACCGGTGCCGAGACCGGACTGGCGCTGGCCGGCGAACGGCATCCAGTCGGCCCGGAATGCCGTGTGGTCGTTGATCATGACGGCGGAGGCATCGAGCCCGTTGCTGATGGCCATCGCGCGCTCAACGTCGCGGGTGAACACGGCGGCGTGAAAGGCGGTCGGCAAGGAGTTTGCCCGGTCCAGCGCGTCTTCGACCTTGAACCACGGATCGACGCAGACCACGGGACCGAAGACCTCTTCGGTCATCAGCCGGCAGTCCTGCGGGGCGTTGAAAATCACGGTCGGCGCATAGAGCGTGTCGGTCAGTTTTTCGCCGCCGGTGAGTAGCTGCCCGCCGCCATCGACGGCTTCCAGCACCCATTCGTGAATGCGGTCGAGCTCTGCCGGGCGGATCAGCGGGCCGATATCGGTTTCATTCTGCATCGGATCGCCGACGACAAGGCCGGATGCTTTCATGGCAAGCTGGGTCGCGAAGCGTGTCGCAATCTTGGTATGGGCGAAGATGCGCTGGGTCGACACGCAGACCTGGCCTGCGTGATAGAAACAGCCTTTGAGCAGTGCTTCGCGGACCTCATAGACATCGGAATCGCCGGTAATGATTACCGGCGCGGCACCGCCATGTTCGAGCGCGCAGCGCGTGCCCGGCGCCAGTTTCGACCGCAGCATCCAGCCGATCCTGGCGCTGCCGATAAAGCTGAAGAATCCGACGCGTTCATCGGTGGCCAGTTTCTCCGCCAGCGCATTGTCGGATGTCACGATGGTCTGTGCCCAGTCCCGCGGCAGTCCGGCCTCGTGCAGGATGTCGATAAAGGCAAGACAGGAAAGGGGTGTTTCGGGTGCCGGTTTGACGATCACCGGGCAGCCCGCGGCAATGGCGGGGGCTACCTGGTGGACGATCAGGTTCAGCGGATGATTAAACGCGCTGACGGCAACGACAACACCGATGGGTTCGCGCTGGGTAAACGCCATACGGTTGCCGGTCGCCGGTGTCAGGCCCATCGGGACGACCGTGCCCGCATCGGTGCGCAGCGCCGCGATTGTCGCTTTGACGCTGTCGATCGCGCGGAGGATCTCCGCTCGTGAATCGCGGCGCGGTTTGCCGCCTTCGCGGATCGCCGTGTCGATCAGCTGATCCACCCGCTGTTCCATCAGCGTGACGGTTTTTTCCAGCACGGCGAGGCGTGCATGTTCGGGCAGCCAGCCGGCGCGATCGCGGAACAGCGCGAAGGCCATTCCGAGCGCGTGCTCGATCTCGCCCGCCGTATTCTCAACGACCGTGTCGACCGGCGACAGATCGTACGGGTTTACGACGGTCAGTGTTTTTGCGGTTGTGTCTGTATCTGGTGCGTTCATGTCACTTCGCATATGGGGAGGGGTTGTGGCGTATAAAGCCGGAATGGGTCCGTGCAGGATAACATTTTTGTCAGTATAGCGTCCGATGCACCATTCGCCGAACATGCTAGGCTGAGAATGCATTCAGGATGAACTCGGGGAGCATATTCATGGCGAAGTATGATTACGGCGCGTATTTCGGGCCCATAGAGCCCCTCGCGGACGCAACCCGGAACGCGGACGAACGGGTATGGGGGAACGGCACCGAAAAAGACAAATCGGGCCACGATTACGTGCTGTATCTCGGATGCAATGTCCTGCGCACGGTAGCACTGGCGGAGACGATCACGGCGATCCTGACCGAAATGGGTATCGATTTTGTCGCCCTCGGTGGTCCGTCGACCTGCTGCGGTATCATTCACAAGGCCCATGGCGATACGGATGCGTCCCAAAAGATCACCACCCAGACATTCGCAAAGTTTAACGGTTACGCGCCCAAGGCAGTGCTCACCTATTGCCCGTCCTGTCATGCGCATATGGACAACACGCTGGCCGAATCGGGGATGACGACCGACGCACCGTATCTGCACGTCACCGAATTCATCGTTGAGAACCTCGATCGGCTGAATTTCCGCAACCGGGTTGAACGTCGCGTCATGTTTCATGCCCATGGCGATAACGAGCAGGCAGAGCGGGATTCGCATTTTGCCCGCGCCATTCTGGCGGCTATTCCGGGGCTGGAGGTGATCGATGCGTCCGGCAGCGCCGAATGGGGCCACGATTGCGGCGGCCTGCAGATCAGCATCGTTGGCCCTGAAAAACATGCGGGTCTTGTGAACGACCTGTTTGGATCGGCAAAACGCGAAAAGGTCGACGCGGTAACCGCGCTTTATCATTCCTGCTACCGTAACCTGTGCCCGCAGGAAGAAATTCATGGGGTAGAAGTGATCCACTACACCGACCTGATCGCCGAAGCCCTGGGTCTGCCGAAGCGCGACGAGGCGTATAAGCGGCTTCACCAGGCGTCCGATCCGGCAGCGGCTTTTGACGAGCTGTCGCCGCGGGCCGGGACGCGCGGGTTGAAACCCGAACGCCTGCGTAAAACGCTCGATCTTCATTTCGGCGCCAAATAGCGCCCGGCGCCTGATCGTCGCGATACGAACCCGATAAAGGTGCCCATGCGCGTTCTCGTCATTTATGCCCACCCCGATCCGGATAGTCTGAACGGGGCAATTCACCGGGAAATTCTGACTGCATTGTCCAAGGCGGGGCATGAGGTCGATGATCTGGATCTCTATGCGGACCGGTTCGATCCGGTCCTCAGCGCGGAGGAACGGCAAAACTATTTTGAACCCGCCCTGAACCGGGCACGGGTGGCAGAGTATGCCGCGCGGATTGAGGCCGCCGAGGGACTGGTGTTCTGCTTTCCCACCTGGTGTCTCGGGCCGCCGGCGATCCTCAAGGGTTTTTTCGATCGCGTGATGGTGCCGGGTGTTTCCTTCCGGCTGGAAGATGACGGCTCGCTGTCACCCAATCTGCGACACATCAAACGGGTGGCGGCCGTCGTCACCTATGGCCGTAGCCGCGGCATATTGTGGTGGTTCGGCGATCCGCCCCGCCGGATGATGACGCGCTATATCCGCTGGTTTGTCTCAAAGAACGCGCGCATCCGGTATCTCGGGCTTTACGATCTTCACAAACCGGACCGTACGCGGAGCGAGAAATTTCTAAAACGAGTTGCGAAAGTGATGTCCGACTTCTGAGCCGGTACGATGCGATGCCATACCGGCAACTCGCGTTGCAGCCGCTATTCTGCGATTGAGGGAGTGGACAGGTCGATGGCCGCCTGGGTATTTCCGTGGGGCGTAGGACGCCCGCTCTCATCGACCAGAACGAAGACAATCTTCTCGACCGCTGTAATTGTCTTCTTCGTCCGGCGGTTGCGAACGTCGCAGCGAAGGGTCACGGATGTGCGTCCGAAATCGACCGTTTCCATTCCGATCTCGATCACATCGCCCTGGCGCCCGGTTGCGACGAAATTAATCTCCGACATGGAGCGCGTTACGATGGATTCGCTTTCGAGTTGGCACGACGCATAGATAAAGGCTTCTTCGTCGATCCAGCCAAGGACGCGTCCACCGAAAAGCGACCCGTTCGAGTTAAGATCGCGGGCGGCGATCATTTTGCGTGTTCTGAACTGCATGCCCATCAAGCTCCCGTAGAGGTGCCCCGAAGGGCGATGATCGACATTTCCTACCCGTGATGATCCGCGCCCCGCGTGCTCATGGCATTCCGCCGCAGGGCCTCGTGGTCAGATTTTGTTGCGCGGGTGCGTCTGTTTCGTCGCCGGTAAGGGCGGCGCGACGCCTCAGGCGGTTGCGCCCGGCTTTAACGCGTAAGTCCGGAGTTTTGCCGGCAGCCTGCGCAATTTACGCAACATGCTGCGGATAAAGACGAGCGCGAAACGGGCGGCATCAGCGAACGCTTCCGACCGGATGATTTCGGCGTTGCGGCGATGAAATTCGACCTGTTCGAGGGTCGGCCAATTGTCATCGATACGGGCGCTATCGGGGGCGCTGGTGGGCGCATCGCTGTCGTGGAGCCGGGCATTTTTGGTATCAGAATAGAGCCGCATGTAAAAAGACCTCCGTCATGAATTGATCGGTGTCTCGTCCCTATCCGCTGTCACTATCTTATTATATTGCTGCAGTGCACCAATTATATATTGCCTATTATCCGGGGTAGTCAAGGAAATATGCTGCATCGCAATATAATGCCGTCAGGCTGGAAATCCGCGATATTTTATTTCCAATTCGGGGCCTGAAAAGACATCTCAGGTCGTTTCGGTTCTTCGCTCACGGCGAATGCCGAGCTGATTCCGCGCTTCAGGCACGCAGGATCAGCTTCCGCTGGCGCGTGGGCGGTCGAAGACGTCTTCGAATGTCTGGTCGCGCAGATCGCGCTTCAGCACCTTGCCAAAATGGCTGCGGGGCAGATTCTCGATAAAGGCAATCTGCCGCGGCACCTTGAACCCGGCCAGCCGGTCGCGGCCGAACCGGAACAGGTCTTCCGCAAGCTTGCCGTCATCTGCATCTGCATCCGCCTTAACTGCGATCAGAAGAATGGCCTCGCCCCAGCGCGCGTCGTCTACGCCGATGGCGGCACAATCCGTGATACCGCCATGCTCTGCATATACAGTTTCGACCTCTATCGAGGGCACGGATTCACCGCCCGTCAGGATCACGTCTTTCGAGCGATCGACGATGGTGATCCTGCCATCCGCATCCATGACGCCGATATCGCCGGTGAAACACCATTCGAGACCTTCGGCATCATTCCGGCGGGAGCGCCATGTGGCAGCGGCTGCCTCCGGGTTTTGGTGATAGCCCAGCGCGGTATTGAAGTTGCGCATCGCGATGTGACCGGGTCCGCCGCGGGGGACGACCCGGTCGTCATCGTCCAGGATCAGCACCCGCGTATCGACATGGGGCGCGCCGATACTGTCCGGATGGCTGAGCAGTTCGCCCGGGCTTTGCGTCGCCATGTTCAGGCTTTCGCTTAGACCGGCCGCCGCCATGATGTCGGCCTGCGGAAACATCTCGGCGAGCTTCCGGCGCAGCGGCGCAGGGGTCGGTGCCGCGGTTGTTACCACCGTGCGGGGGCCGGTCAGGGGGATCCCGTCCCAGGCGTCGTATATCGGATTGATCAGGGCCGGCACCAGCGGCAGGTATTCGATGTCGCGCGCACGGACTTCGGCGAGGTAGCGCACCGGATCGAACGACGTGGCCGCCGGAAAGACAACGGTCCCGCCCCGCCACAGGATGGTGAACAATCCCCATTCCATTCCGGCGACGTGATAGGCCGGCAATACCGACAGCGTCTGCCAGCCACGGCGAATGCCGTATTCCGCGATATCGGCGAGGACGGTAAATAGCGTGCCCACATGGCTGTGCAGGACGCCCTTGCTCTTGCCCGTCGTCCCGCCTGTGGAAACCAGGCGGTACGGCTCATCGAAGGACATCGTGACCGGCAGGTATGTGTCGGATTCGGCGGCCAGAATGGTTTCGTAATCCTGCCAGCCCCGATCCCCAGTTTCTCCCCGGACGATGCGGATTGTCGGTGCGGCACCGGAGAACCGGTCTGTAAAATCCGCATTGGCGACGATCGCCCGGCAATCGTGATCGTTCACATATTCGGCGACATCCGATGGGAGCAGGCGCACGTTCAGTGGGGCGACAATGGCGCCGATACGCGCGCAGGCGAAAACCGTCTCGACGATTGCGTGTTCGTTCCAGAACATCGCCGCGACCATGTCGCCTTTTTCAACACCCGCACCGAGCAGCGCCCGGGCGAGCCGGGTGATGCGTGCATCGAGCTCGCCATAGGACAGTCGACGGTCATTCAGCAAGTCGTCTATCGCCGTCCGGTCCGGATAAAGCTCCGCCCCCCGCGACACGATAAAGGCGATGTTTGCGCGCTGCCGCTCAGAATTTCTCAGGTCTTCCTTCATACCTATGCGCCCGCCTGCGGGATCAGCCGAGGTTGTCGGTCAGAAACACCCGGATCTTGGCCCAGGCGTCCTTGGCCTGTTCCTCACGGTAGCGCTCCGAGTTGACGAAATCCTGAAAGCCGTGCCCGGCGCCGTCATATTGATGAAACTCGTGAGGCACGTTTGCGGCGGTGAGTGCCGCGTCGAGATCGGCCACATCCGCGGGCGACGGGTTCTGATCTTCGTTGCCGAAAATGCCCATGACCGGGCAGGAGATATTGCCGGCCAGCTCGATCGGCGGGATAGCACCCTCGCCCATACCGAGCTTGATGCGCCCGCCATACAGCGTGATCAGCGCCTTGTAATTGGCGTTGTGGCAGGCATGCAGCCAGCTGACGCGGCCGCCCCAGCAATGCCCGATCACGCCGATGCGGTTCTCATCCACGCTGTCCATGCCGGCGAGCAGATCATAGGCGGCATCCATGTCGGCAACGCAGCGGTCGTCGCGGAATTCGTCGCGCTTGATCGCGATATCGGTTTCCGGCGTCCACCAGTGAAACACGAACGGGATAACGCAGACATAGCCCGAATTGGCGAATGCCTCGCCGACATCGATGGTGAACGGGTCTTTCTCCAGGCCTTCATGGGCGATCGGCAGATGCTGGGCGCAGACGATACCGGGGTGTGGTCCGGGGCCTTCAGGTTCGAAGATCAGAATTTCCATCGGGCTGTTTTCGATGGTCACGGTTTCTTTGCGGTACATACGGTGTTTCTCCCGGTTGGCCGACGGCCGCGATTTCTGATGGGACGTCGATTCTGTTTTCTTCGCTTACTATACCGCTCAAATGATCTCTCAACGAGGCCCTGCCAGAATGACTTTCCCATCATGATTCCTGCATCGCTCCGCGCGGGTTACCGCCGGTTCCGGGACGACCGCTTCCTGACCGAAGAAGCCCGGTACCGGGATCTGGCCGGCGGACAGTCACCCGAAACGATGATTGTCGCCTGCGCTGACAGTCGGGTGGACCCGGCGACGATTTTCGCCGCCGCACCGGGCGAGTTGTTCGTTGTGCGCAATGTCGCGGCACTGGTGCCGCCCTGCGAGACATCTTCGGGATATCACGGCACGTCGGCCGCGCTGGAATTTGCGATGACGGGAATCGCGGTCAAGAATATCGTCGTGATGGGCCATGGTCTGTGTGGCGGTGTGGCCGCATCCCTGGCGGCGGCAGAGAATGTGCCGACAGGCACTTTTCTCGGCCCCTGGGTCGAACTGTTGTCCGGTGTGCGGGACGATGTGTTGCGGGACGAGCGCATCAGCGGCGCCGTTGAACGTCAGCGCGCCCTCGAATGGATGGGGGTTCTCTATTCGATCGGCAACCTGCGGACGTTCCCGTTTATCCGCGAAGCCGAGCGGGCCGGCAGGTTGAATGTGCACGGCGCCTGGTTTTCGATCGCTGAGGCTGAACTGTACTGGCACAACGCTGATACCGGTGTTTTTGAGGCGGTCGTCGCGGGGTTGCCCGTCTCCTTCTAACCACGGATTTCAGGTCAGATTGCGGGCTCGAATGCGAGCCCTGAATACGGACTGTACTTGTTTAACAATCCGCCTATTTCGGTTACACCGATTGCAAGCGGTGCTGCTTGTGGTGCCATTGATTTCCAGCGGAGAGCGACCCCGTCCATGCACGAAATTCTAAGCCTCGCCGGGGCGAATCTTCTGTCGCCGCCTGTCCTCTTTTTCGCGCTCGGGTTTGCCGCGTCTTTTGCGCGCTCGGATCTTGAGGTACCGCAGGCCGTTGCCAAGGCCCTGTCGCTGTATTTGCTGCTGGCCATCGGGTTCAAGGGGGGTGTCGCAGTCGCTAGCCACGGGCTGGATGCAAAGCTGATATCGACCCTTGCGGCCGGAATAATACTCAGCGCCGCTATACCGTTTCTGGCGTTTGCGCTCCTCCGGCTGGTCGCCAATCTGCCGCGGGTTGATGCGGTCGCCGTCGCCGCGCATTACGGATCTATTTCCATCGTCACGTTTGCTGCCGCAACGTCGGTGCTCGCAACGGCGGGTATCGATTACGAAGGCTATCTCGTCGCCGTCGCCGCGGTGATGGAAACGCCGGCGATCGTCAGTGCGCTGTTGCTGCTGCGCTGGGGGGGTGCCGCGGATGGCAGCTCGACGTCGTCTGCGTCTGAGCTGTGGCGGGAAATTGCGCTGAACGGGTCCATCGTGCTGCTGACCGGCGCCTTTATCATCGGTTGGGTGACCGGCCAGAAGGGGCTCGATGAAATATCCGCTTTTGTGATCGATCCGTTCAAGGGCGTGCTGTGCCTGTTCCTGCTCGATATGGGGCTGGTGGCCGGGCGCGGTATGCGACAGGGCGCGCGCGATCTGTCTTTGCCGCTGGTCGGCTTCGGGATTGTCATGCCGCTGATCGGCGGCGCGCTGGGCGCAGGCGCCGCTGCCGTCATCGGGCTATCGGCGGGCGGGGCAATGTTGCTGGCGACGCTCGCGGCCTCTGCTTCCTATATCGCGGTGCCGGCGGCGATGCGGCTTGCCATCCCGGAAGCGCGGCCGAGTATTTATCTCAGCCTGTCGCTCGGGATAACATTCCCGTTTAACCTCACGCTGGGCATACCGATCTACGTCATTCTCGGAAACATCGCGGGGAGCTGAGCAGGATATGGAAACCTTTGCCAAAAAACGTCTCGAAGCGTTTGTTGAATCACCGGTGCTGCACCGGTTTATCGCCATCCTCGAAGACGAGGGCGTGCGCGGATACTCGGTCATGCCGGTCGTCTCGGGTTCCGGTACCGACGGTGAGTGGTCGCGCGAAGGGTCGGTCACCGCCGCCGGCCAGATGGTCGCCGTGATCTGCATCGTCTCGCCCGAGGCGCTGGAGCCGCTGCTCGACAAGGCGTTCGCCATGCTGTCGCGGCATATGGGCATCGTCAGCGTCAGCGACTGTGAAGTGATGCGCGGCGACCGATTCTGATTTTCCTCCCGCGGCGTTTATGTGCCCGACGTTCCCGAGAATGACGTCTGACCGATTCAGGTCTGTCCCGCTTCTCCCAATAAACGACGTGAGGGTCTCCGGTGATCACCGGCAGTTCTCACAATGGGTTCGGTGAAACCGTCGGCCCTTTCGCCACAGTCGCTTTGAACACGAACAGCACGAAAGCGAACACGCCGATACTAAAGACAATGTCCCCCGGTACGCGCATCCAGACCAGCGCTTCCATTATTGGGCTATGGATGAATTCCGCTGACCGCGCATGCGCATATCCATGTTCAATACTGGCATAGGTCTGCAGGATTCCCTGGGGCAGCAGCGACAGGAACGTCATCATGGCAAGCCCGATGTTCAGGGACCAGAAGGCGATCTTCAACAATCTCTGGCTCCATTGGTGCACGTCCGTCAGGCCGCGCAGGCAGAATAACATCAGACCAAGTCCAAGCATCCCGTACACACCAAACAAAGCGGCGTGGCCATGGTTGGCGGTCGTATTGAGGCCTTGCATATAATACAGGGCAATCGGCGGATTGATCATGAAGCCAAACAGGCCCGCGCCAACCAGATTCCAGAACAGAACGGCCGCAAAGAACATAAAGGGCCAGTGATAGTTGTTCTCCCAAAGGCTCTGACGTTCGATCTTCGATCGCTGGTAGGCTTCAAATCCGACAACCATGAGGGGCACGACCTCCAGGGCGGAGAAGGTCGCCCCGACAGCGATGACGGAAGTCGGCGTTCCACTGAAGTAGAGGTGATGGAACGTTCCCAACACGCCGCCAAACAGGAAAATGATCGTCGCCAGGAGGACCATCATCGCTGCCGTGGTGGCGCGTAGAATTTTCATGCGGACAAAAAGAAGCGAAATGATTGCGGTTGCAAAAACCTCGAAGATTCCTTCAACCCAGAGATGGACCACCCACCAGCGCCAGTATTCCATTATGGCGATATGAGTATTCTGCCCCCACATCAGACCGGCGGCGTAGAGCAGACCGATCGCGACTGCCGAAACCACGACAAGGGCGAGGATTGACCGGTTGCCTTTCCTGGAAAGTACCGGCCAGAGCGCCCGCAGGAGCAGCGCGACCCACAGGAAAAGACCGATAACGAGATATATCTGCCAGAACCGGCCGAGATCGACATATTCATACCCCTGATGGCCAAACCAGAAATTGGTTGTCATGTCTTCGATAAACCGGTGAACGGCAGCCCACTGACCAACAAATGACCCAACGACGATGATCACCAGACTGATGAAAAGGAAATTGACGCCGAAAACCTGAAATTTTGGATCTTTCCCGGCAAGCAGCGGGGCGACGTACAGCCCGGCTGCGAGCCACGCAGTTGCGATCCAGAACACAGCCAGTTGGGTGTGCCAGGTTCGTGTCACCGTGTAGGGCAAATAATCGACGATCGGCAGACCGTAGAGTCCCTGTCCCTCGACGGCATAATGGGCGGTGATAATGCCGAGCAGAATCTGGGCCAGAAAAAGAGCACACACGATCCAGAAATACTTGGCCGTCGCGCGCATCGAGGGTGTGACGACGGCTTTGCCGATCAGGTCTTCGTCTGCGTAGCCTTCTTCGGGAACCAGGTCGTCATTCCAGTGCGTAAACTGTCTTGCGTAGTACCAGACGAGGGCCCCTATGCCGGCGAGCAGCAGGATCACCGATGCGATGCTCCACATCAGGATGGCGGTCGTCGGATGGTTGCCGACGAGCGGCTCATGGGGCCAATTGCTGGTATACGTGATTTTACTATCAGGTCTGTTTGTCGTCGCACTCCATGCCGTCCAGAAATAAAACGCCGACAGGACATGCGCTTCCTCTTTTGTCAGCGCGCCATGGAGGGGAAAAGCGTAATCGCGCCGTAACGCGAGTGATGTGGCGTCTGTGCCAACGTACAAAGCCGTATAATGTGCTTCGACGGCCTTGATGGCCTCCGCGCGGTTGGAACTGACGGTAATGGCGCCGGTCGCCGGATTGTAGGTATTACGGCGCATTTCTTCCTGAACCGCCGCGCGATGGTAAATCGAGGGCGATGCTTGTGTCGCATCGGAAGACGGATTTTGGCGCGCGATAATGCCCAATAGGGAAGACGCTTCGCGATGCAGCCAGTCGGCGCTCCAGTCGGGCGCCAGGTAGCCGCCATGGCCCCAGATAGATCCTTGCTGCATACCGCCGATGGATTGCCAGATGTTCTGGCCGCGGTCGATGTCAGCCTTGGTATACAAAACCGTGCCGCCGGTTGATTTGACGGTAGCGGGAATGGGTGGGGCTTGATGATAAATTTCCGAGCCGAGATACAGGAGGACACCAAACATGGTGATCATGCCTAGTGTCAGAACGGTCCAAAGTCTTTTGATCGAGAATGTCGTTTGGTAACTATTCATGACGGCTTCGATCCCTTTGTTATCTTTGTCGGAGTGCCCGGTCTGTCCTTTGAAAAGATCGGCAGAACTCTGAATCTGACGTCAAAGTCAGATCAAAATTGCCAGGACTGAAGGGAACGACGATTGGCGGCAGGTTGCCGGGAGACTAGGGGCGCGAATATCAATGCAGATTGATCTGCATCAAGGCGTCTTGAAAATCATTCTCGTTCCTTGATGCTGCCGTTTTTCGGTATCGCTGTTGCGGTCGCAGCACCGCGGGTCGATATGCCGAACAGCAGCGTATACATCACCGGCACGAAGCCGAGGGTAAGCACGGTTGCCAGCACCAGCCCGAAGGCGATCACGCTGGCCATGCCGTAAAACAGTGCGCCGCCGAACAGGATCAGCGGGACAAGCCCCAGAACCGTCGTCAGCGTCGTCATGATAATGGGGCGAAGCCGCGCAAGGCAGGCCGCGACGACGGCGTCCAGCGGCTCGCGCCCGGCCTTTTCTTCGGTCTGGATACGATCGATCAGGACGATCCCGTTATTGATCAGAATGCCGGCAAGGCTGAAAAAGCCCAGCAACACCATGAAGCCGTATGGAGCGCCCATCACGATCAGGCCTATGGTGCCGCCGATCAGGATCAGCGGGATGGTGGCCAGGATAATCCCGCCCTTGCGGAACGAATTGAACTGCCCGACGAGCAGAATGATGATACCGGCCAGTGCCAGTGGCAGCAGGCCGAACAGTTTCTCATTGGCATCGGCCTGATCGGCGATCTCGCCGGCGAGATCGAAACGGTGGCCGGCGGGGAGGTTGAGTTTTTTCAAGGTATCTTCAATCGCTGCATACAGCACTGGCGATGAGAGCCCAGGATTGCGCGCCTGAACCGAAAGCGTGCGCTGCTGATCGCGGCGCTCTATCCGGCTGAACCGCCATTCCGGCCGGACCGTCGCGACCTGTTCGAGCGCCACGAAACTGTCTGTGGCGGATGAATAGATCTGTACGCGCTGGAGCCCGGCGAGAGAGTGCCGGATGGCTTCGGTCCCCCGCACGATGATGGGGATGACCTTGTCGCCCTCCCGGTAGTCGCTGATTTCAATCCCGGCAAAGGTGGCATTGAGCGATTCTGCAACTTCCTGCGACGATACCCCGGCGCGGCGCGCACGGGTCTGATCGATATCGACGACCAGTTTGAGAATCTTGTTCTCCCAGTCCTGTTTGATGCCGACAGTGCCGGGAATCGCATGGAAAGCATCCATGATGATCTTGGCACGTTCGGACAGCACGTCGCCGTCCGGGCCGATCAGGCGGATCTCGACAACACCCGGCTCGGTGGACCCGAACCACATCTTCTTGGCGTCTGCCCTTGCCGCCGGCAGGTTGCTGTCCAGAAACGCGTTCACCCGGTTCAGGACGGTCGTCACGTCATCGACGGATTTGGTGTTGATCAGGGCAAAGCCGCGCTGCGGGTCGGGATCGACCGGGGACAGGGCGAGGAAAAACCGCGGCCCGCCATAACCGACATAGGCGACGTGGCTGGTGATTTCGGGATTCGCCTTTTTATCCGCCAGCCAGGCCGTCAGTTTGCGCAGCTCGCGCTGGGATTCGCGGATGTCGGTCCCGGCTTCGAAATCGAGATAGACCAGCAGTTGGTTGCGATCGCCCAGCGGAAAGAACTCGGTCTTTACGGTGCCGAGTGCCATCACGGCCAGGACCAGAATGCCTGCCAGTCCGCCGACAACAGCCAGGCGCCAGCGCAGCATCAGGCCGAGCAGGCGCCGGTAGATGACATACATCGTGCCGTCATAGGCAGGTTCCGACGGGGCATCCGACGTTCCGCCGGCATTGGGTGTCACCTTCATGAACCAGGCGCACATGGCGGGTGTTACCGTCATCGACAGGAACCACGATCCCAGCAGCAGGATCGCGACCACCTGGGCAAGCGAGCGGATATAATCGCCGGCACTTCCTTCGGTCAGCAGCATCGGCATGAACGCGAACACGGTGGTGAGCGAGGACGTCAAAAGCGGGATCGCCAATGATTGCGCGGAATCAGATGCCGCCTTAATCCTGTCCGTGCCGCGTTCCATCCGCACCCGGATATCTTCGGCCACCACGATGCCGTTATCGACCAGCAGCCCGAGTGCTATGATCATCGCGGCAATCGACATACGCTGCAGCTCTACCTCGAAATACCGCATGACCAGAATGCCGAGCAACATTGTGAGCGGCACGAAAGAGCCGACAATCAGGCCGGTCCGGATGCCGAGGAACAGCATCACCACGGCGAGCACGATCGCCAGCGTCTGATACACGTTCGACACTGCGTTGCTGACGGCTTGCTTGATCAGTTCGGGCTGGAAGCTTGCGTAGTCGAACACGTAGCCGATCGGCAGTTCCTGTTCGATGCTGTCGAGCATGGCGGTCAGCTGGGTGCCGAATTCAACGTTATTGGTCCCGTCGACGGTCGAAACCGACAGAATGATCGCAGGCCGGTCGTTATAGAATGACGGCAGCGTTGGCGGATCCGCATAGCCGCGGCGGATAGAAACCAGCTCGTCCAGGCGCATGACCCTGTCGGTATTCGGGATGCGAAAGACAACGCCGCCGATTTCATCGACGGAGCCGAGATTTCCCGACGGCTCCAGAATAACCGTCCGTCCGCCGGCGGTGATTTCGCCGCCCGGCTTGATGATGTTCTGTTGTTCCAGGGCGCCGAATATCTGCTGCGGCGATACGCCGAACTCCGCCAGCTTCGCGGGTTCAAGCTCCAGATAGACGCGTTCTTCCTGAACGCCGAGAATCTGGATTTTTCTGACGCCCTTCAGCGAATAAAGCCGGTCGCGCGTATCGCGGGCAACTTCGCGCATCTCGGCAAGCGAAAATCCATCCGACCACAGCGCAATCGTCGCGATGGCGGTCAGCCCTTCTTCGTCATTGACCGATGGTCCCTGCGTGCCTTCGGGCAGGCTCGACTTGACGTCGCTCGCCTTGTTGCGGATATCCTGAAAGACCGGGTCAAGCTCGGCGACATCGTCGCGGATCGTCAGTTTAAGCTTTGCCGATCCTGTCTTTGACGTCGACGTGATCTCATCGATCTCGGATATCTCGCGCATTGCCGCCTCGAGCGGCACGGCAATCAGATCTTCCACGCGTTCGGCCGACATGCCGGGGAATGATGCGGTCACGCTGGCGCTGCGAATCTTGATCGAGGGGTCTTCGGCGCTTGGATAGGACAGGTATGTGGTGATACCGACCAGCACAACGAAGACGATGCCGATGATGGTAATGCGCGAATTTTCGATCGCGAGCCGGGCGAGGTTCATCTTTTATTCGCCCAGAAGCTTCACGCGCTGGCCATCGCGCAGGAAACTGACCCCGGCGGCGGCCAGGATGTCTCCGGCGCCGACACCTTCGGCAATGGCCACGAAATTGTCGCTGACGCCATTCCCGCCCCGGACGGGGACGCGGCGGACGGCTTTGGTTTTTGGGTCGAATTTAAACACATAGCCTTTTGCGTTATTGTCACCGGGCGCGATCGCCGTGAGCGGTACCAGGAAGCCGCGGGTTTTTTCGCCGCCGGACAGTGTCACGCTCGCCTCGGCAGACATCCCGGGCAACAGGCCTGCACGCTTTGTGAGCAAGGCGACTTTTACCGGCACCGTATTGGCAGACCCTGACGCCGTGCCGATCTCGGTGATACGGCCCGAACAGCCGCACCCCGGCACCGTCGAGACACGGACCGTGACGGGCGCGCCGACGGAGATTCTGGAAACGATGCTGTCGGGCACGGACAGGTCGACTTCGAGTGCGGCTTCGGAATTGACCAGGAACAGCGCTTTGCCGCTGGCAATTTCCTCAAACGGCTCCACATCCCGGGTCGCGATAACGCCGTCGAACGGCGCGCGAAGAATGGTGTCCGCCCGGTCCTTTTCGACGCTGCCCAGGCGTGAGCGGGCAAGGTTCAGATCGCCTGCCGCCGCGTCAAAGGCCGCAACCGCGCGATCGATAGCGGCCTTCGCGACCCAGCCTTTTTTGAACAATTGGCGCTGGCGGTCCAACTCGCTCTTTTTGTCCGCGTGATTTGCGCGTGCCGATGACAGCTGCGATTTTTCCGCGTTCACATTCAGATCGAACCGTTTGGTATCGAGCGTTGCCAGAACCTGGCCTGTCTTGACCCGGTCTCCTTGTTTTACCGCGACGGTCGCGACCTTGCCGGACACCGAGAAACTCAGGGCCGATGTATCTGCGGCGACAATGGTGCCGGACAGGCGGCGGACGTCACCGCCGGCAGGCTCGCTGACATAATAGGCCTTTATGGCGCGGATCCGCTCTGGGGCGGTTGCTTCCGGCTCGCTGTCGCATGCCGCCAGAATGCCCACCGTTCCCGCGAGAACAGCCAACCCAAATGTCTTCTTCATGCCAATTCCTACCTTTGTCGTATTCCGGGACGCACCATAGCGTTCCGGAATACACGGCAGAATTTAACAGAAAACGGCCGTAGCCGCCATTTGGATCAGTCCAGGTCGCTGGCGTCGTGGCGTTCGGCCAGTTGCAGTTCTTCCGGTCCCATCACCTTGTTCACCCGCCGTCCGCGCTGGACTGCCGGGCGGGCCTGGATCTCGGTCGCCCATCTGACGACGTTCTTGTAGGACGCCGCTTCGATGAATTCTTCAGCTTCGTACTGGTTGTTGATCACCAGGTTGCCGTACCACGCATAGGTGGCGATATCGGCGATGTTGTAATCGTCGCCGCACAGGAACTGGCGTTCGGCGAGGTTCTTGTCGAGCACGTCGAGCTGGCGTTTGATCTCCATCGTGAAGCGGTCAATGGGATATTCGAACTTTTCGGGTGCGTATTTGTAGAAATGACCGAACCCGCCGCCGAGATACGGCGCGCTGCCCATCTGCCAGAACAGCCACGACATGCATTCCGCCCGCGCCGCCGGTTCGGTCGGCAGGAAGGCATCGAATTTCTCGGCAAGGTAAAACAGGATCGCGCCGGATTCGAACACCCGCGTCGGTGTCGGCGTGCTGACATCCAGCATTGCCGGAATTTTTGAATTCGGGTTTATCGATACAAACCCGCTGCCGAACTGTTCGCTATCCATGATGCGGATAAGCCAGGCGTCGTACTCGGCTTCCTTCTTGCCGAGCGCCAGCAGCTCCTCGAACATGATCGTGACCTTGACGCCGTTCGGTGTTGCCAGCGAATAAAGCTGGTGCGGGTGCTTGCCGACCGGCAGTTCCTTTTCATGGGTCGCCCCGGAGGTCGGGCGGTTGACGCTGGCCCATGTGCCGCCGCTTTCGGCATCCCATTTCCAGACTTTCGGGGGTGTGTAGGTGGCGTCGGCCATGTGATCTGCTTTCTGTATGAAGAATGGCGCGGACCGGCAGAAACGCCCATCCTGTTGCTGCGCACATTACCAAGAGGGTCGGCTTCTATCCAGAGGATGGCCTGTGCTTGAGGCGGATATGTCTCGTTGCGGATACGCAACGTTGACAGGCGTCAGGTCGCCGCCGATCGTTTTTCCCACGCCGCCGCGAGGTCCCGCGATGAATTATCGCCCAGGCGGGATATTGCCTGCGAGACGTAATCCATGCCGGCGATTTCGGCAAGACGCTTCATCAGCCGCAGGGTGACGGGGCCGGGCAGGGCAGCCCCACCGGCCGATTCCGCGCCGCCGATCTGTGCGCCGTTCAGGCTTGTCGCGGGAACAATCACCGGCGTCGTGCTGCAGATGAAGGCTTCATCCGCGGCATATACGTCATAGGGAGTGAAATTCCCTTCGATGGTCTCGATACCCAGTTCCGTAGCGACTTCCAGAACAGCGGCACGGGTGACGCCGCCCAGGACGTTGCGCGCGGCAGATGTACAGAGCCGGCCGTCGGCGACGAAAAAGAAATTGCCTGTATTTGTCTCGGCCACGTTGCCGGCGGCATCCAGCATAAGCGGAATCGCTTCCGGGTCGGACCGCTTCGCTTCCAGCGCCGCCTGGATCTGGTTCATGCGGCTCAGCACTTTCGCCTTGGGGTCGATGCTGTCCGGCGCCGTCCGGCGGATGCCCGGTGTCACCAGCTTCAGGCCGTTTAAGTAGTTTGCGGCATATTGTTCGAATTCGATTTCGACGCAGAACATGGCGACGATGGTGTCCGACGGATGACCCATCGCATTGTCCCCCCGGGTGATCACATGCCACAGAGCGAAATCGCTGCCGGCGTCCAGGCGTCCGAGGTTGCGCTCCAGCGTCTCCTGGGTCGCCGAGGTCAGCGCTTCCCGGCTCAAACCTGTGTCGATCCGGACGTAAGCCAGTGACCGGAAAAGCCGGTCGAGGTGATCGTCCAGCCGGAACAGTTTGTGCCCGAACGTGCGGGTGACCTCATACACCCCGTCGCCGCCGAAAAAACCGCGCTCCGTGACCGGAACCTTTGCTTCGTTCTCCGGCACGAAAGTGCCGTTCAGATAAACAATATTGTCGCTGCTCATGTCGTCACCGCATCGTCCGTTGGGAGAAGAAGCCTAGGGAGAAAGCGGAAACGAGTCTATCCGCACGACGCTCACTTCCCGCAGCAGCGCTTGAATTTCTTTCCCGATCCACAGGGGCAGGGATCATTTCGTCCGGTCTTGCCGACGGGCTTGGTGACGACCGCGCCGTCGACATAGACCCAAAGCCCTTCCTCCCGCCGGAAACGGGAGTTTTCCCGGTGAACGCTGGTTGCGCTCCCGTCACCCCCGTCATTGAACCGGGCGGTGAAGTCGACCGTACCTGTTGCGTCCGCCGCACCACCGCCCGAGGTGCCATTAATTTTGAGTCCGACCCATGTCACGGCGGGAAGGTCGGTATCTGCGCTGTCGCGATGCTCAGGCGCAGTGGTCCGCGCGATATAGGCGCCGTCGTTGTGCGCGAAGGCGGTGTAGCGCGACCGCATGAGCGATTCGGCAGTGGGTGCGGGCAGGCCCGCGAGATAGGGACCGCAGCACGTATCGAACCGCTCGCCCGATCCGCAGCGGCATTGTTTTGCCGGCATCGGTCTATTCTCCTGCTTCCGCGGCGACGAAAAGCTGCCGCGCGGAACTTTTGAGATTGGCGATATAGGCCTTTTGCGACCAGCCGCAATCGATCGTCAGGTGTTCCCAGTTGCGCACCGACAGCATCGTCCATAACAGGTCGGTCGCCCGTCCGCGCGGATGTGCGGGCGACAGGCGGCCGTCGGTTTTCAGGGCATTGATCGCAGCGGTGCATCCTTCGCGCATCGCGGCCATCCGGCTGTCCCAGGCGGCAGCTGCGGCTTCATCGCCAGACTCCTTCAGGGCAAGCAGGACCCGGGCGATGCCGTAAATCTCGGGAATGTAATTCCCCCACGCGTCGATATATGCATCCAGGCGCCCCTCGCCCGAGGTGGCTGTGCGGCTGGCCGCAAGACGGGCATCGATGTCTTTTGCTTCATCGACATAGAGCGTGGTCGCGACCAGCAGATCGGTGCGGGTGGCAAAATGCAGATAGAGCGCCTGGCGGCTGATGCCTGCCCGTTTGGCGATGTCCGCCATGCGGAGTGCTGTTTCGGGAGTATCCGCTATGAGCGACAGAACGGCGTCGAGAACCCGGGAGCGCGTGCCTGATTTTTTAATTGACATGGTGTCAAGTAACACCTACCTATCGCTCCGTCAATTGACACTGTGTCAAGATGGTTGGTTCGGCTCACTTATGGAGAAGACAATGAGGGTAATTATTTTTGGTGCGACCGGTTCTGTGGGGCGTCATTTGGTCGACCAGGCGCTGGCCGCCGGACACAGCGTCACGGCATTCGGGCGAAACCCGTCGGTTTTGGCACCCACTCATCCCAATCTGGAACACCGGGTAGGCGACGTGCTCGACCCTGTTTCGGTTCTGGGTGCCGTTGGCGGGCATGATGCCGTCATGATCGCACTCGGGGCCGGAAGAAAGGGCACCGTCCGCGCCGCCGGGACGCGGAATATCATCGCCGCCATGACCCATCACGGCCTGCGCCGGATGGTCTGCGCATCGACGCTTGGCGCGGGCGACAGCTATCCCGTGCTCAACTTCTTCTGGAAGCGGGTCATGTTCGGTCTGCTGCTGCGTGACGCCTTTGCCGATCATCAGATGCAGGAAGAAGCCATTCGTCAAAGCGATCTGGACTGGGTCATCGTTCGTCCCGGCGCTTACACCGATGGGCCGGTCACCGGGGTCTATAAATACGGCTTCGAGGCGACCGAAAAAAACATCGCCCTGAAAATTTCGCGGGCGGACGTGGCGCGTTTTATGCTGCAACAGCTGACCGGCACCACCTGGTTGCGTCAGTCGCCAGGGCTTTCCTACTGATCGCCCCTACTGATTTTACGCGGGCGGTCCTTCTGCGGCCATTATCTGGTCTCGCAGCCATTGATGACGTGGATCCGCGTCATACCGGTTGTGCCAGACAAGATAATGGTCGAATTTTTCTATATCGCTCGGTAGGCGCAGCGAGATGAGGCCGGTGTCCTCCGCCAGAACATCGGCAACCCGTTGGGCGTAGATGCCGATCATATCGCTGTCCCGGAGCAAAGATGCCACTGTCGAAAAATTCGATACCGAGATCGCTACCTGACGCGCCGCCCTCCGCAGGAATTTGAGAAACGGTAGCATGACAGGCAGGCTCAACCGATCCGGGGCACTGATGCGAAATCGGCCTGACGCCGTGGACGGCTCAAAAGGCCGTTGTGGCAACAGGCAATCCTGTGTCATGTTCAGGATAGTCTGCACCTGATCCTGCAATTCGACGGCTTTCGGCGTCAGAACCATTCCGTTTGGTCCTTTGACCAAAAGCGGGTCGTCCAAAGCGTCTCTGAGTTTTTTCAACGAATTACTGATCGCCGACTGCGTCCGGCCCAGCCGAACCCCGGTCCGGGTAACGCTGCGCTCCTCCATCAGAACACCGAGCACCACCAGAAGATTCATGTCGAAGTTAAGGGGAAGCATCTGTCGCTGACTCGATTCAATATCATTTTTAGTGATGAATATTGACACGAACATCAATTTTTCGAATGACCTCGGGGTGACTATTTTTTCGGCGATTTCAAATCGCAGATATTAAAATAAATATTGGGACGGGGATGAACACAAGATGACGATCAGAGAAGAAAAGGTCACCGTGGTCACCACGGACGGATTCGAATTTGACGCCTTCGTTGCCCATGCGAATGGCGACAGCAAAGGCGGTTTGGTTATTTTGCAGGAAATTTTCGGCGTGACGGATCAACTAAAATCCGTCGCGCGATCCTATGCTGAGGATGGTTTCGATACCATCGTGCCGGCATTGTTTGACCGGGTGTCGCCTCAGACGGTTATTCCGTTCGATGACCCCGACGGTGGGCGCGCATTGATGAAGCAGCTTGATATCGACACAGTGCTGCTCGATATCGATGCCGCCCGCGATCATATCGATCAGGGAAATGGCGTCTCGGTGCTCGGTTTCTGTTTTGGCGGTGGTGTTGCCCTGAAAGCGGCGACGAGCTTGTCCCTGAAATCAGCGATTTCCTACTACGGCACCAAGCTGCCGGGCTTCCTGGATGCGCCGCCCAAATGTCCGACGCTGTTCCACTTCGGCGAAACCGATATGATGAACACACCGCCCGAAATCATCGAAGCCGTACAGACAGCGATCCCCGGGGCCGAGACACACATCTATGCTGCCGGTCACGCTTTCGCCAACGACGCGCGGGCGACCTATGTGGTGGAGGCCGCCATACCGGCGCGCGAACGCTCGCTGGCCTTTTTGGCCGCACATCACGGCTAGACGCGGCGTGGCCGCTGCGCCACATTTGGCGGGCATACAGTTCAGGAGGACAAGATGCCCAGAGGCGTGATCGATACGGACGGGCTGGTAACGCCCGATGTTCAGGCGTTGCGCGATACCCAGACCCCGGACGGATTGCCGTTCAGTATTGCGAAGATCGGGCATGTGGTCCTCATGGTGCAGGATCTCGAAAAGTCGGTCGATTTCTATACCCGTGTGCTCGGCTTCCGGGTGTCCGATGTCTATCCCGCGACGATGGTGCCGGGCCGGATGGTCTTTATGCGGTGTGCAAATGACCATCATGGTGTAGCGCTGGTCGGCGGTGCTACTGCACCCGGCAACAGTAATGAGCTCAATCACATGGCCTTCGAGGTCGCGACCCTGGACGAGGTGTTTCGTGCGCGCGCCCATCTTGAAGCCGAGGGCGTGAAGATCACCTATGCCGGCCGCCGTCGCGCGGGATGCCAGGTCGCGGTCGAATTCCTCGATCCGGACAACCACGTCCTTGAAATCTATTGGGGCATCGACCAGGTCGGCAGCGACGGGCAGGTCCGCCTGCCCACGGAATGGCGCGAGGAAATGACGCTTGAAGGCGCCGTCGACAATGCGCCGCCGGGCCAGGACACCACTCTTGCAGATCCGTCGCTCCGGCGGGATTAAGCGCGCAGGCGTTTGCCGGTAGAGCGTTACCTTATGACGCGTCGTTGCGATGGCTGGACGGGGCCGCGGCCCTGCGAAGATCTTCGGCCTCCACCTTTTCGCGCTGGGCAAGGCGCATCGCCTGATCTTTTGCCGGGTCATACTGAAGGGGCCAGCGCTGTGCCGCATGGCCGTACCAGGCAGAAGCCTCGAGCGTGAAATGCGGGTTGGTCAGATGTGGCCGGGCGAGGGCGACGAGGTCGGCGCGCCCGGCGGCGACGATCGTGTTTACCTGATCCGATGTCGTGATGTTGCCCACCGCGATGGTCGGTATGTCTGCTTCATTGCGGATCTGTTCCGAAAACGGCGTCTGGAACATTCGCCCGTAGACGGGCTTTGCCTCGGGCGTGGTCTGGCCGGCGGACACGTCGATCAGGTCGCAGCCGTGATCCTTGAAGGCGCGCGCGATCTCGACCGCTTCCGCGCCGGTGACACCGCCATCGCCGACCCAGTCGGTTGCCGATATCCGCACCGAGATCGGCTTGTCGTCGGGCCAGACGGCGCGGACAGCATCGAACACTTCCAGCGGAAACCGCAGGCGGTTCTCCAGGCTGCCGCCATATTTGTCTGTGCGCCTGTTGGCGACCGGGGTGATAAAGCAGGACAGCAGATAGCCATGCGCCATGTGCAGTTCGATCATATCGGCTCCGGCCTTGATGGCCCGTTCAGCCGCGCGCACGAAGTCGTCATGCACCTTGTCCAGGTCTTCGCATGTCATTTCGCGCGGCACATGCATGCCGTCCGCGTGGGCCACCTCCGACGGAGAGATCACTTCCCAGTTGCCCTCGGTCAACGGCATGTCCATGCCTTCCCAGCCGACCCGGGTCGAGCCCTTGCGGCCGGCATGGCCAATCTGCAGGCAGAATTTTGCGTCCGAGTTATCATGCACGAAGCCGATCAGGCGCTTCCAGGCGTCGACATGCGCATCTGTGTAGAGCCCCGAACATCCGGGCGTGATCCGGCCTTCGACGGAGATGCAGGCCATTTCCGAAAAAATCAGGCCGGCGCCGCCTAGCGCCATGCCGCCCAGGTGGACGAAGTGGAAATCCCCCGGCACACCGTCGGTGCTGGAATACATGTCCATGGGCGACACCACGACCCGGTTGGCAAGCGTCATGCCGCGCAAAGCGAACGGCGTGAACATCGGCGGCGGGGTGTCGGTAACGTCGAGGCCGGTCTTGCGGACCTCATCGGCAAACCAGGTGTCGATCCGGTCGATCAGTGCGGGGTCGCGCAGGCGCAGGTTCTCATACGTGACCTGTTTCGAGCGCGACAGCATGGAGAACGCGGCCTGCAATGGCGCCATGTCCCAGTATCGCTGGGGCTCTTCGGTCCAGATTACGGAAACTTCCGATGCGTGCTGGGTTTTTTCGACCTCCTCACGCCGCATCTCCTCAAAACGCGCCTGCGCCGCGGGGATCGAATCCGTCTCGGCCAGGGCATCGACCAGCGCGATCGAATCTTCCATGGCAAGCTTGGTGCCCGACCCGATCGAGTAATGCGCAGTGTGGAGCCCATCGCCGATCATGGTGTAGCGGTCATGCGACCAGGCCTCGCAGCGGATCATCGGGAATTGCCGCCAGACGGTTTTATTGGCGACCAGATCGTATTTGCCGTCTTCCAGCCGGTCGGCCCAAAGTTGTCTCATATATGAGACAAGTGTCTCATCCGTGAGACTGCCGACGGACGCCTCGGCACTCGCCCAGGTCTGTTCCGGCGCTTCGACAATCCAGGTGCTCATCCCCGGTTTATATTGATAGGCGCCGAGCACCCATATGCCGTGATCGTCAGTCGCAAAATCGAATGTGAACGCATCATACGGGCGGGTCGTGCCGAGCCAGGCGAAACGGTTCTTGCGCCACTGGATGTCTGCCCGGAATTTGTCCGGGAACGCATTGCGCACGACGCTGTTGATGCCGTCGGCGCCAACGACAAGATCGGCATCGATGTCATCCAGGTTGCTGACTTCATGATTGAATTTCAAATCGACGCCGACCTCGGTACAGCGCTGCTGCAAAATCTGCAGCAGCTCCATCCGGCCGCAGCCGCAGAATCCGTGACCGGTCGAGCGGATCGTTTCGCCATGCAGGACGAAATCGATCTCGTCCCAATAGGCGAATTGCTCGGTGATCGCGTCGTAGCTCTCGGGGTCCCGGGCGAGAAAGTGGTCGAGCGTCTCGTCCGAAAACACCACGCCAAAGCCGAACGTGTCGTCCGCCGCATTGCGCTCATAGACTGTTATGTCGTTACCCGGGAACGCTTTTTTGGCAAGCAGCGCGAAATAAAGTCCGCCCGGTCCGCCGCCGATCACTGCAATGCGCATCGTTGTCGTCCCCGTCGTCATTTGTGATATTTATTTAACATATTAAATATTTACACGTTTATGGTCAATTCGTAAGGTATCTGCCATACAACGCGGAATTCAGCCAGCATGGCGTCAACTCTTGAAGATCTTAGCGATCCAACTCTCGGCGGCAGCGAACGGCTGTCGCTGAGCCTGTGGCTGCAACTGATGAAATGCACCAAGGAGATCGAGGCAGGCGTCGGCGGCCGGTTACGGAAGACGCATAACCAGAGCCTTGCGCGGTTCGACGTGCTGTCGCAGCTGCACCGCTTCGGTGGCGACTGGGCAGCGGTGGGCGAAATCTCCGGGCGCGTCATGGCGTCGAGCGGCAACATCACCGCACTGGTCGACCGCATGGTCGCCGAAGACCTGATCGTGCGCCGCGCCAGTCCCGATGACCGGCGCAGTCACCAATTGCGCATGACCGACACGGGGGCGGTGCTGTTCGACGAGATGACGGTGGATCACGCCCGCTGGGTCGACGACGCGCTGGATGGCATCGACGATACCGATAAAGAGCGCCTGATCGCGCTGCTCGTTAATGTACGCCGCGCCTTTGAAGCAACGCAAAGCCGGCCCCAAAAAAGCCGACCCCCAAAAAGCGGACCGAAGACAGGAGAGACTGAATGACCGGATTGCTGCCTTTACCGGCGTCGCGCGCCGAGATTCTCAAAACCCAGTCGGAACGCAAACGTGTCGCGTTCGAGCGCGCGAAGCAGGCGGTCTGGTACAAGGACAAGCTCGATCACATCAACGCCGACCGTCTCGACGACCCGGATGAGTGGCAGAAGATACCGATCGTTGACAAGGACGTGCTGCGCAAGCTCGACCACAAAACCTTCATGGAGCAGTTCTGCATCGCACCGCGCGCCGATATCGCCGAGTACTGGCGTTCGGGCGGCTCGACCGGTGCGCCGGTGTTCTATCCGCGCACCTTCGCCGACGTGGAATACGGGATGGTAACCTGGGGGCGCTCGTTCCCCGCGATGGGGATCGGGCCCGGTGATTCCTGCCATATCTCGTTTCCGATCGGCATTCACCCGGCGGGCCAGATTTGGGCGCGGTCCGCGCATGAGGCCGGTGTCGGCATGAATTGGGTCGGTGCCGGGAACTCCGTGCCGTCTGCCGCCCAGCTCGCGCTGATCCAGTCGCTGGAACCGACTGTCCTGATCTCGATGCCGAGCTTCGCGCTGCATCTGTCGAACCTTGCCGCCGAACAGGGCATCGACCTGACCCAGTCCAGTGTCACAAAGATTATCTGTTCAGCCGAACCCCTGTCGGACGCCAAGCGCGAGAAACTTGCGCGCACCTGGGGCGCCGAGGTGTTCAACGTCTTCGGGATGAGCGAAGCCGGACTGATGGGCGCCGAGGGTGTTGCCCATGACGGCATGCATATCTGGTCCGACATGTTCTTTCTTGAAGTGGTCGATCCCGAGACCGGCGAGATGCTGGCACCGGGCTCGGAAGGCCATCTGTGCCAGACGCCACTCTGGACCGGTCATGCGACGCCGTTCCTGCGCTGGAACGCAGGCGACATCGTGACCTATGTCGAACACGGGGCAAGCGGCGGGCAGTTCGCCGATCTGTTCCCCATGATCCGCCACGCCAACCGCACGACGGGTTTTTTCAAAATCCGAGGCGTCAATATCAACCACGCCGAGTTCGAGGATTTCGTCTTCCTGATGCCGCCGGTAAACGATTTCCAGGCAGTGCTGGTGACCGACGATAACGACCTGGAGACCCTCAACGTCCGTATCGAGGTCCGGCGCGGCGATGACGCCGATGCGGTCGCCGCCGAAATGGCCGCACGCATCAAGGCGGTTTTCGAGGTTTCGGCCCGGATCGACGTGCTGGAAATAGGCACGCTTGCCCGTCTGTTCGAATCGTCCATCAAGGCACCACGCTTCGTTGACGAGCGGACCTAGCCGAAGGCCCTGATATTCCCTCATATTCTGCGGGGCGGCTGGCGATTTCCCCACCGTATCAAAATCCTCTAAGCTTACGGTTCAGCTTCAGGAGTACCCGCTTGTCATGACCGGTGTAGATCGCGCGAACGGCCACAAACCGGCCGGCATATCCCCTCTGTTTCACCCGGCGCTGGCCGATGCGCCGCGGCCTGATCCGGCGAAACTGAACTACAACCTCAACCGGGCGTTGTCGGCGGTTGTCCCATTGCAGGCACGCGCCCCTGAAGATGCGTTTTCCGCGTCCTATCTCGGCACCGAGCGCGAAGGCAATGCGGTCCTGATTTCCGAAGACGGATTGCTGCTGACCATTGGCTATCTGATCAACGAATGCGACCTGATCACGGTCGGCACGCGTATCGGCGGCGTCGCCGAGGCGCATGTCATTGCCTATGATTATGAAACCGGCCTCGGCCTGATCCGCACCACGGATGATCTCGGTGTCACACCGTTGGAGCTCGGCCATTCATCGGCGGTGCGCGAAGGCGATACGCTGACGGTCGGCGCCCATGGCGGCAAAGCCCAGGCAATCGCCGCCAAGATTTCATCGGTGCGTGAATTCGCCGGTTACTGGGAATACCTGATCTCGGGCGCGATCTTTACCGAGCCGCCCCATCCGATCTGGTCGGGCGCCGCCCTGCTGGATCATGACGGCAAACTGGTCGGTATCGGCTCGCTTTTTGTCCAGGACGCGGAAGAAGAAAACGCCGACAAGCAGCCCGGCAACATGTTCGTGCCGGTCGATCTGCTGAAGCCGATTTTCGAGCAACTGATCGAAAAAGGCCGCACGGACCATCCGCCGCGCCCGTGGCTCGGCATCTATACGGTCGAAACCATGGGCCACCTGCTGATCACGTCGGTGTCCGAACGCGGTCCCGCGGTCGATGCCGGGGTTGAGCCGGGTGACGTTGTGCTTGCCGTCAACGGCGAAGAGGTCAAGGACCTGCCGACCCTGTATCGCAAGCTGTGGGGATCAGGCGAAGCCGGCGTGCCGGTGGACCTGGCGTTACTGCGCGACCAGCGGATGATCGAGGTGTCGGTCATCACGGTCGACCGGGCCCGCATCATGCGGCGGCCCAGCACGCATTAAGGCTCCGCATTTCGCGCGGTGGCTGCGATGAAGCCGTGGCAGCGATGAAATAGACTCGTATTTGTACGGCTCACCCGGTCGACAAATAGTCGGTTTGTCGCCGCTCACCTGGTAATCCAAAAAACCGATATTTCTCAAACCGAGAGATGTTATCCCATTGTACGTGCAATTGGGAATATACGCGCAATGGGGAATAAGCTTGAGTGTCTCTTAGCCTCAAATTGTGCACGACAGAACTGGAAAACCCGAATGACCAAAATTCAAGAGATCAAGACAAAACTCGAGGCCAAACTGCTCGAACTGGATGAGCGGGCGCATGAAATTGACGACGAGTTAAGCGAGCCGGGAGATGACGACTGGTCGGAGAACGCTGTCGAGGCGGAAAACGACGAAGTGCTTGAAAAAGTCGGCACCATGGCCGTCGATGAAATTCGAAAAATCAAGGCGGCGTTGGGCAAGATTGAAGCCGGCACCTACGGGACCTGCGAAAGCTGCAATAAGGAGATTGCGCCGAAAAGGCTTGAAGCACTGCCCTATGCGACAACCTGCATAGAGTGCGCCTAGGGCCCGGAAGCTAAAGCCCCTCGACCGCCATCCAGATAAGCCGCAGCGACAGCAGGGTCAGCATCGTCTGAATGGCGATGCGGAAGATGCGCTCCGGGATCCGGTCGAGCGCATATTTGCCGATATAGGTGCCGATGAACGACGTCACGATCATCGCGGCGATCAGTGGTCCGTAATTGCCGAAACTCACACCCAGCAGACCGAAGGCGACAAGCTTCGCGATGTGGACGATGGTCATCAGCCCGCCGAGTGTGGCGATGTGATTACGTCGGTCGGCCGCGACGGCGGAAGTGAAGGCGGAGAGCAGGGTGCCGGTCGCACTGATGAAGATGCCGAGGAACGTCACCACAAATCCGACAAAGACAAACCGGCCGCGCTCAGGGCCGAACTGCGCGATTTTTGGTACCCAGGCGAGAACGAGAATGCTGATCCCGAGCGCCAGCAGCAGGTAGCTTTCCGGCAAGGTAACAAATATCTGCCCGCCGATGGCAGCACCGATCACCGTGCCCACGGTGAAGGGCAGGATCATCTCGCGCATCAGATAACGCCAGCGCGAAATCGCCATGCTGGCCGCCGCGCCCAACTGTACGACAGTATGAACCGGGATCAGCAGGGCCGGCGGAAAGACGAAGGCCATGAAGGCAATCAGGATCAACCCGCCTGCGGTGCCGACGATGGCGGCGATAAACGCGGCGCCGAGTGCGGCGATGCACAGCCCGGCGAATACCCAAGCATCAATGCCTACCATGCCGAGAAAATTGCCGTCCGCAATATCCATTGCGTCAGATTGCCCGCGGGGCGGTGAAGGACCGTTGTGAAGTGGGGTGCATGGGGCCGGAAGAATTGTGAGGTTACGGAACACCCGGCTGGGGCCGGGCACCGTTTGATTGCCCGATTCTACGGTCTGACCCTTGGCGTGTCCATGTGCCGGAGGCCCGTCGGCCTGAGATGGCCCGGTTCGTGGCTATGCCTAGCGGCGCTTCCGGCGCGCTCGCATTGCGCCGATCATGCCGACACCGACCAGCCAGACCAGCGCACTGCCGGGTTCCGGTATTTCGGTTGACGTGATCGGCACGCTGACCTGGAAAAACGCGGTGACGATGTCGTTGCCACAGCTCGGGCTCCAATGAATGCCGATCGATCCGTTGCCGTCTTCGTCAAGCAGGTTGGTCAGATCGAGCGCCAGCTCGATCACCGAATGCTGGCTGGTCTGTGTGTTGCGGGTATAGGCGTAATCGGCGTCCGCGATTTTTGTACTGGCGCCGTTGATGTCCATCTGGACGGGCGATCCCGGCGCGATGGGGTCCTGGATCCAGTCTGCATTGGCCCATATCGAGCCTGCCGTCTGGGCAGCGTCGGTGGTGCCGTAGCTCTGGGTGTAGCCGTTGCTGTGCAGGTTATATGTGGATCCCGCGTTACCTTCGGTGACCACGCCGCCCGCGCCGCCACCGGTGCCGCCGCCGACCTCGATACCGACAACGCCGACCGGTGTCGTCATATAGATGTCGCCGGGTGAATATTTAGACAATCCGTTATCCGGGCGTTGGCCGCTGACGATGGCGAGATACATGGTGTTGCCCTGCACGGCGACGCCCATGAATTCCGCATCGTAGTTCTGGCCACCGTAATTGGGGCCGACATAGCCGCCATTGCCGGCGAAATCGTTCTGATCCTCGGTAAATGTGCTGACCAGGCCGATTGTCGGGCTGGGCGATGAGAAGTTGGAATTATTGCCATCCGCGACGGTGACGCCCCAGTCGGACAGGTTTCCGTCAATGGTGATCGCCGACGCGCTGCCGGCGGAAAGGGCAAAGCCCAGCCCAAGGGTGGCGGCGAAAACGAAAGGTCTGAACGATTTACGCATTACTCTACTCCTGCACATCTACCGGATCGCCCGGAAATACATCTGTTAATCACGTGATACTCACAGAACCGTGATAATCATCAAATAAGCAATTTTCGTGCCAGATTCAAAAAATGTTTAAAATCAATGTGTTGAGTTCTTGTCGCATTCGATGCGTCCGGGATGTGTAAAAAATACCGACGCATGAGACAGGAATTGGTTAATTTTCGTGATCGTCGACCGGGGTAGGTTGCGTCCCGGGAATGGCCAAAAGGTCGATGTCAGTGGAGAACGCCCGCCGACACCGGATTCCGCGCCAGCGCCACATTCACTGTCTTTACCCTGTAATATAAACCGTGTAGATCGCGGTTATGGCTGATTTATCTTCTGAAAACGCGGCGATCCCTCATTTTGACGGGATGGCGGCGATCGCCGAACGCTACGATGCGTTTATTCTCGATGTCTGGGGCGTGCTCCATGACGGGGTGACACTCTATCCCGGCGCGGTCGATACGCTGGAACAGCTGACGGCGGCGGGAAAACCCTTTGTGATGCTGACCAACGCGCCACGCCGCAGTGCGGCGGTCGCGGAATCGATGATTGCGATGGGCATGCCGGCGGCGTTCTGCCGGCACATCCTGTCATCCGGCGAAGCGACGTTCCTCGATCTCAAGGAGCGTTCGGACCCGTTTTACGCCCGCGTCGGCAACCGCTGTATTCACATTGGCCCCGAGCGCGACCGGAACCTGTTCGAGGATCTCGACTGGGATGAGACCGATCGGCTGGAGGATGCCGATCTGATCGTCAATACCGGTCCCTGGGAAGACGGCGAGACCGTCGCCGATTACGAGGACAAGCTGGCGATGGGCGCCGAGATGGGCCTGCCGATGATCTGCGCCAATCCGGACCTCGAAGTCATTCGCGATGGCCGGAAGCTGGTCTGCGCCGGCGCACTGGCAGTGCGATACGAAGAACTGGGCGGCACTGTGCGCTGGTTCGGCAAGCCGAAGGCTGAAATCTACGAATTCTGCTTCCGCGTGCTCTCGGGGTTCGACAAGAACCGGATCGCGGCGATCGGCGATTCATTCCGCACCGATCTTGCCGGGGCCCAGAACGCAGGCGTCGATCCGATCCTGGTGGCCGGCGGGATTCACGGCAAGGAGCTGGGCAATCCACCCGCGGCAGACGTTGTGGCCGCGCTGGCATTGCAATGGAAAGCCCATCCGGCGGCGTCGATTCCGTCCTTTGTCTGGTAATCGGAGCACCCTGAATCACCGCCAATTTGGCGGCAGCGCGAAGCCGCTATATTAACCGCGGGAATTGTTGTCGCGAATCAAGGTGATCTAGTATCATCCTTGGATGAATTTGACCGGAAAAGCAGCGCTATGACATATCTTTTCCGGCGTATTTTTACGTCGTTTTCGCACCGGCCGGCCGGTGCAGCCCTCGCCATTACGATTCTATGGCTGGTCGGGTGCGCCTGGTACGTCTCCGCGAATATCGGCTGGACATCGCTCAGCACGTTTCTGCCGCATGAACTGGGGGCATTTTGCGCAGGCGTTTTTGCGCCGCCGGCCTTCCTCTGGCTGCTGGTCGCCTATATGCGTCGCGGCGCCGATTTTGACGAGGCCGCCGGCCAGATCAGACAGGGTATGTCGCGTCTGACCTACCCGGTGGACGAATCCACTGATCGGGTCGAATCCATCAGTGAAGCGCTGAGCCGCCAGGCAGATATGCTGACGACCGCAACCGAAAAGGCGGCCGAGCAGGCGGCGTTGCTGCGCGACGTTCTCGAAGATCATACCAGCCGTCTCGAGAAAGCATCCGACATTGCAGGTGTGCGGGCCGGCCAGGCGCAGGATGTCATGCGGGTCCACGCGACCGAGCTTGAACGTGCCTCCGCAAATGCCGCCGACCGGGTTAAGGAAATGACAGCCGGCATGCGGCATCAGCTGCAGGACCTGACCGACGCGTCGGATCGCGCCGCAGAAGCGACCTCGGCGGCCGCACAATCAATCCGCCAGCAATCCGACGATGCGTTATCTGCCTTCGGCCAGGTGTCGGTCGGGATGGAGAACACCGGCGAAGACCTGAAACGAAAATCCGAAGAAGTCACCGAGGCATCGCTCGATGCCGTCGGCCGGGTACGCAACGTGGCCGAGTCACTGGGCGAGAACGCGCGCGGCCTGAACGAAGCATCGCGTCATGCACAAACCGTGACGCAGCGGGTCAGCGAGACTTTCCGTCAGCAGTCGGACGGTCTGGTGGAGACTGCGAAGGAAGCCGTCGCCCGTGTCGAGGATTCATCCGAAAATCTGCGCCGGCGCAGTATGGACGTTGCCAAGAGCGGCCATGCCGCCGCCGAGCAGCTGAATACGGCATCCGGCAATGTGCGCGGCGACATCGAAGCGCTGGGCGAGGCTGCCGGTCGGGCAAATGAACGCATCGGCGAGATCGCGACCGAGATCCACGCCCGGGGCAGTGAGTTCGAGGACGAGACGGACCGTCTGGTGCGGCTTGCGACCGAACGGCTGGAAAGTGTGGCAAACGCGATCCGGGGGACTGCCGCCGAAGCGGGCCAGGCAGCCGCCGACACCGCGGACCGGGCCGACGCCCGGATCGAACAGGTCGGCGATTCGCTGCGGTCACTATCGGAACAGGTGTCCGGTGCGGCGGCACGCGCAGCCGAACAGGCGGCCCAGCGCATGGCGGAGATCGGCGACGCCCTCAATGCCCGCACCGATGATTTCCGCGCGCGGCTCGATACGGCGCTCGCGGGTGTCGGTGAGCGGCTGGAAGAGACCGGCGAAGAGGTCAATCAGCGCACCTCGCTGATGGTCGAGGCGATTGGCGACGGCGCCGATACCGCGGCGGCCAGTGTCTTCGATATTGTCGAAGCGTTGCGGGCGCAGGCCAGCGTGATGCGCGATATCGCGTCCCAGACGGCGTCGCATACCGGACAATCGCTCGAAGAGACCGAGGCTGCTCTGCGGCGTCAGTCGACGGCGCTTTCCGCGGCGTCTGATGCGGTGCTTGCGCGCATGAACGCCCGCGCCGAGGACATCAGTGCTGTGCTGGCGGCCCAGTTATCGCGATTTGACGACCTTGCCGAAGAAGCGGTGCGCAACGTTGCCGCCAGTGCCGACGCCACCGGAAACAGCGTGCAGGGTGCCGCCGAGCGGATCGGGTACACCTCCGAGGAAGCGCTGCAGGGATTGTTGGCGCGGGCGCAGAGTGTGATGGGCGAGTTCCGCGACAGCGTGGCCGGCATGTCGGCAGCTTCGAGCCAGGCGACCGGTGCGATTCTGGCGACGGTGGACGATGTCGGAAAGCGGTTCGCCGACCGGTCCGGTGAGATGACGGAAAATATCGGGGGTGCCGCGGCGGAGATGATTTCCCGCCTCGACGAGATAAGCGCGACGGTGACACATCAGGCCGGTGATCTGACACAGGCGATGGAGCAGGTTGCAGCTCAGGCGACGGCGCGGATAAAGGTTGCCGGCGGGGCGCTGAAACAGCAATCCGCCGACCTCGCGACGATTGCAGATTCCGTGGTCGAGCGGACCGATGCCTATGGCGAGCAGGTCGCAGGGCACGCCGAGCGGTTCAATCAGTCCGCAGACAGGATTGCGGCGCAATCGGAATCGGTAACCGAAACGTACAAGTCGCAGGTCTCGCATCTGGATGCCGCGGGCGAGCGCGCAGTGGCCCGTTCGGAGGATGTGCGCGAGCTGATCGTCCGGCAGGGCGAAGAGCTCGAAGTGACATCCGAAAAGCTGACGGTCCGGGCGCGCGAGATTGAGGATGCGACCCGGCGTCAGTTCGAACGCCTGCAACAGGCGGCGCAGACGGCAGCCCGGCGCTCGGAAGAAGTCGGCGAGATCCTGCAGGGCCAGACCGCAGCTCTTGCGGCTCAATCGGAGGAATCGGTCAACAGCCTGACCCTGGTCGGTAGCACGCTACAGCAGCAATCGCGCCAGATGGTCGATGCCTGCCAGGCCGCGGCAAAGGAAGTGGCGGAACTGATCGATACTCTCAAAGAGGAATCGAGCCAGATCGGCGGCACGGCGACGGTTGCCGAGGAACGCATCCGCACCATCGGCGAGATGTTCCATACCCGTTCAGAGGAGCTTGCGAAGGCGTCCGAGGCGGCATTCAATCAGGTGTCGCGCGTCGGAGAAACGCTGCAGACCCATCAGCGATCGCTGACGAACGCGTTGTCGGACGTGTCCGAAAAAGCGTCCGAGGTCGGCAACGTGTTCTCCCTCCAGGCCGAAACGCTGACCTCTGCGTCGTCCGAGGCCGAGAACCAGGCGGCCATTATTCGCCAGAATGCCTACGATTCCCGGCGTGACATGTTCCTGCGGGCGTCCAAGTTCGTGATTGAGGATCTGAATTCAACCGCCATCGACCTCAACCGGCTGATGGACAGCGAGAAATCCCAGAAGCTGTGGTCCAAATACTCCAAGGGCGATCGCGGCATATTCGTGCGTGGCATTATCTCCGACGACGAGCGTCAGGCGCGGACCGTCATCAGCACAAAGTACGAAGACGACGATGAATTCCGCCGCTACGTGCAGCGCTATCTCGACCATTTCGAGAAGCTCCTGTCCGAAGCCAATGAGAGCGATCCGGAAAACCTGCTCAGCTCGACCTTCCTGTCGGCCGATGTCGGCAAGCTGTATCTGCTACTGGCCCGCGCGGTGGGACGGCTGAACTAGGCCGATCTGTCAGATTTGCCAGACCTGGTTGTGGTCCGGCGGTTTTCCGGATCATCTTTATTACATAGAAAAATGTCATCCCGGCCTTGTGCCGGGATCCAGCCTGTGTGGCGATGCCTGGGCCCCGGCACAAGGCCGGGGTGACAGTTGAGTGTGAAGCCGGTAACCGGTAAAACTTACCGGGCGGGCAGGTTGGCGATATTCAATACTCTGAGAAAACGAGCGCGGTCTGAAGCTGCGATCACAAACAGCGCTGGACATCCCGGCCCCTGACATGGCAAAGCCCCGTCCGTGTACGCTCTAATATTTACAGTCTTCGTCGATATGGTCGGGTTCGGCATTGTGCTGCCGTTGCTGCCGCTCTATGCGCAGAAATTCGGCGCATCGCCCGAAATCGTCACGCTCGTCGCCGTTAGCTATACGCTGGCCCAGTCGATCTTCGGGCCGTTCTGGGGCTGGCTGAGCGACCGGATCGGGCGCAAGCCGGTATTGCTGTTCACCATTGGCGGCACGTTCTGCGCATATTTCCTGCTCGCCTTCAGCTCGACGCTCTGGATGTTGTTCATCGCCCGGTTCTTCGGCGGCGCGATGGCGGCCAATATGAGCGTCACCCACGCCCTGATCGCCGATGTGACGACGCCGCAGGAGCGCACGCGCGCCATCGCGCGGCTGTCGGGGGCGGCCGGGCTCGGGTTCGTGGCCGGTCCCGCGATCGGCGGGTTGCTGGGCGGCAGCGATCCGGCAAACCCGGATTTTCTGTCGCCGTATCTTGCCGCGGCCGCGTTTTCCGCCATTGCGTTCGTCCTTGCCATCATTCTGATCCGCGAAACTGTTACGGCGGAGCAGAAATCCCGCGCCCGCACGATGCCAGGGCTTTCAAGCTGGATTGCCGTGTTCTCGAACCCGCAGACCCGTCTCGTACTGTGCCTGATGTTCTGTACGCCGTTTGTCTTTGCCGGTGTCGAGGTCATCATTGTTCTGTGGTCCGAGCGTGTCTGGGGCTGGGGGCCGCACCAGAATGGCTTGTTCTATGCCTGGATGGGGTTGTGTCACATGGCGCTGCAATGGTTCGTCGTCGGCCGGCTGGCGGTCCGGTATGGCGAACGCAGCCTGATTACCGCCGGTGCCATCTCGCTCGGTCTCGGGGTTCTGTGGCTGCCGCTCGCCTCGTCTGAGGTAGAGCTCTATCTCGGTGCCCTGCTGATGATCTTCGGTACCTCCACGACGTCGGCGTCGCTGAGCAGCCTGTTGTCGCAATATGCCGATGAGAACACCCGCGGCCGCGTGTTGGGCGTTGGTCAGACGTTCGGCGGATTCGGCCGTATTGGCGGTCCGGCGCTCGCCGGCGTGGCTTTTGCGTCGCTCGGTGTCCACTGGCCGTTTTATGTCGGCGCAATGGTGATGATCGGAATGGCGGTTTTCAGCCGTTTTATTGCCGTTCGGCGGGCAGCTGATATTTCCGCGGATCGGGACCGGGATCCTCTGCATAAACCCGGCCAAAAACCTTGACGTGAAGGCCTCCGGCGACTAAAACTTCGCGCTTTCCGGGCCTGATAAGGTCCGTTTTACGTGTATTAAACAAGATTTTCCGGGAATCGAGACCATGTCCAGAAGATGCTCCATGACGGGTAAAGGCGTAATGGCCGGCAACAATGTCAGCCACGCCCACAATAAGACCCGCCGCCGCTTCCTGCCCAATCTGCAGGTTACGTCGCTGCTGTCGGATGCCCTGGGCGGCGTCGTTCGCCTGCGTCTGTCGGCCCGTGCGATCCGCACGATCGAGCACAAGGGCGGACTGGATGCCTATCTGCTGGGGACCAGCGATACCAAACTTCCCGAAGACGCACTTACGCTGAAGCGTAAGGTCAAGAAAGCAATGGCCGCTGCCTGACAGGCGCGCCGTATGAATTAAAAAAGGCCCGCTCTTCTGAGCGGGCCTTTTTTTATGTCTTTTTGTCCTGGGCCCGTGTCCTGCGCGCTATGAATAACAGGAGCGCCTGGCCGATCAGTATGCCGAGCGCTCCCGCCGCCAGAATCATGTTCACCGGGTTCGACGGCTCACCCGCATTTAGATTGCGGATGACCAGAAACAGCTGCGCTGCGGCGACATGGGCTCCCAGAAAACCGATACACAGCGCCGGGTAGCGCAGCCACCAGCGGCGCGGGTCGGGCAGCAGCATGATCAGCCCGACGAGGCCGATTGCCGTCCGCTGGGTGCGGCAATAGACGCATTCGTGCACCAGCCCCGAGAGATCGATCCACCAGGTAACGATGCAGATGAGCACCGCAAGCGCGCCCAGGACGCGGAGATTGCGGGCCAGAAAATCCAGAAGCGCGTCCATGATGGCGTTCATATCCGGCGGTCAGATAATGTCGCAGACTTCATCGAACGCGTAGCGATAGAGCCGGGGACCCTTGATGCCTTCGAGATCGCCATAACCGATATTGCACAGGAAGTTGGACTTCCAGTTCTTGCCGCCGAGGAATTCGGCATCGGCCGCGTCGGTATTGAAACCGCCCATTGCGCCCGCATCCAGGCCGACCGTGCGGATCGCCATGATCAGATAGGCACCCTGGAGCGTGCATTGCTGAAAGGAAAAATGCTTCGCCACAGCAGCGTCATTGGCGAACCGCTCGCCCATTTCGGGACGCACCGGATAGAGCTTCGCAAAATTGGTGTAAAAATCGAGATCGTAAGCGAGCAGTGCGGTGACCGGCGCGGCCATGGTCTTGTCGACATTGGCCGGCATCAGACAGGGCCGCAGACGTTCTTTCGCTTCGGCCGAGCGGATAAAGATCAGGCGTCCGGGCTGGGTGTTTGAACTGGTCGATCCAAATTTTACGAGATCGTAAATTTGGCGGAGCTGGTCGTCCGAGACGTCCTTGTCCTGCCAGGCGTTGTGATTGCGCGCTTCGCGAAAAATCAGATCGCGCGAATTTTCATCCAGGCTCTGGATATTCGCCCGGTACTCGGTGATTTTTTCGCGCGCCGCAGCGAGGTTTTGTTCGTCGGACATATACGGGCTCCAGATTGAGGTGAAAAAAATATCGATAATTTGGAGGGCAACATAGCTTTTTGAATTGAGAATTGCACCCGGCGTCTATTTTGTGAGAAGCTGGTGATACTTAGGAAGCTAACGACTAAAACTGGGAGAGTCTGGAATGAAAAAAGTTACCAAAACTGTGATAGCCGGTGTTGTAGCCGGGTTGGCGATTGCAGCCGTCCCGGGCATTAGCCCGGCTGAGGCCAAGGACTTCAAGGGTAAGACGCTTAAAATCGTGATCCCTTACGGCCCCGGCGGGACGTATGACAAATACGGCGTCGCATTTTCAAACCATCTCGGGCGGCACCTTGAAGGCAACCCGAATATCATCCTTCAGCATATGCCGGGTGCCGGCGGTGCGAAGGCGATGAACTGGTTCTACAATGTCGCGCCCAAGGACGGCATGACCCTGATCGTCCCGCTCGATAACGGCGTGACGAACCAGCTGATGCGCCCTGCGAAAATGCGCTATGACGCACGGAATTTCAGCTGGATCGGATCGAGCAACCAGACCAACGTGGTGATGGTGGTTCGCACGGATTCGGGCATTAGCAAGCTTTCCGATCTGAAGACCAAGAAACTTATCGGCAGCACCAGTGGCAAGAACTCGTCCGGGTATATCAACCCGATGCTGATCCGCGGCCTGTTTGGCTACAACATCAAAATGGTGACGGGCTATAAGGGGTCGTCGAAATCGATCTTCGCGATGGAACAGGGCGAATCCCAGATGGCAGCGTTCAACTGGCTGGCCTGGTCGTCGAAGGTGCCGCAATGGTTCACCGGCGACAAGCCGTTTGCCAAAGCGGTTGCACAGATCGGCATTTTCCGGGATCCCGATCTGCCCAAATCCGTGCCGATGATCAGCGAGCTGGTCACCGATGAGATGGACAAGAAAGCCGTTGGCTTCCTGAGTGTTGCCGGTCTGCTGGGCCGCGGTCTTGCTCTGCCGCCGGGCGTCGACAAGGAAATGGTCGCCACCCTGCGTGCTGCTTATGACAAGATGAATGCGTCTCCGGAATTTGCCGCAGACCTGAAAAAGCGCAAACTGCGGCTTATCCCGTCTTCGGGCGCCAAGATTCAGGCAGTCGTCAAATCGGCGGTCGAGGATGCATCTCCCGAAGTGGTGAAGCATGCCCGCAAGCTGATCTTCGGCGGCGAAAGCTAGGCCTTATCTGATGCGGCGGTTCGTTCCGTCTAAAATGCGAAACCGGCCGGGTTATCAACCCGGCCGGTTTTTTTGTTCTGGATATGTGATCACAGGGGCGATTAAGGGGCCGGTCAGGCCGCGCGTTTTTTGCGCCGTGTCCTGGCACCGCCCGGTGTCATGTCGTCATCGAACAGTTCGGCAAGCCGATCCATCATCGTGCCGCCAAGCTGTTCGGCATCCATAATCGTCACCGCGCGATCGTAATAGCGCGTCACGTCATGGCCAATGCCGATCGCAGTCAGCTGAACGTCGGTATAGGATTCGAGCGTCTTGATGACTTCGCGCAGGTGGCGTTCGAGGTAATTTCCGGGATTGACCGACAACGTTGAATCGTCGACCGGTGCGCCATCCGAAATGACCATCAGGATCTTGCGCTGTTCGGGGCGGTTGACCATCCGGCTGTGGGCCCAGAGCAGTGCTTCGCCGTCGATGTTTTCCTTGAGCAGGCCTTCGCGCAGCATCAGGCCGAGCGCTTTGCGTGAACGCCGCCACGGCGCATCCGCTGATTTATAAACAATGTGGCGCAGATCGTTCAGACGGCCGGGGTTCGTCGGCTTGCTATCGGCAAGCCAGCGTTCGCGGGCCTGGCCGCCTTTCCATGCGCGCGTGGTGAAGCCGAGAATTTCGACCTTCACACCGCAGCGCTCCAGCGTCCGCGCCAGAATATCGGCGCTCATCGCGGCCACCGTGATCGGCCGTCCGCGCATCGAGCCCGAGTTGTCGATCAGCAACGTGACGACGGTATCGCGGAACTCGGTTTCTTTCTCGACCTTGTAGGACAGCGCATGCATCGGGTTGGTCACAACCCGCGACAGCCGGCCTGCATCGAGAATGCCTTCCTCGAGATCGAATTCCCAGGACCGCGATTGCTGTGCCAGCAGGCGACGCTGCAATCGGTTGGCCAGGCGCCCGATAATCCCCTGAAGGTTGGCAAGCTGCTGGTCCAGGTGATGGCGTAGCCGGGCCAGTTCATCCGGGTCGCAAAGATCTTCGGCTTCGACGACTTCGTCGAATTCCACCGTATAGGGCCTGTACATCGGCTCGCGCGGACCACCCGGCCCGCTGCCGTCGGGGCGCCGCTGGTTCTCGGACTGTTCGCCGTCCTCGTCGCCGGTGCCGGGCATCATCTCTTCTTGGCCCTGCTCGGACATCGATTCGTCACCGTCCTCGACATCCATTTCCTCCATCTCGGAGGATTCGGAGCCGCTCATTTCGGCGGAGACACCTTCCATATCGGCGTCTTCGGAATCAGCGTCCTCGGCGTCCTGTTCTTCGGCGTCGTCGCCCTGTTCGCCTTCCTGCTGTTCGGTGGCTTCCGACTGTTCGTCGATCAGTTCGAGCTCGACCAGTAGATCGGTCAGCGCCGCCGCATAGGCTTCCTGGTCGTCGATATTTTCGGCCAGTTTGTCGAAATCGGTATCGACCTTGTCATTGACCCAGTCGCGCCACAGGCTGACCAGCTGCTCACCGCCCTCGGGCAGTTTCTCGCCGGTCAGTTTTTCGCGCACCATCAGTCCGATCGCTTCGGAGAGCGGTGCATCGTCCCGTACGTTCACCCGGGTATAGCCAAACGCGTCGCACTTTTCTTCAAGTGCTGCCCGCAGGTTGGTTGCGACACCCGCCATCATCCGCGCGCCCAGCGCTTCGCAGCGGACGCGTTCGACCGATTCGAACACCGCCCGGGCATTCTCGCCCTGGGGTGCCCGCGTGGCATGGACCTCTTCGTCATGGAACCGCAGGCGCAATGCCATGGCATCGGCTTCGCCCCGAAGTGCGGCAACCTCCGCCTCGGTGAAATCGCGCGACGGGACCGGCAGCCTTGCCTGGTTATCGACCAGCCGGGCTTCCGAGCCGTAGACAAGCGTGATGTCGTCACGCTCGGCGATGGCGCGCATGGCGGCCGCGGTTACGCGGCGAAACTCTTCTGCCGGCTGGTCGTCACTCATGTGCGTCTTACGCCGCCGACTGCGTGGCTTTCAGCTCCGGCAATTCGTCGCCGAAGCAGCGCTGATAATATTCCGCAACCGTTGTCCGCTCGAGCTCATCGCACTTGTTGAGGAACGTCATGCGGAACGCGGTGGCCCGATCGCCGAAAAGCTCGGTGTTCTCGGCCCAGGTGATCACGGTACGCGGTGACATAACGGTCGAAATATCGCCCGCCATGAAGCCCGCGCGGGACAGATCGGCAACCCGCACCATCGACGCGATTTCCTGGCGGCCGGCATCGTCCTTGTCAAAGGACGGGCTTTTCGCCAGCACGATCGCTGTCTCATGTTCGTGCGGCAGATAGTTCAGCGTCGTCACCAGGTTCCAGCGGTCGAGCTGGCCCTGGTTGATCTGCTGGGTGCCGTGATACAGCCCGGTCGTGTCGCCAAGACCGACCGTATTCGCGGTTGCCATCAGGCGGAATGCCGGATGCGGGCGCAGAACGCGGTTCTGATCCAGCAGGGTCATCTTGCCGTCGCGTTCGAGCACACGCTGAATGACGAACATAACGTCGGGCCGGCCCGCATCGTATTCGTCGAAGACGAGCGCGATCGGGCTTTGCAGTGCCCAGGGCAGGATGCCATCGCGGAACTCGGTGATCTGCATCCCGTCTTTGACGACAATCGCATCCTTGCCGATCAGATCGATACGGCTGATATGGCTGTCGAGATTGATTCGGATGCACGGCCAGTTCAGGCGGGCGGCGACCTGTTCGATATGGGTCGATTTGCCTGTGCCATGAAAACCCTGGATCAACAGGCGGCGATTATGGGCAAAGGCTACCAGGATCGCGAGCGTTGTATCGTGGTCGAAGCAATACGTGTCGTCGAAATCAGGCACGTGCTCGGTTTTTTTGGTGAAGGCCGGGACCTCCATATCAATATCCAGGTCGAACACGTCGCGTGCGGATACCGTGGTATCCGGCATGTCGATTTCACTGATATCGGCTACTATTTTTTCGGTCTTGGAAGCCATTCAACGTCGTTCCTTCAGCGTAAGCGTAAAAAATGCGAGCCGCGCTACGTCAGGCGCTCGCTGTCCTTTAGTGTCGTATAGGCGTGATTGACCGATTTTAGCCGGTCTTCGGCCCTCTTGTCGCCCCCGTTCGCATCAGGATGCAACGTTTTTGCAAGCAGTTTGTAACGGTGTTTTATATCGGCTTTTGTGATTGGTGCAACCAGTCCCAGCACGGAGAGCGCTTCGCGCTCCGGGCCGGTCAGGTTTTGCATCTGTACCTGCGCCTCGCGAGCGGCACGGGGATCGGTCGCACCTTCTCCCAACAGGCCCAGCGGGTCATGAAACGGGGCGCCGGTGGCACCCGGGCGTGTGCCGAATGGCCAGGTCGGTCGCTGCCAGACGATATCTTTGCGGATTTCCGCCTCAACCGCTGCATCGTCCATATCGGCATAGTAGTTCCAGGCAGCGTTGTATTCCCGCACGTGTTCGAGACAAAACCAGTAAAACCGGGTTAGTTCCGACCGCGACCGCGGCGCGCGGAACTTGCCCGGCTCCTGGCAGTCGGGATGATCGCAAGCGGCGCTCGCCGCCTCGCCGCCGGGCCCATGTCCAGAACCGTTTCCCGAATCATCCTGTGTACCGCGAACTGAATCGTGCCGTGGACGGGCCCCCGACGGGCCGTCCAGTACGGTCCCGGGCGCGCCGGAGGTATCGTTCTGCTTTGACATCTTCCCAGTATGATCGCCCGAATTTATCCATGCAAGGACGTGCCTTTTTGTCCGCGACAGGGTATTTCCTGTTCTGATCACACTGTTCCGGAGGAAGCATTCAGATGTCCGTTGCGCAAAATATCGAAAACAAGCTGCGTGAGGCGTTTGCCCCGTTGTCGTTGAAGGTGATCGATGAATCCCATCTTCACGCCGGCCATGTCGGCGACCGCCCTGAAGGCGAGACGCATTTCCGGGTTGAACTCGTCTCGGCCGCGTTCGCGGATTGCAGCCGGGTAGACCGCCAGCGCATGGTCTATGACACGCTGCGCGACGAGCTCGCGGGTCCGGTTCATGCGTTGTCGGTGCTTGCCTCCCCGCCGTGAGGCATTATCTGAATACCGTTGGCCTGATTTGTGCGCGATCTAAATACGGATTGTCAGTGCAAGGCTCCTTGTGTTTTTGAGCGCACCGGGGTTAACTGAGAGACGAGAGAGCTTGTATGTTAGCACAACTCTCGATAGGTGGTGACACGGGGTTGCCGCGGCGTAGACACAAAATGTGGGTGGAATAGTGGTTCTCGAGTCCCCTCTCGTAACGCGGAACGTCAATGTTAGCGGTAGGCGCACCAGTGTCCGGCTCGAACCCGATCTATGGGATGCTTTGCGCGATATTGCCGCCCGCGAAGACAGGTCGATGCACCAGGTCTGCTCCGATATCGATAGAACCAGGGGCGACACCCGGCTGACATCCGCCATGCGGATTTATATCGTCAATTATTTCCGGTCGGCCGCGAACCCTTCTTAAACGACGGGCGCGGCGGGAACGGGTGCGGCGGGGTTTTTGCGATCCCCCAAACGCTATTTCCAAACGCTATTTCCAGGCGATTATTACAGCCGTCCTGTCGACCCGCCCGTGACGGGTCTCATTTACTCTCCGGTATAGAAATCAGGGTGTTCGGCGCGAATCAGTTCGCCGTCGGAGGCCCAGACATGGCACGTGTTCACCGGCGGGCGGCCTACTTTCTGGGGTTCGGGCTGTTGATCTGCCTGTGCACTATCAGGTGCGTTATCCGGTGCAGAATCTGACCAGCGGACAGTGTGGAAAGCGACCGTCGCGATTGGTTTCAGCATATCGACCAGATGTGCGCAGCCGAGCGCGCCGCCGAGATGTTCGCGCACCCGGCGGTTCCAGCCGGCACCGATTTTGAGCCCTTTGAGCTTCTGGAACGACGGCAGGATCGCCGGACAGAGCGCGTAAGGTCCGGCATCGGTGACCGCTTCGACGTTCTGGACGATGAAATCCCTGTCCACTGTCAACCGTATCCACATGTCGTGCAGTGGTTCGCCGGGTACAACCTCTCCGCGAAAACTGTTCAGAAAAGGATAGGCCTTTATGTCGGTCAGATGTCCTTCGATATCCCACAATCCGTCTGCCCGGCGATAGCTACGGCATTCGATGGCGCGGGTGTGGATCGGGTCCCGGTCGACGGTGACTTCGCTTAGCGGCATGTCCGCTCCTTTATGTGCATCCTGTTTCGGTTTTTGTCCGGATCGTTGGGTGCGTGGCTTATTCCACGATGTCGTTATCGACCTCGCCAATCTTTGTCATGCGCACCGACGTGATCCGGTTGCGCTGTCGTCGTGCGATCTGGAACCGGAAACCGTGAAAATGGAAAATCTGGCCGACCTGCGGGATCACCTTGGATTCGTGAATGACCAGGCCTGCGATTGTCGCGGCTTCCTGGTCGGGCAGGTCCCATCCGAAACGGCGGTTCAGGTCGCGCACCGTCACGCCGCCGGCGATCAGATACGATCCGTCGCGCTGCGGGCGCACCCCGATCGGCACGACATCGTGCTCGTCCGAGATATCACCGACGATTTCTTCCAGAATATCCTCCAGCGTCACAACGCCCATCAGGGCGCCGTATTCGTCGACGACCAGGGCGAAATGTTCGCGCCGGCGGCGGAATGCGTGAAGCTGATCCAGCAGCGTGGTCGATTCAGGGATAAACCAGGGCGGGGTGGCGATCTTGTCGAGATCCAGCGCATCCAGATCGCCGGTATGGGCATGTACTTCGCGCAGCATCGCCTTTGCATGCATAACGCCGACGATGTTGTCCGGCGTGTCGCGCCATAGCGGGATACGGGTGAACGGGCTTTCCAGGGCTTCTTCGACGATCGTCCGGGTCGGTATCGAGGAATCGATCATGAAGATATCGCGCCGGTGCTGCATCACCATCTCGACGTCGACATCCGCAAGATCGAGGATGCTGTGCAACATCGCGCGTTCCTGCCCTGCCATCGCGCCGCGGCCCCGATGGAGTTCGATCGCGCCGCGTAGTTCCTCGACCGTGGCGCTCCATTCATGCGCGCCGTCGAACTTCACACCGAAGATGCGCTGCACGCCCCGAATAACGTATTGGATTGCCGACATGACGGGGCCCAGCAGTCGGACCAGCACCAGAAATGTGGGGGCGATGGTCAGTGCGAGCTTGTCGGAATGCCGGAACGCGTATGTCTTTGGCAGAATTTCGCCAAAAATCAGCACTAGCAGGGTCATACCGATCGTCGCGTAGACCACACCGGTTTCGCCAAACAGGCTGATCAGCACACTGGTTGCCAGGGCCGAGGCGAGAATATTGACCAGATTGTTGCCGAGCAGGATCGTGCCGATCATATTGTCCTGCTCGCTGCGGAGGCGATTTACCAGCTTGGCCCGCTTGTCGCCTTTGGCTTCAAGCAGATGCATGCGCGGCCGGGACGCCGCCGTCAGCGCCGTTTCCGAGCTGGAAAAAAAGGCAGATAGAACAAGAAGAACGGCAATGCCGCCGATCGTAGCCAGGGTTGCGATTTCCATCAGGGGGGAGAGTCCGCTCCGTTCAGTTAAACTGGGTCAGTTACAGGGCCGGGGCAGGCGTATGGCCGCCGGAATTTGGTCAAAAAGGCGCCATCACCGGGGTGCGGGGTCATGCTGCCACCGCGTCGTCGAGCAGTCGTTCCACATCGTCCAGATTCACATCGCGGGAGACAAAAGCCTCACCGATGCCGCGGGCGAGGATAAACGTCACCTTGCCGTCCTGGACCTTCTTGTCATGCCCCATATGCCGGATCAGCGTTGCCGGCTCCCAGTGGCGGTTCTGGGCTTTCGGCACGGTCACCGGCAGACCGGTCGCCGCGTAGTGCCGGCGCACGCGGTCGACATCGGCGGCCGGGCACAGATTCAGCATGGCCGATAGTTCGAGCGCCATGATCATGCCGATCGCCACCGCCTCGCCGTGCAGCAGTTCTGCACCGAACCCGGTTTCTGCTTCCAGCGCATGACCGAAGGTATGACCGAAATTGAGCAATGCCCGCACGCCGTTTTCTCGTTCATCCTCGGCGACGATGGCGGCCTTGGCGGCACAGCTCGCGCGCACGGCATAGGCGCGTGCGTCGCCATCGCCGTCCAGTACCGCCGTGCCATTCTGCTCAAGCCAGTCGAAGAACCCGATATCGCGGATCAGACCGTACTTCACGACTTCGGCGTATCCCGCCAGCAATTCGCGGCGCGGCAGCGTGTCCAGCACGCCGGTATCGGCAATGACCAGTTTCGGCTGGTAAAACGCGCCCGCCAGGTTTTTACCGTGCCGCGTATTAATGCCGGTTTTGCCGCCCACCGAGCTGTCGACCTGGGCCAGCAGGGTGGTTGGAAGCTGCACGAAGTTGATGCCGCGGAGAATGATACTGGCTGCGAATCCGGTCAGATCGCCGATAACGCCGCCGCCAAGGGCAATCATTGTCGAAGACCGCTCCGGCGCGCCGTCGAGGACGGTATTGACGACCTTTTCGACGGTCGCGAAGCTTTTGCTGCCTTCACCCGGCGGCACCACGATCGTCTGCGCCGTAAGCCCCGCCGCCCGCAGCGATTCTTCCAGGGGCGCCAGATAGGTTGCCGCCACCGTTTCGTCCGTCACGATCCAGCATTTCCCGGTTCCTGCTGCCGCGCGTATCGCCGAACCCGCCGTCTCAAGCACACCGTCGCTGACGGTAATATCGTATGAGCGGTCGCCCAGCTCGAGCCGCAGGCTGTCCTTCGATCCGGTCATTCGGCGGCGGCCTCCTCGGGGCGCAGGTCATCGATGGTTCTGAGGGCGTCGATCACCTTCGACACCGTGATATCGGGCGATTCGGTGCCGGATTCCACGGTGAGGTCGGCCTCGCCGTATGTGGGGTATCTTTCCTCGATCAGCCGTTCGAGCGTTTGCCGCTTGTCGCCGTTTTTCAGCAGCGGCCGGTTGTTTCGGCGCGATACCCGATGCAGGAGCACGTCGATATCGGCCTTCAGCCAGACCGAAATACCCATGCGCCGGACGTTGTCGCGGGTATCCTGATTGACGAAAGCGCCGCCGCCGGTGGCTACGACCCGCGGTTCTTCTTCAAGAAGGCGCGCAATCACGCGGCGTTCGCCATCACGAAAGGCCTGTTCGCCGTACCGGGTGAAGATTTCCTCGATCGTGCAATCGGCCGCCGTTTCGATTTCATCATCCGCATCAACGAAGCCCATGCCGAGCTTGCGGGCAAGCCGGGTGCCGATACAGGTTTTGCCGGCACCCATCAGTCCGACAAGAACAATGGATTTGTCCGGGGAGATTATCTTCGTGGGGTCTTTTGTTGTATTAATTTGCGCAGACATCACATCAGAGCCGGAAACGAGCGACGGTGTTTACCGTCAGTTCGATAAAATATGCTTCCGTCCCATGTTGGGTGCACGGGTTTGCCGAAAGCGATGTTGAAAGCTTTTCGGACAGCCGATAGACTGCCCTGAAATCGCCACAAATATCCATTACCTCCTGAATATACGACGAAATATCGTTCGTGTCGCCAGTTGTATCACATAGCTCGGGGTCCGGATTTCAGCGATTTGGACTGGCGGCGAATCACAAAACGGGACAGGGTCGCGCCTGAATGAAAAAGCTTGCATCCATTATCATTATTGGCGCTCTGATTGTCCTTGTCGGCGGCGGATTGTTTCTCGCGACGTGGGAGATTCCGGTTCCGGCGACGGAAATCGAAAGAACCATTCCGAATGACCGCTTCCCGCGTTAGGGATACGGCGCTTGTAAGCGCCCCGAACACGGCGCGAACGCGCGCCCGGCACACGGCACTTGCTCCGGCAATTGCGGGGCTGTGTGTGCTTGCGGTGATCGTCCCGTCTGTTGCATCGGCGCAGCTTCAACTCCGTCGGCCAACCCCGGTCATCGAGACACCGTCTTCAACGACCGGGCCGGCCGAAAATGCCCAAACGGCGCCGAATGCGCCGCCACTGAATGATGCTGCGCCGTCTGTGCAACCGCCGGCCGGGATTACGGTCGCGCCGCGTCCGCTCGACGGGGCAGGCATCACCGTGAACCGGCTGGAATCAGTCGACCCGGACGCGATCGGGTTGATCGGCGATGATCAGGGCGGCTTCCCACCGACCCTCTGGCGGGGGGCACAGTGGTCCGTCGTGAGCAGTCTGATGCCGCGGATGCCGGCGGGGCTGGGCTCGTCCGCCTTGCGGGATATAGCCCGGCGATTGCTGGTTTCGCAGGCGAGCGTGCCGGTTGGCAAACCGCTGGATGCAAGCTTCGTTGCGTTGCGTATCGACCGGCTGCTGGCGATGGGCGATGTCGGCAATGCGCTCGCGCTTCTCAAAATCACCCCGGATGAGCGCCGCGATGAAGCGCTTGCGCGTACCCGGATCGAGGCCCTGTTTTTCGACAACAATAACGCCGATGCCTGCAAGGCCGTGGCGAATGCGATTCGTGATTATTCCGGCCTTTACTGGTCGCAGGCGCAGGCATTCTGTCTTGCCCTGTCGGGAACGCATGCCCGTGCATCGTTGATCGCCGACCTGCTCCGCGAACGCGAAAATGAAATTGAGAAAGTATTTTTCGCAGCGATCGATGCCCTTGCGGGGGCAAAGGACGGCGAAAGCCCGGCGTTGAAAGCGCCATCGGCGCTGCATCTGGCGATGATGCGGGCGGCCGGTTTCCGGTTCCCGGCCGAGATCGTGCAGACGGCGCAGGCATCCGTGCTGCGGGCGGTTGCACTGACCCCGAATGCGGCGCTCGACGTTCGCCTTATCGCGGCGGAAAAAGCCCACCGTATCGGCGCGCTGAAAGATGACGAGGTCATCCGTCTGTATATGAGCATCCCGTTCAGCAAGGCAGAATTGTCGGGCCCCATTTCCGCTGCCGAGGAGAGCTGGACACCGCGGACGCGTGCCCTGCTGGTCCGGGCAGCGGCCTCGCAGAGCGTTGCGTTGGCCAAGGCCGAGGTGCTGCGCCGCGCGTGGCAGCTTGGGCAGGAACGTGACGGCTATGCCGAAATTGCGGGCACCAGCGTGCCTGTCGTCGCAGGAATAGAGCCGGCGGCCGAACTGTTGTGGTTCGCCAGAGATGCGGCGCGGGTGTTGTTTGGCGCGGGCCGCACAGAGCGGGCGCTGGCGTGGTATGCGATTGCCGCGGCCGACAGCGAACGTATTGAAGAGGCGCGCGATGCCGAGGCCGTTCTCTGGCCGCTCGCTGTTCTGGCCGACCCGATAAATGATGGCCCGACAACCGATGGCCCGACAACCAATGATCGGACCGCCAGCGAACGCGAAACCGGTGACGTATCGGGCAATGAAGGGGCCGATCGTGTTATGCCGCGTCGCGCCAGGGTCGATGCGGTGCCTGTTGATGCGGCACGGCTTCTCAGCTGGTTCGAGGCACGCCGTCAGGCCGACGCGCAGGCAGTTCCGCGTCAGGCGGCCGCTTTCTACACCCTGCTCGAGGCGACGGGCAGAACCGTTCCCGCCGCTTTGTGGCAGTCGCTGCTGGACCGGCCTTTCGCCGGCGCAGCCGAAGATGGAAATGGATTGAACGCGGTCTGGACGCACAGTCTTGAGACGGCATCGACCGGTACCCGGCTTGGCGAGACGGTCTTGCTGGCGACGGTCGGCGCGGGCGATGCCGGCGACAAGGGCCTGTCCCTTGCCGATGCCGCCCGCATGATTGTCGCATTGCGGCGGATCGGGCTTGAGGCAGAGGCGCGGCGGCTTGCGGTCGAAACGGCAATGGCGGCGGGGCTTTGACGGCGGCGCGGGAATTCCGGCATCTCGGCGCCTTCCTGGAAATGATGGTCGCGGAACGCGGCGCATCGCAAAACACCTATGATGCCTATCTCCGGGATCTGACCCGGTATCTGGAATTCGTTGCCAGCGATGGACAGGACGGCGAGACCGCGACGCCGGAAACCGTGCGCGGATTTCTGGCCGATCTTGCGGCAGACGGGCTCGCCGCACGGACCCAGGCGCGCAAACTGTCCGCCATCCGCCAGTATCACGGTTTCCTGGTGCTCGAAGGCTATCGGACGGATGATCCGACCTCGACCGTCGATGCGCCCCGGCTGGGACGCCCGTTACCGAAAGTGCTGCAATTCGATGAAGTCGGCGCGCTGCTGGCCGCGGTGAGCGAGATCGAGGGCTGGCGCGGCGCCCGCATGCTGGCGCTGCTCGAAATTCTCTATGCAACGGGACTACGGGTCTCAGAGCTGGTCAGTCTGCGCCTGTCATCGCTGTCGCGGGATGGCCGTATCGTCACGGTGCGCGGCAAAGGCGGCAAGGAACGCCTGGTGCCATTGGGCGATGCTGCCCGCAGCGCCATTGAAGACTGGCTGCCGTTACGCGCGTCATTGCTGGGCAAGAAGAGCAAGACGGTTCCCTGGTTGTTTCCGACGCGCGCCGCTGCCGGTCATTTTACACGGGATGGATTTGCCAAGCAGCTACGTGAAACAGCTCTCGCTGCCGGGCTAGACCCGGCGCGGGTCTCACCGCATGTTCTGCGTCACGCCTTTGCAACACACCTGCTCGCCAATGGTGCCGATTTACGAAGTGTGCAGCAGATGCTCGGGCATTCCGATATCTCAACCACACAAATTTACACGCATGTGCTGGACCAGCGCCTCAAATCGCTGGTACAGGATGTGCATCCCCTCTCAGGCATACGGATCTGATAATGGCCGAAACACGCGTACACGCATTTCTTGATTTCGAAAAACCGATCGCCGAGCTCGAAGGCAAGATCGAAGAACTCCGCCATCTCAGCGACGATGGTGAGATCAGCATCGTTGATGAGGTCGAACGGCTTCAGACCCGCGTCGACCGTCAGCTTGGTCAGACTTATTCAAAACTCACGCCGTGGCAGAAAGTTCAGGTCGCCCGTCACCCGGGACGTCCGCATTGCCTCGATTATGTGAAGGGCCTGATTACCGATTTTACGCCGCTTGCCGGCGACCGCGGCTATGCCGAAGATAACGCCATTATCGGCGGTCTTGGCCGGTTCGAGGGACAATCGGTGGTCGTTATCGGGCAGGAAAAGGGTCACGATACAGAATCTCGCGTGAAGCATAATTTCGGCATGGCGCGCCCGGAAGGGTACCGCAAGGCGCAGCGGCTTATGCATCTGGCGGACCGGTTCGGTCTGCCGGTGATCACGTTCGTCGATACCGCCGGTGCTTATCCCGGGATCGGCGCGGAAGAACGCGGTCAGGCCGAAGCAATCGCCCGGTCGATTGAAGTCTGCCTCAATTTGCAGGTGCCAGTTGTCAGTCTGGTGATCGGCGAAGGTGGTTCAGGTGGGGCCATCGCGATTGCAGCAGCGAATTGCGTGCTGATGCTTGAACATTCCGTCTATTCCGTGATCTCCCCTGAGGGCTGCGCGTCTATCCTGTGGCGGGACGGTGGACATGCGACCGATGCTGCCAATGCGCTGAAACTGACGGCGCAGGATTTGCTGCAGCTCGGCGTGATCGACGAGGTCATACCGGAGCCGATTGGCGCGGCGCACCGGAACGGCGATGCCGCGATCAAGGCGGCAGGTGCGGCAATTCAGAAATGTCTCACTGGCCTTCACGGGCTGGACGGAGCCGTCCTTCGTCAGCAGCGGCGCGATAAATTTCTCAAAATGGGCGACACAACCGGACTCTAGACGCAGCGCCCGATTTTGATACCGCTTGTGGTCAATGGCGGCGCGGTTGCTGCTAAATCAGACTTTGCCGTGGCAATGCTTGAATTTTTTCCCCGTGCCGCAGGGGCAGGTCGCATTGCGCGGCACCTTGCCCCACGTTTCCGCATCGCCAGGGTCGACCCAGCGGCCGAGGCCTTCGTCCAGCACCCAACCGGGCGGTGCATCCGCCGGGTCGGTCGCGGCTGACAGAACGTTCGATCCCGCGGCCTGCGCCTGCATCACTGCTGCCGGGTGCATGCCCTGTCCTCCGCCGCCATCGGCGTTGGCAAAGGCAGGGTCCGTCCGTGTTTCGTGCATTTCCTGGCCGTCATATTCCGCCTGATCCATCGCTGCCAGTTCATCGGCGTCGATCGACAGTTCCAGGTGGCACATCACCGATGTGACGGTTTCGCGCAGGCTGTTGAGCATTTCCTCGAACATGCCGAAGGCTTCGCGCTTGTATTCGTTCAGCGGATCTTTTTGCCCATAGGCGCGCAGACCGATGCCCTGGCGCAGATGGTCGAGTGCCAGCAGATGTTCTTTCCAGGCCTGATCGAGCAGTTGCAGTAGCAGGCTTTTCTCTGCCATGCGCATCAGTTCGGCGCCGTAATTCGCCGTTTTTGCCGCCATCTTGCTGGCAGATTCTTTCATCAGCCGTTCGCGGATTTCCTCGTCGGCGATACCTTCTTCGCCGGCCCATTCCTTGATCGGAACGTCGAGCGCGAGAACCCGTGCTGAGTCTTCCTTAAGGACGTCGATATCCCACTGTTCGGCATAGGCTTTTTCGGGAATGGAGCGGGCGACCATGTCTTCGATCGCCTGTTCGCGCATTTCGACCACAGTCTCCGACACGTCCTCGGTGACCATCAGTTCCTTGCGCTGGTCGTAGATAACCTTGCGCTGGTCGTTCATCACGTCGTCGAACTTCAACAGGTTTTTACGGATTTCGTAGTTCCGTTCTTCGACCTTCTTCTGGGCTTTTTCCAGCGCCTTGTTGATCCACGGATGGATAATGGCTTCGCCTTCTTCAAGTCCCAGCTTGCGCAGCATGGTGTCGATGCGCTCCGACCCGAAGATGCGCATCAGGTCGTCTTCGAGCGACAGGTAGAACTTGGACCGGCCCGGATCGCCCTGGCGCCCGGCGCGGCCGCGTAACTGGTTGTCGATACGGCGCGCTTCGTGACGCTCCGTGCCGATGACGTAAAGACCGCCGGCTTCCATGACGATCTTTTTCGCCGCGGCGGCCTCGGTCTGGATCTTTTCGGTCAGTTCAGCACGCTGCGCATCGCGCTGCGCTTCGGGCAATTTTTCCAGCTGCTGCTCGATCTGCATGTCGACATTGCCGCCAAGCTGAATATCGGTACCGCGACCGGCCATGTTCGTGGCAATCGTGACGGCGCGCGGCTGGCCGGCCTGCGCAATAATAAAAGCTTCCTGTTCGTGGAAGCGCGCGTTCAGCACATGATGATCGATGTCGTTCTTTTTAAGAATCTCGGAAAGCATTTCCGATTTTTCGATCGACACGGTGCCTACCAGAACGGGCTGGTTCTTTTTCTGGGCGTCGCGAATTTCGCCCATGATCGCATTGTATTTTTCATCCGCCGTCCGATAGACCTCGTCGTCCTCGTCGATACGGACCTGGTCGACATTGGTCGGGATTTCAACAACGTCGAGGTTATAGATCTCGGCGAATTCGCCGGCCTCCGTCATGGCCGTGCCGGTCATGCCGGCAAGTTTCGGATAGAGCCGGAAATAGTTCTGGAACGTGATCGACGCGAGCGTCTGGTTCTCGTTCTGGACCGTGACGCCTTCCTTTGCTTCCAGTGCCTGATGCAGGCCTTCCGAAAAACGCCGGCCTTCCATCATGCGACCGGTAAATTCGTCGATGATGATGATGGCGTCGTCTTTGACGATGTAGTCGGTATCGCGCTGGAACAGCGAATGGGCGCGCAGCGCCTGCTGTACGTGATGAACCAGCGATACGTTGGTGATGTCATAAAGAGTTTCGCCACCGAGCATGTCCATCTCGCCGAGGATCTGCTCGACGCGTTCGGTGCCATCTTCGGTCAGCACGACGGTCCGCTGTTTTTCGTCTTTTTCAAAATCCGCTTCGGTCAGCTTGGGAATAACCTTGTCGATCGCGGCGTAGGTGTCGGCAGCGTCTTCGGCCGGACCGGAGATGATCAGCGGCGTCCGCGCTTCATCGATGAAAATGTTGTCGACCTCATCGACGATCGCGTAATGAAATTCGCGCTGAACCATTTCCTCGATACGGAAATTCATGTTGTCGCGCAGATAGTCGAAACCAAATTCGTTATTGGTGCCGTAGGTGATATCGCAGGCATAGGCGGCCTGGCGTTCGGCATTGTCGAGCCCGTGGGTGATGCAGCCGATGGTCAGGCCGAGGAACTTGAAGATTGCCCCCATCCAGTCGGCATCGCGGGACGCGAGGTAGTCATTGACGGTGACGACGTGGACGCCCTTGCCGGTGATCGCATTGAGATAGACCGGCAGGGTCGATACCAGCGTCTTGCCTTCGCCGGTGCGCATTTCGGAAATTCTGCCCTGGTGCAGCACCATCCCGCCGAGCAATTGTACGTCGTAATGGCGCTGGCCGAGTGTGCGCTTCGCGGCTTCGCGGACCGTTGCGAAGGCTTCGATCAGCATGTCGTCCAGGGATTCGCCGTCCGTGAAGCGCTTTTTGAAGTCTTCGGTGCGCGCGCGCAACTCGTCGTCGGTCAGTTTTTCGACGTCCGGTTCCAACGCATTGATCTCACCGACCATCGCCTGGAGCCGTTTAACTTCCCGATCATTGGCGCTGCCAAAAAAACGCTGCGCAATCGACTGTAACATTCTGAATCCTTAGTCCAAAGAACCCGCCGGGATCGGCGGGTGAAGCGGCCGGACAATATCATATATGGGAATTGCCGCACACTTATGCACCATCCCGGCTTAAGTCAATCAAAACGGAACAGAGATGGCTGGATTCCGGTGAAAAACATGCTATTTCCAAAACGTTACTGCGAATTGTTGCCGGAACCGGGTAATATCCCGGAAATCGAACAGGCGCGTACTGCGCAAGGAATAAGGAAGATATGATGAAATTTTCGAGCCTCGCGGTCGTTTGTGCCGCGACGATGGTGTTTGCGATGCCCGCAGGCGCCCAGAACGCCGATAAAAAGGCGGATAAGATGGCGACCCAACCGGCTGCGGCTGCAGATCCGGTCGTTGCCACGGTTAATGGCGTAAATATTCTAGGCTCCGATGTCGAGGCCGCCCGCGGCCAGCTTCCTGAGCAGTATCGCAACCTGCCGATGGATCAGCTGTATCAGCCGATCCTCAATCAGCTGATCCGCACCAAGATTTTGTCTGCGCAGGCGCGCGCCGACAAGCTGCACGAGACCGATGCCTATAAGCGACGGGTCGACCTGCTCGCGGAACGCATGCTCGAAGAAGCGCTGCTCGCCAAGACGGTCGGTGAAAAGGTGACCGATGAGGCCCTGCAGGCGCGCTACGACAAAACCTCCGGTAGCTTTCCCACCAAAGAGGAAATCCGCGCACGTCATATCCTGGTGAAGACCGAAGCCGAGGCCGACGCGATCATCAAAGACCTGACCGGCGGTGCTGACTTCGCGAAACTGGCGGCGGAAAATTCGATCGGCCCGTCCAAGACCCGCGGCGGCGATCTCGATTATTTCAGCAAGGGCCAGATGGTGCCGCCGTTCGAGGAAGCGGCCTTTGCCCTGTCCAAGGGCGAGTTCACGAAGTCGGCGGTCAAATCGCCCTTCGGCTGGCATGTTATCAAGCTGGAGGACAAGCGCCAGTCCAAGCCGCCGAGCTTTGAAGAAAGCCGTGCGAAGCTCAGTCAGGAACTGTCGCAGGAAATCGCCCTGCAACTGGTGAAAGAGCTCACCGAAAAAGCAAAGATTGAGCGCTTCGAAGCCGACGGATCCGCCCCGCGGATGAAGCGTATCCAGCCCGCGCCGCCTGCGCGCTAAAGAACTTATCGGCGATCTGGACCTTCGCGAGAAGGGTCAGGCAATCGTGTTTTATGCCCCCGGCCTAGTGCCGGGGGTTCGTTTTTTGCCTGCGCAACTATTCACCTGTATTCCTTGTATTTCGTCTCGAGGAATACAGGTGCATAGATGGTATGGTTTCCGCGCAAATATGAAATGCGCTAGACTCCCGCAACCAATCCACTGACGGAAACCAAAACAAGATGGCAAAGATTTCGCCGCTGGCACCGGCTGGCTTTCCCGATATGCCGGAGATCCCCGGTGTCCTGCTTTCTGCCGGGTCCTGCGGGCTTCGTTACGAGGGCCGCAAAGACGTTCTGCTGGCGTCGCTCGATAAGGGTACGCAGGTAGCGGGCGTGTTCACGACGTCGAAGACCGCAGCCGCCCCCGTGCACTGGTGTGCCCGGGCGGCAAAGGCGGGCCGCGCGCGGGCGTTGATCGTTAATGCGGGGAATGCCAACGCGTTTACCGGGCTCGCGGGCGAAAAATCCGTCCAGCGCACGGTGGACAAGGTGGCTTCCGTGCTCGGCTGCCCGAAATCCCAGGTGTTTGTCGCGTCGACCGGCGTGATCGGGGAGACGTTGCCCGACGACCGTATCCGCAAAGCGCTTGGCGGCCTGAAGAAAAAGTTGCGGCCCGGCGACTGGCCTGGCGCGGCGTCTGCGATCATGACGACCGATACTTTTTCCAAGGGCGCATTCCGAAAGGTCATGATCGGCGATACCGAAGTGACCATCGGCGGCATTGCCAAGGGGTCGGGCATGATCGCGCCCGATATGGCGACTATGTTGTCGTTCATTTTTACCGATGCCAAAATTCCGGCTGCTGTCCTCCAGACCCTGGTGCGCCGCGGCGCCGACCGGTCGTTTAATGCGATTACGGTCGATGGCGACACGTCGACCAGCGACACCGTGCTGCTTTTCGCAACGGGTGCCGCCAAACATGCCAAGATTGTGTCTGCGGGCGATGCCAAGCTGCGGGCGTTCCGCGCGGCACTTGAAGAGGTGATGGTCGATCTTGCACATCAGATCGTTCGCGACGGTGAGGGCGCGAGCAAGTTCGTGACCGTCAATGTCACCGGCGCAAAATCGGCGAAGGCGGCCAAGAAAATCGGGCTCACCATTGCCAATTCGCCGCTGGTCAAAACCGCAATCGCCGGCGAAGACCCGAACTGGGGCCGGATCGTGATGGCGGTCGGTAAATCCGGCGAGGAAGCCGATCGCGACAAGCTGAAAATCAGCATCGGCGGCATTGCCGTCGCCGCGAAGGGCATGGTCGTCGCCGGCTATGACGAAGCACCGGTCGCAAAGCATATGAAGGGCCAGGAGATCGATATCGACGTCGACCTGCAGATCGGCAAAGGTGCTGCCACGGTCTGGACCTGCGACCTGACCCACGAGTACATCTCCATCAACGCCGATTACCGGTCCTGATACCGCGGGCGACCGGCGGGAAAACGAATGTCTGATCTGCCTATAATTCTCGTTGCCGCGGTGGCCCTGTTCGATAAAGACGGGCGTGTGCTGATTGCCCGGCGGCCCGAAGGAAAATCCATGGCCGGCCTGTGGGAATTTCCCGGCGGGAAGGTGGAAGCGGGCGAGACGCCTGAACAGGCGCTGATCCGCGAATTACAGGAAGAGCTCGCCGTCGACACCGTCGAAAGCTGCCTCGCGCCTTTTACGTTTGCGTCGCATGCCTATGAGGATTTTCATCTGCTGATGCCACTTTATGTCTGCCGCAAGTGGAAAGGCAAGGTGACGCCGGTCGAAGGTCAGACCCTTAAATGGGTGATGCCGGCGCAGTTGAAGGAATACCCCATGCCACCGGCGGACAAGCCGCTGATAGCCATGCTCCGCGACTGCCTGTGACCTGCATTTTTGTGACGTGTAATTGTTCGGTTTGCGTGTTACCGGATAACAATGACATCTGAGTCCCCATCTGAATCTCCGTCAATTTCGTCGATCATCCGCGCTAATCCGCGTGGCTGGCTGATCGTGCTGTTTATCTTTGGCGCGCTTAGCATGGTGTTTTCCGCGCGCTCCGCGCTCGGGCTGATCATGCCGACATGGGAAGATGATCTCGGCTGGGGGCGGACGTTTATTTCGACCGGCGGCTCGGTCGTTCTCGTGTTTATGACGTTGATTTCGCCGCTGGCCGGCAACCTGCTGGACAAGGTCGGCCCGCGCCCCGTGGTGGCGGGCGCGCTGTTCTGCGTCGGTGCTTCGCTGGCAGCCACTTCCATGATGACCGAACAGTGGCAGTTCATCGTGCTGTTCTGCATCATTGGCGGTCTGGGCTACGGCTCGCTTGCGGCCCCCCAGGCATCGGCGACGATTGCGCAGATTTTCGATGAGCATCGTGGGCTCGCGACCGGGATCGCGACGTCGGGTGCGTCCGGCGGATTGCTGATTATCCTGCCCGTTCTGGCAGCATTGATCGGGTGGATCGGCTGGCGGGCGAGCTTTGCCGGGTTCGGGCTGCTGGTGATGGCGATGGCGCCTATTGCCTGGTTCCTGATTACGCCGGCGAGCCGGACGGCAAATGCAACCGCCGGCGGCGGCGGCGCACCATTGGGCACACGGCTGCGGCTGATCACGGGGCATACGACTTTCTGGCTTCTGCTGGTCGGTTTCATGATCTGCGGGTTCACGACCACCGGTGTGATCGAGGTCCATCTGATTCCCTATGCGATTTCCTGCGGGTTCCCCCGGTTCGAAAGTGCGACGGCGCTGGGCGTGCTGTCGGCCTTCAACATGGCGGGCATGATTCTTGCGGGCTACCTCGCCGACAAAGTGAACCGGCCTCTGCTGCTGGGATCGATTTATTTTTTCCGCGCGCTGACCTTCCTTATTCTCATGAACATTACCGGCAATCAGGAACTGCTATTCCTGTTCGCCATCCTGTTCGGGATATTCGACTATTCGGCCATGCCGGTGCTTGCCAGTATCGTCAGTACGCATATCGGTGTTGGGGTGATGGGGCTGACGCTTGGCCTGCTCTTTGCCGGCCATTCGGCGGGTGCTGCCGCAGGCGCGTTCCTGGGCGGATACTTGTTCGATGCGTTTGCCAGCTATGAATGGTTGTGGATTGTGTCTATCGCGCTGGCGATGATGGCCGCCGTCATCACCTGGATGATCCGCGAGACGCGTGACACGGCAGGGGCGGGAACGCCGGTGGCGGCCTGATCCGATGACCAGTATCGCCGAGACAAATACGAGGCGCGGTTGGGTCGTCGTTGCGATCTGCTTTGTCGCCATGGCGTTCACGTTTGGTGCGCGCTCGTCGATCAGTATGGCGCTGCCATTGTGGCGCGACGAAATGGGCTGGACGGCGGCGCAATCGTCGACCGGGGCATCGATCGTACTGTTGATGATGGCGCTGGGCTCGCCGGTGGCCGGCAACCTGATGGACCGTTTCGGCGCCCGGGTCGTGATTGCCTGCGGATTGCTGGCAATGGCCATCGGGATAGGCGGCACATCCTACGCGACCCAGCCGATCCATTATTACCTGTTATTCGGCGTGCTGGCCGGGGCCGGTTACGCATCGGTGTCGATCCCGATGGTGACGGCGGCCGTGTCCGGATACTTCGTGCAGATGCGGGGGCTGGCAATCGGTGTCGCAGTCTCCGGCGCATCGGGCGGGCAACTGCCGGTGCTGTCATTACTGGGTATTCTGATCGCGACCCTGGGGTGGCGCGACACGTATCAGATCATCGCCGTATTGATGGCAACGTTCGCGGTTCTGGTGCTGCTCCGGTTCAAGCCGCCCTTAAGCGATCCAGAAGATGCGGCACCCGCAGACAACCTGAAGATTGATGATTCGCTGATCGAACGGTTGAAGATCCTTTTTGCCAACCGGACTTTCCTGCTGTTGCTCGGCGCATTTTCGCTTTGCGGATTTACCACCGCCGGTGTGATCGACGTCTACTTTATCCCCTATGCAATTTCCTGCGGGTTTACCCTGATTGAAGGGTCGGCGGCGTATGGCGTGCACGGCCTTGGTAATCTCGTCGGTGTGATTTTGTTTTCGTGGATGGCCGATCATGTGAACCGCCCGCGCCTGCTTGCCAGTATGTTCTTCCTGCGGGCGCTCGCTTTTATCCTGTTGATGTTCATCTCCGCCGATATCAGCGTCATGTTCGTCTTCGCCGCGATCTTCGGCATCCTGAATTTTGCGACCTTCCCCGTGATCGCCAATATCGTCGTCACCCATATCGGGGTGCGCATCATCGGACTTACCCTTGGTCTGCTGTTTGGCGGCCATTCGCTGGGGGCGGCGATCGGGGTGGTGTCCGGCGGCTGGATGTTCGACCTGACATCCAGATACGAATGGGTGTGGTGGGTGTCCGCCGGCCTCGCCGCCATGGCAGGGGTGTTTGCGATCCTGGTGAAGGAAAACCGCCCGCCGCGCGGGGCGAAAGCAGTGCCGGCCGCGGCCTGAGCTAATTGCCCGGCCGCGTCCTATTTTCCGGGCCGTGAACTATTTTCCGGGCCGTGCCTTATCGCCGGTCGCCTGTTCTTTCGCTTCCAATGCGTCGGCTAAACGGGTGGCACCGCTTCCGGGCCGCAGCGGTTGTTGCTGTGTCTCGTGCGGCGCCCAGCCTGTCATCCAGATGATCTGAAACGTCGCCGGAATGCGTCCGTCTTCGTCCGCGTATAATTCGTGATAGCGCGCGGCGGCGGCGAAGACCGTGTCGCGACGCAGCCCGGACCGGCTGCGCGCCGCGACGGCATTGGCTTCCCCCATGCCGCGCAATTCACGCATCAGGGCGAACATGTCTGAATAGGTGACGGTGATGGTGTCGGTATCGATCACCGGCAATGCAAACCCTGCGCGCTGGAGCAGGGCACCCGCATCGGCGACATCCGCGACCGGCGATGTATGCGGACTGGTGCCACCCGTGGTCTCGGCCTCGGCCTCCAGAAAGGCGCGGCGCAGTTCGACCAAAGTGTCGCCGCCCAGCATTGCCGCAAGGAACAGCCCGTCCGGTTTCAGCGCCCGGCGGATCTGGATGAGCGCGCCGGGCAGATCGTTGACCCAGTGCAATGACAGGGTAGACGCGATCAGGTCGAACGCGCCGTCGGCAAAGGGCAGAAATTCCTCATCCGCCGAGACGCTCAAGCCGCCCGGCATCCGCGCGAGCAACCGGTCGGACAGATCGGCGGTCACCAGTGTGTCGGGCTTCGGGTCGAGCGCAGTTGTGCCGTGTCCGCCACCAATATCGAGTGCTGCGGTGAAATCGCGTTTTACATCGCGCAGGCGGTCGGCCAGCTGGTCGGCAATCTCGCGGTGCAGAAAATCATGATCGGCGAATGTCGCCGCCGCCCGGTCGCGATGGCGGCGGACGGTTTTACGCTCGAACAGGATGATGTCGTCGGTCATGGCGCGAACATAAGCCGCTTTGTTTCGGCCAGATACCCCGCGTTTCGGACTGTCACCCTGCGTGCTAACGTTTCGCCATGGTTTTACCGGCTGCCATTTCAGATGTCGTTCCCGCTGCAATCCGCAGCACGGTGCGGCGTGCCGTCGATATCGTTCTGCCACCGCGATGTCTCGGCTGCGGTGCGCTGGTCGGCGAGCCCGGTGCAGTGTGCCCATCCTGCTGGGGCGGGATCGATTTTATCGCGCCGCCAATGTGCCGGTGTTGCGGATTGCCATTTGACTATGACGAAGGCGCAGAGGCGATCTGTGGTGATTGTGCCCGGCGGGTGCCGCTATATGGCCGTGCCCGGTCGGCGATGATTTATAACGATGCCAGCCGCCGTCTGGTCCTGGCGTTCAAACATGCCGACCGCACCGATGCGGCTCCTGCCTGGGGAGATTGGCTGGCGCGCGCTGGTGCCGAATTGTTGGCAGACGCGGACCTGCTGGTGCCCGTGCCGCTGCACCGCCGCCGGCTGATTTCGAGACGCTATAATCAGGCGGCGTTAATGGCCCAGGCGTTGGGCCGGGTATCGGGGCTGCCGGTATCTGTCGATGCGCTGAGGCGTGTCCGCGCCACGCCGAGCCAGGGACGTATGAACCGGGCCCAGCGCGAACGTAATGTGGCGGGCGCCTTCGCTGTTCGCGATAGCCGGCGTGAGATGATCGAAGGTGCCCGGATCGTGCTGGTCGATGATGTGATGACCACGGGTGCGACGCTTGCCGCCTGTATCAAACCGCTGTTGCATGGGCGTGCCGCAAATGTGGATGTGCTGACCCTCGCCCGGGTCACCCGAACCGGGTAGACAGTCCGTTCCAGATTGTTGACGGGGAAATTCCACAATGCCGATTGAAGCCTGGGCGCTTGCCCTTGGCTCCGCATCGCTTTTCGGACTGGGACTGGTGATCACCCAGTTCGGCCTGCGTGACATGGTGCCGGCACTCGGGGCGACATTCAGCATGCCGATGGCCGCGCTCGTGTTCTGGGCCAGCGCCCCGTTTCTCGCCGATTTCAGCGGGTGGAACGGCGACGCTGTGCTTCTGTTTGCCGTCGTCGGCATTTTCTTTCCCGCCATGATTACGCTGCTGACCTTCGAGGCCAATCGGCTGATGGGACCCTATGTGTCGGGCGCGATCGGCAATCTTGCGCCGGTCTTTGCGGTTGCCGCCGGGTTGATCGTCCTTGGTGAAGCGCTTGACGGCGTGCAGTGGCTGGCGATCGTAGCGATCATCGGCGGGGTTAGCAGCATGTCGCTTCGCCGCACATGGGAAGGCGGCTCCTGGCGGCGCTGGGTGATTGCGCTGCCTCTGGGCGCGGCATTGTGCCGGGGGCTGGCGCCGCCCGCACTGAAAATAGGTCTGGGCTGGTGGCCCAACCCGTTCGTTGCCGTGCTGACCTGTTACGCGGTGTCGGCGTCGGTCGCGATTGCCGTCGGTCTGTGGCGGACGCGGGGAACTGAGCGGATCGTCACCCGGCGGGGTATTCTGGCTTTTGCTTGCGTCGGTCTGTGCAACGGGTTCGCCGTTCTGTTCTGGGTGCAGTCGCTGGCGCTGGGCCCGGTATCGCTGATCTCGCCGGTTGTCGCGTGCTATCCGGTCTTCACGCTGGCCTTCGGCGCAATCCTGCTGCGTCGTACCCGGATTGATCGCAATCAGGCGGTCGGTGTCGGTTTGACGGTCGTCGGCGTGGTTTTGCTGACAGGTGTCTAGCCCCGCCGGTCGTCATGCTTGGGCAGGTGGCTATTCGGCGGCGACGGGTGTGGCGGCTTCCAAGAGCATGCGTTTGCGCATTTCGAGAATATCGACGGTCGTCGTCGCGAAATCGATCAGGTTGTTCCGCTCGAAACCGTGAAAACTGTCCCGCGGTTTCATATCGATGATGCAGAACGTTCCGAGCCGAAAGCCATCAGGTGAAACAAGCGGCGCACCTGCATAAAAGCGGATGCCAAGTTCGCCGGTCACCAGGGGGTTGTCCTTGAACCGGTCGTCGAGCGTGGCATCAAGCACCACAAGCGGCTCCGGCTCCATGATGGCATAGGTACAGAATGCCTGGTCACGGGGCGTTTGGTCGGCATCGAGCCCATGTGAGGATTTGAACCACTGCCGGTCCTTGTCGACCAGCGATACAAGCGCGATTGGCACACCGAACAGGCGGGCGGCGAGCCGGGTTATCGCATCGAAAGACTCTTCTTTGGCGCTATCGAGGACATTGAATGAGTGCAGGTCTTCGATTCTGGCGTCGTCATTGTTCGGAATGGGGATCATGATCTTCAAGCCCTTGAACATAAGGTTCTCCCTATTCTATCGGCGATACGTTAATTAAGGATGTGGGGTGCCCTATCACCGTCATGTGATGCAAAAGGGCTGACAAATGGGGTCTCGCCCCACATATTACGCCCAGTACAAGTTTTTAACTGAAGGACAGCCGCCGTGGCACAAGTCGAAATCTATTCCAGCATGTTTTGTCCGTTCTGCAGCCGTGCGAAGCATCTGCTGACCCAAAAGGGTGTCGAATTCATCGAGATCGATGTCGATACCAGCCCGGGCCGGCGCAACGAGATGCTTCAGCGTGCCAACGGACAGCACACCGTGCCGCAGATTTTTATCGATGATAGTCACGTTGGCGGTTCCGACGATCTCGCAGCCCTCGACCGCGCCGGGAAACTGGACGGGATGCTCGGTCTCGGCTGATGTCCGGGGAGCCTGATACCAGCTCACCGGCACCCGGCAATAGCGCCGGGTTTCTTCTGGCCTGTATCCAGGTCAATGCGGGGAATGAAATTGCGCCCAACGTGGAAATTGCGTCCGGGCTGATCCGGCAGGCCGCTGGCCAGGGCGCGGAATTTATCTCGCTGCCCGAATGCGTGGCATTGCTGGAACCCGACCGCGATGCCCTGTTCCGTAAATCGGCGGCGGAAGAGGGGCATTCGGCGCTGGATGCCTTCACGGCGCTCGCCCGGGAACTGGGTGTCTGGCTTCATGTCGGATCGCTTGCCGTGTTGTCGGCGGACCGGCGGATCGCCAATCGGACGTTCCTGATCGACCCAGCTGGCCGTGTGACGGCGAAATACGACAAAATTCACATGTTCGATGTCGACCTCGCGGACGGAGAATCCTACCGCGAATCCAATACCTATCAGCCCGGATCGCAGGCGGTGATCGCCGATTTGCCGTGGGGGCGGGCCGGGCTGACGATCTGCTACGATGTGCGCTTCCCCGCACTATATGCCCACCTCGCCGAGGCGGGAGCCGCATTCATCGGCGTGCCGTCTGCCTTTACCCGCAAGACCGGCCGGGCGCACTGGCATGTATTGCTGCGGGCGCGGGCGATCGAAACCGGTTGCTGGATATTTGCCGCCGCTCAATGCGGCGACCATGCCGCCGGACGCCAGACCTACGGCCATTCGCTGATCGTCGATCCGTGGGGGGAGATTGTCGCCGAGGCCGGCGAAGAGCCCGGCTTCATCCTGGCGAAGATCGATCCTGCGCGGGTCGTGGAGGCGCGCCGGGCGGTACCCTCGCTGATGAACGGGCGGCCCTACCGGCTTGCGGACGGTGTCAGCCGGGTGGTGGAATAGCGGGCAGTTCTGGGCCCGGTCTGATCGCCGCAAGGCGCTGTACGATCGCGGGGGCCGGATCGTCGGTCCGGCCGGCTTCATAGGCAACCACCGACAGTTTCCCCGTAACCGCGTTCAGCAGTTCGCCGTCGAGCAACAGAAAATCCGGATTGTGCGGGCGGCCAAGGTGCTCGTTGCCGATCGCAAAGGTCTCATATATCAGGGCCCCGCCGGGGTTCAGGCTGTCGATCAGGATCGGGAAAAGCGGGCGGTGCAGATAGTTGGTCACGATGATTCCATCGAACGTCCGACCCCGCAGGGGCCAGGGATTGTCGCCCTCAAGATCGGCCTCCACAATTTCTATGCCGGCGCGGGGGATCAGCCGCGATGTGTCCCGGTCGATGGCGGTTACCCGGTAGCCCGCGACGGTAAACAAATCGGCATGACGGCCTGTGCCGCAGGCGATATCGAGGACCGTTCCACCCGCCGGTATCAGCGCTGCACAGCGTTCAACCCAGGGCGATGGCGGCGGCGGGGCGGGTGTTGTTGTCATGGAGTTTTATAACTCATTGTAATGTATGCGTAATATCTGTGAAAAATAGAACTTGGCAAACGCGGAATCTACCCTAATTTGACTGTCATGATTGTATTCGATGTCAGCTGCAGCAACGAGCATGTCTTTGAAGGCTGGTTCAGGGATTCCGCCTCGTTTGGGGAACAGATCGAAGCCGGTGCCGTGTCCTGCCCGGTCTGCGGTGATACCAAGGTTAGAAAGGCGCTGATGGCGCCCAACGTCGCCGGGACTCGCAAGGGCAGGGACGACGCGCCGATTGGTGTCCCGTCGGCGGCAGATTCGAATACTGGCCCGAACGCAGTGATGGATGCCCCTGACGGTAAGCTTGCCGAGTTCGTCGAAGCGCTGCACGAATTCAAAAAACACGTCGCGGAAAACAGCGACTATGTCGGCGATACGTTCCCGGAAGAGGCGCGCAAGATTCATTACGGAGAGACCGAGGCGCGCTCGATCTATGGCGAGGCAACGCCGGAAGAGACCGAGGAACTTGTCGACGAAGGCGTCGATTTTCACCGCATTCCCTGGACCGGCAAGTCGGACGCTTAATGTTTCCGGCGCAGGCCGTCGCCAATTATGAGACTGGCCGTTGCCCCTTAAAATAAGTAATCGCGATGCACGGCGGCTGTGGCTCGACGCGCAGGGTCTGGCGACGCCGCCGGTCGGAGAACTGGACATCCTGCCGATCGTGCGCCGGCTCGGGTTCGTCCAGCTCGATACGATCCGCGTCGTATCGCGCGCCCACCACCACATAATCTGGTCGCGTAACCAGCATTACCGCGAGCCGATGCTGAACCGCCTGCTCGCCGAAGACCGCAGCGTGTTCGAGCACTACACCCATGATGCGTCGGTCCTGCCGACCGAATTCTACCCGATGTGGCAGAGACAGTTCCGCCGCATGCGGGAGAAGGTTTCGCGGTCCGGGTTCTACAAGGCTCTGCCCGATGAAGTGGCACGGGCGGTGATCAGACAGCGTATCGCCGACGAGGGTCCGTTATCGACCGACGCGTTTGACAGCAAGGTGCAGGGGAAGCGGGAAATGTGGACCCGCCCGCCCCATAAGCTTGCGCTCGATCACATGTGGTACGCGGGCGAACTGGCGACGTCCCACCGCGAAAATTTCAGAAAATTCTATGATCTGACGGAACGGGTGATTCCTGCAGATATCCGCGCTCAAGAACATGAAGACGAAGCGCAGATCGACTGGCTTTGCGCACAGGCACTCCAGCGTCTTGGTTTTGGCACGCCCGGCGAGATACAGCGGTTCTGGGAAGCGATGTCGAGCGCTGAGGTTAAATCCTGGCTGGGCCGGACCGATGCGGCGATCGTGCCGGTGGATGTGCAGGCGGCAGACGGGGCGTGGAGTCCCGCGCTGGCGTCCGCCGATATTGAAGAGCGCCTCGCAAATGTATCGGCGCCGACGTCGCGGCTGCGAATTCTTAATCCGTTCGACCCGGTGATACGGGACCGCGCGCGCCTCAAACGCCTTTTCGGATTCGACTACCGCATCGAGATCTTCGTCCCTGCAGCGAAACGCCTGTGGGGATATTACGTTTTTCCCATCCTCGAAGGGGACAGGTTTGTGGGCCGGATAGAGGTAAAGGGCGACCGGGCCAAGGGTGACCAGGTTGGGGGTGAGCTAAAGGTTTTGGCCTTCTGGCCGGAGCCTGGGGTGAAATGGGCGCCGTCGCGCTGGAAGAAGCTCGATGCCGAATTGGCCCGTTTTGCGCGTCTGGCCGAAGTCCGCAACGTCACGTGGGCGTGCGCGCGGTAACGTCACGTGGGCGTGCGCGCCGCCTTACTTCGCGCCAAAAAGAATGTAATTCACGGATACGTCTCCGCTGACGCGCCATTCGTCGGTCAGCGGGTTGAACGACAGACCGGAGACATCGGATACGTCGATCCCGTTGCGTCGAAGGCCGCGGGCAAGTTCCGACGGGCGGACGAATTTTTTCCAGTCATGGGTGCCGCGCGGCAGCCAGCGCATCACGTATTCGGCGCCGACGATGCCGAACATGAAGGCCTTGGGCGTCCGGTTGAGTGTCGCCAGGGTCATCGCACCACCATCGCGCACCAGCGCGGCGCATGAATCGAGAAACAGGTCGACATCCGCGACATGTTCGACGACTTCGAGCGACAGCACGATATCGTACGTTTCTCCCGTCGCCATAAGGTCTTCGGCGGTCGTGCAGCGGTAATCGACGTCAACTCCGCTGCGTGCCGCGTGTGCCTGCGCGGTGCCGATGTTTTGTGCCGACGCGTCGATCCCGGTCACGGTGGCACCCATGCGTGCAAGCGGCTCCGATATCAGCCCGCCACCGCAGCCGACATCCAGCAGTGTCAGCCCGTCAAGCGGGGTCAGCGAGCGCGGGTCGCGGCTGAAATGGTCGCAGAGCCGGTCACGGATGTAGCCAAGCCGGATCGGGTTGAACTTGTGCAGTGGCTTGAACTTGCCCGCCGGGTCCCACCATTCATCGGCCATCGCCGAAAAACGGGCGACCTCGTCGGCATCGATGGTTGTTTGCGCTGTCTGCACTGTTCTGGGCCTCTGCTGCGAATGACGGTCGCCCGAAGGGTACGCGTACTTGCCTGAAAAGGTTCATCCGAGTATGTATGCGCCCGCGCTGCAGGGGGCAAGCCAATCAGTTTCAGGTCTTTCATTTGAATGACCTGAACATGCCCTAAATACCGCTCACCGGCCGGGTTGATCGAGACGTAGAAATCGAGATGGCGACCGGAGGGTGCGTAAATTAGCGGCGCGGTAGCAGTTTGAGGAGCCGTGATGGCGCGTATCGTGCAAAAATTCGGTGGCACGTCGGTAGCCGACATCGACCGTATTAAAGCGGCGGCGCAGCGCGTGAAGCGTGCGGTCGACGCAGGCGACGAAGTTGCCGTCGTCGTATCCGCTATGTCGGGTACGACCAACCAGCTCGTCGAGTGGACCCGGGCAATATCGCCCATGCATGATGCGCGGGAATACGATGTCGTTGTGTCTGCGGGCGAACAGATCACTGTCGGCCTGATGGCGATGGCGCTGCAGGATATCGGCGTTGATGCACGCTCCTGGCTGGGCTGGCAGATTCCGATGGTAACGGATGACATTCACGGCCGTGCCCGAATTCTGGACGTCAAAGCCGACGAGATCGTGCGCCGGTTCGGCCTCGGACAGGTTGCCGTAATGGCGGGTTTTCAGGGTATCGCCTCGGATAACCGCATTACGACCCTTGGCCGTGGTGGATCCGATACCTCGGCCGTCGCACTCGCCGCGGCGATCGATGCGGACAGATGTGATATCTATACCGATGTGGACGGCATCTATACCAGCGATCCGCGCATCGTTACCCGGGCGCGCAAGCTCGACAAGATTACGTATGAGGAAATGCTGGAAATGGCGTCGCTTGGTGCCAAGGTGCTGCAGACCCGGTCGGTCGAACTTGCCATGAATCACAGGGTTCGCCTGCAGGTGCTGTCCAGTTTTGAGGACGCTCCCGGAACTCTAGTCGTCGATGAGGAAGAAATCGTGGAACAGGAAATCGTCAGCGGTATCGCGCATAGTGGAAACGAAGCAAAAATTACGCTGGTCCGCGTGCCGGACAATCCAGGCATTGCCGCCGCTATCTTCGGCCCGCTCTCCGAGGCGAACATTATCGTCGATATGATCGTCCAGAACGTCTCCGAAGACGGCAACGCCACTGACCTGACCTTTACCGTGCCGAAAGACGATCTGGCGCGCACCATGGAAGTCCTCGAAGCTGCACAGGACGAGCTTGGCTTCGAGCGTGTCGTCGGCGATCCGGATGTGGTGAAAATTTCGGTGGTCGGTGTCGGCATGCGCAGCCATGCAGGTGTCGCCATGCGCATGTTCCAGGCACTGGCCGACAAAGGAATCAACATCCAGGTTATCTCGACCTCGGAAATTAAAATCAGCGTTCTTGTCTCGGACACCTATACCGAGCTGGCGCTGCGCTCCCTGCATACGGCGTATGGGCTGGATGCTGTTTAGAAACGGACTGAAATAATGGACATGACCGCACCTGCTGCACAGCTGGACGACCTGTGGAAACGGGGCCGGGATTTTCTCGGCACGGATTACGCGATTCTGGCCGGCGCGATGACCTGGGTGTCCGAACGGAACCTGGTGTCGGCGTTGTCGAATGGCGGTGGGTTCGGCGTGGTTGCCTGTGGGGCGATGACGCCCGAATTGCTGGATGCCGAGATCACGGCCACGGCGGCGTTGACCGACAAACCGTTCGGCGTAAATCTGATTACCATGCATCCCGCGCTGGATGAGCTGATCGATATTTGTCTGAAGCACAATGTCGGGCATATCATTCTGGCGGGCGGCCTGCCCGGCGGACCGGCTATCGCGCGGGCCAAGGACGGTGGTGCGAAGGTTGTCTGTTTCGCGCCGACACTGGCCCTGGCCAAACGGTTGATCCGTCAGGGTGCCGATGCACTGGTGATCGAGGGCGCCGAAGCGGGCGGTCATATCGGCCCGGTGGCGACGAGTGTGCTGGCACAGGAAATCCTGCCGCATATTCACGATGTACCAGTATTTATCGCCGGCGGTATCGCGCTCGGCGATGCGGTCGTCGGTTATCTGGAGATGGGCGCGTCCGGCTGTCAGCTCGGCACGCGGTTTGTCTGTGCCGAAGAATCCATCGCGCATGAGAAATTCAAGAAGGCTTTCATCCGGGCCTCGGCGCGCGATGCCATGCCGTCGGTGCAGCTTGATCCCGAGTTTCCGGTTATTCCGGTCCGGGCGCTTCAGAACGACGCGACGCGTGAATTCGCGGAAACCCAGCGCGACGTGATCGATTCTTTCCGCCGTGGAGAGCTGGACCAGACAGCCGCCCAGTTGAAGATCGAACATTACTGGGCCGGTGCGCTGCGCCGTGCGGTGGTCGATGGCGATGTCGAGACCGGTTCGCTGATGGCCGGCCAGAGCGTCGGGATGGTCAAATCGGTTCAGCCCGCCGCCGAAATACTGCAGGAACTCGTAGACCAGGCGCTCGCCGCGCTCGAAGGCAGGGGTCGGGCAAAGGCCCCAGTGTAGTGGACGGTAGCCCCAACATAGGGCACCGCACGGTGCTGCGCCGTCTCCGCCAGGTTATGGCGGGGTCGGGCTCGGCACAGGAACGGCTGAACGAAATCGTCAAAATCGTTGCTGCCGAAATGGCCGCGGAAGTGTGCTCTATCTATATCCAGCGCGCCGGCGACATTCTGGAACTTTTTGCGACGCAGGGGCTGAACCCCGAAGCGGTACATGCGACCCGGCTTCAGCTTGGCGAGGGCCTGGTCGGAACGGTGGCGCTTACCGCTGAGCCGCTGAACCTCCCCGACGCGCAGGCGCATCCCAATTTCAGCTACCGCCCCGAAACCGGTGAAGAGGTCTTTGCCTCGCTTCTGGGCGTTCCTGTTATCCGCGGCGGTCGCGTTCGTGGCGTGCTGGTCATTCAGAACAGGGACCAGCGAACCTATTCCGAAGACGAGGAGGAAGCGCTTCAGATCATCACGGTCGTGATTGCCGAGATCATCGCGTCGGGCAACCTCGCCAATGCCGACGCGAGCGCGCAACTCGGCGGCGGACGGTCTTTCCGGTCGTCGCGTCACGCGGGTCTGGCGATCAATGGTGGCCTCGCGGTTGGCGAAGCGGTGCTTCATACCCCGAATGTCAGCATCCGACAGATGTTTGCCGACGATTCCACCGATGAGCACGAGCGTCTGCGCGAGGCGATGGCCACGATGCATGCCGCGATCGACGAGCTGCTGGCATCGTCGGATCTACGCGCTGCTGGAGAACACCACGACGTGCTCGATTCCTACCGCCGGTTCGCTAAAGACCGCGGCTGGCTGCGGCGTATCCGCGAAGGTATCGACAGCGGGCTGACCGCAGACGCCGCGGTTCAGCAGGTGCGTGAAGATACCGTCGCGCGCATGCGCAGTGTCAGCGACCCTTATATGCGCGAACGGCTGAGCGATCTTGAAGATGTCGCCATCCGTCTGATGCAGCATCTCGGCGGCGGGGTGGGTCATCAGGACCTGCCGGATGACATCATCCTGGTCGCCCGTAATCTCGGACCTGCGGAATTGCTGGATTACGATACGTCGCGGGTAAGGGCGCTGGTGACTGAAGAAGGCGGTGCGACATCGCACGTCTCCATCATTGCCCGCGCGCTTGGCATTCCGGTGGTTGGAAAAATCGACGGGTTGATGAAAAACGTCGATCCGGGCGATCCGATCATCGTCGATGGCGATAACGGCCAGATATTTATCCGCCCGACTGAGAGCGTCCGGACGATCCTGACCGATACTCTGAAGGCACGCGAACAGCGCCGCAGCCTGTATGCGTCCATGCGGGGGTTGAAAACCGTTACGCGCGACGGTGTCCCGATATCGCTCAACATAAATTGCGGCATGCTCGCCGACATGCAGTGGCTCGGTGAAACCGGGGCCGACAGTGTCGGCCTGTTTCGGACCGAAATCCCGTTCATGGTGCGGTCGACCTTCCCCGATCTCGCGCAGCAGACGCGGATTTACAGCGAGGTGCTCGCGCAGTCCGACGGTAAACCTGTTCATTTCCGCACGCTGGATATTGGTGGCGACAAGCAATTGCCTTACCTGCAGGACAGCAAGGATGAAAACCCGGCATTGGGCTGGCGGTCGATCCGTGTCGGTCTCGACCGGCCGGGTATGTTACGCCAGCAGCTTCGTGCGATGCTGCGCGCGGCATCCGGCCAGGACCTGTACGTGATGTTCCCGATGATTGCTGAGGTCGCGGAGTTCAAGACCGCCGTGAACGTCCTGCATATGGAGCGTGATCGCATCGACCGGCGGAGTGTCGATGGAATCGAGCCGCCGTCGAACATCCGGGTCGGTGCGATGCTCGAAGTGCCGGGACTGATCTGGCAGCTCGATGCGTTACTGCCGCATCTGGATTTTTTGTCGATCGGTAGTAACGACCTGTTTCAGTTCCTGTTTGCCATCGATCGGGGTAATCCGCGTGTTGCCGACCGCTACGATGTGCTGTCTCCGGCCCTGTTATCCGCCGTGCGCGACATCCTGCGGAAATGCGACGAAGCCGGCGTGCCGGTGTCCTTGTGTGGCGAAATGGCGGGGGACCCTCTCGAAGCGATGGCGCTTCTGGGGATCGGTATGCGCTCGCTCTCGCTGTCGCCGTCGGCCTTCGGCGCGGTGAAGGCAATGACGATGACGGTGGATACGGCGGAACTCAGCGCCTATATGAACACGCTTTTGCAGTCGCCGGATCACAGCCTTCGGCGCAAATTAAGGGCGTTCGCACTTGATCATGGGATCGTTCTGGAAACCTGAAGGTTTGTTTCAGACTCCGTTTTAGATTGATATCTGATTGATTTCGTTGTTATTTCTGTGATCACGTTGTTGGGCAGTTGCTCCAGGGGTAGTCAGTAAGAGTAATTTTAGAAGTGTGCGGTAGTGTTTTGCCGGGGGCGAGACGTGAATTCCGCCCAAGACGGAAACTCGATGCGTGAGGGGCGCATTTAATAATGAACGCGAAGAAGCCGCCGGAAACAGAAAGTTTCGACGCCGCCGAGCTTGGCGCGATGATGCGCGAAATGCGCGAAAACCTCGGGCATGAGCTCGATTCGGTTGCGCGTGATCTGCGCATTCGTCTGGTCTATCTCGAGGCAATCGAAGCCGGACGTCTTTCCGATCTGCCGGGCAATGCCTACGTCAGCGGCTTTTTACGTTCCTATTCGGATTTTCTGGGCCTTGAAGGCGACGAAATTGTGCGTCGGTTCAAAATGGCCGGTGCTGAAATCAGCAACCAGCCCCAACTTCATCTGCCGTCACCGGTCGAGGAAGGACGCCTTCCAACGGCATCGATCCTCCTTGTCGCCGCCGTCATCGCCGCTGCGGCCTATGGCGGATGGTACTACCTGTCAGGCACCGGCAAAGGCCCGATGGAAACGGTTGCCAGCCTGCCCAAGGAGCTTTCGGGTCTGGTCGATGACGCGAAGAACCAGACGGCGCCGACCGAGGTCGCGAAAATCCCGGCCGCACCTGAAGCGACATCGGATACCGGCGGATTGGCGTCACAGTCTTCAGAGGCAACGCCCGCTGAAACGATTGCACCAACCCCTGCGCCCAAGACGCCGGATGCTGTGTCGGAGACGCCGCCCGCCGAACCAGCCACAGAACAATCTGCAGAAACTGCGCTGACGAATACGGTCGCATCTGCGGAACCTGCCGCCGAACCGACCATGGCGGCAGGGACACCGACTGCGGTATCTCCGATCCCGACCACCACTGCACCAGCGGCGGCGCCGACCCCTGCGCAACAGACCGAACCTGCGGCGGTAATTCCGGAAAGGCCGGAGCCAGCGGCTACTGCTGCTGCGGCGACAGGTCAGACACCTGCCCCAAAACCTGTTGAGAAGCCCGTTGTGGTTGCTGTTGTAGCTGCAATACCTGCTGCCGCATCGGCACCTGAACCCGCCGCGCAAGCACCCACGCCGACGCCTGTATCGGCTCCCGAGGCTCCCGCGACAGTGGCAGTTGCCGCGCCCGCCGTCTCCACCCCAATTGCAGACAGTGCGGTCAGAACGGCCGACATCGCCCCGTCACCGCGTCTCGATCCTGCGCCGAGCGCCACCAATGACCCTGCGCCGACCGAGACTGCATCGCGGTCGGCATCCGACACGCCGTCATCGTCCGGGCCATCTGCCGGCGGCGTCCGGATTGTCGTACGTGCGACGGCGGATAGCTATGTCGCGGTCCGCACCGGCGATAATCAGCCCTTGTTTTCCCAGTTGATGCGCCGTGGTGACAGTTATGAGGTACCGTCCGGCGCCGACCTGATCCTGGAAACCGGCAATGCCGGTGGATTGCAGATCACCGTCGGTGGAAAGCGCGCACCGTCGCTCGGCCCGATTGGCGAGATTCGCCGGAATATTCCGCTGGATGCCGCGAAACTGTTGGGCGGCATTAATTAGCGAGCCTGCCCCGTTGTCTTCCGGCCATGTTCCGGTCGCTTGATCCGTTCTATGGTCCGCTCCGCGAATACGCTATAAGGCGGGACAGATATACCGCTCACCCTTTCCAGCAGTTGCAGAATTTCAGATATGGCGTCTCTTCAACCTGTCCGTGGCACCCATGACATCCTGCCCGATGAGGCGCGTCGTGCCCGGCATGTCACCGAAACCGGCAGAAATCTTGCCGCGCGCTACGGCTATGAAGAAGCGGCGACGCCGATCTTCGAATTCAGCGACGTATTTGCGCGCACGCTGGGTGAGACGTCGGATATCGTTACCAAGGAAATGTATACCTTCACCGACAAGGGCGGCGATCAGATAACGCTCCGTCCTGAAGGAACGGCCGGTATTGCCCGGGCGCTGATCTCGGGCGGGCTTAGCCAGAATCTGCCGCTGAAATTCTTCTATGCGGGACCGATGTTCCGCTATGAACGCCCACAAAAGGGACGACTGCGCCAGTTTCACCAAATTGGCGTGGAATTACTTGGCGTTGCCGAGCCCATTGGCGATATCGAGGTAATCGCACTCGGCGCCGCGATCCTCGATGACCTGGGCGTGCGGGGAAAGACGCAGCTCGAACTCAATACGCTCGGGAATACGCAAAGCCGCACCGCCTATCGCGATGTGCTGGTCGCGTATTTCAGCGACCGCCGCGGCGATCTGTCGGAAGACAGCCAACAGCGCCTCGATCGCAATCCGCTACGTATCCTTGATTCGAAGAACGAAGGCGACCGCGCGATTGTCATCGACGCACCGGAATTCGACGACAGTCTCGATGCAGAATCGCACGACTTTTTTGCCGAGGTTTGCGCCGGTCTCGATGCGCTCGGGATCGACTGGCAGCGGAATTCGCGGCTGGTCCGGGGGCTCGATTATTACTGCCATACGGCGTTTGAGTTTACGACCGACGCACTCGGCGCCCAAAGTGCCGTGCTGGCGGGCGGGCGGTATGACGGTCTGGTCGAACAAATGGGCGGCCCGTCCACACCCGGCGTTGGCTGGGCGTCGGGAATCGAACGTCTGTCGATGCTGATCGGCGACGGGCCTGCAAAACCGCGCGCCGTCGCCGTCATTCCGCTGGGTGACGCGGCCGAAGCCGTTGCGCTCAAGCTAACTGATGAGCTTCGCCGGTCCGGTGTGGCGGTCGATCTCGGTTTTCGCGGCAAGATGAAGCAGCGTATGAAGCGGGCGAACAACATCAATGCGCGGGCCGCCGTGATTCTCGGCGATGATGAACTTGAACAGAACGCGGCGACTGTCCGCGACCTGGATTCAGGCGAACAGGAGCTTGTTCCCCTGACCGCGCTGCGCGACCGCCTCGAACAGTTTCGTTAGCAATCCCAGTGGCAGACGAGCGGATTCTCAGCCGTCTCGTGGTCGTTGGTGCCAGTCACAGGACAAGCTCCGAGGCGACGCGCGACAGGCTTTTTATCTCCGAAGACGATCTTCCCGGGTTTCTGAAGAAGATTTCCGTGGCAGGCTTTTCCGAGGCGGTGGCGATGTCGACCTGTGCGCGCACCGAGATATTCGGTCTTGCAGATAATATTGGCGCAGCACGGCTCGGCGCGATTGGTGTGTTGTCCGATCTCGGCGGGTTAGATGCCGATAGCCTGGCGGGCGAAACCTACAGCCACGCGGGCGAGGGCGCGCTTCGACACCTGTTTCGGGTCGCCGCATCGCTGGACAGCCCGATTGTCGGTGAGCCGGAGGTCACGGGACAGTTTCGCGACGCGGTCCGGATCGCGACGGCGCATGATCACGTCGGCAGCGGATTGAGCGCTATCATTCAGGCAGCCAACGGGGCAGCTAAACGTATTCGATCTGAAACAACGATCGGTGAGCGGTCGGTCTCCATGGCGGCGTGCGCATCGCAGGTCGCGCGCGATGTTCAGGGCGATCTGTCCCGCGTCAGCGCGATCCTGGTAACCGGCGGAGAGATGGGTGAATTGATCGTCGACCAGATGCGCGCCGCGGGCCTGAAGCGGTTGACGGTGATCGCGCGCAGCCGCGCGCGCGCTGAAATCGGTGCCCGGCGATACGAATGTCATCACGGTCTGCTTGACGACCTGCCGGCCCTGCTGCCGGAAGCCGATATCGTGGTTACGTCGCTGGGGGCGGGGCGGCATCTTTTTGACCGTGCCGCGGCGGAAAGGGCGCTTGCCCAACGTCGGCGGCGGCCGATGCTGTTTGTCGATGCGGCGATCCCGTCCGATGTTGACCCGGCTGTGAATGAACTGGACGGCGCGTTCGTCTACTCGCTGGACGACCTGGAGCGGATTGCCCTTGAAGGCCGGTCGTCACGCGACCGTGCCGCGGAAGATGCGGAGAGCATCGTCGGCAAGGAGGTCGACGGATTCCGGCGCGCGACGGCGGAGCGAAATGCGACGCCTGCCGTGACGGCGCTACGGGCACATTTCGAACGTGTCCGGGCCGATGTGCTTGCCGAATCGTCGTCTGCGGACGCTGCCTTGGATGATGCGACCCGCCGTCTGGTGAACCGGCTGTTACATGCGCCGTCGGAAGCGTTGCGGATGCTTTCCGCCAAAGACGATCCCGCCGGACTGCAGGCGGAGAAACTGCTGCGCCAATTGTTTGATATAGATTCCGGGCTGCCGAACGATCGGGACGCCGGAACCGAAGAGGAGAATAAATCGTGAGTCTCGACGAAAGACTGGACCAGATCGTGTCGCGGCACAGCGAATTATCGGACCTGATGTCGCGCGGTGACATGACGGATTCGGACGATTTTGTCCGTATGTCGAAGGAATTCGCGGAGCTCGACCCCGTCGTTGCCTGTATCGGAGAGCTGCGCGCGGCCCAGTTCGAGGCGGGCGATCTCGCGGGGCTTATCGCCGACCCTGACAGCGACGATGAGATGAAGTCGATGGCCCAGGCGGAGTTTCAGGAACTGACGCAGCGCGTGCCCGAGATCGAGAAAAAGCTTCAGATCATGCTGTTGCCGCGCGATGTCGCGGATGACAAGAACGCGATCCTCGAACTGCGCGCCGGCACCGGCGGCGACGAGGCGGCGCTGTTTGCCGCGGATCTGCTGCGGATGTATCAGCGCTACGCCGACAAGCATAGCTGGAAGTTCGAGCTCATGAGTGTGACCGAGACGGGTATCGGCGGTATCAAAGATGCCTCGGTCGAGATCAGTGGCAGGGGCGTGTTCGCGCGGCTCAAATATGAATCCGGCGTTCACCGTGTCCAGCGTGTGCCCGAAACCGAATCCGGCGGCCGCATTCATACATCTGCCGCGACGGTGGCGGTTTTGCCCGAGGCGGAGGAGGTTGATGTCCAGCTCGAGGACAAGGACCTTCGCGTCGATACTTACCGAGCGCAGGGTGCCGGTGGGCAGCACGTCAATACGACGGACAGTGCCGTGCGTATTACCCATCTGCCGACCGGAATCGTGGTTCAGCAGCAGGATGAAAAATCTCAGCACAAGAACCGGGCAAAGGCGCTCAAAATTCTGCGGGCGCGTATTTACGATGCGGAGCGGGAGGCCCAGGCTACCGCGCGTGCAAAGGACCGCAAAAACCAGGTCGGGTCGGGCGATCGGTCGGAGCGAATTCGTACCTATAACTTCCCGCAGGGGCGGGTCTCCGATCACCGGATCAATATGACCCTGCATAAGCTCGACAAGATACTCGAGGGCGAGGGGCTGGACGAGATCGTCGATGCGCTGACAGCGGAAGATCAGGCCCGCAAGCTTGCCGAGGTGACGTGACCGCCGATCCGCTTGTTCTGTCAGGTTCGCTGCGCCTGGCGGCGGAGGATTTGCGTGCCGCCGGCGTGCCCGACGCGATGGTGGATGCCCGTATTCTGGCAGCTGCCGCGTTCGGACTTTCCCGTGAAGATATGCTGCTGGAGCCCCATCGCCCGGTTGAGGCGGATGCCGAGGCGCGCTTCCGGGCGATGATCGCGCGGCGTTGCGCCCGCGAACCTGTCGCGCGGATCCTCGGGTCGCGCGAATTCCGAAGCCTGGATTTCGGGCTCGGCCCCGACACGCTCGAACCCCGGCCCGACAGCGAGGCTGTCGTCGAGGCGGCGGTGGCATATGGTCACGCGTTTCCAGGCACTGTCCGGGTTCTCGATCTGGGCACCGGTACGGGCTGCCTGCTGCTGTCTGTGCTCAATGAACTGCCCGATGCGACGGGCGTTGGAACGGATATTGCTGCCGGCGCGATCGACATGGCTTCGCGGAATGCCGGGAGCCTCGGATTGGGCAACAGGGCCCGGTTCGTCTGTACCGACTGGACCGACGGTCTCGACGGGTCCTTTGACCTGATCCTCTCTAACCCGCCCTATATTACAACCGCCGAGATCGCCGCGCTGGCACCCGAAGTGGCGGTATACGATCCTTCAGCGGCGCTTGATGGTGGTAACGACGGTCTTGATGCCTATCGCGCCCTTGCCCCGCGCGTCTCGGAAATTGTGTCTCCGTCCGGTGTTGTCGTGCTTGAAATAGGCGCCGGGCAGCAAGACGACGTGATATCGATTTTCGTTGCCACCGGTTTCGGGCTCGTCGATATCCGGCGCGATCTTGGCGGGCATGTACGCGCCCTGTCTTTTGCGATGGAGCCGCTGCCGGAATGGTTAACGCCTGCCGGAAAAAAAGGGTTGGAAACGGTCTGATTCCCTACTAGGGTGCCTTTGCTGGACAGGGCGAAACCAATTGTTTGCCGCCAGCTAGAAACACCCTGCAACCTACAGCCACTCTCCCGACCTTCGGCAGCTGGCCAATGGAATTGGCAAAGGCGACGTCGGTGCGGGGCGGAAAAATCTTAATGGAAATGGATATGAAGGCGCTATGAGACAGGGCCAGAACAACAACAAGAACCGGATGCGGGGCAGGAATAACAACAATAATAACAACAACGCCCGAAAGGGCGGTGGTTCCCGCAATCAATCTTATGAAAGCAACGGACCTGACGTAAAGGTTCGGGGCAATGCGCAGCAGGTGGTCGAGAAGTATCTGACCCTGGCGCGCGACGCGACTCTGTCCGGCGACCGGATCGACGCGGAGAGCTACTATCAGTTCGCGGAACACTATTATCGCATCATGAATGCGAATGCCGCGAACGAACAGCAGCGTCAGCAGCAGAACGCGCCTAACGATCAGCAGGACGGCGAAAACGTCCAGAACACCCAGAATAGAAATCAGGGCGACGCCAATCAAAATGGCGATCAGGGTGGCGATCAGGCGACGAGTGGCGACGAGAACGCCAAAGGCGGGAACAGGGACGAGGCGAAACAGTCCGACAATGCGGAAACCGCCGAAACCGGTTCCGAAGAGTCACCGGCCGAGGAAAAAGCCGACGCGAGTGGCAGCGAACCCAGCCGACCGCGTCGTCGTAGCAGCCGCGGCAATCGCCGTCCGAAAGAAGCCGCGGACAAGGCCCCTGCAGAGAAGGCTTCCGGAGAGAATGCGAAGCCTGATACCGCTGCGGCCAAAACGTCCGCGTCAGATGAGGCGGCTGAAAAACCGGCTGCAAAAGATGCCTCTAAAGATGCCGCCAAAGATTCCGAAGAAGGCGCCAGCGCCTGACGGTAATGTCGATTTCTACAACGGCCTGAGTGTTAAATAACCCCGCTTACGGGGCTTGTGACCGCTTTTCAGGTTAACCCTGCTTTAATGCACTCCGGGCGAAAACAGGGTGAGCGGGCGCCTGCGTCCGCATTTGCAGCTCGGGCGAGACTTGTAAGATTTCAAATATTTCCCATATCTGTAGTGGACGCCGGTATACGGGTCCAAGCATACGCCTGCCGTTAAGCGGGGGCATTTGTCGCAATGTCTGAAAATGGAGTTGCAGACTATGGAATTTGAGTCCTACACCGAAAGGGCGCGTGGATTTGTGCAGGCTGCACAATCTTCGGCGCTCGCCAGCAATCACCAGCACTTCAAGCCGGAGCATCTGCTCAAGGTTCTTCTCGATGATCCCGAAGGCCTGGCATCCAATCTGATTTCCGCCGCCGGCGGCGATGCGAAGGTCGCCCGCGATGGCGTGGAAGCGACACTCGCCAAGATCCCCAAGGTCGAAGGATCGGGGGCAACCCAGATTTATCTGTCGCCTGAAATGGCCAGGTTGTTCGAAAGCGCAAAGGAAATCGCCGACAAGGCGGGTGACAGCTTCGTTACCGCTGAGCGGCTTTTGCTGGCACTTGCGATGGCCGCCGGTACGCCATCGGCCGATGTGCTGTCCAAGGCCGGGGTTACGCCCCAGTCGCTGAACAGCGCGATCGAGGATGTACGCAAGGGCCGCAAGGCGGACAGCGCTACTGCGGAAGATTCCTATGAGGCGCTCAATAAATACGCGACCGATCTGACCGAACGTGCGCGTTCCGGCAAGATCGATCCTGTGATCGGACGGGACGAGGAAATTCGCCGGACGATACAGGTGCTGTCGCGCCGGACGAAAAACAATCCCGTCCTGATTGGCGAGCCTGGCGTTGGCAAGACTGCAATTGTCGAAGGTCTCGCCCAGCGCATCGTCAATGGTGACGTACCAGAAAGCCTCCGCAGCAAGCGGCTGATGTCCCTGGATCTCGGCGCATTGATTGCGGGCGCGAAATTCCGCGGCGAATTCGAGGAACGGCTAAAAGCGGTGCTGCAGGAGATCGAGGCCGAAGCGGGTGAGATCATCCTGTTTATCGATGAGCTGCACACGCTTGTCGGTGCCGGTGCCGCGGAAGGGTCGATGGATGCATCGAACATGCTCAAACCGGCCCTGGCGCGCGGCGAGTTGCACTGTATCGGTGCGACCACGCTCGATGAATACCGCAAGCATATCGAAAAAGACGCGGCGCTCGCGCGGCGTTTCCAGACCGTTCTGGTGTCCGAGCCGACGGTCGAGGATACGATTTCGATCCTGCGCGGGCTGAAGGAAAAATACGAGGTCCATCACGGTGTGCGGATTACCGATTCCGCGATCGTGTCGGCGGCGACGCTGTCGAACCGCTATATCACGGACCGGTTCCTGCCCGACAAGGCGATCGACCTCGTCGACGAGGCATCGTCTCGTCTGCGAATGGAAGTCGATTCCAAGCCGGAAGAAATCGATGAGCTGGACCGCAAAATTATCCAGCTCAAGATCGAACGCGAAGCCCTGAAGAAGGAAACCGACAAGGCCTCGCAGGATCGCCTCGAGAAACTTGAAATCGATCTCGCCGATCTTGAGGAAAAATCCGCCGAGCTGACGCGCATCTGGCAATCCGAAAAGGATGAACTGGCGGGAGCGCAAAAGGTCAAAGAAAACTTAGATACGGCGCGTATGGATCTTGCCCGCGCGCAGCGCGACGGCGATCTTGCCCGCGCCGGTGAGCTCGCCTATGGCATCATCCCCGATCTTGAGAAAAAACTGGAAGACGATGTCGAGAATGACGGCACCGGCAACCGGATGGTCGATGAAGAAGTCACCGATAACGACATTGCCGCCATTGTGTCGCGCTGGACCGGTATTCCGGTCGACAAGATGCTTGAAGGCGAGCGTGAAAAGCTGCTCCAGATGGAAGAGATGCTGGGCAACCGTGTCATCGGCCAGGAAGAAGCGGTCGTTGCGGTCAGTAATGCGGTGCGCCGCGCCCGCGCCGGGTTGCAGGATCCCAATCGTCCCCTCGGGTCGTTCCTGTTTCTCGGCCCCACGGGTGTCGGCAAGACCGAATTGACCAAAGCGCTGGCCGCATTCCTGTTCGATGACGACACCGCGATGGTGCGTCTCGACATGTCCGAATACATGGAAAAGCATTCCGTGGCCCGCCTGATCGGCGCACCGCCCGGATATGTCGGCTACGAAGAAGGTGGCGCGCTCACCGAAGCCGTGCGCCGGCGTCCCTATCAGGTTGTCCTGTTCGACGAGGTCGAAAAGGCGCATCCCGATGTGTTCAACGTGCTGTTGCAGGTATTGGATGACGGCCGTCTGACCGACGGCCAGGGCCGGACAGTCGATTTCCGCAACACACTGATCATCCTGACATCCAACCTTGGCAGCGATGTACTGGCGAACCAGCCCGAAGGCGAGAGCATCGATGTGGTCCGGGATCAGGTGATGGATGTGGTGCGGGCCTCCTTTCGGCCGGAGTTTCTCAACCGGCTGGATGAAGTGCTGCTGTTCCACAGGCTCACCCGTGAGCACATGACGCATATCGTTGATATTCAGCTCGGCCGCCTGCGGTCTATGCTCGAAGATCGCAAAATCGCCCTCGATATCGACGATGCTGCCCTGACCTGGCTCGGCAATGCCGGGTATGATCCGGTCTACGGCGCCCGCCCATTGAAACGGGTCATCCAGCGCAGCCTGCAGAATGCGCTGGCGACGATGATCCTTGAAGGCCGTATCGAAGACGGCGACACCGTAAAGGTTGGCGTCGGCGATGGGGCTCTGGTCATCAATGGGGATGCGGTCGAGCAGTTGGCGGCGGAGTAAGCCGCCGCCTGTGCGGCCCGATACTCACGCGACGGACACCTGGCATACGACAGATATGCGGTCCCGTTTTGCCGACAAGGCGAGGCGGGACCGTTTCCGTCAGCGCTGGGAAATCAGCGTTTCTTTCTGAAGGTTTGCGACCAGTGAATCGATATTGGCGCGTTTCGCCATGAACTTGGTGAATGACTTTTTGCCGAGCTTGATCCCGGACGGCATCTTGACCGTCAGCGGGTTGACCTGGCGGCCGCCGGCTAGAATTTCATAATGCAGATGCGGGCCGGTCGACCGGCCGGTGGTGCCGACATAGCCGATCACCTGACCCTGGCGAACGCGGGTGCCGAGGGTCACTTTCCCGTTGAACCGGCTCATATGAGCATAGGCGGTGTTAAACCCGCCGGCGTGGCGGATGCGGACGTATTTGCCGTAGCCACCCTTGCGGCCGCGATAGGAAACAACACCGTCGCCCGCCGCGTAAATCGGGGTGCCGGTTGCCGCGGCAAAGTCGACGCCGCGATGCATTTTTGTGTAGCCGAGAACCGGATGGCGCCGCTTGCCGAAACGCGAAGACAACCGTGCGCCGTCAATGGGTGTGCGCAGCAACGGCCGTTTGGCGCTGCGGCCCTTGTTATCGAAATAATCAACAATACCGGGGCGGGATTCAAACCGGTATAGCGGTTTTTCGGCGCCGGACAGGTTCATGCGCGCATAGATGACTTCGCCATGGCGCACCACGGCGCCCTCGTCATCGACGAAGCGTTCATAGGCAACCTCGAAGCGGTCCCCTGACTGAATTTCACGCTGAAAATCGACGTCCCAGCTATAGATCCGCATCAGTTCGGCCAACACGGAAAGAGGCACCTTCTTTTTGACTGCCGCCTTGTAGAGGCTGGACGTGATCACGCCCTCGGCAAATTTGACGCGCCGTGTCAGCGTGCGCTGTACTTCGAATGCCCGGAACGATGTGGCGTTGTCGCGGCGCACGGCGATCTGGCGGATGACGCTGGGGTCGAGGCGCATTTCCTGGAGCCCGTCATCCGACAGCGTCAGGCTGATGCGCTGGCCGACGCGGAGGGCTCTGGGATCGTAGACTGCGCGCAAAGCGCTGACGGCATCATGCGCATCGTCGCGTCTGATCCCGGCGGACAGCATGATCGACATCAGTGTGTCACCGCTGCGCACTTTGAGGCTTCGTTTTTCTTCCGGGTCGGGTTTCGCCGGTGGTGTCACGGAGGCGAGGATCAGTTTCTTCGGTGCTTCGAGAACCGGTGATGTTCGCACGTGATTATGTTTGGCAGTGTTCCGGGCGGCAATGGTGTTTCGGGCCGCGCCTGGTTTTTGGGCCGTGCCTGTGTTTCGGGCCGTGCCTGAATTCTGCGTGGGCATTGCGGACGGCGGGATAATTGCGGCCTGCCGGGGCGCTCCGCTTTCCTGATCGGCCGCCGTTTCTGCGACCGCGGCCATATTTGCCGTCTGAGGTGTGCTGAGGCCGGCCTGGGTGTTCCCCGATGGGCCAAAAACGACGCCGATGGATAATCCGAGCACCAGAACGCTGAGCGCAATGTGCAAAGACCCATGGCCTTCACGACCAATATAGGAAAACGATTCAGATCTGGTCTTGCGGGGGATGTGGAGCGACACGCGGGCCTTCTGAGCTGACGGTTTCTGGGACGTTAACCACTACTGAATTAACCTTAACGAACTATTACCTGAGTGTCCATAAAGACATGCAATTTCAATGCCTTTGGAGAAGTTTCTTAGGTTTGGCCTTCGCATGGTTAACGCGCCGGTGCGATGTCCAATGCGATGCCCGATCCAACCCCCGGCGCTCGACCTGTTACCAATATTACAAAATGGGGTGTTCGGCGGCCGGGTTGACCCGCCGCGATGCGCCCGAAATACTCGTCCACGCGCAGGACAGGCCGGGTATTTGGGGACCAAAACATGTTCAGATCCGTCGAGACATTTCTGAGGCCGCAGACCGTTGCAATCGTCGGTGCCTCCGAAACCGGTGGTGCCGGCTGGCCAAAAGGCATCTATGAGAATTTCGCCCATGAGGGTTTTCCGGCGCGGGTCTATCTTGTCAATCCGCGCCGCGAAGAGCTGTGGGGCCAGAAGGTGTATCCGGATTTCGCCTCCCTGCCCGAAAAAATCGATCTCGCCATCGTCATTATTCCGGCCGAGGCGATTGTCGATGTTCTGTCCGAAGCGGCCGAAGCCGGCCTGGCGAACGCGCTGATTTTCGCGTCACGCTTTGGCGAGGGCGGCGATGACGTCGGCGCCGCGCGCGCGGCGCGCCTGCGCGAACTCTGCGACCGCACGGGGCTTCGCATATCGGGGCCGAACTGCATGGGGGCGATCTCGCTGCCCGAACGCCTGCTGTTTTACCCGACGTCGCGGGTCCGCGGTCTGCCGGCGGGGGAGGTCGGGGTCGTCTTTCAGTCGGGCGGCACGTTCCAATTCTGGCTCGAACAGGGCGCGGCGCGTGGGCTCGGATATTCCTATGCAGTGTCCAGCGGTAACGAGCTCGACCTCGACATGGCCGACTACATCAACTTTCTGGTCGACGACGATCATACGAAGGTCATTGCCTGCATGGCCGAAGGCGTGCGCCGGCCCGACGCCCTTATGGCGGCTGCGGAACGTGCGTTCGGTGCCGGCAAGCCTGTTTTGATGCTTAAAGTAGGCCGCACCGCGGGCGGACAGGCGGCGGCGCAAAGCCATACCGGTGCGCTGGCGACCGACGATCACATCTTTACCGCCATGTGCCGGAAATACGGGGTCGTCCTGGTCGACACGCTGGACGAGCTGATAGAGGCAACGCTTGCGTTTTCGGCAGGCCGGTTACCTGCGGGGAAACGCGTGGCCCTTGTCGGGTATTCCGGCGGTGCGAAAGGCCTGTTTATCGATATCGCCGAACAGACCGGTATCGACATGCCGAATTTCACAGCGGACACGCAGGCCAAACTGTCGGAGATGATCGATTCCGGCGTGTCGGCCACCAATCCGCTGGATAGCGGTGCCGGTCTGGCGCGGCGGTTCGAGGCATTCGCCGAGGCCTGCAAGATTGTCGCTGCCGACGGGAATATCGACATGATCTCGGTACAGGGGCAGTTACCGCTGGTCGAGGGCGGGGCGGGCGATCCGCAGTTGTTTCGCGATATCCGGGATTCGACCGACAAGCCGGTCGTCGCCCACAATCGCATGTCGCAAAACATCAACGATGTCGGCCGGGCCTTTCAGACCGCTGCAGGGGTACCGTTTCTGCAGCGCCTGCCCGAAGTCGGACGGACGCTGGTTGCTCTCGGCGCGTATGCTGAACGCCGACGCCGCGGCATCCCGAAGATGCCACCGGTCGCGGCCCGCCCAATGGGGGACGCGCCTGATAGGGCCGTCGACGCGGTCCTTGCGGAATATGGCATTAACGGTCCGGCCTCCGGGTTTGCGAAAACGGCAGCGGATGCCGGTGCGGCCGCCGCGGAGACCGGGTTTCCCGTGGCGCTCAAGATCGTCTCGCCCCAGGCGGTTCACAAGACGGAGGTTGGCGGGGTCGCGCTCAATATCGCGACGGAAGATGCCGCAATTGCGGCGGCAGAAGAAATGGCCGCGCGTCTGCGGGACGTGGACCCCAATGCCGAAATCGACGGTTTCATGGTGCAGCAGATGGTCGGCGGGCTCGAAGTGATCGCCGGTGTGCGCGACGACCCGCAGTTCGGCCCGGTGCTGGCGTTGGGCTTTGGCGGCGTGCTCGTCGAGGCGATCCGCGATGTCAGTTTCCGCCTGCTGCCGGTGGCGCCCGAAGATGTGTCCGAGATGATCGGGGAGCTTCGCGCCAAAGCCCTGCTCGGCGCATTCCGCGGTGCGCCTGCGCGTGACGTCGATGCGCTGATCGTCTGTGCGGTTGCGCTTTCGAACGCGTATCTGGACTTGCGTGGCGAGGTTTCCGATATAGAGATCAATCCGCTGATGGTGGGTGCTGTCGGCGACGGGGTCTGTGCCGTCGACATCCGTGCGATTCCGCGGGAGACGGACGACTAATATTCCGGGCGACTGACAAGACCCGGACCAGGAGGGAAGAAACATGGACTATCAGCTACCCGAAGAAATGCGCATGCTGCAGGAAACGGTCCGCCGTTTCGTCGACCGCGAACTGATCCCGATCGAGAATGACAGTCTCGACGGGCACAAGCTGAAAGCCGACGTCCAGGCCGAACTGGAAGAGAAGGCGAAGGCCATCGGCCTGTGGCTGTTCGACGTGCCGGAAGAATATGGCGGTCAGGGATTCGGGTTGATGGCGCGCGCCATCGTCTGGGCGGAACTGGCGCGCACGGTGGCGTTGCCGACACGCAACGTCAATATCTTCGGGCCGATCGTCAGCCCCATCCTGTACTACCTGAACGACGAACAGAAACAGCGCTACCTCCATCCCGTTCTTGAAGGCAAACTGCGTCACTGTTTTGCACAGACCGAGCCCGAGGCCGGTGGCGATCCGGGTGGGATGCGGACCACGGCGGTGCGTGACGGGGACGATTACATCATCAACGGCACCAAGCGGTTCATTACCGGCGCATCGGAGGCCGACTTCGCACAGGTCATTGCCGCCACCGACCGTGAGAAAGGATCGCGCGGCGGCATCTCCGCATTTCTGGTCGATATGAATACGCCTGGTGTGCAATTGCTGCGCGCGCAGGAAACCATGATGCATGACCGGCCGTGGGAAATCGCGTTCGAGGATGTACGTATCCCGGCGAAGAACATGATCGGTGCCGAGGGGGAGGGTTTCAAGTTCGCGCAGAACTGGATCAGCGCCGGACGCATCCGTCACGGGGCGCGCGGTATCGGCGTGATCGAACGGTGTCTCGAACTTGGCGCATCCTACGCGCAGCAACGCGTAACATTCGGCCAGAAACTCGCAGACCGACAGTCGGTCCAGTGGATGCTGGTCGATTCCTACGCCGACCTGCACATACTCAAACTGATGGTCTTCAACGCGGCGGCGAAACACGATGCCGGCGAGGACATCCGCTATGACGCCTATATGTGCAAATATCTGGGCGATACCAAATCGTTCGAGGCCGCCGATAAATGCATGCAGATTCATGGCGGCATGGGTCTGACGACGGACCTGCCAATAGAGCGGATGTGGCGCGATCAGCGCAGCTTCATCATCACCGAGGGGCCGACCGAGATCCTCAAAATGGCACTGGCGCGTCACGTGCTGCGCCAGTATGGCGGCTGAACGGCGTTAACGGTTTGATCACCAGTGTCCGGCATAAAGGCGCGGACTACAAAAGCGACCGAGCCCCTAAAGGGCGACTTCGCGGCGACATTAAAACGGCGGCCCATCAATGGGCGGCCGTTTTTTTGTGTCAGAACTTACGCGCCTCTTTGACTCTGTTTCGCGTTTCCGACATCATTTCCATTGAATTCAATAAATCTGAAAAACCAGGTAGCGAATAAAGGGGATGAAATGTTCGACCATTTTGAATGTGTGAAAGTGGAACTGACCGACGGAATCGCATGGGTGCGGATGAACCGCCCGGAAAAGCGCAATGCGATGAACCCGCAACTTCATGATGAGATGGAAGAGGCGTTGACGCATCTCGAGGTAGATCCCGATGCGAAGGTCATCGTGATCTGCGGCGCTGGGGGTAATTTTTCCGCCGGCCAGGATCTGAAGATGTTCTTCCGTGAAAACGAAGGTAACCCGCTGGGGCGCAAGACGTCGCAGCGCGCCGCCAATCGCTGGCGCTGGGAACTGCTGTACAGCTACGACAAGCCCACCATCGCTATGGTCGAAGGCTTCTGCGTCGGCGGTGCGTTCATGCAGCTGCTGGCGACCGACTTTGCTATCGCCGCCGAGGACGCGACGTTCTCGCTGTCCGAGGTCAACTGGGGCATCCTGCCGGGCGCGCTTGTGTCCAAGGTTGTTTCCGACGCCGTTCTGCCGCGCCACGCGCTGTATTACTGTTGCCTCGGAGAAGCGTTTGACGGGCATGAGGCCGAGCGCATCGGCATGATCAACTTCGCCGTGCCGGCCGCCGAGCTTGAAGCCAAGGTCGAGGAACTTGCCAAGAAACTGATGGAAAAGAGCCCACGCGTGCTGCGTGCCACCAAACAGGCAGTGCGCAACGTCCGGACGATGGATTTTGGCCAGTCCTACGATTACCTCGCCGAAAAAGGTGCGGCGATCCGCGTCGGCGACCAGGAGGATTCCTACAACACCGGGCTGCGTCAGTTCCTGGACGAGAAAAGCTACAAGCCGACCTTCGAGCCGTTCAAAACCGGCACGCTGATCGAGAAGAAATAGGCTTTCGCAGCTTCATCAATACAGCATCAATCAATATAGCCTGATCAGTACTGGCACCGATGAAAGGTACAGAACGCAAAGATTCTGAATAAGACATAAAAGCGTACCACGCGTAGACGACCAATCAATGACGACCACTCAATGACCATTCCAATTCAGGGAGGAAACGATGGTTCGACTAATGAAGGGTCTCGCTATAACGGTATCCGCTGCACTTGTTTTTGTGGCGGGAACGGCGAGCGCACAGTTCTATAAAGGTAAGCGTCTTACAGTCATCATCAATTACGGGGCCGGTGGTCCCACCGATGTTGAAGGCCGGCTTCTGGCGAAACATCTCGCCAGACAAATTCCGGGGAATCCGACCGTTATCGTCAAGAACCGGCCCGGCGCCGGCGGTATTGTCGGCTCCAACTTCATGGCCGAGGTCGCCAAGCCGGACGGGTTGACCATCGCCATATTTACCCCGCCGACGATCTCCCAATTGCTGGGTGATCCGGGCCTACGCGCCGACTTTTCGAGCTTCGAATGGCTGGCCGGTGTCGGACAACCGCAGATATGCTACCTGCGTACAGATGCGGGCGGCGGCGTAAAAGGGCCGGGCGATCTGGTGAAGATCAAGGGCTTCAAGGCCGCCGGGATGCGCAGTACGTCGAGCCACGATCTGCGCCTTCGTCTTGCACTTGACCTGCTGGGGGCGGATTACAAATATGTCACCGGCTATCGCGGCCTTTCCAAGGTGGCGGCGGGTGTCCTGCAGAATGAAACCCAGTTTTCCTGCGGGTCGGTGCCGAATTACCGCGGGCGGGTGGAACCGACGATGATCACGCCGGGCGTTGCCCGGAGCATGTACTATTACGCACCTGTCCTGGCGGATGGCAGTGACGTAAAGTTTGCCGACCTTGCCGGTATTCCGACTTTCCAGGAATTCTATGCCAAGGTCAGGGGCGGCACGCCTTCGGGGATCAAGTGGGAAGCATTGAAGGTGGTCAATAATGTGTCTACCTACATGCTGCGCGGCTCGTTCGCGCCCAAGGGAACGCCGGCTGCGGCGCTGGCGGCCCTGCGCGCCGCCTGGGCCAAGCTGCCCAACGATGCGGCTTTTGTTGCGGAATATTCAAAGGCCTTCAAAGCGCCGCCAAAGATCGTCTCGGCGTCGGTCGCAAAGGCGCATATCGATTCCATCAAGACGACGGATCCGAAAATCGTGGCGTTCCTGAAAGGCTTCGCCAACACTGGAAAGAAGAAATAGCGGCTGCGTGTATCCGCACCGCCGCGGACATTCGTGCGCCCGGCAAACAGGTTCGCCGGGCGCACGGTTAGATTGTGCGACGACCAATGCCGATTATGGCCGATTATGGCCGATCATGAATAAACCATATGTTTGACGCGCTTCTCGTCGGGCTGGTCTCTGTCGTTGCGTGGCCGGCGATCGGCTGGCTCGGGCTCGGCGTGATGATCGGGCTGTATTTCGGTGCCGTGCCCGGTCTGTCGGGGCTGGTCGGGATGGCGATCCTGCTGCCGTTTACGTTCGGCATGGAACCGGTTTCCGCGTTCGCCTTTCTGCTCGGCATGTTCGCGGTGACGACGACCAGCGACACCATCGCATCGGTCCTCCTCGGTATACCCGGAACAGCGGCATCGCAGGCGACCATCCTGGATGGCTATCCGATGGCGATGCGCGGTGAGGCGGCGCGGGCGTTCGGTGCCGCGTTTACGGTGTCCGCCGTGGGTGGCCTGCTGGGGGCAGTGATGCTGGGACTGTCGATCCCGATCGTCAAACCGCTGATCCTGTCCTTCGCGCAGCCTGAATTTTTCCTGCTCGGTCTGCTTGGCCTCGCCATGGTCGGATCGCTCTCGGGTGGCTCGATGATCAAGGGTCTGATCGCCGCCCTGTTTGGGCTGACACTTTCCTATGTCGGCTATTCGGTCACCGGTGGCACACCCCGCTACTGGATGGGCATGACCTATCTGCTCGATGGCATCCCGTTGATCCCCATCGTGCTTGGCCTGTTTGCCCTGCCCGAAGTGCTCGATCTTGCGATTCGCGATTCATCGATTTCGCGGGTTCCCCGCGACCAGGCCAAATCCTCCATCTTTGACGGGGTGCGCGATGCCGGGCGCAACTGGTGGCTGGTGATCCGGTCTACGGCAATTGGCGTTTATGTCGGCATGCTGCCGGGGCTCGGCGGATCGATCGTCGACTGGGTCGCCTATGGCCATGTGGTGCAAAGCTCCCGCGACAAGTCGCAGTTCGGCAAGGGCGATGTGCGCGGCGTGATCGCGCCCGAGACCGCGAATAATGCGATGAAGGGCGGCGCGCTGATCCCCACCGTGGCGTTTGGTATCCCGGGTAGTGCGTCGATGGCGATCCTGCTCGGCGCGCTGTTGATCCAGGGACTGCAGCCCGGCCCGGAGATGCTGACCACAAATCTGCACATCACGTTTTCGATGATGTGGACCCTCGTAATCGCAAATGTTGCCGGCGCTCTGCTGCTGATGGTGTGGGGCAGCCAGATCGCCAAGGTGACGTTCATTAAGGGTCATCTGATCGTGCCGGTGGTCTGCATGTTCGTCTTTATGGGCGCGTGGCTGGCAAATAACAGTCCGGGCGATCTGGCAGCCCTGCTGATCTTCGGGCTTGTCGGCTATCTGATGAAGCAGGGCGGCATCCCGCGCCCGCCGTTGGTGCTGGGATTCATCCTCGGTCCCATCATGGAAGACGCGCTGCATATCACGATGTCGGGCTATACCGGGGCGGAGCTTGCGCAGCGGCCGATATCGATGATTATCCTCGCGGGCGTGATCCTGACGATCGTCCTGGCGGCCCGGTCCGGGTTGCGCCGCCGCCGCGCAACCGAGCCCCAGAAATTTGGCGAGACCGAGACATGGGACCCGCGGATTTCGCTGTTCATGCTGCTGGCGATCACGGCCACGTTTATCTATGCGCTGATCCCGGCCGTCTCCTGGCCGGACGATACGGGGCGCATCCCGATGGTTACGGCAATCCCCGGGATCGCTTTGTGTACTGTGGCACTCTTCCTCGCACTCCGGCGAAAGACACTGGATGCCGACAATGGTGCGGTGCCCCTGGCGGTGCCGGTTCTGGGGCGGGCCGCGTATTTCTTTGTGTGGTTGTGCGGCGCGGGGGCGGCGACGATGATCGCCGGCCAGCTCGTCGCACTCCCCCTGTTCATGGGGCTCTATATCCTGGTCTGGGGCGGCTACAAATGGTGGCTCGGCGCCGCCTATGCCGCCGTGGGGCTCGGCTTTCTGTATGTCATGTTCGACGAGATCGTCGCGGTGATCTGGTATCCGTCGCTGGTCTTTGGTTGATGTTGCGGCTGCCGTATGGCTCCAGCATATGAAAATTGTCACCCCGGACATGTTCCGGGGGCCAGTCCTACCGCCGGCACTAGCCTGGATCCCGGCACAAGGCCGGGATGACAATCGAGTTTGAGGGAACGCGGCCCTACTGAACCCGCCCCCGCGTATCGACCTGCCAGACATCGATGACCTCATCGCCCTGCACGACCATGTACTGATCGTACAGGTTGACCGTGGTGTCGCAGTGGCTGGGGGTCAGGCGCAGCTTGTCGCCGACATCCCAGGGTACCTCGCCGCCATCGGTCATGCGGATGATGCCGTGTTCGTCGCCGCCGAATTCGTAATCCCGGCCGTCGACATCGGCGATCACAGGCGGGCCGTGGTCGCTGCTGGCGGATTTCAGACCGGCATCGACGATCACCCGGTCCGGCGCCGGCTTGCTGACCACGCTGGTCAGGATATGCAGCGACTGTTCGAATGGCGGGGCGTCTGCGCCGGGCCAGCCGATCCCGCCATAGCGCGAATCCATGAACACGTAGGAGCCGGTCTGTAACTCGGTCAGCAGGCCGCGTTCCATATCGAAGGGGGAGGTGCCGGTGCCGCCGCCGGTCTTGATCGGCACGGACAGGCCAATCTTTTCGACCTCGGCGAGGGTGGCGGCGAATTTGTCGAGACCGGTTTCGGTGTCGGCCTTGCGCGCCGCCGGGTCTTCGACCATCTGGATCTTGCCCTGGTACCCCTGGATGCCCGCGAAATTCAGGTTCGGCAGATTGTCGATGACCTGCGCCAGCCGGGCGGCTTCCGGTCCGGGCGGCACGCCGCAGCGCCCCTGGCCGATATCGACCTCGACCATCACGTCGAGCTGCTGGCCCGCCAGCTGTGCCATGCGGCCGAGCATGTTGATGTTGTCTTCGTTATCGGCAACCACACTGATGCGCACGCTGTTACGGGCGTGCAGCAGCCGGAAAATCTTGCTCTCCCCGACCACGGCGGTGGTGATCAGGATATTGTCGATGCCCGAAGCCGCCATGACCTCGGCTTCGCCGAGCTTGGCGCAGCACACGCCGACGGCCCCGGCATCGATCTGTTTCTGTGCGATGACGGCGGATTTATGCGTTTTGGCATGGGGGCGATAGGTCACGCCTGCCGCTTCGGTCAGGTCTTTCATCCGCGCGATATTGCGGTCCAGCGCATTCGCGTCGACCAAAAGGACCGGTGTGTCGAGGTCGAGGGTTTTCATATCCCGTCGCCCCGCTCAAACACCACCTTGCCGCCGACGATGGTGGTCTCGGCGACGATGTCCTTGATGGTTTCTTCGGTGCAGGTCAGCGGGTCGTCCGACAGGATGGCCATGTCGGCGAGCTTTCCGGTCTCGATGGAGCCCTTTTTGTCTTCCTCGAATGTCAGATGCGCGCCGCCCATGGTGCCGCAGCGCAGTGCGTCTTCACGCGACAATGCCTGGTCGGGGGCGATGCGGTCCTCGGAGATCATGTTCCAGCGAGAGACCGTGTGCCACATCGGATAGAACAGCGTCGTCGGCACGTTATCGGTCGCAAGCCCGACCTTCACCCCGGCCTCCAGCAAACGCCGGATCGGCGCGATATCGTTGAGCCGGTCGGGGCCGAGTTCTTCACGCAGGATATGACCGTGCTTGTATATGTAGCGGTTGGTGTGGGTGGTCATCACCACGCCGAGATCGGCGGCTTTTTGAATCTGCTCGTCATTGAGCACGTCGAGATGGCCGATCACCCAGCGCTTGTCGGTGATGTTGACGACACGGTTCACCTCTTCGAACATGTCGAGAAAACGCGGGCCGATCACGGCGAGGCGGATGTCGTTGCGCGCGGCTTCGGTCATGAATTCGACCATGCGGTTCTGCGGCACGCCATTGTCGTAATTGAACCCGGACCAGCCCGTATAGGGTGCGGCCCCCGCGCGGAACACGGCATCCGCATCCATGCCTGTATCGGTGAACATACCGCCGACGCGCAGCCAGTCGTCGCCCAGGCCGCGCTTGCCGAGCCACGTGGTCCAGTTCTGCATCACGGTCTCGTACTCGATGCCCTGTGCGCCGCCCCAGGCCGGGCTGTAGACGAGGTGCGCGCGTACCGTGGCGTCGCCCGCGGCATGGACTGCCTGATAGGTACTGATCAGCTCCTGCGCGGCGCCGTGTTCTTCGAGCACGCTGGTGGTCGCGGTGGAATTGTAGATCCGCATGGCTTTTCTGAGACCCGCGACCCGGTCGTCATGGGTAAAGCGGGGCGCCATGTGGAAATAGCCAAGCTCGGCCACCGGCATGAACGTGTTTTCGCGGATCAGCCCGGTCAGTTCGCCGGACGAATCTTTCTCGAATTCCATGGTGTCGGTGGCGGGGGCAGTATTTTTCGATATTCCTGCAAGCAGGAGGGCGGCCGTGTTGGCCACCGATTCCAGCGGCAGCTGGTGGCGCCAGAAGCCCCAGATCGGGCGGATATAGACGGGGTTGTCGGGGGCTGCTTCATCCAGTTCCTGGCGCGTCGGGAACCGGTTCTCGGCAAGGCAGCCCGGCACGTTCCAGTAATAGGGCGGGTCGCCCACCGGCATGGTGACAATCCATTCGCCGGGCGATGCCTTGGCGACCAGGGCGCGGATACGGTCGAGCACATCGCCGACAGACCGGCAGCCTTCGAGCGACGGGAAGACGCCCTTCAGCCCTTCGCGGTCCATATGGGCGTGGCCGTCCATCAGGCCGGGAATAACTGCGCGCCCGCCGGCATCGACGATGCGCGTGTCCGGCCCGGCAAGCGCGGCGATCTCGCCCGATTTGCCGATAGCGGTAATCTTCTCGCCCGTGATGGCGACCGCCTCGGCGATGCGGTTCGAGGCATCGACGGTGGCGACTTTCGCGTTGGTGACGATCAGGTCGGTCATCTGCCGTTGCTCCACAATTGTCTTTTTAGCCCGTCATCCCCGCGCAGGCGGGGATCTCCATCCGTTTCCACACCGTCCAAAGATTCCCGCCTACGCGGGAATGACGCCGGAAGGAAAAACGGCATCTCTCTTACCGACCCGCGGCGAACGCCTCGCGCCGTGTATCGGCCGCCCCGGTGATGACACCGTTTTCCAGCACCTCGATGGTCTTGGCGGAGCCGAAATACGATGCGCCCGAACCGTGCTTGACCGCATGGCCGCGGCGTTCAAGCTCCTTGGCGATATCCTCGTCATAGCCGTCTTCCAGCATGAACGAGCCGTCAAGGCCGACGGACCAGCGCGGGTATTCGATGGCGGTGGTCAGTTCCATCTTGCGGTCCACCAGGTTGCTCAGCACCTGCACCATCGACAGGGTCTGGCCCGGTCCGCCCGGCGTGGTCATCAGGTAGCGCGGCTTGCCGTCTTTCAGCACCATCACCGGGTTCAGCGTGTGCGACGGGCGCTTGCGCGGTGCCACGTTGCGCGGATCTGCGGGATCGACGCGGAAGCCGGTCATCCGGTTGTTCATCATGATGCCGGTGCCGGGGTCCATGAAGGCGCTGCCGAAGACGTGGAACACGGATTGCACCACAGACATCGCGTTGCCTTCGCCATCGGCGATGACGATGCAGGACGTGCCGCCCTTATTCTCGAACGTGCTGGGATCGGTGCCGTTGACGACGCAGTCCTGCAGGTTTTTCGTGGTCTCGTCGCCCAGCAGGTGATCGATCGGAATGTCGACCACGCGCGGGTCGGACACGTAAGGCTGGCCCAGCGTGAACGCGCCCTGCATGGCGCGGATCAGGTAATCCAGCCGGTCGGTATCGTTATCGGCAAGCTGTTCGGATTTTAGCGCCGACAGCCCGTTCAGCTGCAGCAGCATCAGAATGCCGTATGAATTCGGCGGCATCACCTGCACGTCGTGGCCGCGATAATTCGTTGATAACGGCTCGACCCATTCGGGCTCGTAGCCGGCGAACTGGTCGGGGCCGAGCAGCCCGCCATTGGCCACCGCATATTCGCCGATGGATTTTGCGATATCGCCTTCGTAATAGGCGGCACTTCGGCCGTCGCGGATTTTGCGCAGGGTTTCGGCCAGTACCGGCTGGCGCATGATATCGCCCGCCTGCATGCGTTCGCCTGCTTCGTTGAAATACAGCGCGCGGGCCGCGGGGTCCGCCATCACGTCATCGCGGAACAGGTCCAGCCCGGCGCACAGCACGCGCGATGCCGGGTGCGCTTCGGCCGCATCGATCGCGTCCTCGAACAGCTCTTCCCAGGGCAGGCGGCCGTATTTTTCATGCAGGCGTTCCCAGCCGCGCACCATGCCGGGTACGCTGATCGCATTGGGCCCGCGATCGGGAATGCCGTCCTTGTAATATTCCGGTGTCGCCCCGTCCGGCGCATGGCCGGTGGCGTTCAGGCCGATGGTCTTGCCGTCCGCCGCGTGGTGATAAAGAAAAAACGCATCCCCGCCGAGCGACGTCGCCTGCTGCAACACCACCGACAGGGTCGCCGAGGTCGATATCATCGCATCGACCAGCGAGCCGCCCTTGTCCAGCGTGCGCATGCCCGCGGTGGAGGCCAGTGAATGCCCGGACACCACCATGCCCTTGGTGCCGTAAACAGGTGAGCGCGCGAGACGAACGCCCGCGAAAACGTCGGTAGCCATGTGAGTTCTCCCTTTAGGTCAGGAGAATGTCTGAAATGGGGGGCGGGGTGTCAATGCGGGGGGATGTTCTATCGTGTTGCAGACAGATTCATTCGCTTGGCGATCTATTCATACAGGTATAGCATTTCAGGGTGTCCTGGGGTTGCGTACCGGAGGGTGCCAAACATAAAGAATCCAAGCGACATCGGCCCAGACGCGAACTTACCGGTTCCACGACGGTGCCGATTGAGACTTATTCTTTCAAAACCAGACATTCTCCGAGCGGCCCCAGGGCCGCTTTTTTTTATGGTGCACATAACGGGAGATTTCTGTCTCCGTGGCGAAGGATGTTCAAATCACCCCGCCAGACGCGTCTCCACCAGCCTCGCCCAGTAGCTTCCGCCCAGCGGCAAGACCTCATCGCTAAAATCGTAATGGGGGTATGTAGCCTTCCAACCGTTGCGGAAGCCCTGCCAGCCAAATACGTCGGTAAAGCTTACACTTTCGATGGTACCCAATTTCATCCGTTCTCTAACCCATTGATATATATGTATTCGGTCGAACGGCATGAATATTGCATTGGTTCAGCAAACAGCCCGCATGAAGCTGTCGTTATCAGATTTGTACAGGAGGGATTGAGATGTATACCGCGCGCAATTTTGCAAAGCAGGCCGTCGGCGCATTTGCCGGGGTCGTTCTTTTTTCCGCCGCCGCCTCCGCCAATCTGATCAACAACGGCGATTTTGAAGCCGGTAATACCGGGTTCACGAGCAGTTATGCTTATAACCCCGGCAATATCGGGCCGGCCGGGACCTATGACACGATTGCAAATCCGGCCACCGCCCATTCATTGGCATCAAGTTATGGCGATCACACGACCGGCAGCGGGTTGATGATGGCGGTCAATGGTTCGACCACGCCTAACGATCTGGTGTGGGGGCAGACCGTCTCGGTTGCCGCTGGCGCCACCTATGACTTCGCGGCCTATATTTCGTCCTGGTATCCCGACTCTCCGGCGCAGATGATTTTTTCGGTAAACGGATCGACCATCGGCACGCTGACAGCGCCGATGACGACGGGCGTGTGGGAACTCGCCTTTGCCACATGGAATTCGGGTGCCAGCACGTCCGCGCTGATTGAGATTCGCAACGCCAACACGGCAAGCGGTGGCAACGATTTTGCGCTGGACGATATCTATTTCGGGGGAGCCATTTTCTCCAACCCGGTCCCGGAACCCGGCGCGCTGGCGATTCTGGTCGTCGGGCTTGCCGGCCTTGGTCTGGCCCGCCGTCGTCGCTCGATCTGACTCCCTAGTCTGATTCCGGCCGCGAGGCCTAACCCGCCAGCCGCGTCTCCACGAGCTTCGCCCAGTAGCTCGCGCCCAGCGGCAACACCTCGTCGTTAAAATCATAATGCGGGTTGTGGAGCATGCAGCCGCCGGCCTGGGGGCCGTTGCCGATCCACATATAGGCGCCTGGCTTTTCGTTGAGCATGAAGGCAAAATCCTCGGCGCCCATCATCGGGTCCTTGTCGAGCGAGACCAGCTCGCTGCCGACCAGCTCGCTTGCCACTTTTACCGTTATGTCGGTCTCCGCCGCGTCGTTGATGGTCGGCGGATAGCGGCGCTCGTAATGCACCTTCGCATCGATGGCGAAGGTCGCCGCAATGCCGTCCGTGATACGGCGGATTTCGGCTTCCATGTGGGATTGGGTTTCTTCCTTGAACGCGCGCGTGGTGCCGCGGAGCACGACCTCTTCGGGGATCACGTTCCAGGTGTCGCCGCCATGTATCTGGGTGACCGACACCACGGCGGCATCGAACGGGCTGACCGTGCGGGAAGCGATGGTCTGCAGCGCCGTGACGAGCTGGGCGCCCGCGACGATGGAATCGCGGCCAAGCTGGGGTATGGCGGCATGGGTGCCGGTGCCGGTCAGCGTGATCTCGAATATATCGAACGATGCCATGATCGGGCCGGGGCGGATCGCGAATTCGCCTGCCGGGATGCCCGGCATGTTGTGCATGCCGTAAACACTGTCGACCGGGAATTTATCGAACAGGCCTTCCTCGATCATCACGCGGCCGCCGCCTTCGTTTTCCTCCGCCGGCTGGAAGATGAAATGCACCGTGCCGGCGAAGTTCTTTGTCTCCGCCAGGTACTTGGCGGCGCCCAGCAGCATGGTTGAATGCCCGTCATGGCCGCAGGCATGCATTTTGCCGGGGTTTTCGGATTTGTAATCGACATCGTTCTTTTCCTCGATATCGAGCGCATCCATATCGGCACGCAGCCCGATGGCCGGCCCGTCGCCCTTGTCGCCGCGCAATGTGCCGACCACGCCGGTGCCCGCGAGGCCGCGATGCACGTCGATGCCGAATTCATGCAGCCGGAGCGCGACATAATCCGATGTCTGGTGTTCCTCGAACGCGGTTTCCGGATGCTGGTGGATATGGCGCCGCCACGCGGTCATGTCGTCCTGGAATTCGGCGATGCGGTTGATGATCGGCATGGGGCGTGTCTCCGGTGTCTGTCGGGGGTTTCTATAGCACAATCGGGCGAATTCCGTCCCGAGGAGTCGTCCTCCACTGTCACCCCGGATTCATTCCGGGGTCCAGTCTTTATGTCCGGCGGCCGGCTGGATCCCGGCACAAGGCCGGGATGACAGATTGGGAGGGCATAAGGGATGAGAATGCCTCAGGCGCATAAACCCATTCGTTATTCCCCCGGTCTTTTGGATGACGTCTGTTTGGTGTCATATTAGGGCACGGAATAAGGCCCGTCACACATCCGCTTGCCTGCCCCCATCGTATGTTTTACATATATGTAAAATAAATTGTTCGATCAATTGAGGCTGCCGTCATGACCGATGAATATCAAGAAATCCGCGACCAGATCCAGAAGCTTTGCGCCCAGTATCCCGGTGAATACTGGCGAGAGCTGGACACGAAGCGCGAATATCCGACGGCCTTCGTCAAGGCGCTGACCGAGGCGGGCTATCTGTCCGTGCTGATCCCGGAAGAATTCGGCGGATCGGGACTCGGTATTTCAGCGGCCGCCGCGATCATGGAAGAAATCCAGAAATCCGGCTGCAACGGCGGCGCCTGCCATGCCCAGATGTACACCATGGGCACCGTGCTGCGGCACGGCTCGGATGAGCAGAAACAGAAATACCTGCCGGGGATTGCCGCGGGCGAATTGCGCATGCAGGCGTTTGGCGTCACCGAGCCGACCAGCGGCACCGATACGCTGAGCCTGCGGACAACCGCGGTGAAAAACGATGCCGGCGACTATGTCATCAATGGTCAGAAAATCTGGACGTCGCGGGTCGAACATTCCGATCTGATGCTGCTGCTTGCGCGCACCCAGTCGAAGGATGAGGTCGAAAAGCGCACCGACGGGCTGTCCGTGTTCCTGGTCGATCTGCGCGAAGCGGTCGGCAACGGGATGGAGATCAAACCGATCCGCACGATGATCAACCATGCCACCACCGAGGTCTTTTTTGACGACCTGGTGATCCCGGCGAATTCGCTCGTTGGCGAAGAGGGCAAGGGCTTCCGCTATATCCTCGACGGTATGAACGCCGAGCGTATCCTGATCGCCGCCGAGTGCATCGGCGATGCGCGCTGGTTCATCAAGAAGGCGACCGATTATGCCAATGACCGCCAGGTGTTCGGCCGCGAGATCGGCAAGAACCAGGGCATCCAGTTCCCCATCGCCGAAGCCTATATGGCGACCGAGGCGGCGAACCTGATGGTCGAAAAAGCCGCCGAAGTCTACGAGGGCGGCGGACGTGCTGGTGCCGAGGCCAACATGGCGAAATATCTCGCCTCCGAGGCATCTTGGCAGGCGGCCGATATGTGCATGCAGACCCATGGCGGGTTTGCTTTCGCAGAGGAATACGACGTCGAGCGCAAGTTCCGCGAAACCCGGCTCTACCGGATCGCCCCGGTGTCGAACAACCTTGTGCTGTCGTTTGTCGGCGAGCACGTTCTGGGAATGCCGAAGTCTTACTGACGTCGGTTAATGCAGGAATGCGCATCCGCCGTCTTGTTGCAGTCCAATGATTTCCATTATTGTCACCCCGGGCCTGTCCCGGGGTCCAGCAGCCTAGGCCCCGGGACAGGCCCGGGGTGACAGTAGCGCTATTGGGAGTGCTACTGGGGTGACACGGGCGGTGTGGGCAAACATGCCGTCGCATAAACAGGAGAAAAAATAATGGCCCGCGATGCGCTGAAACCGCTGGAAGGCGTTCTTGTCGTCTCTATGGAACAGGCCGTGGCTGCGCCTTACTGCGCGTCGCGCCTGGCCGATGCCGGGGCGCGGGTGATCAAGGTCGAGCGTGCTGAAGGCGATTTTGCCCGGGCGTACGATTCCGTGGTCCACGGCGAAAGCGCCTATTTCGTCTGGCTGAACCGCGGCAAGGAATCGCTGACCGCCAATATCAAGGATGAGACCGACCGCGACCTGCTGTACCGCATTATCGACGGGGCGGATGTGTTCATCCAGAACCTCGCCCCCGGTGCTGCCGCGCGCGCGGGCTTTGGCTCGGACGAGCTGCGCAAACGCAACCCGCGCCTGATCACGGTTGATATCTCGGGCTATGGCGAAGAGGGTGAATATGCCGACATGAAGGCCTATGACCTGCTGGTCCAGGCGGAATCGGGCCTGTGCTCGATCACCGGGCTGGCGGAAGGCCCGGGTCGTGTCGGTGTGTCGGCCTGCGATGTGTCCTGCGGCATGTATTCCTACATGGCGGTGCTCGAAGCGCTGATCGCGCGCGATGCGACCGGCGAGGGCTCCTCGATCAAGACATCTCTGTTCGCCGGCATGGCGGACTGGATGACCGTGCCGCTGCTGCATTACGACTATGCGCAGAAGATCGTGCCGCGGATCGGGCTGAACCACCCGTCGATCCATCCATACGGCGCCTACGATACGCCCGATGGCGGCCAGATCCTGATCGCGATCCAGAACGAACGTGAATTTGCGCGGCTCAGTGCCGACGTGCTGCTCGATGCCGATCTGCCGAAGGATCCCCGGTTCGAAAGCAACGAGGCGCGCTGCGCACACCGGCCGGAATTCGACGCGGTCATCAACAACGTCTTTGGCAATACGCCGCGCGAAGAAACGATCCGTCGTCTGCGCGCCGCTGCTATTGCGTTCGGGGAGGTCAACGACGTCGCCGGGCTGTCCGATCATCCGGCGCTGCGCCGCGTGCAGGTGGACTCGCCCACGGGGCCGGTCGACATGGTGGCACCGCCCGCGCTGGTCAATAACGGCGTGCGCGAACTTGGCGCCATCCCCGAAGCGGGGGCGCATACGGATGCCCTCAAAAAGGAATTTTCGGCATGAGTAAAGAGACGGATTTCAGCGCCTGGATCGGCAAGTCGGAGACCGAGCACGGCGTCGTGTCGGCCTATGCCGCGGATTATTTCACGGCGACGCTCGACCGTGACGATACGCCGTTCAGGGACGGTGACCCGCTACCGCCGGCCTGGCACTATTTCTATTTTCACGAACTGGTGGCGCTTGCCGAAACCGGACAGGACGGCCACCGTGCGAAGGGCAGCTTCATGCCGCCGATCCCGTATCCGCGCCGTATGTGGGCGGGCTCGAAGATGACGTTCGCCTCACCGATGCGCATCGGTGAGAAAGTCCGCAAGCTGATCACCATTGCCGATATCGCCGTGAAAGACGGCGCATCGGGCCCGCTCTGCTTCGTGACCACAACCGAAGAAGTGTTTGGCGAAGACGACCGCCTGACGACGACGGAGCGCCGCACGCAGGTCTATCGCGACGTGGCGGATCCAGATGCGCCGAAGCCCGCGCCGCGCCCGGCCCCGGCCGAGGCGGTCTGGAGCCGCACTATTCATCCGAGCGCCGTCATGCTGTTCCGCTATTCGGCGCTGACCATGAACAGCCACCGCATTCATTACGACAAAGATTACGTGCGCGACGTCGAGGGCTATCCCGGGTTGCTGGTGCATGGTCCGTTGACCATGACGATGATGCTCGATCTGTTCCGCCGCGAGATGCCGTCGGCGACGATAACGGAATTCGACCTCCGTGCGGTCTCACCGGTTTACGACACGCTCGATTTCTCGGTCCACGGGGCACCGGGTGACGAAGATGGAACGGTGAAGCTCTGGGCGATGACCGGCGAGGGCGCGCTGGCCATGACAGCGGATGTGCGCTTTACGGTCTGAAGGCTGGGCCTGAAAACCGGGCCTGATCGGGCTTAAGGGCGCTTAGCGCGCGCCGGCAGATGCCAGTGTCCGCGCTTTCCGGGTGGCGAGCCTGGCCGCCTTGCGCTGTTCCCGCACGGCCCGCCAGGCGGCGATCTTTCTTTCGCGTTCCTGTGCGAAGAAGCGGCGGCGTTCCGCATTCCACAAGCGCACGACTTTCTTTGTATAGGGCCGGTTCCGGTGGCGCGTTGTCGAGTGGTAGTGCGCCACGGCACGCAGGATCGATTTATTCGCCTTGCGCAGTTTGGCAAACAGGCCGGCCGCGTAGCGCGCGTTGAGGGCGGGATCGAACGCGTCTTCGAGGCTGCCAAACGCCTTTGGGTGATATTTCAGGTTCACCTGCATGCAGCCGACATCGATGTTCTTGAGCCCGTCGGCCTGGAGCTGGCGTACAGCGGCGATCGCGGCGGCCTTGGTAGGGTAAAAACGACCCTTCCCATGGGCCATAACGGTCCAGGGCCAGGCAAAATGTGACCGGCTGGATTTGTCCCAGCGGCCCGATTCAGCCAGTGAAATCGCCTGCATGATGCCGATCGGCAGCCGGAGCGCACGCTCGGTCTGGCTGATCGCCTGGCGGCAAATCGTTGAATTTGCGCCGTAAACGGCGGAGTCTGCCGGTGTCGCCTGGGCGGGCACGCTCAGACCCGTCGAGAGGATTGTTAGGAGCCCAGCGACAAGGGTGGAGAGGGAGGTTCGTATGCACATGCCGGGTTCTGTGCAATTTTTGTGCCAATTTCCGGATAAATGCCGCTTTTTTGTGCGCTGCACTTTAAATGCCGCGTTCTCTTCTTAACCTTACCTGTGAATTCGAAAAAAATGTTGAAAAATAACATTTTTTTCTTGCCGCGAGGGGGTGGGCTCCATATATTGCATTGCAATACAAGTTGGTTGTCCAAGCGATTTGTGTTCTTTTTCTTTCTTGGACGTTTCCTCCCTATCAAACTCAGGCCGCTCTTCGGAGCGGTCTTTTTTTGTTTTATATCAGCTAGATAGAGATTTTTGGGCTGACAGATATATAAAATTCTTCTGGCCCGGAAAAAAATGCTGCGCTGCAACAATTTATGTTGCGCTCTCCGGGGGCGTCGAGCCGCCTTCTCCAAGGGGCCGTGTCATCAGAACTGAATCCGCCCAATCGCCGAATTTGTACCCTGCCGATGGCAGAATCCCGGCGGTTTTGAAGCCCATCCGGCTGTGGAGACGGATCGACCCCGCCGACTGGGAGCCACCGACAACGGCGATCATCTGTCGTTTGCCCAGCGCTTCGCAGCGCGCAATCAGCTCGGTCAGCAGGCGTGTTCCGTAGCCGCGGCGCTGCCGGGCTGTATCGATGTAGATTGAATCCTCGACCGTGAACCGATAGGCGGAGCGGTCCCGGAACGGACCGGCATAGGCATATCCCTGCACCCCTTCAGCATCTTCGATCACCAACCATGGCAGGCCAAGAGACGAGACGTGATGGAACCGTGCGGCGATTTCCACCGCATCCGGCGGTGTTTCTTCGAACGTCGCAACGCTGACCCGAACGTAATGCGCATAAATCTCGGCGATCCGCGTGGTGTCGGTTAGCACGGCGTCGCGGATGAGGGGCGACGAATCGGTTTCGGCGAGGGTGTTCATCGGGCCAACAACATCCCACCACGGGCGCCGCCATGAGTTGGGGCATGGGGCCCACCCTGAACCGGCCCATGCGCCCGTCCATGTGTCATGTTGGACACCATGTCAGTTCGGCGCTTCACTCTGCCGCCAGGTCCTGTGCGGTAAGCCCGGCAAGGGCGGCGACGACATCGGTCATCTGGGCGGCGACCCGGTCAAAATTGTCGTTTTTACGAATGTTCATCTCATCCATGTAGAGCGCGCGGTTGATCTCTATCTGTACCGTATGGACGCCGTCGCGCGGCTGACCGTAATGGCGCGTTGTAAATCCGCCGGCAAACGGTTTGTTGCGCGCGACCGCGTAGCCGAACCTGCTGATGGTGCGTTCGATCGCGTCCGGTATGTAGGGCGCGCAGGTACTGCCGAAGCAGTCGCCAATGATGAAATCGGCGCGTCCGCGTCCCGCGTCGGGATCCAGCGGGCCGCCGATTGACGGCATTGAGTGGCAATCCACGACCACGCAGTAGCCAAATTTGCGCCGGGTCGCCGTGATCAGGGTTTCCAGCGCTTTATGATAAGGCCGGTAATAGGAATCGATGCGTTCCGCCGCCTCGGCGAAGGTCAGCTTCCGGGGGTAAATATCCTGTCCGCTGGAAACCACTTTGGCGATCGTACCGAGACCCGCGGCCACGCGGCTTGATTCGGTGTTCACGTAGGCGGGCAGACGGTCCGAAAACATGCCCTGGTCGAGTTCGAACGGCTCACGGTTGGCATCGATAAAGGCGCGGGGAAACAGGGCACGCAGCAGCGGTGCGCCGAATTCCGGCGCCGCGGCGAACAAATCATCGACAAAACCGTCTTCGGAGCGGCGCAGCGCCACGGGGTCGAGCCGGGCGCCGGCAACGAAATCGGCCGGGTATTCGCTACCGCTATGCGGAGACGCGAAAACCAGCGGCACCGTATGGATGTCCGGGGTGCGAATATCAAAAGCGGTGACAGGTTCCGGCGAAGGGGCGCCCGCCACCGGGGGAAAAGGCTCGTTCGAAGACATCCCGTTGATTTAGCCCAATCGGGTGCGCTTGTCATCCGGCGGGAGCCCCGTCGTGCGGGAGGTCCGGGGCGTGGGCAAAGGGAAAGGGCAGGGATGCGGCCAGCGGCGCGGGCATAGGGGCGGGTGTGGGGGGGGCGGGCGTGGGCGTGGGCCTAGGCGTGGGGCGTAGGCGAGGGGGCGTCGATTAGGAATTCGTTAACCATGTTTTGGCCCATTTGCGGCGAGGATGGAGTTATCCCCATTGCCGGGCAGGCGGGAGGACGTTTACGCTTTCCTAATCGCCACCGGTTAGCAATAGTATCCCGACGACGCACCCCCGGGTGCATACCTGTTTATCCTGTAGCCGTGGACTGATCGATAATGGCAAGTATTCTCCTGGCGGAAGACGATTCCTCTCTCCGTACCTTTCTCGGCAAAGCGCTCGGCAAGGCAGGCCACATGGTCACGTCCTGCGAGGACGGCGTCGAGGCGATTGCGGCCCTGGAACTGCGGGAATACGATCTCCTGCTGGCCGATATCGTGATGCCCGGCATTGACGGAATAGAGCTCGCCCAGCGCGCGACGTCGCATCTGCCGGATATCAAGGTGCTGTTTATCACCGGTTTTGCTGCCGTTGCGCTCAACGCCCAGAAGACCGGCGCCAACCGCAATGCCAAAATTCTCTCCAAGCCGTTCCACCTGCGTGAACTCGTGCAGGAAGTCGATCGCATTCTTCAGGAAGAAGCGGCCTGATCCCCTTGCAATAGAGCGCGGGAACAGATAAAATCCACCCGCCTTTCAAAGGCATCGGGCGATTAGCTCAGCGGGAGAGCACTTCGTTGACATCGAAGGGGTCACTGGTTCAATCCCAGTATCGCCCACCATTCCTTCCATAAGACATGGATATCCTTGCGCCGGGGCGCGTTGCGACGGCGGGG
>JBLIMV010000003.1:0-213917 GCA_047638395.1 Paracoccaceae bacterium | reverse complement strand
ACCGCTTTTGCCCAGTTCGGCTCCTAGTTGCAAAATCTGCCGATAAATGGGGTCGAAGTAGTGAGCAGAATTCGGGGGCTGGCCTGGCTTTTGCGGTAATTGGTTTTGGCTGCGGGGCGGTGGCTGTGTTTGGCCTGCTTGAGCCTGCTGTGTACCGAGTTTCGGCTGAGAGGTCGGACTGGAAGCGACAGCGTTCCCAGGCTGTCCCAGTGGGCTTTTTCGAGCCAGCTGCTGATGGGGCCCCGGTCGCGGGACCGAGTTTGGGGTCACGTTTCCGGGTGTTTGTCCGAACAACACCATTGAAGCTGGATTAGAGATAAGGTCGCGGCGGTGTGGAAATGTAGTCAGTGCGCCGGATATCTCTGAAGAGGAGGCATTCTTTCCATCGCTGTTGAGCCAGGCACCCATCGCATCGAAGTCACGGCGGTCGCGGACGAACTTGAAACCTTTCCCGTTAAGATGGGCAAACGCTTTTCGCGCAAGATCGAACGCGTTCGGGTCGCCGGTTCTTTTTGTCGCAAGCGCGAAGTTGAGGGCCTGTTCGGTCGGGCCATCGGGCGTAATGACCCCGTCCGGTTGAAGCCCATAGTCATCCTGAAAACGTCCCAGAGCATTCGCCAACATGTTGGTGTAGCGGGGGGCAGCTTTGATAGGAGATTGCAGGTAGTCGAGTTCTGAAAGGGGTGGGCGCAGCTTCTTCACATCGGTGGGACGTGTATTGCCCTTTCCGATTGGGCGGCCGATGGAAAATGCGCGCGGGTGATGGTTGGGGGTGTTCATCGTTCCTCCAGTTCAGTCAAAGATTGTGTATGAAAAATGCAGCGACTTTTGGGCCGTGTCGGCCTCCGGCATGCTGGGCCGGACGACAAAGAACATGCGCGCCGGGTGGTGGCGCGGTGTGATCTGACATTGTATTTTGGGGTATCTGCCCAACGAAGGCAGTGTGAAAAAATTACCCCGGAAACTGTCCCGAGTCAAAATTCAGATCGTTAATAACAAATTCTTCGCTCAAAATTTACCGTAAGTATAAAAAATGACCTTTTCGAATGAGATCGTTGCCAAGCTTCTCTACCGTGAAGCCTGGTGCCTCGACAACAAACGGTGGGAAGACTGGCTCGCGCTATACACCGACGATGCCGTCTATTGGGCGCCGGCGATGGACGGGGACGAGGGCTGGACGGACGACCCCGACAACGACGTCAGCCTGATGTACATGGACAAGGCGGGGCTCGAAGCGCGGATTTTTCGCATTGAGGGGCATGATTCATATGCCACCGACCCGTTGCCGCACACGGCACATATCGTCAGCAATGTACTGATTCAGGGCGAAGCGGATGGTTTGGTTCAGGTCTCTGCGACCTGGATGGTGCACTCTTACGCGCGGGTGCGCGGTGGATCGGTACGTGGCGGGCTATATGAGTACGATCTGCGAGAGACAGCGGATGGGCTGCGGATTGCGACGAAGAAGGTCTTCATTCACGACGACCGGATCGTCGGGCCGATAGACATCTACAACGTTTGAGCAGACGCCTTGGCGGCCCGACGGTATTCGGGGCGTTTAGCGGCAGGCGGCAATCACACGTGCCGGTGCGCCGGTTGACGACGTCAGGCGGATTGCGCCGGCGATCAGCGTACAATTACCCGTCTCACCAGAGAGCTGGCCCGTACCCTTGGCGTTCTCCAGCAGTTTCCAGCCGCGCGTCAGCCCGAGCTGATGGGTGTACCAACCATCACCGAACGGGTTTTTGCCGTCGGAACCGCGGCCGGATTCGCCGGAATCGACGGACAGGTTGTCCATCATGATGCCGTTGATGCGCACGCCTTTGCGGTTCTCGATCTCGATCAGTTTTTTGACTGCCGATTTGCCGAAGCCCGGATAGTTTAGCCCGTTGATATAGGGATGCAGGAACGGATCTTTCGGCGGGTCGCCGACGAAATGCTTGTCCCAGCCCGAATGGACAACGATCCATGACCGGTCGGTGATCTGGCCTGCGACCTTTTCGATATCTGACGGCAGAACGGTGGCACCCGTGGCTTCACTGAAATTGGTGACCGCCGGGTTCGGCGACGGCTTCCCGCCGTTCTTCGCCAATTCCTTGGTGACGCGGGCGGAAATATCGATAAAGACGATTTTGCCGATGATATCGCGGAGCGTGTATTCCTCGATCGAGCGTTTGTCGCCATTCGCCGATTTATCGGTGTTCAGGTAGTGATCCGTGGAATCGAGATGGGTGGTGTAATGCTCGTCGAAATGGAACCAGCCCCACTGGAAAAAACCTTTCTGGGTCTTGAACGGGTCTTTGACCTTGCGGGTTGCCTGAAAGCCAAAGCTTGCGACCGCCTTGGAATCCTTGAACGGTTTGGTCAGGTCGGGCTTGGTGATATCGCCTGCGGTCGGCGCAAAGAGCGGTATCTGATGCGTAAAATCGTAATAGCGCACGCCGTCGATCTTGGTTTGTGCGAGGGCGGGCGCGACGGCGGCCACGGTCACAGCTGCGACCATCGCAGCCAGTTTTCTATTGATCATCGTGTTCTCCCTGTTCTGATTGTTCGATTGAATTTTTACGCAGTGTAAGGCATCGCCCAGGACCGATGTTCGTGCCCGGCGCCAAACATCTGATTGTTCTGGTCCGGGTTTCTGTTCACCAGCGGGCGTGCATAGAGCGGATGTGTGAGCGAACGCATTTCATGGTCGAGCGTGAACAGCACCTTACCCGTGTCGAGATCGACAATGTCCTCGAAGCGGTACTGATGCTGGCTGCTTTCCTCAGACACCAAACCGCGCGCAAGCAGTTTGTGGTAGGGACCTGAAAAGTCGGCGATATAGATCTGGATATGGTGGCCGTCGAACGGCGCGATTTTGCGCCGCGTCTCGGTGAATATCAGATGCTGTTCATAGCCAATCTGGACATGGGCAGAGACGCCGTTTCGGGATTTCATCTTTGCGGGGGCGCCGACGATCTCCCGGTAAAAACGCGCGATGCCTTTGGCGCTGCCCGGCGGGACGTCGAAATCGAGATACGCAATGCCCAATGCCACGCGGCCGAAACGTTTGCCGGGCTCGTGAATGCGGAACCGGTTGCCCCAGGGGCAGGTGACATCGACATGGTCTTTGGCCGCCCTGAACGCGAATTTGGTGCCTTTGAGCAGTTGTTTTACGGCTTTCAGACGGGCCAGTAGCCGGTTGCGGTTCGGCATCACGATGCCGATGGTGCCGCGCACGACGTTTGGCTTGTTGGTCGGCAGGTGGAACTGGTTACGCCCCACATTGACCCACATGTTGCCAATACCGGTCACAAGTGTCGGGTCGCGCGTCAGGCCGAGCCCGGTGATGTAGAACAGCGTGGCCAGCCGCTGGTCGGGAATGCAGACATTGACGTGTTCCATGGCGACCACGTTGCCGATGTCTTCGGTGCTGCGGTCGTATTGGGGCTTCTTCGCCATGCTGTCCTCCGGCTTCTGCGTATCGTTCGGGGGCAAGTCTATCCTTTGCCGCCGAGATTCACATCCGAAAGTATCGCCGCTGCACTTGCCATCATCAGGCGAAAATCGCTCGACAGCGTGACAAGGTCGAAGCCTTTTTCGACCATCTCGTTGGCATAGGCCGCCGTCATTGTGTGAATGCCGGCCTTGATACCGTGGCGCTTGGTGGCGGCGAGGGTCGCATCGATGCGTTCCATCACGTCCGGATCGCGCTGGTCGCCGCCCGGGCCCTTGCCGATCGAGACCGACAGATCTGATGGCCCGATATACACGGCATCCAGCCCCGGTACGCTGCAGATCTCGTCCAGGTTATCGACAGCCTCCTGGGTTTCGATCATGGCGAAGGTCAGGACGGTGGTGTCGGCGTGTTCGTGATAGTCGGCACCGGCGTAGAAACTGGCACGGACCGGACCGGTGGACCGGTACCCGGCAGGCGCGTAGCGGCAGGCGCCGACGAAACGTTCGCATTCTTCGCGCGTGTTGATCATCGGGCAGATCACACCATAGGCACCGGCATCCAGCGATTTCATGATGATTGCAGGATCGTTCCACGGTACGCGGACCATCGGCGCCGGGTCGTAGCGGGCGGCACCCTGCATCATGTGGAGCGCGCTGTGATAGTCGGTGACACCATGCTGCATGTCGATGGTGATACCGTCCCAGTCGAGCGATGCCATGATTTCGGCAGGGAATGAGGACGGAATGCACAGGAATACGTTCACTGCTGCGCGGCCTTCGGCCCAAGCCTGCTGAATTTTATTCGGTCTCATTTTCGTCTCCCCAATGTTTCGTCTGTCATACACGTTTCGGGCCGGATGCGGGAGAGCGCTCTGACCTGACGCCGGGCACGCGTCATTGACCTGACGCCGGGCAAGGGCGTATGTGCGGTGTCATGCAGATCAAAAACCCCATCGGTTATATTGAGGAAATGGAGAATGTGTCGCCCACGGTGCGCGGCATTATTCTGGTGGTGATCTCGGGGGCCTTTTTCGCATCGATGCATGGTTCGGTCCGTTTTCTGTCGAAAGATCTGGATGCGATGGAGATCGCGTTCTTCCGGGCGTTTTTCGGATTCGTTTTCTTTGCCCCGATCCTGCTGAAATCACGTTTTTCGGTATTGAAGACCAGCCGGTTTCCGCTCCACATGGTGCGCGGGGTTTTCAACGGCGCGTCGCTGTTGATGTGGTTTACGGCCCTGAGCATGGTGCCGCTGGGAGATGCGACGGCTTTATCCTTGTTGGGTCCGCTCTTTGTCGGGCTTGGCGCTATGTTCGTTCTCGGCGAAAGCGTCCGTGGGCCGCGTTGGATCGCATTGATCCTGGGGTTTGTCGGTGCGCTGATTATCGTCCGGCCGGGGCTTCAGGAAATTAATCTCGGCATGGTGCTGATTTTCCTGTCGATGCTCTGCGTGACCTGCTCCAAACTGATCGCAAAATCACTGTCGCGGACCGATCAGCCGTCTACCATCGTTGCCTATCTGTCGCTGACGATGATGTTGCCGTCGGGAATCGCCATTCTGTTCGTTTGGCAGACGCCGACGATCGAGCAGCTCTTCTTTATGATGATGATCGGCTTCCTCGGCAGTTCCGGGCATATGCTGCTCACGACAGCATACAAGATCGCCGATATTTCCGCGGTAGAACCAGTGGTTTTTGCGCGCCTCGTCTGGGCGGCAATCGTCGGCTGGTTCCTGTTTGCCGAATTTCCCGGCGCCTGGGTGTGGGTCGGCGGAGCACTGATCGTTGCCGCATCCACCTGGCTTGCCGGACATGAATCCCGTCAGCGGCGGAGGGCAAAGGAAGCCTCGTCAGACATGAAGGCGGGTTAACCACCGGTTCGGCGCGTTTCAATCCGTTCCGTCAGTTTCGCCAGCCATTCTCCCACACGCCGTTTATTTACACCGAAGTCCGATTCCCCGTAGTTGGAACGGCTGTAGATGATCAGCGCCGTTCCGGTGTCGGTTTTTACGCCCTGAATCCAGATCGTGTCGGGAAACCGGAGAATGCGGCTTCGCTGAACGAAGACCAGTTGCTGCAGCTTTTTGTCCTTCGCGACAATTTTTGTGCGGTCCTCTGCCACGACCACGGTTTCCGCTATGGTCAGAAATTCTTCGACCGAAACGGCAAAAGCAGGGCTTTCGAAATCGGCGGCGACAGCGCAGAGCCCTGCAGCGCAGGCGAGTGCGTCGTTCGATTCCGTACGTTTGTCGAGAGATCGGATATCCATTGGTGTCGCGTCAAACTCACACCCTGAAAGCAAAGGAATAAAAAGCATCAGAAGGATGACTCTGGTGAACGCTCTGGAGCTCATTGATGAGCGTCGCAACAGCCGCTGCTTCACTCCGCCGCCTGGGCGAACGGCAGGGTGACCTGATCGTCGTCGGCAAGCAGGATTGGCGCGGCGCAATAGCGCGGGTCTTCAGTCTCGCGCTCGATCATTGCATCGAGCAGGCGGCGCCCGGTCACCGGGCCCTTATCCACCTTTACTGCCAGTTGCGGCAGTTTGGGCATACCCTCTTCCTGCAGGCGCCGGTCCTGCATTTCCAGCAATGCACGGTCTTCGCTGAATGTCTGTTGGGTCGACGTGTAAATTTTCTCATGGAGCTCATCGTCGTCGAGGCGGAAATTGCGGGCGAGCCCCCAGATATAATGCGCGGTGTGGTCTGTTTCCGGAGTGATGAGATGGATGGGGCGCAACATCAGGTGATCGTTCACGCGATCTGTGCCGACGGCATGGAAACCGACCTCGGTCATATTGAACCCCGGCGCCATGTAAATCGCGATCTGCCAGCGATTGATGCGCCCGTCATGGCCCTGCGCCAGCGCGAAAAAGGGCGGTGGTTCGATATTGGGCATCTCACGATGGGCGCGTACGACCCGGTCCCCGATCACGTCGGTCACAACCGGTGCGTCGGCGACGGCGTCATTGCCGATCGTGTGTTTGTGGATATATGTCTCATGCGACAGATCGAGCAGGTTGTCATTGACCAGCCGGTAATCCGCGTTGAAATGCAGATAGCCCGTTGTTGCGCGCCATCCCGGCGCATCCATCCAGTGCAGATCGGGGATAAGACCCTCATCGGCAAGCGCGGCCTCGCCCATCCAGATCCAGATAAGCGCGTGCCGTTCGGCGACGGGGAATTTTTTTACGGCGACGCTCTTCGGTGCCTGGTCCTGCCCGGGGACAAAGGCGCAGGCGCCTTCTGCATTGAATCGCAATCCGTGATAACCGCATTCGACGAGACCATTGACGGTCTTCCCGGTGGAGAGCGGCACAAGGCGGTGCGGGCATCGGTCTTCCAGGGCGGCAATGCTGCCATCCGTGGTGCGCCAGAAGATAACCGCCTGATTTAGGAGTGTTCGCGCAAAGAGCGCGTCGGTGACTTCATGCGCATGTGCCGCAACGTACCAACAGTTTTTGGGCCAGTTGTTTTTGGCATCCATCGGGCCTCTCCTATCCTGTCTGCCGCTCAATATCCGTGAGAACGTTCGATCATTTTGATCCGTGCACGGAATGTTATCAAGTGCGGGGAGAAACCAGAGGATCCCGTAGTGGGGATATGTGCGAGGCCGGTCTTAAACGGCGCGCCAGCCGATATCGCGGCGGCAGAAGCCTTCCGGCCAGTCGATCCGGTCGACCGCCTTGTAGGCACGCTCCTGTGCCTCGGCGATGGTTGCCGCATTGGCTGTAACGTTGAGAACCCGCCCGCCCGTGGCGACAATGTCGCCGTTTTCATTCGTCGCCGTCCCGGCGTGGAAGATCAGGGATCCAGCGATCTTGGCGGCTTTGTCCAACCCGTTGATAATCGTGCCCTTGTCGTATGACCCCGGATAGCCGTTGGCTGCCATCACGACCGTGAGGGCCGCCTCGTCGAACCAGCGGAGGTCGAAATCCTTCAATTCGCCGTCACAGGCGGCGATCAGCGCGGGCAGGATGTCGGACATCAGCCGGGTCATCAGCACCTGGCATTCGGGATCGCCGAACCGGCAGTTATATTCGACCAGCTTCGGTCCTTCATCGGTCAGCATCAGCCCGGCATAGAGCACACCCTGATATGGATTACCGTCGGCCTTCATCCCGTCGACGGTGGGGTGGATAATCGTTTCCATCACCGTCGCGGCGATCTCATCGGTGACGCAGGGGGCGGGCGAATATGCGCCCATGCCGCCCGTATTGGGCCCCGTATCGCCATCGCCGACCCGTTTGTGATCCTGGGCGGAGGCCAGCGGCAGAACGTTTTCGCCGTCGGACAGGACGAAAAAGCTCGCCTCCTCGCCCTCCATGAATTCTTCGACCACGACTTCCGCGCCGGCATCGCCAAAGGCGTTGCCGCTCAGCATGTTGTCCACCGCCACATTCGCCTGATCGACCGTCTCACAGATGATGACACCCTTGCCGGCAGCCAGACCGTCCGCCTTCACGACAATCGGCGCGCCGCGTTCTGCGATGAACGCCTTTGCGGCAGCGGCCTCGGTAAACCGCCCATAGGCTGCGGTCGGGATGTTGTAGCGGGTACACAGGTCTTTCATGTAGCCCTTGGAGCCTTCGAGCACGGCTGCCGCGGCGCTCGGCCCGAAGGCGCGGATGTTTTCGGCCTGTAATCGGTCGGCCAAACCCATGACGAGGGGGATTTCAGGGCCGATAACGACCAGTTCGACCGCATTTTCGACAGCGAAGGCGACAAGTCCGTCTATATCGTCGGCAGCGATATCCACGCATTGGGCGTCCTGGGCGATTCCGGCATTTCCGGGGGCACACCACAGCGTATCGACCAGCGGAGAGCCGGAAATCGTCCAGCACAGCGCATGTTCGCGCCCGCCACCGCCAACAACAAGTACCTTCATTCCCGTTTTTCCTGAATTAAACCGCACAACATTGGCACACGACTCATCAGATGACATAAGATGCGAATCGTCATGGCCGATCAATTCTTCGATTCCAGTGAAAAACCCGCCCCTGGCGGCAATCTTGTCGAGCTCTCCGTCGGAGAGATTTCGCAGGCGATCAAGCAGACGCTTGAGGGCGCTTTCGGGCGTGTGCGCGTGCGGGGCGAGGTCGGACGGCCCAATTATCATGGCTCCGGGCATCTGTATTTTACGATCAAGGATGCCGATGCCGCGATGGATGCCGTCGCCTGGCGTGGCACGGTGGGAAAGCTGTCGCTGAAGCTCGAAGAGGGAATGGAGGTTATCGCCACCGGGCGGATCTCTTCCTACCCCAAAAGCTCGCGCTATCAGATTGTCGTTGAATCGATTGAACTGGCGGGCGAGGGCGCGCTTCTCAAATTATTGGAAGACCGCCGGAAGAAGCTTGCTGGCGAAGGTCTGTTCGATGCTGACAGAAAGCGGGCGCTGCCGTTTCTGCCCGATGTGATCGGCGTTGTGACGTCGCCGACCGGGGCGGTGATCCGCGATATTCTGCACCGGCTCGATGATCGGTTCCCGCGCCATGTCCTGATGTGGCCCGTGCCCGTGCAGGGAGACGGCGCCGCCGCAAAGATTGCCGCAGCGATCAACGGTTTTAACGCGCTTCAGCCTGGCGGTAAGGTGCCGCGGCCGGATGTGCTGATTATCGCGCGCGGCGGCGGCAGCCTCGAAGATCTCTGGCAGTTCAATGAAGAAGTCGTCGTGCGGGCGGCAGCGGAGTCCGTCATTCCGCTGATCTCCGCGGTTGGCCATGAAACCGACACGACATTGATCGACTATGCGTCCGACAGACGTGCACCGACACCGACGGCAGCGGCTGAAATGGCGGTACCGGTGCGGGCCGAGTTGCTGGCACAGGTGCTCGATGACGAACGCCGTATGATAGCGGCGTCCGGACGACTGCTGGAGGACCGGCGTACCCGGATTGAGGGGCTCGCGCGCGGGCTGCCGCGCCCGGTGGAGCTGCTCGAAGGAGCGATGCAGTCGCTCGATAACCAGACCGAGCGGCTGGCCAACGCGATGTCCGGCCAGATAGAGCGTGCCGGTGCCAGGTTGGCGACGGCGAGTGCGTCCCTGCGGCATCCGCGGGATGTGCTGGATCGTGCGGCGCGTGATGTCGCCCAGCTCGACGGCCGCCTGATGGGTGGCCTGCGTGCACTGGTGCGGGACCGAGCGGCAAGGTTTGACGGGTTGTCGCCTGTCGAACGTATGACCGGCGGCATTACCCGATCGATTGCCAATGCGGATGCATCCCTGAAATCCTCGGGCCAATTGCTCAACAGTCTGTCCTATGAACGTGTTCTTGATCGGGGTTTTGCCTTGGTGCGCGATGCCGATGGAGAACCGGTGATGCAGGCCGCAGCCACGTCGGCCGGCCAGACTGTCTCCATTCATTTCTCGGATGGCGATGTCGGCGCATCGATACTGGACGGCGGCGGATCGGCAAAGCAGGCGGATCCCAAAGCAGGGAAACCCGCCAAGCCTGCTGCAAGGCCCGCGGTAAAATCCGCGGCAAAACCCGAATCCGATCAGAGGTCTCTGTTTTAGTGTTGAAACCTTTTGTCGGCATCCTTTTGTTGCTGTCGATCGCGGTGCCCGCTTCCGCAGCACAGCCCGATCTGAAGGGCGATTTCGTGCAGGGCGGGTTGGTGCACGGACGCACGGATCCCGCCACGAAGATCAGTCTGAATGGACGGCTCGTGACGGTGACGCCGGATGGCCGGTTTGTTATCGGGTTCGGTCGCGATGCGCCCGAGACTGCAATTTTTCAATCAGTGATGGCGGACGGTAAGCGTCTCGTCCGCACGTTAAAGATCAAAAAGCGTAAATACCGTATCCAACGCATCGATGGTCTGCCGCGCAAAATGGTCACGCCGTCCGCGGGGGCGCTGCTGCGTATTCGGGCGGAAGGCAAGGCGATCCGGGCGGCGCGCGGGGTGTTTACAGCGGTGCCCCATTTCGCCGGTGGGTTTATCTGGCCGGCCATGGGGCGTATCTCCGGTGTTTATGGCAGTCAGCGCATTCTGAACGGCGAGCCGAGGCGGCCGCATCTGGGGATCGATATCGCCGCGCCGACCGGCACGCCGGTTGTCGCTGCGGCGCCCGGCAAAGTTACGTTGGCAAACACGGATATGTATTTTACCGGCGGTACGGTGATTATCGATCACGGGCACGGTCTGTCGACGGTGTATTCACATCTGAGCGCGGTCAGCGCCAAGCTTGGCGAGATTGTAAAACAGGGCGACCGTATCGGTAAGATCGGCTCAACCGGTCGGTCGACCGGCCCGCATCTCGACTGGCGGGTGAACTGGTTCCAGGAACGTCTGGATCCGCGCCTGCTCGTCGGGCCGATGCCGAAATAGCGGCTCAGTCCTAACTTTCAGCCGTAACATTCACTCCGGGCGTTTCGGGTTCTTGCCCCAACGCCGGTGAAACCACATCCACTGTTCAGGTCGGTCGACTATCCAGGCGCTGAAGCGGTCGTTGATCCATGTCGTTGTGGCGAGGATATCGGCATTCCGATCGCCTGTATCGACCGGCGGTTTCGGCTCCTCCACCGTGACCCGGAAATGGGTCGGCCCGGTGCGCTCGACCCGGACCGGCACAAGCAGGGCACCATATTTAAGCGCCAATGCCGCCGGAGCAGCTGGTGTCATCGCGTCTACGCCGAGAAAGGGCGCTTTGACCCCGTCGTTCATGCGGACATCGACCAGCATGATTGTATGCCCGTCGCCCTTGAGGACCTGGGTCAGTCGTCGCGCGCCTTCACGGCCCTTCATGATCAGTTCAACACCGCTGCCCCGTTGCCAGTCGCGAACGCGGGCATCGATGAATGGATTGTTGAAAGGCCGGTAGACGACGGTCAGCGGCAGCTCGTGTTTGCGCGCCGCGAGTGTCACCATTTCCCAATTGGCGATATGCCCGGCGAACAGAATGCTCGATTTTCCACTTTCACGGAGTGCATCCAAATATTCGGCCCCGACGATTTCTATCCGGTGATCCTGATCGGCACGGATCTTGTCGAGGCGCCAGTAATCGTTGCTTACCCTCGAAAAATTGTCCCAGCAACCGACGAGAATTTCTTCCACTTTCTGCGGTGTGATGTCGGGCCATATCAGGCGGATATTCTCGCGTGCCCGTTTGCTGAGCCATAGTTTCGGGCCGATATTCCGGCCGAGCCGCCCGAGAATGTTGGACGCCAGATCTATCGGTATCCGCCGCAACACGCCGCAGAGCGGCGCGGCCAGCGCGTATTCGAGGTAATGCTTGAATTCGGGTTTTTGCCAGAACCGTTCGGAATAGCGCGCCAAAATCTATGCTTTCGCCGTTAGGGCTGGGGACAGCGCAGAAGATAGCAGTGTATCGAGAGAGCTCTGATCACGCCATTCAAGTGTGACTCCCAATGTGCGCACGATGTCGCGGGTTTCTGCCGGCAGGCGGACGGCGTCTTTCTCCGTGGTGACGGCGATGGCCCCCGCGGCGGCGGCGTCTTCCAACAGCCGCATCACCTCGTCGCTGGTATACGGGTGATGGTCCGCAAAGGCCCGGGTCGCGACCACGTCACAGCCCATACCGGCAAGGGTCTCAAAGAATTTTTGGGGCCGGCCGATACCTGCGAAGGCCAGCACGGCTCTGCCCGATAGATCGTCGTCCTCGACGCGGGGGACGAACCGGGCAGCAAGGACAGGTTTCCTGCTCTGCAGCGATTGTTCGATACCATGGCGGTCGGTACCGATGATCGCGACGGCATCGACCCGCGCAATCACCTCATTCAAGTCTTCACGCAACGGGCCTGCCGGCATGACGCGCCGGTTGCCGAACCCGTAGCCGCCATCGACGACCAGGATCGAGATGTCCTTGTGCAATGACGGATTCTGAAGACCATCATCGAGAACGATTATTTCTGCGCCTGCCGATACGGCGATTTTTGCCCCTGCCACGCGATTGTGGGCGACCCATGTCGGGGCGTGACGCGCCAGCAGCAATGGCTCGTCGCCGACGTCATGGGCCGAATGATGTGCCGGGTCGACCCGCGTTGGCTCAATGGTTGTTCCTCCATAACCTCGACTGAGAAAATGAGGCTTTATGCCCTGCCGTAGCAGGGTATCGGCGACCGACATGGCGACCGGGGTCTTGCCCGCACCGCCGGCAACCGCGTTGCCGATGCAGATGACGGGCACGCTGACTTTCTGAGGGCTCGCCTGTCGTATGCGGGATGCTGCGCGGTGGCGCCAGATCGCGCTCGCCGGTGACAGCAGCACCGGCAGCAGGCCGTTATGACGCCAGAATTCAGGTGCGCGCATCGCGGGAGGCCGGTATCGGCTGTGCCGGTGAAATACGGTTCAGGACCGGGTCGAGATGCGTAAAGACCCCGTCGAGGATGCTGAATTTGCCGTCGGCGACCGACCGTGCCGCCGACACGCGGCGCTGGCGCTGTGCCGCATTGGACAGCAGCGTGCCGACCTCACGCGCAATCTCCTCCGCGGTCGTGGCGAGCGATGATGCACCGGCCGCCTTAAGCTCGCCCTCGATGGCGAGAAAGTTTTCCATATGCGGGCCGTGAACGATCGCGCAGCCGAGCCGGGCCGGCTCGATCGGATTCTGCCCGCCGTGCGGCACCAGCGATCCCCCGACGAAGGCGATATCCGTCAGCCGGAAAAACAGGCCAAGCTCACCCATGGTGTCTGCAAGCAGGAAGTCGGTATCTTTTGGGAGTGTCTCGCCACGGCTCCGCAGGGTGACTGCGGCATCGGACGCCGCGAGCATTTTTTCGATATCGGCGCCGCGCGCCGGATGGCGCGGGACGATGATGGTCAGAACATCGGGCAGGTTCCGGACCAGTATCCGATGTGCCGCCGCGAACGTTTCTTCTTCGCCGGGATGCGTGCTGAAAGCGAGCCAGCGGGGGCGTGCCGCCATCGATGCTTCAAGCGCTGCCAGTGCATCGGAATCGGCTGGCAGCGGTTCGGCGGCGAATTTCAGGTTGCCGGGGCAGGCGACACTGCCGGCGCCCAGATCGCGAAGGCGTTCTGCGTCGAGTTCTGTTTGTGCCATACAAAGATCGAACGTCGCGAGTATGCGCCGGATCATCCATGGTGCGCGCCGCCAGCCGCGCCAGGAGCGGGCTGAAATGCGGGCATTCATCAGCATTGCCGGAATAGCCCGGGCCTTTACTTCAGACAGCACACCCGGCCAGAACTCGGATTCCACCCAGAGCACCAGATCCGGCCGCCAATGATCGAGAAACCGGCGCACCCAGGACATCCGGTCGACCGGAACGTATTGATGGATCACGCGGGGTGGCAGACGGTTTTCAAGAATGCGGGCTGAACTGACCGTGCCCGATGTCATAAGGATGCCGATCTCCGGGCGTTCGCGACGGATGCGTTCGATCAGGCTGAGCATCGACAGTGACTCGCCGACGCTGGCAGCATGTATCCAGACCAGCGGTCCGTCGGGGCGTGGCGCAGAGGCGTCGCCGAACCTTTCGCCAAAACGTGCCGAGTCCTCGCGTCCGGCGTTCAGCCGCCGGTGCATATACCGGCGGATCAGGGGGCCCGTCGCCCATGTCAGCGCGCGATAGGCGGCGATGCTCATTTGGCGGGGCCTTTTGCGGTAAGGCCTGAAGCTTCCGGGGCGGGACCAATGGTGTCGACACCAAGCTCGGTGTCCAGTGCCGTGGTCAGGGCAATCAATTCGCTCTCAAGCTTGCGCCGTGCAACCTCAAGGCCGGTTTCATCGGCGTCTCGCGGCACCTCGATGGGAGCGCCGAGGCGGACAATGCCACGGCTGAACGGCAAGGGCACCACGAACCGGTCCCAGGAATTGAGTACCCGCCGGCGCGCCGCACTGTAGGACACCGGAACGAGAACCGCGCCGGACAGTCTTGCCGCTGCGGTGGCACCGGGTGCTGCACGCATACGGGGGCCGCGCGGACCGTCGGGCGTGATGCCGAGGTATTCACCGCGTTTGAGGGCGCGGACCATGCTGACCAGCGCGCCTCCACCGCCACGGGATGACGATCCGGCAATCGTGCCGATCCCCAGATGGGCGAGCGTGCGGGAGATAAATACGCCGTCGCGGTGATGCGAGATCAGGATGCTCATCGACGCATCGTATCTCCAGGCATTCGGGATCATCAGCATGCGCCCGTGCCAGAAGCACGCAATAAACGGGGTGCCGTCGGCAACCATCTTGCCGGCAATATCGGCGTTCTCAACGCGCCAGCGTCCCGTGATCCATACCAGCCGGATATAGCGGGCGGCGAGCCAGCTGAGGGCCGCGTTGACGGCGGGACGACGCATGAGCCGGCTTGCGGCGGCCATCGCTCAGGCCTGCGCAGCGGCCGGCGGCCCGGCATCTGTATCGGCAATGGCCGTCGCGGCGGTGTCTGATTTCTCTATGCCGTCATCGCCTGCGAACTGCATCGTATAGAGCCGGTTATATGCGCCGCCCCGGGCAAGAAGCTCGGTGTGGGTGCCGGTCTCGGCGACACGGCCATCTTCCATGACGAAAATGGTATCGGCATCGATGATCGTCGACAGCCTGTGCGCGATGACAACCGTGGTCCGGCCCTGCTTCAGGCGGGCGAGGGCGGCTTGTACCTGGCGCTCGGTTTCGGTGTCGAGCGCCGATGTCGCCTCGTCGAGCAGCAGGATCGGGGCGTCCTTGATCATGGCACGGGCAATGGCGATCCGCTGGCGCTGTCCGCCCGATAGTTTGACGCCGCGTCCGCCGACATGCGTATCGTAGCCGTCCGGCAGGCCGGATATGAAGTCATGGGCGTCGGCGTCGATCGCCGCACGCGTGATTTCTTCTTCCGTCGCACCCGGTCGGCCGTACGCGATATTGGCGCGGATCGTATCGTCAAACAGCGATATTTCCTGGCTGACAAGCCCGATGCTGCGGCGCAGGCTTTCCAGTGCCACGTCGCGCACGTCATGACCGTCAACCGTCACGATGCCGCTATTGGCATCGTAAAACCGGGGAATAAGATTGAGGATGGTCGATTTGCCGGCGCCGGACGGTCCGACCAGGGCGATGGTTTTGCCCGCAGGTATATCGAGGTCGATTCCGTTCAGGGCAGTGCCCTTGTCGTTGTAGCGGAACTGCACGTCCGTAAACCGGATATCGCCGCGGACATTGTCCAGCTTCACCGCGTCCGCCTTGTCGTCTATCGACGGCTTGAGGTCGAGGATGCTGAACACACGCTGTGCGGCGGCAAGGCCCTGTTGCAGCGTCGCATTCAGATTGGCGATGTTTTTCATCGGCTTGTAGGCCGCGAGCAGGGCGGCAAGGAATGAGGCCAGTTCGCCGGTTGTCATGGTGCCGTCGATCACCTGCGATCCGCCATACAGAATGGCGAGTGCCAGAGCAATTCCGCCCAGGGTTTCCATCAGCGGCCGGCTGATCGCCTGGACGCGTGCGGCCTTGCGGGTGAGGTCGAAGACTTTCTCGATGGCGCCGGTCGCCCGCGCGGTTTCCTGCTCTTCCATGGTGTACGCCTTGACGTGGCGCGCTCCCTGGAAGGTCTCGTCGAGCAGCGTGGTCAGCTCGCCGGTTTCAACCTGCGTGTTGCGCGAAATCTTGCGCATACGCTTGCCGATGCGGACGATCGGATACAGCGCCAGCGGGAAGACAACCACCGTCAGCAGCGCCAGAAGCCAGTTATGGACGATCAGGATCGTCACCAGGAACACAACGAGCAGCGAATCCTTCACAAGCCCGGTCAGCGCCTTGGCGACCGAAAACCGCAAAAGCCCGGCATCGTTGATAAAGCGCGAAATCAGCCGGCCGACCGAATTGTCATGAAAGAACTGCAGGTCCGACCAGATCATGCCGCGGTACATCAGTCGCTGGAGATTGGCGACCATGCGGTGGCCGATGACCTCCATGTTGACGGCCTCGAAATACCCGGCAATGCCCGATATGAGCGCAAGGCCGATGATGACGCCGGGCAGCAGGTAAAGCATCTCCCGGTCACGGGCGATCAGCACCTGGTCGACCACGTCCTTCAGCAGATAGATCATCGCGGCCGATGTACCGGCGACAAGAACCATGCAGATGAAGGTCAGGCCGATCCGGCCACGCTGCGGCCAGAGCTGTTCCTTCGCCAGCCGCCGGACAAGGGCGTCGGACGTTGCATGTGCGTCATCGGTGAGTTCGTGACCCGTATCGGGCGCCTGAACAGGTTCAGCCAAAGGAGCGTGTTCCGTTTCGCGTGGGGGCAATACCGGGAATCAGAATACCACGACGGACGAATCCGGCCAATCGTTTGATATTACTCTGAAAATCAGCAGTTTAGGCGATCAGACGCCGGCAACGGTCAGGCCATCGACGCGGATCGTCGGTGCATCGGTGCCATAGCGGAACGTCAGATCGTCCGCCGGGACCAGGTTGGCGAACATGTCCTTCAGGTTACCGGCGATGGTCATTTCGCTGACAGGATAGGTAATCTCACCGTTTTCGATCCAGAAGCCCGTCGCGCCGCGGCTGTAGTCACCGGTGATCATGTTGATGCCCATACCGATCAGTTCGGTGATGTAAAAGCCGTTTTCGATATCCGCCATAAGCTCGGCGGGGGTCTGGCTGCCGGCCTCCATATAGAGATTGGTGAGCGACGGCGATGGCGGTGATGACGTGCCGCGCGACGCATGACCGGTCGATTCCAGGCCAAGCTGGCGAGCCGCCGACAGATCGAGCACCCAGGTCGTCAGTACGCCGTTATCGGCAATGGCACTGCGCTTGTTCGCAAGGCCTTCTGCGTCGAACGGCTTCGAGCGGAACCCGCGGGGGCGGTGTGGATCGTCGATTATGTTGATGCCGTCGGAGAAGATCTTCTCGCCCATCGAATCCTTGAGGAACGACGTGCCGCGGGTAATGGACGATCCGTTGATCCCGCCGGCATAGTGCCGCACCAGCCCGCCCGAGACGCGGGGGTCGTAAATCACCGGTACCTGCTGGGTTTTAACCTTCTTGGCGTTCAGGCGTTTGACGGCGCGTTCGCCGGCATTGCGTCCGATCTCTGCGGGATCTTCAAGATCCGAATAATAAACCGCCGATGTGTAGTCGTAATCCCGCTCCATCTCGGTGCCTTCGCCGGCCAGCACGGACGCGGCAAGGCTGTGGCTCGACGTCGAGTAGGTCCGGGCGAAGCCGTTAGTCGCGGCGATGGCGATCTCGGCCCGGCTCCAGCCGGTCTCGGCGCCTTCGGTGTTGGTGACACCGGCGACGGCACGGGCCGCATCTTCCGCGATCTTTGCCGCGTCGACCATGGCATCGTTCGTCGGTTCGGTATCGTCGCAGATATCGATCACGGGCGGGTTGGTGACGATCTGGTCCGGGTCTGCAAGTCCGCAATAGGGATCTTCGGGGGCTGCCTTCGCCATGGCGACACAGCGCTCGACCACTTCGTTCAGCGTCGACGGGTCGAAATCGGTGGATGACACCATTGCCTGCTGTTTGCCGATCAGGACGCGGAGCCCGAGATCGTTGCTTTCCGCCCGTTCCAGTTTTTCCAGCTCGCCCATACGGCAGGAAACCGACAGAGACGCCGCGTTATAGACCACGGCATCTGCCGCATCGGCCCCGGCTTTTTTCGCCGCGTCGAGCAGGTCGGACAGAAGGTTCAGTTGGTTATAGGCGTCGGCCATGTATTGCTACCCGTCTATTTTTTGTCATCGGTTGATTTCCAGATCGGCTTGCCGCTTCCCGGCAAACCGTATTCCTGCCACTTGGATGTGACCTCTTCGATAATATCGTCGGACATCCGAATTTTACGGCCCCATTCCCGTGTCGTTTCGGGTGGGATCTTCGCGGTCGCATCGATGCCCATCTTCGATCCGAGCCCTTCGACCGGCGATGCGAAGTCGAGATAGTCGATCGGTGTGTTCTCGATCATCGTCACGTCGCGCGCCGCATCCACGTTTGTTGATATAGCCCAGATCACATCTTCCCATTTCCGTGCGTCGATATCGTGATCCACGATGATGACGAACTTGGTGTACATGAACTGTTTAAGATAGGACCACACACCCATCATTACCCGCTTTGCGTGACCGGGATAGCCTTTGCGGATCGATACCACGGCAACGCGGTAGGAACAGGCCTCCGGCGGCAGCCAGAAATCCACGATTTCCGGGAACTGCTGCACCAGAAGCGGGATAAACACATCGTTCAGTGCGCGGCCCAGCACAGAGGGTTCGTCCGGTGGCCGGCCCGTAAACGTGGTCAGGTAAATCGGATCTTTCCGCATCGTGATCGCCGAGACGGTAAATACCGGGAACGGCTCGGCGGCGTTGTAATAGCCGGTATGGTCGCCATAGGGGCCTTCGAGCGCCGTATCGCGCAGCGACACATGGCCTTCGATCACGATCTCGGCTTCTGCCGGAACCTGTAACGGCACCGTTTTGCAGTCGACGAGTGCTAATTTCTGGCCGCGCAGAAGCCCCGCAAACTGGTATTCGGACATGGTCTCGGGCACCGGGGCGACGGCGGCGATGATGGTGGCCGGGTCGGCGCCGATCACGGCAGCCGCGGGAATACTGTCGGCGCCTGCGTTTGCAGCATCGCTTGCATGATGGGCGCCGCCGCGATGGGCGAGCCAGCGCATGATCGTGGTGTCGCGGCCCGTCACCTGCATGCGGTAGATGCCGACATTGGGCTTGCCGTTCTTGCCCTCGGTGACCACCAGCGGCCAGGTGATCAGCGGTGCCGGCTCGTTCGGCCAGCACATCTGGATCGGCAGTTTCGCAAGATCGATATCGTCGCCGGTGAGAACGACTTCCTGGCAGGGCGCGCGGGAGACCGTCTTCGGCTTCATCGCCATCACGGTCTTCAGCAGTGGCAGCATCTCAACCGCTTCGCGCCAGCCGCCCGGCGGTTCGGGCTGGCGCAAAAAGGCCAGCTGCTCGCCGAATTCACGCAGCTGCTCCGGTGTCTTTTCCATGCCCCAGGCGACGCGTTCAACCGTACCGAACAGATTGGCCAGCACCGGCATGCCGCACGGGTTACCGTCGGCATCGGTGGCGTTTTCAAAAAGGACGGCGGGGCCACCTTCGGCCAGCAGACGGGTCTGAATTTCCGTCATCTCAAGCTGCGTCGACACAGGTGTCGAGACGCGCACCAGCCGACCTTCGGATTCGAGGCGGTCGATATAGTCGCGGAGATTGGCATAGGCCATGGTCGGGCGGTTCTGCCCGAAGCCGGGATAAGGGTCAAGCAGGACGATCCGCGATCTGTACAGACGGGGCGGATTCGGGCTCTATTATGGCCATGAATGATCCCGTCGCCCACGCCAAAACCTATCCGTTTCCGGTTCCCGGCCGGTCCTATGTGTTCCGTAACGGGGCGCCCTATGATCTGGACGATCACGGGTTTGACCGCACCGGTCGTACGCCGGTCCTGGCCGCCGGGTCGAACCAGTCGCATGAGCAATTGGCCCGCAAATACAGCGTGCTGCCCGGACATGTCGAAATCCCTATCCAGCGCGGTTTGCTGGACGACTTCGATTCCGTTTATGCAGCGCATCTGGCGGGCTACGGCTCGGTGCCGTCGACGTTTCATCCGTCGCCCGGAACACGAGTCACGACATACGTCTTGTGGCTGGACGATGCGCAGCTCAACCGGATGCATGAAACTGAACGGAACTATACCTATGACCGGCTGGACGGTATCCGGGTCGAGATCGAAGGTGTCGGCGAGGTCATCGACCGGGCATATGCGTATACGGCGATCGTCGGCTGTGTGAACGTGGATGGCGCACCGGTCGCCCTGGCTGAAATTGCGGCGGAAGGCCGTATCCTTCGGGCAATGAGCCAGCCGGATATGCTCGATCATATTCGTGCGCGGCTGGAACCTGATGTGCATCTCGATGCATTCATTCAAGCGCATATTGAGGATGAGGTGCTGCGCCGGCAGCGCACCCTGGCTTTGTCCACGGATTCGCTGCCGCTCGAATTCGAGCGGACTGTGCTGGGCAAGTTTTAGGCTAGGTCAACGGTTGTCATCCCGGCCTTGTGCCGGGACCCAGTCTTTTGATCCGGTGGGATGCCCACTGGGCCCCGGCACAAGGCCGGGGTGACATCACAGAGTAATTAGAAGCCTATTGGCAACACTGGGCCTATTCGGCGGCCACGGACTCCGCTGCCGAAATCCGTGCCGCACAAAATTTGAATTCGGGAATTTTGCCGGATGGGTCGAGCGCCGGGTTTGTCAGCAGATTGGCGGCAGCTTCGACATAGCAGAACGGAATGAAGATCATTCCTTCCGGCACATCGCGGTCGGCACGGGCCTGTAGCTCGATGGCACCACGCCGCGTCTCGACGCGGATCGTGTCGCCCGGTTTCATCCCGCGTCTGCCGAGTTCGCGCGGCGACAGATTCGCCGTTGCTTCGGGTTCGATCCGGTCGAGGACATCTGTTCGGCGTGTCATGGATCCCGTATGCCAGTGCTCCAGCACGCGGCCCGTGGTCAGAATCAGCGGGTAGTCGTCGTCCGGCACTTCATCCGGCGGCAGAACATCGGCGGGCACGAACTTTCCGCGCCCGTTTTCGGTCGGGAAGCCTTCGCGGAAGATAATCTCGTGACTGACCCCGTCTTCGCCGACGGGATAGGTCACGGAGCTTTCATTCACCAGCCGCTCCCAGGTGATGCCGTCCATCGACGGCATGCATTGCGCCATCTCGGCGAACACTTCGTCCGGACCCGTATAGTGCCAGTCGAGCCCGATGCGCCGTGCGATCTCCTGGATGATCCACAAATCCTGTCTTGTGTCGCCCGGCAGGGGCAGGGCCTTGTGACCCAGCTGAACCTGACGGTTCGTATTTGTGAACGAGCCGTCCTTTTCCGGAAAAGCGCTTGCCGGCAGGACGACGTCGGCGAGTGCCGCCGTCTCGGTCAGGAACAGGTCCTGTACGACCAGGTGATCGAGCGAGGCGAGCGCTTTGCGGGCATGGCCGGCATCCGGATCCGACATGGCCGGGTTCTCGCCCATGATGTACATCGCATTGATCTCGCCGGCGTGGATTGCGCCCATGATTTCAACCACCGTCAGCCCGCGGTCCGGGCTGAGCTCGGTTTTCCAGAAATCCTCGAACTTTGCGTGAATATCTTCGGCATCGACGGCGAGGTAGTCGGGGAAGAACATCGGGATCAGGCCGACGTCCGATGCGCCCTGCACATTGTTCTGGCCACGCAGCGGATGCAGCCCGGTACCCGTGCGGCCGACATGGCCGGTCATCAGAGCGAGCGAGATAAGGCAGCGGGCATTATCGGTGCCGTGTACATGCTGGGAGATGCCCATGCCCCAGAAGATGATGCTCTTCTGCGCGGTGGCGTAGGTGCGCGCGACCGTGCGGATCGTCTCTGCATCGATGCCGCAGATATCGGCCATTTTCTCGGGCGAGAAATCTTTGACGTGCTTTTTGAGCTCTTCAAAGCCTTCGGTGAAACCGGCGATGTAGTTCTCGTTCGTCAGGCCTTCTTCGACAATCACATGCATGAGGGCATTGAGGAGGGCGACATCGCTGCCGCCCTTGAACTGCAGCATATGCGTGGCGTGGCGTGACAGGGCCTGGCCGCGCGGATCCATGACGATCAGCGTCGAGCCGTTTTTCACCGCGTTCTTGAAAAATGTTGCGGCGACGGGATGATTCACTGTCGGGTTGGCGCCAATGACGATAATGACGTCTGAATTCTCGCAATCGTAGAACGGCGCCGATACCGCCCCTGAATTGACGGTTTCCATCAACGCGGCGACGGACGATGCGTGACACAGCCGGGTACAGTGATCGACATTGTTGGTGTGAAACCCGGTGCGAACCAGCTTCTGGAACAGATAGGCCTCTTCGTTCGACCCCTTGGCGGAACCAAACCCGGCCAGCGCATTGCCGCCGCGTTCATCGATGACCTTTTTCAGCCCGGACGCTGCCAGGTCGAGCGCCTCGTCCCACGTCGCCTCGCGGAAATAGTCGAGCGGATTGGCGGGGTCGAGCTGAATGGTCGGATCTTTTGCAACACCTTCCCTGCGGATCAGCGGTTTGGTCAGCCGGTGCGGGTGATGGATGTAATCGAAGCCGAAGCGGCCTTTGACGCAAAGCCGCTTGTGGTTGGATGGCCCGTCGCGGCCTTCGACAGAGAGAATTTTGTCGTCCTTGATGTTGTATGTCAGCTGGCAGCCGACGCCACAATAGGGACACAGAGAATCCACCTGACGGTCCGGCTGGACGCGGCCTTCGGGTGTAGCGACCGTCGCGGGCAGCAATGCACCTGTGGGGCAGGCCTGGACGCATTCGCCACAGGCGACGCAGGTGCTGTCGCCCATCGGGTCGTCGAAATCAAAGACGATTTTTGCATGCGCGCCACGATGGGCCATGCCGATGACGTCATTGACCTGCACGTCGCGGCAGGCCCGGACACAAAGCGTGCAATTGATGCAGGCATCGAGGTTCACCGCCATGGCCGGGTGTGACAGATCGGGTTCGGGCGTCAAACGGGCAGGGAAGCGGCTGTCTTCGATGCCGAGCCTGTCCGCCCATTGCCAGAATTTCGATCCTGTATCGTGGGCATGATCTCGCGGCGGCTGATCGGCGGCGAGGAGCTCGAACACCATTTTGCGGGACGATTGCGCCCGTTCGGTTGCCGTGCTGACAACCATGCCCTCGGTCGGCTGGCGGATGCAGGACGCGGCAAGAGTGCGTTCGCCCTCGACCTCGACCATACAGGCGCGGCAATTGCCGTCCGCCGCGTAGCCCGGTTCCGGCGCGTAGCACAGATGCGGAATATCGGTGCCTTCGCGCTGGGCGACCTGCCAGATGGATTCGCCCGGTTGCGCGGTGACCGCGCGCCCGTCCAGCGTGAAGGTGACTTCGGTATTGCTTCCGTCCAGGGGCATTATTTTGTCGTTTCCTACTTTACGTCCTGGGGGAAGTGCCGAAAGACCGACAGTAACCCGTTTGGTGCGGCCTGTCCGAGACCGCAGATCGACGCATCGGTCATCGTCCGGCTCAGTTCTTCGAGCAGGGATTGATCCCAGTTATCGCCCGACATCAGCTTGGCCGCCTTTTCGCATCCTGCGCGGCAGGGTGTGCACTGTCCGCAGGATTCATCCTCGAAGAATTTCATCAGGTTAAGCGCGGCATCGGCCGTGCTGTCCTGTTCCGACAACACGACCACCGCGGCCGAGCCGATGAGGCAGCCATGTTCTTCGAGCGTTCCGAAGTCGAGCGGCAGATTGTCTTTGGATGCCGGCAGGATGCCGCCCGATGCGCCGCCCGGCAGATAGCCTTTCAGCGTGTGGCCGTCGGCCATGCCGCCGCAGTAGTCGTCGATCAGTTCGCGCAGGGTGATGCCTGCCTCGGCGATCTTCACGCCCGGTTCGCGCACACGCCCGGAGACCGAGAATGTCCGAATACCCTTGCGTCCGTTCCGTCCGTGACCGGCGAACCAGTCTGCGCCTTTTTCCAGCACGTCCCGCACCCAGTACAGCGTCTCTACGTTGTTGATCAGCGTGGGGCGCCCGAACAGGCCGACTTCGGCGGCAAAAGGCGGGCGGTGCCGTGGCAGGCCGCGCTTGCCTTCGATGCTCTCCAGCATCGCCGATTCCTCACCGCAGATATAAGCGCCCGCACCGCGCCGCAGATGCAGCGTGCCCGGTTTGAGCAGATCGGTTTTTTCGAGCTTGGCAATCGCGCCCAGCAATATCTGGCGCGCGGCCGGATATTCGTCGCGCAGGTAGATAAAACATTCCTCGGCCTCGACTGCCCACATGCCGATCAGCACGCCTTCGAGAAAGCGGTGTGGATCGGTTTCAAGGAAATAGCGATCCTTGAAGGTGCCGGGCTCGCCTTCATCGGCATTGACGGCCATCAGGCGCGGTCCGGGGAAGCCGGATACGATCTTCCACTTGCGGCCCGTCGGAAAACCGGCGCCGCCAAGGCCGCGCAATTCTGACTGTTCCATCCGTGAAACAACTGTCTCAACCGTGAGATGCCCGGACAGGCATTCCTTCAGCGTCTTGTATCCGCCTTCGAGCAGGTAGGTGTCGTAGTCGATATGTCCCGGAATCGACGGCGCGATCACCTTATCCGATACCGCTGCGGCGACCCGTTCGGTATTGGCGGTAAAAATCTGATTCTGGCCGACCGCGGCAGTCGGCGCGCGGTCGCAGGCGCCCATACAGGGTGCGGCAAGCACGCGGACGGTGTCGCCGAAACGGGATTTCAGATCTTCGATGAGGTCCTGGGCGCCGGCAAGGTCGCAGGCGATGGAATCGCAGACGCGGACAGTAATTTCCGCCGGTGCGGTCTCGCCGTCTTCGAGGACGTCGAAGTGGTGATAGAAGGTAGCGGTCTCATAAACTTCGGCCATCGCGAGGCGGAGTTCATCGGCGAGCGCCACAAGGTGGGCCGGCGCCAGGCAGCGGTACTTGTCCTGAATCAGGTGCAGGGCTTCGATCAGCAGATCGCGACGACGCGGCATGTCGCCAAGCAGGTCGGCGATATCTGCCGCGGCATCAGGATCGACCTGGCGGCCCTTTGGCGCATTGGACCCTTTGCCGCCCCGGCCAGGGCCGCGAAAATTCAGAATGTCGGTGGTGCCATCAGCCATCAAGTTCGTCTTCCCGAACGGTTACAAGATCGACGACATCGCCGTTGATCAGGTGCTTTCCGGCATTTTCGAAATTCACGGTAATCCGTGCGCCATCGACCGATTGCACCTGGCCAATACCCCAGTCCGCCTGCGACGGATGCCGCACGAGCGCACCGGGAATAATATTGTGAAACATTCGCCAAGCTTTCCGTTTACCGAGATCAATTTACAGGAAATTACGCTTTCGTTAATACCGTGTCGGTTTCTTTGGCAATTCAATTTGCCGACACAAGCCGCAGACAGGTCACAGTCGGGCGGCAAAAAAGGATATTCCATGTCTTACATGATCGATCTTCGGGTGCTCGAACTGTTGTGTTCCCGCATATGCCACGACCTGATCAGCCCGGTTACCGCCATTAACAATGGCATGGAGTTACTGGATGACGACCCCGGTGACATGCTGAACGATATCCGCGATCTGCTGATGAACAGCGCCTCGGAAGGATCCGGCAAGCTGCAATATTTCCGATTCGCCTATGGGCTTGGCGGCGATCCTGATGGCGAAATAGGCATCGGCAGCGCCGCAGACCTCACCGTTCGGCTCGAAAAACACGAAAAATCTTCGATCACCTGGCCGGCGGACCGTGAACGGATGTTGCCACGGCTGATTATCAAGTCGGCAATGAACATGGTGCTGATGGGGATTGAAGCGTTGCCCCGGGGCGGAGAGATCACCGTGTCGTTCGACAATGGCGGCGTCCAGGTGATTGCCGCCGGACAGGGCGCGCGTGTCGAAGAAGACAGCCTGAAGACCCTTTCAGAAGGAACGACCGTGGAGACCGTTACGCCGCGGTCGATCCAGACCTATTTCACCGGCCAGGTTGTCGCCGCCGCCGGCGGGACGTTGAGCGTAGAGGCCACAGAGACTGATAAGGTTAAGCTCAGCGCCGTATTAGGAGGCTGATGCGGACAAAACGGCCAAAATCCGGGATTTTTCAATGTGAACTGCTTTACCGGATTTTAATTAAATTGCCAGATATTGCTTCATCGGCAGGACACCGTGTCCTACCGGATAAAGCAATAGCCGTTAGGGACGGGGCGATTTATGGACGATCTTCTTACAGAATTTCTCACCGAGACTGTCGAAAGCCTGGATAACCTGGACCTTGAAATTGTCCAGCTTGAGCAGAATCCGAATGATCCGGAGCTGTTGGGCAATATTTTCAGGCTCGTTCACACCATCAAGGGTACGTGCGGTTTTATTGGCCTGTCACGACTCGAATCCGTCGCCCACGCGGGTGAGAACGTTCTTGGTAATTTCCGGGAAGGTGTTCAGGAGGTTACGCCGGAAGCGGTCAGCCTGATCCTGGCCGCTCTCGACCGGATCAAGGAAATCGTCGCCGTGCTCGAGGAGACCGAGTCGGAGCCTCCGGGAGACGATAAGGAACTGATTGCCCAGCTCGACGCGATGTACCGGGCCGGCAAGGAAGGCGGCGCAGCTTCTGCACCCGCCGAGCCGGCTGCAGCTGTAGAGGCGGCACCCGCAGCGGAAGCACCGGGCGGTTCAATATACGAACGCGCCGGTGCGACCTCAGCAATCGATGCCGCGATCGAGCTTATGTACGGCAAGGTGATGGCCGACGAGGAACTGGCGCCGCTGTTTGAAGGCGTCGACATGGCCCGGATGCAGGGCCACACCGTCGAATACATGATCAAGGCGTTTGGCGGACCAGACGACTATTTCAACGATGCACTGAAGCCGTTCTTTGCGCAGATGGCGCAAAACGGGTTCAGCGGTCCGCATTTCAACAAGGTTGGAGATTATCTCGCAGCGGCAATGGCGGTACTGGAAATTGATCCCGCCGTTGTCGACGACGCGATGATGGTTTTTGTCGCTTCGGAAGGCGATTTTGTTTCTGGCGCAGAAGCCGGAGAGGCGCCGGCTGAAGAAGCTGCGCCCGAAGTCGAAGAAGAAGCTGAAGTTGAAGCGGTTGCGGAAGAGGCAAAACCGGAAAAGGCAGAGAAATCGGGTTCGAAAGAAACGTCGGTCGCAAATCAGTCGATCCGCGTCAACGTTGAGCTTCTTGAAAACCTGATGACGACGGTAAGCGAACTGGTGCTGACGCGTAACCAGTTGCTCCAGATGGTTCGTCATCATGAAGACAGTGAATTCAAAGTGCCGCTCCAGCGGCTTAGCCATGTCACGACCGATCTGCAGGAAGGGGTGATGAAAACCCGCATGCAGCCGATCGGAAATGCCTGGAACAAATTACCCAGGATTATCCGCGATATCGGCAACGATCTTGATAAGAAGATCGAGCTTAAGATGATCGGTGCGGAGACGGAGCTGGATCGCCAGGTTCTGGAAATGATCAAGGATCCGCTGACCCATATGATCCGGAACTCCGGCGATCACGGTCTGGAAGGACCGGAAGAGCGTGTGAAGGCGGGCAAGCCCGAAACCGGCACGGTAACGCTCAATGCCTATCACGAAGGTGGACATATTATCATCGAGATCGCGGATGACGGCCGCGGGATCAATATTGCGCGGGTGAAGGAAAAAATCCTCGCGAACGGTCTAGCCGCCCAATCCGAGATAGAGGATTATTCTGACCAGCAGATCCAGCAGTTCATCTTCAAGGCCGGTTTTTCCACCGCCGAAAAGGTTACGAACGTTTCCGGCCGGGGTGTCGGTATGGACGTTGTGCGGACCAATATCGAAAAAATCGGCGGGCAGATTGAACTGAGATCCGAAGAAGGCAAAGGGTCTACGTTTATTATCAAAATTCCGCTGACACTGGCGATCGTGTCGGCACTGATCGTGCGGGCCGGGACCGAGAAATTTGCTATTCCGCAGCTTAGCGTGGTCGAGCTTGTCCGTGTATCCAGCGCGTCGGATCACCGGATCGAAAAGGTCAACGAAACGCCGGTTCTTCGCCTGCGTGATCGGCTCTTGCCGCTTGTCTCGCTGCCGAATCTCCTAAATCTCGGATCTGACGACCTTCTGAGCACCATTGAAGCTCAGCAGGTTGAAGCCGATGCCGAAGCCGAAAGTGCAGAAGCGGCTGAAAGTGCCGATAAGTCAGATCAGAGCGATAAAAAAGACAAGAGTGGCATGACCGACGAGAACGGCGACAGCTTTATTGTTGTTGCCCAGGTCGGACCGTACACGTTCGGTATCGTGGTCGACGCGGTGTATGACACCGAAGAAATCGTCGTGAAACCGGTCGCGCCGATTTTGCGCGACATCAGCGTCTATTCTGGCAACACGATTCTTGGCGACGGCAGCGTCATCATGATCCTGGACCCGAACGGTATCGCGACGGCTACCGGAAGTATTGCGGCAACGAATCCGAATGAGGAGGCAGGTGCCGCGGTCAACAATGCCGGCCGTAACGAACGGACGGCGCTGCTGGTGTTCCGAGCCGGCACGGATGAGCCCAAGGCGGTTCCGCTGGCGTTGATTGCCCGGCTTGAGGAGATCGAGGCCGAAAATGTCGAGGTTTCCGATAATCAGCTGGTCGTCCAGTACCGCGGTCAACTGATGCCGCTACTGCCGGTGACTGACACGTTCGAACGCCGGACAGAGGGCCGTCAGCCGGTCCTGGTCTTTACCGACCGCGATCGCAGCATGGGCCTGATGGTCGATGAAATTCTCGACATCGTCGAAGAGAATTTGAACGTCGAAATCAAGACGGACACCGATGGCGTTATCGGTAGTGCCATCGTCGACGGCAAGGCGACGGAAATTATTGACGCCTCCAGCTATCTTACCCGTGCCTATCAGGATTGGTTCGGGAGGACTGACGAAGGGGCCGAAAACGGAGGCGCCAGCGGCCGTGTATTGCTGGTCGATGACAGCCCGTTTTTCCGCAACCTTATGGCCCCGCTGCTTCGGGCTGCCGGCTATGACGTCCTCACTGCCGAAAACGCAGACGCCGCATTGAGCATGCGGGACGCCGGAGAACTCTTCGACGTGATCGTCAGCGACATCGAAATGCCGGGTATGGACGGCTTCGGCCTGGCCCGCGAAATTCGTGAAAAAGGCGCGTGGACAAAGACGCCCATCGTCGCGCTTTCGTCGCGGACATCGCCGGCGGATATCGCCGCTGGCCGTGAGGTCGGGTTTGTCGATTACGTGCCGAAGCAGGACCGCGAGGCGCTTCTCGAATCCCTGTCGAACACAATCGTAAAGATGAAAGGCGCAGCATGACCGCAACATCAAAAAAATCTGCCACTGATGACGGGCAGGATTCTGGTGCGACCCGTGAATTCGTAACCGCATCGGTCGGCGATCAGATATGCGGCATTGCTGTCCTGCAGGTTCAGGATGTTCTCGCGCCGCAACGCATCACCCCGATTCCTTTGGCGCCGCCGGAAGTGTCCGGTTCGTTGAATTTGCGGGGACGGATCGTGACAGCGATCGATCTTCGCATTCGGATGGGATTGCCGGAACGCGAAGAGGGTGCGCGCACGATGAGCATTGTCGTCGAACATCAGCATGAGCTGTACAGCCTGATTGTCGATGATGTTGGCGATGTTCTTAAGGTCTCTGAAAAGAACTTCGAACGGAATCCGGCAACGCTGGATTCCCTGTGGCGCACCTATAGCGAGGGTGTCTACCGGCTGGAAGAAGGTCTGCTGGTCGTACTCGATGTCTCGACGCTGCTGTCGTTCAACGTGGCTGAAGAAGCAGCCTAAATTTTATCAGTCTGAAAGAGTAAAATGAAATCCTGTCTGGTAGTTGACGACTCAAAGGTCGTCAGGATGGTCGCCCGAAAAATCCTGAAGGATCTCGAATTCGAGATCGTTGAGGCAGTGGATGGCAAGGATGCCCTGCAGAAATGCGGCGAGCAGATGCCGGATGCCGTTCTGCTTGACTGGAATATGCCGGTAATGAACGGCATAGATTTTCTGCGGAAAATGAGAACTCTTCCCGGCGGACAGGATCCCGTGGTGGTGTTCTGTACCACCGAAAACGATGAGGCCCATATCCGAGAAGCGATCACGGCCGGTGCCAACGAATACATCATGAAGCCGTTCGACGGCGATATCGTGGAATCCAAATTTTCGCAGACGGGACTTATCTGATGTCTGCCGTACCTGCTACTTCCCTATCGTCAGGAAAATCGGACAGCTCGGACCGTCTGGGGGTCATGGTTGTCGACGACTCCGCCGTTATCCGCGGAATCTTCCGGCGCACGCTCGAAGCGGACCCGGACATCGAGGTCGTGGCGTCTGTGTCGAATGGTCAACAGGCCATCGATGCGCTGGCCAAGCAGCCGGTCGATGTTGTCGTTCTTGATATCGAGATGCCCGTTATGGACGGCATGACAGCGCTTCCCAAACTTCTTGAAATAGCGCCGGACGTCAAAATCATCATGGCGTCGACATTAACTGAAAAGAATGCCGCGATAAGCCTTGAAGCGCTGCAAATGGGGGCCGCTGACTATATCCCCAAGCCGACGGCGAAATACGAAATTCACTCTGCGGATAGTTTTAAGCGCGAACTCGTCGAGAAAATAAAGGCACTTGGCGGACATTCGCGCAGGACTCTGAATAGACCGGCTCCGCGCGCTGCCAGTGTGCCGTTGGCGGCAAACAAGAAAGCCGAGCCCGCGGCTCCCGTCGCTAAACGTTCTGTCTCCAATGTGCCACCCAGAATCATTTCAATCGGCAGCTCGACCGGCGGTCCGCAGGCGCTGTTCAAAGTGTTCGAAGGCCTGAAAGGCAATATCGATCATTTGCCGGTGGTCATCGCACAGCACATGCCGAAAGCTTTTACCGGAATTCTCGCCGAGCACCTGTCCAAGGTCGCGGATGCGCGTTGTGGTGAGGGCATCGACGGCGAGCCGCTGGAAGCGGGGAGAATCTATGTCGCTCCTGGTGATTTTCATATGTACATCGAGAAATCGGGCACGGGCCACGTAATCCGGCTGAATCAGGAACCCGCGGAAAATTACTGCCGACCGTCGGTGGAACCGCTGTTCAGAAGCGTCGCGAAGGAATTTGGCTCCGCGACCCTGGCCCTGATGTTGACCGGCATGGGCCATGACGGCCTCGATGCGTCAGAAACACTCGTAGATACCGGCGCGACACTGATCGCGCAGGACGAAGAAAGCAGCGTCGTCTGGGGTATGCCCGGTGCTGTCGCCAATGCGGGTCTTTGCGCAGAAATTCTGCCAATCGACCAAATCGCCCCTCGTGCAATAAATCTGATGCGGAGAGCCTGAACATGAACCCGCAAGATTTTGAATACCTGAAGGATTTTCTGAAAAGCCGGTCCGGGATCGTGTTGTCGGCTGACAAACTTTATCTCGTCGAGAGCCGGTTGACCCCGGTTGCACGGGATCTTGGCATGTCCGGCATCGATGAGTTGATCAGCACGTTGCAGAAGACCGCCGATGAGAGCCTTAAGACGCGCATCACGGATGCTATGACGACCAACGAGTCGTTCTTCTTTCGCGATCAGACGCCATTCGACAATCTGAAGGATCATGTTCTGCCCCCGATGATCGCCGCACGTAAAGCGAAGGGGCAGAACCGGATCCGGATTTGGAGTGCGGCGTGCTCCAGCGGGCAGGAACCCTATACGATCGCGATGATGCTGCTTGAGAACAAGGCCAAGTTCGGCGATATGTCGTTCGAAATCCTCGCGACGGATCTGTCAACCGAGATTGTCGATAAGGCGAAAGAGGGGGCGTATTCCCAGTTCGAGGTTCAGCGCGGCCTGCCGATCCAGCTCCTGGTGAAGTATTTCACGCAAACGGAGACAGCCTGGCAGATTTCGGAAGATATCCGCAAGATGGTTCGTTTCCAGACCTTCAACTTGCTGGATAGCTACGGCGTTCTCGGCAAATTCGACATTATTTTCTGCCGCAACGTTCTGATCTACTTCGATCAGGACACCAAGGGCGCAATTCTGGGCCGTATGTCCGATATTTCGGCGCCGGACGCCTCGCTTTTCCTTGGTGGTGCAGAGAGTGTTATCGGTATCACTTCAGATTATCAGCCGGTCAGCGGCGTTCGTGGCGTATACCAGCTTGCATCGGCGACCGCCGCAGCCGGCGCGGCACCTATTTCCGCCACCGGCGGCCGCTAACAGCTTTCCGCGTTTATATCAGGCAGTCTGAGATCAACAAAAGACCGGGCTGTTTCCGACCTTTAGGAACTTTCAGCGCACAAAAAAAGACCGGCAAATGCCGGTCTTTCTTTTTGAACCCATTCGGTGGGGTGTTGTTTTGATCAGGCAGTTGCCCGTGTCGGCTCTTCGTCGGCGGTAACGTCGGCACCTTCTTCGAGCGGGTCGCGCAGCACATAGCCCCGGCCCCACACAGTTTCGATATAGTTTTCGCCACCGGTCGCGGTCGACAGTTTCTTGCGCAGCTTGCAGACAAAAACGTCGATAATTTTCAGTTCCGGCTCGTCCATCCCGCCATAAAGATGGTTCAGGAACATTTCCTTCGTCAGGGTCGTGCCCTTGCGCAGCGAAAGAAGCTCCAGGATGCCGTATTCCTTGCCTGTCAGATGCAGGGGCTGTCCGTTAACTTCGACGGTGCGGGTGTCCAGGTTGACGGCGATCTTGCCGGTCCGGATGATTGATTCAGAATAGCCTTTCGAGCGGCGGACGATCGCTTGGATACGTGCAACCAGCTCGCCCTTGTCAAACGGCTTGGTCAGGTAATCGTCGGCACCGAAGCCGAGGCCCTTTACCTTCTGATCCGGTTCGGAAAGCCCCGAGAGGATGAGGATCGGCGTTCTGACCTTGGATGACCGCAGCCGCCGCAGGACTTCATATCCGTCCATATCAGGCAGCATGAGGTCGAGAATAATCAGGTCGTAATCGTAAATTTTCCCGATCTCGAGACCGTCTTCGCCGAGATCCGTACAGTCACAGATGTAACCTTCGGACTTCAGCATCATTTCGATGGTTTTCGCTGTCGAAGTGTCGTCTTCGACTAGAAGTACTCTCATGAAATTCCCCCGGACTGATTGAACAGCCCCTTAACCGAATTGATTAACACTACGGTCATAATGCCCCTCCGATGGTTAACAAAGTGTATACCGCGAACCCAATTTACCTACTTTACCAAATTTAAATACCGGTCCTGCATGATGCTTGTCCAGTCTAACTTATTGAGATTTCACAGTTTTGCTAGCACAGAGCGCGCAACCGGATCCGGGGCAGATATTTTCTGCGATCGTTAACGAAATAGAACAACTCGATGATCGGGTGGTTTACGGGCGGATTTCCGCCGTTCAGGGCATGCTGGTGGAGGTCGCCGGTGTGCCGCAATCGCTCAGTGTCGGCGATCGCTGCGCGGTCAGCGCCCGAAACGGCCGAGATGTACTGTGCGAAGTGATCGGCTTCCGCGATGGCAAGGCGCTGGCCATGCCGTTTCATTCGCTTGAGGGTATCGGGCCCGGTTGCAAGGCGAAAATCCTGCCGGCACAGACTGCGATCCGGCCGGACAATAGCTGGCTCGGCCGCGTCGTGAATGCCATGGGCGAACCCGTCGACGGTCTTGGGCCGCTCGGTGAGGGCTGTATGGCGTATCCGTTGCGGGCGTCGCCGCCACCGGCCCATACGCGCGCACTGGTTGGCGACAAGATCGATCTTGGCGTGCGTGCCATCAACACCTTTACCACCTGCTGCCGTGGGCAGCGGATGGGTATTTTTGCGGGCTCCGGCGTCGGGAAATCCGTCCTGCTGTCGATGCTTGCCAAATATACATCGGCGGATGTGAACGTAATCGGCCTGGTCGGCGAACGCGGCCGCGAAGTGAAGGAGTTTCTCGCCGAAAGTCTGGGCGAAGAAGGGCTCGCACGTAGCGTCGTTGTCGTTGCGACATCTGATGAATCGCCTCTGATGAGGCGCCAGGCGGCGTTCGAGACGCTGGCGATTGCGGAATATTTCCGCGACCAGGGCAAAGACGTGCTGTGCATGATCGACAGCGTGACCCGGTTTGCCACAGCGCAGCGCGAAATCGGCCTCTCCGCCGGTGAGCCGCCAGCGAGCAAGGGCTACACACCGACTGTATTTGCGGAACTGCCGAAATTGCTCGAGCGGGCAGGGCCGGGCGCGGGAGAGGGCACCATTACAGGGCTCTTCACCGTCCTGGTGGAAGGCGACGACCATGACGAGCCGATTGCCGATGCGGTGCGATCGATCATCGACGGTCATATTGTGCTCGAACGCGGCATCGCCGAACGGGGGCGTTATCCTGCGATCAATGTGCTGCGCAGTATTTCGCGGACCATGCCCGCCTGTAATGACCCCCGCGAGCGGGACCTGATTATGCGCGCACGGACATTGATGTCAGCCTATGACGATATGGAAGAAATGATCCGTCTTGGCGCCTACCGACCGGGCAGCGATCCGCGGACCGACCAGGCGATTAAATTTCACGAACCGCTCGAAGCGTTTCTCTGTCAGGACAAAGCTGATGGAACGGATATAGCGAGCGGATACACAATGCTTGAACAAATCCTTGGGGAAGGCACTCAATGAAGGGACTACCGGGGCTGATCCAGCTCAATCAGTGGAAAGTCGATGAACAGCGGCGGAAAGTCACCGAGCTGGAAATTCTCAGCGAACGTCTTTCGGAGGAAGTCAGCCAGCTGCAGGCCGATATCGAACGCGAAGGCCGCAATTCAGGCGAAAGTGTTGAATCCAGCACGGCGTATAGCGCTTTTCTGGCGGGCGCGATGGCTCAGCGTGAAAAGTTGCGCGGCAGCATTGCCGATCTGCAGCTCCAGATTTCGGCTACCAAGGATGACCTCGCCGATGCCTATCGGGAGCTCAAATCCTATGAGGTTGCCCAGGCCAGCCGCGACGCGCGCGAACACCGCAAACAGGAATTGCGCGAACGCGTGAAGATGGACGAAATCGGCATCGGCATGCACCGGCGTAAGTCGGGCGCGATTTAACGCCGAGCCTCATCGGCTCCGCCTACTTCGTAATAATCTCCGGCCCCATCAGCATGGTCGGCAGCCAGGTTGAGATAATCGGCACGTAGGTCACCAGGATCAGGAAGATGAACATGATGCCGACCCAGGGAAGGGCAGCTTTGACCACGTTCATCACCGACATACCGGCGACCCCGGCGGTCACGAACAGGTTCAGCCCGACCGGCGGCGTAATCATGCCGATCTCCATGTTGACGACCATGATGATGCCGAGATGTATCGGATCGATGCCGAGTTTCATGGCGATCGGGAAGACCAGCGGGGCAACAATGATCAACAGGCCCGACGGCTCCATGAACTGACCACCGAGCAGCAACAGGATATTCACGACGATCAGGAACATGACCGGACCCATGCCGGCGGCCAGCATGCCCTCGGCGATGGATTGCGGGATGCCTTCCTCGGTCAGCACGTGTTTCAGGATCAGTGCGTTGGCGATGATGAACATCAACATGATGGTCAACTTGCCAGCCTCGAACAGGGTGCGCTTCGTGTCTTCGTGCCAGAGCGCCGAGACGGTCCGCCACACGATCATCAGTCCGCCGCGGCCCTTTTTGGCGAACGGCCCCATGTCGCGGTATATGAAGTTTGAAATCAGGAAAGCGTAAATCGCGGCGACGGCTGCAGCTTCGGTCGGTGTGAAGATGCCGCCATAAATACCGCCCAGAATGATGACGATCAGGAGAAGACCGAAAAAGGCGTCGAACCCGGCGGAGGCAAGCTCGCCCCAGCCAGCCCAGGGCTGTCTCGGCAGGTCGCGCACGCGCGCGGCGATATAAATGCCGATCATCAGCATCCCGCCGGCGATAAGGCCGGGTATAACGCCGGCCAGGAACATGCGCCCGACCGACACATCGGTCGCGGCGGCATAGACCACCATCACGATCGACGGCGGAATGAGGATGCCGAGGGTACCGGCGTTGCAGATCACCCCGGCGGCGAATTCTTTCGTGTACCCGACCTGGCGCATACCCGCGATGACGATCGTGCCGATGGCGACCACGGTCGCCGGCGAGGAGCCTGAAAGGGCCGCGAACATCATGCAGGCGAAGACCGATGCAATTGCGAGGCCGCCGCGCACATGTCCAACCACGGCGATGGCAAACCGGATGATCCGCTGCGCGACCCCGCCGGTCGACATGAAGCTCGACGCGAGAATAAAGAACGGGATAGCGAGCAGTGTGTAATGACCGTCGAAAGCTGAAAACAAGGTCTGTGCGACCGATGCAAGCGAGCCGTCCGAATAGGCCATCAGCACGATGACGCTGGCGAGCCCAAGACTGATCGCAACCGGCACACCGATAACCATCAGACCGATTACCATGCCAAAGAGAAGAGCGACTTCCATGTCTCAGCCCTCCGCTTTCTGACCGGTTTCCCGGGCGGCGACGGCTTCTTCCAGCATTTCCTCGGCTTCGTGCGAGGCGATGATGGTGTGAATTTCGCCGCGCATGATGCGAATCCCTGCCTGGATGAAGCGCCAGGTGAGCAGCGTCATACTGATCGGCAGCACGGCATAGGGAATAAACCGCGGAATTTTTTCGTATTTCTCGCCTTCGTTCAGCCAATCCGCGAGGAACTGCAGGAAGCCGGGCATTGGGATGTCGTTTACCTCGAGGAAGGCGCGCTTGGTCACGAACGGATACCAGTAATCCCAGCTGCCGATTAGCAACAGGATGCTGAACGCGAGACAGGCGGTGATGGCGATAAGGCCGAAAATCTTGCGCGGGCGTTCGGGGAGCCGCGCGATCACGATATCTATGCCGAGGTGCAGGGATTTTTTGACGCCGTAGCAGGTGCCGAGAAGCACCAGCCAGGCGAATAGATACACCGTGGTTTCCAGCGCCCAGAGGAGATTATCGTTGAATACATATCGGGCGACCACATTGGCGAAGGTCACCACGGTCATCAGGCCCAGAAAAATGGCGATCAGCGTTTCTTCGAAATTGTCCATCGCGCTGCGCTGCGCGTTTGATCCCGCTGCCGACATGCTCATTCCCCCGTTTTGATCCGTATCCGCTTTTTTGCAGCAGTTTGAACCAGATTTAGAAGTAATCCGCGGCCGGTGTCTACCGGCCGCGGGTCGTTGTTATAGGATTGACGCGGGCAAGCCGCCGATTAGCTGCCTGCGTTGGCTGCCTGGGCTGCCTTGATCATGTCGCCGCCGATGTCGCCTTCGAACTTGCTCCAGACGGGCTTCATGGCATCGACCCAGGCTTTGCGCTGGGTTGCGTTCAGCGAGCGGATCTTGCCGCCGGCTTCCATGATCTTCTTCTTGTTGCCTTCATTGACCGCGAAGGCAGCCTTGTTCCGGGCAACCGTGACTTCCGTCATGATCGTCGAAAGCTGGTTGCGGATACCGGCCGGCAGACCATCCCACCATTCGGTCGACGTCACGACGAGATAGTCGATGATGCCGTGATTGGTTTCGGTCACGCCGTCCTGCACTTCGAAGAACTTCTTGCCGTAGATGTTCGACCAGGTGTTCTCCTGACCGTCGACGACCTTGGTCTGCAATGCGCCGTAGACTTCTTTGAACGCCATTTTCTGCGGGTTTGAGCCGAGTTGCTTGAACTGGGCGACCAGCACATCAGATGCCTGAACGCGGAATTTGAGGCCTTTGGCGTCTTCCGGTTTCACCAGCGGGCGGTTCGCCGAAAGCTGCTTCATGCCATTATGCCAGAAAGCGATGCCCTGCAGGCCGCGGCGGCGCATGGAATCTTTCATGGCCTGACCGGCTGCCGAATTCTGGAAACGGTCAACGGCATCAATATCGGTAAACATGAAGGGCAGATCGAAGATGCGGAATTTCTTGGTGAATTTCTCGAACTTCGACAGAGACGGTGCGGCAAGATGCACATCGCCTTGCAGCATCGCTTCAAGAACCTTGTTGTCGTCATACAGGCTCGAATTCGGATAAACGGTCATGCAGGCCTTGCCGTTCATCTCTTCGTTGACGCGCTTCTGAAGAAGCGTCGCGGCGATGCCCTTCGGGTGCTTGTCGGTATTGGTAACGTGGCTGAATTTGATATGAATTTCGCCTTTGTCGCAGTTTGCGTAGGCGGGTGCGGCCATGGTGGCCATGGAAACGCCCGCAAGGGCGCCGACAATAATTTTGCGCATAGGATCCTCCCTAGGTAGACACAAATCGGCGTGGCCGGTTAATCCGGTACAGCGTCCGATGCTTATTTATAAGCAAACTGCGTGCCACAAACCGACGAGTGGGTGGCGTTGTGAAATTTCATTCGCTAGCGAATTGATTCCAAGTATTAATTTTTTATGAATCGGTCGCGGCACTGGCGCGCTGTGGGCACAGCTTTGTGTAACGTTCTACCCAAATATCCAAATTGCGGGGAGAAACTTACACAATTTTGCCGTGATGGCCGCTGCGTCGGAGCTGTCCCTAATCTTCGTTCAGGGCGTTGTCGCCCAGTTCGTATTTCCGGATTTTGTCGTAGAGGGTTTTGCGCGAAACGCCGAGTTCTTCATATGTTGGCTTGAGGCGATAATCATGGCGTTCGAGACACGCCCGAATGACCGATTTTTCGAAGGTACCGACCTGGTCTGCCAACACACCCACCGTGTTTTCGACCGTATTTTCGCGGGTGGCCTCCATCCCGAGGCCCTGTCCAAGGGCAAAGCGCATCGCTGCGTTTTTGAGCTCCCGCACATTTCCCGGCCAGCGATGCGTGGTGAGGGAGGCTATATCCTGCGGTGACAGGTCGGGTGCCGGGCGTTTGAAGCGAAGGGATGCCTGGTCGAGGAAATGCAGCATCAGCGGCAGGATATCGTCCTGGCGATCGCGCAACGGTGGCACAGAAATGGCGAGGACGTTGAGGCGGTAAAACAGGTCTTCGCGGAAGGACCCGCCGGCTTTTTCCTTCAGGTCCGCTTTGGTTGCAGCGATGACCCGGACATCGACCGGCACCTCAGTGTTGGATCCGAGCGGCACAACGAGCCGGTCTTCGAGCACACGTAACAAACGTCCCTGCAGTTCCAGCGGCATGCTTTCGATTTCGTCGAGAAACAGTGTCCCGCCGGTCGCGTATTCGAACTTGCCGATACGGTTTTCGTTCGCACCGGTGAAGGCGCCACGCACGTGGCCGAACAATTCGCTCTCGATCAGTGTTTCAGGCAGTGCCGCGCAGTTGATCGGAACGAAATGCCGGTCTGCCCGGGGGCTGAGCTGATGGAGTGCCCGGGCGACCAGCTCCTTACCGGTACCGGTTTCGCCGCGGATCAGAATATCGGCATCGGTCCCTGCAAGACTGGCAACCTCGTCCCGCAACTTGCCGGTCGCCGGCGTGGTGCCGACAATCATGTTTTCTAGCCGGGTGGCGCCGCTGATTGCTTCGCGTAACGCCCGGTTTTCGAGCACCAGCTTACGTTTGTCCGCCGCGCGGTGCACCGCGTCTACCAGTATCTCGGATGCAAAAGGTTTTTCGATAAAGTCGTAGGCGCCGTCGCGCATCGCATCGACCGCCATCGGTACGTCACCGTGCCCGGTAATCAGGATCACGGGTAGTTCCGGGTCCCGTTCGAGCGCGGTGGTCATCAGCTCAAGGCCGGTCATACCGGCCATTTTCACATCGGTGACGATAACACCCGGCCAATGACTGTCGATACGTTCCAACGCGTCACCGGCCGACGCATGGCATTCCACGTCGAAGCCGGCGAGTTCAAGTGCTTGCGAGCACGCAACCCGGAGATGCTCTTCATCATCGATAAACAGAACCTGCCCTGTCATGCGGCTTCTCCTGCTGCGGCCGCTGTCGCCGCCAATCTCACCGTGAAGCTGGCGCCGCCTTTGGGGTGATTGGCGGCGGAGATCTCGCCGCCGAATTGTTTGATAATGCCATACGTGATCGACAGTCCGAGCCCCATACCTTCGCCGACATCCTTGGTTGAAAAGAACGGATCGAACAGTTTGTCTATGTCGTCCTGAACAATGCCGGCGCCGGTATCGCGAACGGTAATCCCGATTCCCGATGCCGATGCGTCGACGGATAGAAATAGATGCTTTTCGGAAGTGTCCTGCATCGCGTCCAGCGCATTTGAGATCAGGTTTACGAGCACCTGCTGTAATCGAACTGCGCCGGCGGTCACAATAGGGTCTGTCGCCGGCAGATCGACGGATACGTTTACGTTTTCTGTCCTGATCCGCGCGTCCATCAATGCAAGGGATTCGGTAATGGCTTGGTTTACCGGGACCGCGCGCAAGGCAACAGGTTCGTTCCGGGCATAGGTGCGGAGATTTTTGATGATCCTGCCCATACGCTCTGTCAGTTCGGAGATTGCTTTCAGGTTAGACCGGGCGGGTTCTACCTGATCGCGGTCCAGGAATGTGCGCGCGTTGTCAGAATAGGACCGTATCGCCGTCAACGGTTGATTCAGCTCGTGGCTCAGACCGGCGGACATCTGGCCGAGGGCCGCCAGTTTTGTTGCCTGCACCAGTTCCGCCTGCGTCTGGCGCAACTGCGTTTCCGTCTTGTGCCGTTCTGTGATTTCGCTGCGCAAATGAGCGTTCGCTTCGGTCAGGTCTGTCGTTCTGGCAGCCACCTGGCCTTCAAGCTGCGCTTTCGCTGCTTCCTGAAGGGCAAGACGTTCGCTGTAGCGACGCCGCCGCTGATAAATATTGGCGGCAAGAAGTAACAGGCTGACGATGACGATGGCGACGATGGCGCTCCAGATTTTGACCTGCTGGTCGACGCTTGCTGTGTTCGACAGGATGAGGACGCGCCATCCGGCCTCATTCATTTCCTTGCTTTGAACAAGATACGTCGTTGTCGGTGCCGTCCGGGTGGTGCCGCTTCCATGCCACGGCGTATCTTCGATCGACAGAAAGTCAGCTGCAGAACGGTCTGTTATCGGTATTGCTGGAATATCCCGGGTCCCGTAACGCCGTGACAGGATCAGCTTGTTTCTGGCCGCTTCGGTAAGAGGCGCCAGGCTCCTGAAGCGCCAGTCCGGGTGGGTGCTGAGAAACACCACGCCGTCCCGGTCGACCACAAGAATTGTGTTATCCGACGAAAGCCAGCTGGGCTCCAGCCTGTCGATGGCGATCTTGACGACAACCGCTCCCAGCGTTCTGGACCGGATGCGTATGGGGTGGGCGAAATAGTAGCTGCGTTCGCTGGTTTCCGGCTCGATGGCGAAATCCCGCCCAAGGCTCCCCTGCATCGCCTGATGAAAATAGGGCCGATAGCTGTAGCCGCGGCCCACAAAGCTGTCGGAGGATTGCCAGTTGCTGGCGGCCACGGTCCGTCCCGACCGGTCGAGAAGGAATGTGGCGGCGGCACCCGATATGTCGTTAAACCGGACAAGTTGTTCGTTCGCCCGTATCACATCGCCCGATGATGCGTCATCCGACAGTGCTTTTTCAAATGCCGGATCGAACGCCAGCAGGCTTGGCTGGTATTGAAACTTCGACAGCTCGCCCCGCAGGTTTTCGACCACCAGGTTGAGGATATCGCCGCTGCGCTCGCGGATATCGGACACAACGAAACTGCGGGCCCAATACCCTGTCTGCCACAGGGCAAGACCGCCCATTGCAATCACGAGCATGCCAAAGACAATCAGTGACTTGCGTCTACGCATCGCTGGCGGCGCTCGGGGATAGGATTAAACATGTCATGGGTCGGAGTTTACCCAAAACAACCCGATTGGCGAACGGGAACCGGTCAGATGGTTCCAAGCGTTTTGATTTTTACCTTCGGGTGGATCTCGTTCTGGGACAGTACCATCGTTGTCGGTCGGAACCGTTCCACGATAGAGCGCACATAGGGGCGCAGCGCGGGGCTGGTCAAAAGGGCAGGGGTCTCCCCCATCATGGCAAAGCGGTCGAAGGTTTCGCGGACCTCGCCGATGAATTCCTGAAGCCTGCTTGGCGGCAGCGACAGCTGCACTTCCTCGCCCTGTCCGATAAGGGATTCGGCGAAGGATTGTTCCCAGTCCGAAGACAACGTCACAAGTGGGACGTAGCCGGCTTCGTTGGTCGCCGTATGGCTGATCTGGCGCGCCAGCCGCGCACGGACATGTTCCGTCAGCATCGCCGGGTTCTGGGTGAACGAACAGGCCTCCGAAATTCCTTCCAGGATCGTCGAGAGGTCGCGGATCGAGATACGCTCCTGCAGCAGGTTTTTGAGCACACGCTGAACGCCGCCGACAGAAATCTGGTTGGGAATCAGATCGTCGACCAGCTTGCCCTGGTCGGCATCGAGTTCGTCCAGCAGTTTCTGTGTCTCGGAATAGGAGAGGAGTTCCGCGACGTTGTCCTTGATGATTTCGGTAAGGTGCGTCGTGATTACGGTCGGCGGGTCGACAACGGTGTAGCCGCGGAAAGATGCTTCTTCGCGCGACCCTTCCGGCACCCACATTGCCGGCAGACCGAATGTCGGCTCCACCGTTTCTTCACCGGGCAGCTCGATCTTGTCGCCGCGTGGATCCATCACCAGCAGGCTGTTGGGTCGCACCTCGCCGTCCCCGGCGCCGATTTCCTTGACGTGTATCATGTAGCTGTTGGCGGGAAGCTGCATGTTGTCCTGGATGCGCACGGCGGGCATCACGAAGCCGATTTCGTTTGCAAGCTGACGCCGCAGACCCTTGATCTGATCCGTCAGCAGGGCGCCGCCGGGCGAGTTGACCATGGCGAGTAGCCCGTACCCAAGCTCGATGCGGATGTCGTCAAGCTGGAGCGCGGACGAGATTGGTTCCTCGGCGGGCAGCGGCATGTCTCTTTTGTCGGACTCGACCACATCTTCTGCGGCACGGGCCTGCTTCTTGCCCACCATGTAAGCGATGCCACCTGTAATCACGGCGATACCCATAAACGGCAACATCGGAATGCCGGGCAACAGTGACAGGCTGGCCATCAGGAAAGAGCTGAGGCCGAGCGCGCTCGGATAGCCGCCGAGTTGTCCGAACACTGCCTTGTCGGCGGACCCGATAGAGGCCGATTTCGAGACCAGCATACCGGCGGCGGTCGATACGATCAGCGCCGGAATCTGGCTGACCAGGCCGTCGCCCACGGTCAGCATTGTATAGGCCTGCGATGCGTCGCCCAACGACATGCCGTTCTGGGCGACACCAATAATGATGCCGCCGACAACATTGATCAGCGTGATGATAAGACCGGCGACTGCATCGCCACGGACGAACTTTGCCGCACCGTCCATGGAGCCGAAGAAGTTACTTTCGTCTTCCAGTTCCTTGCGCCGTGTTCGCGCCGTGTTTTCGTCGATGAGACCTGCCGACAAATCGGCGTCGATCGCCATCTGCTTGCCCGGCATCGCGTCGAGGGAGAACCGGGCCGCGACCTCGGCGATGCGGCCTGAACCCTTGGTGATGACGACGAAATTGACCAATACCAGGATTGCAAAGACGATAATCCCGATCACGAAATTGCCGCCCATAACAAAGCCGCCGAAGGCCTCGATGACAGAGCCTGCGGCCGCTGTACCTTCGTGGCCGTTGGCGAGGATCAGGCGTGTCGATGCAAGATTGAGCGATAATCGCAGGACGGTCGCCAAGAGCAGGATGGTCGGGAACGAACTGAAATCCAGCGCCCGGTTGATGAACATCACTGTCATCAGGATCAGTACCGAAAACGTGATTGACAACGCCAGCCCGAAATCGAGCATCCAGCGCGGCAGTGGCATGATCAACACCGCGAGGATGCACATCAGGCCAAGCGCAAGGGCGATATCGCCACGCTTCGCGAGAGCGGTGAACGGGTTGAATCGTAACGACGATGCGGAGAATCCGGCGGGACTCGCCGTTCCGTCAATCGTTACGGGGGCGCCGCCGCCATCTGCGCTGCCGGTATCCGGCGCTGGGCCGGTTTCGGCTGCTGCGTCAGCCATGTGTCAGTCTCTCCGAAATGGCCTAGTACGCGGCGCGGTTGATTTCACCGGGGATCGGAATGGCGACCCCGTCTTCGGTGTATTGCTTCAGCTTGTTGCGCAGGGTCCGGATCGAGATACCGAGAATATTCGCGGCATGCGTTCGGTTGCCGAGGCAATGATACAGCGTGTCGACGATCAGATCGCGTTCCACGTCTGCAACCGTCCGCCCGACGAGCAGCCGGACCGACGCCGCATCGTCTGCGCCTGCCCCGTCGGCTGTCTGTGCATCGCTGGCGTCCGGGGTGCTTGTGACTTCTCCGGCAGGACCGTTCGGCGCGGTCGACCCGGCGAGCATGACGGCTTCGGGCCCGATGACATCGCCGTTGGACAGCAGGACCGCGCGGTGCATGGTGTTTTCGAGTTCACGCACGTTCCCGCGCCATGCATGGGTCCGTAGTTTTTCGAAGGCCGCCTCGCTGAGGGGGCGGGTAGCAACATCGTTGGCGTCGGAATACTTCCGGATAAAATGCGATGCCAGCATCTCAACATCGGCCGGACGGTCTCGCAGTGATGGAATCTGGAGGCTGATAACGTTCAGGCGGAAAAGTAGATCTTCCCTGAACGTGCCCTTGCGGACTTCGGCTTCGAGATCGCGGTTGGATGTGGCCAGCAGGCGGATATCCACCTTGATCGGCGTGGTGCCGCCGACACGATCGATCTCGCGTTCCTGCACCGCGCGCAGGAGCTTTGCCTGAAGCCGGGGATCCATTTCGCTGATTTCGTCGAGCAGAAGCGTGCCGCCATTGGCTTCTTCAAATTTGCCGACCCGGCGGGCAACAGCGCCTGTAAACGCGCCTTTTTCATGGCCGAAAAGTTCAGATTCCAGCAGATTTTCGGGAATGGCTGCGCAGTTCACCGAAATAAACTGTTCTTTGGCGCGCTTGCTCTTCTGGTGCACGTAACGCGCCAGCAATTCTTTACCGGTGCCGCTTTCGCCGGTGATCAGAATGCTTGCATCGCTGCCTGCGACCTGATCGGCAAGCTTGAGAAGGTTATCCATCGCCGGGTCCCGAAACACGATGGCGTTCGCTTCCTCGGTAACCGCCTCGAGAACCGCTGCGATCATATTCGCATCCGGTGGCAGGGGGACGTATTCCTTGGCGCCGGCGTTAATCGCCCGAACGGCGGATTCGGTATCATTGCCGATACCGCAACCGATGACCGGTACGCTGATCCGTTCCAGTGTCAGGCTGTCGACCAGGTGTTTGATATCGAGCTTGATATCGGCCATGACGAGGTCGGCGCCCTGTCCCGAACGCAAAGAGTGCAGGGCACTTTCGACATCGTCGACATGGGCGACAGTGGCGCCTCGGGCCATGGCAATTTGGCTCGCTGCGCCGATCTGGCCGTTTAACGATCCAACAATAAGAAGTCGCATCTGGTTTTTCTCCTTGGCCCGGTCGATCAGGCGAACGTTGATAGGCGGTTGGCGGGCGGCAGAAGCGCGTTCATGAGAGCTTCCAGTCGTCGCGGATTTTCCTGCCGGCCGATCGATGCGGCGGCAAACATATAGATGCGGGCATTGAGCGCCTCTTTTTCTGAATTCAATTCAAGCTTCGACGCCAAGGGAGCGAACAGCATGCTCGACAGCACAGCGCCGTAAAAAGTCGTTAGCAGGGCGATCGCCATATTGGGGCCGATCGTCGCCGGATCGTCGAGGTTGCCCAACATCTGGACCAGGCCGATGAGCGTGCCGATCAGTCCCATTGCCGGGGCGGTTTCTGCCGCCTTCCGAAGAATTCCTGCACCGTTGTAGTGACGGTGCATCATTTCATCGATCTCGCGCTTCAGAACGATTTCAATGTCTTCCGGGGTTTGACCGTCGACGACCATTTGAAGCGCGCGCCGCCCGAAGGGGTTGCCGATCTCGGTATTCACGGCTTCCTCTATCGCGAGGGCGCCGCGCTGGCGTGACAGCATGGCGAGTTCGAGCATCTTTTGCGCTGTCTTTTCGGGCTGCGGGACAGAGCGCAGAATTGTCTTGGCAATGATCGGCTGGGTGCGGAGGACGTCTCGCAGGGAATACGAAATAATGGTGACGCCAAATGTCCCGCCCAGGACAATCAAAAGGGCGGGTGCATCAAGGAAAGATTCGGGCGAGCCGCCGATGGCCATCGCGAGCGCAACCAGGCCAAACGCGGCGATCAGGCCAACTATTGTCGCCGGATCGATCCGTCTGCTCCGCCGACCCTCAAGAACCTCGCCAGCCGTGTAGGTATCACTGAATTGCGTTCGCGCCATGACAGTCTGCCTTCCCGGTCAGCTTGTGCGATCTGATTTGATGATTTCCGTCATCGTGATGCCGAGCCGTTCTTCGACGACAACCACTTCGCCGCGGGCGACAAGGCGGTTATTGACGTAAATATCGATCGCTTCGCCTACCTTGCGATCGAGTTCGACAACGGCGCCACGCCCCAGTTTGAGCAACTGGCTGACCTGCATGTTTGCGCGGCCGAGTACCGCGGACAGTTGCACTGGGATGTCGTAGACGGCATCGAGGTCCCGTGCGGTTCGGATGATGTCCGGCGGATCTTCCTGGGCCAGCAATTCATTTTCGCCGTCTTCGCCGGTTGTTACCGCGCCGGCTTCACCAAGCTCGTCGAGATCAATGTTTTCGCCGCCCCCTTCGCCACCGTCATTAGCGTCGGTTTCTGCCCCGGCGGCGGTCTCATCGACCGTTGCGTCCGGGCTCGCCGTGCCGTCTTCGGGCATATCGGTCTCTTCGTTATCAGCCATTCAGGTTCTCCTCGGGAAATTCCGTTCCCGTCGCTGCCGGTATGGGCGGCTCCGGGTCGGGCTGCGTGTTCGGGGTGTCGCCGCCGGATGTCGGCTCCGGTGTGTCGAGATAGGCGTCCATTATTCTGTCAATATCGGCCCACAGATCGGTTGTGGATTTTTCCGCGCCGCCATCGGCCCATTCGATCAGGCAGTCGGCTTCTGAAAAATCATCGTCGGGCAGGAGAATGATATCGCCTGCAAAGCCGCTTTTTGCGGCGAGCGTATCGATTTTCGCTCGCAGCTCGTCCATCAACGTCGGGTGTATGCGGATGACCACACGTGGCTCGTCCATCAATTTCGGGAGACATTCGCGGATGACCTCCTCAACGGAATCCTGAGCCCTTTCGCGGACGATCGGTGGCACTACTTTCTTCGCAATCGCGCCGGCCAGGCCCATCAACCGGAGCTCTGCCGCCTCGGCGGCAACTGCCTGGTTGGCGTCGAGTTGTTTGAGCTGTTCGACCATCGCGCCGACGAGGTCTGCTATGCGGTTGTCGAGCGAAGTCTGCATTTCGGCAATACCTTCCGTCCGGCCCTCGGCAAATCCCTGGGCGCGCGCTAGCGAAACTTCTTCTTCGCTGAATGTCGGCGGCGGCGGCGGCAGGTTCTCTTCTTCCTCGACCTCGGCTTCGAAGGGTGTTGCGAGGTCGAAACAGTTTTCGAACAGGAATTTTTGTGTGGTTTGCATATGGGTTATCCGGTTTTCGTCAGTAAACCAGTTGATCTTCACCGCCGCCTTCGGCGATAACGATTTCGCCCTTGGCTGACAGTTCTTTCGCCTGATTGACGAGGTACATCTGCGCCTCGTCGACGTCTTTGAGGCGAACCGGCCCCATCGCTTCCATATCTTCGCGCAGAATCTTGGCGGCGCGTTCGGACATGTTGGAGAAGAACAGGTCGCGAAGTTCTTCCGATGCTCCCTTTAACCCCACGCCGAGTTTTTCTTTGTCGGCGACCCGCAACATTGTCTGGACACCGCTGGTGTCGAGCTTGATGAGATCTTCGAACGTGAACATGAGCGCCTTGATGCGTTCCGCCGCATCGCGGTTCAGTTCTTCGAGCGACGAGATGAAGCGGGCTTCATTGGACCGGTCGAGGTTATTGAATATCTCTGCCATCATTTCGTGAGCGTCGCGGCGGTTGGTGCGCGCGAGGTTGCTCATGAATTCTGATCGCAGCGTTTTCTCGACGCCGTCGAGAATTTCCTTCTGAACGACTTCCATCCGCAGCATGCGGGTGACCACTTCCATCGCGAAATCGTCGGGCAGCAGTTCGAGCACGCGAGCGGCATGGTCGGGGCGAATTTTCGACAGGACAACGGCGACCGTCTGCGGATACTCGTTCTTCAGATAACTCGCCAGAACCTCTTCGGACACATTGCCGAGTTTGTCCCACATCGTGCGACCCGCGGGGCCGCGAATTTCTTCCATGATCTGTTCGACACGCTCGCCCGGCATCGCTTTCTGCAAAAGGCGTTCCGTGGTCTCGTAGGATCCGTGCAGCGATCCTGTCGACGAAACCTGATCGGCGAACTCAACAAACAAACGCTCCACCATTTCGGAATCGACCCGGCCGAGCGCCGCCATGGATTGCGACAATTCCTTGATCTCTTCGTCGTCCATCAGCGCGAACAGTCTCATCGCGCTGTCTTCGGACACGGACAGGATCAGGATCGCCGCTTTTTGCGGTCCCGTTAGTCCCCGGAAATCTTCACGTTGTGCCATCGATCCCTACCTGCCTATGATTCCTGGTACATCCACTGGCGGAGTATTCCGACAGTTTCTTCCGGATGGCGTTCGACGATCTCCGAGATTTTCTTCAGAGTGGACGCTTTGACCCGCCCGTCGACCTGGTCCAGGTTAATAAGTTGATCGTCATCCTCCTCGTCGTCGAACGAACCGCTGACCCCCGTGCCGGCAGGGCCGGAAAGGGCAGGAGCGTCTTCGCTCTGATCGGCCAGCAATGCCTGTTCCTTTGCGGCATCGAGCGCGCTCGGCAGGGCATCGAGCGAACGTGCGATCAGCGGGCGCACCACGAGGAGGATCACCAGAATACCAACGATGGCGAGAACGAATATCTCAGCGATGCGAAACAGGTCGGTCTTCGTCAGGCCGAAGAGCGGCTGCTTGGTGTTGAGGTCCTGGCCGTCCAGCGCGCGGAACTGCATGCCGATGACCTCGACCGTGTCGCCGCGCTTTTCGTTGAACCCGATGCCGGATTTGACCAGCTTGTCGATCTTTTCAAGTTCCTGCTGGCTGCGTTCCGCATAGACGCGGTCTCCGTCCTCATTCGTCGTATAGGTGCCGTCCACGAGCAGGGCGACGGAAATTCGCCGAATACTGCCGGTTTCATGGACGTGGTTTTTGACAGTCCGGGTAATCTCGTAATTGACCGTTTCTTCCGTCCGGTTTGACTGGCTTGCACTGCCGGCGCCGCCGGCGTTCTGCTGTGCGTCGGGCAGATTGTTGGCGACGGTAACAGCGTTCTGGCCGTCCTTGTCGTTGCTTTGGGCATTTTCCTCAACCGTCTGAGTCGACCGGACAACCTGACCGTCGGGGTCATATTGTTCAGTGTTCGTCGTTACCCGGTCGAAATCCATCTCGGCAGATACCTGGGCGCGTACTTTGCCGATGCCGACGGACTGTTCGACAAGTTGTTCGATCTGCCGCGTTACCCGCTCTTCATGAGCGCGTCGAAGCTCGTCCGAATTTGACGCAAAGCCGCCTTCGTCATCGCCATCGCCGCCAGCGCGTGCGAGCAGACGCCCGCGTGAATCGATGATCGATATCCGGTCCGGCTCAAGGCGCGGCACGGCGGCGGCAACAAGATGCTGGATCGCCATGACCTGTGCTTTGCTGAGTTTGCCTGCGCCGCGCGACTTGATGACCACAGATGCGCTGGGTTTTTGTTCCCGCCTGCTGAACAGCTCACGCTTCGGCATGACAAGGTGCACGCGGGCTTCGTCGACACTACCTATCGAGCGGATCGTCCGTGCCAGTTCGCCTTCCAGCGCGCGTAGCAGGTTGACGTTCTGTACGAAGTTGGTGGTGCCGAGAGAATCCGATTTGTCGAAAATTTCGTAGCCGACCGATCCGCCGCTGGGCAGGCCTTCTTCGGCCATCTGCATCCGCAGACGAAGAACCATCTGTGACGGCACAAAAATCTGCTGGCCTTCGCCGCGCAGCTCGTACGGGATGTTCTGGGTTTCCAGCTTCGAGACGATTTTGCTGCTATCGCCCTGTTGAAGCTCGCCAAAGAGCAAGGTCATATCTGTCCCGCCGAGGCGGGAAGTCAGAAAGACAAAAAATATGACCAGGCCAATGGCGACGCCGCCGATGGCCGCAAGCCGGACCGTTCCGAGGCTTTTGAATGTATCTAGTATGCTGTCCACGAGGCGGGGCCTGAACCTTTTGATTCGATTTCGAAAATCCGGTTTGCGTCGCTGCTCGCCGGATCGTCAGAATATGGCCGGGTCGATAAAAAAGACGTTAACAGCAGGAAAAAATTGCCGGGTTAGCGGCAATATTTGCCGGGCTGATTGGCGGGCACAAAAAAAGCCCGGGATTACCGGGCTTTTTAGGTAAATTTTCGCTGGCGTTCAGGGCGTGGAATCCGAGCCTGAGCGCTTTCTGTACTTCTGAATACGCGTGGCCCGCAATCCGCGTACGCCGTAATCGTCAATCAGGCGCTGCCAGGACAGGAATTCCTCGACCGAGAGGGTGTAGCGTTCGCATGCTTCCTCTAGCGACAGGAGGCCTGCGCGTACACCGGCGACGACTTCGGCTTTACGCCGCATGACCCATCGCCGGGTACCGGGCGGCGGAAGATCCGCCATTGTGATGGGACGACCGCCCGGTCCTAAAACCGGTTCTTTGCGTCCAAAATTTCCATCTGCCACGAGCGTGTTCCTCTTGTCGGCATCGCTGATTTCTAATGCTGTCACAGTCTACCCCCTGGGGATTTAATGAACTGTTGAGCGCTTGGGTTAACAGGACGTTTCGGGGCTTTTTTGGAGGGTCGAAACGGCGCTGTTCTGCCGTTTCGACCCGCCTAATTATTACTATTTACCCGTCATTTTTTTATCGTTTAATCCGGATCAGTTCATCCAGCATCTCATCGGCCGTTGTGATGATCTTGGTCGATGCCGCATAAGCGCGCTGGGTGATGATCATATTCGTGAATTCACTCGCCAGATCCGACGTTGATGCTTCGAGTGACGACGGGGCGATCGTGCCGGCATTCGCCTCACCCGCAGCGCGGAGGAAGTAATCGCCGGATTCTTCAGACTGGTTGAACACCGTCCCGCTGCCGGCACTCAGGCCGTTGGGGGCGGGGAAGGTCGCGATCGGAATCTTGTAGATCCGCAGAGTCTCACCGTTGTCATACAGGGCGGTGACGATACCTTCCTCGTCGACGGCGACGTTCAGGAAGTTACCGAACTGCACACCGTTTTGATTGACGAAAGCCGTCTGGATCGTCGTGTTGATCGAGCCGAACTGGGTCATGCCATTCGCGGAGCCGATGGTGCCGAAATCGAGCGTGATTTCCATATCATTTGCGCCGCTTGTCAGGCCAGTCAGGCCGAGAGTGAGGGGAGGAAGTGCAGCACCATTAAATTGCAGGGGGGCGCCACTGCCGTCGAAGGTAATAACCTGGCTGAAAGCGACATTGGTACCTAATGGGTCTTCGACGATGCCGGTGGTGCCTGACGCCGTCGGGACGGTCACGGTCCATTCGTTGATGTTTGTTTTGGTCCACAGAAATTCAATGTCGTGGGACACGCCGAGCGAGTCGAATACCTGAACATTGGTCGTTTGGGCCGAGCCGGTACCGGGCGTGATGGCGGCGGTCGCGGGGAGGTTCGCGCCGATTTCGATCGTGTCGGTTGGCGTTGCGCTGCCGGAGACTGAATTAACGCGGATCGGTTCCAGGCTGCTGATCACAGCCGTATTGGCCGCCGTTGGTACGCCGGCTGCATCTGTTGCCCAGCCGTTCAGATAATGACCGGTGGGGGAGCGCAGGTAGCCTTCCGAATCCGTCGAGAACTGACCGGCGCGGGAATAGGACGGCGCCGTGCTTGCACCGGCGACATTTGAATTCGTGACAACGAAAAAGCCCTGCCCGGAGATAGCAAGATCCGTCGGACTTGCCGAGGACTGTAACAGCCCCTGGCGGTCGATCTCAGCCAACGGGCTGGAGCGCACACCGCCCGGCGCATAAAAGCTGGATAGCGACTGGCGTGTGACCAGCGTCGAAAAAGCCGCCTTGCTGGTCTTGTAACCGACCGTATTCACGTTCGAGATATTGTCGGAGATCATGCCGAGGGCCTGACTCTGCGCGTTCAGCCCTGACACGCCAGAGAACATTGCACCATAGAGACTCATTTATCTAACTCCTTACGCCTTGATTTCAGGCGTTCTCACGCCTTGAATTTAAGCCTGTCGAAACAGACCGGTGGTCCCCCAAAAAACTTCGCTATGCGGCGGGTTCTTCGTCGTCGCCGCCTTCTTCATCCTCCGCCTGGGCGTCATTTCCGCCGCCATTGGCATTCTGGTCGGTGACCGAGATCACCTTGTCGAGATCGATCGGCACGGTGCCGAAGATAAGCTGTGTGCCGGTATCGGAGTTCTGTGTCCCGGTGACCGTCGCGGTAATCGACGTCGCGACTTCTATAAGGTTGATGTCGGCATCGCGTGCGGATACGACGACGGTATAGGCGCCGTCGGGCAACGTATTGCCGGCATCGTCCTTGCCGTCCCAGGTCACGGTATGCTTGCCGAGCGAGGTCGCGCTTTCGATCGACCGCACCTGATCGCCGGCGGCGTCGTAGACAAGCACCTTCGCGCTTTCCGCTTTTTCGGCGAGCACGTAATTCATCGTTGCCGACCCGTCGACCAGCGGTAATGCGTTGCTGAGCGCCTCAACCGACGTGCCGATGTAGCCGATAGCTGCAACCGCCTGGTTGGCCCCCTGGAATCCCAGAAGTTTTTCCAGATTCGTGTTCGTGCTGATCGATTGTTCGACCTGACTGAACTGGACGAGCTGGCTTGTGAACTCAGACGAATCCATCGGTTCGAGCGGGTCCTGATAACGAAGCTGGGTGGTCAGCAGGGTCAGAAACGTGTCGAAGGTATCCGACAGGGTCGTCTCGGCATTCTCGGAGGCGGTCGGCTGTTGGGTCAGCGCACTGACGGCGGAAACGTCCATATTACTCGGTCCTTATACCTGAATGTCTATCCGGCCCTCAGGCAGGATAAGCGGTGTGTTATTCGGGATGCTGTTGACGTCTGTCGCGTCGATGTCTCCGGGGAGCATCACAGCGCCGTCATGTAATTTTCCGTCGCCGTCACGGCCGTTTTCAGCGGTGCCACCTTCGCCTTTGAGATTGAATTCCAGGCTGCCGGAATCCGTTTTGATGCCGGCGTCGTTCAGCGCTTTCTCAAGGCTTTTTGAGTCCCGTTGCAGCAGGTCGAGCGTCTCGCTGCGTTCAGCCGATATAACCGCCAGCAGGCGGTTATCCGGTCCGACCTCGAGGTCGATCGTTACCTTGCCGAGCTCCGCCGGTTTCAGGTGGACCGTCATCCGGTCGATATTCTGATCGGCGGCACGCGTAATCTGCATCGCTATCTGTTCGACTGCCGGCTGCGCTGTTACCGCGCCGCGGGCGGTGTAGGCGGCGGCCTGTGTCGGGGCGTTGATCGCGGCCCGCATCTCGGCATTAAAACTCTGAGTTACGCCGAGCGTGTCGCCGGTAACCGGTGCGGGTGCCGTCAGCGAGGGAGGCGTCAGTTCAGCTGTCGCCGCAGGAATTGCCGGTGTATTTGCCATGGCCTGCGCCATGATCTGTGAATTGGCCTGTGGCACGGATGGCTTGGCTGCTGTGTCGGCGACACCAGGTGCAGTGCTTGCGCCGGTCGCAAAAGCGGTAACCGGTTTCTTGACATCATTTCCGCCGGCCTCAACCTCTCCCGATTGCTGGTCGAGGATGGTGTTTTTGCCGACCGCTGTCTTAGGACTTGAAGGTGCCAGATTGGCTGGGGTCGTGCCGTTCGTTGCGGCGCGGCCGACATTAGCGACCGCCGCAATTTGCGGTGCCGCCTGGGGAAGCTGCGTTCCAGCTGCGCCGGGTGCCGTCGGTGCAGCAGCGGCTGGGACGACTGGTTCCGTGGCCTGGCCTGCCGTTGCTGCAGTGTTGACGGCCTGTGCATCTACCGCCGATGGATTGATCTGTGCTGAGTTCGCCTGACCGGCAGTCGCTGCTGTAGTGGCGTTCTGAACGCCAGTGCCCTGCGGCGCTGGCGTCGTCGTGGTTGTCTGGCCGGTCGCGTTATTGCCCGCGACGGTTCCCGCGATGCCGGCAATCAATCCAGATGAGGGTTCTGACGGTGCTACCGGCGCTCTTGCCACATCGACTGATTGAACCGGGTCGGTCTTGCCGACGTCAGGAACAGTTGTGGAATCAGAAAGCGAAGCGTCCGGTGTTTCCGGCGGACGATCATTGCGCGGATGGACCGGCGATACAGGCGCCACTGGCGCGTCCGGAATATCCTTGCGCTCATTTGCTGACTGCGGAGCGTCAGGTAGGGCGAACTTCTCATCTTCCCGGCGTGCCTCACGCGCAGGTACGTCCGGCCGGTTCGATGACCGGCTAGGCGCAAGATCTGCGATGAAGGGTTGGGAAACGGAAGTCATCTATTCGCCATCTACTTTATGTTGCATGCGTCAAACGTGGACGTCGCGGTATTCAATGCAATTTCCGGGCCAACTTTACGAACGGCTGAAAGCCCTTGTTTCCGGGCGTTCTGTGTTTGCTGCCGGAGGGAACGGATTGCCCGGGGGAAAACTTGGCCACTTCCGGCGGGCACTAACTGCCTAGTGTCGAGCGCCTCCGGGCAGACAAACGAAAAGAGCGTGTCCGATGTCAGACACGCTCTTTGGAATTTCAGGATCATGGGTGTTGTCCCGACCGTCACGATCGCGATTCAGCGCGCGCCGGCGCCGACGGGGTGGCCGTGATATTTTGCGAACGCATCCGCGAAAGCAGGATCGAGTATCATTGCTTCTGCTTCGTTGACGTCCGACTGGATACGTTCATCGAGTTCGGCCCAGGACACGCGGAGTGGTTCCAGAATATTTTTGAGCGAGACCGCGATCGATGCGTCGTTGGTGAAATTGATCTCGGTCATCTGCTGGATGCCATGTTTGTAGAGCGAGGCGAGATTGGCTGCGATGACGCCGCCGTTACGCAGGTCGAGGGCGATGCAGAGCTGATAGAGAACTTCTGCAATGCGTTCGCTTGCGACGTAGCGCGCCTCGATGTCCTCCGCTTCAATCGCCCCAACGATCACGTCGAGGTTCTCGAGCATGTCGTCATAAAGCATCACCACGAGTCGGCTCGGAAACTCTGCAGCAAGCTGCGCGATTTCTTCGGTGCTGGTTTCACTATATTTCATCTCGTCACTCCTCATTCTTGATCGGCGGAATCCGGGACGGTGGTTTTGCCTACCCGTCCGGCCCGTCATTGCCGGTTTACTGGAACAGTCGTAGCAAGGTCTGTGGGGTTTCATTGGCCTGGGCCAACATCGCCACACCTGCCTGCTGCAGAATCTGTTTCGATGTAAAGTTGCTCATCTCCGCCGCGATATCGAGGTCGAGCAGGTTACTTCGTGCGGCCTCGGTATTTTCGAGCGTGGTGGCAATGTTCGCCGCTGCAAATTCCAGTCTGTTCAGACTGGCACCGATCGTCGCCCGCGTGATGTTCAATTGATCGATGGCATTGGTGATGAGCGTCGATGCGGTGTCTGCGGTTGTCGCGTCGGTGATATCTGTCGCCGACAAGCCGAGCGCAGTCGCACTGGTGCCGCTCAATGAGACCGTGATTTCATCTGCCGTCGAACTGGTGCCGGTGCCGACCTTGTAGGTGAACGACGTCTGCGATGCGCCGCTGAATGTGATAGTACCGGCGGCATGTGCCGCGTCCAAATCGAAGGCCGTGTTGAGGGCAATATCGATCTTGTTGGTGTCGCTGCCGCCGGTGCTCAGCGTAACGACCGTGCCGTTGGTCATATCGGTACCGTTGTTACTATCGGCCGCGATGGAACCTGCATATGTCGAGCCGTTATGTATTAACTGGAAGTCGCCTGTCGTCGTATAGGTGAGAGCAGCGGTCGGGGCGGCGACGATATCGAAGCTGCCGCGGGGGATAATCGATGTGACGCCTTCAGAGAGGGCGAATGCCGTTGCCGCCGTCGTGATATCGAGCGCCAAGGCCCCGTTTACCAGGGTGACGCCATTAAATTCGGTGTCTTCCGCAAGGCGGTCGATTTCCGAAACAAGCTGCTGATACTCGGTGTCGAGCATGCCGCGTTCCGTGCCGGATAACTGGCCGGAACCCGCCTGCACGGCGAGCGTCTTCATGCGCAGCAGAATATCGTTTGCCCGGGCCATGGCGCCATCGGCGACCTGCAGCATCGAAACTGCCTGACCACTATTTACGCGTGCCTGGGTCAAGGCATTGACCTCTGCCGCGAGCCGCGAGCCGATCGCCATCGAGGCGGCATCGTCCTTGGCCGAGAGGACACGGGTGCCGGCTGAAAGCTTTGCCAGCGAGTCGGTCATCTTCATATCTGTTTCCGTCAGGTGACGGTGCGCGACGTTAGCCGCGAAGTTCGAAATCACATTGAGCGCCATAATTGGTCTCCTCGTTCCTGGTTTGCGAGGCGCTGATCCGGATTAAATACGCATCCGTCCGCCCGGCCTTCGCTTTCCTTTGTCTCTCGCATTCCTGCGATAGGCGTTACTCATCTCAACGTGCCGCTCTCGTATACTTTTCCGGACAAACCGGGGACCGCTATGAGCGCGATAACACGGGCAATCATTTGCAATTCCCGGGCCAACAGTGGGTTGAGGGGTTAAGTATTTGAAATACAATGAATAAATAGAATTTTATGGTTTGCCGGGAGCGCTGGTCTGGCGCGGTTCCGGCAATTACTGCTTGGTTGATCTGGAAAATTGTGCCGGGCAGGGACGTTGTTTGCCGGGCAGCGGGCGCATTGGGGCAGTAACTGGCACGCACAAAAAACGCCGCCCGAAGGCAGCGTTGATCTTTTGGTTTTTGTCCCGGCGCTAGGCGGAAATGATTGTCCGGGTGGTCGGAATTGCCGCGTGAGATGCGGTCGTTGCGGCGGCTTCCGCCTCGGTGCGGGCGGCGCCGCCTTCTGCAACACCGTTCATGGCAATCTGGCGCCAGGCGTCGCGCAACGGTTCCAGCAGAATGATGACTTCTCGGGCCGGTTCCGGGTCGTTATGAATATCGACATCGGGCAGACGGAGCATCATATAGGGCAACAGTCTGTTCAGATTGTCGCCGATCTGGCCGCTGTCATCGATGTTCAGGGTGGCCCACATATGCTGAATGATCTCCATGGCGCGGTTGTTCGCTTTCCAGCGCTTCTCGATCTCGCCAGCTTCGATCGCCGCGATTGCCTCCCGCAGGGAAGAAATTGCGCGATCGTAGAGCATATAAACAAGCTTGGACGGGGACGCCGTCAGCACTTGCTGGTTGAGGTATTTGGTGACGTTGCCGTTCACAGTATTCTCCGCTGGGGGCCGGGTTTCGGTGGGATCGCGGGGTTAGCTTGAGCTGTTCAGAGAATCAGCCGACGCCTGCACGCTCTCGAGGATACGGGCATTCGTCGCCAATGCCGTTTCCATGGCGATAAACCGTTCCAGCAGGCTGCGACGCTGGATATCCAGGCGTGCGAGCATCTCCGTGATGCGATCCTCGCTGATGAAGTTTGTGTCGGTGAGCCCGTCGATCTCGGTCTCCACCGCGCCTGTTGCTTCGTCCAGCATGTCATCAATTGCGAAAAACATCTGCGCGCCGACGCCGACGGTGTAATTCAGGTCGATCGATGTGGGGCCGGAGAGGCCGTCAAAAAACAGCTGCATGCCTGTGGCATCGCCCGTGTTTACGGTAAGGGAGTTCCCGGAGAGGGTGACGGATCCGTCATCCGCGCCGGACGCGTCGCCCCCGATATTGGCCGTTGCGGGGGCGCCGGCCTGTGCAGTGCCCGCCGTGGGCACGTATTCGCCCGGCACCGATGAGGATGTTGCCACCATTTTCATGTCGTAGATGTAGGTGTTGGCGTTCGTGTCGTCACCGGCGAACGCGAGGCCGGAAACCGCGTCCATTGACCGGGCTTCCATACTGGTCGTCGTTTCCGACGATGTCGCCGTGGCGGTAAGGGTGACCTTGTACCAGCCGCCTCCGGCGTCTTCTATCGTAGCGGAATCGGCGCCGGCGCCGGTGGTCACAATTGCGCCGGTGTCCAGGCGGACATCGACAGATGTGCTTACGCCGAAGCCGGTATTGAGTGCCAGCCGCGCCCGCGACCGGTCACCAGCCTGCAGATAGGCGGAGTATTCATATGTCTCGCCGGCGGTAACCGTTGCCGTACTGCCGTTGGTGACGCCGTGATCTGAGTTAGTGAGGTCTCCGACAATCTCGGTCGCGCCAAAATTGCCCGTTGGGTCGGCTTGCGCCACCGCGGGTCCGGTATTGTTGGCATTGATCGTCGAAAAGCTGGTGACCTGGGTGGAGCTGGTCGCGGCCGTCTCAAGCTGGGCGCCGCTGAAATAGGTATCCACCGTTGCGCCGTCACCGGTATAGCCGGTATTGACGCCGGCCATGGAATACATTTCCGTGGTGGCATTGCCGGCTGTGGTTGCCGTCGCGGTTACACTGATCCGGTACCAGCCATTGCCGGCGTCCTCAATGCTGTAGCCGTCGGCACCGACGCCTTCTTCAGTAAGTGTGCCGTTGGTCAGGTTGACATCGACATAGGAGTCCGGTGGGAAATTCGCCCCGGCGAGTTGTATACGCGTCGAGTCCCGTGCGCTCTCGCCGTCCTTGGCATAGACGGAGTAAGTATAGCTTTCGCCGGCCGCCACGGTAAACGGGGCCAAAGTGGTCACGAAATGTGTGTTGGTTGTTAGATCCCCGACAAGGCCATCCGCTGTCATCTGACCGCTCGGGCCCGCGATGGAATCGGCGGATATCGTGCTGCGGACCGGGTTCCAGTACGCGTTGTCAAATTCTTCCGAATACAGGCTTGAATTGCTGCCGACATTCGGCTGAACGTTCAGCGTAAACCCCGCCGCGTTATATTCGGTGTCGCCGTTAAAGCCAATCAGCGTGACACGCGGGTCCGACGGCGTGAAATCGAACGAGAACAGCCGGCGGACGTCTTCAACATTGTTCAGCAGCGCGTTGTCGAGGGTCGTTTCATCGATTTCAATCGTATTCGCATCCAGGGGGTCGGCTTCGGATCCCAGCGGGATGAAATCGATGCCAACCTGGGCAAGCACGCTGTAATTGGCGCTGACGCCGGCAACACCTGCGCCGATAATGGCGCTCATCTGGGTGTCCGCGCGGTCGAGGGCATCACTCGAGAACAGGATGCCGCTCTGGACGGTGTCTTCGTCATCTTCCTGGGTTTCGACGAGGGTGCGCTGGTCGTTGATAAAGCGCCGAAGCTCGTTATAGGAATCGACGAATGTCGTGACGGCCGTCTTGATTTCGTTGAGGTTCCGCTCGATATCCAGGTTGATCGTGGTGCCGACTTCGGCCTGGAAAAGGCTGAGTGTCACGCCGGCGAACAGATCGTCGACGGTATTGGATTCGCGCTCGATCAGGCGCCGTTTGTTGTCCACCCCAAGATCGGTCAGCGCAGTACCTGCGGCGGCTTCGGCAATCGTGAAGGCGGTGGCGCTGGAGAATTCCAGGCGCGCGCCTGTACCGTCGGTCACGACCGACGCTGTGATTCCGAGGAACGGTGTATTGATTTTGCTTGCAATATCCGTCAGATCGTCGGTAGCCAGATAGTCGACCGTCCCGATCGATAGACCGCCGCCGTCGAAAAACTCAAGTGTCCCGGCAGTGGTTGCAGTAACGGTAGACGCCGTCTGGTAGGCGGTTTCATAGATGGTGTTCGTCTGGTCAAGAATGCCGTCCGCATACATCAGGGCTTTCTGCGATGCCTGAAGTTCGTTCTTGACGCCGCCGCCATCGAAGATGCCAAGCGTCTGAAGGGGCGTGCCGCTCGTTTCCGTGACCGCAATATCCGCACCCGTCTCCTCGTTCGTCAGGACGAGATAGTGTTCGTTGTCAGCCACTTTGACGATTGACGCCGACACACCGGTCGCCGATGTGCCGGAATTGGCGGTGTTTATGAGATCCCGCAATCCCAGCAGATTCATCGTGGAATTGAGGGCAAGGTCCACGGTGTCCGGGTTGCCTTCGGAATCTGTTATGGCGAACGTGAATTGGTCGCTGGCGGAGAAACCAAGGGCTGCTGTTGTGCTTGCGATCGCGTCACTCGCGATTTTGTGCGCTTTTGCGGTCTGAAGAAGCTCAAGCGTATGGCCGCCCACCGGCGCGGTATTCGAGACCGTAACGCCAATCAGGTTGGCGGCATTCGATGCTGTTGCACCGTCGGTGCGGCTGGAAGAAGCGAACGCCTCTTTTATCTCGAAGGCATCGTTCGCGTTGCCGAAACTCACGGCACCGTGCAGCGTCGATAGTGAATCCTTTACACCGGTCAGCAACGTCCGCAGGTCGCCCAAGGCAGCAATCTTGCTTTCGTTGGTTGAAACCTCGGTTTCAAGGCGATCAATCGGAATGCGCTTGGCGGCGACAATGCTGTCGACGACGCCCTGGAAATCGATATTCGATCCCAGACCGGAAAATGACACGCGGCCATTTCTGTCGACGCTTAGATTGCTGACGTTCAGATCCATCGGAGTTCTCGGCTTATCCGGATTCTTTGCATTCGATCCGAACGTTAGCCTCTATCCTCATACTTTTTCGTTAACAAGATCGCCAAATAGCTCTTTGGCTTTCGCGATAAGCTGCAGCATCTCAGGCGTTGGCAGTTGGCGCATCACTTCGCCCGACTGTTTGTCGACGACCTTGCCGATGACGCGCCCTGTCGATGAATCCACGTCCAGCTGGACCCGTGTTTCAGCTCTGGCGGTGTTCGGTTCGCCCGATATCCGGTGGTATGTCTCCGTGAGGGCGTCCTCGGGGACGGCTGGAACCTGGCGTTCTGCCACATGCTTGGCGGCATTTACCGCTTTTTCGAGACGCGACGGCAAAGGCTGCGCCTGCGGAGACTTTATGCCTGAAAGTACCGATGATTTATCCATAACCTGTTACCCACAATGCAATGACGCTACGAGTGCCTTGAGAGGGTAGTGGGGGAGGGACCGAAGTCCCTCCCCGGTACGCTTTTACTACGCTACGCTTATTTTTCGGCTTACTGCAGCAGACGCAGAAGGTTCTGCGGCAGCTGGTTGGCCTGCGAGAGCATCGCAACACCGGCCTGCACCAGGATCTGCTTGGACGTGAAGTTGGACATCTCCTGAGCAACATCCAAGTCAAGCAGAGCACTTCGGGCCGCTTCGGTGTTTTCCACCGTTGTGGCGATATTCGCCGATGCGAATTCCAACCTGTTCTGGTTGGCACCAACCTCCGCACGATACGTCTGAATGTCGTCGATCGCGTTGGAGATCGCGAGCGACGCCGTATCAGCCGTTGTGGTAGTGAGGATGTCGGTTGCCGAAATACCGAGCGTTATGGCTGAGATAGAGGCGATACTCGCCGTGATCTCGTCCGCAGCCGCGCTGACACCGGTACCCACCTTGTACGTAAACGACGATTCTGCCGATCCCGAAAGAGTGAGAACGTTGGCAGCGATCGCTGTGTCAAAATCGAACGACAGGCCGATGGCCACATCGATCGAGTTGTCCGTACCAGTAGATGTCAGCGATATAACGTCGCCGCTGACCATGGTCGTGCCGTCTGCCGCGACTGCGTCCGCCGCGATTGAGCCGGCATAGGTAACGCCATCCAATTCCAGCGAGAATGCACCAGTCGTTGCATAGGTGACAGACGCGGTGGAGTCACCGGTAGCGGTCAGGTCATGGTTGCCCTTGAACGAGATCGACAGCACGCCCTGCTGCTGATCAAGCGTTGTAGCAGCCGCCGTATAGTTGATTTCACCATCAACCAGCTTGGTGCCGGCGAACTCGGTATCGTTCGAGATACGATCGATTTCCGAAACCAGCGCCGAGTACTCGGTGTTGAGCATGGTGCGTTCCGTGCCGGAGATCTGTTCCGAACCGGACTGAACCGACAGGGTTTTCATCCGCTGCAGGATATCGTTGACCTTCGACATCGCGCCGTCGGCAATCTGCAGCATGGAAACGCCCTGTCCGGCGTTGACCTGAGCCTGCTTCAGCCCGGCCACATCCGCCGCAAGACGGTTACCGACCGCAAGCGCGGCAGCATCATCCTTGGCAGAAATAATCCGCGAACCAGCAGAAAGTTTGGCAAGCGAATTGGTTGCCGCGGTGTCGTTCATTGCAAGGTTGCGATGCGCGACGTTGGCGGCAAAGTTGGAGATAATATTAAGAGGCATTGGTAACTCCTACATGGATATGGTGGTTGGCAACATGCCAAAGAGGCTTCCTGCCTCTGTCGTCCGCGTCCGGCACACGCCGGTCCGCAAAGTTCTATAAGCAATCCCCGTGCCAGTTTTCTAATGCGTTGATTTTGAACGATTGTGGGCAAAAATAGCCGGGTAATTAGTGCCGCAACGGCAACATTTACCCGGCAGAATCTGCCGACCCCGGCAATATCTGCCGTGTTGCCGCTAAAGCTTTACGGAAAATAAACCTTGTTGGCCAAAACTGCGGCGTATTCAGCACCGGAAAGAATTTCTCATGAATGCCAGCACATCCCAGGCCACTGACCCGACCGACCGGCTGGATTATTTCCATCCGGACGTCGTGAAGAAATTCGAGGCCGCGGTCGCTACCCACCAGGCTGGTGACCTTGATGTGGCGGAGAAGGCATATCGCGAGATTCTAAGGCTGACGGTGGATCATCCGGGGGCACTGAATCTAATCGGCACCTTGTACCATCAAAAGGGTGACCACGAGGCGGCAATTGAATTTCATGAGAAAGCGATCGAGATCGCGCCGGGTAACCCGGATTTTTATGGCAATCAGGGTGCCGCCTATTTCAGCCTGGGTGACTATGATAACGCCGAAGAATGTTTTCGGACGGCGCTTTCCTATCAACCCGACGACCCCGGCTTTAACTCGAACATGGCCTCCATTCTAATGGAGCAAAAACGGGTGGAGAGCGCTCACTCGCTCGCCCGTAAGGCATTCGACGCTTCGCCTAATACATTTAAATACGCTAAACGGTTGGGCGACATCTGTCTTCAATCCGACCGTTTCGAAGAGGCCGTCGAGGCGTTTGGCGCCTGCGCCGAAATTGCGCCTGAAAATGCCGAGATCGTTAACAATCTTGGCTATTCATACGAACGGCTCGGGGATTTGGAAAAGACGGAGAAGTGGTATCGAGCCGCGCTTGAACTCCGACCAACTTCGCCCGAAATCATGAATAATTTGGCGGGTGCGCTTGTCCGCCTCGATAAAAAGGATGAAGCCCAGAAATACTATGACGAAGCGCTGGCTGCGCCGGTTGAGGAATGGTCAGACGCACTCAAAATGGCGGTTACCCTGCTGAATGCCGGCGATTATGCGCGGGCGCTTCACATTTTCGATCAATTGACTGAATCCCGTGACGATGACGCTCATATGTGGTCCTCGTACGGGGCGGCGCTCAGCGCCGCCGGCCGCCTGGACGAGGCCGATGCGGCGTTCAAAAAATCGATCGAGTTGGAGCCGCTGTCGGCGGAAATCTGGAACAGCCTGGCGACAAACACGTCGAAGAACCAGAAAACACTGGCGGCTGTTGATCAATACAAACAGGCGATCGAGCTCTCGCCCAGCTATCCCGATCCCTACATAAACCTCTGTCTCACCCTGATGTTTCTGGGGCGTATTGATGAGGCATACATGTATGCCCATATGACGTTGAATCTGCCGAGAATGCGCGAAGGGATCTTTGCCAACCCTGTCAAAATATTTCGCGGCGTCTGTGACTATGACGCACTTGAGGAGGTTGGTGACATCTTCGAACTTGCTGAGGAGTTTCGGAATACCGACATCATGTCGAGCTTCCTGGCAATGCTGCCGGAAAGTGGGACGGCGGAGCAAAACCAGCGTCTCGCGGATCTGCACTATTACTGGGCGGAAAACCTGGCGCGTCCCGAAGGTACTTTTGTGCCTCTCCCGCCGCGGTCAAAAAAAGCGGGAAGCAGCAAGCTCAAGATCGGGTTTCTGTCGTCTGACCTTCGATCTCATTCGGTCGCGAACTTCGTGTTGCCGATCCTGCGCCACTATGACCGAAGTCAGTTCGAAATTCAGTGTTTTACGCCGGTGGACTATGCAGACGATAAGAAACAGGCAGTTATCAGGGACCTTGTTGACGACTTCCGTGTTCTGGACAGCATGAACTTTCGCGATGCGGCCGAGACAATCCAGAATGAACACGTCGACGTTCTGGTGGAACTTAATGGGTTTACCCGCAATACGATGATCCGGTCGCTGTGCTATCAGCCCGCACCGGTTCAAATCTACTGGCTGGGGTATCCATTCACCACCGGCATGGCCGAGATGGATCATATTCTTGTCGATAAGTATGTTGCGCCGGAGGATACGGGGTGGTTGGCGGAAGAACCGCTTTACATGCCCGAATCCTGGCTCTGCGTGGATTCTTTTCCAGGAGAGGCAATTTCCGAACAACTTCCCGTTGAGACCAGCGGCAAGCTAACGTTCGGCACGCTGAACAACACCTATAAATTCACGCGTGAGTCCATAGCCGTCTGGGCGACGATCATGAACGAGTTCGAAGATTCCGAATTTCTGCTTGTCCGCCCCGAGGCGGACTCGCTAATTTTGCAGAATAATCTGCGCGAGCATTTTGCCCGATGTGGCGTCGCGCCCGAGCGCATCAGGTTCATCAACAACCGGCGCTCCAGCGAGTCTCATTTCTGGTACTACAATCTGATTGATATCTCCCTCGATACGTTTCCGCAAACCGGCGGTACGACAACTTGCGACGCGTTGTGGATGGGTGTGCCGGTAATCTCGCTCGTCGGACCGTCCATGCATCAGCGCGTAAGTTACAGCATGCTGGAAAACGCGGGTTGCGGTGAACTGGCCTGTTTCTCGCTCGAAGAATACATGGGTAAGGCGGTGATGCTTGGCAACGATATCGCCAGCCTGCGCGAATATCGTCATAACCTGCGGCCGGCGCTGCTGAATTCGCCTCTCTGCCAGGGTGAACGGTTTGCGCAGAATTTCCAGAATGCGGTGGTGGGTGCCTACGAAAAAAGCGGCGCCTGAGGCACCGCTTTAATTCGAAAAGTTAATTGGATTACCGCGTGATCGGCTGATGCAGCGTGGGGTCCCGGTGGGCCAGCAATTTGGGGCTGACGTTTTCGCATACCTGTAAACCCAGGCGATCGACACAGTCGTCGCGCTTTGACGCGAATATATTAAATCCGTGTGGCGGGCCGTCCACATAGCAGCTGTCGATCGGCACGACTTCTACCGGCGCGCCGTTCATCGGAACATTTCCCTGATAGTCGCGAATACCGTACAGGACGTAGCCGTGTTCGAGCAAAAGACTGCAAATTGGTGTTTGCGCAAGTCCGTCCGACCAATCCACATAAGAGCGATGGATCTCGAAGATGATCTCGGGGGCTGTCTCGACAGGCGCAGCCAGAAAGCCTTGTGCCCCTCGAAGCGCTTCGATTTCCCCGCCCTCGATATCAAGCATGATGATGTCGAGGATTTCGATCGATTGCGCGGCGCAGAAATCGTCTATCGATACGGCTTGGAACCGTTCGCCGGGTTGACCGGTATAAACTTCAGGATGCGCATGAGAGTCGGACCCAACCATCACAAGATCCGACGTTTCGCTCCATAGCCCGTCATTGGAAAGGGCATAATTCCGCATTCTGTTTGCATCTGCGTTCCGTCGCAGCAGTATCGACTGCTCCGCGTTGGGCTCGAAGCAAAAGCACTTGCCGCCTGCATCTTTCATTTCAATCATCATCGGGACCGCGTGATCGCCGGAATACGCGCCGCCAATCAGTGCGGTTGTGGCGTCGGCCGCAAGTGTTCTCAAAAGCTTGGTGGTTTGGGGTTCCCACGCGTGATCCAGTGGGCCATTCGCCATGGCGAATTCCCGGCCCATCTTGGACCGGTAAAGCATCGTAAAATTCAGGTCGCGCGCTTCGCCCGACTGTCCGACCGGCGGGAGGTGCAATGACCGGGTCACCGTGTCGGCGTCGGCATGCATCGCGTCGACGAGATATCCCGACGTCGTTTCCCTCAGTTCCTCACCCTGGCGGGCGTGGCGTTGTTCCCAATCGCCGATAACGTCAAGAAGCGCCTTGCGCGTTTCCGGGTCGCTGCCAATTCGGGCGACCGCGTGTTCGAGATAGGTGTTTTCCAAAGCAGACATGATCGTCGTCCCAATGATGAAGTGATGTCAGCCGATGCGTTTCAGATATGCGCTCGGCCAGTAGGTGATGCGCTCGGTTACGCTGCCCTCGTTGAAGGGAAATGCCGGCTCTTCGATCACGAATTCCGGGTGTGTCTTGACGAATTCGTGCGCTGCCTGTTCCGGGTTGTCCCAGGACCAGTCAGGTTCTGTCCGAGGTCCGCCGGCGACGAGCCCCATAATCCCGTCACAGGCCACGATATAGGATCCTTTTGAGACCAGCGGCGCATAGGCTTCCAGCTCTTCCATCACGTGATCCTTGGAGTGGTTCGAATCCAGGATGACAAGAACGGTTTCGTTACGGCCGACCTGGTCTTTGACCTGCTGGATTATGTTCGTGTCCGTCGAACTGCCTTCGACCAGATTGATATGCCGCGCCAGCTCATGCTGTTCGATCGCCTTGCGGTTATGGGGACGGATTTCGATGTCGATCCCGATCGTCCGGCCCTTGCCGATCGCCTGAAACAGGCTGGCGTAGAAGATCAGCGAGCCGCCGTGAGCGACACCTGTTTCCACGACCACATCGGGCTTCAACGTATAGATCAGTTCCTGAATACGGATCATGTCTTCTGGAAGCTGGATAATCGGGCGCCCCATCCAACTGAAACCGTATACGTATTTGGTGTCCCAGCCGCAGCGCAGCCAGGCTTTGCTGACGGCCGAAAATGCTTCCGGCGTATCCATCGCGAGGTGTTTCTCGGTGTCGCCGTCCCGGATAATGACGGTGTCGTTGGCCGGGTCGATGGTAATTGTATTGATGGCGTTCATCCGAAGGCTCCTTCGGTCATAGGGGCGCCGCTTCCTGCGGCATATGTAAGGTCTGGAAGTCGGTCGAGAAGGCGGGAAGGGGACCATGAAAGCCCCGCGCCCGCGAACGCAGCGGAAATCCGCGCCGTCGCAATTTTTGGAAAGCCGACATGCGGCGAGTCCGGAGCTGTCGACCAGGTGCAGCCGGTAATCTCCGACAGGCGGTCGAGCAATTGTTCGTGAGAAACGGTATCGCCGGAGGCGACGTTGTAGATTCGTTCCTTGCCGTCGATGGCAATCAGTGCGAGGGCCTGCACGACATCGCCGATATGGATGTAGTCCTTTGCGGACCCGGGGGCAGAATTCAGTTCGACATGGTGGTTCGAGATCGCATCCCGGATGACGCTGCAGAGGAAATTCTGCTCTCCACCGTCGGGAGCATACATACCTGTGCCGTATACGTTGGATAACCTTGCCACACGCACCCTGGGGTTGGCGTGATTGAGGCAAAGGGATTCACCCGCGAGTTTCGAGATGTTGTAAAGGTCGTTGGGTGACCAGGGATCGACTGAAAACGTCATCTCTTCGCTGCCGTTGGCGGCACCGTCATAAATCCGCGTCGATGAGAGATAGACCAGCGAGTCGAATTCGCCGAAGGCGAGGATGCGGCTCACCAGGCCGACATGGGCCTCCATCGTGTCATGCGGGCGCGACCGGAAATCTGCCGTCAGACCTGCACAATAGATAACGTGTCCCATCGCGCCGAGGGACTCGACGGGCGTATCGCGCTGCGGTGTCGACACAGGCTGACCGGAGGCTTTGAGGGCGTTTGCGAGATGTCTCCCGATAAAGCCGCTTCCGCCGAAAATCGTGAACAAGGCCATAGGTTTGTCTATTCCTTGACCGGCGTTGAGGCTGGCGCAACGCCGATTGTGCCGTGAGGCGATATAATGCGTGTCGGAACGCTGACGCCGATGGCGTTGGCCGGTACCCGTGCGTTTGGATGTTTTATCGTCATATTACGCGGCTTATCCCGCGGCCCGGTGGGAATGGGCTGATGAAGCGGATGCGAATTCCCGAAAGGACGGTAACGTATGGTCGCGCCCGGAAAGGATGGGGGTCTCGGGATTCGGCCAGGTGATGCCGAGGTCCGGGTCGTCCCAGCGCACACCCGTCGAAAGATCGGGGCGGTAGAATTCTGAAATCTGATAAATCACCTCGGTCCGGTCTTCCTGGGTTTGGAAGCCGTGGCCGAAACCTTCGGGAATATAAACAAGGCGGCCGTTATCCGCGGAAAGCTCGAATGCTTTCCACTCTCTGAATGTTTGAGAATCCGGGCGCAGATCGACCATAACGTCATAGGCCCTGCCACGCGTGCAGCGGATCAGTTTCGCCTCGCTGGCAGGTTCGGCCTGAAAATGGACGCCGCGCAATGTCGAGATGTGTTCATTGAATGAAGCGCTGGTCTGAACAAAATCAGCCGATATACCTTGCGCGTCGAACTCATCGATGCACCAGGTGCGGGCAAAAAAACCGCGCTGGTCGACGATCCGCTCCGGCTCGATCAGGTAAGCGCCTTCAAGGCCTGTTTCCCGGAAAATCATTCGAAGATCCTGACGTCGGGGATCGGCACAACGAAGCGCCCACCCCAGCTGGTGACGTAATCGTGGGTGTTGACGATTTCGTCGGCGAGGTTCCACGGCAGGATCAGCACGTAGTCCGGCCGTGTTTCACGGATATGGTCGGGGGCGTAGATGGGTATGCGAGACCCGGGCATATACAGGCCCTGTTTATGAGGGTTCGAATCGACGACGTATTCGATGAACTCGGGCCCGACACCGCAATAATTCAGCAGCGTGTTGCCCTTGGCGGCAGCGCCGAACGCGGCAACGGTTTTTCGCTGTTCCTTTGCCCGCAAAAGAAAGGACAACAGCCCCCATTTTACGGCATGCACTTTCTTTTCGAACCCGGTATAGGCGGTGATGTCGTCCAGCCCGGCATCGCGTTCTTCGGTCAGAAGGTCGTCGACATGTGATGTGGTCTCATGGCGGGCATCTGTATGGCAGCCATATATCCGCAGCGAGCCGCCATGGGTTGTGAGTTTTTCAACATCGAATATGCGGAGGCCATGGGCCGCGAACAGGGACTCCGCCGTCAGAAACGAAAAATACGAGAAATGCTCGTGATAGATGGTGTCGAACTGGTTTTCGCGCATCAGATTCAACAGGTGTGGAAATTCGACCGTGACAACCCCGTTCGGTGCCAACAGAATCTTAAAACCGCCGATGAAATCATTCAGATTCGGGACGTGGGCCATGACGTTGTTGGCGACCATCAGGTCGGCTTTGACGCCATTGCCCACAATGCGCCGCGCCGTTTCGCGTCCAAAAAAGGAAATCATCGTCGGTACGCCCGCGTCAATCGCGGCCTTTGCGACGTTTCCTGCAGGCTCGACCCCGAGGACCCGCATGCCCTGGCGGACGAAATTCTTTAGCAGGTAGCCGTCGTTGCTGGCGACCTCGACGACATGGCTGTCGCGATCAAGTCCGAAGCGCATGGACATGCTTGCGCAGTATGTCGCGGCGTGACGCAGCCAGCTTTCTGAATAGGACGAAAAATAGGCGTAGTCCGAGAATATCTGCTCCGGTGTCTCGAATTCTTCAAGCTGCACCAGATAGCAGGATCCACATACATAGGCATGAAGCGGATGGTGGATTTCCGATCTGTGGAGGTCCGCCGCCCGCAGATAGCTGTTAGAGGCGGGTGCGGCGCCGAGATTTACGAATGTGCGGGTGAGCGGCGTCCCGCAGAAACGGCAGGCGCTGGTTTTCAGGTTAGGGCGGCTGGAGGGGGAAAGCATATCAGTTAGCGCCTTCCATCGCCGATATCTGGGCCAGCGATAGCGCGCGCATATCTTTCCGGGCAAGGAACCCCTGATACCAGTCGACGGTGGCATTCAGCGCCCGTTCCAGTGACCAGGCCGTTTTCCAGCCAATTTCCGACAAGGCGAGCGTGCTGTCGAGATTCAGGAGTTTTGCTTCATAAGGCGCATCTGATGATTTCTCCGACGCCCACGTTGCGCCATTGCCCCAAAGAGCCGTCATCGTATCGGCGAGAGATCCCACCGTTACGGCGCTTTCCGCCGCAGGCCCGAAATTGAGGGCCGCTGATACATTGCTTTCCGAGACCATTTTCTCGATCAGAAGCAGCAGTCCGCGGGCGGGGTCAAGCGCATGTTGCCACGGGCGCACCGCATCCGGATTTCTGATCTTAAGCGGGCGGCCGGCACTGAAGGAACGGACGGCATCGGGGATAACCCGGTCTACCGACCAGTCGCCTCCCCCGATGATATTTCCGGCCCGGACGGTCGCGACCGGAAAATCCTCATCGAAGTATGATTGCCGGTAGGCTTCGACCACGATTTCGGAACAGGCTTTACTCGCGCCATAGGGTTCGCGGCCCCCCAGGCGGTCCTGCTCGCGGTAATCGACACCGGATTCGGTGTTCTCATAAACCTTGTCGGTCGTGAAGACGATCGCGGCCGCAAGGTTTTCGCAACTCCGCATTGCCTGCAGCACGTTGACGGTGCCCATAACGTTGGTCGAAAAAGTTTCGGTCGGCGCGGCATGGGCTTCGCGCACAAGGGGCTGGGCCGCGAAATGGAAGACGAATTCCGGGTCACTGGCGCGCATCGCGGCGGAGAGCACGTTCAGCCGACGGATGTCGCCGGTGATCGACGAGATCCCCTCCGAGAGCCCGACGGCGTCGAAGAAATTGGGCCGTGTCGAGGGTGCCAGCGAATATCCGGTGACGTCTGCGCCGAGATGGGAAAGCCACAGCGTCATCCAGCCGCCAAAGAAACCCGTATGACCGGTGATAAATACCCGGCGTCCGTGCCAGAATTCTGAGGTTATGCCGATAGCCTGTGCTCCTTCCAGAGGTGCCAGGGAGCGTTGTCGACATCCCACATTTCGTTCAGCAGTTGCATTTCGCGGAACGTATCCATCGATTGCCAGAAACCGGCATGCTGATACACGCCGAGCTGCCCTTCCTGCGCCAGGGTTTCCAGGACGCCTTCCTCGAGCGAGACGCTTTCATTGGGGCCGACCCTGTCGAAGGCGCGTTTGTCGAATACAAAGAACCCGCCATTGATCCAGCCGTCATCAACCTGTGGCTTTTCGCGGAAATTGGTGACGATATCGCCATTGATCGACAACTCTCCGAACCGCGACGATGGTCGCACCGCCGTAACCGTTGCAAGCCGTCCCGACGCGCGGTGGTGAGCTAAAAGCCGGTCGATATCGACGTCGGATACCCCGTCGCCATAGGTTGCGAGAAAGGTGTCGCCGGGAATGTATTTCAGTGCCTGGCGAATTCGCCCGCCGGTCAGTGTTTCCTCACCAGTCTCGGCAAGCACGACCCGCCAGTCTTCCTGGCAGCCATTCGACAACGTTTCGACGTCCCCGGTGCCGAGATCGACCGCGAAATCGGTGTTGTAGATGGGGTAGTTGAGGAAGAAATCACGAATAACGTCACCCCGATACCCAAGGCACAGCACGAAGTTCCGCGCATCAAAATGGCGGTAATGCTTCATGATATGCCACAGGATCGGCCGTCCACCGATGGTGACCATCGGTTTCGGCTTGAATTCAGTTTCTTCGCGCAGCCTCGTTCCCAAGCCTCCGCAGAGAACGACGACGCTCAGGTCCCGCACACGCATTTCTCAGATATCCCTCTGCCTATTTTGGCAATCGTGGTGAGTGTTACTGATTAGGGTAAATTTTCGTTTAACCTTTCGCCGCTTATGCACCGGTCGGTGCTGAGGATGGATTGGCCGTTTCGGCCGACATGTTATGACGAACCGAGTATTTGCCGTTCGGCAGCACATACTGCCATCCGTTTCGGGTGTCGGAATCGAGGATAATCGGTGCGCGAAGATTGGTCGTGATATGTGGCTGTCCTCCGACATCCCGGATCGTGACAATCACGACGATCGCCGCGTTCTCGGCATCCACATTCATCGCGTCGCAGGCAGCGACCAGGTCTGCCTCCTCGATGATACCTGACCGTAATTCAACGGGGAGCACGAGGAACGAAGTGTTGCTGTCATTGAAGCTCTGCAGCAGCATGAGCTGATCCATGAACTTGTTGGGCAGATAGGCGATGCCGAATTCCTTGTGTTCGGCAAATCCCAGAACGCCGCGCGGCATGGTAATTGTCTGATTTGCGGCGAATTCCATTGGCCCGAAACGCGTTTCGATAACGCGAAGCTGATCGTTGGATGCATCGGGTGCCGGTGCAACAGGTGGGTTGAGGTCCTGTGCCTCAGGCATTGCGGCGGTTGTCATAGTCGATCTCCTTCGTTCCAGGTCGTGTCATTCATGCTCAAGTTCTCAACGCAAGAACTGCAGCAGGCTGATCTGGCCCAGCCGCGAAAGCGTCATGTAAGAGGCTTCGAGCGTCGTCTGGGTTTCGTTCAGCTTGGTAATTGCAAAGGTAATGTCGGTGTTTTCCAGGTCGCCGATTGTTTCACTGGCAAACAGCATGAAGTCCTGATGGGTTTTTTCGATTTCGGCGAGGGAAGACCGGGTGTTGCCGATCTGAGTGCGAAGATCGGCCACGCCTTGTGCGGCGCTGTTCGTGATGTCGAGCGCGTGGTTCAGCATGACCGTGTCGGTGGGGGCGCCTTTAATAACGACATCCATTGCCCGGATAACCTGCTCGAAGCCAAGTGCATCGGCAGTGATCCCGTATGTCAGGTCGAGGTTGTCGTCCGCACGGATCGTATGCTGGATCGCGTCGCCCTGATAATACCCGCTGGCATCACCATCCGTTGTCGGGATCACATAAGCGACCGGCAGTCCCGTCAAATCAACCGGGTCGATGTTCGTCATGGAGCCGGCGAACAGCTTGCGCCCGTCCAGGTCGGCGTTCAAAAGCGTGGCAACCTGGGTCATCATCTCGGTGGCATGGTTTTGAAGACCAAGTTCGGTCGCATTGCCCTCGTTGAGCGCGTTGATCAGAAGCGATTTGAAATCGCTCAGGATCTCGAAGACCTGACCGACATTTCCTTCCATCAGTTGCAGGCGATCTTCCACCAGTTGGTTGTTCTCGACATACTGGTTGGATCGCAGCTGTGTCGTTTCAAGTTCAACCAGGCGCGAGGCATCCCGCGCGATTCCCTTGTAATCCTGGGACTTCCGTCCTGAAGCAATCGACAACTCGGCATCGGCGGACTCACGCTGAGTCTGCATGATCAGAGAAACGATGCGGGTGTGCTGGCCGAGATTTGCAACGCGGTTCATAAGCTCTTCCTACCGGGCAATATTGAGCAGTTCATCGAACAGTTCCGATGTGGTTGTGATGACGCGGGCAGAGGCGGCATAAGCGCTCTCCAGGATGATCATGTACGCCATTTCCTCATCCAGATTGACGCCACTGATCGAACGGGTTTTGGATTGCAACGTGTCATGCAGAAACATCTTGGTTTCCAGCGTCTCTTCGACGTTTTGGGCCTGCGTCGCGTTGAGTGACAGGATCGCTGTTGCATAGTCCGACAGTGTTTTCGTGGCGTCCGGCAGTTGTCCGATCTCCTCGAACTGCAGACTGGTATTGAACAGGTTTGAAAGTCTCTGGATCACTTGCGCGCCGCCAGCCGTGACGCCCGCGTCGCCCACGGCCAGAGTTGCGGAATCGCTCAATTCTCCACGCGATAATCTGGACGGATCGGCAACAATGTCGCTTCGGACACCCATGGTCGCCGCAACGGCATGATCGCGGGCTTTGATATCCATTGTGGTAATCAGGGAGCCGGAATCTGCGACGGAGAAATTATCGCCGTCACTATCCGATATCTGCAGCCGGAATCCGCTGCCGTCAGCGATGACGAGGGCGGTTATGTTGGCGGCGCCCAACGCGGCATTCGTATTTATTGTTGCTGCGATGGTGGCAAGGTCGTCGCCGGCCGCCACTGCAACGTTCGTCGTACCGAATGCTCCCGTGAAGGTCAGGGTCCCGTTGGCCAGTGCTGCCGCGCCCGGGGTTTGTTGCGAGGTCGTGTAGACATCGAAATTGTTGGGCTGGGTAAAGAGGTCGTTCATTCCGAGAAATGCCGATGCGCCCATGGTCTGATTGCCGACCGTAACGGCAGAGGTAAATTCATTGATCGCAATGACGCTTGTGCCGGCGGCGTCCAGCTCGACATTGCCGGCGGCATTGATTACCGCCGTGACATTGGTCATCGCATTGATGGCCGTAATCAGGTCGCCGGTGGTGGGAAAGGTCGCCAGATCAAAATCCTGAAATTCGACGACTGTGCCGGCCGGGTCGAGAATGCCGACCCGGAGTTCACCGGTCCAGGTCGGTGTGTCTGTGGCGGCAACTTCCCGCGTTCCGGTCATTTGTGCGCGTCCGGGAAAGCCGACGCCATCGTTGTGAATGGCGTTGATTTCGTGGGTAAACGACTGTGCGAGTTCTTCGAATTGTGAATGCAGATCGGGCAGGATCGTGTCACGCATTGCGATCCAGCCGGCAATAGCACCGGAATCGATCTCGGACGTTATGTCGTTACCGCCAAGGTCGATCGTGTTGATTGCGCCGGATGCCCACGTGATCTGTGGTGAAAATGCACTGGCCGGGGAGTGAGACAGCTGTTGAACCGTACGGTCGAGAAGGGGGCGACCCGAATCCGTAAAAATGACGACCTCGCCGTTCGAGCGTTCGAAGTAATTAATGTCGATCAACGATGCCACTTCGTTCAGCGCGATGTCGCGCTGATCCTGCAGCTCGCTGGCGCCCTGGCCCAGGGCGAGGTTTTCGGCGATCCGGAGGTTTAACTCCTGGATACGGTCAAGCTGCGTGTTCACGGCCGTCACAGCGTTACCAATATTGGTGTCGGCTTCGAGTCGCAGGCTCTCGATTTCTTCTGAAATCTGGTTGAACTGCAGCGAGATGAGTTCTGCACGAGACGTGATCTCGGTCATCAGTGAGTAATTTTCGGGGCTGACTGAAAGCGCCTGCATCCTGGTTTCAAGATCGGCTATCGCGACGCCGACCGAGGAATCGGAACCCGGAGAACCGAATAGATCCTGCATGCGGCCATAAAATTCATTCCGCTCGTCAAACTCGGCCATGGCGCCGACCTGGACCCGAAGGTCTTTCAGCATGAATTCGTTGACAGTCCGGGTGATCGAGGAAATCTGAACCCCGGCGCCCTGGCCGGCAATAACGGCGGCTTCCTGATTGACTGTCTTGCGCGAATAACCGTTGGTATTAACGTTGGCGACGTTCTGCGCCGTGACGTCCAATGCGCGCTGGTTAAGGTGCAACCCGGTGACGGCATTCTGAAGAGCGATACTTAGAGACATGTCTTTTGGCCCCTAGATATGCGAATTCAGGGAGAGGGACAGTGGGCTGCGGGCGCCTTTGGGCTTGCCACCGGCAACGACGGTGCCTTGCGGCGAATAGGGATTGAACGTGTCCTTCTGTTCCTGGGCGGCTTTGACGACGGCCTTCAGGAAGCGGTCCTGGGCTTCGTGCGCTGCGGTCAGCGCACGCCGGTTTTCGGTCATTGCCGCGTCAAACCGTTCGGCGACACTGGCAAATTCGTCCTGAAGAGCAGGCGCGATATCGTCGAGCATGTCCGGCGCGGCGGCGAGGGCGCGGACGTGATCTTCATAGGCGACGACAAGCTGCATTTTTTCAGGCTGCAAGCTGGCAACCTCGCTAGATTTCATTTGTCGCAGAAAATCGACTTCGCGCTCCAGCACGGAAATAAGCCGGCTGGCGATGTGAATCAGCGCTTCGACTTTAAGAGGATTACTCATTTGGCGGCTCCTTTTGGAACTTCCTGGGTATTCATAAGTTCGCGCACGATCGAGTCGGCAATGCCGACGCCGCCGTTATTGGCAATCGCCTTGGCGTATTCCTGGAACTGCATCTCGCGATACATGGATTCGCCGTGTCCGCCGCCGAAGGGGCCATCGGTCTTGATTCCCTTGAACATCTGGCTCAGGAACTGGGACAGAAAAAAGGACTCGAATTCTTCGGCCGACTCCCGGATTTTCTCCGGGCTCATGTCCTTGGAGAATTTGGGGGCCTTGGATGTCTGCGAAAGCGCTTCCGCTGGGCTTTGAGCGATGCCGGTCAAACTATCCATTACATCACCTCTATCTCGGCCTGCAGCGCACCGGAGGCTTTGATGGTCTGAAGGATTGTGATCATGTCGCGGGGCCCTACGCCGAGTGCGTTCAGCCCGTTGACCAGTTCCTGAAGACTGACGCTGCTAGGCAGGACGGTCATTTTTCTATCCTTGTCCTCATCGATATCGATCGTCGTCCGATCGACGGTCTGGGTCGTTCCCGTATTTGCAAACGGGTTGGGCTGAGAGACCTGCGGTGTTTCAGTGATCCGGATCGTCAGGTTGCCCTGCGCGATCGCCACGGTGCTGATCCGGACGTTTTCGCCCATGACAATCACGCCCGATTGTTCGTCGATGACGACGCGGGCTACCTGGTCGGGACGGATGCGCAACTGTTCGATATCCGTCAGCAACGCGACCGGCCCACCGGGATAGGCTTTGGGAACCGTCAGCTTGACCGTGCCCGGGTCGACGGAAAAGGAAGCGTCGAGTTTAAGAAAACCGTTGATCGCCTGGGATATACGGCGTGCGGTGGTCAGGTCCGGGTTGCGCAGCGATATCCGGATATCCGACAGTTTGGACATATCGAAAAGAAGCTCACGCTCGACGATGCCGCCATTAGGAATTCGCCCACTGGTGGGCACACCCTTGGTGATGGTTCCGCCCTTTCCCTGGGCTGAAAATCCGCCAACCGCAAGTTGGCCCTGGGCGACGGAGTAAACTTCGCCGTCAGCGCCGACCATCGGCGTGACCAGCAGCGTGCCGCCGAGAAGGCTTTTTGCATCGCCCAATGCGGATACCGTGACATCGATGCGGGTACCCTGTCGCGCGAAAGGCGGCAGCGTAGAGGTCACCATGACAGCGGCGACGTTTGCCGTTTTAAGACTGTTGCCGACTGTTTTCACGCCGAGGCGTTCGAGCATGCCGACGAGACTTTGTTTGGTAAACTCGGAATTTGTCAGTGTATCGCCAGAACCGTTCAAGCCGACCACAAGGCCGTACCCAACGAGAAGGTTTTCACGAACGCCTTCGAAGTCGGCGACATCCTTGATGCGCGACTGCGCTGACGCGCTGACTGCAACGGTCAGGACAGCAAGGCCCAGGATTGCTGCGCTGAAGCCGGAAACGGCGCGCTGCAAAACGGATCGGTTTGCCGAGAGAAGGGGACGTAGGCGAGAAGTCATTCATATTTCCAATGGTGTTCGGACGTACCTCTCCTAGCGAAATCCGTGCCAGTTTTGAAATTCCGGTAACCCGTTGTGATATATGGCGAAAATTTTCAGCGATTTTCTCGTGACCAAGGCCAGGCGGCAAGATTTTCCGCCCAAACCGGCAAGTCCTGCCGCCCTTAACCGGTTGTTAACCGAAACCGGTGCACGCTAATAAGACCGGAGCTATCGCCCGGAAATGTTTACGGAATTTCGTAATGAAAATAGCCGGTGCACAACCCGTTCAGAGCAATACCATTCGCCGGCGCGATCAATCCAAGGCCGGATCAGGGGCAAATTTCGCCAGCGAGCTCTCCAGTTCCCGTCCACCGGCAACGCCGGCTCCCACAGGCCAGGCCGGCACGATAGACGGCATTCTAGCGCTTCAGGAAGTGGACGAAGACGGCCGTGGTAGCCGCCAAGGGCGTGAGCGGGGCGAGGCCATTCTCGATCAGCTCGATGCAATCCGGCACGGATTGCTGACCGGCAGCGTCAATCCTAAGGTTTTGGAAACCCTGCTCACTCAGGTGCGGCAACAGCGGCAAACGTTTACAGACCCGCGCCTGACCGAGATTCTTGAAGAGATTGAACTCCGTGCCGCCGTGGAACTCGCAAAACTTGGACAGATGACCTAAATCCGGGCATCTGATGTGCAGGCACCCACTTGCGTGTGCGATAGAGCCAACCATATAATCCGCCCGATTTTGTGGGTTTTGGGCTGATATGACTTCTACAATTCCACCAGGTTACCGGCCGTCCGATGATGAGCCGTTTATGAGCGACGTGATGCTTGAATACTTCCGGCACAAACTCTCTGTGTGGAAGGATGAATTGCTCCATGATGCGGACCTGACTTTGCAGCATTTGCAGGAAGATACGGCGAAGTCAGCAGATCTTGCCGACCGCGCATCGGCGGAAACGGGGCGGAGCCTCGAACTGCGGACCCGCGATCGTGCGCGGAAGCTGGTGATCAAAATCGATGATGCGCTCAGGCGGATCGAAGACGGTACTTACGGATATTGCACCGACACCGGCGAGCCAATTGGTGTTCAACGCCTTGAGGCCCGGCCGATTGCGACGCTCAGCCTGGAAGCGCAGGAGCGTCATGAAAAATTGGAGAAAACGCAGCGCGACGTTTAACGTGTCGCGGCATAACGGTCCCCGGAATACTGCCTTAGTTCAGATTTCTCGGTATCTTCCATAAATCCGGTATTCCGATCTTCTCTCGATCGACAGAAAAAAGGCCTGCCTTAAACCGGCAGGCCATTTATCGTCTGGAGGGGCTCTTTTTTGGCGTGAGTGATCAGAAGGGGAAGAGGATATCGAATATCTGCTGACCATATCGCGGCTGCTGAATATCGGTGATCTGGCCTCTGCCGCCGTAGGCGATGCGGGCTTCGGCAATTTTTTCGTATGAAATCGTGTTATCCGATCCGATATCTTCAGGTCGGATAACGCCGGCAATCTGCAATTCGCGGACCTCGTAATTAACCTGTATTTCCTGACGACCCTGCAGGGCCAAATTACCATTTGGTAGGCGCTGGGTAACGACTGCGGCGATCTTCAAGCTGATGGTTTCGCCGCGGGTGATATTCCCGTCGCCCTCTGTTTTGTTCGAACTGTCGAGGTCGATCAGCGATCCGGGCGAAATATTGGTCGGTAGGATACGGTTGAGTGTCGATTCATATCCCAGGAAACTATTGGCCGAGGCGTCTTCGGTATTCGTCCGTGTTCGCGTTGTCTTATTGGCGATCGTTGCCTTATCCGAGATCTCGATCATGACGGTCAGGATGTCTCCGACACCGGCGGCCCGCTGGTCTTTGAAAAACTGCCGCGCGCCGGCCCGCCACAGCGAATTGGCGTGGCGAACGTCCGGCCGTTGTGTCGGCATCGGAAGTGATACCGGGCGGTAGTTCGGGTTCTGAACCGGGTTCTGTACGGCTGTGAGCTTGGGCTTCTGGCCGACAGATGCCAGTCGGTCGACCACGGTGCAGCCGGAGACGACGAACCCTATAGCGGCAAACGCGATGACGTTTTTGAAGGCGAAGTTGAGGGCGTACATGAATTGATCCATCTGGGTCAGTTGGTAACGGTGTTTTCGCTCGGAATAATGACTCTTGAGGCGCTGCGCACGATGGCCTCCACGGTTCTCCGGCTGCGGACGTTCACGACCCGGATTGTCTGATTCAACGCGCCGTCTTCACTTGCCCGTGCTTTTGCGGTGAGCCGCAGATTGGAGGTCTCGAGGTAAATCGTGACGAGTGAACCCTTTCGCACCAGCTTGGGGGCTTCCAGGTCGTCGATCATCATCTTACGATTGGCCGCAAGGTATCTGCGTGCGGATTGTCCGATGACAGTCTTGCGGTCGCGCACCACATTGCGGCCGACGTCATCCTTGCGGATTTTCTTCCAGATCACGTCGCCGGTATTGATGACTTCGCCCCGGCGGATACGCCGATTGGGCACGGGAATTTCGATGACCGAAAAGGTGAAACCATCGAGCCTGTATTTTAGTTTCTCGCCGGTCTCTGTCCCGACGGTCAGGAACGCCGATACGCGGCCGCTTCGACGATCCATGACGGAATTTTCGATAAAGTACGGTTGTGACGTATTCGTGGCGACCCGAATATTCAGGGATCGGTTTGACAGCTCGACCTGATGGCTGTCGGAAAGCCCCTGTCGGATTAGCGATCGCCTCAGGGTGGTTTCGATCTCGGCAGCGCTCAACACGCGGCTTTGCCGGGTGACCACGCTCTGCTCGAAGCGGGTACTGGCTCGCCACTGGATGTTATGACGCTTTGCGATCCGCTGAAGCGTATAGGCGTCGAGGATCAAACGGCGGCCTGGAGCCGGGGTTTTGGCGATCACTGCCTCGCTTTGTGCGCCTGGAAAGACATCCCGAACGGTTACTTCGGGCGTGTCGACAGAGACCGCTGCCCGCAGGCTGACCTGCGCGTAAGCGGGCGCAAAGCCGGCGAATGCGATGGCCGCGGCGATAATGGTAAGAATAAAAAATTGCATAACTATCCCCCGTTTCGTCTAGCTCAGCTGTGATGTGGTCGCGGACATTTCGTCCGAGGTCTGGATCACCTTCGCCAGCATCTCATATGCGCGCTGGGCCGTGATCAGATTGGTAATTTCTTCGACTGAATTCACGTTCGATGTCTCTACATAGCCCTGCAGGATCGTGCCGAAACCGTCCTGACCCGGCGTGCCTTCGATAGCGGCGCCAGAACCTGCCGTTTCAATGAACAGATTGTCGCCCATCGCCTCGAGACCGCCTTCATTGGCGAAGGTCACAAGTGTGAGCTGTCCTACATTTGTCGGGACGATCTGTCCGGCGATGGATGCCAGCACTTCGCCACTGGAGTTGATCGTGACGCCGATGGCGTCCTGCGGAATTGTCAGGCCGGGCTGAATGGGGTAACCGTCGGATGTCACGATTTGACCTTCGGGGCTCAACGCCAACGACCCGGCGCGTGTATAGGCGGCATCACCGTTTGGCAGCTCGACCGCCAACAGGCCTTTTCCCTGAATGGCGACGTCGTAGGTATTCCCGGTAGACGCGATATTGCCCTGCTGCATGATGCGGTATACCGCCGAAAGCTTGACGCCGACGCCAAGCTGGATGCCGGTCGGTACGATCGTTCCGGCATCCGAAGATGTCGAGCCCACGCGGACGAGGTCCTGATAAATGAGATCCTGGAACTCGGCGCGTTGACGCTTAAACCCGGTGGTATTCATATTCGCCAGGTTATTCGACGTCACTTCGACGTTGTGTTGCTGCGCGAGCATGCCGGTTGCGGCGATATCAAGTGCACTCATGGTATTATCTGCCCTTTAAGAAGATTCTCTGGTCAGGCGGTCAATCGCGCGACGCTGGCGCTCATGCTCGCTTTCAATAAATTTGCCGGCGTGCTGATAGCTCCGCATGGCATGCATCATTTCGGTGATCTCGAGGATCGGCTGAACGTTCGACCCTTCGATCATCCCCTGAATAACGGAGGATTTCGTGGCCGCATCGGGTTCTCCATCGGCCTTGTAGAGGTTGCCCTCGGCCTTTTTCATCTTGTAGGGATTTTCGAACTCGATGATTTTCAGCCGGCCGCGAACCTGATCTCCGGCGCTGACCGTACCGTCGGCATTAACCGAGATATTAGCGTCGTTGGGCTGGAACACGATCGGCGCGTCTCCCTCGCCCAGCACGGTAAGACCCTCCCGATTGATCAACGTGCCTTCCTGGCTCAGGCGAAACTGCCCGTCCCGGGTGTAGCGTTGCTCGCCATCGGGGGATTCGACTACGAAAAAGCCCGGGCCTTCTATAGCCATATCGAATGCGTTGCCGGTTTTGTCGTATTTGCCCGGGTTATGGTTCCGGGCACTCGCCAGGTCCTGCACGAAATGCATCTGTGACTTGCCGTTGTCGGATTTTGACAGATATTCAACAAACATCAGCTTTTCAGACTTGAACCCCGCGGTATCGGCGTTCGCCAGATTGTTCGCCACGGTTTCCAGCTGACGGCGAACCGTCATCTGACGCGACAAAGCGATGAAGAGGGTATTTTCCATTTTCTATCCCAAATCCCGATCCGCTGAACCTGCCGAAGCAAATGTGCAGCGGTGCCCCAGCTCATATGCACGAACCGTGCCAACCGCGTTGTGGCGGATTTGTGGGGTTGTTGGGGGTCGCAGCCTGACGATTGTTGCCGCAGAGGCGTCAGGACTGCCGTGTTTGGGCATCAATTACCCGGCAGTTTTTTCCTATCTACCCCGGATATTCAACCACTTGTTAACCAGTCCGGCGATACGTTGGCACCTTAGAAAACCAGACATCATGACGGGGCTCAATCGTGGCAGACGAAGCATTGGCGACTGATTTCGATGACGAATTCGACGACGCCGGCGGTAAGAAGAAGTTCAGCGGCAAAAAGATGATCTTATTCATCGTCCTGCCGGTTCTTCTGCTCGGCGGGGGCGGGGCTGCATTCATGATGATGAGTGGCGGCGATAAGAAAGCCGAGCATGCCAAACATGCGGAGCCGGCGAAAACCGCGCCAGATGTTATCCCCAAGACCGTATTCTTTGATCTGCCTGAAATGCTGGTCAATCTGAATACCAATTCGCGGCGGCCAACATTTCTGAAAATCCACGTCAGTCTCGAACTGACCAGCGACCAGGATGCTGAATACGTCAAAAAGATGAGCCCGCGCATTATCGATAACTTCCAGGTCTACTTGCGCGAGTTGCGTGTCGATGACCTGAGGGGCTCAGCCGGCATCTATCGGCTCCGCGAGGAATTGCTGGTCCGCATCAACATGGCCGTCCGACCGGCAAAGGTAAAAGACGTGCTGTTCAAGGAAGTGCTCGTCCAATGACACTTTTGCCAGCGACGCTTGCGAAGCTGTCTTACTCAACATCACGTCCAGCGGGGAACACACAGTAATGGCCGACGAGGACCAGGAAGAAATCAACGACGAAGACGTCGCCGCAGAATGGGCCGCGATGGCCGGCGACGATGATGACGACTCGGGTGAAGATTCCGGCGACGGGACCGGAGAAGGTGATGGCGAAGGCGTCGATCAGGACGCAATGGCCGACGATTGGGGTGCCCTCGCCGAGGATGACGGTGAAGAAGAAGAAGTTCAGTCAACGCGCGTCCTTAATCAGGATGAAATTGACAGTCTGCTCGGCTTCAGTGGCGACGCGGATGACGATGGTTCCCAGTCGGGCATCAAGGCGATCATCAACAGCACGCTCGTTTCGTACGAGCGGTTGCCGATGCTGGAAATCGTCTATGACCGGCTTGTCCGGATGCTGTCGACAACACTTCGTAATTTTACTGGCGACAACGTCGAAGTCTCGCTCGACAACATCACGTCGATCCGCTTTGGCGATTATCTGAACTCTATTCCATTGCCGGCCATGCTTGCCGTCTTCAAGGCCGAGGAATGGGACAATTATGGGCTTCTGACCATCGATTCAGCGCTCATCTACTCGATCGTGGACGTTTTGCTGGGCGGTCGCAAACAGACAGCGTCACTCCGCATCGAAGGTCGTCCTTACACGACAATCGAGCGTAATCTGGTCGAAGGCATGGTGCACGTAATCCTGAATGACCTGAGTGCAGCGTTCGATCCTCTCAGCCCGGCAACGTTCAGGTTTGACCGCCTCGAGACGAACCCGCGCTTTGCGACCATCGGCCGTTCCGCGAATGCCGTCATCCTCGCCAAGTTGCGCGTGGACATGGAAGATCGCGGCGGAAAAATCGAACTTTGCCTGCCCTATGCGACGCTGGAACCGATCCGTGAACTGCTGTTGCAGATGTTCATGGGTGAAAAATTCGGCCGGGACTCCATCTGGGAAACCCATCTGGCGAACGAGCTTTGGCGCACCGATGTGGAAATCAATGCTCTGCTCGGCGAGGTCTCCCTGTCGCTTGACGACGTGATCAATCTTGAGCCCGGCGCCCAGGTCCTTCTGAACGCGTCACCTCAAAGCGATGTGGTGCTGCGGTGCGGCGACGCCCCGCTATTCGTCGGCAAGATGGGACAGAATGACGGCAATATTGCCATCCGCGTGGAAGACAAGGCGCCGAAGGTACAGCTATGACCATCGCCGACCTCTCTCTTGTTTTCGACCTGGCGCTCGCGGGATTGCTGGCGGTCATGATTTTTTATGCCGTTCGCCTGAACAAGCGCATCGCGGTGCTCCGCGATGGAGAAGGCGCGTTACAGCAGATGATCGGCCAATTCAGCGAGTCTTCGCTGGTTGCCCAGGAATCCGCGCGTCAGCTCAAAGCCGCGGGCACTGAGGCGGAATTCGGCGTCAAGGCAGCCATTGCCAAGGGTATGGCGCTGCGGAACGACCTGGAAATGATGCTCGACCAGGCGGATCTGCTGGTGGCCCGAATGGACGACGACCGATATCGCGTTCCGCCAGCTCCGCCAGCTCCGGCGGCTCCAGCGGCAAAGCCACTTGCAGAACAATCTTTTGACCGGAAGCCTTCGGTGTCTGTTCCGACCCCTGCGCGTGCATCGGTTCCGGCAGAGATGTCATCGCCCCGGCCCGAGTGGCCAGAGCCTGTGAGTAACGTAAAACCGTTCAGTCCGCCGGTACGGTCAGCCGATGAAGTTGTTCGCGCGACTGCCGAGACATCATCGTCTGCGGCACTCCAGCCCCGCAGCGAGGCAGAGCGCCATCTGCTTGACGCGATCCGCGCCGCCAAAGAAGGAACTGCGTAAATGAAAGCTCGTATCAGAATATTGCCGGTCATTATCTTTACGGCGACGCTCGCGCTGACCCTAAAAGTAGGGGGTATCTGGCAGGGCAACGAAGTTGCCATATCGACGGCGACGGCTGCGGAAAAAGCGACCAAACCCGACGCCGAGCATAAAGAAACCAATACCGCGAAATCGGACCACAAGGCCGGGAAGGCCGCGTCAGGTCATGATGAAAAAGGCGCGGGGAGATCTTCGAAAAAGAAGAGCGTTGGCGATGCGTTTGACCCGACAAGCGTGACCCAGGCGGAGTTTCAGGTTCTGCAGAGATTGGCCAATAGGCGTGTCGAACTCGACAAGCTGCGCCGTGACCTTGCCCTGCGGGAGAAACTCCTCGCCGCGACAGAAAAGAAACTGAACACGAAGCTGACGGAACTAAACGGCCTGAAGACACAGATTCAGGGTCTGCTCAAAAAGCATGACAAGGAACAGGAAGCGAAACTCAGAAGCCTCGTGAAGATCTATGAGAGCATGAAGCCGAAGAGCGCAGCGCGAATCTTCGAAAAGCTGGAAATGGATATCCTGCTCGATGTTGTCGAGCGGATGCGTGAGGCGAAGACCTCGCTGATTTTTGCGGCAATGGACCCGGCCACAGCAAAGGCGGTTACTTCACGTCTCGCCGAGCGTCGTGAACTTCCTCACCCATCCGTCGTAACGGACGAAAGCTGATCCCTGAATGACGGCCGATGGTCTGACGAAAATCGGGGAATGCCCCCACCATATTAGGGGTGCGTTAACGCAATGCGGCTAACCTGCCCTCGATCATAATTCGGCGGCTTGTACGCGGCTGTCGCACCTACGGAGTAAAAAAATGACCGTCGATAAAGAAATGAAAATTCTGGTCGTTGATGACTACAAGACGATGATACGGATTATCCGAAATCTGCTGAAGCAGCTGGGTTTTCACAACGTTGAAGAAGCCACGGATGGCAGCAGCGCGCTGACAAAGCTGCGCGAAGGAAACTTTCAGCTCTGTATTTCGGACTGGAATATGGAGCCGATGACCGGCTTCCAGCTTCTCAAAGAAGTGCGCGCTGATGCCAAACTGAGTGGCCTGCCCTTCATCATGGTGACGGCAGAGAGCAAGACTGAAAACGTCGTCGCTGCAAAGCAGGCGGGCGTCAATAATTACATCGTGAAGCCGTTCAACGCCGCGACGCTGAAAGCGAAGCTCGTCGGCGTAATTGGCGACTTCTAGGATCTCTGAGATGGTTCGACAAGCAATAGACCCAGATCTTGCGTCGCGATTAGAAGAGGTGGGACAGAAAATGAATGCGGGCGTAGATACGCAACAGGTTCGCGCCGTTCTCGAAGAGATGCTCTCGACGATGAGTGGAAATATAGGCAGTGCCGACCCGCGCATGCTCGAAGAGCTTGAAGAGCTGTCGTTATTTATCGAACAGACCAAGGCCGAAATCGCGGCGATCAATCCGGAGGAAATTCCGGATGAACATATTCCCGAAGCTACGGATGAACTTGACGCGGTGATCGAGGCCACTGAGGTGGCCACCAACTCGATCATGGAAGCCGCCGAGATGATAGAATCCGTCGCCGAAGAAGTTACCGATGAGCAGGCTGACGTGCTTTCACAGGCGGTTACGCAAATTTATGAAGCCTGTAGCTTCCAGGACATCACCGGACAGCGCATTCACAAAGTTGTCGGCGCGCTGAAGGAAATTGAGAGAAAAGTCGAGACAGTGGTCGAGAAATTCGGCCCCGATCGCGCCACGCGCGATGAAAAGAAACGCAAGCGCCAGGCCGAAAAAGAAAGCGCCGAGGCCGACGCAACAGATATCAACGAGGAAGATTTACTTCAGGGGCCGCAGCTCGCCGAAAATGCGAATTCGCAGGACGACATCGACGCTCTGCTCGCCGACATGGGGTAGCCTAATTTTCACGGAGGGGGGAATGCGGCGCCTTCCTGAGAAGGATCCGACACTAATACAGGTGCTCAGCCTTTATCTGCTGTTGCTCGCCTTCTTTGTGCTTTTGTTCAATGCATCTCAATATGACCGTGGTAAAGCAGCCGCGGTTAAAGAGAGCCTTTCATCCACATTCCGGACGCATGGTGTTGCAGCGGACAGGGACATTGTCAGGTCGACGGACCAGGGTGACATCCCGGGAGCCGAGCTTGTCCTAGACAGTTTCGCGGACCTGATCCGGACTGAACTCAAGGTCGCGAAGGTCGAAAATCTTCAGAGGGGCAAGCTGTTGCGTGTGACGCTTGACCCGGAGGATCTCTTCGAGACATCGAGCCCCGGTATTCGCTCTGACCGCGATCAGTTTGTGAACAAGCTTGCCGAACTGCTTGGCAAAACACCGCCAGGTATGCGCCACAAGGTACAGGTTTTCATGGTCGGCGACTGGATCCTGCCCGATCAGATGAAACGAGACGTTCCGCTGCCGATTGCGAGAGCAGCCGGGCTTGCTGAAATTCTGCTGGCGAGGGGCGCGCTCGCCGGTACGGTTTCGGGCGGTGCCCGGCACGGCGCGGAAAAACAGATCAGCCTGATTTACCGGGTCGATCCGGAAACGCGTCCCGAAGATGAAAATCCCAATAAACCGGCAGCCACGGGACCGAAACTGTGAACGCCGGTCACCAGTTCAATCAGCAGGAAGGGCGAAGACCTGCGTGGCTTGTAACCTTCGCCGACCTGGTGGCGTTGATGATTACGTTTTTCGTGATGCTGTTCGCCACCCAGAAAGTCGATATCGGTAAATGGGAATCGCTGGTCGATACCCTCTCCATGCGGCTCAACCCTGATCAGACGATTCTTATCGCGCGCCCGTCAGCCAATCAAAATGCAGAGAGATTGTCGCGTGAACGCGCGATTGACCTCGATTACCTGGACACGGTTATGCGAGACAAATCGCGCACCGAGCCAGAGCTGGCGGGGCTCGAAATTTTGCGCCGGGAAGACAGGCTGATCGTTACCTTGCCGGCAGAACTTTTGTTCCGTCCCGGTAAAGCCGATCCCATTCAGTCCGCGCGCCCCATATTGTTTGTTCTGGCAGGGGTTCTGGGCACGATTGGCAACCGCGTTGATGTGATCGGACACGCCGATCCGAGACCGCTTAGAAATTCTCACTTCGCATCGAACTGGCAATTGTCCATCGCGAGGGCGGTTGCCGTCGCGAACGAGCTCAGGCGGGCTGGATATCACCGGGAAATGTCGCCGTCGGGCTTTGGGGCATCTGCGTTTCGTGAACTCCCACCGACCGTATCTGCTGACCGCCGGAACGATGTCGCGCGGAGGGTCGATATCGTGATCTGGCCGACGCGGGGCATCCAATGACCCGGCTGATCGGAACCTGTCTGACAGTAGCAGCCTGCATTTTGCTGGCCGTGCCGTCTGGTGCATCTGCTCAGTCTCCGACCGACAGGGAAAGGATGATGCGACCGTTGACCGACCCGAATGCCGCGCCGCCAACGACTCCTGAAGTCGTTGTGACACGTGGTTGGGGGAATGAAAAATTCGGGCGGATCGTTTTCGACTGGCGTTCGCCGGTGAAATTTACGGCGAAAATTGTCGGCACCCAGTTGCGGGTGAGATTCAACCGACCATTGAAAACGGAATTCGCCAAAGCCGCAAAAAGCCTGGCACCCTATATGTCGGAACTGCAGGTGGGCGCTACAGGCACAACCATTTCGGCAAATCTTCGCGGATATTACAGCCTTCGCTCGTTCTCGAATGAGAACGCGGTCGTTATTGATCTGACGCCAGAGGAGTCGTCTACGGCTTCGAAGGACGAGGACCCCGATGCCTGGCTGAAACGGACGCCACAAATCCCGGTGCGGGCAGGTAAACACCCGAATTTTGGTCGTCTGGTCTTTGATTGGTCCGATGACGTGGGATACGACATCGAGAGGGACGGTGATGTCGTGCGTTTGCGCTTTGATCGTCCCGCACGGGTTGATGTCTCCCGGCTGTCATCGACGCTGCCGGGGCGTGTTTCTGCGGCCAGCGCGGAGACGACCAAGTCGGCAGTACGGGTCGGCCTGATTATTCCTCAAGCGGCAAAAATCAGGCATTTCAGAGACGGCACGAAAATTGCGATCGATATTATCGCGCCGGAGCAGTTGGCAGAAAAACAGCATGCCTCCGATGAACATCATGTCACCGAAACGCCAGAACAGAAGAAGGCACGCACATCGAAGAAGGCCTTTTCCGGACATGCCGGTGAAACGGCGCACAAAGCGACGGGCAAGAAACCCTTGTCGCTTAAGAAAAAAGCGAGACGCCTGAAACGTCTGGCAGAGCGTGAGCGACGCCGGAGCGCTAAAAAATTCAAGGGCGCACCTCTGGTAACCGTGGAAACGACAAGACGCGGTGCCGCCCTGGATATCAAGTTCAATTGGCGTAAAGATGTTGCCGCCGCGGTTTTCCGGCGTGGCGAGGAGTACTGGATATTATTCGATGGCCGGGCGCGGCTGGCGCTCGGGAGCCTGCGGGTCGCCGGCGAAGGCATGGTCGAAGAAATTGAACAGACCGATGCAGCGGAAAAATCACTGCTTCGGCTGAAGGTTCCGGCACACCTTCTTGCGACGGCAACGAAATCGGGCACGAGCTGGAAAGTTCGCCTGGCGCCGGCACGGATGGCCGGCCCGCTGGCGACGCCGATAGAGGTTCGTGCCGATATCGACAGCAACCAGCAACCGGCCGTTCTGATCGCCGCGAAGGGGCTTGGGAGACCGCATGTCTTTGCTGACCGCAGTGTCGGCGATATCGTGCATGTGTATCCGGTATTAAAGCCGGGTTTGGGCAACCGCGTTGCGAGAAACCTGGTCGACGTGGCAATTCCGGCAAGTGCGGCAGGGCTGGTGCTGGTGCCGCGGCGTGATGATATCGCACTCATCCGCAATGCCGAGGGCGTCTATATCGCCGCGCCAGGCGGTCTGAGTGTGTCGCGTTCCCTGGAAGTCGTTGCTAAGAGCGTCGCGAGCGATTCCGGCCATGCTTTTGGTGCTTTCTCGGATTGGAGCGGTGGGCCGGAAAAAGAATACAGGGACGAAAAATACGTAAAACTGAGGCAGATCCTCGTTGCGCCCGAAAATAAGCGTAACAGCGCCCGGCTCGCCTACGCCAGGTTCCTCGTCTCGCATGGCATGGCCGCAGATGCACTGGGGGTCCTTGAGGTTGCGCTGAAACATGATCCGAAGATTGGCAGCGATGTCGGATATATAGCCTTGCGGGCGGCGGCGCATTACCTGCTTGGACATTATGCATCGGCTGAGCCGGATTTCGAACATGTACACCTGATTAACGATCCGTCGGTCGCGCCCTGGCGTGCCGGAATCGCTGCGGCGAAAGGGGATTGGCTTGCCTCATACAAGTTGATCCGTGATACGCGCGGCATTGTCGCCTCGTTTCCCAAATGGCTAAAGACTCGCTTTCAACTGATCGGTGCGGAATCGGCGCTGGCGGTAAAGGACACCGACGGCGCGAAATTATGGCTCGATGCGCTAAGAGGCTCGGCGTTGGCCGCAAAGGACGCCCAGTATCTCAAATTCCTAAGCGGACACGCACTTCGGCTCGAAGGAAAGCCGAGCGCCGCAAAAAGCCTGTGGCGCGAAGTCATGTACTCCGGCGATCGGCGTGTCCGGGCAAAAGCAGCCTTCGCCCTCGTCAACGCGGATCTTGATACCAAGCAGACCGATCGGAAGAAGGCGATTGAGACCCTCGAAGGGCTGGCTTTCTCCTGGCGCGGCGATGCATTTGAATTCGATTTGAAGCGCCGCCTCGGTGATATTCACGCCGAGCAGGGCGAATACCGGGCATCGCTGCTGCGGCTTCGCCAGGCAGCGAGCCACTTCAAGGATGTCGAGGGCGCAAGCGCGATCGCCGAAGATATGCGAAAGCGGTTCCGCAGCCTGTTTCTTGATGGCAATGCTGACAAGCTGCCTCCCGTGACAGCGCTCGCACTTTATGAAGAGTTTCGTGAGTTGACGCCGGCCGGGAATGAGGGAGACGAGATGATCCGGAAGCTGGCGGACCGGTTGGCAAAGGTCGACCTTCTGTCCGAGGCGGGTCGGTTGCTGGAACATCAGGTTCGGTTCCGGCTGACGGGTCTGGAACGCAGCCGTGTCGGTAGCCGACTGGCGCTGCTGCGGATGCTTGACCGGGAACCGGCCAAGGCGATCGAAGCATTGAAGCTCAGCGATGGCGAGGAACTGCCCAAGGAACTGGAATTCCAGCGGCGCTATCTGAAGGTACGGGCTTATGGCGATAACAATGAGCCGAAAAAAGGGCTCGAGTTGCTGGCCGGGGATGTCAGCCATAAGGCGGAAATGCTGCGCCTCGCCCTGCACTGGAAGAATGCGGAGTGGGAGGATGTCGCGTATACCGTGCGCCGGATCATTCCGCAACAGAACGTCGATGTGCTGGACCCCAAATTTGCAGACCTGGTTCTCCGTTGGGGTATTGCCCTGACGATGGAAAACGACACCGATGGATTGACGTCGCTGCGAGACCGGTTTGGCCCGGCGATGGAAAAGACCAAGTACAAAGAAGCGTTCAAAGCGATCGCAGGTGTTGAGATCGGCGTCGTGCCCGACTTCAAGGAACTGGTTCGAAAGACCGGTGACCTGGATGACTTCCAGTCATTCCTTGCCAGCTACCGCGACAAGGTGCAGAGCAACGCCCTCAGCGCAATCAACTAATCTTTCGACCGGGTTACCTGACCTGAATGTTCGGGTGCGCTGATATCTTCCAGACATTCGATCAGTATGGGGCGCGGGCGGTCCGCATCGACGCTAACAGATCGCTGAATCTTGATCTTGTCTGGGTTGGTTGGATGAACGGGAGAGACGCGAGGTCAGGCGGCAGGTAGCGGAGACGCTGGGCGGAGTGCCGGTCGTTTCGTGCTAGCTGCCTATCGTCCCGTAACTCTGTACGAGACTGCCGGCGACCAGATACCAGCCATCCACCAGGACAAAGAAGATCAGCTTGAACGGCAGTGAGATCATCACGGGCGGCAGCATCATCATACCCATGGACATCAGGATGGACGCGACCACCATGTCGATCACAATGAAGGGCAGGAAGAGCAGGAAGCCGATTTCAAACGCGCGGCGGAGTTCACTGATCATAAAAGCGGGAATAAGCGAGCGCAGCGGCGTGTCTTCCGGCGTTGCCGCCACAGGGTTCTGCGCGAGGTCCATGAACAGGCGCAAATCCTGTTCGCGGACATGTTCGAGCATAAAGGTCCGGATCGGTGCCAGTGTGCGCGTAAAGGCTTCTTCTTCGTCGATCTGATTCTCTATCAGCGGGAGCAGGCCATTCTTGTATGACGCCTCCAGGGTCGGCCCCATGACAAACATCGTCAGGAACAGCGCAAGGCTCACCAGTACGGCATTTGGTGGCGTCTGCTGGACGCCCATCGCGCTGCGCAGAAAGGACAGAACGACGACAATCCGGGTAAACGATGTCACCATCACAAGGATTGACGGCGCCAGGCTGAGAATTGTCAGAAGGGCGATAAGCTGTACGACGCGACCCGTCGTCGATCCGCCGGAGCCGAGATCGAGCGAGAAGTTCTGAGCCGCGGCCGGTGTCCAGGCTGCCGCGACCATCAGGAACAGTCCGGCCGCGCCGAGAGCGAAGGGGAACCAGCGCTTCATTCTTTGGCTTCTTTTCTTTTAGGGGCGTTGCCCGTTGCGGGCGTGACAGCCGCCGGTGGTGCGCTGATTCCGGTTTCGATGACGATATCCGCCGCAGGACCAAGCAGAACAAGGTGTTCGACATCGTCACGCCGGATCAGGACGGCGCGGTGTTTCGCGTCGACTGTCATCGCTTCGATAATTTGCAGTCGCCGTTCGCCGCGCCTGACGGCGTTGACCCGCCCGCCCATCCCGAAGCGTTTCGCAAGCCAGGTGGCAAAGCCGATCAATGCGAGCACGAAGAGCAGCGCTGCGACGAATCTTACGTAATTGCTGGCGTCCATGGGGTGTATTCCGTCGCCGTCTAACGCGAGCCGCGAGGCTTATAGGCGGAGACGGCCCGGGTGCGAGCGCCGATATTCTGAAGCGTGCCCGAAATTTCCTGATGTTGTGCGGAGAGCTGCTCCGAGAGCAGGTTAAGCCCATCGATCAAGGCGACCAGGGTCGGTTTCAGCCGTTCCCGATCGGGCGCAGGCAGGGCAGGAATTCCCCCGCAGGCTTGTTCGACATGCGCTTCGAGCCCGTTCAGGTCGATAATGGTACCCTGACCCAGTAGCGTTCGAGCCGTGTCGATCGCCGTCGCCGCTTCGCGCAGCGCCGCTTCGATATTTGTGTCGGCCGGTAAGCCTGAATCCGTGGAATCCACGTTCTAATCCCGCAATTTCTATCGCAGGGAGTCTTACGGAGTATGGTTAAGAAACGCTGAAGAAATGGGGGTCAGTGAGTGCTCAATCGATGGATAGCCCGTAAAATTCCACCGTATTTTGCCATAACAGACGGTGTTGTTCTGATTTGTCGACATGTGCGACTTCCAGAAATTCGTTAACAGCGCCGCCCCCGGAATCGAAATGCGGATAATCCGTCGCAAAAAGGAGCTTGTCCGACCCCAGACCCTGAATGGCGAGAGGAATTGTCGCATCGCCCGGATCACAGGAAACGACGCATTGCCGCTGAAAATAGTCGCTCGGCTTCATCTCGAGGCCATGCATGTACACACCGAGTTTGGGGTGAGCGAAATGGTCATCCAGCCGCGATATCCAGTAAGGCGCCCAGGAACAGCCTGCCTCGAAGAAACCGACTTTGAGCGTCGGGTGCCGTTCCAGCACGCCGCCGCAGATCAGCGCCATCATTGCCATCATCTGTTCGAACGGGTGAGAGATCACATGGTTGAACGCATAGCTCTCCGGTACTGACATGCCGCCATAGCGGTTTCCGCCCGGCGTCGCCGGATCGCCTGTGGATTCATGGATTATCAGCGGTACGCCAAGTTCTTCGACGGCGGCATAAAATCGCTCACGGCTGGGGTCATCCAGCCTTAAACCGGCGGCTGTATTCGGGCGGACGGTGACCGCGACCGCGCCCAGATCGGCGACGGCACGTTGGGCTTCGCGGATAGCCTCGTCGATATCGTACAACGCGACCGAAGCGGCAAAGCGAAGCCGGTCGGCATGAGGGCGGCACCAGTCCGACATCCAGCTGTTATACGCACGCATTATGGCGGCAGCGAGGCCGGGCTCCAGGTACCCTGCAACCAGCGCGGCCGACGGAAACAACACGGCCAGTCGGATCCGTTCCTTGTTCAGCACCTTGATGCGATTCTCTGCCGTCATCGGCTTGCGAACAGATATTTCCTTGGGGAAAGGCGGGTGTTCGGCGCCATCGACGATGAATCGCCGGTTATTATCGTCATTCAGCGCCCATCCCGCGGTTCTGTCGCGGAATGCGGGCTCAAGGTATTCGGTAAACAACACATTTTCTTCGTGAACGTGTCCGTCCGCATCAATGGCGATGAGGTCCAAAGGTGCCGTCATTCGAGCGTCCTCCCAATTCAATCCTGGTACGGATCGTTCCTGTCGAGATTATCGGAAATCTTTTCCCGCAACGCGCCGATATCAATCTGATGCACGCTTCCGCTGCCTGCGAGGGTTATGGCGTGGGCCGCGGCAGCGCCCATGGCGATACAGGGCCCCATAACACGCACGGACGATAAACCGACGGTATCGCCATCTATGCATCTTCCGGCGGCCGCAAGATTGTCCGCATCACGATGCAAAAGACTGCCGAGCGGAATAGTGTGGACGTGATTGTCACCCAGTTCTTCCCAGTAGGCATCGGCGGCATTGTTGTGCAGTTCGATCGGCCAGGAACAGCGGGCAACGGCGTCGTCGAAAACCCGGCCGGAGCGCACGTCCTCCGCGGTCAGGCTGTATGTCCCGGTGATCCAACGTGTCTGGCGTACACCGGGTGCCGCGTAGATACGGATGCGGGCATTCCCGTAGGCGGCGGGATATTCGTCACGCAGAAAGCGCAGCAACCGGTCGGCCTGGTCCCGGCCATCAAAGACGGTGTCCGCATAGGCCACCGCATCCAGCGGCGTTTCAACATGGGTCATGTTGGCCAGCGCTGTACCGTGTCCCGGAAAGGAGAATACGAAGCCGTCCTTGCGGATCAGACCATAGTGATCGGCCCTTTTGGACAAGCGGTCCTGCATTTCCCAGCGGTCGACGGCATTTGCCGCCTCCTCGTCGAAATTCTCGAATAGTACGACCTGCGTGCCGAATATCGACGTTTCTGGCTCGCGAACGGCAAGCCCCGCGTGCCAGGCGACCGTTGCATCGCCCGATGCATCGACGAAACCGTCGGCCTCAACCGACACGTCACCGAACTTCGTGGCTATATCCAGTGCCGTTATGCGGCGACCCGAAAGGCGGACGTTTCGCACGACGGCGCCCAGCAGAACGGTAATGCCGGCATCCTGCATTGCTTTGTCTATCCATCGCGCCAGCGCAATTTCGTCATATTGGACAATGATCGAGTTGCGCGCGGTACGGTTCCGCGCAGCGCCACTGGCATGCAGGTCCCGGAGAATGTCGTCCGCCACGCCATAGGTCTGTCGGGTAACGTTGGGGCCGTTCGAATACAGGCCGCAAAATGTGCCGATAATGGAATTGACCGCCTGACCGCCGAGTGACTGCGCGGCCTCGACGAGGATGACCCGCTTTCCGGCGCGGGCAGCCTCAAGGGCCGCCGAAAGTCCGGCGGCGCCGGAACCGACCACGCAGATGTCACCTTGAACGCGTTTGGGACTGTCGATAGGGCGCCGGACTGTGCGGGTGGGAATATCGTTTCCCCGCATCGAACTATTCCCCGGCCTTGTTCGGGGCCTCCGTCGGAGCGGTCAGAAAATCTGCGCTGACCTGGGCGGCTTCCTGATTTTCTTTCTGAATTTTCTCGTAAAGTTCCCGCCGCAGCACGGAGGCTCCTTGTGGAAAGGTGAATCCGAGCTTAACGGAACGTCCCCGGATATCGACTACGGTGACCTCGATATCGTCGTTGATAACGACAGATTCTCCGGCTTTTCTTGTTAGGTAGAGCATTCCGTCTCCGTCACTACTTGTAACGTCTGGGCACGTCGTACACGCGCGCGCCGCCGCCGCTTTACAGTTTATTAACACAGGCTTGGGAAACTGCAAATTCCCGTAAAGTTTTATCTACTCTTTAGGGCAGAGGCCGGAAAGCGGCGAGGGGCGATGGATCTTAGCAATCTAAAACTGTTTCAGATGGCGTCGAAGCGCATGGACTGGCTGTCCAAGCGCCAACAGGTGCTATCTCAGAACATTGCCAACTCGGATACGCCCGGCTACGGGCCGAAAGATCTCAAACAGCTGAATTTCCAGGAGATGCTTCGGCCCCAGTTGAAGCGATCCACGCTGCAGAAGACCAGTTCGATGCATATCGAGGCGATGCGGAAAGACCCGAAATATCGCAACGACAGTAAAAAAGATGTTTACGAGACGGCGCCGGGGGGCAACTCGGTCATTCTGGAAGAGCAGCTGACAAAGGTTTCTGAGACCCAGGCGAACCATCGGCTGGCTAGCAACATTTATTCGAAGCAGCTTGCCATGATCAAAATCGCCCTTGGGCGCCCGGGAAGATAGGCCGGTACATGACAGAACTTGGACACGGAGCGAACTGATATGGATCTGATAAATTCCATCAAGATCTCGACCGCCGGAATGCGTGTGCAGGGCACTCGGCTGCGGGTGATCTCGGAAAATATCGCGAATGCCGATTCCTTGCCCGACGGTCCCGGCGATGAGCCGTACCGGCGCAAGCAGGTGTCGTTTAAAAACGTGCTCGACCGGTCGATAGACGGTCAGCGCGTCAAGGTCGACAAGATCCTGTTGGACAAAGGCGATTTTGAGCAAAAATTCGATCCGCAGCATCCTGCCGCCGATGAGAATGGCTATGTCTCGGTCCCGAACGTTAACGCGCTCGTTGAGATGATGGACATGCGGGAAGCACAGCGGTCCTACGAGGCCAATCTCAGCATCATCAATGTGTCGAAAAGTATGCTGACCCGCACCATCGATATGCTGCGCCAGTAACGGACTGTCGTGTGATTTTTCTTAACGCCCATCTTAAGGAGACTGATTCATGAGCACGTTCAGCGTCGCGAATGCCGCAGCCGCCTATGCGCGCAATGCGCAGAAACCAGCTGAATCCGGAATGGAACCGCGCGCGTCCGATCCGGGGAAGTCGTTTTCTCAATTTGTCGGTGAGACACTCAACGATGCGATGAATACCGGCAAGCAGGCCGAAAACATCAGTGCTCAGGCGATCGCCGGTAAAGCCGATCTGACCGATGTCGTCACCGCGGTCACCAATGCCGAAGTTACGCTGCAGACCGTCGTCGCGATCCGCGACAAGGCCGTTGCCGCATATCAGGAAATTGCCCGGATGCCGATCTGACCGATCCGGACGTCGCGGTTATCCGGGGGGATAATGAACGCAGTCGAAGTTATTTCAATCTCACGCGACGCGATCTGGGTGCTGCTCAAGGTTGGCGCGCCTGTGATGCTGATCGCCCTGATCATCGGTCTGGGTGTATCGCTGTTTCAGGCGCTTACCCAGATCCAGGAAATGACGCTGGCATTCGTGCCAAAGATCATCGTGATTTTCGTCTCCGTGCTCGTGTTGTTGCCGTTCATGCTGGCGTCGCTGAACAGTTTTATGGAGCAGATCGTCGATAAGATCGTCGCCCTTGGCTGACGACGAAATGCTGATCACCACATGCTGCCCATCACATGCTGAATGATATCCTGACGACCGACGCTTTCGCGTTGGGTCTGGTTTTTGCGCGCATGGGTTCGACGGTCATGCTGTTGCCCGGCTTTGCTGAATCTTATGTCAGTCCGCGTATCCGGCTTATGTTCTCGCTGGCGCTGGCCCTCGTCGTCACACCGGTCGTTTCCGTCCACCTGCCGCCTATGCCGTCATCAGTGCTGAGTGCTGCGATGCTTGTCGGCGGCGAAGTTATTATCGGCATCTTTATGGGCGGGCTGGTGCGGATGCTGATGTCGGCGTTGCACGTTGCCGGTGTCATTATCGGCTTCCAGGCCAGTCTCTCGAATGCGACATTCTTCGATCCGTCGAATGCCCAGCAGGGCGCGCTAATCGCAGCGTTTCTCAACATTGTCGGTGTCTTGATGGTGTTCGTGAGCGATTTGCATCACCTGATGCTGATGGCGATCGCCGATAGCTACACATTGTTCAAGCCGGGGGCGCCTTTGCCGTTTGGCGACTTTTCGGAGACGCTGATCCGACTGCTGTCGGAAACATTCGCGCTGGGCCTCCAACTGGCCTCACCGTTCATCGTGGTCGGCACAGTCTTTTATGCGGGACTAGGCCTGCTGGGGCGTCTGATGCCGCAGGTTCAGGTGTTTTTCATCGCCATGTCGCTTCAGATAACACTCGCCTTCGTGGTGATGGCGATGACGCTGTCGGTGTCCATGTTCTGGTTCCTCGGCCGGTTCGAAGAGAATCTGCTGCGCTTCACCGGTCAGGGATAGCTAGAATCCCATGGCCGAGCAAAGTTCAGACAAATCACAAAAAACAGAAGAGCCGACACAAAAGAAGCTCGATGATTCCCGGAAAAAAGGTGAGATCGCAAACTCCCGTGAGGTTAGCCACTGGTTTATGATCCTTGCCGCAACGATCATCGTCGCTCTGATGGCGCCGTCCCTGTCGACAGATGTGAAGCTGGTTCTTCAGAAATTTCTCGCCATGCCGCATGCGATGCCGATCGAAAAGGGTAATCTCGCAACCATTGTCGGTGACGTGGCTGCCGAGATCGGCTTTATCATGATCATCCCCGCCGTTTTGTTTCTGGCGGCAGCGTTTGGCTCCAGCATTGTCCAGGGCGGTCTGGTTGTCGCGGTCGAGCGCATTACACCCAAATTGGACCGCGCATCGCCCCTGGCGGGTATGAAACGGCTTTTCTCCTTCAAGTCCGTGGCCGAGTTCCTCAAGGGTATTTTCAAGATTACGATTGTCGGCGCCGTAGCCACGATGCTGGTGCTGCCGTACTTCGAGGGGCTGGAACAACTCGTAAAAATGGAAATGATCGGAGCGGCGGCTATTCTGCATTCGCTCGTTTCCCGTTTGCTGGTCGGCGTGCTCGCCGTCGTGACAGTCATCGCCGTGATCGATTTCCTGTATCAGCGCTTCGAGCATATGAAGCAGATGCGCATGAGCCATCAGGAGATTAAGGACGAGTTCAAGCAGACCGAAGGCGATCCAATGATCAAGGGGCGGTTGCGCCAGATTCGCCAGGAACGCGCACGTCAGCGCATGACGTCTGCGGTGCCGGAAGCATCCGTTGTGATCACCAACCCAACCCATTTCGCCGTCGCGCTGAAATACGAGCTCAATGAGATGGATGCGCCTGTGCTTCTGGCCAAAGGGCAGGATTTCCTGGCACTCAAAATCAGGGAGATCGCGGAGGAACACAATATCCCGATTATTGAGAACCCGCCGATTGCGCGTGCGCTATACGCTGGTGTCGAGGTGGATCAGGAAATTCCCCCGGAACATTTCAAGGCCGTCGCCGAAATCATCGGGTATGTTTTCCGGCTTAAGGGCAAGATGCCGAAGAAGCGCTGACGCCACATTTTTCCATGGCGCAGGGGAAGCATGGGCGCCCTGGGTATGCTACTAATTTCGTAATCAGCCGACTGTCGGCCTATCTGCGGAGTTCAAGAATGTCCGAACCTTATATCGCCGTTAAACAATCCTGCATTCTTGGGGAGTCGCCCGTCTGGTCGGTCGCGGAACAGGCCCTGTACTGGGTAGATATCCGCAACCCCATGATTTACCGGTTTGACCCGGCCAGCGGTGATGTGAAGAACTGGCGCATTCAGACAGAGATTGGGTCCATCGGTCTTGCGGGTGAAGGGCGGCTGATCGCCGGAACCCGGATGGGCATTGCCTATATCGGCCTCGAAGACAATTCATTCGAAGAGCTGGCCGACCCCGAAGGCGACGGCCGCATGAACGCTGTGCGTATGAATGACGGCAAGGTCGACCGGCAGGGCCGCTTCTGGTGTGGCGGCATGGACGATCCGGGCTATGCCCAGGTCGCTTCGCTGTATCGTTTCGACCACGATCACTCGGTCCACAAGATGGAGGGACCGGTAACGATCGCGAACGCGCTCTGCTGGAGTCCCGATAATTCGGTTATGTATTTCGCCGATTCCCGCAAGCGAACCATGTGGGCTTACGATTTCGATGCCGCGGCCGGCACGATTGAAAATCGCCGGGTGTTCCTTGAGGTTGTCGACGGCGATGGCGTTCCCGACGGCGCCACGGTGGATTCTGAAGGATTTGTCTGGGTTGCGCATATGCGGGGCGGCAAGGTCAAACGCTATGACCCGGAAGGTAAGGTCGAACGCGAAATTTCTTTTCCCGTATCCCTTACATCCTGCCCGGCATTTGGCGGTCCGGATCTGACCACGCTCTATGTGACAACGGCCTCGTCGAAGTTCGAGCCGGCGGATTTCGACCGTGAACCCGATGCGGGCGCGTTGTTCGCTGTGGAGACGGGCGTTAAAGGTCTGCCGGAACCGGTCTTCGGCGTCTAGCGCCGTCGCAGGCTTCTTTTGACCCAGGCTTCCACGACCCGCTGGGGCGTCATTTTCCTGATCCTGTTTGCAGGGTCTGTCGGTGCGGCACAGTTGGGCAAACTGCCGGGAGCATTGCCTGAAATCCGCGCCGACCTGGATATCGGTCTGGTCACCGCGGGCTGGATTATTTCGACCTTCGTTCTCATTGGCGCGATTTGCGGCGTTGGCGCAGGTCTGACCGGTGACCGCTTCGGTCATCGCCGAATTCTGCTGTATGGGATTTCCCTGGTTGCGGTCGGTAGTTTTGCCGGTGCGCTGGCACCCGGCGTCGAGACTTTGATATTGAGCCGTATTGTCGAGGGCCTTGGATACATCGCCATCATATCTACCGGGCCCGCGTTGATTACCCGGGCGGTCACGGACCGGCATCGCGCCATGGCGTTTGGTGTCTGGTCGTTTTACATGCCGTTTGGCATGGCCTCGATGGTGGCACTCTCGCCCATACTGATGTCTGCGACCGACGGCTGGCGCGGAATGTGGGTCATCAACGGCGTTCTCGCGACAATAGCGTTGCTGGGGCTGTTGTCGTTGCTGAGGGGCGAGAGGTTCCAGCCGATACCGAATGATAATCCCGTCGGTCTGCGGGACGTCTGGTGCACGGTTTCCAGTGCAGGGCCATGGGTCGTTGCAATTGCGATGGGGTCGTACTCACTGGTTTATCTTTCTTCGATGTCGTTCCTGCCGACGTATTTGATCGAACGCGAAGGCCTGTCACCCGGCACGGCATCTCTGCTGATCGGGTTTGCGATCTTTATGAATGCGCCCGGGTGTTTTGCCGGCGGCTGGTTGCTGAAGCGCAACATGCCCGCCTGGGTCGGGATTGCGATCGCCCACGCGGGCATGGCCGTCTGTGCGGCGGGGCTTTACCAGGATGGCATATCGTTCGAGCTCCGCTACGCGCTGGCGCTCGCGCTGCCATTTTGCGGCGGATTGATCCCGCCGATCGTGTTGGCGCGGGCGCAGGTACATGCGCCGTCTCCAGCGCTTTTCGGGACGACGATGGGCCTTGTTATTCAGGTTATCAGTATTGGCCAGTTTGTCGGGCCGCCGGCAATGGCTGCATTGGTCGCGGCGACAGATAGCTGGCAGTCTGGCGCCTGGCTGACGGTATTCGCTTGTGTGCTGGGGTTTTCGACTGCACCGATGTTGCGCCATCTGGACCGCCGCGCAGGATTGGTGTAGCGAAAGAGACAGGAGATGATCATGACCGATACCCAAATTCGCCCCCGCCGCAGCCTGCTCTTTGTGCCTGGCCTCCGCCCCGACCTTTTCGCGAAGGCCCTGGACAGCGGCGCGGATATCGTTTGCGTCGATATCGAAGACGCCGTCCCCCTGCCGCGCAAGCAGGAGGCACGCGAGCTGACCTTGCCAGTATTCGCGGACGACACCCATCCACATGTCGAGACGATGGTGCGGGTGAACCCGCTATCGACGCCGGACGGGCTGAAGGACATTCTGGCGCTGCGGGATTGCGCCGTGCCGCCAAAGGCGCTGATGCTCGCCAAGCCCGGCTCTGCAGAGGAAATCAGGCTCTATGACGAACTGTTGCAGGGAAGCTGCGCTCATATCCGGTTCCACGTGATTATCGAATCCACCGATGGTCTCGCGAACGTTATGGAGATTGCCAACGCGTCCGACCGGATCGATTCCCTGTTATTCGGGGCGGTTGATATGTCGGCGGATCTGCGGTCTGCAAAAACCTGGGAAACATTGCTCTATGCGCGCTCGCGCGTGGTTCATGCGGCGGCGCGATACGATCTCGATCTGCTCGATGTTCCGTGGCTCAGCCTGGACGATCAGGATGGATTGAAGAACGAAGCGGAGATGTCGGACGCGCTGGGCTTTACCGGGAAGGCGGCGATCCACCCCAAACAGATCGCGGTTATAAACGATGTGTTTTCGCCGTCGGCCGAGCTTGTCGAGCGTGCGCGCCGTATTCTTGCTGAATTCGAGAAGGATACGACCGGTCTTGTCGTCGTCGATGGGGAGTTGATCGAGCGCCCGGTGGTCCGGTCGATGTTGCGGGTTCTCGCAATCGCGGATCATCTCGAAAAGACGGGATGACAGATCTCGCTCAGGCAGCCTTTGATGCTTATCGCGCCGGTGATTTTGCCGGCGCCGAGGCTGCTTACCGGCGCCTGTTGGAACAAAACCCGGAAGACCTGGATTCCCGGATGACGCTCGGCGTCGTTCTGCGTCGCCTTGGTCGACTGGATGAAGCAATTTCCTTGCTGGACGATGTGGCAAAGGCGGCGCCCGATGATTTCAGGGCTTTTGCCAACCTTGGACTTGCGCTTCAGACCGCAAAGCGCCTCGACGACGCCATTGCCGCTTATCGCCAGGCCTACCAGCTGGAGCCCCGGACAATCCGCCAGATCGCCGTGAACCTTTCGGCGCTTGGCACCGGGATGTTGTTTCTGGACCCGCGACAGCTTGAGGCATTTCTTGCGCGGAATTAAGATTTAGTCGGTGTCGGTGTCAGCAGTTCGGCGGAAATTATCCTTGTAATAGCCGGGCGTTGCGCCGATCTGCGCTTTGAGCGAGACCGCTTTTGGGGCGTTTTCCGGCGACATTTCCCCGATATCCAGTTCCAGTGACAATGTCTCGCGTCGGACCGGAATGCAGTGTGCTACCGGGGTTCCCTTTGCCAGCGTGCCGCTGAAATCCGGATCAGTCCATTGTGCTGGAAACTGGACCGGCAAATCCGTGAAACCGTCGGTATCGACGAGCCCGGTCAGCGTGTTGAACGGCAGGTCGGGGCGGTTCAGCGGGTGGGTAAACAGGATCGACACACCGGGGTCTGTTTCGATGGCCCAGAAATTGATGAATTTGAGGACCGATTCGTTGTCGATATCCAGCGGCGTGTTGGCGACCTGGCTCGCGAAATGAAATGCGAGCGGGGAGTCGGCATAGGCCCAGTCCCAGCTGAACTGTCCTTTGTCGATCTGAATATCGCAGGGCAGCGGGATCACGAACCCTGCCGTCATCGCGTCGATAAAGGGCGGGCATTGTTTGACCGTCCGGTCTTCGCCAAACGTGCCGACGTTTTCGGTCATCGCCATGCCGCGAAGCCAGTCGGGCAGGGCGCGGCCGGCCGGCACCGGTGGCGGCAGGATGTCAATCAGGCCGGGGGCGCAGCGGAACTTAATCTTCATTGAATGCTCACAGGTGATGCCGGGAATTCACTAGCGGTATTCCTTCGTCCATTTTGTGATGGGCTTGTCGATTTCTTTGCCGTCCACAAAAATCGCGTCGACCTGTTCGTTGAAGAAACATTGGAGGCCTTCGATCTTGGGGCATTCAGGGACAGGCTTCGGATAAGACCAGACGATATCTTCAAATATTTGTTCGCCGACGGTGACGGTCTGGTAGGTAGCGATGCCTTTATAGGGGCAGCGGCTCTGTGTGTCGGACGGGGACAGCAGGTCGGCACGAATATCTTCTGCCGGTATGTAGTAGCGTGTCGGCAACCCCGTTTCGAAAAGGAAATGGGCACGGGTCGTCTCAGCCACGGTTTCTCCACCGAGCATGATCTTCACCGATCGTGACGAGGGAACGGTGTCGATCCGTTTATGCGGATCGCGCGGGTGGACGAAGATTTCTTCGTCCTCTTCGAACCACTGATCGACGCGGTCCCAGTAAAAAGCACAGTAATCCTGCAGGTTGATCGCGGTCATCTCATCAAATGGTGCCTGATAGGCCCAGACGGCATTTTCGGCAGTCTGCCCACCGGCTTCGATCGACCAATAGGATGAATCTCCCTTGTAGGGGCAATGACTGCTGTGGTCGGTCGGGTGCAAAAGGTCGAGCCGGATGTCTTTGACCGGGAAGTAATAGACCGGCAGGTGATTCGCTTCATACATCAGCACCATGTCCGTTGAATCCGCGATCCACTCGCCGCCGAATTTCACCCGCACGCGGCGAGGCGACGCCTCGAAGTGAATATGATGATCGGGGTTCTTCAGATAGCCGGGTGCCGGGTTAGACATGATCTTCCTCACACTGGAGCGACAGGATATATGTGCCTAAGATACCGCTAATAAGATAGAAACAAAGGGCAGGTTTGGGAAACATGGCGACATCGCTGAAAAATGATCCGGTGCCGGATCTGGATCAATTCCGACTGCGCCGATTTGTCGAAGAAATGATCGCTGACGGTGAGGTAGAGGTCGTCGAAGAGCAGATCGACCTTGCGGATATTGCGGCCCGGATGGACGGCAATGAAAAAGCCGTTCTGTTCCGGCAGGCCGGGCCCGAACAGGCCGAGCTGATTGGCAGCATGACTGGCGGTCGTCGGCGTATGGCGAAGGCCTTCGGCGTCGCACCTGGCGATTTGCTGGCCGAAGTGAACCGCCGCCTGGCAACCCCGCAGGACATCGTCGAGCTCGAATCGGGCGAGGCGCCTGTGCATGAGGTTATCCTGACGGGCGATGATGTCGACCTGACGAAACTGCCGGTTCATCTGCAGCACGAGTTCGATGGTGGCCCCTATATCTCTGCATCGCTCGATTATGTCGTCAATCCGGAGAACGGATGGACCAATACAGGTGCGCGGCGACTGATGCTGCGGGGAAAGACGGAAACCGGGATCGATCTCGTCGCACCGTCGGACCTGAAGGCGATCTACGAGAAATCAGCAGCAAAGGGTGAAAAACTGCCCGTGGCATTTACCGTCGGCGCGCATCCCTGTGACCATGTGGCGGCGGTTATGCGCCTGCCGGTGGACGAACTGGATCTTGTCGCCCAGCTCCGTGGCGCGACCCTGCCAGTCGTTAAATGTGTGACGTCGGATATACGGGTTCCGGCCGACGCCGAGTATGTCATCGAGGGTTATCTGGACGAGCGCGGCCATGTAGAGCCGGAAGGGCCATACGGCGAATTTCTGGGCTATTACGGTGTGGTCAAACGGAATCCGGTTTTCCATGCGACGGCCATCACGCACCGGAAAGACGCATTGTTTCAGACCTCGACCATATCCGGCGAACATATCGGCTGGACGGATACCACGCAGCTCAACGCGATCCGCGCCGAGGTGACGGTGTGGCGCGCACTCCAGACAGCCGTTCGCGAGCCCGTTGGTGTCAACATCACGACGTCATCGGGCGGAAGCTTCAATGTCCGGGTCGCGGTTCGCCAGCGCGTTCCTGGTGAGGCACGTAATGCTATCGCCGCCGTCATGGGTTCGCTCGCGAATTCCAAGCATGTATTTGTGGTCGATCCCGACATTGATATTTTTGACGATGCGCAGATGGACTGGGCCCTGGCGACGCGGTTCCAGGCCGATCGTGATCTGGTTGTTGAATCCGGTTTTCGGACGTTGCCGCTCGATCCATCGCTTGGCGGCAAGCGCATCGGCGCGAAGGCCGGGTTCGACCTGACCCTGCCTTTGGGCGAGCGGGCGCTGGAACACACAGTCCCGAAACCGTCGATTTCCGGTGACAAAACCCATGACAGCGTCGAGGCGGCACTGGCGGATGGCCCGCTGAGCTTCGGGGCGATAATGGTTGCCGTCGGTTCGCGCGACGGGCGCGATGTCGTGCTCGAACTCGATCGGCTCCGGCAGGCAGGCCGCCTGACGCGGGTTGATGATGGCCACTACACGCTTGCCGACGCATGAGCCCTGACGGCGTGGCGACCGGTGTCGGCGCTTCCGTCCTTCGCCGGGAAGATCGGCGGCTGCTGCAGGGAGGCGGGGAATACTCCGACGATATTAATCTCCCTGGCCAGCTTCATGCAGTGATGGTGCGAGCCCCGCATGCGCATGCCGATATCCGGTCAGTTGATACGTCTGCGGCCACGGCGGTGCCAAATGTTATGGCGGTGCTGACCGGGGCGGATTATATCGCGGATGGCATCGGAGATATTGGTCATGGCGCTAATCCCGCCGGGACGGAGGATTGGCAGACCCCCGCTTTCGTCAATCGCGACGGATCGGTTCCGTTCGACCGGGCGCAGCCGCCCATTATTCGGGATCGTGTGCGCCACGCGGGAGAGATTGTCGCGGTCGTTATCGGTGAAACCGGGGCCGCAGCACAAGCCGCAGCAGATCTGATTGTTGTCGACTATGCCGTGCTGCCGGTCGTGACCGATGCGCTTGCCGCGTTGGACCCGGGCGCCCCGACGATCTGGGACGAATGCCCGGGTAATGTTCCGCTGGATGCCGATATAGGGGATGCGGCGGCGACCGATGCGGCGTTCGCGGAGGCGACCCATGTCATCGAAGCCCGGTTCTTCAACAACCGGGTCATCAACTGCCAGATGGAGCCGCGTGCGGCGATCGGTGAGTGGGAGCCTGATGCCGGGAAACTAACGCTCCATGCGGGTGGGCAGGGGGTGCACCGGCATAAAATGATCCTCGGCCAGATGTTCGGCCTCACACCGGATCAGGTCCGGGTCACGTCGAAAGACGTCGGTGGCGGGTTCGGGCCACGCAACATGATGTACCCCGAGTTTGTCATGGTGTGCTGGGCTGCGCGGCGCATCGGGCGGCCCGTCAAATGGTGCGGGGACCGCTCGGAAGCCTTTGTGACCGACTACCAGGCTCGCGATCTCTATACCGACGCCGCGCTGGCGCTTGATGACGACGGGAATTTTCTGGCGCTGCGGGCCGATCTTGTCGGCAATCTTGGCGCGCATACAGTCTCCTTCGTGCCGTTATCGAACGGCCCGAGGCTGCTCCCGTCGGTTTACCGTCTGGGGGCAGCCTATGCGCGGATCCGTGGCGTTCTGACCAATACGGTGCCGACCGGTCCCTATCGGGGCGCCGGGCGGCCCGAAGCGATGCATGTGATAGAGCGCCTGATTGATATGGCGGCGGCCAGGATGGGTGTGGACAGGATTGAGCTGCGGCGCCGGAACCTGATCGCCGCAGACGCCTTTCCCGCCACAAATGCGATGCAGACGACGTATGACTGTGGCGAGTTCGAGATCTGTCTTGATAAGGCGCTGGATCTTGCCGATTGGGACGGATTCGATGCCCGCCGCACGGCGGCAGCGGCCAACGGGAAACTTCGGGGCATCGGGTATGCTTCCTATATTCAGGCCCCGGTCGGCGCGCCGGTGGAATTTGCGGCCGTCACCGTGAATGGCGACGGGACGGTTGATGTGCCGATCGGCACGCAATCGAGCGGACAGGGGCACGAGACAGTCTTCCCGCAGCTCGTCTCAGAGCTTCTTGGTGTGCCCTATGACGCGGTCCGGATCGTGACGGGGGATTCAGACGTTGTCGGCATTGGTGGTGGTTCACATTCCGACCGGTCGATGCGGCTCGGCGGAATTGTGATGCGCGAGGCATCGGATAAGGTTATTGAAAAAGGCCGGGAAATTGCCGTTGAACTGCTTGAGGCAGCTGCTGAGGACATCACCTTTACGGAGGGCGTATACCGCGTAACGGGAACCGATAGAACCGTTGGTTTGTTTGACGTTGCAGCCAGTGCGGAGGGCCAGAGCATCACGGCGGATTCGCTGTTTCGCGGTCGTTCGGCTGCCTATCCGAATGGCGCGGCGGTCTCGGAGGTGGAAATTGATCCCGCGACCGGCACGCTTTCACTTGTCGCCCACGCAACGGTCGACGATCCGGGGCGGGCGATAAACCCGATGATCCTGGCGGGTCAGGCCCATGGCTCAATTGTGCAGGGGGTCGGTCAGGCAATGATCGAAAACGGGTATTACGATCCGGAAACCGGCCAGCTCATCGCTGGCTCATTCATGGATTATGGATTGTTGCGGGCCGACGATGTGCCGAACTTTAAAACAGGCCTGCACGAGGTGCCGACAAAGAATAATGCCCTCGGCGTCAAAGGCGGGGGCGAAGGGGCGACGGTTTCGGCAACCGCGGCGTTCATCAATGCGGTATGTGACGCATTGCGTGATTACGGTGTTCGCGATATCGAAATGCCCGCAACGCCCGAAAGAATTTGGCGCGCTATACAGGGTAGCGGGGCTTCAGCCTAATTGGCGTGAATGCCCGGTATCAGGATAAAGCCCGGAATTTTCTTGATCCGCGCGATCCAGCGCCTGATAGCGTTGTAATCGTCGAGAGCGATGCCGCCATCCCCGCTCAGGGCGACGTAGGGGAAGCAGGCAATATCCGCGATGGTTGGCGTGTTGCCGACGATCCAGTCCGCCCCGTCGATCTCGCGCCCTGTCAGATGGTCATCCAGAACCCGGAAAGCGGCGCGGGCAGCCGCCCGCACTTTGTCGATATCGAAATCATAGAACAGCATATCGTGCAGACGTGCGGCAGAGGAATTCATGATTTCGCCACCGGCGAATGACAGCCACATCGCGATCTGTCCCTGGGTTTCGGCGTCTTCCGGATACCAGGTCCGCGCTGTGTCGTACTTGCCGGCCAGGTAGACCAGCATTGCCTGGGCATCGCGTAATGTCAGGTCGCCGTCGCGCAATACCGGTATTTGCCCGAGTGGATTGATTTCGAGGAATTCGGGCGTCTTGTGTTCGCCGCCGGGATAATAATCCACGGGGATCGTCTCAAACGCTGTGTCGATCATCGACAGGAACAGCCGTACCTTGTAGCAGCTGCCCGAAAGAACGTAATCGTAAAGCTGGATCATGCCGCTTGCGACGCCTCATCGCCCTGATAGGTGCCGAACGTCAGGCCTTTCTGGCGCAGCCAGCGCCGATACAGCATCGACGAGCCATCGGCACGGATTGCGGCTTCATCCTTGGGCGACAGCGGCAGGCCTATGGGAAGCTGGTTCTCGAGGATGCTGCGGTCCTGCAGAAATATCTTTTGCTGGAAATGGACGAGATCGGCATAGGTGGACGTGTCATCGAACACGAGCATGAATGTGTGAACGTCGCACACGCCTTCTTCGCGCGGCTGCACAAAGATGCCGACCAAATCCCATGCCCCGTCGACGGCCGGACAGGTCTTGTAGAGCACTGTCACGAAGGGGGAGGTGACGCGGTACATATATTCGCTGATCTGTCCGTCATCGGCGGACATCGCTGCCTGCGGCTGAAAGAAATTACAATCAGTCGCCCAGATCTCGTCATCTGGCTGGCGGATTTCGGATTTGTAGTCGGTGACTTCGGTAATCGGTTCCTCACCAAGCACACCGGTATGAACATAGGGAAAGTGGGACATGTCGAGGAAGTTCTCGACAATGCGCAACGCTGATGCGCGCACCGTTACCGCGCCACAGGCAACAAGCCGGCGACCGTCTTCGAGAAATTCGGGCATATCGAGCGGTGGTTTTACAGGCGTCCCCAGCGTGGTCCAGATATGGCCGTACATAATCTGTGCCGGGTGTTCTTTGCCCAACCCGCCATTCACGTTTGCTTCGAACATGCGGGGCTGATCGCCGTCCATCTCGATAATAATATCCTGCCCCAACAGGCGGGTGTTCCGACGTTTGCCAGACGTGATTTCATCTACGTTTCCGACTGCCTGCCAGTCGTTCAGGGCAACGGGGTCTATGGTCTTTGCCATTGTATCGCCTCCTATCAGGCTGCGGTTTGAGGGGCAGTTTCGGCGGTCATTCCATTTTCAACCTGCCAGCGGAACCGTCGCGCCCAGGCCGAAGCCCGGTGCCGGGCTGCGGTTGTGTCGGCGGATGCGGTGAGGATATGAAGTTGGGTCTTTTCGCCATCGACGGGTTGAATTGCGACGACGAGGGCCTCCTCGTCAGATGCCTCGACCGCGGTTACGCCGGCCGCAATCGCCCTGGAAGAGGCGAGGTCCGATAACGCCTTGCCGACGGCGGCTGGGTCAATGTCGATCACGATTGACCGGCAGAAGGTCAGGTCTGGGAAACCCGAAAGGTCCGGCGGGGCGTCATCCGGCTCCCCGGTTGTGGTCCAGATCAATCCGCCGCTTTCAACCGATCGATAGGCCGGAACACAGAAATCGTCCGGCGGGGTCATATCCGGATGTGCGGGGATATAGGCGCATTTGCCGTCTCCGCCGAAGCGCCACCCGTGATAGCGGCAGCTCAATCTGTTCTGGTCGACAAAGCCGTATTGCAGCCGCATTCCACGGTGGATGCACTGGTTATGCCAGACGTGGCTGGTGCCGTCCTCGCCGCGCCAGACAACGCGTTCCTCGCCAAACAGACGTGCCGGCGAGACCTCGCCGGCTTCAAGCGCCGTCGATCCGCCAATCGCGTACCAGGAATTTTTCGAAAAGAGATCAGACATGTCCGTTTCACCGCGGTGAAATTATTCTCTGTCACATATTGTCACCCCCCGGGCGCCAAGCCAACTGCGTCAGGCGGTCGCGCCGGATATTGCACTCCCGCATGATTAAATGCATCGTTCGTCGGTGACGGCAGAAAAAGAAAGTTAACGCGATGGCGAGACTCGAAGGAAAGACGGCGATTGTCACCGGTGCGGCGCAGGGCATCGGCGCTGCTTATGCCAGCGCACTTGCTCGGGAAGGTGCGAAGGTATGTCTGTCGGACATTCTGGATACGTTGCCCGCGGTTGAGGCAATCCGCAAAGCGGGCGGCGAGGCAATCGGCATGGAGACTGACGTCACCGATATGGACGCCTGCAACGCGATGGTGGCTGAGACCGTTTCGGCATTCGGATCAGCGGATATCATGGTGACGAATGCCGCCCTGTTTGCTGCCCTGCAGCGCCGTAGTTTTCTCGAAATCGATGGCGATGAATGGGACAAGGTGATGGCCATCAATACGCGCGGTGTCTTTAACTGCATCAAAGCCGCCGCACCCGAGATGAAAAAAAAGAGATACGGCAAGATCATCAATATCTCATCCAGCACGATCTATTCCGGTGTGCCGCTGATGCTCCACTATGTCGCCTCAAAGGGTGCGGTGGATGCGATGACCAGGGCGCTGGCGCGCGAACTCGGTGGTGACGGTATTAGGGTGAATACAATTGCGCCCGGCTTCACGATGAGCGAACAGATCGAAGCGCAGCGGGACAATCTTGAATTCTACGTCAATCTCAGCCTGAACAGCCGCGCCGTTAAGCGCGATCAGGTGCCCGACGACCTGCTGGGCGCGCTGATATTTCTGGCATCGCCCGAATCCGATTTCGTGACGGGTCAGGCCATCGTTGTCGATGGCGGCATGATCATGCATTAAGAGGCGACTGGAGGCATCGGTGACCTTTCTGCGAAATACATGGTACGCGGCGTGCTGGGCCAATGACCTGGCAGCGGGCGAAGCGCTGGCAAAAACGATCCTGTGCGATCCGGTTGTTCTGTGGCGCAACGCGGCGGGTGAGCCGGTTGCGCTGGAAGACCGTTGCTGCCACCGCCACCTGCCGCTATCGCTGGGACGCGTTACGGGTGACACCGTACAATGCGGATACCACGGTCTTGAATTCAATGCAGCCGGCGACTGCGTCAAGGTGCCGGGACAAAGCAAAGTGCCGCCCGGCGCATATGTTCGCTCGTTCCCGGTTGTCGAAAAATACAGCATGGTCTGGATATGGCCGGGCGATCCGGCACGCGCCGATGAGAGCGCAATACCGGAACTGCCCTGGCTCGACAGCCCGGGATGGGTCCATACCGGCGGCGTGATACATATGAAGGCCGATTACCGGCTGCTGATCGACAACCTCCTAGACCTCACTCATGTCACCTACATCCACAAAGATACGATTGCCGGTGACCCGCAGGAGGCATTGGTGCCGGTCAGCACGACGCGTGACGGTGATGCCATCCGGGTCGAACGCTGGATGCTCGGGTTCACCGCGCCGCCGATGTACGACATGGCCCGGAAATTCGAGGGCAAGGTCGACCGGTGGCAACTGATTAAGTGGCAGGCGCCGGCGACAGTCACCCTCGATATTGGTTGCGCGGATGCGGATACAGGTGCGCCTGAGGGCGACCGGTCTCAGGGCATAACAATGTGGTCCAACCACATCATTACACCGGAGACCGAAACCACGACCCACTATCACTGGGCATTTGCGCGGAACTACAAGCTCGACGATACCGGGGTGTCGGAGGTTCTGGCGAAGGGCGGGCTGCAGACCTTTATGGAGGATGTCGTCATTCTCGAGCGCCAGCAGGAGGCGCTCGGCATCGTCGGTGACCGGCCGGTGGTCGATATCAATATCGATAATGCCCCGATGCAGTTTCGCCGGATACTCGGAGACAGGATTGCCGCCGAGGACAGCGCCGTGGCTGCCGAATGAAATTCCGCCCCTTTGTTGTCGCCAAATTCTGCGTTGCGGCCGGGCTCTGCGCGATTTCTTTTCCGGCGGGGGCGCAGGATAAGCCCGATCGGCTGAAAATCGTCAATTGCCACGATGTAGAGCGGAATATCGTCCGCCGGACCGCTCTCTGGAAATGCAAGGGCGACGTTGTCTCCAACACACGCGCCCAGGAGATCAAGGACAGTCGTATCCGGCGTGCCAGGGGGAAATTGCAGCCGGTAAAGGCGTTGTTTCCCGGTCTGCGGATGCGGGGCAGTGGCTCGGGCTTTTTCGTGTCGCGGGACGGGCACCTGCTGACAAACCACCACGTGATTAATGGCTGCACACGGGTGTCGATTAAACCTTCATCTGCGCCGCGCCATTTGCCGGCAACCGTGATCGGTGCCGACAAAATCGACGATCTGGCCGTTCTGGACTATTCCGGACAGACGAAGTCGGTCGCAAAATTCCGGAAACCGCTTGATATGCAGGTCGGCGACAAGGTTGCAGTCATTGGTCATCCGCTGCATGGGCTTGTTGCGATCAAGCCCATTTTCGTAACCGGCAAGGTCCGGGAATTCCAGAAAGAGAGACTGCAGCGCATGGGTCGATTTGCGATCGATGCGGATATTCGGCGCGGCAATTCGGGCGGGCCGGTGATCGACGATAGAGGATATGTGGTGGGCGTCGTGTCTGCGAAGATCAACACACCGGCCATGTTCAAGCGTACGGGAGAAGTTCATCGGGATATCGGTATCATTATCCGACAGGACCGGGCGTTGCGGTTTCTGGAGCGGTTTAATATCGCTTATACCGGCGACGATGTCCGGCCGCCGCTTGAAGACAAGGTGCTGTTCGACCTTGCCTATGCGTTCGTCGCCCGTATTGGGTGCTGGAAGTAAGGTTTGAGTGCGCCTGGATTTTAGCTGGGGCGACGGTTCAGCGTGTCGAGATTGGTTGGCAGCCAGATTTTGACAGTTGTGCCGCCATCATTTCGGTTGCCGATCGATATCCCGCCGAGATGGGTTTCCATGATCGATTTGCTTACGCTTAGGCCGAGGCCAGTGCCGATCTTCCGCTCGCTGTCATGGCGGATCGATTTGAAATAAGGCTCGCTCAGACGTGAAATATCGGCCTGGGAAATCCCGCTCCCATTGTCCCGAACCGTCACCACCAGGTTTCGTTCCTCAAGAGTGGCGCTCACGTCGATACGACCGCCCTGCGGGGTGTGTTTGATGGCGTTTGCGACAAGGTTGATCAGGACCTGCGCCAGCAGGCGAGGATCTGCGCTAAACGCTGGCAGGCTGTCCGGGATGTCGAATTCCAGTCCGATGTTCTTTTCGGACGCTTGCATGAGGGTCATCAGAACAACGTCGTCCACGACATCGTTAAGGGAGGTTTCCTGCAGGTCGATTTCAAAATTACCTGCTTCGACCCGCGCGAGGTCCAGCAGGTCATCGACCAGTTTGAGCACATGTTGGCTAATGTGGTGAATGTCGTCGACATGGTCTTTGTAGCGTTCCGCGCCGGACCCATGAATTTCGCCGAATTCCTGCAACTGAATAAGTTCAGCAAATCCGATGATGGCGTTGAGTGGCGTCCGGAACTCGTGGCTCATATTGGCGAGGAAATTTGATTTTTCGTCATTCGACACCCGGGCTTCCAGTGCCATTTCCCGGTGGTAGAGTTCGTTCGAGCGTGCCTGAAGCGTCTGTTCGTGGTTTTTGAGCGCAAACTTGACCGTACGATGCAAAACTCCGGCGGAGAGCAGGTTTTTATCTACGTAGTCCATCGCGCCGGCGGCAAGGGCTTCGGCTTCAACTTCCGCGGATCCAAGCCCGGACATCAGAACCATGGGTGTCGGGCAACGTCTGCCGCCTGCACCCCGGATTAACGAGGTGCCTTTTTCGCTCCCCAGGTAATGGTCGATGAAAGCGATGTCATAGCTGCCGCCTTCGAGGTGAGTACGGGCGTCTTCCATATCGGTCACATGCACCAGTTCGCCGGCAAAACTGTCATTGCTGCGAAAAAGTGTTTCGATCAGGAATGCTTCCGCTTCCGAATCCTCGACGATCAGAATTTTCATTACACAGCCCTACACACGCCAATCTTCTACGAATCGTGCCTGTCGATATGAAAGTAAGGCCTTTGCGGCCCGAATACCACAGGAAGGTGGATCTCGGAACATACAACTTTGGGGGGTGTTGCCCAATGCGCCGGGATTAGCGGATGTCACTTCGAAACTTCACTTCGTAGGGGCCGCTCGGCGCGAAAGCTGTTTGGGTAAAGGCGGCGCAGGAGCCGCTGTCATATCCTGTGACGTTGATTTGTAAAACAGCGATGTCTTTTGAGAGTTTCAGGCTCGTGGCCGCGCGGTGAGATGCGGGGGCAGCGGCGACGGCGATCTCAAGATTGGTCACAGCAATGCCGTAACGTGTTTCAAGAACGGTCCGTATATTCTTGCCCGACAAATTACCGGGTGTTTCGGTCAGCAGATCCGAATAGCGGTCGGCCCGCAGATGCATTTCCACATAACACAGGAAATCGCGGTCGATACGATCAAGCCGCGTAATGCGGACATATCCGGCAGGGCAATCCCCCAGCATGTCCGCCCATCGGCCTGTGTCGTGCGTTATGTCGATGTCGGTGATCTCGGTCAGGACGGCGCCAATACCGGAACCATCGGCACGTTCGAACACAAATTGCGACATGTCGTCGAGCGGGCGGGCTGTGTCCGAAACGAACGTTCCACTACGCCGGTTCCGGCGCAGAAGGCCCTGGGCGACGAGGCCGTTAAGCGCTTTTTGTACGGTGCCCAGAGCAAATGGCAGGGCGGAGGCGATTGCCTTTTCGGTCGGCAGGCGATCTCCCGGCACGACCATCCCGGATTTTATTGTGTCCTGGAGTGCCGCCATCAGACGCCGGTACTTGGGGCTATCAGACGCGGCGGTCTGGCGGCATCGTTTTGCAACTTCTGCCAGTAATATGTCCATTGCCCTTGCCGGTTGGAGTGAGTGTGAATTCGGACTCGCCATTCAATACTATATAGTATTGAATGTAGCACCAAGAACAATGATTGCGACGGGGAAATCGGGATGGACGATATCAAGGGCGACGACATCATGCTGACGGTGTTCCTGAAGCATGACCAGAGCCAGCCACTCGATGAATTTCAGACCAAGCTGGACGATCGCGGATGGTGGGAAAATTTTCCGCCCGAAGGTGTCGAGGTCGTTTCGTGGAATGTGGTTATGGGGGTCGGCCAGATCGCTACGCTCAGAATGGCGCCGTCCAGAATTCAGGCAGTCAATGTGGCGCTCGAGAAATTCGCCTGGGGTGTGTTTCGAACCGAAGTTTACGCGACATACGATTTTAAGGCCGTCCGCGAGCGCCTCGCGCGTGAATCCAGGGAACGTCAGCAGGCTGATCCGGAACCGGCTGACGGCAGGCTCACCCCGCCGGTCATGGCCTCTGCCGAAGTGAATAGCGGTGCGGGCGGGGGCGACCATGCCCGGCTTCCGCATAACGGTCTCTACATGGAGCAATGGCAGGCGGGTACAGGCAACGCGACACCCTATGAAGCCGCGCTGGGCAACGCGCTGGAGGAGGTGTTCAGTGCCGGTATTTACGACCTGGCAGGCATTGTTGCGGCGCTGAACCGGATGGGGGTGACGACCCCGGATGGAGAACCATGGACCGAAGAAGGTTATGGCGCCGTCATGGAAAAACTTGGCCGCTAGCGCAGAGGGGACAGCGATATGGCACAGCAACCACCAAGACACCGTGCGAGCGATGAGGCCCGCGAGATACTGGATACCGGCCTCCGCAACAAGTGGTATGGCATTTGCCCGGCGGACCGTGTCGTGGACCAACCGGTAGCGATCAGGCGCTGGAGCCGCGATCTGGTTTTGTGGCGCGATAGCGCTGGAGATGTGCATTTGCAGGATGACAGGTGTCCGCATCGCGGCGCGCCGCTATCAATCGCCCGGCATGACGGCGACCGGCTGACCTGTGTCTATCATGGCGCCGAAATCCTGGGCGACGGCACTGTTGCGAGCCTGCCGGGCGAACCCGGGTGCGACCTGGTCGGTCAATGCGCCGTCGAAACCTATCCGGTCGAAATACATCGCGGTGTAATCTACGCCTGGCTCGGCGATGGTCTGGGGACACCGGTAGCGCCGCTGACGCTGCCCGAACGGCTGACCGACGATTCCTATGATGCGTTTCTTGCCTATGCAGAATGGCGCACCCCCTATCGCTACATGATCGATAACAATATGGACCCTATGCATGGTGCGTTCCTGCATCGGGTATCGCATTCGATGGCCGATGGGGCGAGTGAGGCGGAGTTCGCTACTCGCAAGACAAATACCGGTTTTGTGTTCGAAAAGAAGGGCCAGAAGGACGTAAATTTTGACTGGTCCGAATGGTATGACGTCGATTTTCAGGCCGTCTGCCTGGAGATTCCCTACCCGGGCACCGGCGGCCCCGGCGGCAATTTTGGCATCGTTTTTCATATCACCCCAATCGACGAAACATCTTCGGCATGCTTTTTCTGGCGGCACCGGAAGGTGACCGGCTGGGAACGCGACACCTGGCGGTTTCTCTATAAGAACCGGCTCGAGGGGCGGCACTGGCACGTTCTGGAACAGGACCGCCTTGTCGCCGAGCGCATGGTGGAGGATGCTGATTGTCACGAATATCTGTATGGTCATGACGTCGGGGTTACCCGCGTTCGCAAGCTAATGGCAGATGAGGCGGAGCGTCAGGCGCAGGCGCTGCGCAAGAATGCCGTTGCCGCAGAATAGATGCAGAAACGCAGAATAGACGCAGAAACAGGGAGAAGAAGATGGACAAGATTACAAAAGTTTCGGTCACGACCGTGCCGGAGCCCCAAGGAAATATTTACAGCAATTGCCTGAAGGTCGGGCCGCAGATGCTGCTATCCGGGATGATCGCCACCGATACTGACGGCGACGCCTATGAGCAATCGGTCAACTGCTTCTACAAGATCAAGGAACTGGTCGAAGCCGCCGGTGGCCGAATGGAAGACGTTGCCAAGTTAAATATCTATCTGACGGATATGGAGAACCGCCCTGCATTCGGTAAGGCGCGGAGTGAGTTTTTCTCCGGCCGGATGCCGTGCTCCACGCTCGTGGCGATCACCGCGCTCGCCCAGCCGGGTGCGCTGGTTGAGATCGAGGCGACAGCCTTCATCGGCGCCGGCGTCTGATCCGCGGCGGCGCCAGGGGCGTCGCCTAACCGGCCGACGGGCAGGGTGACGTTGCAACCTTGTTTCAGGTTAAGGCGTGGTTGCCGGCGTCTCCTAAGGTCTCCCATTGCAGGCAATGCCTTGAAGGTATTGGTTTTCGCAATTGGGAGATGGCATGAAACCGACAATAGACGCATTAGACGCATTGTCGCCCGACGACGCCTATCGCGGCGTCGACGAAGCGGCGCTGGGCTTCGCGACTACGGATGAGGTCAAGCCGCTTCATGAAAGCCAGGGCCAGGTAAGGGCTGAAGAGGCGATAGCCTTCGGCACGGGTATGTCGCACGATGGCTATAACCTGTTTGCCTTTGGCGAGCCCGGGGTCGGCAGGCACACCCTTATCGAAGCGTCATTGGCGAAGCAGGCGCAGGATCTGCCGGCACCTGACGACTGGTGTTTCGTTAATAATTTCCTGCAGGCGCAAAAGCCCGAGGCAATCCGGCTGCCGCCGGGATCGGCCCGTACGTTCGCAGTCGATATGGAAAAGTTTGTTGTGGATCTCGGTATCGCGATCCCGGCCGCCTTCGATAGCGACGACTACCGCGAGCGACGCCAGTCGGTTGAGGCTGAGACGAATGAGCGCCAGGAAACGGAATTCCAAGTGCTTCACGAACGTGCGGCGAAGTCCGGCGCGGCGCTGGTCCGCACGCCGATGGGATTTGCGATAGCGCCAGTTGCCGATGGTAAGGTGGTTGAACCCGCTGTTTTTCAGGCGCTGCCCGAGGACCGACAGGAGAGCATTCGCCAGAACATTGCCGAGCTGGAAAAAAAGCTCGAAGAGATTGTCCGGAAAATTCCTGGCTGGCGGAAGGACCTTGCAGAGAAAATTCATGACCTGAATCGCGACGTAACGGCTTTTGCGGCGACCCATCTGATCGAAACGCTCAAGCAGCAATACCGCTTGCTGCCTGAGATCATTGACTGGCTCGAGCGCGTGCGGTCTGACGTTGTCGACAATGCCGAACAATTCTGGCGCGCGGCGACGGAAACGGGCGCGCAGCAAATGCCAATGATGCCGGTCGACTCTCCGTACGAGCGTTACCAGGTGAATGTGGTTGTCGATCACGAAGGTCATTCATGCGCTCCGGTTGTGACGGTTGATCACCCGACGTTTTCGCGGCTATTCGGTCGGATCGAGCACAGGTCGAGTTTCGGTAATCTCATGACCGACTACCGGATGATCCGTGGCGGCTGTCTTCATGAGGCAAATGGCGGTTTTCTGATCATCGATGTGCGTGATCTTCTGATGCAGCCGATGGCGTGGGAGAGCCTGAAAAGATGCCTGAAGACCCGGCGGCTGGAGATCGAAAGCCTGGGTGAGGCGATGGGATATTCGGGGCTGACGACGCTGGAGCCGGAAGCAATACCGTTGAATGTGAAGGTCGTCCTTATCGGCGACAGGATGCTTTACTACATGATGTCGGCGCTCGATCCCGATGTGGGGCGACTGTTCAAGGTTGCGGTTGATTTTGACGATTCCGTGGAGCGGAAACCGGAGACAGAGAAGCTTTTTGCGCGATTTATCGCGGGGCTTGTCGCGAAGAACCGGGTGAGACCGATGGATGTCTCGGGGGTTGCGCGCCTGATAGAGCATGCGTCGCGCGTTATCGAGGATTCAGCTCGCCTGTCACTCGATGTCGGTTTGATCCAGGATCTTGTACTCGAGGCGGATCACATTGCGGCCCTTGCCCGTAAAAAAATCATCTCGCGGGTCCACGTGGCTCAGGCGATCGACGGCCGCCGCCGTCGGCTGGATCGGGTGCATCGGCGTAGCATCGACAACCTGATGCGGGAAATTCAACTGATCGACACAAAAGGCGAGGCTGTTGGGCAGATCAACGGGCTTGCTGTGATGGCGCTCGGCGATCTGTCATTTGGCAAGCCCAGCCGGATCACCGCCAGTGTCCGGCTCGGCCGGGGTGAGGTCATCGATATCGAGCGCCAGGTCGAGCTTGGTGGTCCCCTGCATTCCAAGGGTGTGATGATCCTGTCGGCGTTTTTGGGCGAGACTTTCGGTCAGAACCGACCGCTTGCGCTGAGTGCAAGCCTGGTCTTTGAGCAGTCCTACGGTGGGGTCGACGGGGATAGCGCATCGGCGGCGGAGTTGCTGGTGCTGCTTTCTGCGCTATCGCGGCGGCCAATCAGACAGGGGCTCGCGATCACCGGGTCGGTCAATCAGAAGGGACAGATACAAGCGATTGGCGGTGTAAACGAGAAGATTGAAGGTTTTTTCGATATCTGCAAACAGCGCGGATTGCGCGGTCGGCCGGGCGTTCTGATTCCAAAGGCCAATGTCCAGCACCTTATGCTGCGTGCCGATGTGGTTGCGGCAATCCGGAAGGGCAGTTTCAGGATTTACCCAATCGAGCGGATAGAGGACGGGGTTGCGCTGATGATGGGCGCGCCTGCCGGGGTCGCTGGTGCAGATGGCGAGTTTCCGTCTGGCAGCGTCTATCGCCTGGTGTCGCTGCGGCTCGACGCATTCGTTGCATCCGTTGGCCGACATATATTCCGTGCGCCAAACGGTGCTTCTCCCGATGGTATCGAAAACCAGAACCGGGTGGAGGTCTCATGAACGCCCAGGGCGATGATTTTCGTGAGATACGCAAAGTCGCCGTTGCATTCGATCCCGCCTGTGTGTCTTCGGCACTGCTACACGTTGCGACGGAATTCGCCGTATCGCTCGGCGCGGACCTTGAGGCGCTTATTATCGACGATCAGGATATCGTGCGGCTGTCCCGGCTGCCGTTCGGCCGGATCGTTGAGCCATTCTTGGGCAGGAGCGAAGTATTCGATGACGCCGCGATAAGGTCCCGTCGCGCCGGCCCGCTCGCCCGCAACCGAACCGTTCTTCGGGAACTGTCGAAGCATCATCGTCTGGCATATTCCGTCCGGGAACTCCCCGGGCTGGGACTAGCGGAGGCGGCAAGCGAGACCACTGCGGATCTCTTCGTTGTCGCATCGTTTCACTCCAAATTCGGCGGTGACAGGACGATTGACCGTGATGCCTGGGACTTTGCTGCGGAATCCGCAGGCTCGGTATTACTGGTCTCACATCTTCCGGTGTCGACACAAAAAATCGTCGTGGTGAGTGATGACAGTCCCGCTGGACATCACGCTGTGGCCGTTGCGGCACGCCTCGTTCACCGGAATGTCCCAGAGGAAACGCTGCCGATCGGGCGACTAAATCCTGTCGGACAACAGACGCGGGCACTGGTCGGCAAGGTTTTGGACATGTCACCGACCCTGGTGATTGTCGGCCTGCAGGATGCGTCGTTGGCGCCAGCCCTGCTGGAGACGTCGGAGGGCGAGATCTTTTCGGTGCTGACCATTAGATAAGATGTCGGCAGCGCGAGGAGAGGGGCACTCAGGGTGATCAGGCAGGCGCGTGAGTGGACGTCCAATCCTCGACGAGAGCCTTCCGGTCCATTTTTCCCCGGTTGGTTTTGGGCAGTTCGTCGCGAAACAGGACCTCGCGCGGGAGCTTGAAGTCGGCAAGGTGACGGCCGCAATGGGCGATGACATCCGATGCCGAGAGGTCGGCGTGGGTTTTTGCCTGAACGTAGACCACGACCTGTTCGCCGTAGATATGGTCCGGCACGCCCACCGTTGCGACGTCGGCAATGCCGGCCATCTGGAGCACGATGTTGTCGATCTCCAGGGGGGAAATGTTTACACCGCCGCGAATAATCAGATCTTTTTCACGCCCAGTGACGAAGAGATAGCCGTCCTTATCGATAAATCCGAGGTCTCCCGTCAACGTTGACCCTTCTGCGTTCACGTAGATTGATCCGTCCTCGCCCAGATACCTGTATCGCCCGGCCGGGTTTCCGTTGATCTGGATTGCCCCGATTTCATCCGGAGGCAGCCGCGCACCTTCCGGATTGACGATGGCGACCTGCTGGTAGGGGACAGGGCGCCCGACGGATCCGAGTTTGCGCGCATCTTCGTGACTGCCCGCGATCCAGCCGATTTCGCTTGCGCCATAACCCTGACAAACCTGAATGCCGAACGTGTCTTCGAAACGCTGCCACTCGGACACGAGCAAGGGGGCCGAGCTCGATGTCACGTAGCGCAGGCTCGGCGCAGCATTACGCCCGCGGGATGCTTCGCGGTTGACCAGCATATTGAGCGTCGTCGGATTACCCGCAGCCACGGTCGCCTGGTTATCGGCTGCCCAGTTGAAAAACCGGGTCACGGAGAACTTGCGGGCAAGCAGCAGGGTGGCACCCTTGGCGATCGGGCCAAGCGCGGACAAAACCTGCGCCGACATCCAGTTCATGGAGCGGAAATCCAATATCCGGTCTTCTGCTGTTATCCCGAACGCATCGGCAACCGGGAGTACGTTCTCGAACAGCTCGGCGTAGCTGCACACGACCCCTTTGGGCTGCGACGACGTTCCCGACGTGTAGAATATAGACGCATCACTGGTGGGTTCTGCCCCCGGCCAGTCGCCGGGACTGTCTTCGAATGCAGCGAAGGCCTTGAAGAGGCCCGTGCCGCCATCCGGGGCCCATTCACCCAGTTCCTGCCAGTCTCCCGGAACGTTTCCTGCCAGTCTTTCGAGGGCCGGTTGATTGGCTTCGCACATCACGATCTTGGCATTTATGGATTTGAGAATGTCCTCAAAGTAGGACGCGTTCATCTCGACATGGATTGTGCAGATCGTGCAGCCATAGGCGAGCGACGCGAGGTAAACCGCGAGATGTTCAATGGAGTTGTTGGAGAGCAACGCGATGCGGTCGTTTCGCCCGATCCCGTGTGCTTCGTAATACCGGCAGATTCGGTTGGCGATGCTGAACAGTTCGCCGTGCGTGATGTCTTTGTTCTGGTCGAGTGACCTGATGGCAAGCTTGTTCGGCTCGTCGCGCGCGTTGCGTGCAAGCCAACCGAGGACAGTTGCGTCGTTCAGCGCGGTATCTGTCATCTTCCCATATCATCAGCGTTTGCCGACCGGTTTGGTCGCGCCGCTGTTTGTTGTGCGGGCGTTTTTCGCCTCTATGCCCAGTGACGCTAGCAGATTGCCGCCCCATCGCAAACCGGTGCCGGTCGACCTTTGAGAGCCGCATCGTGTCGAAAAAGATTCATTTTGACCCTTGAAATTTTGCGGAATTTAACATACTATCCAAATAGTCAGTATTATTTGAACCGCGCAAATGAGCCGGAAAATACCGGAAAACAGCGCTTTTCCCCGAATAGCGGGGATCTTGTGGAGGCCATATGTCGACCGATTCCTTAGAAAAAACAGCTGCCGGCGAACCGCGGATCGACTTCCGGACCAGCCCTGAAAAATACAATCACTGGAATCTGACGGTCGACGGGCGCGTGGCGCGCCTGGCGCTTGATGTCGATGAGAATGCGGGTTTGTTTCCCGGGTACGAGCTGAAGCTTAATTCCTATGACCTCGGTGTCGATATCGAACTGTATGATGCCTTGCAGCGGATACGGTTCGAGCACCCGGAGGTTGGCGCGGTCGTCATGACGTCGGACAAACCAAAGGTATTCTGCGCGGGGGCGAACATTCGTATGCTGTCGCAATCGACCCACGCCCATAAGGTCAATTTCTGTAAGTTCACCAATGAAACCCGCAATGGGATTGAGGATGCGACGGATAATTCCGGCATCCGGTTCATTGCCGCAGTCAACGGCGCCTGCGCCGGGGGCGGGTACGAACTGGCGCTTGCCTGCGACCACATCATGCTGATCGATGACGGCTCGTCGACCGTGTCTTTGCCGGAGCTGCCGCTCCTGGCCGTGCTGCCCGGCACCGGTGGTCTTACCCGTCTTGTCGACAAACGGAAGGTTCGCCATGACCGGGCGGATTATTTCTGCACGACCTCAGAAGGCATTCGCGGCAAACGTGCGACCGACTGGGGTCTGGTCGATGAGATTATTCCACGCTCGAAATTCGATGACGATGTTGCTGCACGCGCCGCTGAATTTGCGGCCACGAGCGACCGCCCGGCAGACGGCAAAGGCGTCAAGCTGACGCCCCTGAATCGGACAATCGAAGACACGCGGATTGTCTATGACAACATCACGATCGAACTCGACCGTGAACTTGCGATGGCGACCATTACGATCAAAGCGCCGTCCGAGCCGCCGCCGTCCGACATTGCCGGAATCGAAGGTCAGGGTGTTGCATTCTGGCCGTTTGCGATGGCGCGGGATCTTGAAGATGCAATTATGGAACTGCGCGTCAATGAAAAGGAGATCGGCACCTGGGTCTTCAAGACCGAGGGCAGTTCCGCGAATGTCGAGGCTGCCGACAAGGCACTGCTCGACAATGCCGACCATTGGCTGGTGCGCGAAATTACCTTGTTTATGAAGCGGACGTTCAAGCGCATCGATGTGTCGGCGCGATCGCTTGTCGCCCTGGTGGAGCCGGGCAGCTGTTTCACGGGCACGCTGCTCGAACTTGTCGTGGCTGCCGACCGGTCCTTCATGCTGGATGGTGGTTTCGAGGGGTCGAACCTGCCCGATGCCAGCATGGTTCTGACAGGGATGAATTTCGGTCCGCTGGTAATGCCCAACGGTCTGACACGGTTGGAACACCGTTTCCTCGGAGATCCGTCCCTGGTTGATAAGGCAAAAGAAGAGATCGGCAAACCAGTTGAGGCCGCCGAGGCGGACGAGCTTGGACTGGTTACCTTTATCCCCGACGATATCGACTGGGAAGACGAGGTTCGCATCGCCATCGAAGAACGTGCGAGCTTCTCGCCCGATGCCCTGACCGGGATGGAGGCGAGCCTGCGCTTTGCCGGGCCGGAGACGTTGGAGACGAAGATATTCGGCCGTCTGTCTGCGTGGCAGAACTGGATCTTCCAGCGCCCCAATGCGGTCGGCGATGACGGTGCGTTGAAGGTATATGGCTCCGGACAGAAAGCGTCCTACAACAAACAGCGTGTCTAGCGCGGAAGAGTAAGTGCCAGCTGATCGTGCTCGGTTCGCTGGATATGTGTTTGACCCGCAATTTTTAACAAAGGATAGATGACAATGTCGTCCATCAACTATAACGAACGTATCCCCAACAACGTCGATCTCAGCGAGAACCGGCGTCTGCAGCGGGCCCTCGAATCATGGCTACCCAACTATCTCAGCTGGTGGGATGAACTCGGCCCCGAAGGCACGCAGGGATACGATGTTCTGCTGCGCACCGCGGTCGATGTCAGCGCCGATGGCTGGGCGCATTTCGATTATGTAAAAATGCCGGAATACCGTTGGGGCATTTTTCTGAATGAGCCCGTGCCGGATCGTAAGATTGCCTTCGGCGACCACAAGGGCGAAGACGTCTGGCAGGAAGTGCCCGGTGAATACCGCTCCACCCTGCGCCGTCTGATCGTGACCCAGGGTGACACGGAACCCGCGTCGGTCGAACAGCAGCGGCTGCTCGGCCTGACCGCGCCGTCGCTCTACGACCTCCGGAACCTGTTCCAGATTAATGTCGAGGAAGGCCGCCACCTGTGGGCGATGGTCTATCTTCTGCACGCTCATTTCGGGCGCGACGGTCGCGAAGAGGCCGAGGCAATGCTGGAACGCCATTCCGGCGACGCCGACAAGCCGCGTATTCTTGGCGCGTTCAATGAGCCGACCCCGGAATGGCTGTCGATGTTCATGTTCGCGTTCTTCACCGACAGGGACGGCAAGTTCCAGCTCGCTTCGCTGGCCGAAAGTGCCTTCGATCCGCTGGCTCGGACCTGCCAGTTTATGCTGACCGAGGAAGCCCATCACATGTTTGTCGGCGAGTCCGGCGTGATGCGTGTCGTCAAGCGGACCTGTGAAGTGATGGATGAGATCGGCTCTGACGATCCTGAACGTGTCCGCCAGGCAGGCGCGATAGATCTCGAAACGCTGCAGCGCTGGATCAATTTCCACTATTCCGTTTCGGTCGATCTGTTCGGTCAGGAACTGTCGACGAATGCGGCGAACTATTACACGCAGGGCCTGAAAGGCCGGTTCCATGAAGCGAAGATTGATGATGATCATTTGCTGGTGAACGACACCTATAACGTGCTGATGCTCGAAGGTGAAAAGATCGTCGAGCGTGAGCAGCCGGCGCTGACGTCGATCAACGAAAAGCTTCGCCAGGATTATATCGATGACTGCCAGCGGGGTCTGAACCGCTGGAACAAGGTCATCGAGAAACATGGTCATGATGTTCGTTTCTCGCTGCCTCATCGCGGGTTCCACCGGGCCATCGGTAATTTCTCCGAGGTCAAGGTTTCACCCGAAGGCAAGGTCATCAGCGAGGCCGAATGGACGAGGAATGTCGACAAATGGCTGCCGACAGATACCGACCGGGCATTCGTGACCACGCTGATGAAGCCGTGTTACGAGCACGGCAAGATTGCCGGCTGGATCGCGCCGCCGACGCGCGGCATTCACGGTCACCCGTTCGATTTCGACTACGTCCGGTTCAACTGATGCGGCAAAGGGCGGGTTTTAAACCCCGCCCTTCTTCCATAAGGCTCTGGCGGGCGCTAAAACAAGACAAATAAACGTAGCGGCCAGAAGGCCGGACGACTTGGGAGAAAACGATGGAACCAAATACGGTTCATATAGACCGGTCGGGCGATGCGCCGGTATTTGCATTCGCCGACTCGTTCAATGTCGCCGTTCATATGGTTGACCGGCATATCGATGAGGGCCGTGGCGATAGAACGGCCTATATCACCGAGCATGAAACTGTCAGCTACGGACAGCTCGCAGAACGCGTGAACCGGTGCGGCAATGCATTGCTGGAAGCGGGGATCCCGCCGCGTGGCCGAATGCTGATGATCGTCAAGGACTGCCCTGAATTCGTCTATCTGTATTACGGGGCAATCAAGGCCGGAATTATCCCTGTGCCGATCAACACCCTGCTGCGCACCGCCGACTATCAATACATGATCGACGATTCAGAATGCGCAGCGCTGATCTATTCGCCCGATTTTGAGGCCGAGGTCGGCCCGGCGCTGGCGGCGGCCACGCGCAAGCCGCCCTTTATTGCCCTCACCGAGGGGGAAGGCGGTCTTGGCGAGATGATCGCTGCCGCATCCGATGCGCTCGATCCGCATCCGTCCGATGCGATGGCGGATTGCTTCTGGCTTTATTCGTCCGGCTCGACCGGTCGTCCCAAGGGCACCGTCCATCGTCAACGCGACCTGCTGGTCAATGCGGTGCTGTATTCCGAGCCCGTTCTGCAGATTACCGAAGACGACATCATGTTCTCCGCAGCGAAACTGTTCTTCGCCTACGGGCTCGCCAATTCGATGAATTTTCCGCTGATGTACGGCGCCAGCACCGTTCTGTCGGCCGAACGCCCAACGCCGGAGATGACGTTTCGGATCATCGAGAAATACCGACCGACCATTTATTACGGCGTGCCGACGCTTTATGCAGCCCAGTGCCGCGCGATGGAGACCGAGACACCGGATCTATCCAGCGTGCGTGTCTGTGTCTCGGCAGGTGAATCGCTGCCGGCACCCATCTTTAACCGCTGGAAAGAGGTGGTCGGCAATCCGCCGGTCGATGGGATCGGCTCGACTGAGGGTACTCACATTTTTATCTCGAACCGTCCTGAAGATGCGAAGGCCGGCACCAGCGGCAAGGTTCTGCCCGGATACAAAGCGCGTATCGTCGACGATGACGGCAAAGATGTGACACCGGGCGAGGTCGGCCGGCTTCTGGTGCAGGGGCAGTCCATGGCGGCCTATTACTGGAACCAGCCGGAGCGGACAGAGCAGACCATGATGGGCGACGACTGGGTGAATACCGGCGACACCTATACCCAGGATGAAGACGGCTACTACGTCTATAACGGCAGGTCTGACGACATGATCAAGGTCGGTGGCATATGGTGTTCGCCGATTGAAATTGAATCGCGGCTGATCGATCATCCTGCGGTGCTGGAGGCCGGTGTTGTCGGACGTGAAGACAAGGACGGTCTGGTCAAGCCGGAAGCCCATATCATTCTGAAAGAGCACGGCGATGCGAGTGATGGCCTTGCGGCAGAGCTGCTTGAGCACTGCAAGGACGGTCTCGCACGTTACAAGTATCCGCGCTGGTTCAATTTCGTCGAGGAGTTGCCTAAAACCGCGACCGGCAAAATTCAGCGTTTCAAGCTGCGGGCGGACGGTTAGCGGCCATTCAGCGAATGAGGTTGTTGGCACGATAATTGCATTTGTTTTCTCCGAACGTCTCTACGACACATGTTGTTTCGATCGGAGAACAGTATGGAAATCGCCAGCAATCAGCCATTTATCGGGCCGGATTCAGCCGCTCTGAGCGGTGCCACTACATCTGAGAAGCCGGCGTCAGGGCAATCCTTCGCGTCATTTCTGGAGACACAGAGCGATGCGGCCATGAACGCGGCCGTTTTGGCGGGGAACCAAGGCGGCGAGGCGCAAGATTCCGCCGAAGATGACATCGCATTTATCCGGAAAAACGGCTTTCAGGCTTACCTCGAACGAAATCATGAGCGAAAGCTGGAGGAAATGCGTGAGCAAATTCTCATCGGAATGGGGCTCAATGAAGAAATGCTCGCCGCAATGCCTGCAGAACAGCGCGGGCTCATCGAGAAAATGATTGCCGAGGAAATTCAGGCTCGCCTCGCCGCCGAAGCAGAGTTCAATCGGGGCTCTGAGCAGAGTAAGAACGCTGCTGCCGGACAGGGCGAGAATGCGCTGACGCCAGCGCCAGCGCCGACGGTTTTCCTGGATTCGCCGGGTCGCATGCAGGCTATGGTTGGCTTTTCGATCGTCGATGCCGTTGCTAACCCCGACAATTTGGCGGGAAAAGATGACGATCGGCAGATTTTGCCGACCGATGACTGAATTTTGCCGTTTCATGAGACCGTGAGAGGGGTAAACTCCCATCAGTGACCTTGCAGTTAACTGGATGGGAAAATGTCAAAAGTACTGACCGACGACCAGATTACGTTCTATCGCGAGAATGGTTATCTCGCGCCACTCGACGGCGTCGATCCGGCGGATACTGCCGCGATGTGTGCCGATCTGGATGCGTTCGAACGTGACGAGGGCATGCGGGCGTCCGCCATTGTTGTCAAAGGGCATCTGTGTTTTCGCCGGTCCTACGAATTCTCGCGCCACCCCAAAATTCTTGACGTTGTCGAAGACCTGATCGGTCCCAATATTATGGCGCTGTCGTCACGGTTCTGGATGAAACCGGGGCGGGATGGCTCGTTTGTGTCCTGGCATCAGGATTCCGCCTATTTCGGTCTCGACCCCCATGAGCTGGTCACGGTCTGGCTGGCGCTGACGGACAGCAAGCCCGAAAACGGCTGTGTCCGGGTGATCCCGGGAACCCATCTGGGTAAATCCTATTCCCATGTCGAGACCTTCGATGAGAAAAACCTCCTGGCGCGCGGCCAGTCGATCGATGAGATTGATGATACCGGCGCGGTCGATCTGACGCTGAAGGCCGGTCAGTTTTCCTGTCATCACGAACGTATCGTTCACGGGTCGGCTGCGAACAATACGGACGCGATGCGTGTCGGTATCGGGATTTTCTATTTCCCGGCGCATGTGAAATCAACGCTCGGCAGACGTCCTGCTGACCTCGTGCGCGGTGTCGACGAGTGGGGCAATTGGGATGCAGATCCGACACCGACCGAAGATCGCGATGCGCGTGTCCTTGCCCATGTGCGGGAGGCCGGAGAGCGTTACACGGATCCGCAATATCGCCAGGAAGCGGAAAAGGTATGAGTAATTTTGCAGGGCAGGTGCCAATGGGCCTGGACAGCCTGACCGCGAGTGAAGCCGCGCGGCGGATTGCCGCCGGTGAGATCACCTCTGAGGCGCTGGTTTCCGACTGCCTTTCCCGGATCGACGAGCATGACGGCACGCTCGGTGCCTGGACCTATCTCGATAAGCCGTATGCGCTGGCGCAGGCCCGGGCCTGCGACGCCGCAGATGCACCGATTGGGCCACTGCACGGCGTTCCGGTGGGTGTGAAGGATGTTCTCGATACCCGTGATATGCCGACGGAATATGGCTCCGAAATCTATAAGGGGCATCGCCCGGAGACCGACTCGATTTGTGTGGCCGCGCTGCGCGCAGCGGGGGCGGTGATCCTTGGAAAAACGACGACGACGCAGTTCGCGAGTCCGCTCCCTGTGGGTGTTCGCAATCCGCACGATACCGACCGCACACCGGGCGTGTCGTCAAGCGGTTCGGCGGCGGCGGTTGCAGATTTTATGGTGCCGCTGGCCAACGGTACCCAGACCGGTGGCTCGGTTATTCTGCCCGCCGCTTTCTGCGGCGTTGTGGGATACAAGGCGAGCCTCGATGGTCTGGACCGGACCGGTATTCAGGCGCTGAAGAAATCGCTCGATACACTCGGATACTTTGCCCGGTCAGTCGACGATATCGGGCTGGTCTACAGTGCGGTGACAGGCAAGGCTGTGCCGGCAGAGAGCGGGCGCCCGAAGATCGGCGTGTGCCGCACACCAATGTGGGCCGAAGCTGAAGATTACACGCAGGCGGCGCTGGAGACGTCGGCAGCCGCATTATCTGCCGCCGGGTATGAGGTGACTGATATTGACCTGCCGCCCGAGCTGATTTCGATTGAGCAGCCGTTTCGGGTGATATCCAATTACGAAGGAAAGGCGGCGCTCGCCGATGATTTCCGCGATCATATGGACAAGATGAATCCGTGGATGCGCGAAACCGGAGAGTCCACCTGGACCGATGCAGAATACGCAGACGCAATTGCGACGTCGGATGCAGCACGGGCGGCCCTGGCCCGGGTCTATGATGATTTTCCGGTGTTACTGACACCATCGACTGCGGGGGAGGCGCCGGCAGACCTGGTCAGCCCGACCATGTCGTCCTTCAACCGGATGTGGACCCTGATGCATGGCCCGACGATTACGCTGCCTGTCGCACGGGGAGCGAATAATATGCCGATCGGTGTCCAGCTCGCCGCACGTGTCGGCGATGATGCCGCCTTGATTGCCCGAACCGCCGCTATTCACCGGACACTCTCCGTCGCCATGCGATGAACGGTACCTGCGAAAATATCGGCCAGCTCGGCAACACTACCGCTGTTTCCTGTCGTGCGTCGTAGCCGCCCGCATATTTTCCGTGACCTTGCCTGTTTCCCGCAGCGCCCTATATTCCGCGCAGGAAACAGGAGCTCCATCAATGCAATCGAAATCAGCGACCCTCGCGGCGAAACTGCGTGACGGCGACGACTTTATCGTGGCCCCGGGCATTTACGACATGATCTCTGCCAAAATGGCGGACCGCATGGGCTTCCATGCGCTCTACATGACCGGGTCCGGCACGGTTGCATCGCACCTGGGGCTGCCTGACGCCGGCATCGCGACTTATACCGATATGGTATCGCGCGCCGGTCGCGTGGCCGGTGGCACGCAGACGCCGTTGATCGCCGATGCAGATACGGGCTATGGCGGGCCGGTGAATGTGCGCGAAACGGTACGCGGCTACGAGATGGCGGGCGTATCGGCGATTCAGATCGAAGATCAGGATTTCCCCAAGAAATGCGGCCACCTGACCGGCCACAAACTGATCCCGGCCGAAGACATGGTCACGAAGATCAAGGTTGCGCTCGATAGCCGGCTTTCCGCAGATACGCTGATTATCGCGCGTACCGATGCGCGCAAGGCGGTCGGTCGTGACGAGGCCATGCGGCGTTCCGAGATGTATGTCGAAGCAGGTGCCGATATTCTGTTCTACGAAGCGCCCGCCGATGTCGAGGAAATGCGCGACATCGGACAGCGTTTCGGCAGCGACATTCCGCTGTTGTCGAACATGGTCAATGGCGGTGTGACCCCCGTGATGACGCCGGACGAACTCAAAGCGCTCGGCTACAGAATCGCCATATTCCCGGCTGCAGGCTTCCTTGCGACGTGCAATGCGCTCAACTCCGTCTACGGGGCGCTCAAAGAGCATGGCGATGCGGAAAAGGGCGGTATGGAACTGTTTTCGTTTGCGGAATTCAATGACCTGATGGGTTTCAACGAAATTACAGAGTTCGAAGACCGCTACAACTGATCGATATCGTCGATCCGTTCCAGCAACACGCGCGCACGGGCGACGAGCCAGAACAGCGCGATAAGCCCGGCGGCGGTTAACGCGATGTCCTGATAGACACCGAGAACCGCCGCATGGGCTCCGGCGATGGTGGTCCACAGAATGGGGATGGCACCTACCCAGAGGGGTGGGCGGCGGTCTACCATCATGAGGAGACCGAGTGTCAGCCCTGCCGTGGTGCCAGGCGCCAGAAGGGCAAACCGGGCTTCGGTCCATGACAGGCCGTGATGCCAGTCGATTACCGGCAGGATCAGGGCCGACAGGATGAAGATGGCGGCGCCGGCGTAGCTGGCCGGTTTCCGCTGAAAACGGATGGAAATCCGGTTCCGGTAAACGCCGCTCCAGAACAGCAGGAAGCCCTGCAGGATAAAAACGGCGCCATAGGCCGGTGCGGCGAAGTTGATTTCTCTGAAATAGACCAGGTGGAAGACCGTGCCGGTCCATACCCAGCCGGCTGCCAGGATCGCGACGATAACGCGGCTCCGGTTTTCGCGGGACCGGAGTGCTAGCATCAACACACCCGCAGCAAGGAACAGGGCAACGCCCTGTAATGGCCGGACCGCCTGATTGTATTCGTCGAACAGGGCGAACAGGACCTCTGCAGTATAGGGCAGCATCCGCTCAGATACTCTCGACGTAACGGATCATACGTGCCCGCATAGCGGTGTCGGGCAGCGCGCCGTATAGCGCGCCCATGTTTTCGTTCATGTGAGCGACCTTGGATGTCGCCGGGATCGCACAGGTCACGGCGGGGTGGGAGATCACGAATTTCAGGAAGAACTGTGCCCAGTTCGTGCACTCGAATTCCGCTGCCCATGCGGGAAGCGGGTGCCCGGCAAACCGGCGAAACAGCTCGCCGCGGCGAAACGGCCGGTTGATCACGACGGCAAGGCCCCGTTCCGCCGCCAGCGGCAGCAGCCGTTGTTCCGCCGCACGGTCCACAATGTTGTAGGTAAACTGAACCGCATCCACCCGCGGATCGGCCATAACCCGGGCCATCTGGCTATGGCGGCTGCCGTGTGACGTCGTGATTCCGATGTGACGGACGCGACCGGCTGCCTTGTCTTCGGCGAGGGTCTCAAGGTGGCCTTCCCAATTGACGAGATTGTGGACCTGCATCAGGTCGAATTTCCCGACACCCCACAGCTTTCGGGAATCGGACATTTGTTCCGCCCCGTCGGCGATCAGAGGGGTCCAGATTTTGGTTGCGCTGAACAGGGAATCCCGCTTGCCGATTTTGTCGAGGCAGTACCCGACAACATCTTCGGCCGATCCATACATTGGCGATGAATCGACAACCCTGCCGCCCTGGTCAAAAAACGTTTTCAAAACTTTTGCTCGGGCATCGCGCAGGCGCCGGTTGCCGCCGACGTTGAAGGTAATCCACGTCCCCATCCCGATAACCGGGATTCGTTCTTCGGTTCCGGGGATCGGGCGCAGAATGGCTGGCCCCTTGGCAGCCTGGATATTGGCGCGGGCAGGCGTCATGCCGAGCGAAAGCGCAGCACCTGTTGCGGCCGCGGCTGTCAGAAAGCGGCGGCGGTCAAACGGGCGTTCAGCGGTCGCAGGTTTCGCAGGTTTTTGCGGCGTCATGGCAGATGATGCTCCTCAACCTATGATAACTAGGTCTTTAAGGTGCCATTTATCAAGCCGGATCGCACAGAATTGACCTGTTTCAGTCCGTTGGCAGAGAGACGGGCTTGCGGCATAGTGGCGATATGTCAGGCAAACTAAAAATCGATCCCTCCGACAAGCGCCCGCCGGTTGCCCCGGTTCTGCCGGAGCCTGATAAGCAGGCGGACCACCATCGGCAGGTGCGCGCGGCGCGTCAGAGCGAGGTGATGGAGGATTATGTCGAGTTGATCGCCGATCTGATCGATTCGACCGGGGAGGCGCGCTCGGTCGATATTGCGAAGCGGCTGGGGGTCACCACGCCAACAGTGGCCCGTATGATCGGTCGTCTCAAAGAGACAGGCTGGATCAAGACCCAGCCATATCGGGCTATTTTCCTGACCGAGGACGGCCGCCGGGTGGCGGAAGCGTCTCGGCGGCGGCACCAGATTGTTGTCGAATTTCTCACAGCGATCGGTGTCAACGAGGAAATTGCCCGCGCCGATGCCGAGGGGCTGGAGCATCATGTGTCGGAAGAGACACTGGCCGCATTCGAGCGCTGCCTGAAACCGCGCTGAACGAATCCTTCAGCTGAACGAATCCTTCAATTGTCTAACGAATCGAAAACGGGCCTCAAACCGGTCCCAAACCGGGTCTGTGGGCGCTGGAAATTTAGTGCACATCTATCCCCGTTTTTAGAACCTGCTGAATTCTGCCGTTCTCACAGGATATCCACAACATGTTGTGGATATATCATCATTTAGCCCTTTTTGATTGACGGTACCCTAGATGTTGATGCACACTCCGACGTCGCGGCCACCGGGGATAGTTATCCACAGACGCTTGTGGATACTTTTCGGGTCGCGGGGCGGGGTGCGCATACCGGAAAACGGCCATTTTCTGCCGTTACCAGACAGCAACCTAAACCTGCCAGCCGGCGCGAATATCCGAGGGGGTACGTTCGCGCAGGACACGCTAACTGCCCCCTGACGAGTCGTATTTAGAAGGAGGTTGGCGTGCTAGATCTGGTGCAGACGGAACATGATCTTTTCCAGTCAAAAAGAGGGATTACGGTAAAGATTAATCGTGATCGCGACGCGAATCTGACCGATTTCGGCAAGGCGGTTCTGACCGACCGCTATTTGATGCCCGGCGAGGAATATCAGGACCTGTTTGCGCGCGTGTCGTGCCACTTTGCGGATGATTCCGCGCATGCCCAGCGGATTTACGACTACATGTCGAACCTGTGGTTCATGCCGTCGACGCCTATTCTGTCGAATGGCGGCACCGAACGCGGCCTGCCGATTTCCTGCTTCCTGAACGAAGCCACCGACAGCCTGGATGGCATTGTTAACCTGTGGAACGAGAACGTCTGGCTTGCCTCGCTTGGCGGCGGTATCGGCTCCTACTGGGGCAACCTGCGCTCGATCGGCGAAAAGGTCGGCGCGAACGGCAAAACCTCGGGCATTATTCCCTTTATCCGCGTGATGGACTCGCTGACCCTCGCGATTTCGCAGGGCTCGCTCCGGCGCGGTTCCGCGGCGATCTATATCCGCGTCGATCATCCCGAAATCGAAGAATTCATCGAGCTTCGTCGTCCGACCGGCGGCGATCCGAACCGTAAGGCGCTGAACCTGCATCACGGGATCATTATCCCCGATGAGTTCATGCGCGCTGTTGAGAACGATGAGGAATGGGGGCTGAAAAGCCCGAAGGATCAGGCGGTCATTCGCAAGATTTCCGCCCGCAGCCTGTGGATCCGCATGCTCTCGACGCGGATTGAAACGGGCGAGCCCTATTTCCTCTATATCGATCACGTGAACAAGGCGATCCCGGAGCATCACAAGCTTGCCGGGCTCGAGGTCAAGATGTCCAACCTGTGCAGCGAGATCACGCTGCCGACGGGGATCGACAAGGACGGCGAACAACGGACGGCTGTGTGCTGCCTGTCGTCGCTGAACCTCGAAACCTATATGGAATGGAAAGATCATCCGACGATCGTCGAAGACATCATGCGCTTCCTCGACAACGTCATTCAGGACTTCATCGACCGCGCACCCGACGCAATGGAACGCGCCAAGTATTCCGCGATGCGTGAACGTTCCGTCGGTCTTGGCGTGATGGGTTATCACTCCTTCCTGCAGAGCCAGAACATTCCGATGGAATCGGTGATGGCGAAGGTCTGGAACAAACGGATTTTCAAGCAGATCAAGGATCGCGCGGACGCCGCTTCTGTGGCGCTTGCCGAAGAGCGCGGACCATGCCCCGATGCCGGCGAATACGGCATCATGGAACGGTTCTCGAACAAGATGGCAATTGCGCCGACCGCGTCGATCTCGATCATCTGCGGTGGGTCGTCCCCGGGAATCGAGCCGAACGCGGCAAATGCCTATACGCATAAGACCCTGTCCGGTTCGTTCAGCGTGCGGAACAAGTTCCTCAAGGCACTGCTTGCCGAAAAAGGAATGGACGACGACGATACCTGGTCGTCGATCACGGTTCACGAAGGCTCGGTTCAGCATCTCGATTTCCTGTCGGATGACGAAAAAGATACCTTCAAGACCGCGTTTGAGATCGATCAGCGCTGGCTTGTGGATCATGCGGGCGATCGCGCCGAATTTATCTGCCAGTCGCAGTCGCTCAATGTTTTCATGCCGGCCGATGTGGAAAAGAAAACGCTCCATGACGTTCACTGGCGTGCCTGGCAGAAGGGCGTCAAATCGCTTTATTACTGCCGCTCACGGTCGGTCGCGCGTGCCGAAAGCCACGCCAGCCTGTCCGTTACGGGCGCCACAGCCGCGCCGACAACCGGCGGTCTTGGCTTGCCGGTCGATGGTGCCATTCAGCCGCTGCCTCTGGCCGCGACGGACGAAAACGATAACGATTACGAAGAATGCCTGAGCTGTCAGTAATCTGACGGCCGGTTGAGGAAAATACCCTTCTCCTATGGGGGAGAAGGCGAGGGAGTGAAGTGAAGAATGTCGTTACTTGAAGCCAATCCGGTCTACAAACCGTTCCGTTATCCTTGGGCATATGATGCCTGGCTGATGCAGCAACGGGTCCACTGGTTACCCGAAGAGGTGCCGCTCGCAGATGACGTGAAGGACTGGCACAACAAGATGACGGCAGAGGAACGCAATCTGCTGACCCAGATTTTCCGGTTCTTCACCCAGTCCGATATCGAAGTCGCGAACTGCTACATGAAGCAGTATTCGCGCGTCTTTGAGCCGACGGAAGTTCAGATGATGCTGGCGGCATTCTCGAACATGGAAACCGTCCATATCGCCGCGTATTCGCATCTGCTCGATACCATCGGCATGCCGGAAACCGAATATCAGGCATTTCTTCACTACAAGGAAATGAAGGATAAGGTCGACTATCTGCACAAGTTCGATGTCTCGACCAAAGAGAACATTGCGCAGACACTGGCCGTGTTTGGTGCCTTTACCGAAGGCCTGCAGCTGTTTGCCAGCTTCGCGATCCTGATGAACTTCCCGCGCTTCAACAAGATGAAGGGCATGGGGCAGATCATTTCATGGTCGGTACGCGATGAAAGCCTGCACACGGAATCGATCATCAAGCTGTTCCGCACCTTTATTTCGGAAAACCCCGAAATCTGGACCGAGGAATTTCAGCGCTCGCTCTACGTGACCTGCTCCGAAATGGTCGAGCATGAAGATGCGTTTATCGATCTTGCGTTCGAGCTTGGCGGTGTCGAAGGACTCGCCGGTTCGGAAGTGAAGCAGTATATCCGCTACATCGCTGATCGCCGTCTCACCCAGTTGGGTCTTCAGCCGATCTACCGGCTGGAGAAAAACCCTCTGCCGTGGATGGACGAGATGCTCAATGGCATGGAACACACCAATTTCTTCGAAAACCGGTCGACCGAATATTCGAAGGCCGCGACCCAGGGTTCCTGGGAAGACATTTGGGCATAGCGCCTGATTCCTGTGCTAGTCCCACAGGTAGAAAACCCGGCGCTTTGCGCCGGGTTTTTTTATGTTCGGAGGGAGAAACACGTTTGAGCCGGGTAAGAGGGCGCCTTTACCCGAGTGAAATCTTCTACCCGGTATAAATCTCGGCCAGAAACGCCAGCGTCCGTTTCCGCGCGAGGGCGGCAGCGTCAGCGTGATAGCGAACCGGACGCGTGGCGTTGTCAAAGCCATGCAGGGCACCCGGGTAAACATACCAGAGAGGCTCTGACCGTTTTTCCCGAAATGCTGCGACATCGGACGGGGGCACTGCTGTGTCTAGATCGCCGACATGGCATATGACGGGGCAGTTCGGTATCTCCGTCGGGTAGTCACACATGTCGGAGCCATAATAGACCACGGCGGCATCGAAAGTGCCGCGGCAGGCCGCAAGCCAGGAAACGGTTCCGCCGAAGCAGTATCCTGTTATCACAGTAGGTAGACCCGGAGACTGATCGCGTAGATGCGCCGCTGCGGCTTCCACGTCCATCATTGTATGGGCATGATCGATCCGCGCGGACAGGTCTTTGCCGAGTGCGCTGCCTGCATCGTCATAGGGAGACGTTAGATCCGGTTCAAACCGATCGAACAAGGCCGGCGCGAGGGCGGCATACCCCTCGCGAGCATAGCTGTCGCAGACGCCCTGCAGGTAGTCATTCACGCCGTACATCTCCATCCCGACGACGATATTACCTTTCGGACGATCGTTCGGGGCGGCGAGGTAAGCTCTGAATTGATGACCGTCCGGCGATTCCAGATTGATAAAATTCCCCATGCTCAGGCCGCGGGCAGCCACTCTGCCATGCCGCAGCCGATATAGACTTCGGGGATCGGTGTATAGTCGATCAGATCGAACCCCTGGCTGCCGGCGACAGCATGGGCAATGACCCAGTCGCGTACTTCCTCGGCGCCGTTGCCGGTGGTCGCAAGCGCGCGTTCGAGCCCGTCTGCGAGCGCGTCGTCGTCCGCGTTGGTGAACAGGTCGATACACACCCGGTCGAACGGCTCGTCGATTTCGCCCATCGTCGGCTCGCCGATTGAATGGCTGAGCCCGCCGGTGCCGAGGACGGCCACACGCAGGTCGCCGGGGTAGCTGTCGATCGCCTGGCGCAGCATCTTGCCCCAGGCAATGCAGCGCCGCAGGGTTGGCAGGGGTTCTTCGAGCTGGTTCACGGTGATTGGTACGATCGGCAGTGCCGGGTCGACACCCATGCGCCATAGGGGCACACAAAACCCGTGATCCAGTTTCAGCCGGTGCGATAGGGCCGGGTCGAACCCGCTCTGGAGCGCCGTATCCAACAGGTGCCTGCCGAATTCGGGGTGACCGGGCAGGGTTTTGTGCGGATAGACGGTTTTCATGAACGGCTCGGGCGGGCCGTCATGTTCTTCGCCGATACCGATGCAGAAGCTCGGCAGGTTATCGATAAAGAAATTTACCCAGTGATCTGGCGACAGTATCACCAGAACGTCCGGCTTCAGCGCTTTGAGACGCCGCCCCGTTTCGTCAAAGGCGGTGGTCAGTGCCGCTTTCGGCCCTTCGGGCAGGACGTCCCATTCGCGGGCGATAAGGGGGCCATGAGAGGCGGCAAAGGCGCCGACGAATTCAGCCATGTTGCGTATTTCCCTCGTTGAGTGGGCCTGCGCCTGGCTTCATCGCATGCAGGCGGGCGAGCAGTTCATCGTCTTTCATCCCCGAAATACTGAAATAGAAGCGCAGCAGATAGGCATTCACGTGGGGCGCGATTGTCTCGAGGTCGTCTGCGAGCACTGCTTTGCGCATCTCGGGGCTTAACGGATAGCCCTCCAGCACGCTTTCGGGATCGGATTTCCATTTCGCCAGGTTCTTGGGCGCTTGAATATCGAAGAAAAGCTTGCTCATCCAGTAGTCGGTCATGTTTCTGCCTTCACGGTGTGCCCGGAGTCTAGTCGGGATTTGGTGGCGGGCAACCCGGTTTTGCGATTTGACGCCGTTACGGGCAGGGTGGAGGCCGGTAAACGAATAAGGAAATGAAAGATGGCGCTTAAACGCATGGTGTTGGAAATCGGCATGGGAAACGACCTGCATGGCGGCGACTACACAAAGGCGGCGGTTCGCGCGGTGCAGGACGCGATCCATCACAGTTCGCTCACCATGATCAAATCCCTCGATATTGCCCGCGAAGACATGCATGTGGAGGTGACGGTCGGTGTCCAGGATCCCGCGGCGGTGGATACTGCGGCAGTCGCCAAAACGCTCCCTTACGGCCAGATCACGGTAAATGCCGTGAGTGGCGGGCAGAACGTGCCTGCCGATACGGGCGATGACAAAGCAGTGATCGCAACCGCGGCTATTATTGTCCGGGTCGATCTTCCCTGATCCCGGTTATTTCACCGCCTAAAAGGGGCTGCAGATAGAAAAAGGGCCGGCGAATATTGCCGGCCCTTATCGTATTGTTTGGCGTGAAGTTGTTACTTTTTGCCGAAAATCGCCTTCTGGGCGGTTTCGATCGCGACCGGCGACATGTTCAGAATTTCATTGACGGTTTTCTGGATCTCGGCACCGCGCAGCTGCGACAATGGCAGTTTGGACTTCTTGGCTTCTGCCTTGAATTCAGGAGAATTCACGGTTTTCCAGAAAGCGGCGCGCAGAGGCTCTATCAGTTCCTTCGGCGTGCCCGGCGGCATTACAAGGCCACGGCCGATCAGGCTGGACGTCGCAATCAGGTCCGCGGCCGCCTTGGCGTTGGCGCCCTGCGCAAGCTCGCCGATAAGCGGAACGTTGGGCAGGTCAGGCGAACGCTTGAATCCGCTCTGGAGCAATCCGATTGCGAAGGATTCGCTGCCCTGGAACCACTGTGGGTGACCGTTTTTCCAGGCGGCCCAGGCAAGCGATACGCCTTTGACTTCGCCCTGTTCCATTGCCTGGCGAACCCGGGCGGAACCCTTATAGCCTGAGACAATCTTGAACTTCGTGCCGAGCAGGCCGTTTGCCAGCGAGGTGACGATAAAGGTCGGCGATCCCTTACCGGTCGACCCCATGATGATTTCGTTCTTCATGGCGTCTTTATAATTCGTGGCCCCGGCATCACGGCGGGTGGCGATCAGGTTGTTGGAGCCGAAAACGCGGCCGAGCCAGGTGAATTTACGCGCATCGTATTTCACCTTCTTGGGCCGTAATACCTGCGACACCATGGACATGTCCGGCGGCATCAGCATGTAGAGCCCGCCCTTTGGCATGGCGTTAAAGGCGTAGTTCGCGGATTTCATCCCGCCGGCGCCGGGCATCGATTTGGTGATAACGGTCGGGTTGCCTGGAATATGGTCGCCGAGATACCGGCTCAGCAATATGGATGTCTTGCCATAAGTGCCGCCCGCGCCGTAGCCGTATATGATTGTGATGGTTTTTCCGGCGTATTTGTCCGACAGGACATCCGCCGCTGCCGGTGCCGCCAGGACAGAGCCCGCAGCCGCCAGCGCGGTCAGGCCGGTGATAAGTGAATGTTTCATTATTTCCTCCCGTTTGGGCTTTTGCCCGTTTGGTGTTTATGGCGCGCAGGTTGGCTCAGAATTTCGCCAAATACAAGAATTTGTATGTAGATCACCAACGCAAACGACGCCGGACAGGGCGTGGATGGTGGATACTGGTTGATGCCAGATTGACGCTTATGGTTTTTAAATTGTTTACGGATTTAGCAGATACTCAGGCGAAATCGGCCAATGCGGCCAATCCGGTGTCGGTATAGACACCCCGCAGACGCCAGGGGTTGCTGGATTGCTAGCAGAAGTGGCGGTTGCTCTGGGTGGTAAGAAATACAATAAAAGATAGATAAAATTTTATATAATAACAAAATATAATGTAACAAATAAAATTTGATCTAATTTTTATAAGGTTTGAATACGATAGTTTGAGTTTATTCGATTTAATACTTGTATTTAAAATCCGTTTTACATATGTTTGCGGCATCAAGTAGATCGATTTGCGGTCGAATAGGTCCAGGAGACCGACGGCGCGCAAGCAGTCAGTAGCATGTAAGGCAGGTAGTAATGTTTTGGAATTTCAGCTTCAGCAGTTTCTTCAGCAACTATATCCGCAGCCTGATCGAGACGATCAAGGCGCGGATCAGCGGCGATCAGCCTGAAGAATCCAGTTCGGCCGATGCGATCAATGGCGGCCGCGGCAACGACAAGCTTAATGGCGATCAGGCTGATAATGAGATGTCGGGTGGCGCGGGCCATGACCGTATGTACGGCCGAGATGGCGATGACAGCATGGATGGCGGTTCCGGAAATGACAGGATGTATGGCGGCGACGGTGTCGACACGATCAATGGCGGCAGCGGCCATGACAAATTGTATGGCGGTGCCGGCGACGATAAACTCGACGGCGGAACCGGCAATGACCGCCTGAATGGCGGTGATGGCAACGACACGCTGGTCGGCGGTAGTGGCCATGACAAACTGTCCGGTGGCGATGGGAATGACACGCTGGAAGGTGGCAGCGGCAACGACAGATTGTCCGGCGGTGATGGGAATGACACGCTGGAAGGTGGCAGCGGTAACGACAGAATGTACGGTGGCGACGGCAACGACTCGCTCGACGGCGGTACCGGCAATGACAGAATGTACGGCAATGCCGGCGAAGATACGCTCGTTGGCGGTGAAGGTAATGACCGCCTTTATGGCGGTGCCGATAACGATATTCTTCAGGGCGGCGCGGGCAATGACCGGCTGACTGGTGATGATGGGGACGATACCCTCGAAGGCGGATCCGGCAACGATTACCTGAAGGGCGGTCGGGGTGACGATGTGCTCGACGGCGGAGACGGCCGCGACAACATGCGTGGTGGTGCCGGTGACGATACGTATATCGTCGATAATGCGCGCGACCAGGTATCTGAGCGGAATGGCGAAGGCACGGATACAGTGGAATCGTCCGTTGACTGGGCCCTTGATCGGAATGTCGAAAATCTCACGTTGACCGGCGATGGCGATATCGACGGTAAGGGCACGTCGCAGGACAATGTTATCACCGGCAATTCCGGGGACAACGTCCTGACCGGTGACGGTGGCAATGACACCTTTGTCTTCAATGCGGGTTTCGGTGACGACACGGTTACCGACTTTGCGGCGGCGAGCGATCAAATCGATGTGTCGGGCATCTGGACGGGAACGTTCAATGATCTGATGGATGCGGCGACGGAGGTCGGCGGCAATACGGTCCTTTCGATCGATGGCGGCACGATCACGCTGAACGGCATTGCAAAAGCCGATCTGTCTGTGTCGAACTTCCCCGGCGTTCCCGAGAAACCGGCGGCTGTGACAGTTGACGGAGATGACGGCGATAATACGCTGGTTGGCGGTGAGGGCGACGACACGCTCAACGGCGCTGCCGGCGACGACCGTCTTGACGGCGGCGAAGGCGCGGACGCCATGAATGGCGGTACGGGCGACGACACCTATATCATCGACAATGCCGGCGATACCGTCACCGAGTTTGCGGGCGAAGGTGACGATACGGTCCAGGCATCGATTTCGACCACGCTTGATGCAAACGTTGAAAACCTTGTCCTCACGGGTGACGAGGATCTCAATGGTGCGGGCAATGCGGGCGGTAATGAAATCACCGGCAATACCGGGGCAAATACGCTGACCGGCAATGGCGGCAATGACGTGATGTTCGGCGGTGCCGGCGACGATACGCTGACGGGTGGCGATCAGTTCGACACGCTGTATGGCGGCGCGGATGCCGATACGCTGAACGGCGGTGACGGTGGCGATCACCTCCAGGGCGATTCCGGAAACGATATCCTGAATGGCGAGGGCGGCAATGACTGGATGATCGGCGGCAAGGGCAATGACACCCTCAATGGCGGTAGCGGTAAGGACACGCTGCAGGGCAATGACGGCGACGATATCCTCGATGGCGGCGCTGATCTCGACACCATGATCGGCGGTGCCGGCAACGATACCTATGTCGTTGACGTCGCGCAGGACAAGGTCCTCGAATCCGGTGGTAATGGAACCGATACCGTTCAGTCGACCATTGACTGGACGCTTGGAGATAACGTCGAAAACCTCGAACTGACCGGAGCGGGTGACCTTGCCGGGTCGGGTAACGCTGAAAACAATATGATTTCCGGCAATGACGGCGCCAACACGCTCAACGGCGGCGAGGGGAACGACACCCTTACCGGTGGCGCGGCGGGCGATACGTTCGCGGTCGGGCTGAACTTTGGTGATGATACGCTGACCGACTTTACGCCGGGCACAGACATCATTGATCTGTCCGGGGCCTGGGGCGGCAGCTTCGCCGATCTCATGATGGCGACGACGGACCTTGGCGACCGGTCGGTGATTACCCTTTCCGAAGGAACAATCACGCTGCTCGGTGTTGCGAAGAGTGCCCTGACGGAGGCCGATTTTGTCGGTGTGGCAGTGGATGTCGGCGCTGGTGATGACGTGCTGGAGGGCACGGTTGTCGGTGAGTTCATCGAGGGCCTTGAAGGTAACGACACGCTAAATGGCGGTGGCGGTAACGACACGATCAGTGGCGGTGGCGGCAACGATACGCTCTACGGTGGCGACGGCGACGATATTGTCGCCGGTGGCAGCGGCAGCGACCATGTCCAGGGTGATGCCGGCGACGATACGCTTTACGGCAATGGCGGCAATGACTGGATGGTCGCCGGCGAAGGCAACGACATTCTTGAAGGTGGCGACGGCGTGGACCGTATGTTCGGCAATGCCGGCGACGATTCACTCGATGGCGGCACAGGACGGGACACGATGACCGGTGGTACCGGCGACGACACCTACGTTGTCGACCATGTCGCGGATTTGGTGGTTGAAAATGCCGACGAGGGCAATGACACCGTCCGGTCCTCAATCGACCGGGCACTTGAGGCCAATACGGAAAACCTTGAGCTTACCGGCAATGCCGATATAGACGGCACGGGCAATGACGCCGCGAACATCATCACCGGCAATGACGGGGCCAACACCCTGTCCGGTATGGACAGCAACGATACGCTCAATGGCGGCGCCGGCGACGATGTATTGCTTGGTGGCCTTGGCGAAGATGTTCTGATCGGTGGCGATGGTAATGACCGCATGGATGGCGGTGCCGGAGTCGATACGCTCACGGGTGGTCTTGGAGACGACACTTACGTCGTTGACGGTCTGGAAGACCTGCTGGTTGAAAACGCCGGCGAAGGGTTCGATACGATTGAATCTTCGGTCTCCTGGACGCTCGGCGCGAATGTTGAGGCGCTTAATCTCACCGGCAATGGGAACATTGACGGCACGGGTAGCGTTCTTGGTGAAACGATCACCGGTAATGCCGGCGACAACGTCCTGACCGGGAATGGTGGCCTCGATACGCTGCGTGGTGGCGACGGTGCCGATACCTTGAACGGCGGCGACCAGTTCGATGCGCTTTACGGCGGGACCGGCAATGACGTGATCAATTCGGGCGATGGCGGCGATCACATCCAGGGCGATGCCGGCAACGATACGCTTAACGGTGAAGGGGGCAATGACTGGATGCTCGGCGGTGCTGGCGATGACATCGTCAATGGCGGTGCCGGGCGTGACAGGATGTTCGGAAACGACGGTGCCGATACGCTGTTTGGCGGCGCTTCGGAAGACACGATGGCCGGTGGTGCCGGCTCGGATACCTTCGTCTACGAACATCTGAGCGACCGGGGCGATACGATCACCGATTTTGCGACCAACGGTCAGGTCGATACGCTCGACCTCAGCCAGCTGATGGTCAATCTCGGCTATACCGGTAACGACGCGTTCGGTGACGGGATGGTCCAGCTGACCCAGTCGGGTGCCGATACGCTGGTTCAGATCGATGGCGACGGTGCTGGCGAGGCCAGTGCACCGCAGACGCTCGTGACCCTGCAGAACGTAACGGCCAATGATGTAGACACGGGTGTCTGGGTCGTTTGACCCGGCGATAAAACTCCGGCGAAATATTCCGGGGTCAGGCAAATAAAAACCCCGGGCCGCGACAGCGGCCCGGGGTAATTTTTGTAAGCGCTGTTTAAACTAGCTCGCTTCTTCTTCGTGCGGCATCACCGCGTTCATGATCGCGGCGCAAAGCCCCGATACAACGATACCCGACACAAAGAGCGGTACCGACCAGGCCGGCAACAGGTCCACCGGCAGCGGGCCGAACTTTGCCATCGTGGCGAGCTGGTTGACCTGCCACAGTCCAAGACCGAGACCCAGCGAGATGGCGACGATCAGCATATTGCGGGTTGTGTAACCCGACTGACCGACCAGTTTCATCCCGGCGGCAACGATCATGCCGAACATAACGATCGCGGCACCGCCCAGCACGGGTTCCGGCATTGCGGCGATCACGGCCGCCAGTTTTGGCATCAGCCCACAGAGGATCAGGAAGAACGCCCCGATCGTGACGACATGCCGGCTCATCATCTTGGTGAATGACACAAGGCCGACATTCTGACTGTAGGACGTGTTCGGCAGTCCACCGAACAAAGCAACGATGGCCGAACCGAGCCCGTCCGCCATTACGCCGCCTTTCAGCTCCTTGTCGGTCGGTTCCCTGTCAGCACCGCCCATCGTAACGCCGGAGATGTCACCGACCGTCTCGATCGTCGTGATGAAGGCCATGATGCACATGAGACCGATGAGGCCGATGGCCGCGGGGGTGGTGAATTCGAGCCCGAAATGCGTATCCAGCAGACCGAACCAGCTGGCGCTGCTGATCGCATCCACCTTCTTGCTGTTGACCATTCCGAGGGGTATTGCGATGAGATAACCCACCACGAGGCCCAGAAAAATCGACGCCGTGGACCAGATTCCCTTGCCGTAACGCCGGATTAGCAGCGTGATCAGGATGACGAACAGGGCCAGCCCCCAATGCGTCGAATCGCCGAAGCCGCCTGCCTGGCAGAACGGTGCGGGATACGCGCCACAACCGGCTGAATATTTGATGCCGACCGGAAGGAGCGTAAAGCCGATGGTCATGACGACCACGCCGGATACCAGCGCCGGGATCCACTTGCGGATCTGGGGGATGAAGTACCCGAGGACCATCTGGAACAGCCCGCCCACAAGCGAGGCACCAAACACGGCGGCAAGCGTTGCGCCGCCTTTTAAGGCGCCGGTGAGAATGCCGATATAGGCAAAGCTGGTGCCCTGGACGATGGGCAGGCGGGACCCGATGGGGCCGATGCCGATCGTCTGGATCAGCGTGGCAACGCCCGCGGCAAGCAGGGCGATTTGTACAAGGACTGTGATGTATTGCGGTCCGGCAGCAAGGGCGACGATCAGCGGCACGGTAATATTGCCGGCAAACATCGCCAGTACGTGCTGTATCCCGAGAGGCACAGCTTGTGCCAGAGGTGGTTTGTAGTTCGGGTCTCTTAATTGATTGGCATCTGCCATGATATTCCCCGTCACTTCCCTTTTGATTCCGCCCCGCACAGATGCAGGGCGATGGACATTTTGTTCTTCGGTCGTCCCGGGATGCTTGATCGTCAGTTACCGCCATTTGGTCGACGCATCGACCGGTCAGGCGCCCCCATAACAGACGTTCGCAGTCACGGCTTGATTGCCGCTTTTTTGTGCAAAAAGTCTGTCCGCACCTTCGAATCGTGTCTATGCCGGACATGACGAGCAGATTCGCGTCCGCGGAGCTTCTCAGGCGGGACATTTCGTGGCGCCGGCGCTATTCTGCGCACCGATATGACAGAATATTCCAATGATCCTCAGACCCCGCAGGCGGGTCAGATTTTCCTCGACCATGTCGGCTGGTTTGTCCCCGACATGGCCGCGGCCTTCGGTGCCTTTAATCGTCTTGGCTTTCCCCTGACGCCTTTTACCGTTCACATGAACGAACAGCCTGACGGGAGCCGCGTACCGTCCGGTACTGCGAACAGGTGCGCCATGATCCGGCGGGGGTACCTCGAAGTCCTGACCCGGGTGCCGGAGGTGGAATCCGCCATCACCGCGCAGATGGATGCGGGGCTGGCGCGGTATACCGGGCTGCATCTTATTGCCTTTACGGTCGGAGACACGGATGCCGCGACGGAGAAACTGAGAGAGGCCGGTTTTGCACCGGAGCCGCCGATTGCCCTGCGCCGCCCAATGCCGCTGGATAACGGTGGCGAAGGAACGGCGGCGTTTTCGGTGATCAGGCTGCCATCGGATGCAATGGCCGAAGGCCGCGTCCAGGTGCTGAGCCAGGATACCCCGGATGTCGTCTGGCAGCCGTCGGTAACAGCGGATGAAAATGGCCTCGATATGCTGTCCGGCCTGCTGATCTGCGCGGATGACCCGGAAGAAGCGGCGCTGCGGTATGAGCGTTTTACGGGTAAACCCAGACAAGCGCAGGGGAAGGGCTTCCGGATCGATCTCGATCGCGGGCGTCTGACAATCTGCGATCCCGCGGACTGTAAAAGGCTCTTGCCGGGGATCGATATCCCGAGCATGCCGTTCATCGCCGCCGTGTCCATTCGAAGCGCAGATATCGACGCCACCCGGGCTTTCCTGGCGGTCGCGGACGTTCCGTTGATCGGCGATAAAGATGGATGTGTGATCGTCTCGCCTGACGCCGGCATGGGGGCGTGTTTTGCGCTTCATACAGGCGGGCAGGACCCGTTCCCCCTCTCATGAACGACCAGGCGTGCGGCATCCTCTCGTGAGCCACCTTTCATGAACGATGTCTGGGTGTTCGGTTATGGCTCGCTCGTCTGGCGGCCTGATTTTCCGTTTGAGGAAACCCGTGTGGCGACGATTACCGGATGGGGGCGCCGGTTCTGGCAAGGGTCGACCGACCACCGGGGAGTGCCCGGTGCACCGGGCAGGGTTGTTACCTTGATCGAGGACCCCCCGGCGGTCTGCTGGGGGCGTGCCTATCTTATTTCAGCCCACAGCCGCGACGAGGTGATCAGTCACCTCGATTTTCGCGAAAAGGGCGGATATTCGCTTCATGAAACCGAGATGTCGTTTCCTGAAAGCGATCAGCGGCCTGCCGACGGGCTGATTTATATCGCGACGCCCGGCAATCCGAACTGGCTGGGCGAGGCGCCACTGCCGGAGATCGCGGCGCAGGTGCGGTCAAGCAAGGGACCGTCGGGACAAAACACCGAATATGTCGTTGAACTGGCACGGGCGCTGGCGGAGATGGGGGCAGATGATCCCCATGTCTTTGGTCTCGCGCAGCATGTAACTGACCCCGCGCAATTCGACCGGTCGTGAATTCCTTTCAGACGTGGATCCCGGTCAGGCGTAATCCAGCGGCAGCGCGGTTGTGTATTTGATCTGTTCCATCGAAAACGACGAACTGACGTCGTAAAGCTCGACCTGCGCGATCAGCCGTTGATAAAAGCGGTCATAAGCGCCGATATCCGGCACCACGACGCGGAGCAGATAGTCGATATCGCCTGACATCCGGTAAAATTCGACAACTTCCGGGAACGCATTTACGGCGCGTGAGAAGTTCTGGTACCAGGCGGCATCGTGCTTGTCCGTTCGTATCGATACGAAAACCGTTACACCGGCATTGAGCTTCTTGGCATCCAGCAAGGCAACCCGAGACCGGATAACGCCTGCGGTCTCGAGTTTCTGAATGCGGCGCCAGCAGGGGGTCGTCGACAGGCCGACCTTTTTGGCGATGTCCGCAACCGCGAGGGTTGTGTCTTCCTGCAGAATGTCCAGAATTTTCTTGTCGATCGCATCCATAGTGAATTTATCTCTTATCTACCCTGAAATTTAGAATACCATGCTCAATATGCCGAATCACGTGGAAAGTTTGAAAACACTTGTCGTGCATAATCCGTAAACTGTTTGGCAGAGGTTTCGGGGTTAAATGCCCCATACATAAGGTTGCCAAGATATGGAACTCAATCAGTTTTGCAAAACGGTCGGACGTCTCGTGGCGGATAACCCCATCGAGAACGTGCCGGGACTGATCGCAGACTATCTGCCCAAAATACTAGGGGATCGTGGACTACTGTCCGCAGAACACAAGGCGTTGCCACCAGAAGGCTACGGTCGCCACGATGTGTTCCTCTGCCCCAACGACGATTTTTCGATCATCGCCGCCGTCTGGCCGGCCGGGATCGTTTCGCCGATCCACGATCACAAGACCTGGTGCACATTTGGCGTCTTTGAGGGCGTTATCCAGGAAACGCGGTATCGGGCGGCATCGAACGATCCGTCCTGCACCGATGCCGTACCAGTCGAAATGATTGAGCACCTGCCGGGTGACGTTGCGCACTTGCCCGTTGGCGGTGGCGACATACATTGTATGCATAACCCGACCGACAAGGCTGCGGTATCCGTGCATGTTTATGGCGGAAATTCCGTCAAACTCGGCCCCAACGTGGTCAAAGTCTATCAGGAAACTGCTGCCGCCATCGCTTGACGGCAGCCGGTCAAACGCGTTACTCCGCCGTAACGGGATTCCCCCGCTTCGGGCGCGGGAATGCATTGCCTAATTAAGGGAGAAACAAAGTGCGCGCAGTCGTTTTGCACGAACACGGTGATATCGACAATCTCAAATATCACGAAGATTACGCCGATCCGGAATGCGGTGAAGGCCAGGTTATCATCCGCGTCGGCGCAACGTCGCTGAACTACCACGATGTGTTCACGACCAAGGGCATGCCGGGCATCAAGGTGCCGCTGCCGATCGTGATCGGGCTCGATATCTCGGGTGAGATCAAGGAAATTGGCGCCGGCGTCGAAGGCTGGTCAGTTGGCGACCGTGTGCTGGTCAACCCGCTGGACCCCGTTGCGCCCGAAAAAGGCCTGATGGGCGAAATGCTTGATGGCGGCACGGCCGAGCTTTGCGCGGTGGATGCCACGCGGCTGATCAAAATCCCTGATGGATGTTCGTTCGAGCAGGCGGCAGCGCTGCCGGTTGCCTATGGCACGGCACACCGGATGATGATTACCAATGGCGGCATGAAGGGTGGCGAAAAAGTCCTGATCCTCGGCGCGTCCGGCGGTGTCGGATCCTGCTGCGTGCTGCTGGCCAAAATGATGGGCTGCGAAGTTGTCGCGGCAGGCTCCAGCCCCGACAAGCTCGAGGCGCTCCGGGCCTGGGGTGCGGATCACGTCATCGATTACACCGATTTCGAAAAACAGATCTACGGCATTTATGGAAAGCCTCATCGCCGCAAATACGAAGGTGGCGTCGATGTGGTGATCAACTTCACCGGCGGCGACACATGGGTGCCTTCGCTCAAGGCGACCAAGCGTGGCGGTAAGATCCTGACCTGCGGTGCGACCGCCGGTTTCGATCCGAAAGAAGATCTGCGCTACGTCTGGACCTTCGAGCTCAAGATCCTGGGGTCGAATTCCTGGGCGATTGAAGATCTCGAAATCCTGATGCAGCATATTGCCGACGGCAAGCTGAAGCCGGTGATTGACACGGTTCTGCCGCTTGAACAGACCGGTGAAGGTGTGCGCCAGCTTCGCGATCGCGAAGTGATCGGCAAGATCGTCATTACACCCTAACGGAACCACGAAAATGAACCCCTCGGAGTCTGGAAATCTTGGCGATGTCTTTATCGCCCACGCCAATTCGGACCAGGTCGCTGTCGTGGATCTCTACGACACGGCCAATCCGCGGGAATTTTCCTACCGCGATTTCAACGCCGCGTGCGACGCGGTCGCGAACGGTCTGCTGGTTGCCGGGATAGAACCCGGCGACCGGGTCGGCATTCTGGCGCTCAACCGGGTCGAATTTCTCGAAGTCCTGTTCGGTGCGATGCGGGCAGGCTGCGTGCCGGTGATGATCAACGTCAAGTTGCCCGATGACACGGTCGAATACATCGTGCAGGACGCCGACATGAAGGCGGTCTTTGCTGATGCCAATCAGGCGGAAAGGGTGCCAGATGGCGTCCGTACCCTGACTTTCCCAAGTGCGAGTGAGCTCTCCGGCAAATCTGCTGCGCATGGCAGCGGTGATGCGTACCGGGATTTCGTCATCCATACCGACGCGCCGTTTCCGTCGTTCTTCGCGGGCGGCGACGATATTGCGGAGCAGCCCTATACGTCCGGTTCGACCGGCAAGCCGAAAGGTGTGCTGCTCGATCATCACGGACAGGTCTGGATGATCGGCAAGATCGTCGAAAGCCGCGACATTCGCGCAGATGACTGTTCCGTCATCTCGGCGCCGCTGTATCACAAGAATGCGTTGCTGGCGGTCAAATCGGCCTTGTCGGCAGGGGGACGGATCGTCATCTTCTCGCGCTTCGATGCACAGGAATACATCAAGGCGATCGAGCGCTACAAACTGACCATGCTCACCGGCGTGCCGACGATGTATGCCCTGATCCTGCAGGAAGAGGCGCTGCTTGCCGAAACCGATCTGTCGAGTGTGCGGAACTGTTCAATGGGCTCGGCCCCTGCATCAGATAACCTGCTCGATACTCTCGCGGCCCGTTTCCCGGATGCAAGGCTGAATCTGAATTACGGCATAACCGAAGGCGGGCCGATCCTGTTCGCCTGGACTCATCCGGATGGCCTGCCCAGGCCACGCACATCCGTCGGCTTTCCGATCGATGGGGTCGAGATCAAACTGGTTGGCGGCGATGACGACAGCCAGGGTGTGCTCCACGTTAAAAGCCCCGGCGTTATGAAGGGCTATCACAACCTGGCCGATGCGACGAAAAAGGCCCTGTCGGACGATGGGTGGATGGATACGGGCGATATCCTGCGGCGCGACGAGACCGGCTGGTACTTCTTCGTCGACCGGGCCGATGACATGTTCGTCTGCGCCGGCGAAAATATCTATCCCGGCAATGTGGAATCAATGCTGGAGCGCCATGAAGACGTGATGCAGGCAGTGGTCGTGCCGGCGCCCAATACGCTGAAAGCGCACGTGCCGTTTGCCTGGATCGTCAAACGCGACGGCGCCGATACGGACGAAGAGACAATCAAGCAGTTTGCGCTGAAAAACGGCCCGGTTTACGCCCACCCGCGGCGGATATTCTTTGTCGATGCGCTGCCTTTGAGTGGCACCAACAAGATCGACCGCCGTGCTCTTGAAGCCCAGGCAGTCGAGATTGCCCGTGAGGATGAGAGTGCGGCCTGACCGCCTGTTTCTGACGCTCCTTGTCGCGCTGTTTTTCGCGGCAGCACCCCCCGCTATTGCCGACCAAACCCCCGATCCGGCCCATGACCGTGTCGTCGAGCGCGTCCTCAAACACGTTAATCAGCAGCGCGCCATGAATGGCGTTGGGCCGTTGACCCTAAATGCCCGGTTGACCGTCGCGGCACAGAAACATGCCGAAGATATGTCACGCCGTGATTTTGTGGCCCATCGTTCGCCCGACGGGCGCGCCCTGCAGGACCGTATCGCCAGCGCTGGCTACCCATGGCGGGCGATTGCGGAGAATCTTGCCGCAGGCCAGTCGTCTCCCGAAAGCTCTGTCCAGTCGTGGATGACGAGTCCCGGCCACCGGGACAATATGCTGAGCCGGGACTACCTGGAGGCAGGGGTCGGATACGCGGTGCCGTCGGGAGAGGGAAAACGGCCGCGCTACAACCATTACTGGGTTGTCGTTTTCGGGGCCCGGTCGCGCTAAACCCGGTCAGGTTTGTTTTTGGCAGGGATATCAGCCGAAAAGGTGGGTTCCCAGGATAAAGCGGCGTCCGGCGGAAATCGGCATGACTTCGTGCAGGACCGAGCATGACCAAACAACGGCTGTTCCGGCATCGATATCATAAAGATGGTCGCTGAATTCTCGAAATGCGAGTTCGCCGCCGTCGAAATCCTTATTGTTCAGGTTGATAGAAACCGTAAAGCGGCGGTGACGTGTCTCTTCGGTCGGGTTGTCGCGGTGCGCGGGCAGGGAACCGCCATCGGCCACGTCGTAGCAGGCGATGCGGTATTCCTCTCTTTTGGACGGGCTGTAACCGAACGCCTTTTCGATTTCTGGAACCACACGACGCAGTACTTTGCTATCCAGTTCAGCACTTAGAGCCGCGTCGCGGACGACATACTGCGTGCAGTTTCCATAAGCGGCATTACGTACCTTCACGTCGCCCTTTTCGATGTTCAGGCCGATGCTGTTCTTGCCGTCCCCTTCCCATAAGGGAACCGGATTGTGCCACGTATCCATCAACTGTCTGCAGATCTCCGGGTCCATCGCGTTGGGCAGTACAAGAACCGGCGGATGTGCGCCGAGCGATCCGCGCGGGCGTTCGTCATTCAGTCGAAGAAGGGCTTTGAGTGCGCATTCGACTTGGTCGGCAAGGGGTATTTCTTCGCAAATCTCGACGATGCGTCCATTCGAATCGAGAACAGCCGTGGCTGGATCAGCCGGTGCGTTGGCTCGTGTGCCGGGCATGTCGATACCGTAGAGTTCGAACACCTTGCCGTCCTCGTCGGCGAGGAGGCGATACGGAATGTTCTGAATTTCGGCCAGTACGTGGTTTGCACTGACGGATCGGCGGGAAATGACGAAAATGCTGGTGACCAGGCCATCCAGCCGATCATGGAGATCCAAGAGGTTCCGCAGTAGCGCAGCGCTTTCGTCCGAGCTGCCGTCAACCGGGTTTCGGTCGAACACCAGCAGGACGGGATCGCCGATAACGTCGTCTTCGAGCGGTGTGGCGTTCAGGTCGTGTTGATCGCGAAGCGCGAATGGCGGCCTGCTGTGACCGATTTCTGCAAGCATGGTGCCCATCCCCCGTTTTTGCGCGATCATTAACGCTGCCGCAAAAGAACGGTACCCTATTTCAGGGAAAGGTAAAATAGTCCGGGCGGGTGCCGGACCCGGGTCTCAGATATTCGTATAAGCCGGCAGGCTGAAGCAGCCGGCATGAATCCCGGGCGTGTAGTAGTGGGTTTCGATCCCGGCGGCGTCGAAGCGGGCCTGAATTGTCTCAGCATCGGTGTTGCGGGCACGGTCTGAATTTGCGCCCCAGCCCAGCGTCATATAACCGAACGCATAGGTCGGGACCTGTGTCAGATACAGGGCGGCATCGTTGAACAGACGGTCCAGCCGCTGATAGGTCTCCCGGGCCTCGTCCGGCTGGACGAAGCCGACGCCGGACTGGCAGACGATAATGCCGTCCCCGGTCAGGATGTTCCGGCAATCGGCATAGAACGCGTCGGAAAACAGCGGGATTGCAGGGCCGATCGGATCGGTTGAATCGATGATGATCACATCGAAACGGCGGTCGGTTTCTTTGGCGAACTTAACCCCGTCGGCGATCACGATATCCGCCCGTGCATTGTCGAATGCGCCGGCGCTCAGGCTCGGCATGTGTTCGGCGCACATATCGACAACGCTGCGGTCGATTTCCACCATGGTCGCGCGTTTGATTGTATCGTGCTTGAGCACGTCGCGCAGCGCGCCGCCGTCGCCGCCCCCGATGATCAGTACTTCGCTTGCCGCGCCATGGGAGAGGATTGGCACATGGGCCAGCATCTCGTGATAGCAGGGTTCGTCGCGCTCGGTTGTCTGGATGACCCCGTCAAGCGCCAGAATGCGCCCGAAATACGGGTTTTCGAAAATGACGAGGTCCTGTAGTTCCGTCTGGGAGCGGAACAGAATCTTCGAGATCTCGAAACGCTGCTGAAACCCGGGGTGAAGCGTCTCGGAGAACCAGGTCTCCGTCGCGTCAATCACTCCACCAGACCTCTTTTTTGCTCGCTGATCTCGGCGCGGGCAGGCGAAAAATACCGCTCCAGCACGGCGACCGCCTTTTCAGGGCGGCACTGGCCGCACATGAACACGTCAAACGCTGCGTAATCGAGCTCAGGCCATGTGTGCACGCTGATATGGCTTTCCGCCAGTACAGCCACACCCGAAACCCCGCCTTCGCCGCCGAATTCATGAACATGAACGTGGAGAACCGTCGCATCGGATGCTTCGGCCGCTTCGCGCAGTGCTGCTGCCATCAGGTCGGCATCATTCAGCCTGGAGCCACCCCAAAAATCGACGAGAAGATGGGCGCCGGCATAGGTCTGGCCGTCTTTATGGATAAGAAAATCCCGCACATCGTTGGCGGGTTGCGGATGCATGTGCGCTTGGGCGCTGACAGATCCCTGTATCAGGGAGTCGCCAACGGCACCCGCCGCCGTAACCGACTTAGTTAACAACGCGGACTTTTCCATCCATCATGCCTCCTCGCAAGTGCGTTCGCACCCGGTTTGGGTTCATCAAAAGTCGCGCCTTATCGCGCCTTTAGGCGCGGCTTGCAAGCGGATTCGGAAGCGTTAGAAAGTCTCTGCGGAAAGCGCCATAATATCGTCGGCGCCGGCTCTGGCAGCCTGTGCAAATCCCGATACCTGGGGCAGCATATTTGCCGCGTAGAACCGCGCGGTTACGCGCTTTGCCTTGTAAAAATCATCGTCACCCTCGGCGGCAGCCGCGATGTTCGCCGCCTTTGCCATTAACCAGCCACCGGTGATAAGGCCGAGTGCACGGAGATAAGGCGTCGCGCCGGCCATGACGATGCGCGGATCGTCACCGGGGTCGGCGAGCATCCAGTCGGTGGTCACTTTCAGTGCGTCCAGTGCCGACCACATCGCGTCGGCAATCAACGGATCTGCGATCTCGGTATCGCGGATTTCGTCAATAAAGTGCTGTAATGCCTCGCCGCGGTCCCGCAGGATTTTCCGGCCCACCAGATCGAGCGCCTGAATACCGTTCGTTCCCTCGTAGATCGGCGTGATCCGGCAGTCACGGTAATACTGCGCAGCGCCCGTTTCCTCGATAAAGCCGGCACCGCCATGGATCTGGACGCCGAGCGATGCAATTTCCACGCCACAATCTGTCGACCAGGCCTTGACGATGGGCACAAGAAGATTGACACGCGCCTGCGCCGCGGCCTTAACCTCGGTATCGGGGTGTTTCCGCACGACGTCCTGCTTGGCGGCCACGTAATAGCCGAGGGCCCGTGTGGCTTCGGTCAGTGCGCGCATGGTCATCAGGTTCCGCCGGACATCGGGGTGGTGAATGATCGGCACCTCGCTCAGGACGGGGTTTGCCATGTCTTTTCCCTGAATTCGCTCGCGGGCGTAGTCCGCTGCCTGCTGATAGGCCCGTTCACCGATGCCGACACCTTCGCGGCCGACCGCGAGGCGGGCCGAATTCATCATGGCGAACATGTATTCCATGCCGCGGCATTCGTCACCGACGAGGTAGCCGATGGCGCCGTCATTTTCGCCAAATTGCATAACACAGGTGGGGCTGCCGTGAATGCCGAGCTTGTGTTCAAGCGACACCGCCCGCACGTCGTTGCGTTGACCGAGCGATCCGTCGTCATTGACCATGAACTTCGGCACGATAAACAGGGAAATACCCCGGGTGCCGGGAGGCGCATCAGGTGTGCGTGCCAGCACCATATGAACGACATTATCGGTAAAGTCGTGCTCGCCCCACGTCGTAAAGATTTTCTGGCCGCTGATCCGATAATGGCCGTCTTCGGGGACCGCGCGGGTACGGAGCGATCCGACATCGGACCCGGCATTGGGCTCGGTCAGGACCATTGTCCCGGTCCATTCGCCGGTGACCAGTTTGGGCATCCACTTTTCTTTTTGCTCTCCGGTGCCGAATTTCTCCAGGCATTCCACAGCGGCGATCGTGAGCACCGGGCACAGCATGAAGGCGAGGTTCGCTGCGTCCCACATCTCGAAGACCGGCGTTGCAACCAGCATCGGCAGGCCCTGGCCGCCAATTTCTTCGTCGAACTGCAGGGCGTTCCAGCCCCCATCGACATAGGACTGATACGCATCCTTGAAGCCGGTCGGCGTAATCACGGCGCCGTTTTCAAGCCGCGACCCTTCCAGGTCGCCCGCCCGGTTGATCGGCGACAAGACATCGCGCGCCAACTTGTTAGCTTCTTCCAGGATGGCCTGAACGACATCCGGCGTCGCGTGATCGTATCCGGGCAGGGCCGCAACATCGTCCAGCCCAACCAGTTCCTCGATCACGAACTGCATATCGCGCAGCGGTGCGGTGTATTCAGCCATCTTTATTCTCCTAGAGTACTTTGCCGGGGTTCATGATCCCGTTCGGGTCCAGCGTCGCCTTGATTGCGCGCATAACATCCATAGCCACCGGTGATTTGTATGTTTCAAGCTCGCCGCGCCGCAGCCGGCCGATACCGTGTTCGGCACTGATAGAGCCGCCCATGGCAACAGTACGATCATAGACGGCTTTGTGGATTTCCGGTTCCAGCGCGCGGAAATCGTCATCCGACATGTCGAGCGGCCGCGACAGGTTGAAATGCACGTTGCCGTCACCGACGTGACCGAATGTGCAGGGACGAATGCCGGGGACCAGTTTCTCCATATCGGCAATTCCGTCGACCAGAAAATCTGCCACTTTCGAGACCGGCACGGAAATATCGTGCTTGGAGCTTGCGCCTTCGAATTTCTGCGCTTCGGGTATTGTCTCGCGAATACGCCAGAAATCGGCCGCTTGCTGGCCGCTCTCGGCGATAACGGCGTCGAGTACGACACCATCTTCCATACTGTTGCCGAGCACGGTCTCCATCATCTCGCGGAGGCCGGCTGCGGCCCCTTCTCCGGCGGCCAGTTCCATCATCACGTAATGACGGTATTCGGTCTGTATCGGGTCGCGCGTGTCGGCAATATGTTTGAGGGCAAACTCGATGGCCTCACGCGGCATGTATTCAAACGTAATGACCCGGTCGTCGGTGATCTGCCGCGCCCGTGCGAGGAGTTCGACTGCAGCGTGCTGGTCCCGCACGGCGACAAAAGATGTCTGTATGTCGGTGGGCCGGGGAAACAGTTTCAGACAGGCAGCGGTAATGATGCCGAGGGTGCCTTCAGCCCCGATAAACAGGTGCTTCAGGTCATACCCGGTATTGTCCTTGCGCAGGCCGGTCAGGCCGCTCCATATCCGGCCGTCCGGCAGGACCGCTTCAAGACCGAGGCACAGGTCGCGTGCGGGGCCGTATCTGAGCACGCCGGTACCGCCGGCATTGGTCGACAGGTTGCCACCGATCCGGGCGGTGCCTTCGCCACCGAGGCTGAGGGGGAAATAGCGGTCGGCGTCTTCGGCGGCCTTCTGGACATCGGCCAGGATCACACCGGCTTCGACCGTGATCGCGTAGTTCAGGGTGTCGAGTTCGCGCACTTTGTTCATGCGGGTAAGCGCCATGACCAGTTCGCCCCCATGCTCGTAGGGCGTCGCCCCGCCGCACAGGCCGGTATTGCCGCCCTGCGGGACAATCGGGGTCCGGGTTTCGTTGCAGATACGCACGACCTCTGACACCTCTTCGGTCGATGCCGGGCGGACGATCATCGGCGAGCGACCGGTATAGTAACCGCGCTCGTCATTCAGAAACGGCGATTTGTCGTTTTCGTCGGTGATCACGCCGGCATCGCCGACAACGGCGTGGATCCGGTCGAGGATGGACTGGTCGATCTGGCGAAGGGCTGTCGGGTTCATGTGACGGGTATCCTGAATTCCGGGGTCACGCATAAATCATGTGCTGTTATCGGGCAATGGGGTCAAGTGCTAACGCATGTCGATGTCATACGTTGTCGCGTGGTGCGGCTGCGCGCCGCAACCGGTCATTAATAGCCCGGCCAAGCCCGTGATCCGGGATCGGCATGACGGCAATCGCGGCTGCCGAGGCATCCAGCATCCGCATCATGGCAAACAGGTTCGCTGCCGCCTCCCGCAGATCGCCCGTGGTGCTGAGGTTTTGCTCACTTGTGAAGCCCGCATGACCGTGTTTCCCAAACGACAGCAATGCCTCGCTGGTTTGAATCGCGGTCGCGTTCAGGCGAAGCCTGGCATCCGGCGCGTAGTGGCTTTCCAGCATACCCGGTGAGGAGGGGGCCTCGTTATCGTCTGCCGCGATTTCGAGAGGTCCGGTAACGGCCTCGATCTGTTCCGCCGTGATACCACCGGGGCGCAGCAGGATTGGCTGTTCGCCGGTGCAATCGACAACCGTGGATTCAAGTCCGATGGGGCAGGGCCCGTCATCGATGATCAGGGACACCGCATCGCCCAGAGACTCCGCAACGTGCGCCGCGTGGGTCGGACTGATTTTACCCGATGCATTGGCGCTCGGCGCGGCGATCGGTATGCCGCTTGCGGCCAGGATGGCCTGTGCCGTCGGTTGGTCAGGCACGCGGATGGCGATGGTGTCGAGCCCTGCGCTGGCCAGGAGCGAGACCGGCGACGTGTCTTTGCGCGACAGCACAAGCGAGATCGGCCCGGGCCAGAAGGCGTCTGCCAGAAGGTGCGCGGTCTTTGTGAATTCGACGATCCGGGAGGCCGCTTCCGCATCGGCAACATGAACGATCAGCGGATTGAACGTGGGGCGCTTTTTGGCGTCAAAGATACGGGCGACGGCGTCATCGGATGTCGCGTCCGCGCCGAGCCCGTATACGGTCTCGGTCGGAAACGCGACGAGTTCACCCGCTCGCAAAAGGGCAGCGGCGCGCTCTATCGACTTGGTCGACGCTCTCTCGGTCACTGGCCGCCACGTGCGATGAATTCGGGGTTGCGCCATCCCGGCTTGCCGTAGGCGAAATCCGTGCCGTCCAGATTTCGGATGCTGCCGCCTGCACCGGTAAGTACCGCGTGTCCCGCGGCCGTATCCCACTCCGATGTCGGTCCGTAGCGCGGGTACACATCTGCGGTCCCTTCCGCCAACAGACAGAATTTAAGGGAACTTCCGGCGGTTACATGGTCCCGGATATTCATGTCGGACAGCAGTTCTTCGATCTTTTCGCGATCTCCATGGGACCGGCTGGATGCCACGATGGCGCCGTCCGCGGGAATGGACCTGACAGCAATCGGTTGCCAGTCATTGCCGTCTTCACCATCGCCTTCACGCCGCTCCGCTGTGCCTAGGCCGCAGGCGCGGAAGCCGCGGTTCAGGGCGGGTGCTGTCACCACGCCGAGCACGGGAACGGTGTTCTCGACCAGGGCAATGTTGACCGTGAATTCACCGCTGCGACGCAGAAATTCTTTTGTGCCGTCGACCGGATCGACGAGCCAGAAGACGCCGCCTGCCGGAAGTGTCTCCGCATTTCCCTGGGATACGGCTTCTTCGCCGATTGCGGGGATGCCCGGCAGTAGATCGCGCAACGCCGGCAGGATCAGTGCCTCGGCCCGTTCGTCGGCCTCGGTGACAGGTGAGTTATCGCCTTTGTGGCGGACGTCGAAATCGGTCTCGTAGACCTCCAGAATCACTTCTCCGGCCCGGTCCGCGATCTCTGTCGCCACCATCATCAGATCGTGACGTTCTTTTTCTGAAAAAGCCAAGAAAACTCCCATAAATCGGTGGTGCATCATAAGGGGGCGTGACGACAGCGACAATACGGGCGCGCGGTCGATCGATAGGTTAAAATGACGCTATGTGCGGAAGATATACACTGACGATAACACCCGAGATGCTGCGGACGCTGATCAATTTCAAGGTCACGCCGAATCTGGAGCCCCGCTTCAATATTGCGCCGACCCAGATGGCACCGGTGGTGCGGTCCGACGGGGGTGGCGGGCGGAAAATAGATATGCTGCGCTGGGGATTGATTCCGTCATGGTCGAAGGACATGTCGGGCGCGTCCAAGCTGATCAATGCCCGGGGCGAAACGGTTGCGCAGAAACCGTCCTTCCGCGATGCCTACCAGGAACGTCGTTGCCTGATACCGGTCGACGGGTTCTACGAATGGCGCAAGGAAGACGATATCAAACAGCCGTACCGTATCGGTTTCCAGGGTGGTGGGCCGTTTGTGTTTGCGGGGCTGTGGGAATCCTGGGCCGCGCCGGAAGGCGCCGATAACGCCGGCGAGACGGTTGAGACCTATACAATCATCACGACGGATGCGAATGCGAAGATCGCCCCGATTCACCACCGTATGCCGGTGATCGTCGACCCGGCGGATTTCGACCGCTGGCTGACGGGCAACCCGGCCGAGGCGGCAAATGTCATACGGGCTTTTCCGCCGGATGAAATGGCGTTCTACCGGGTGTCGACCCGGGTCAATAATGTCCGCAATGACGATGCCGAGTGCATCGTGCCGCTGAAACAGGCGTCTTAAGCGAAGCCGTAAAGCGCCGCAGGATTATCGACCATGATCTGTTTCATCGTGGTTTCATCCACATTCCATGACAGAGCCCAGTCGAGCAGGTCGGCGCCTTCGGGCATCGGCTTGTCCCACAACATCACGTGCGGCCAGTCGGTTGCCCAGACCATCCGGTCGGCGCGGGTCTCGATCAGCGTGGTGGCGTAAGCCGTCATATCGGCCCAGCCGGGTGCGTCGCCTGATGCACGATAGGCGCCGGACAATTTCACCCAGCACCGGCCGTCCCGGACGAGATCAAGCATCGCCTGAAATGCCGGATGGTCGACGCCGGCTTCCGGCTGGAAGTGTCCCATGTGATCAAGAACGAGGTCGACCGGCAGGGCTTTCAGGGCAGGTAACAGATCGAGGAGCTGATTTTCGGCATCGATGAACATCTGGATATGCCAGCCGAGGCGCTTGATGCGCTCTGCCATCGCCGTAATGCCGCCGACATCGGCACCGCCTTTGAGCAATGTCGTAAATCGCAATCCGCGAAACCCAACCTCGTTAAGACGATCCAGCTCCGCGTCTGTGATGGACGGCTCAACCACGGCAATCCCGCGGGCACGGTCACCCATGCGGGTCACAGCATCCACGGTGATGTCCATTTGCGTGCCGTAGCAGCTTGGATGCACGATGACCGCGCGGTCGATGCCGAGAGTCTTCTGAAACGTCTCAAATGCCGCGAGATCGGAAACCGGCGGCGTATATCCGCGTTCTTCGGCGAGTGGAAACCGGTCGAACGGCCCGACGATATGCGCGTGCGTGTCACAGGCACCTGGCGGGACTTGCAGTTTCGGCGGTGAGGCGGGGACGGGCCCAGGGCACGGTTTGGTCATCGGATGTCGTCCAATTCTGGTGTTCCGGCGGAATACGAGAACTATACGGCAACAGGGGCGCGCGCCGAAAGCCTTGAACCTGGTGTCACCGGGGAGCCTGTCCCGGTGAGCGCGTAAACTCGCAACGTCGGATGGACCTCCCGTTGCATGACGACCCTGTGGGTGGCAGGATCGTTAGTAATCTATGCAAAAAAGCGGCGAACAGCCGCAGCGGGAGGATGAGACATGGCGGAGATGGCCAAGGTCGCGGTACTGACCGAACCACGCACGTTCGACTACCGGGAAGTCGCAATTCCGGAGATCGGTCCCGATGAGGGCATCCTGCGCGTCGAAGCCGCGGGGCTTTGCGGGACCGACTGGGAACAGTATCTCGGCCATCTCGACAACACGCCGTGGTCGGTTCGCCCGATCATTCCCGGGCACGAAATTCTCGGCTGGATCGACAAGGTCGGCCCCGAAGCGGCAAAGCGCTGGGACGTCAAAGAGGGGGACCGCGTCACCGTCGAGGCGTCCATCCCCTGCGGGCAGTGCTTCCAGTGCCAGGTCGGCCGGCCGGTGCTGTGCAAGAACGGCATGGGCTATGGTCTGCGCATGGGCTTCGACAATGCACCGCATCTGTGGGGCGGCTATGCGACCCATATGTACCTGCATCCGGGGGCGACGCTGCACAAAGCGCCGTCTGATGTGCCGACCGATATCATGAGCCTGTTCAATCCGATGTCGAACGCCGTCCGCTGGGCGGTGGAACGTCCTGAGACGGGTATCGGCGATACCATCGTCATCGAGGGGCCGGGGCAGCGCGGCCTGCTGGCGGTGGTTGCCGCGCGTGAAGCAGGCGCCGGACAGATCATCGTGACAGGGACGAAGGACGATACGCTGCGTCTGTCTCTGGCACGCGAACTCGGTGCGGACGCGACCATCGTCGTCGACGATCACGACCCTGTCGAGCAGGTCATCGAACTGACGAATGGCAAACTTGCCGACATCGTTGTCGATGTCTCTTCATTCGCGACCAAGCCGATCACGGACGCGATAGAAATGGTGCGGCCGGGCGGCAAGGTCGTCGTCGCCGGGCTCAAAAGCTTCGCGCCGATCCCCGATTTTGTTTCCGACAAACTGATTACCAAGGAAATCGCCATGCTCGGCGTATTGTCCTCGTCGTGGTCGTCGGTTGAAAAATCCATCGATATCATTCGCCGCAAAGGCGACACGCTGAAAAAGCTTTGCACCCATCACTATCCGGTCGACCAGGCTGATATGGCCGTGAAGGTTCTGGGCCGGGAGGTCGTCGATGGGGCGGAAGCCGTCCATGTTCATATCGACGCGGCATCCACCACCTAGCAGGGAGACGCGGTCATGCCTTCGTGGATGGTCGGGATCGATACGGGCGGTACGTTTACCGACCTGATCGCGTTCGAGATTGAAAGTGGCGAATTGCACGTCGCCAAGGTGTCATCCGACCCGTCCGATCCGTCGAATGCGGTCATGTCCGCGCTGGGCGAGCTGTTTGAACTGGGCATTGCGCCGGGGGACATCGCGTCGCTTGTGCATGGGACGACCGTTGCCACCAACGCCATTCTCGAAGGCAAGGGCGTCAAAACCGGTCTGCTGATTACGGACGGTTTTCGGGCGGTCTATGAGGCGCGTGGCTGGGCGCGTCCCGAGGCGACCGAACTGATCGATCCGTTCTATCGGAAGCCGCCGCTGCTGGCACCGCAATCGCTGACGCATGGCATCCCGGGGCGTATGGATTACCAGGGCGCCGAACTGGAGGCCCTCGATGAAGATGCCGTGCGCGCTGCCGCGCGGGCGCTCAAAGCAGAAGGCGTGGAATCCGTCGCGGTCAGCTACCTGTTCAGTTTCCAGAATGCGGCGCACGAACAACGCACGGCAGAAATTCTTGCCGAGGAATCGGATGACTGGCGGGTCTCGCTGTCATCGGTCGTGCTGCCGACCATCCGCGAATACCCGCGCCAGTCGACGACGGTGATCGACGCCTATGTCGGGCCGATCATGCAGCGCTATCTGGAACGACTATCCGATAGATTGATCGACCGGGGCGTTGAGACACCGCAGGTCTTTCTGATGCAGTCCAATGGCGGGCTGATGCGGATTACCATCGGTGCGCGTTTCCCCAACCAGACGCTGCTGTCAGGCCCGGCAGGGGGCGTTGTCGCGGGCGAGGAACTTGCCCGCATAACGGGCCAGCCCGAGATCGTCACGCTCGATATGGGTGGCACCTCGACCGATATCGCCATGATTACCGGTGGCCGCGCGGCGGAGACCAATGAAGGGAAAATCGCCGGTCAGGATATCGGCACGCCGATGCTGCAGGTCCGCACGCTGGGGGCCGGTGGCGGCACGATTGCCCGCATTGGCCCTGACGGTCTGCTGAAGGTCGGTCCCGAAAGCGCTGGCGCCATACCGGGGCCCGCCTGCTACGGACGGGGCGGGGAGCTGCCGACCGTGACCGATGCCAATCTGGTGCTCGGCGCGCTGGCATCCGACAACGTGCTTGGCGGGCGGATGACGCTCGATACGTCGGCTGCGGAATCTGCCGTCAGAACACATGTCGCTGATCCGCTGGGTCTCACCGTGGTAGAGGCCGCGGCCGGCATTCTGCGGATCGTGAACACGAATATGGCGGTCGACCTGCGTCTTGCCTTCCAGTCGCTTGGCGAAGATCCGCGCAAATACATGCTGGCCGCCTTTGGCGGTGCGGGGCCGCTGCATTCGACGCTGCTCGCACGCGATCTCAAAATACCGAAAGTCCTTGCGCCGCTTTATCCCGGCCTGAACAGCGCGATGGGGCTGCTCCAGACGTCCGTGCGTCATGTCTACGTGCAGTCTTCTGTCGCCCGGCTGTCCGACGTCACGCCTGCGCGGATGAACGAGATATTTGCCGGGCTTGAAGCACGGGCGACCGAAGATGTAACCGAAGAAGGCTTTACGCCCGATCAGGTTGCCGTCAGCCGCCAGATCGATATGCGCTACCAGCATCAGGGGTATCAGTTGCCGGTGGTGTGCCCGGCAGGTGCGCTGTCGGAATCCGACAAGCCGGCTCTGAAAACGGGTTTCGATGAAGCCCATCAGCGGGTCTATGGCGCCAGTGCGCCGGATGAGGACGCCGAAGTTGTGACGTTCCGGGTCATTGCGGAAATCGCTGTGCCCCGGCTTGCGCTGCGGCCCCTCGCAGATGGCGGAGATGCCTCGGGCGCGCAAATCGCGACGCGGCCGCTTTATGATCTGGAGACGGTACGGTTTATGGATGCGGCAATCTATGACCGCGCGAAGCTCCGGTCCGGCGACCGGTTCGACGGGCCGGCAGTCGTTCAGCAATTCGATTCCACGACCGTCATTCTGGCGGGGATGTCCTGCGTCGTGGACCCTTGGGGGAACCTGATCATCGAGACGGGAGAAGCGATATGAGTCTCGACCCGATCACCACGGAAGTTGTCCTCAGCCGGGTTCGTGAAACCACGGAGGCGATGGCCCATGCGCTGTTTCATTCCGGCTATTCGCCGATCCTGCGCGAAAGCCAGGACGGGACGGCCGGGCTGACCGATGCCGACGGCCAGGTCATCATGGTCGGCGGCGGTATCCAGTATCACTCGATGCTCTATACGAAGGCCGTCGAAAGCCTGCTGGCCGCTTATCCGGGCGATGCCATGCGCGACGGCGACAGTTTTGTCAGCAACGATCCCTATCAGGCCGGGAACAGCCACGTGCCGGATATGGTTGTGCTGACGCCTGTCTTCTATCACGGGCGACGGATCGCCTTCGGTGTGTCGGTCGCGCATAAGGCGGACCTCGGCGGGCTGGTGCCCGGGTCGTCTGGCGCAGCATCGCGTGAGATATTTCACGACGGGCTGCGCCTGCCCCCGGTGCGCTACTGGACCGAAGACGGGGTGGTGCCGGAGATCGAGAACATCATCCGCACAAACAGCCGTGTGCCAGACGTGGTTGTCGGCGATCTGCGCGGACAGGTCGGGTCTACCCGGCTTGGCGCGGACCGGTTGGTCGCGCTGTCCGATGAATACGGTGTCGATACACTGGTCGAAGCCATGCAGAGCCTGATCGACCGCACGCGCAAGCGGGTAAAGGCGGAAATTTCTTCGTGGCCGGATGGTGAGGCCGAGGCCGAAGGCTTTATGGATCATGACGGGGCCGATCTGAACACACCTGTCAAAATCCATGTCCGGACGATCAAGAAGGGAGACAGGCTCACCATCGACTTCTCCGGATCGGATCCGCAAACCAAAGGGCCGATTAATACGCCGGCGCAGACCTGCAAGGCGGTGTCGCTGCTGGCGACCATCGCCGCGTCCGATCCGACGATCCCGGTCAATGCGGGGGCGTTCGATGCACTGGATTTCGTGCTGCCCGACGGCAAGGTGGTCAGCCCGACCTATCCGGCGACGGTAAACCATTACTTTCCGACATCGCATCTCGCCTATGCCTGTGTCGTCGCGGCGCTCGGCAAGCTGAACCCGGCCCGTGCGGTGGCACCGCCCGGGCTCGGCAACGGGGCAATTGCAATTGGCTACAAGGAAGGCCGCAACGGCAAACCCACCGTGCAGTATGAACTGATGGTGACATCGCTCGGCGGGACCGCAGAACATGACGGCACGCCCATGGTCATGGGGATGTGTCACTTTACGCCGTCGACGCCCGTCGAGATCGTCGAGACCGAATATCCGATCCGTATTCGCAAGTTCGATATCTGGCAGGATTCGGCGGGTGCCGGTCGGACCCGCGGCGGAATTGGTTTTGTGCGCGAATACGAAATGATGTCCGATGTGATCCTGACCGCCCGCACCGCGAACCACGAACAGCCGGGGTGGGGCGTTGCCGGCGGCGAGGGGCCACCGGTCTGCGTTACATCGATCAACCCTGACACACCGGATGCGATCGAACTTGCAGCGCTCGATACCCGCGAAATATCCGCAGGGACGGTTGTGCGCCTGCAGCAGACCGGCGGCAGCGGGTATGGCGATCCGTTCGACCGCGATACCGCCCGTGTTCTGCAGGATGTCCGGGACGGTTACCTGTCGACCGCCGCCGCCGAGGCCAAATACGGTGTCGTGGTTGTCGACAGCCAGGTTGATCACGCGGCGACGGCGGAGCGGCGTAAACGTTAACCTTTTGGCGCGCGGGCGGTGCCGTTTTCCCGGCGCGCGTTAACCCTGTTTTTCGGGTCACGCCGCGCCGCAAAACAGACAAATAATTAAAATAAAATTTGATCAAAAAACAGGCATTTTCTATGTCATTGATTTTGAAGAGGTAAATTCGTGAGTATAGTTAATTTTCATAAATTAATATTAAAATGAAATACAATAGTTGTTGAAGTTAACTAAGTATAAAACACACATTACCTGCTGACAGGACGGTTATTAACCGGCGGACACGGTTAACAAAGCAGGTGATGAGATGCGATATTTAACAGCAGCTATTCTTTCTCTCGCGGTTGTCGCGGCAACGGCAGATGTATCGGCCAAGAACCTTGGCGCTGATAAAAAGGCGGGCATCAGCCCCGACGTTCATTGCCTGGCGCAGAACATCTATCATGAGGCGCGCGGCGAGCCGATGGTCGGCAAGGTCGCGGTCGCTCATGTCGTCCTCAACCGCGCCGCGGACCGCCGTTGGCCGCGCCGGGTCTGCTCGGTGATCAAGCAGGGTGGTTATAAGAAGCGTCACCGCTGCCAGTTTTCATGGTGGTGTGACGGTCGCAGCGACAAGCCGATGGATAGCGCTGCCTGGAAGGAAAGCATGCATGTGGCGAAGCTGATCAAGACGGGCGCTGTCAACGATCCGACGAACGGCGCGCTGTGGTATCACGCCCTCAGCGTCAGCCCGTCCTGGGCAAAGAAGCTCGACCGGTATGCCCGGATCGGCCAGCACATTTTCTATACCGATCCGAAACGTGCGCCGCGCCAGGTCGCCGACGCATCTGAGTAGACACAGGCGCCATGACCTCTTGTCTCCCCGCTATATGAAGTAAGCAGCATTCGGCGGGAGCGGGCATTTGGGCGAGATTGGCGCTAAACCCCGGCGGTTGGCTAGGCTGCACACTCTACGCAGCGGGCAATCGCCGGGCTTAATTCGAGGCGTTTTGGCGCAATGTCCTCACCGCACTCCACGCAATAGCCGAATTCATCTTCTTCCATTCGCTTGAAAGCCGCGTCTATCTGCGCGATCTCAACGCGGCGGCGTTCTATCGTCGCCTGGGCCATTGCCTGGCCCTGTATCGCATCCATCCGCGATAGCCGCCCCTGCACCTGCTGATCCAGTTCGACGGGTGCCGCGGACTCTGTCGCATTTTCGATCGATGCCGTCAGCTCGGCCTTGCGTGCTTCGAGCAATGCCCGGAATTTGTCGGTGTCGATCGCCATGGTGCTATTCAGCGGCCTCGCTCGGGGCATTGGGCAGAATGACGGTATTCCAGGCGTGGGTCTCAATTGCCTGATTGGCCGCATCGTCACGGATGATATTGGCCGGATCCTTTCCGGCGGCAATGCGGTCAAGCGACCGGCGAAGCTGGCGGCGCAACAGGACAACGCCGCGATCCGACGTCGCCAGATTCTCGAGTGCATGGATGGCAATCGGCCGCTGGCTCTCCTGCGCTTCCATATCGTCGGGACTGCGCTGTTTATCTTCATAAGGCCGTTCACGCAGGTTGCCCGGGCGGATGTCGGTTACCGTGTCCGTTCCGGGCTTCCAGCCGTCCACAGGCTTGCCTGTCGCGTCCTTTGGCCAGGCGACGATGGATATGCCGTAGAGGTGTTCGTTATCGACGGGGACGCACCAGGTCACTTCGGTCGCGCGCGACTGGTGTTTTGCGTCGGTTCCCTGCTCATGGATGCTCGGGATCAGGCTGATATTGGGCAGCACCACCTCGGCATGGCGTTCCAGCCTGTTTCCGTTGGGCAGATCGCGCCGCATGTTGTAACGGACGCCAAGGTCGGTTTCCTCAAAGTCGAGATCCGGCCAGCCAGTCGTGGTCACGACGCTGCCAAACTGGTCGCCGGAATTCGCGGCATGGAGGATCAGCAGGTGGTAGGCGTCGATGACGTTTTCGTAGTGCTGCAGCCAGTTGCAGTCCCGCACGTAACCTATGGCGTGGTCTTCCCACAGGCGCATACCGCGCAGCTCGACGTCGTCGCGATAACGCGTATCCAGAATATCGTACATCGGAAACAGCGGCATTTCCGCCGGTGGGCCCATGTAGATGAATACCAGCCCGCCATATTCATGTGTCGGATAGCCTGGTTGCCAGACATCCATCTTTTCACGGAATTCCGGTGTCTCGCAGGCCATGTCGATGCACTGGCCGTCGGTGGCAAATTTCCAGCCATGATAGCAACAGCGCAGCCCGTCTTCTTCGACACGGCCCCATTCGAGCGATGTGCCGCGATGCGGGCAGTGCAGTTCGAGACACCCGGTTTTGCCGGCGCCGTCACGGAACACGACAAGGTCTTCGCACATGATGCGCACGCGCTTTGGCAGATCGCCTACCTCGTCTGTCGTACAGACAGGTTGCCAGTAACGCCGCAGCATTTCGCCCATGGGAGAGCCGCGCTCGACATGAGTAAGCGTCGGGTCGTGTTCGGGGATTTCGTGATGATACCGTGATTTCATGGCCGCCATCCGATGTAATGAACGCCTATCTTTGCGCGGCGACGCATTTCCATCAAGTCTCCCGTACCCAAACGAGAAAAGGCGTCCCTGTCGGGACGCCTTTTGTCGGATAGCTTATGTGAACCTGTGCCCTATGCGGCGACCGTCGCGCGTCGACGCAGCAGATAATGTGCCGTGCAATGTTCGGCACAGTAATGCCGGCCCGGCTGGTTCGTCTTGCCGCAGATGTGCAGACCGAACTTGCCCGCCTCATCACTGGGCCAGCGGCACATCCATGTTTCCACATCCGCTGACGGGTGATGAAAAACGGGTTCCTCGAAGATTACGGGCTCCGGCTCCGGCTCCTTCTTCGGAATTTCTGTGCCACGCTGTAAATTAAGCCGGTGTGCCTTGCCGATAACGGCATTTCGCGTGACTCCGCCACCAAGCTTCTCGGCTATTTGCCGCGCCGAAAGACCTTCTGCCCAAAGACGCGTGAGTGTCTCGACTCGTTCGGGACTCCACTGCATCACTTTCCCCTCCTTGTAACTTAACTTTTGTGCCAACCCGTACTACATACGCAATATGCAGTATGTTACAAACTGGTGACTACTATATATGGGCGGGCTCCGAGAGCAACCGGAATCTGCGGTTTTCCGCAAATTTCCTGTGGAAAGCTGTGCTTGGGGATAAGCTTTCGTAACCTGTTGTTATTGCACCGCAATAGAGCCGAATCGCCAAGCCCCTGCCTGTGGATGGCTGAGATACCCCCAGCCCTGTGTGCAGTTTTGCCCGAAACGGGACAAAAACGGGCCAGAATACGGCCAGTTTTTGGCCCGCTTTATCCGGCGGGGTCGCCCTTGTAGCTCGTCAGATTGATGATCTCGAGCACGTTGCCGTCCGGGTCATGAAAATAGGCGCGCGGCCCGTTTACGGCACCGCCCTGGCGGTCTTCCTCGAAGAACACATCGACGCCATTGGCGGCCAGGTCCTGTTTGGCGCTCTCGTAGTCTTCCGCATCCACGATAAAGGCGTGATGCACGTCGTGGTCGTCCGGGTTTATCTTCGCGTCCGATCTGGAAAGGATCAGGCAGTCTCCGCCACAATCCAGAAACACCATCCCGCGATCATGATTTACCTGTATCGGCGTCATGCCGAGTATCTCGGTATAGAACGACATGCTGCGGACGGTATCGGTGACGGGGAGGGTGAAATGGGCCAGGCCCCTGGTTGTGATCATCGCTGCATTTCCTCAGTTATCTCGATTTCGACGGCCATACCAAAATAATTTCGATATTTTGAATTGGCAGGGTACACTTTTGGGCATCGACCGAACGCGGGAAAATGCCTGCGACGGCACCTCGAAAGACTATCCATAAAAATACGGGGAGAACGTCATGAATACCAATCTTCGCAAAATTTCGATCACCGGCCTTTCGGCAGCTGCAGTCGCGATGTCGATGATGAGCATTTCCGCCCCGGCCGCGGCGGAGACAAAATTCCTGTTCAATCTGTTTGTGCCGGTCAAACACCCCTTCCATACCGGGATGTTCAAACCTTGGGCGGCTGACGTTGCCAAGGCGACGAAGGGCCGTGTCAAGGTCGACTTCACAACCGCGTCGCTGGCGCCGCCGCCAAAGCAGTGGAACATGGTGTCCAAGGGGATTGCCGATGTCGCGATGCTTGCCAATATCTTTGAACGTAACCGTCTGAAGCTGCCGCCGATGGCACAGCTCCCGTTTCTGGGAGAAAAGGCCAAGGACCGGAGTGTCGGCCTCTGGCGGACACAGCAGAAGTTTTTTGCCAAGGCGAACGAATACAAAGGCATGAAGCTGCTTGGGCTATGGACCCTGTCGGGCGCGAATTTCTATCACGGCTCCAAACCGATCTTATCGCTTGCCGATCTGAAGAATGAAAAGATGTGGTCGATTGCGGGCATGCCGAACCGCATGATGTCCGAATTCGGCGCGGTCGTGGTGTCGGTACCGGGCGTGAAAATGTTCAACGTCGTTTCCAAGGGGATCGTGAACGGGACGACGACATCGACCTACACACTCGCGGCATTCAAGACGATGCCGTACATCAAACATGCGACGCTGATTCCTGAGGGTCTGCACGCGGTGACGTTCTCGCTCCTGCTGAATCAGAAAAAGTGGAAGCGTCTGTCAAAAGCCGACAAGGCGGCGATCACGTCGGTTTCCGGTGAACGCATTGCCCTTAATGCCGGTGGCAAGACGGATTTGCTCGACAAAAAGATCCAGCAGGTCGCGATGAAGAAGGGGATCAAATTTCACAAGGCGAGCCCCGCTTTCGTCAAAGACATGAAGGCGATGTCAGCCCACTACACCGCAGACTGGATCAAGACCGCGAAATCCCGGGGTGTTGACGGCAAGGCGGCCCTCGCATTTTTCAGGGCGCAGGCCAAATAGCCTTTCGGGGTCGGTCTTATGACTGATTGCAGGAGGCCGGCTGCCTTTCGGGGTGACCGGCAGTTCCGCTGATGGCAAAATTGAAACTTCTCGCCCTGGTCGCTGTCGCCATCGCCGTCTTTGGAATGGCGGTGCTGACCTTTGTCGATGTCATCGGCAGGTATTTCTTCAATGCCCCCATCCCCGGCGCGTTTGAGATCGTCGGGCTGATCCTCGGTATTGCCATGATTGGCGCATTCCCGCTGGTCACCTTTCAGGAACGCCATATCACGGTCGATCTGTTCGACGGCTTTATTCGTGGTGGGGCGCGTCGTGTGCGGCAGGTGGCTGTGCGTCTCGGCACTGCGGCGATGGCCGGCTTCATGGCTGAACGCCTCTATGCGGCCGCGATTGATGAATGGGCGAACGACTTCGTGACCGAGAATCTCGAGATTACCCGGGTGCCGCTGCTGCTGGTCATGGCCGCTATCTGCGCATTTACGGCTGTCGGCATGATTATCATTACGATCAAAGGGCTGCGCCGGCCGGTCGAAGATATCGAGAAGACCAATATATGCTGACCGCGCTGATCGGATTTGCCGCGCTGCTCGCATTGGCGTTTCTCGGGTTTCCGCTCGGTCTGTCCATGCTGCTGACCGGGTTTGTCGGCGTCGGCATTCTGCGCGGGTGGGAACCGGCGATGGAAACCGTCAGCCAGCAGATTATCGACGTGACGCTGAACACGAATTTTGCCGTCCTCCCGATGTTTCTGCTGATGGGCACGTTCGTCTACCGGGCGGCGCTCTCGGATGATCTGTACGATTGCGCGAATGCGTGGTTTGGACATCTGAAAGGCGGCCTCGCGCTGGCGACTGTTGCGGCCTGTGGCGGATTTTCGGCGATATCGGGCTCGTCTGCCGCGACGGCGGCGACGATGGCCAAGGTCGCTGTGCCGTCGATGCGGCGGTTTAAGTATGCCGACAGCATTGCTGCCGGCACAGTCGCGGCCGGCGGCACGATGGGATTTCTGATACCGCCGAGCGCGGCGCTCATCGTCTATGGAATTCTAACCGAGGAGAGCATTGCCGAGCTGTTTATCGCCGGCATTCTTCCCGGTGTTCTGACGATTGCGGTTTATATGGGTGTGATCGCCATCCTGGCGCGTGTCCGTCCCGAAGACTGTCCGCCTGGCGCGCACACGAGTTGGCCCGATCGCTGGCGGTCGTTGTACCGGGTCTGGGCCGTGCTTGCGCTGTTCCTGCTGATCCTGGGCGGTATTTCGTTCGGCGTATTTACGCCCAACGAAGCCGGCGGTATCGGCGCCATCGGCGCGCTGGCCTTCGCCATCGGCCGGCGGCGGATGACGTGGCGGATCATGTTCGATGCCATTCTCGAAGCAGCGCATACGACCGCGCTGATCTTCACGATTATCATCGGGGCGCTGGTACTGAACAGCTTCGTCATTCTGTCGGGTCTGTCGGCGGGCATGGTCGCGTGGATCGAGACGCTGTCGCTGGCGCCCATCGTCGTGATCCTGATCATTCTCGGATTCTATATCATTCTGGGCACGGTGATCGAAGGCCTGGCGATGATCTTCCTGACCGTTCCGATCTTTGTGCCCATCGTAGACGGCCTTGGCTTCGATCTGGTCTGGTTCGGTATTGTGATGGTGATGGTGGTGGAGATCAGCCTGATCACGCCGCCCATCGGGCTCAATGTGTTTGTGTTGAAATCGATGCTGCCCGATGTGGCGCTCTCGACCATCTTCAAAGGTATCATTCCGTTCTTCGCCGCAGATATCTTCCGGCTGCTGCTGGTTGTTTTCTTCCCGGGTATCGCCTTGTTCCTGCCCTCTGTACTAAGCTGACCGGATAGATAGACCGAGCAGTAAAGGCCTGGGACGATGACATTCGATGTAGCGATAATCGGCGGCGGGTTTGCTGGCCTTACGGCAGCTAATCATGCAGCCCTGGGCGGCGCGCGACCAGTGGTGCTCGAAGCCGGTACCGACGATCTTTATATGTGTAATTCACGCGTCGCCACCGGTGCGCTCCATGTGGCGTTTCACGGCCCGGAAGAACCGGCAGAAGACCTATATAGGGCGATCATGGATGTTACCGGCGGCGCGGCGCGCGAAGATATCGCGCGGGCAGTCGCTGACAACGCCCAGGCGACGATCGACTGGATGCGTGAAGAGGGAAGTGAATTCCTTCAGCATCCGCGCCGATCGTGGGGAATGCCGATGATGGCCCCGGGGCGGGCCATGCGCGCCGGGCTCGACTGGGAGAACAGCGGCCCCCATTTGTTCCTGCAAGCACTGGGCGAAAAGCTCGCTGAGCGGGGAGGCGAATTGCGCCGGGGCGCCCGGGTAACGAGCATCCTGACAGAGGATGGCACTGTCATCGGCGTCGTTCTCGAGGATGGCGAGCGGATTGCGGCAAAAGCGGTTGTCATTGCCGATGGTGGCTTTCAGGCAGACCGCGAGCTGATCGGTCAGCACATAACCGCGGACCCGGAAAAAGTTCGCCAACGCAATACAGAGACGGGCAGGGGCGACGGGTTGCGGATGGCGGCCGATATCGGGGCTGCACTCGTCGGGCTCGACAAATTTTACGGTCATGTACTCAGCCGCGATGCGCTGACAAATGAAAACCTCTGGCCTTATCCGCAGCTTGATGTGATTTGCGCCAAGGGGATGGTCGTCACATCCGATGGCAGCCGGTTTTGTGACGAAGGCCTCGGTGGCATATACGTCACCAATGCCATTGCCGGACTGGCAGACCCGCTGTCGGCGACCGCGGTTTTCGATTCATCGGTCTGGGAAGATGCGAAAGAGAACGACATCGTGCCGCCCAACCCATCATTGATCGAGAATGGCGGCACGGTGCTGCAGGCCGACACGTTGGCGGAACTGGCGGTGAAGGCTGATCTGGACATTGCCGGGCTTACCACGACGATCGAGGAGTTCAACGGTATGGTCCGGGCGGGCAGCGCGCCGGCACTCAGTCCGGCACGGACAACGATGACCTATCCCGCACACATGTTTGAAAAGGCGCCGTATTATGCGATCCCGCTTTGCGCCGGGATTACGGTGACATCTGGCGGTGTCGCCGTCGATGGTCGGGCGAGGGTGCTGGATACGACCGGCGCGCCGATCCCCGGTCTGTACGCTGCCGGCTCTGCGGTCGGTGGGCTCGAAGGTGGCCCCAATGCCGGGTATGTCGGTGGACTGATCAAGGCCTTCGGTATCGGGCGGGTCGCCGGGCAGGAGATAGCGGCCGCGGCCGGATAACCGGTCTTTAGCTTTCCGCCGTCTGCTCGGCGGAGAGCACAGAGACAACGCTTTCGAGTTCCGCATCTGCGTCCAGGTGCAGCGTTTTTATCGCGTCGAGATCGGTGGCACCTGCGGCGTTTTCCAGCTGGCGGTACTTCTCCGACAAACGCATGGCCCCCATATTGGCACTCGATGCCTTCATCGTATGTGCTGCCATCCGGACGGCGTCAATGTTGCCCTCTGACAATCCCTGGACCATCTCGACCTTCTTCTGTGCAGCGGAGCTCAGATATGCAGAAACCAGCCGGTTCCAAAGACCCGGATTCCCGTTCCGTAACGGATCGGTAATCGATGGATCGAGCAATTGGTCCGGACCGGCGATCTCTGATGCTTCCGGTGTTTCCCGAAGACCGGGCTGGAGCACGCTTTTTTCTTCCGCGAGCAATGATTGGAGCAAATCGACGAGTTGTTCGCGTTTGAATGGTTTCGAGAGATGCTCGTCCATGCCGGCCGCCAGGCATTTTGCACGATCTTCCGACGATGCATGCGCGGTCAGTGCGACGACGGGCGTGCGTAAATTTTGGCCTGTTTCATGTTCCCGGATGGCTGCGACCGCCTGAAAACCATCCATCTCTGGCATCTGGCAGTCCATCAGGACGATGTCATAGTGTCGCGCAATGAACGCATCGACTGCTTCCCGGCCGTTCTGGGCAATGTCGACACGACAGCCGAGCGCCTGCAATTGTTCGGCTGCAACGATCTGGTTCACTTCGTTGTCTTCGGCGAGCAGGATTTGGGCGTCGAATTTAATGCTTACCTCGGGAGGGGATGAAGTTTTTCTCTCGATGGCCCGTAGCGTCGGCGGCGGGGTCAGAACCTCTGCCAGGCGAGCGTACAGTTCGGACCGATGAACCGGTTTTGCCAGATATCCGTCGGCTTGTTGTGGCAGGTCCACTTCGTCCGGCGCGACGTTGTCTGTGGATAATAGAATGATTGGGACATCCGCGTTTGTGCCGCTGGCTCTTATCTGGCGGCTGAGCGCGACACCGTTCGTTCCGGGCATTGCTCTATCGGTGATCACGACATCGAATGTCTCGTCACAATCATTCGATGTGCCAAGCTCAGCAATTGCCGATGCGGCATCGGCGACACATACGCAGTCGATTTGCCGGTCTTCAAGATAGGTGCGGATAATATCGCGGTTGGTGGCATTGTGATCCACCATCAGGACACGTATTTCCGGGGCGGCGGGCAGCGCCTCAACAGGATCTGTGTTCGGACTGTCTGGCATCGCCGGCGCGGTTACCTCGAGCACGATGTCTGCGACAAATGTAGAGCCTTTGCCCGGCGCGCTGGTAACGCTGATATCACCACCCATCAGGATGACAAGATGCCGGGCGATCGACAATCCGAGTCCCGTACCACCGAATTTGCGCGATGCGGAACTGTCTACCTGCTCGAATGATTGGAACAGGCGAGCTTGATCAGCCGTCGCAATACCGATGCCGGTATCCGATACCTCAAGCCTCAGCTGAATTTGATTTTCGTCTGATCTGACCGGGGTAAGGCGGACGGCAATCTCGCCGTGCTCGGTAAACTTAATCGCGTTACCGACCAGATTGGTCAGTACCTGGCGAATTCGACCAAAGTCACCTCTGAGCATGTCCGGTACATCGTCTGATACAAAAACGGCACAGGCCAGTCCCTTTTTGTGGGCCGCCGGGACGAGGAGATCCATCTGCTCCTCGATTGCGTCGCGTATATTTGAGTCCGATGGCGCGAGTTGAAATTTCCCGGTCTCTATCTTGGAGAAATCGAGAATATCGTTGATCACATTCAACAGGTTCTCGCCGCTGTTGCGGATATTACGAACGAAACGCTGTTGCCGGTCGGTCAGGTCTGTATCGTTCAACAGCTCGGCCATGCCCAGCACGCCGTTCATTGGTGTTCGGATTTCATGGCTCATGTTCGCGAGGAATTCGGATTTCGCCGCACTCGCACGTTCAGCCGTAACTTTTGCGGTCAGCAGTTCCTGGTTGCGGGTTTCCAGCTCTGCGGTCCGGTCGGTGACGAGCTGTTCGAGCTGGTGGCGGTAAGTGTCGAGTTCTGAATCCCGTTCTTCGATTTTGTCGAGCATCGAGTTGAAGCCGGCGACCAGAAGACCGACTTCATCACCGGCATTCACGTGCATTCTGATGGAGTAGTCCTGATTCTTCGTGACCTGGCCCATCCGTCGGGTAAGCCCCTGGATCGGTTTTGAAATCATGCTGGCTGTTCCAGCCGCCAGCAGTGCGGATACAATAATGAGCAACAGCGTTAATGCCGCGCCAATCGCGAAGCTGTTTTTTAAATGGCGCTGTAGCTCATTCAGATTGACCGTCAGGTGAACCTGACCAATGATTTCGCCGTCGAGTTCGACCGGCGCCCAGATCGTCAAGCCGCCATTTGCATATTGATGACCCGTTTTGTCCAAGGTCCCGGTCACCGCCCTAAAAGACCGGTGCATATTATCGATGTCGGGCTTGCCCATATGCACGAAAACATCGCCGTTTCGGTCGTGGATATCGGCGGTGTCGATGGACGCGACGCTGGAAAGACCGTTGATGACCGTTTGCGCGGCACTTCGGTCGACGAAGGCGAGAGGTGCGACGAGGTTGACGGCGACAATCGAAACAAGTCTCTGATGATCGGCCAGAATCCGCTGTTTTAGATTCTTATAGTCCAGCACGGTGAACGCGACCGCCGATAGCAGCAGGCCGATCGCGGAGATCGAAACGGAGAGGGCAAAAAGCTTGCGCTTGATCGACAGATTTTTGAGGGCAGAGATGTCTCGCATGATCAGTCGCCTCCACCAGAGACAATCGTGCCGAATTTTAGAAGCTGGGAACTCATTCTGAGCCCTGATCGCTGGGTTGCTTCGACGTTGATGGCGAAGCGCATCTGGTCATCCGACTTGAACAGGCCGATCAAACCCCCGTTTCTCGCGAAATCGGTAATGTCGCTGACGCTCAGGATTTTCTTGTGCGCAATCGAACGAAGTACATCTTTGAAGGAACCCCGGTTGTTCCGGGTCAAGAACAGAACGTGGCATTGGCCCAGTTCCGCGGTGCGATTGACGGCGATGACCTTCAATGTTCGCTGTTTCGCCGTTTTTTGATGCAGCCCCATCATTGACGCGGCATCGGTTTTGCTGCCCCACACGCAAACGTTCAGCGATGCGTTTGAATTTTTGAAGGATTCCTCCGGCCATTCGACGAACTTGATGAAGTTAAAGACGAAGGCCGCTTTGACACGATCTTCGTCCGATACCGCTATGGCATAGCCCGGCGCATGCGGAACCGACGCGAAGAGCGCGATTGCAGCCAGGTAGCGGATGAAGTGTCGAACTATTGTCAAAGGGATACGTGCCGATGGGTCATGTTGTGGGGAAGAAGGCGTCTTGGAAAAGACGCGTTAGAATTCCAATTTCAGGCTGCCGTAAAAACTGCGCTCTACCTCTGTTGTTTGTGTGGACAGGAATTCGGGTCTGGCTTCTGCGCGGTGACTCTGCAGCAGGTTTCTGCCAACCAGCGATAGCTCCACACCAGGGACCGGTTTCCAGGCGAGGCGCAAATCGGCTGTCGCGTAGCCGCGAATGTTCCGTTCGCTAAGCCGGTCGATCGCGCGGAACGTCGCGTCCATCTCTACATTCGATCCCAGGTCCACCTCCGCGTTCAGAGAGAACTGATGACGCGGGTCGCGTTTTTCGGCGGCTTCGTTGGATGCTGTTCCGGTGCCCGTTTTTCGGTGTAGCACCAGTTCGAAAAGCGTGTAGCTGCCGCGGAGCCGCAGCCAGTTACGTGCCCGCCAGTCTGTGCTGAGTTCCAGCCCGTGCGCTTCACCCGACATGTTGTTCGCGAACAGTAACGGCTGAACGATATGCGCAGGTGCCGGTGTGTTTTCAAGAAAAGCAGAGCCGGCTTCGGTTGTGACGAGCTTGTCATAGACGTTGTAGAACGCCGCAATATCGACGGTCAGGCTCGGCAGGGGGCGCGACTTGAAGCCCAGTTCGAAGGCGGTCAGTTCTTCGGATTTTACGTCGTCATTTCCCAGAATTCGTATTTGAACCGGGGGAGTGCCGGCACGTACCGAATTGTTGAGTGTGGCGGCGTCCGCCGCACGGGACGGGGTGCGAACGGCCCTTGAGACCGCGGCCCAAACGGCATTTGTTGGTGTGACATTCCAGAGCGACCGCACCGATGGCTGAATTTCCAATCCTGTGAAGCTATTGAACTCCAGTTTCGTGCCGAGGGTCAGTTTGAGGGTGTCAGTGAGCGAAATTTAGTCGTTCACAAAGGCGCTGAGGAGGTGATAATCATCATCCTTCGGGTCGAACGAGACCTGGTTCGTCCCAATGGTGAAATCGGTGGTGAAGCGGTACCCGCCGCCAAAGATCACGTCGTGGGATCGCCACGGGCTCGTGCGTTTCTGCAGGTCTACGTCGAACGTCCGGGTTCCCGAACCGACATGAATGTCATCACGGATGGCGCGGTCGAAATACGCCTGAATGGTAAAATCGGAGGCGTTCTGCCAGCGGCCCAGCAGGAATTGTCCCTCTACTTTTGTGTCATCGCTGACCGCGTCCGAAAAAGGTGCCGTGAGTGTCGGAAGCGCCACGATTTGTCCGTTCTGACCGAAATATATTTCACCCTGCAGCATTAAACTGCCGCCCGAGGTCGGTTTCCGGTCATAGCGGAATCCGCCCCGTTGCATGCTCCAGTCATCGGAAGCGTCGCTTCCATCGGCGAATACGCCGCCGTCTCGTTTGAAGTTTTTGGCGAACAGGCGAAGGTTTGACTGTTCGTCGATCGCCTGCCCGTACCGGCCGGCGATATTGAATGTCTCCTCGGTGCCGTGGATACCCCTGACGAGGGTACCCGTTGTGTCTTTCGTGTCTTTGGTGATGATGTTGATCACGCCGTTAACGGCGTTGGCCCCCCACAGACTGCCACCCGGGCCTCGAACGACTTCGATCCGTTCGATGTCGTCAATAAATGTGTCCTGGACATCCCAGAAAACCCCCGAGAACAGAGGCGTGTAGACACTTCTGCCATCGATCAGAACGAGCAGCTTGTTCGAAAATAGTCCGTTAAAACCGCGCGCAGAGATCGCCCATTTATTGGCGTCGATCTGCCCCACGTTCAGGCCGGGGACGTTGCGCAGGAGTTCCGGGATGCTGGTGGCGCCCGAGCGCCGGATATCCTCGCTGGTTATCACGTGGACCGCGGCTGCCGACTGAGACACTCGCTGCGGCTTCTTTGCAACCGAGGTGATCTTGATATCCATCAGCTGTTCGAGCGACAGTCGTGTCAGGTCGTCATTCGCGCCGGCGGGCACAGCGCCAAATAAAGCGGCTAAGACAACCGTTGCCGATAGAATTCGACTGGATTTGCGTTGCACGTATCGCGGCCGGTCGCGGCGCGTTATTTGCGCCCGCGTTAAACGGCGGACGATTGAACAATACGACATGGAAGCTGCCCCCGGAAATACGTCACGTTCAGCTGCAAATGCTACGCAGCCGTGTGAGATATTTTGTGCAGCATTTACCTTAAAAACCGCTTAATTGTCGGGAGCCTGCCGTAGAATCCGGCCAAGGGCGGTGCCGGCATGGGCCAACTTTGTTAGTCGGGCTCGCGGAATAGCCAGAATCGCGGTTGCGGTTCCCGGTAAGGGGCGTTGTGAGGGGGGTGCTGTTGTCCCTGAACCAGCCTGATATTTTTGGCAGAAAGCATCTTTGCGCAAATTGTCAGCTAAGCTGGGGCAGGGTTAAAGATCGCGCTGTTTATTGGCGTCAGTCGTCGGGCCTTGGCACTGGGTCGGCGTTGGCGGGGGCCTTGATCGCCTAGATTGCGAGGTATTGCTGGCGCATATCCGCGTCATCGAGGACTTCCTGGGCCTTCCCGTCGAAGACGACGTGGCCCATTTCCAGAATAATCGCCCGATCCGCCAGATGCAGTGCTGCTATCGCATTCTGCTCGACGATAATGGTTGTGATGCCAAGGGCTTTAATCTGTTCGAGCGTCTTCTCGATCTCCTGAACGATGACCGGCGCGAGCCCTTCATAGGGCTCATCCAGCAGCAAAAGCTTGATGTCGCGTGCAAGGGTTCTGCCGATTGCCAGCATTTGCTGCTCGCCGCCTGAAAGTGTCGTGCCTTCCTGGTTTTTCCGCTCGCCCAGCCGCGGGAACAGCTCATAAATACGCTCTATCGACCAGCCGATGGGCGGAGCGATCTGTGCGAGCTTCAGGTTTTCTTCGACGCTCAGGCCCTGAATGATCCGGCGGTCTTCAGGTACCAGACCGACCCCGATTTGTGCGGCTTCATACGCTTTCATTTCATGAAGGGGCTGATTGTCGAGCCAGATCTCTCCCTGCTTTAATTCGGGATCCGCCAGGCGCGCGATGGCTCTCAATGTCGAGGTTTTGCCGGCGCCGTTGCGCCCAAGCAGTGCGACGATCTCGCCTTCCCGGACATCGAACTGCACACCCTGGACAATGTAGCTTTCGCCGTAATAGGCGTGAATGTCCTGGCAGGAAAAATAGGCTGCCTGTCCTTCGCCTGTTGCTTCGGGCAGTGTGCCGGGGGACTGGTTATCGATCATTTCGCCGCCGATTGGTTTTGTCTGGGTCATAGATGAGCGCCCCCCAAATAAGCTTCCTGAACGCGGGCGTCGCCTTTGATTTCATGCGGTAATCCTTCAGCAATCACCGTTCCCTGCGCCAGAACGGAGATGGTTTCCGCAAGCGAGAATACCACATGCATGTCATGTTCAATCACCACCATTGTGACGCCGGTACTGGCGATCCGTTTCATCAGGTCGATGGTGTTGTTTGTGTCAGCCCGGGCCATGCCCGCCGTCGGCTCGTCGAGTAAAAGAAGCTTGGGTTTCTGGACAAGACACATGGCGAGTTCTAGCCGCCGTTTGTCGCCACGTGACAACTGACCGGCAACGTCCTTTGCTTTTGCGTCCAGTCCCACATCCGCCAGCATGTCCATTGCCGTATCGCGTATATCGTTTTCGTCCGTGACGGCGCGCCACGCATTCAGCGTGAAAGCGCCATCGCGTTTTGCGAAGGCGGGGATCATGACGTTATCGAGCAGGGAAAGATCGGCAAATATTTCGGGTGTCTGGAAGACGCGGCTCACGCCGGCCTGGTTGATCTGATGGGGTTTGATGCCCAAAAGCGATTTGCCGTCGAACGTGACACTCCCCGTGTCCGGCTCGAGCCGGCCGACGAAGCAGTTCAGCAACGTTGATTTGCCGGCGCCGTTGGGCCCGATGATAGCGTGAACGGTGCCGGATTTGACCTCCAGGTTCACGTCGCGCAGGGCGTCCAGGCCGCCAAACCGTTTATTGACCTGCAAGACGGACAGATTGCTCATGATGCGCCTCCGCTGACGGAGGGCGTGGTCGTGGGCGTGGTTTCAGCAGGAGGCGTGGATTTATCGCCTCCGCCGGACCGTCGATTTACTGCGTGTCTAATGCGCCCGAACCCTTCCATCAGGCCACCGGGCAGGAAGATAACGATCAGCATGAAAAGGGCACCGAGGGTCAGGTGCCAGCCTTCCCCGACAAAGATCGATGAAACCGATACCATCAGGTGTTGCAGGGTTTCCGGCAGAAAATCGAATGCCTTCAGAAGAATGCCTTCGTTAAACGACGAGAAGATGTTCTCAAAATATTTGATCACCCCGGCACCGATAATCGGGCCGAGTAATGTGCCGGCACCGCCAAGGATGGTCATCAGGACGACCTCTCCCGATGCCGTCCACTGCATGCGCTCCGCGCCGGCGAGTGGATCTGTTACCGCAAGCAGTCCGCCGGCGAGCCCGGCATACATGCCGGAAATCACGAATGCCGCGAGCGTGTAGGGACGCGTATTAAGCCCGGTGTAGTTCATCCGGTTCTGATTCGATTTGACGGCGCGCAGCATCATGCCGAACGGGGAGTGGAAAATCCGCATGGAGATGAAGAAGCAGACAATCAAAATCACAGCGCAGAAATAGAACCCGGGATATCCGGTCATGGTGATCCCGAACAGATCGGAAGACGGCAGCACAGCGCCGTAATCGCGACCAAGTGCGACATCAAGAACGCGCGGGTCGGCCTGGGCGAGCTGAAGCCCGGTCTCGCCGTTTGTAATGGGAGTCAACACCGAATAGGCTAGGTTGTAGCTCATCTGGGCAAATGCGAGCGTGAGGATGGAGAAGTAAATCCCTGACCGGCGGAGACAGATAAACCCGATCAGGACCGCGAACAGACCGCCGAGCACCGTTGCAAGAATGATTGCGGGCAGCGGGTTCATGCTGAACAGCTTGAAAGTCCACACCGCCGTGTAGGAGCCGACGCCCAGAAAAGCGGCGTGCCCAAAGGACAGGTAGCCGGTCAGTCCAAACAGGATATTGAACCCGATTGCGAAGATCCCGAAGATCGCGAATTTCTGCAGCAGGTCGGGATAACCGGCACCGACCGGGGTCAGGATAACGGGTGCCGCGAGGACGGCGGCGGCGAAGCAGAGTATTAATACCCAGTCATTACGAGCCATGGTCATTTACTCCATCACCCCTTTGCGTCCCATCAGTCCTCTGGGACGCACGAGCAGGATCACGACGGCAATCAGGTAGATAATGATCTGGTCGATACCGGGAATGATGGTTTTGACCTCGTTCATCGATGCGAAGCTCTGCAGGATGCCCAGCAGGAAACCAGCGGCGACTGCGCCGCCGAGCGATCCCATACCGCCGACGACGACAACCACGAAACTGAGGACGAGGAAGTCCATGCCCATGTGGTAATCCGGGCTGAGGATTGGCGTGTACATCACCCCGGCCAGACCGGCGACAACCGCCGCGATGCCGAATACCACCGTAAATCGTTTGTCGATATCGATCCCGAGCAGGCCAACGGTTTCGCGATCCGCCATGCCGGCGCGCACCACCATCCCGAAGGTCGTGAACCGCAAAAATGCGAAGACCGCGGCGATCACCAGGATGGAAAACAGGAAATAGATCAGGCGCCAGGCCGGGTAGACCACGTTGCCGGCGTCAATGCCGACCATTATCCCGAAATCGACCATGCCTCTCGCCAGGTCGGGCGCGGGCTGGGGGATGGGGTTCGCGCCGAACTGGCTTTTGACGATCTCCTGCAAAACGATTGCAAGGCCGAATGTTACGAGAATTTGTTCCGCGTGGGGGCGCTTGTAAAAGTAGCGGATCAGCCCGCGTTCCATAACAATGCCGATCAGAAGCATGATGGGAATTGCGATCAGGATCGAGAGCGGGACCGAAAAATTTAGCAGTGTCGCGCCGAAATCGCCAAACCATGCCTCTATGTACGGCACGCGGATTTCCATTGGCGTGCCCCAGGCCGTAGTCCGGGTCGGATCCAGGGTGACGATTTCGAGGCTCATGACCGCTTTGACGGTCACGGCACAAAAGGCACCGAGCATGAACAGGGCACCATGGGCAAAATTGACGACGCCCAATGTGCCGAATATGAGAGCCAGGCCAAGCGCAATCAGGGAGTACGCGCCTCCCTTGTCCAGGCCGTTTAGTATCTGTAGCAGAATGGCGTCCATGCCGATTAGCCCCTACTCATTCATAGAGGGGCGCCCCCAAGGTATTGGGGGCGCCCGGTAGTTTCCGTGAGGAGGTCTTAAATCAGGCGCCGTCGTTATAGGGGCCCAAATTACCACCGAGCAGGGATGCAGGGTACTCGACCTGTGCCCGCGGCGTAACCTCCACCACTTCGAGGACGTCGAACTTGGACGTGGGGTTTTCTTTGCCCTTCACGACCAGAACGTCTTTGAAGCACTGATGGTCTTCGGCACGGTACTCGGTCGGGCCGTTGCCCAGGCCATCGAACTTGAAGCCTTCGAGCGCTTTACCCACACCTGACGGTCGGAAAGTTTCCGCCCGCTGGCAGGCATCTGCATAGAGCAGCGCCTGGCAATACGTGGTGTGTGCCGCCTGGCTGGGCGGGAAGCCGTATTTCTGGCCGAAGGATTTCACGAAAGCCTTGGATCCTTCGTCCTGCAATGACCAGTGCCAGTTGGTGGAGCCAAAGATGCCTTTGACGTTGGCGCCGGCACCCTGGGCCATCAGGCGGCTGTAAAGCGGCACGACGACGGCGAAGTCCTTGCCGTTCACCTGTTTGTCTCTCAGTCCGAACTGGACAGCCTGGGTCAGTGAATTGACCATGTCGCGGCCATAATGGTTCAGCACGAGAACATCGGCGCCGGAGTTCAGGACCGGTGTGATGTACTGGGAGAAATCGCCGGCACCGAGAGGTGTCCGTACGGCAGCCTTTGTCTTCCAGCCAATCTGCTCGGTGTATTTCTTGATCGACCCTTCCTGGCTCCAGCCCCAGGTGTAGTCGGCGGTCAGATGGTAGGCGACGCGGTCGGAGCCGAAAGCATTTTTCAGCACCGGCGCGAGGGCGGCACCGGTCATTTCGGTATTAAAGAAATGACGGAACCCGTTGGCGCGCTTGTCCTTGCCCGTCGTGTCGTTGGAGTGTGTAAGTCCGGCCATGAAAATGACGCCTGCATCCTGGCACAGGCCCTGAACGGCGATGGCAACACCGGACGAAGAGCCGCCGGTAATCATGACCGCGCCGTCTTTTTCGATCATCCGCTTGGCGCTGGCGCGCGCTGCATCGGATTTTGTCTGCGTGTCGCCGGTAACAAAGACGACTTTCTTGCCGTTGATTCCGTTCCCGCCGAGCGCTTTTGACGAAAAGGTATTCAGCATTCCGCCGTCACCGACGCCGTTGATGTGGTCTACGGCAAGCTGGTAGGCGCGAAGCTCATCGGCGCCTTCATCGGCATAGGCGCCGGATTGCGGGACATTGAAGCCAAAGGTGACAGTTTTTCCCTTGGGTTCGTTTGTATAACCAGCGGCCCAGGCCTTGCTGGTCAGAATTGTGGGGGCGGCAATTGCAACACCGGCGGCAGCCGAACCCTGCAAGACGCGGCGACGACTTATCGGTTTCTTGATCATTTGACGTTTCCTCTCAAGGTATTTTCATTGATTGAACCGAATTAGGTGGCCCTTAATTACGGCGCTGTTTCGGCTGCAAGACGATTTGTTCGCCTTCACAACAGGCTGACAGGAATTGTAAAGAAGACAATAAGATATTGATTTTTAAGGGAAATGAAGTAAATTAATTATCATAAATAAATGAAAATCTGTCAAAGATTGACAGATGCTGTAGTAAGCATCTGATATATCGGGGGAAATACCGATGCAGCGATCTATCCTTGGAACGCGAATCCGCCAGCAGCGTCGGGAAGTGGGCATAACGCAATCGGCGCTTGCCCAAAAAGTCGGTATTTCGGCGTCATATCTGAATCTGATCGAATGGAACAAGCGGCCGATCGCCGGCGCACTGCTTCGCAATATCGCCGAATCCCTGAATCTCGCGCCCGAAGAACTCGACGACACGTCCGAGGGCCGGTTGCTCGAATCCCTGACCGAAATTTCCCAATTGCCGTCGCTTCAAGCGCTCGGTGTTGAAAATGAACGCACGTCCGAACTGATTGGTCGTTTCCCCGGTTGGTCGAAAGGTATCGCAGCGCTGATGCGATCTGAGCGGGAGGCGACAACCCGGGCGCAGGTTCTGTCCAACAGGTTGTCGAACGATCCGTTTTTCAGTGAGGCGGTTCACCGCATGTTGACGCGCGTTGCCGCGATACGGTCCGCGGCCGAGATTTTGTCGGAATACAGCGACGTTTCCGTCGAGCAGCGGGAGAGATTTAACGCCATTATTTTCGAGGAAAGCCGCACGCTGTCCAGCGTGGGTGAGGCGCTTGCGGCTTATCTCGAAAAGACCGGCGACACCGACAATATTCTGACGCCGCTTGACGAGGTGGAGACACTTTTCGTGGCGCGCGCCAACCATTTTGCAGAAATTGAAGCAGCGACACTCGATCTGTTCAGGCATCTGACAGACTCACAGCCGATCTCCCGGCGTGTGCAAGCGCAGGTGCTGGTGGAAGAACAACTGACGGTGTTTATCGAGAATCTCATAAAGGACCAGCCGCTGATAAAGACCGCCGCAGCGCGGTCGCGGGCGCTTCGTGCACTGTGCGCCTACGCGACAAATGCCCTTCTTATGCCAATGGAAGGTTTTGCGGAGCGTTCCAGGGATCTTGGCTATGATATCGAGGCGCTCGCAGAGGCCTACTCGATGGAAATCAGGGCCGTGTGCCAACGCCTGACGGCTTTGCCAAGAAAGGCTGAGACACCCCGGTTCGGGTACTTTCAGGCGAACGCTGCCGGAACAATCATCGAAATGGTCGGGCTGGAAGGGCTCGCGATTCCCCGCTATGTCCCGGCCTGCCCGCTCTGGACGCTCTTTCGTGCACAACAGTCCCCCGAAGCGGTCATTCGGCAACGCGCCCTTTTCCCATCAGGGGCGCGGTTTGTCTTTGTTGCCCGCGCACGGCATGCCGGTCCAACAGGGTTTGGAAAACCCCGTCATTATTTGACCGATATGCTGGCAATGAGCGAGGCAGATGCGCAACACACGGTTTATGCGCCGGAACGTTCGACGATTGTCGAGGAAGTCGGCCCGAGTTGTCGATTGTGTCCGAGGCATTCCTGTTCACATCGCGTCGAAGACCCCTTGTCGGAATAGCGAGCCTGATGCCCGATAGTTCGGATCCCGGACGCTAACGATGAGGGCGCGCGGTTTGAATATTGCGGCACAGCCCTCTATGCGCTCTAATTGATGCAACACTCACCACAGATGAGTGCATCGGTAGAGGGCGAAATACACGATGGCAAAGCGGGTGCTCCTGGCGGAGGATGAGCCGAACATTGTTGAATCCCTGACGTTCCTTATGGAGCGCGCTGGCTTCGATATATCTGCTGAATCGGATGGGCGCCTCGCGCTTGAAATGGCGCTCTCGAATACGCCCGACATTCTTATCCTGGATGTCATGCTGCCGGAATTGGACGGCTATGAAATTCTCCGTCAGTTGCGGGCGGACTCTCGAACAGAGGGGTTGCCGATCCTGATGTTGACGGCCAAAGGGCAGCGTGAAGATCGTGAAGCCGCGCTCGAATGCGGCGCGGATCTATTCATCACAAAACCGTTCTCGAATTCCGAAATTGTGGCGGCGGTCAAACAGCTCGTGGCAGGGCGACCTGCACCCGACGCCGGAAAACCCGCTCTTGACGAATAACGCAGATCTGCAGATGTCGCGCCGCAAGGTGCGAGAAAGATCTGTCGCCTTGCTGCTGCTTGGTGTCGCGTTTCTCATGCCGCCGATCGCCGGTATTTCTCTGATTGATAGCGACATTGGCGGCATACCGGTCCCCATGGTGTATCTTTTTGCGATATGGGCTTTGCTTATTGTCGGCGCAGCGGCACTCGCCCGTGGGCTGCGCGACAGCGGTGATTCCAGCTCGACGACGAGGCCGCCTGGCGCGCCGGACTGATGCTGTCGATCAATATCCTGCTCGCGGTGTGCCTTGGCTATGTGGCGCTGCTGTTTGCGATAGCGTTTATCGTCGACTACCGGACCCGTCAAAAACCCATAAGCTGGCTCCATTCGCCGGTGGTCTACACACTTTCGATCTCTATCTATTGCACGTCCTGGACGTTCTACGGTGCGGTCGGGTCGGCCGCCCGGAACGGTCTCGAATTCATCACAATCTATCTCGGCCCCACACTGGTTTTTATCGGCTGGTGGTGGTTGCTCCGAAAACTCGTGCGCATCGGCCGCGCACATCGCATCACGTCGATTGCCGATCTTATCTCGTCACGTTACGGGAAAAGTCCCAGCCTTGCGGTGCTCGTCACGATCATCGCCGTGATCGCCACCACGCCCTACATCGCGCTGCAGCTTCAGTCGGTGACACGTAGCTATCAGGTGATCGCGGGCGAGGCCGATGGGGTCACGGCAGCGTTCTGGATCGCGGCCGGCATGGCGCTTTTTACCATTCTCTTTGGTACGCGAAATCTGGATGCGAACGAACGTCACCATGGCGTCGTCGCTGCAATTGCACTTGAAGCAATCGTCAAACTTGTTGCCCTGATCGCGGTTGGGGTATTTGTCACATGGGGTGTCGCGGACGGGTTCAGGGACGTATTCGCCAATGTGACGCCCGAAGCGATCCGCGGGGCCGGTGACATATTCGGTCCCCGCTGGGTGACCCTGACATTCCTGTCTGCGGCGGCGATCATCTGCCTGCCGCGGCAATTTCAGGTGACCGTTGTTGAGAATATCGAGGAACGCCACCTTGCAACCGCGTCGTGGCTGTTCCCACTTTATATGTTCGGGATGACCCTTTTTATCATGCCGATTGCCCTGATTGGTTTGAAGGTGATGCCGGAAGGGTCGAACCCCGATCTGTTCGTCCTGTCACTACCCCTGGCCGAAGGCAGACAGGACCTGGCTTTGCTGGCCTTTCTCGGGGGCTTTTCGTCGGCGACGTCGATGGTGATTGTCGCGGCGATTGCGGTCTCCACGATGGTGTCCAATCACGTCGTTATGCCGATAGCGCTGAGGTTGATGGCCTATCGAAATGCCGTCAGTGGTGACGTCCGCAGCCTGCTTTTGATTTCCCGGCGTATCAGCATCGCGGCGATTCTGGGCCTTGGTTTTCTGTACTTCCAGATCAATGGTGGCTCGGACGCACTTGCGGCAATCGGCCTGATCGCTTTTGTCGGGGTCGCGCAATTCCTGCCGAGTCTGATCGGCGGGATATTCTGGCGAGGTGCGACGCGCACCGGGGCGATCTCCGGGCTGCTGATCGGCTCCGCGCTTTGGGCCTATACGTTGTTTCTTCCCAGCTTCGGTGGCGATTTTATCCTCAGCGTCAGCGTGTTGAACGAAGGCCCCTGGGGCTTCGCATTTTTGCGCCCGCAGGCTCTTTTGGGCCAAACCGGACTGGATCCCTTGGTGCACGCTGTTGTGTGGAGTGTTGGGCTCAACACGCTGGTGTTCCTGGTTGTCTCCAGTCTGTCGGAAGCCGGTGCGCTGGAACGCCTGCAGGGGACATTGTTCGTCGACGTCTATCGGTCAGCGGGCGGCGCCCCGTCCAGTTTTGTGACGGGCATGGCCAATTCCGAAGACCTCTTTGTGCTGGCGCAACGGATTCTCGGCGACGGACCTGCGCGGCGGCTGTTTGATGAACTGGCCCAGACGCAAGGCTTGGGTTCGGGGTTGCCGCATGCCACGGATACGTTGATTGCGCGGCTCGAACGCGAGTTCGCAGGCTCGATCGGTGCGGCGTCCGCACATGCCATGGTGACCCGCATTGCCGGGCGCCAGACGGTCGGCATGACGGAACTGATCGACATCGCCGATGAAACCCAGCAGCTGATCGAGACGTCCCGCCAGCTTGAAGATAAAACAGCGGAGCTTGAACGCGCCGCGCAACAGCTGCGCGATGTAAACCAGCGTTTGCGCGCCCTGGACACGCAAAAGGACGAGTTCCTCAGTCAGGTCAGTCACGAGCTGCGGACGCCGATGACATCGATCAGGTCTTTCTCGGAAATACTTATGAGCGAGGCTGAGATCACGGGTCTTGAACGTGAAAAGTTCGTGTCGATCATCCATGACGAAACGATCCGCCTGACCAGGCTGCTGGACGAAATTCTCGACGTAAGCCGGCTGGAAGCGGGAACTCTGGATCTGCAGCTCGCTCCCATGGGTGCGAACGCCGCCATCGTCGCCGCGATCGATACGATGTCCGGTATTACGCGCAATGCCGGGGTCGTGGTGAAGTTCGACCCCGGGCCCGACAGCGACAAGATTGTTGCGAATTCGGACCGTGTCCGGCAGGTGTTGATCAACATTCTGTCCAACGCGGTGAAGTACAACACCGCACAGTTTCCGAAAATCGAGCTGCGGACGCATACCGCCGGTGGTGTTCTTTACATCGATGTGATCGATAATGGCGGCGGGGTCACGCGCGACGATGTGACGATGTTCTTCGAGAAATTCTCGCGTGGCAGTGGCGCCGACGACCGTGACGGTGCCGGGCTGGGACTGCCGATCAGCCGGGCGATAATGCGGGCAATGAACGGCGACCTGACCGTCGAATTTGCCCCCGACAATACGAGCTTTTTCCGCCTGCAGTTTTTGCGAAGCGCTTGAGCACAAACCATCAGACAACAATTTTGTTCGTCGGCGCTTGCCGGGTACGATAGAAACCTTCTAACCAATCTGATCGAAATCCGGGAATCCCGCTAACGTGCGACACAGGTATGAGATCGACGGACTAAGGGCGGTCGCAGTGGTGCCTGTTGTCCTGTTCCATGCCGGTTTTTCTGCCTTCAGCGGCGGCTATATCGGCGTCGATGTCTTTTTCGTCATCAGCGGCTACCTGATTACCGGCATCATTATCAACGAGTTGAACTCGAACAGCTTCTCGATAAGAAATTTTTACGAGCGGCGCGCCCGGCGCATTCTTCCAGCCCTCTTTTTCGTCATTCTCTGCTGTATACCGTTCGGCTGGCTCTGGATGCTGCCGGCCCAGTTCAAAGATTTTTCGCAGACGATATTTGCCGTCAGCGTGTTCGCATCGAACATCCTGTTTGCCTTTAAACACCGCTATTTTTCAGAGACGGCCGTTGATGAAAAGCCGTTGCTTCATACCTGGAGCCTGGGCGTCGAAGAGCAGTTTTACATTCTGTTTCCGATCGCTCTGATGCTGCTGTGGCGGTTCGGCCGAAACAGGGTGTTTTATATCATGGTCATTGTTGCGGTGATCAGTCTGCTGGCCAGCGAGTGGGGGTGGCGTAACACGCCCTATGCCAATTTTTATCTCGCCACATCGCGCATGGGAACTGTTCGCGGGGGCACTCTGCGCCTTTGTGCAATTCGGTCAGCCGCAGAAGCGAAGCAACCCTCTTTCGGCACTTGGCCTCGCCCTGATTGCCGCGTCGATTTTTGTTTTCGATCGGGAGACCCCGTTTCCGTCGGTCTATACCCTTGTCCCGGTCGTTGGGACCTGCATGATCGTTCTGTATGGCGGGGAGGGGACATATGTTTCCCGTCTGCTGTCGATGCGTGTATTCGTCGGAATAGGCCTCGTCAGTTACAGTGCCTATCTGTGGCATCAACCGCTGTTTGCCTTTACGCGCATCAAGAGCCTCTATCCGCCGGAGCAATGGCTGATGGCGTTGCTCTCCGGTATCACGTTTGTTCTCGCCTATGCCAGTTGGAAGTTCGTCGAAACGCCCTTCCGGCGCAAAGGCATCGCTCTGGCGGGGAGTCCCAGACAGGTGTTGTTTGCCTCCGCTGTCGTAATGACCGGGCTCATGGCTTTCGGGCTCTACGGGCAATTGAGCAACGGAAAAGAAAAACTTTGGGAAGCGTCCGTGCGCCCGGAAGTATCAAAAATGTACCGCCTCATTTCCGATGCGAAAGGCGTCAATCTGCACGCGATGCAGGACGATGGCGCCTGCAGGTTCAATGTTGAAAAGCTGGATGAGCGCATTGAAGGCCGTATTCTTGGCTGCCTGAAAAAGCACGGTCCAGGAATTGCCGTGATAGGGGGAAGCCACGCGATCGACCTGTTTGGTGCCCTTGGGTCCGCGTCAGAATTGAAGTTCATCGTCGGCGTTACGCAGGGCTACTGCAGGCCCCATAACCCCGCGCCTTATTGCCAGTACGACGGTTTTCGAAAATTCGTTTCGAAAAATACCGGGGCGTTCAAAAGAGTGATCTATGAACAGACCGGCAGAACCCTGCTGCTGGACGGAGAAGGGAGGGGCGTCACCAGTGCGACGTTCCTGGCGCGCCGCAAGAACGATCCTTTGCCAGAAATGACCGTCAATACAGCGAACATCATCAAGGTTGAGAAATACCTGTCTGAGCTCGCAATTCTTACCAGTGTCGTCTGGTTGGGGCCCCGGATTGAACCGCATGTCAGCGAGACGCTGATGCTCAAAGCCGGCTGTGGATTCCAATACGCGCTGGATCAGAAGCGGATGGCGCCCTTTCGCAAAGTAGATGCGGCGATAAAGGACAGATTTGAGCAAGCTGGCCGGCGCGATAACCTGATCTACGTATCACAGATCAATCTGGTCAAATTCGATATCAGCAAAGATTTTACCACATGCAATGAGTTGTATTGGAGCGATGAAAATCACTGGAGCGCGCACGGCGAAACTCTGTTTGGCCAACGGTTACGTTCGCTGCTGGCGGACTAATCGTCTTTGGGCGCAGGCGTGCTTTCGTCGCGGTTCAGACCCCGTGTCCACGCCCCGAAACGAATGGCCACGGCGGAGACAACGGCCTGGGTCGTCATGCCGGCGGCAATCAGCCAGAAGAAGTCCTGGGGACCGGCATTTTCACTGCGCAACAGAACAATGCCGCCGATCAGCACGACAGCGACGCGCAGCAACGCAGCGATAACCGGCCATAGAACACGTCCGGCCCCTTGCGACGCGAAATACAGACAAAGCGCCAGCCCGAAGAAAGCGTAGAAAGGACCGGCGATCTGCAGATAGCCGTTGCTCGCTGCCCGCACCCCTTCTGCATCGGTGAACAGGTTGGTCCAGGCCCCCGGAAAGAACGCGGCGGCGACGCCGATCACGCCGCACATGGCGGCGCTATAGAAAGCGGCGGTCCAGCCGAAGCGATGCGCGCGCTCAATTTTGTCAGCGCCGAAATGCACCCCGACCAGGGCGGTGGACGCGGCGCCGAAACCGAATATGAGCGGGACGATGAGAAATTCCAGGCGTGAGCCGACCCCATACCCGGCCAGAACATCGACGCCGAACCGCGCCATGAAGGCGGTAATAATGATGATGGCAGCCAGCGAGCAGAATGAGTTCACCGAGGACAGGGCGCCGACCTTCAGAATAGCGGCCATGGGTGCCGTCCTGATGGCAATACCGGTAAAGCGGAGGCGCAGTTCCTGACATCGGGCTGTGAGATGGTAAAACAGCAGCAGGGCCGCGACGCCATGGCCGATCACGACCCCGGCCGCCGCGCCGCCAATGCCCAGCTTGGGAAACGGGCCGATGCCCAGAACCAGAACCCCCGCAGCAATGATCTGCACTACAGATCCCGTCACGAGGTATTTCGCAGCGATCTTCATATGCCCGGTCGCCCGCACGATGGCAGCGAGGCCGTTCGCCACCCACATGCTGGCCACCCCCCAGAAAAGAACATCCGAATAGGCGAGTGCTTCGGCCAGAACGGTATCTGTGCCACCGAGCGCGCTGTATATCGCGGTCCCGCCGATCAGGAAAATCAATGACGAGGCTGCGGCCAGGAGGACCGCGAGCAGTACCGCATGAAAGGCGAGAACTTCTGCGCCGGACCGGTCCCCGGCGCCCAGGCGTTGCGCGATGGACCCCGTGATGGCGCCGCCGATCGACCCGGCAGACAGGAACATCGTCAGCATCATCATGGGGAACGCCAGTGCCAGCCCGGCCAGGGAAACGGTCCCGAGCTGGCTGACATACCAGGCTTCGGCCATCAGGGTGATCATCGTGACCAGCATCGCGATCATGTTCGGTGCCGCGAGACGAATGATCGTCGGTCCGATAGGGGCGGTCAGGAATGGGGATTGAGGAGACATCGATTTGTCTTTCTTATTTGGTGTCGGATGACATCCTCTTCCGACAATGCACCGGGCTTCATCGGATGATACGCGATTGGCAATCATCCTCCCGCGATGCGATAATCTAGACTGAAGCATGCCGACGAGGAATAGAGAGACATAATGGTTTTTTTGCGTGAAATGCCGGACCACCTGCGCGACGCTCTGGTCAATCAGGATTTGCCGGATTACGAGACAACGCCGTGGGTTGCTGCCAAGCCGCTCGCCGACTGTAAAGTCGCGATCATCAGCACCGCGGGGCTGCATCGCCGCGAGGATTCACCCTTCGTGCCGGGCGCGGGCGATTACCGTGTCATCCCCGATGATGCGGATATGGACGATCTGATGATGAGCCATGTGTCGACCAATTTCGATCGCACCGGTTTCTTCCAGGATGTTAACACGTCGTTCCCGGTCGCCCGGCTGCACGAGCTGGTTGATGACGGCTTCATCGGATCCGCGGCCTCGCGCCACTATTCGTTTATGGGGGCGACACCGCCGACTGCGATGGAGCCGGTTGCGCGCGATCTCGCGGGGTTGCTTAAACAGGACCAGGTCGATGCGGTCCTATTGGTCCCTGTCTGACCGCAATGTACGCGCGCCGTGGGCGGGCTTGCACATTACATCGAAGACGAAGGCATTCCGACAACCCAGATCAGTCTGATCCGGACGCATACGGAAAAAATCAAACCACCGCGCGCGCTGGCCGTGCCGTTTGAACTTGGCCGCCCGCTGGGTGCGCCGAACGAGCCGGAATTTCAGCGCCGGGTGCTGGTGGAGGTTCTGAAGCTTCTTGAAAAACCGTCGGGACCTGTGCTTGAAGACTTCCCCGATCCGCCACCGGATTCCGGGGCCGATGTCGACACCGAAGGCTGGGCCTGTCCGGTCAATTTCGCCACCCCGGTGGATGATCTGAGCGATGCCGATCTGGTTTACCAGTCGCTGCTGCAGGAAGTGAACCTGCTGCGCCCCTGGTATGATGAAGCGGTGAAGGCGTTCAAACGTTCGGCGTTCGGGATTTCCGGCAAAACGCCGGAGGAGATCATTCGCGTGATTGCCGATGTTCTGGTCGACCCGGCAGGCACCGCGCCGCCGATTGACGGAGTGCCCCTCGGCGTCGGTTTCAAACGAATGGCGGATGATCTGCGCTACTTCTACACCGAAGCTGCCATCGCTCGACCCGATCAGCGTAGTAGCGACCTGGAAGTTGCGACCTGGCTGTGGGGAGAGACCACGCTGGGCAAGGTCCTGGTCGCTATCCGGGATGCCTCGATGGAAAGCGAAGATCCGTCACTGAATAAGTTGGCACCGACGGCCATGGTGCCATACCACCAGCGCCACCGCACAAAGCACGGTTAAGGCGACCCCGGCGCGCGGGAACCGCGGAGATTTGTCGGCGGGGAATGGGTTTCAGGGCGCCAGCCAGACACGGCACACCGATCTAACGGACTTATGTCAGTGCTCGCATATGAGCGGACAATTGATCGCGATGTTCGCCACCGAGCGATTTCGTCTCGGGATGCTTGTCGCGCTGTCTCTGGAGCGGCCTGTAAGGCCCTATTACCGTCGATACCCGAACTTGGCACGATAATTGCATTCCATCACGGATTAGATGAAGTGAGCCTACCGTTGCTCGGCAGGCTGCATTCGAATTAATTTTGTGGTGAAGACGATGGGACTCGCAAAAAACTTATGCCCCGGCCTGCTGGCCGCGCTGGTGATCTTTTCTGTTTGTGGCGCCAGTCAAGCCGCGCCGTTTATTATCGGACTAGGCGACTTGCCGGGCGGGAGCATAACCAGCCACAACGGCGGGATAGGTCGTGTCCTCTCCAACGACGGTTCCGTCGTGGTCGGGCGCAGCAATTCAGCCGGTGGCGATGAAGCGTTCCGCTGGACGCCGTCGGGCGGCATGGCTGGGCTTGGCGATCTCGCCGGCGGCAGTTTCTTCAGCCAGGCCCTCTCTACCTCGGTGGATGGCTCGGTTGTGGTCGGGCAAGGCACTTCGGCCAGCGTCCGCGAGGCATTTCGCTGGACCGAGGCGGGCGGGATGGCCGGGCTCGGCGATCTTGCCGGCGGTAGAGATTACAGCTCTGCGCGTGGTATCTCCGCAGACGGCTCGGCCATCGTCGGGTACGGCAATTCCGACAATGGGTGGGAGGCGTTCCGCTGGACCGAGTCGGGCGGCATGGTGGGGCTTGGCGATCTTGCCGGCGGCAGTTTCCGGAGCCTGGCTCGAAACACGTCGTCTGACGGCTCGGTCGTGGTCGGGCAAGGCAATTCCGCCGATGGATCCGAGGCATTTCGCTGGACCGAGTCGGGCGGCATGGTGGGGCTTGGCGAGCTCGCCGGCGGCAGTTTCTACAGCGAGGCACTATCGGTCTCTGGCGACGGTTCGGTCACCGTCGGGACAAGCATTTCCGCCAATGGGCTCGACGACAACGGCGACGCATTCATTTGGGATGCCGACAATGGAATGCGGGCGCTGAGCGACGTCCTGGTGAGCGATTATGGGCTCGACCTCACCGGATGGTCGCTGCAGCAGGCGCGCGGGATCTCCGATGACGGTCAGTTTATCGCAGGATACGCCAAACATAACGGTAACTTCGAAGCGTTCCTCGTTAATCTGCGACAGGACGTTGTCGTCGCGATCCCCGAACCCGGCGGACTGGGATTGGCGCTGTTCGGCCTGGGGGCTGTCGGGCTAGGCTACGCCCGACGCAGGCGCGCTGCCTGACGTCCGATCTAACCGGCTTTGGGGCAAAACCTCCCTGGGCAAGGTTATGGGAGCGACCCTGACGTGTGGGAAGTGCGAGGGGCCGGATGTCAGATCGCGGTATACCCACCGTCGATATAGATCGTCTGACCGGTCATGAAATCCGACGCCGGTGCCGACAAATAGATCAGCCCGCCCATCAGGTCGTCGACATCGCCGAGCCGACCAATGGGAATGCGCTCGAGCATGTTTTCGCGCACCGCCTTGCCGGGACCTTCTTCGTCGAACATCCACTCGCTGACGGGTGAGCGGAAGACGGTCGGGCCGATGGCGTTGATATTGATGTTTTTCGTGCCCCATTCCCCGGACAATGCCCGGACCATGCCGTCGAGCCCGGCTTTCGATGCGCAATAAGCTGCATAGCCGCTGGAATGACCCAGCTTTCCGCGGGTCGAGGAGGCAACGGTGATTTTATAGCGGTCCTCACCTGCGGGCTGGCGCGCAAACTGCCGTCCCGCCGCCTGGCAGGTGCGCCAATAACAGTCGAGATTGGCGTCCATGACCTTCCGCCAGCCGTTTTCGGACTGGTCTTCGACAAAGCCGACATCGTTCGTGCCCAGCGCGATAAACACGACATCCAGTCTGCCATGCGCGTCGACGGCAGCCTGCACCATTGCTTCCGCATTCGCCTCGCTATCGGGCCAGAGCGCCACGGCGCTGGCGGGTATATCTGCCGCCGCCAGATCGCTGGCGACTGCGTTGGTTTTTGCGTTGTCGAGGTCGGCGACGGTCACGCTGCATCCTGCTTCGCCAAGCGCAAATGCACCGGCCCGCCCGAACGTTCCTGAAGCACCGACGACGAGCGCCGATTTTCCGGTTAGATCGAATCTCGTTGTATGACGCGTGTTCGCCATGGTGCCCCCTGATCGATTTATTTCCGGTATTCCCGCTGGGGAGCCGACGTCATCGAGCGTGGCTCAAAACGGCGCGGTGGGCAACCTTACGCACCGCGTCGCGCAGTGATCGTGACCCACGGGAACCGCCAGTTCGGATAGGCGGGGTCCAGCGTGCCGTCGGCCTCTTCGAACGGCTGGATGTCGATGTCGACAAACCCGCTGTCGCGCAGAATGGCTGGCAGATCGAGCCCCGCGAGCGGCTCCATATAGGGCTCGTTATTACGCCGGGCATGGCCGAAGTGGATGAAGCGGCTGAACGCATCATCAGCCGGCAGAAAATCGAGGTGAACCATGCGGCCACCGGGTGCCAATACCCGGTGAGCCTCTTCGAGCACGGCCGCGATTTCAACCGGCGGCATTTCATGGACCAGCATTGTGGACGTCACGATGTCGAACCGGCCATCCGGGTAGTCGGTCGCCGCCGCGCTCATCTGGGGGTAGCGCACATTGCGCGCCTGGGCATCGGCCGCATCCATTGCCGCGACCTCAAGACAGGGGGCGGAAATGTCGATCCCGTGAATTTCGGTATCGCGAAATGTTTCCCAGAACGGACGGGTGCTTTTGCCGAACCCGCATCCCATGTCGAGGATACTGGCCGGTTCGCCGTCATCGGCAATGAGGTCGGCGAGGCGTTGGTGCATGTCGCGGTGGGTCTGTCCGGCAAGCGGCGTGGTCGACCGCGCACCGCGCTCATACACAAAGCCGGCGACCGCATCCGACCACACACCGCCCGGATGCTGATGGATATCGACCTCGGTGAACGAGTTCGGAATCTCCAGGTCGGGATCGAGTTCGAGAAGACCCTGTGGCAGATTTGTGGGGAGACGGCCCCGCAGTTCAGCGCGCCGCTCATCATGATAGGGCTGCAGGCCATAACGGCCGGAATATTTGAAACGCTGAAGGTGGCGCTCAAGCCAGCCGTAGTAGCGATAAAGCGTGCTGTTGCCGATTAATTCTTCGACCTGAGTGGGGGATTCCATCGGCGATGAGCTGGCCGCCGCGCGGTCGCGATATTCCGCTTCGAGTGCGGGAAAGATTTCGCGCGTCCAGTAACTTTTGGCGGCGAGGAGGAATGCCTGGCCGGCAACGAAACTGCGGTCATCCATCACGTACTCCTCACCGGGCGTCCTCAACCCGCGCCTTTGGACATCTGTGTGCCCTGCAGGTTCTGCATCAGATGCGCGACGAAGGCGTCACGGTCGGCGGCACGTTCAGCGAGTGCTGCCGCATCGGGTTCGGCGTTTAGCGCGCCTGCGTCAATGACGCCCCTGTCAGCCAAAAGCTGTTCGAGCGCCTGCATCCGGTCCCGCAATACATACACCTCGCTCGCCAGCGTCATGACGACACCGAATGCGCGGTCGAGCGCCTCGTCTTTAAAGAATGTCTGTTCCGCCTGCGGCTCGCTCATGATCGATGCTCCCTGTTCCGCATCACGATAGCCGATGCATTTGGGAGGCGTAAGCGACAAAGGGAGGCGTCGTCTGAAAGTGTGCCGGTTACGTGCCGGCGCCGGGCTGTGTTTTCTGAAGGCTATGCGGCCGCGCGAAGACGCTGGCGACGGCTGGCAATGCCGAGACCGAAGATGGCGGCAAGAAGGATCCCCAGCACGGGCGGCGCCGGTATCTCGACGGCCGTAAGCACTGTGTCGAGAACAAGATTGTCGATCGCGCCGGAACTCGAAAACTGGAATTCGATGCCGAACACCAGTTCCGGGTTCTCCAGCAGATGGGTGCGGAAGGTGTTGTCCCCGCCGGTCGATAGCAGGTCGTCGATCAGGACGACATTCGTGCCGTCCACGGAATCGGACCAGTCGAATCCGGCGGTCGTGAACAGTTTGACGGCGATTGATTCTGCCTGCTGGTCGGGGGAGCCGTCTATATCGAAGTAATCGAAGCTCTCGAGAATGTGCACCTTGTCGAACCCGAACCGCAAGAAACCGCCGCCTGCCTCGTCATCCGGCTGGGCGCACGATCCGCCCGTGCTGCAGCCGACACTGTTTTCCTGAACAACCAGCAGATTGCCGAATCCCGTCACGCCGGTCGCGCCCGTTCCGCCATTGGTGAAACGGGATCCGAAGCGGTTTTCTTCCAGGTCGCTGTCGCGGCCGATGGTGCCGCCGCTGTCATATGCCACCGCGAGGTTGGGACCGCCGCCCGTGTTGAGGGCCGAGATCGAAATGCCGCTATAGAGGCCGGTAGAACTGGTCCCGTCGGAGACGATCGCGCCGTCGCCCACCGCGTTGAAATCAAGGGTGATCGATCCCGCATGGGCGCCAAGGGCGAACACACACGCGACGCAGGCGGAGAGGGTGGCGGGGATCAGTCGGAATATTTTTTTAGTCATCGGTTCACTCTACAACGCAGTTTACACTTACAACTCCGGGATGCCCCGGGTACCCATAAGAAAACGGGTAATAACTCCACCATAAAATAGGTAAAAGATATCAGTATTACAACTGTTTAGGCGGCGCGTACGTTAACCAAAGCGACCCGGTTCGCCGGGAAGTTTAGTCGCCGTGCATAAAGAATCTGGATGGTTTGTCCGGGAATCCGGGTCCCTTGATCAGCATGAGGACCAGCCGGTCGCTTTCCGTGGTCTCGACACCATGCACGACACCGGACGGTGTAAAAACAACGCTGCCTGGCTTTACCGGAACATCGTCGCGGTCTTCGAAGGTAATGACCCCTTTACCTTCGACGACATAGAAAATTTCGTCCTGAACCGGGTGTTTGTGGAACCCGGCGGCCTGACCCGGCTCGAAACAGACAAAATCGACCACGATACCCTTGGATTGTACGACTGCCTTGCGCACAAACTCTTCGGGGGAAAATTCAGCGAGATCCAGAATTTCGTGGTGTTCAACGCGTTCGATAAGTTCCATGGTTTGGGCTCAGATTCTGTTGCGGTGTTTTTTTATACTCCTTGTTAGATACAGGAAAATCGTGGTCGTTCAAGTCCGATGTGGGAATCGATCTCAGGCGCGTTTCCCTCTGCATCGCTGCTCCAATCCCTGCAAATTATACATGATGTCGACGGCATGCTAATGACCTGCCTGCCTGTCTCGGAAGGATGAATTTCCGACGTTTGTTTGCAAATTTGGGGTCGTGACGTGAATAGAAAAAAGTCAGTTATGTCGTCTTTAACAGGCGTTCTGATTTCGGCGCTGGTGCTGATGTCGGGCGGTGCCCAGGCCACCCTGATTGGTGACTCTGTCCAAGCCAGCATGACCGGGTTAAATGGCAGCTCTGTTGCCACGCAATTTCCATCGCCGCAGATCGTGGTTGATTTACCACCACCGAACACGGGCGGTAATGTGGAATTCAGCGGCGTTTGGCAGAGTTTCCCGGGATCGACCATTGGCGTCAGACTGGACGTTCTTGCCGATGGCTTCAGGGTCAGCGGGTTCCAAACCACAGGTTCATTCAGTCGTTTCTCGAGCTTTCCCATTTTCCGTATTGATTTGTCCGATCTCGATTGGCTGGGCACCCCGGCATCGATCATTGGTCTGAACGATTTAGGCGGCAGCAGTTTTGACGTGATTAGCGCCGGTTTTACGTCGAATTCTGCATTTGTTGAGTTTAGGGGGATTTCTATACGTGGGATTCGTACTTTTTCTTTCGATATCGAAGAGACGCAAATCCCCGAACCCGGCACACCTGCCATCCTCGTCCTCGGCCTTGCGGGTATTGGCTACGCACGACTCATCAGGATATGTCGCGCGCGGCAGCCGGGAGAGGCGGTGTGATGCGCGCGGTATTATGCAAAGACTTCAACGGCGCGGATGCGCTGGAAATCGGTGAAGCTGCCAGCCCCGAACCCGTCGCGGACGAATTTCTGATTGATGTGCGCGCCGCGTCCGTCAGCTTTATGGACAAACTGATGGCGGAAGGCGGCTATCAGCTCCGCCCTGATCTGCCGTATTCACCCGGGACCGAAGTAGCCGGCGTGGTGACCGATGTGGGCGCGGAGGTCACACGCTTCAAAGCGGGCGACCGCGTCGCGGGTCAGCTCTGGTATGGCGGGTATGCGGAGCGCGCCGTCGTCAAACACTGGAAATGCGCGCTTATCCCGCCCGAGGTTGATTACGCAACGGCGTCGACCGTGCTGCACAACTATCTGACCGCCTATAGCGCGCTTATCGACCGATGCGTTCTGAAAGAGGGGGAAACGCTCTTCGTGACCGGCGCGACGGGCGGCGTCGGAATGGCGGCCGTGGACATGGGCCGGATGCTCGGCGCCCGCGTCATTGCGGGTGTCGGCGATATGGCAAAGGCTCCAGCGGCGCTGGAGGCAGGCGCTTCGGAAGTTGTGGATTACCGGAATGGCGACCTTCGGGCACAGATCAAGGATCTGACGTCAGGGCGGGGTGTGGATGTCTGCTTTGAGATGATCGGCGGCGAGACATTCCTCACGATGGCCCGGTTGATGGCCCGGTTGATGGCCTGGGGTGGCAGGCTGTCTCCGATCGGCTTTGTCGGTGGCGACATTCCCGCCCTCCCGATGAACCTGCCTCTGCTAAAAGGCTACTCGGTCGTGGGCGTCTTCTCCGGCGCCTGGGTGGAGCAGTTCCCGGCGGCGGCCGCAGCGGCGGCTGACGAGGTTATGCAGTGGATTGCCTCCGGCAAACTCACGCCCTGTATCGATAAAACCCTGCCGCTTGAACAGGCAGCGGAGGCGATGCGGCTACTCGCCCGGCGCGAAGTATTGGGGCGTGTGGTGTTGGAGACGGCGCCGGGCGCGGGCGCACAGGTTTCTGGCTAGGGCAGGGCCCTCCTGGGTGGATCCTGCGGCGTACACCCGTCATCAGCAGATCTGACAGTGTCGGCCAGCCAATCGCCTTTAAGGGGCAGAAAGCCAACCTTGTTCCTGTACCATGGTCAGCGTGTCATCCAGTGCGTACCGGAATCTGAGAAGCAATTCCTCGATCTCCGATTTGTCAATAATGAGCGGTGGGCAGAAGGATATTGTGTCGCCGATGGCGCGCAAAATTAATCCATGTGCTTCGGCGCTATCGGCACAATATGTCCCGACCTGATATGTCGGGTCGAAGGCTTCGCCGGTCGTTTTGTTGTGAACAAGCTCCACGCCTGCAAGCAGCCCCTTGCCGCGTACTTCGCCGACAAGCGGATGATCCAGAAGTTTGTTCAGGCCGCCCAGGAAATGAGGCGCCATCGAGCGGACGTGGTCGACGATATTGTCATCTTCGTAGATACGGAGGGCTTCCCGGGCGACGGCCGCTGAAACAGGGTGACCTGAATAGGTGAAACTCAGGCCGAATACACCTATCCGGTCGCTTTCCTCCGAAATTACGTCAAAGACGCGCGCGTTCACCATCAAAGCTGAAATCGGCAGATAGGCGCTGGACAGGCCCTTTGCACAGACCAGCATATCCGGCTTGAGATCCATCGTGGTTGTGCCGAACATATTTCCGGTGCGGCCAAAGGCGGTTATCACCTCGTCCGCGATGAACAGCAGATCATGCTTTTCCAGAACCGCCTGAATTTTCTCATAATAGGTTGGCGGTGGCACGATCACGCCGCCTGATCCCATTATCGGCTCGGCGAAAAACGCGCCGACCGTTTCCGGGCCCTCCGAGATAATCAGTTCGTCGAGTTCATCGGCGAGGCGGCTCGCAAAAGCTTCTTCGTCCTCGCCGGGATTCGCGTAGCGGTAATGATGCGGCGGCGTGACGTGCAGAAATCCGTCCAGGGGCAGCCCAAAAGAGGCGTGGTTGTAGTACATGCCCGACATGCTGGCCGACGCAATCGTGTTACCGTGATATGCCCGTTGATGGGCAATAATCTTGCGTTTCTCCGGTTTCCCCTTGGCATGCCAGTAGTACCAGACGATCCTGGCGGCGCTGTCATTGCCTTCTGAGCCGGAATTGGCAAACCACACCTTGGACATCGGCACCGGTGCCATCTCCAGCAGCTTTTCGGCCAGATCGATGACCGCTTGGTGGCTCTTGTGGTTCGTTAAATGATAATACGGCAGCCGTCGCATCTGCTCGGCGGCAGCTTCGACCAGTCTTTCCTGGCCATAGCCGAGCGACAGGCACCAAAGGCCTGACATGCCCTCGATATATTTCTTGCCGTGAATGTCGGTCACCCAGACACCATCGCCTTCCTCGATCACCAGCGCGCCCTTTTCCAGGTGGGTCTTGAGATTGGTGAGGGGGTGGATCAGGGACGCGGCGTCGCGAGCCTCGGGTGAATTCGGCAGGGTCACATTGTCGGGCATGGATATCTCAAAGTCAGGGACAGAATCTGGTGGGCACCATAACGGGTTCTCTCCGTTTTCGAATTCAAATTGTGGAACGCCGGTTGGTCCGCCAAGCTGGTGCAACGGCGGTGCCAACGCCGATGCCCGGTCCGAAATGACAAACATGAAAAACAACCCCATGCACCCAAAGGGGCGGGCGCGACGGGCATATGGAAATGGGGGTCGGTCTGTGGCGACATAGCGGTCTTGCTTCCTCCGGTTGCGGGGCGCACCAAACCTGTTCACGCGCGACAGTATCGCGCGTGTTCCTGCCGGTGATTCCGGGTTTTGCGTTATAAAAACACGCTATCATGCAAAATCACGAAAACCGAAATTGGAGCGTGAGATTTATAGAATTTTCCGGCCGTTATCGGAAAGTTTGATGGGCCCAGCTTGAGAAAGCCGGACCCATCTTTTGGATGTTCTATCGGAATGGAGCGATGCGTTGTATGCGCCTGATGCCGCTTCTGTGCTCAGTCGCGAGCCTTCAACCTGAATATGCGGTCATAAACCTGAACCGCAAATTTACGTCTTTCGCATTGCACTTAACCTGCTTGATCATGGCGTTTTCGCTGGCGAATATCTTGCCGGTGCTCCACACCGGCGCGAGACATTTTCCGGTCGCAGCACTCTTGATCATGAAACCGCTCGGATGACGGATCGTCTTGGTGCCGGTCGTGTTTTCGCCACCGACGATGGCAATCCATTGCTCATTGCCTTTATAATTGCACGGCCAGGTATAAATCAGCGCGCCGACATGTGTTTTCCACGCAAACAGATCCAGGCACATGCGTGACTTCTGAGAAACCAGGGAAAAAAAGCTTCCTTTGACCGCGCCGATTGCAAATTTTTGGGCTTCGCTGTCGTTGCATTTTTTAAGGTGCACCGTGCCTTCGGGCGTCAGGGAATCGGACTGCAGGCAAAGTTTTCCGAATTTCCCCTTACCTCCGACGGACAACCCGCTCCGATTAGGCACCTTGAATTTCGCGTGAAAATCCCTGGCGGCATTCGTGCTCGGCGCCACAACTACCCATTCCACAGGCGGTATTTTGTTGCTCGAGGTCCGGGTCGCACAGTCGTTCATAATCAGATGACTGCCCTTGCTGTTACCGGATTTTGATCTCAAACACAGGCCCTTGGAGGTCAGCAGACGGCCGCCCTCATCATGGCGCCAGATCTGGTTGTCGTTGGAGGCGTCGCATTTTCTTGTTTTCACGCTGACGCCCTGCGCCCTCTTGCCGATATTCGCAGAGAGGCAAAACCCTCTGATGGTTTTGAGGGAAAACTCATTATCGCGCGTGTGCGGATGCTTCGTAAATTGCTGCAGACCACCGCCGGTGCAATCGCCCAGGACAAGGCGGGTGCCCGGTTTTCTTTCCCCATTGGCGAGCTGCATGCAGAGGCCTTTCGCGGCGCCTGCGAGGCTATAGACGAGCATCGTGCCGCCTTTACCAAACCAGCAGGTGCGGTATTTATGGTTCCAATACCAGCCGTCCCCGCAATTCGCCGGCCCGATGACCTGGCGGTATTTGGTCGCCCGTGCCAGAGCCGCATCTCTGCGTTTTTTGCGTTCGGCTTCGCGTTTCCTTTCGTCGCATTTTCCGCCGAAGAAACTTGAGATCTTGCAGCCGGTGTTCTTGGCGAATTTGCCGACCGCAGCAGAGGTCTGCACCGCCCATTTACCGGTTGCCTCGCCGGCGTTGATGGTGCCCTTGGCGGCCTTCGCTGTGGTCTCTCCGACCTGCTTTGCGGCGGCCTTGGCGGCCTCACCCGCGGCCGCGAGGAGTTCGCCGGCGCAGCCCGATGGCTTGATGCTTGGTGTTTTGGGCTTGAAACCCTCGAATTCGATCGACACCCGGGTCATCGGCGGCGCGCAGCCGAAATCCTGGACCAACTTGAATCCCTTGCTCGAAAATTTAAGCTCGGATTCCGCGAGCGTCATGCCCTCGAAGGTGGCCTTTCCGTGGATCGCAAAGGAGGGTGGTGTATTCAGCCGGGCGTTCAGGTCGAATGATGCGTTCTTCAGGGCAAGCGGTCCGGCAGAGAAAGCCGTGATCGAGGCCGCCGACCTCAGGCCTTTCGTATCAAGCAGGAGTTCGGCCTCTACCAGATTTTTCTCGAACGCGGAAAGGGCTCCTTTGATCTTTACACCGGCGCCCTTGATACCGATATCGGCGAGGTGGCCCGTCATGACCATTCCCGGTGTGGCAATATAGATCTCCGGCGCCTTTATGCCGATTTTCGGCAGTTTGGTCAGCTGGAGCTTCTTCGCGACATCCTTCTTCCACTTGTTTGGCACGATTTTCGATGTGGGGTGCGCGCTGAAGCCGACTTCGGCCAGGTCAGCGATGGCTGCGAGATAGACGGTCTCGTCTGTTTCGAGATTGATCAGCGCGCCTGTCGGCGTGCCGGCCGGTGTCATGGCAACGCTTATCTTGACCGGCGAATAGTCGGTTCGTCCTTTGACCACCATTCTCGACGACGAATACCCGACGGTGAATTCAGGGACTTTCTTCCGTCCGGTGGACGTGAAAGCGATGCTGAGCCGCACGTCAAACATTTTGACGCCTTTGAGTTCGACCACCTTGGGTACGAGTGTCGGATCGGGCAGATCACCAAGTTCAACAGCGAGTGACCCTGAAACCTTACCGTTTTCGAGTTTGAAGGAGACGGCGGTCTGGACAGTGGTGTTGCCATTAACGATATACGGCGTCTGGTAGGACAGACTCAATGCCTTGCCGCCCGACGCCGAGGTCAGCGTCAGAACCGGTTGTGCGTCTTTCGGTGATTTCAGAATCTGTGTCAGTTCCACCGTGTTGTTGATGGGGTTGTCTCTATTCAGCACAACCGAAAGCGAAAATGCCGCTTTGAGCCTGGCGAGATCCTTGTAATTGCTGGCATCAAGAATCGCGGATGAAATGACCGGTTTACGCAATCCAAAATGCTTCAAAACCTCGGTAACCGCCTTGTTGGGGCCCGGTTGAAACTGACTGATCGTGAATATACCGGTCGGCAGGGTGACGGATTTCAAGCTTGGATTTGCCGCTTTGATCGCTGTGGCTATTGGCGCGGGAAGCGAAGCTATCCTGGTTGAGACAGGCTTTGGCAGCTTGGTTGGGTCGATGCTGCCCTGTTTGTTTTTTAGGAAGCTGTTTGGCGACACGATGATCATGGTCGCGTGTTCGAGGCTGATTTTGCCGAAATTACCTTTATTGGCGAATGGAATCAGGGTGCCCAGGTCAACTTTGCGCGCGGTAAGGGCGACATTCGCCGAGTCTTTCCCAGCCTGTTTGTAAACGACAACGGTCAGCCCATTGAAGGTCTTCTTCCAATAGGTTCCTTCGTTGGTGAAGCTATCGCCAGTGAGTTTGTCAAAAAGAATGCCAACGGCGCCGATCGCTTTATCCCGTTCCCCCGCGGTCGGTAGGGAAGACGTCTGGGCCATCGACGGCGTGGCAATCAGCCCCGCCCATATCACACCGGAAAGAAGTGCAAGCCATATTCTTTTCATAACGTCGCCCCTTTTTTTAGTACCGGGATTTGCCTTCCCGATAGTTGTATCGAATGATTGCTCTATAACTATTTACGGCATGAGTGGCCGATAAGCCGCGTTCCCGAGATCCTGCTGCCCTGTGGCACCCGCTTACCGGAACGGAATGACCGCTGTTATCTTGCGGTTCATGGGTCTGTTCCCCAGAGATGGAATTGCTACGGCCACATCGAGTGCCCTGATGCCTATCTAAGCTCGGGCAGATGAACGCAACCTGAACGGCCAGGGAAGTATGAGGCTTCCTACCTTTCGGCCATTGCTCATATAGCAAGAATGAGTTGTTCGCTGACGTCCGCTTTGGAGCATATAGCGGAGTTCAGCGAGGTGATGGTGATGTGTCCGTAATCGGGAGATGAGCGGTTGGGATGCCTAGGGGCGAACTACATAAATCTTTTTCTGGCGAATGCTTTCCCGGAACCTGATTTGAAGTATTTTTCCAGTTCGCGGGCCTTAGTCTCGCTTCCAACCGCGACATAGGTTTTCAGACTCACCGGCAAATATGCTTTTGTCGATAAAACCTCGCCGTTGTCGTGCGATCCGACGCGGCGACGCAGATCGTTCGTCGATCCGACATAGATGTCGCCGTTACGCAGTTCCAGAAAATAGACGTACCACATTGCGCCGGTCCCCCTGCGCCAAGGCTTCGGGCGACACTCCTTCGCCCAATTTGCGGTTCCAGGTGGCCTGCTACCCGAAGCCCGTCGATCACTTTATGAGAGGAATCCCTCCGGGGGATTTTTCGCAACTTACGCGACCTTCGGCCTCGGTTTGCGAAAAATGGTGGGCGATACTGGGATCGAACCAGTGACCCCTGCCGTGTGAAGGCAGTGCTCTCCCGCTGAGCTAATCGCCCGTATTCCCTAAGGAATGGGGGCGCATATAAGGCGGCGCGGCGGTTCTTGTCAATGTGGACCGTGTAGACCACATAACCGCCACAATTGGGCTATACTCAGCGTTCGAGGTGCAATGATGAAAACTTTTAGAAATGCTGTTGTCGTCCCGGCGCTGACCGTCGCGTTGGCGCTCGCTTTGGGGCTTGTCGTACCGGCGTTGCTGCCGTCGCGTGCGGTCGCGGCAGAGAAAAGTGCCGTCGATCTCAGCTACAAGATCTACATTGGCGGCTTCCACGTCGCCGTGATCAATATCGACCTCGACCTTGCGCCCGAGAATTACGACATCGCGGCGAAGGTGAAGACGTCGGGCATGGTCGGGCGGATGTTTCCCTGGTGGATGCAGGCCTATTCCCGTGGCGAGATCGTCGGCGCCGGCGTGATGCCGGTCACCGCCGGTCAGCGCAACAGCTGGAAGGGACGGGAACGCTTTATCGATATGAAATTCACCGATGGTGTGGCCCGGATCGAGCGGATTGTGCCGAAGCCGGAAGGCGACGACCGGGACAGGGTGCCCGAAGCCATGCGCACCGGGGTTGTCGATCTGGCCAGTGCGATCGTGTCGATTATTCGCAAGATGGACGGCGACGATACATGTTCGGCGCAGGTTGCCGTGTTTGACGGACGCCGGCGCTACGACCTGATTGCCAGGCCCGACGGTGGCGAAAAGCTGAAACCGAGTGGCTACACGCCCTTTGTCGGCGACACGGTGAACTGCGAATTGCGGATCCGCAAAAAGGTCGGGTTCAAGAAAAACGACGATTCCGGCTGGAACGACGGCGATCGCCGCGCGCGGGTCTGGATGGGGAAGGCCTTCGCGGATGTCCCGCCGGTGCCGGTGCGCCTCACGCTCAACACGCCGCTTGGCGCGTTGGTTGCCCATCTCAGCGCCGCGACGCACGCATCGGGTGGTAAAAAAGTGAAACTCGGCCAGAACGCAGTGTCCGCCGGAAAATAAACCCTGATAGCTGGCCGTCTGCCGACCCAGGCGGTGGCTATAAGCCGTCCCGTCATTCCCCTTGGCGCGGAGGGGCGGTTTGTGGCAAGTTCCGGCGAACGGACAGGTTAGTGCGGGGCTCTCGTTCGCGTCCGTCGGCAATTGAAACTGAACGGATTTTCGGGGCGATGACAACGGGCGCGTGCGCTGCAATAGTACTTGCGGCTGGAATGGGAACACGGATGAAATCGGACCTGCCAAAGGTCCTGCATCGTGTGGCCAACCGGCCGATGGTTTCTCACCTTTTGACGGCCTTGTCGGCGATTTCGTCGGAGCGCACGGTTGTCGTTGTGGCACCCGGTATGACCCAGCTGGTCGACGCCGTCGCCCCCGCCGAAACGGCCGTCCAGACCGAAGCCCTGGGCACCGGTCATGCGGTGCTCGCTGCCCGCGAACAGATGGAAGATTTTACCGGCGATGTGCTGGTGTTGTTTGGCGACACGCCGCTTCTGACCGCCGAGACCATGCAGGACATGCTGACGGCCCGTCGTACGTCCGAGAACCCGGCCGTCGTCGTGCTCGGCTTCCGCCCGGACGATCCTGCGGAATACGGCCGGCTGGTAACAGCCGCCGATGGCGGGCTCGAAGCGATTGTCGAGTACAAGGATGCCAGCGACGCCCAGCGCGAGATTGGTCTCTGCAATGCGGGGATCATGGCGATCGATGGCGCTCATCTGTTTCCGCTGCTTGATGCGGTCGGGAACGACAACGCAAATGGCGAATATTATCTGACGGATATCGTGGCGCTCGCGCGCGACCGCGGCCTGCGCTGCGCCGTGGTTGAAGCCGCGGATCCGGTCGAGGTCATGGGTGTGAACAGCCGCGCGCAGCTTGCCGAGGCAGAGGCCGCCATGCAGGCGCGGCTGCGGTCGCGTGCCATGGCCGGCGGTGTGACGATGACCGCTCCTGAAACGGTCTGGCTGTCGGCGGATACGCAGATCGGCCGTGATGTCATCATTGGCCCGAACGTGTTCTTCGGTACCGGTGTGACGATTGCCGACAATGTCGAAATCAAGGCGTTCTGTCATATCGACCAGGCGGAGGTCGCCTCCGGCGCCATCATCGGCCCGTATGCGCGGCTGCGGCCCGGCGCGAAGCTGGAACGCGACGTTCATGTCGGCAATTTTGTCGAAATCAAACAAGCGCTCGTCGAAGAAGGCGCGAAGGTCAATCACCTCACCTATATAGGCGATGCGCGGATCGGCCCGCGGGCCAATATCGGCGCCGGCACGATCACCTGCAATTATGACGGCTTCTTCAAGGAGCTGACCGATATCGGCGCGGATGCCTTTATCGGCTCCAATTCGTCCCTGGTGGCGCCTGTCAAAATTGGCGACGGGGCGACGGTCGGTGCCGGGTCGGTGATCACGACCGATGTCGAGGCGGATGCGCTTGCGGTGGCGCGCGGGCGTCAGAAAAGTATCGGCGGCTGGGCCAGTGCGTTCCGCAAAAAACGCAAAGCGGAAAAAGACGCGGCCAAGGCCAAAAAGTAACTCTGTAAAAATTTCAGCGTAGAACGGACCAGAATATGTGCGGCATTATCGGCATTATCGGCAAGGCGGACGCAGCGCCTTTGTTGCTCGACGGCCTGAAACGGCTTGAATACCGGGGGTATGATTCCGCCGGCATCGCAACCCTTGTCGACGGAGTCATCGACCGGCGCCGCGCAGAGGGCAAAATCAGCAATCTGAATGCGCTGATCGATACCCAGCCGCTTCCCGGCACCATCGGGATCGGTCATACGCGTTGGGCGACACATGGCCTGCCGACCGAGACCAACGCCCATCCGCACGCGGACGAACGCGTTGTGCTGGTCCATAACGGCATCATTGAAAACTTCCAGGAGCTTCGCCAGGAATTGAGCGAAGCGGGCCGGGTTTTCCATTCCGAGACCGACACAGAGGCCGTCGTTCACCTGATCAGCAGCTATCTTGAAGACGGCAAATCGCCCGCCGAAGCGGTCTCCGCCGCGCTGAAACGTCTTGAAGGTGCCTTTGCGCTGGCCATTCTGTTTGCCGGTCATGACGGGTTGATGATTGCCGCCCGGCGCGGCAGCCCGCTCGCCATCGGCTATGGCGACGGTGAAATGTATATCGGGTCGGATGCGCTGGCACTCGCCCCGCTGACCCAGCAGATCTGCTACCTGGAAGAAGGCGACTGGGCCGAGATTACGTCTGCAGGCGCCGTCATCCATGATGAGACCGATGCGGTCGTCGAGCGGGTGGTTCAGCAGACATCGACCTCGGGTGCCATGATCGGCAAGGGCAATTTCCCGCATTTCATGCTCAAGGAAATCTACGAGCAGCCGGCCGTTATCGGTGACACGCTGCAGACGATCCTGAACCCGTGGAATGAAGTTATTACGCTGCCGGAGATGCCGTTCGATCTGACGACGATCCCGCGCATCACGATTGTTGCCTGCGGCACGTCGTTTCATGCCGGGCTGGTGGCGCGCTACTGGTTAGAGAGCATTGCCGGTATCCCGACTGACATCGATATAGCCTCCGAATTTCGGTATCGGTCTATTGAGATGCAGCAGGGTGGTTTGTCGCTGTTTATCTCCCAATCGGGAGAGACCGCCGATACCCTGGCGGCGCTCCGTTACGCCAAAGCGCAGGGCCAGCATATCGTTTCGGTCGTCAACGTGGCCGAAAGTTCAATGGCGCGGGAATCCGATGTGGTTCTGCGCACCCAGGCGGGCCCCGAAATCGGCGTTGCCTCGACCAAGGCGTTCACCACCCAGCTCACTACGCTTGCCTGTTTCGCCATCGGTCTCGCCGCCGCGCGGGGCAAGATCGACCGCGAACGCGAGGCAGCACTTTGTCATGCGCTGACCGAAGTCCCGTCACGCGTGAACGAAATCCTGAACCATGACGAAGCGATTGAGAAGCTGGCTCATGAAGTGGTCGACGCGCGGGACGTTCTGTATCTCGGGCGCGGCACGGGCTATCCGATTGCGCTCGAAGGTGCACTGAAACTGAAGGAAATTTCCTATATCCATGCCGAGGGTTACGCCGCCGGCGAAATGAAGCACGGCCCCATTGCCCTGATCGACGAGCACGTGCCGGTCATCGTGATCGCGCCGTCGGACGAGCTGTTCGACAAGACGGCGTCGAACATGCAGGAAGTCATCGCGCGTGGCGGCCGGGTGATCTTTCTGTCGGACAAGGCAGGCATCGAAAAGCTGGGGGATATGGCGGCGGCGACGGTTGAGCTGCCGACGGTCGATCCGTTCGTGGCGCCGATCCTGTACACGGTACCGATCCAGTTGCTGGCCTATCACGTCGCGGTCCTCAAGGGCACGGACGTAGACCAGCCGCGGAACCTCGCGAAATCGGTGACCGTGGAATAGTGTGGTTAGGGGGTAATAGAAATGCTCTTAACCATACAGAAACCTACCTCACATTTGATTTAACGGTTCGTGCCTCGCACCTTTGGGTTGCTCCATATAACGATTACCAACAATACCTCTACGAAACGATTATGGAGTTTCGGGAGAAGGGTTGGAATTTCCAAGAGATTGCTGATTGGTTCAACGAGAACGGTATTACCACGGTTAGGGGTAAGAAGTTCCGTAATGCTCACGCAC
>JBLIMV010000002.1:0-233972 GCA_047638395.1 Paracoccaceae bacterium | reverse complement strand
CCATTGTTAACCGGACCGTTTACTGAAAACGTATTACTTGACGTTAAAATTCGGCCGTTCGAAGGAACAGTTGTTCAGTTTAATCGGGCCGCGGTTTTTAATATGAGGAATGTCCGCCATGGGTCATTAACGGACCTGACCCGGTCGGCGATATGCCGTCCGCTAATCACCTGAAAGCGGACATCCTGATATCTTAATTCACGTAAGACCTCCGTCTCGCAACGTCTCAGCTGCGGGCTCGTAAGCAGGAATATGGTTTGGGTGTGTAACTGTACGTATAGTGCATAGCTCAATGAGCGAAGGGCTGAGCAAACGGCAACGGCAAATCTGCCCTTAATCAGATATTACTGAGCTCTATCTTCTCCGGCTTTTCCTCTTCCCGGAGTTCCACGTATTCCTGAAACAAATCAGTGGCGATCAGGTCCATTGTCTTGCGCGTATTGTCCCTGTCCCAACGACGACCGTTGACCGTCATATAGTAATCTCGGTTTAGATAATCAGCGATGTCACGTGGCTTAAGATCGAGATGCTTTTGGATAATTTTGTAGATGGGCGCGATGCCATCGTAGAGATGTTTGAAGTTCTTGAGCCGCTTAGTCCCGACCTTGTTTTCCCGCTGCCAGACAGATATCGGATCAACCGGTTCTTTTGGTTTCTTCTTTGCGCGGGTCCGATGATACCGAAAATCATACAACTCATAACGGGCGTGCCGTTCGATGGCTTCGATGGTTTCGCGTGCGGCCGGTAAACGGATGACGACGCATGGAGTGACAATGGCTTCCGGAGAACGGTATAGAGCAGGGCTTGGTTCATGCAGAGAAGTTCGTGCCTAGTTGAGGTTGCTTGGCTCGGCCTACATTCATAAGACGGTTGCCGATCAGAGCTGCCGCTTTTGCAAAACGATGTGGCTGGTTCGCGGGTCATGGTATGAATAGGATGGGTGATCCTCGGTACGAGACATTCGGAGCCGATCAATCCGGTTTCAGCAAAGCGAGTTTGTAGAAATGATTGCAGATGCCATCACCAGTTATCTAAAACTCAAAATAAGACACGGCGGGCGGTACTCATTTCTGAAACAACTGGATCCGCAGGCGAGTATACTGGATGTGGGCTGCGGTAACGGTTCACTGTCGAAGATACGAGAGACGTTGCCGTTATGCAGATATACGGGTCTCGATGTTTTCCCGGACGACAGTTACAAAAATGGTGAGAACGAAAAATTTGTAATCGCCGATCCAAAGAATTTCGATACGGCAATCGCCGGAGAGGGGCGCCGGTTCGACGCAGTCATCTCACGTCATAATCTCGAACACTGCAACGACCGCGACAAAACGTTGTCCGCCATACTTGGCACTGTTATTCATGGTGGTCAGCTTTTTATTAGTTTTCCCAGTGCGGAGAGCGTGAACTTTCCCGAACGTGAGGGCACCCTGAATTACTATGATGATTCAACGCATGTTGGGATCCCACCGGATTTTCCCGAAGTGACGAATAGAATTCTTGAGAGCGGATTTGAAATAGAGTTCTCGGCCCGAAATTTCCGTCCGTTGGTGGACAGGGTGCGCGGGTTTCTGAACGAGCCGAAATCACGAAAACAGAACCGCTTGATGGCCGGCACCTGGGATTACTACGGGTTCGAGTCGATCATCTGGGCCCGAAATGCGACGCCAACGCGATAATTTGATCGCTTACAGATTGCCGCCAGTAGTTTCAGCAATTGAAAGAGTGAAATGCATGTGAACCCAGACAGAATTTTGCTTCACCGTCTCGGAAGTCTCGGAGATACGCTGGTAACTCTGCCGATATTTCACCTGCTTGAACGCCGGTGGCCGAATGCTGAAAAACGGGTCCTGACCAATAGTCCCATTAATGCGAAAGCGCCGCCGCTATGGTCGGTTTTGGGACAGAATAACTTCATAGACGGCCATTTTTCATACCGCTTAGGCACGAGAAACGTCGCATCTTTATGGTCGCTCATACGCGATATCCGCCGCTGGGGCCCCGACATTATTGTCTATGCGAACCCGATATATTCGCGATCCGTGTTGTGGCGTGATCGCGCCTTCCTGGGGTTATGTGGGGCGCAGGATATCCTCGGACTGGGTGCCGCGAACCTACTCGAAGAGCAACCGGTCGGGTTGGCAAATGGGATCGTTCCTAGCATGGCTTCGCATATTTCCAGCGGCCTTTCCGAACTCGGAGATTTCGAGATTGAAAATTCGGAGAACTGGTCGCTGAGGTTGGTGCCTGCTGAGCGTGAAGCCGCAATGCGGACGCTTGCGAACTGGGAGGGCAGGGATGAATTCGTGGCGTTCAGTATCGGCACGAAATGGCCGGAGAACGACTGGGGCGATACAAGCTGGCAGCGCGTTTTTGACATCGTCAGCGGCCGGAAACCCGGAGTCGGACTGGTTGCGGTTGGTGCTTCCGGCGAAAGCGACCGTAGCGCCCAATTACTGGAAGCATGGCGCGGACCGACATTGAATTGTTGCGGCAGCATTTCCCCGCGGGAGAGCGCAGGACTGATTGAGCGTGCAGTGTGTTTCGCCGGCCACGATAGTGGGCCGATGCATCTTGCGGCGGCTGTAATGACACCCACGGTGAGCGTGTTCAGCCTGAAGAACCCTCCGGGCTTGTGGTTTCCGCACGGCAAGGATAATCGAATTTTTTATCCGGGGTTGGCGTGGTCTGGCGGAAATCCTGCGGTGACACGAAATGCGGCAGGTGAAATCAACCTGAGCTCAATTCCCGCAGATGCCGTGGCCGAGGCTTGTATCGATTTATTCGACGCAGTGCATAGCGGGCACCCGCATGGTTGGTGATGGGACTGGTTGATTTCGGCGGCGGCCGCGAGGCGCTGCGCCTGTCGGTGGTCGGAGAACAGGTCGCAGCGGTACCGGCGCCGGGAATAATACTGCTGTTCGGCCTCGGCCTCGCCGGGATCGGATACGCACGGCGCAGACGCGCTGCCTGATCCCAATTCAATGTAGTTAAGCAAAGCGGCGTTTCTTTCGGGACGCCGTTTTCTTATGCCCGGCGCGATGTCCGCTTTGGGTCAGAAGCGGCTGTTCTGACCGTCCCTGGTATACGTCTGAAATGCCCCCGATAACGGAAATTCGCGCCTGGATGTCCGAAACTGGGGCTACACCGGACGTGATTGGCGCGCTCGCTCAGGTCGCCTGATAGCCATAAGCATAAGCGTAGAGAAAATATGATTTGGGGGTCTATTTGAGACTTCGTGTTACAAGTCGAATATGGCCTCTCCAAAACGGAAAAGATTGGATGAAAAACGCCTCGCGGCCGCGTTGATCATCGCCAATGAAAAACTAGAATTCGAAAACGATGAGAAAGCAGCACGTGCGGCCGAGTTAGTCATCGCCAATGAAAAACTCGACTTCGAAAATGATGAGAAGGCAAAACGGGCAGCTGAGCTAGTCATCGCCAGTATCGAGAAAGCGGCACGTGCGGCCGAGCTGCTCATCGCCAACGAAAAACTTGATTTCGAAACCGATGAGAAGGCAAAACGGGCAGCTGAGCTAGTCATCGCCAGTATCGAGAAAGCGGCACGTGCGGCCGAGCTGCTCATCGCCAACGAAAAACTTGATTTCGAAACCGATGAGAAAGCAAAACGGGCAGATGAGCTAGTCGTCGCCAATATCGAGAAAGCGGCACGTGCGGCTGAATTGGTCATCGCCAACGAGTTGGTCAACATCAATTTGGAGCTTGAGATATCGCGTAACGAAGCAACGATTGCCAACAAAGCGAAGTCAGATTTTCTAGCTGCAATGAGCCACGATCTCCGCACCCCGCTCAACGCCATCATGGGATTTGCCGATATAATGCGGTTGAGAGCTTTTGGCCCACTCGGGGATCCTCATTACGAGGAATATGCGAACGATATTTACAACAGCGGTTTCCTGCTTCTCAGACTCATTAACGATGTTCTCGACCTTTCCAAAATTGAAGCAGGAAAATATGAATTGGTCGAAGAGCCTCTGGATATTCACGCGCTGATCGAAACAAGCTTCAAGCAATTTGGTCATACTTCTAAAGCGTCCACCCAGACCTTATCCTCCGATATCGTCCCGGATATTCCTTTCTTGCTGGCTGACGAAAGAGTAATGATCCAGATACTCAATAATCTTCTGTCAAACGCCATCAAGTTCACCCCCGCCGGAGGCGTAATAAACGTCACCAAAAAGTTTGGTGAAAACAACGGTATAATCCTCAGTGTCACGGACACGGGCGTGGGAATGTCGAAAGCGGATATGATCAAGGCTTTAAAGCCCTTTGAGCAGGCAGACGTGGCACATTCTCGAAGGCATGAAGGCACAGGTCTTGGCCTGCATCTTTGCGCCAATTTCATGAAATTGTTTGGTGGCGCTCTCAGCATTGAAAGCGAAGTTGATTGCGGAACAAAGGTAACCTTGGAATTCCCTCCTGAGAGAACGATCCTCCCGTCCTGAACGTGCTGTTTTTTCGTGGGACGAGGGTTTGAAACTTCCGCTTCGGGTCAACAACGGTCCTCAGCACGCGGCATCAGAACCGTCCGCTCTTAGGTGAACACCGGACGTTTTCAGATGCCCAATAGCCTCATCCTCCCGCCCATTCTGCCATTCTCGCCAGCACCCCGAATGCAACCACACAGGCCCATTCCCGAACGGGACGACCTGCGTACCGGTATCGTTCGGCTGGCCGCAGTGGGCGCAGCGGTCGGGATCGGATTTGACCGGGTTCAGGTTCATCCATTTCACAACACAGCAGGCTAGCGCCTGGGCTTCGGCATCAGCGCGTGACAGGCCGCCATCGTGTTCGGCAATACCGGCGCGTTCTTCGAAGAAAGCCTGCCAGTCTTCCTGTGACCAATTGGTCGAGGCGGGACCATTATCTTTCTCCCTACCAGACCGTATTTCACTGCCAAAACCGCGAAAGTCGGCGGAATGGTTATTGTTGTATGTCGTTTTGGTAGGTTTCGCGGTTTTGGCAGTGAATTTGTCACTGTGCCGCTCAAGAATTTCATCGGCTGCGCGGTAGATTTCTTCAAGCGTCTTCACCATCAGCCCCTCCCTCCGCTGATATTCGGGTTGATGGTGAACGTTGTTGTCGGGCGACCGGTTGAATTCCGTTCCTGAGGGATCAACCAATCGGCATCGACCAGTCCGTTAACCGCTGCAACGACATCGCGGTTGTCATTGAGACCAGACCAACCCTTCCGAACAATGTCCCGGACCGTGATATTGTCGCTATCAAACGCACCTGTTTGAATTTTCCTGCCGAGACGGGATGTCGCGGCCTCGTCTGTGCGGCCACCCGACGCGTATACCTTGCGAGCATGGCTTTCCAGATAACGCGCCCATTTAATCGCACGGCTTAACGACGCCCCACCCACACATCCTGCCTGACCATCGATAAGATGAAAGATGAGGGCCAGAGACGGCACGAGGCTCCGGTACTTCCCAAGGTGCGTCTCCATGGAAACAGATAGCGTGTCAGGCTCTCGTAGCCGTCGTTCCAGTTCTTCCCGCCATTCATTGAATAACCCCTGCGCGTCGCGCGTGAATCGCAGGTAGGGCATTTCTTCACCTTCCTGAAAGGCACCGACAGCACCCAGGTCGAGATCAAGCAGACGGGCAAAAACGTCCTTGGCTCGCTGCCGGGCGGTATCGTCCGGCCTCCGGTCTACAAGCGTAAACGCGGCGGAACAGTCGGGCCAAACCATCACCTGAAACCGTTGCATCAATCCGTCCGCTTTCGCTCCGCCTTGCCTAGCGTCTCGGATATGATCGGCAAGCGGGCCGGGCTGGATCGTTCCCATGATTGAAACACAGCACGCCTCAATACGGGTTGTCCCGCGTCCCACACGATCAACGATAAAGCCCTTATCTCCGTTCCACGCTTCCAGATAAAATGCCCGGTCACCCTCCCGGCCAGCCTTATCGAACGATTTTAGAAAACCCGTAAGCTCGTCTCGGCACTGAAGAACCCCGTTTGGATTCACCGCGAGGATCTCGCCTAACTTCTCTACCGTGGCGTCATGAGTTTTGAGGCGGCGTTCTGCAGGTGGCGGGGTTTCCTGAATACTTCGCGATTCCGCTTCGGCGGCAACGCTGTCACCCTTCTTCAACGCCTCCTCTATTGATTGCTCTGCTCGCTTGTTTTCCTTGATCTCGATCCGGTGTAGAGATTCCCACTCCTCCAGATCATGCTCATATCCTTCATTCATCGCCCGTTCCAACGCGGTCAACGGTCCTAACGCTTCACCCATTGCGCCGGTTTTCATCGAAGACGGTGCGCCGATAATTGCACCCCATAAATTCGGGACAGCAGCGTAATCATTATGCTGACCGGGCCGGATTGCGACCTGACGACCGATCAGTGACCCAGCCGCCACAATGGCCGGGGCTGCGACGAAATCAGGGGGAACCTGCATTCGCTCGGCAATGTCCGTTATCCACGGCGCAAGCTCATCCGGTATCATGCGTGCTTCCAGCGGTGCAGCCTTCGGCGGGCCTTCCGGTAACGGTTGTGGTTCCGGGAATTGTCCGGGTTCATCCTGTGAGAATGTGTAGATCACGGCACCGTCAACTGCGTCTCTAACTTCTGCTTCCGTCATGCTGTGTGCTCCGCCGCCATCAGGCGGTCGTTAAAATCCTGTCCATCCGGCGCGTGCGCGATCCGCACATTCCGTCCTTCGCGCGCCCATGTGCCCGCAGCGGTATTCGCCGCGTCCCTGCCGGGTGGATCGCCATCCGCGAGAATCGTTATTTCGGTGAGATAATCCGGTAGGCAAAGCGCCGTCATTCCCGACGTCGATAGCGCCGCCCAACCGGGCTTGCCCGTGACCTGCATGACCGAAAGGGTCGTTTCTATCCCTTCGCCAATCAGCACTTCATTATCTGTCGGGGCTAGCCGAACCGCGCCACCACGACACCGACCCAGCATCATTTTCGCTGGGGACACAGGGGCTTTTCCTGCGCCGTCAGGCGCTAGGTATGTGCGATGAACACCAACTGGCGTATTCGACATCCCGTCCGTTACAACCGCAATCTGGGACGGCCAAACGCCGCCGTCGCGGTGCTTCATCTTCGGAACAAACCGGATGGTCTCCGGCACCGGCAGCATAATCCCACGCCAGCGCAGGTAGCTTTCAACCGGCGTTCCCGCAGCCGGGTCGGCCTGTCGCCACAGACCAACCGCGTAATCGATACGGGCCTGCGCTTCACGCTCGCGTTTCAGGCACTCACGCGCGATCAGGGCCGGGTCAGGGCGCTCTATATCGCTTTTGCCGGGCCATACGCCCTTATCCCGCAAGGCGGCTATAACCGCTTCCTGGGGGCATCCGGCATGGCAACAGACGACGACGTTACCCGTATCGCCATCCGCTAAAGACATGGATGGCGTACGGTCGCTGTGGGCCGGACAACGCGCCATCCAATCCGATCCCGCCCGTTTTCCGCCGAGGGCTATCGCGATGGTTTCGGCGTTCATTGAACACCCCCTATACGCCCTAGGATGATGCGACTGCTGAGAGCCTCAAATTTTGCCGCCTCGGCGCTCGGGATCGGTCGCCCGTTCACACAAAGTTCCGTCACCTCCGTCAGAAATTGAATTTCATATGGTGCGGCGTGCCCCTGCGCCTTCAGGCAGTCCCGATAAATCTTCGGCCACCCGTCGCTCCTATCGAGCAAGCACCGACGGAAACTTATTGAAGCCAGTTTGGCGAGGGGGTTTCGAGGGTGGCCAGCGACGGTGGGCAGGGGGTTCTTGTTGCCGTTTCCGGCGTCGGTTACTATATTAATCACTGTCTTGATCCTTTTTAAACGGGGGATAGAGCGCGAAAAGATTTGAAGCCTCGGCGTTGCTGCGCCGGGGTTTCTTTTTTGGCGGTTTGCATCAGGCTGCTTCTCTAGCCTCAGCGTTTGAACTGACGAGCTCGCCGAGTTTTGTACGGGCATAGGCGTCAAGTTCGATGACTGGATAGAGAGGGAAGCGACCATCTTTTCGAAATTTTGGGCCACCTCCGACGCATGCCAACTTGGCTAGCGTTTTAGGCTTCCGGCTTACACCGTGAACCCGCAACAAGTACTCTGATGCATCTTTCCGAATCAGGTTTTCGGGGAGGGATTCGAGATTTAGCACTAGCTTTTCCTCATCTGGGTAATGCCCGCAGTGGGCGACGGAGATGAGAGAAACACACAGAAAATTGGCGACGAAGTTGTTTAAATCCGCCGCCAATTAAAAGATCGCGAATTAAATTCCGCGAATTAATAAGTGAATATTATCAACGGAGTAGGCCGATTTCGCACTCAATGAATCGCGGATTTCTTGGGACGGCCAGCTTTCGGTTTTGCATCGTCGGGGACAAAGTCTGCATATGCCAAATCGGCGTTGGACTGCTGCGGTCCAGGAAATTTCTCACAATAGGCTTCCCTAAACACCTTCCGATTTAGCCGCCCGCCACTCGCAGATAGTTCGGCAATGAGATTGGTCGTAAATGCGGAGATTTCTTTATCGGTTGGATTGTCTCGCTCCAACTTTTTGGGGGCTGTTTCATTTGATGGCACGTCTGCTGGGGCGAACTGATCATTCTGAAATTGGTTCAGTTCTTTGATAGGCCAAAGCGCAAGAACGTCACTACGACGAAAATGGAGGTAACTGAAGTCCATTCGCGACTTGCTGTACACTGCGTCGTACAAAGCTGAACGCGTGTCCTCCAAGTCGCGGTTGAACATCCTTAGACCGTCAGATTCAAAGCGTTGTTTCCATTTGTCCGACTCGAATGGTTTGTTGCGCCATATGACTGGGTGAATGATCTCGTTTGCGACTTGCTCAACGATCTGACGTATTGCTCTGGTAATATTCTTCGCGGCACCGTAGCTGTCGCTGCAACGAGGCAAATAAGTGATTTGGCTTATCTCCCCGACCTCTGTGTCATCATCATCGAATGCAATCCACGCTACGGCTTGGGTCCAATGCCATAATTCTGGCTGTTCATCATGGAATGGCATGGCCTAACCCCTTACCTTTTCGCTGGGGAACTCGACAACTTTCGCTATTTGCGGTTTCGCACCGTTCTTCATGTACCCGGCGATGGTCTGAGAAACCTTGTCTGCTGCGCTGATGATTGCGTCGTCCACTGGGTGTGTGTACCGGCTAGTGACCGTTGTTCCAGAGTGTCCTAGAAGTGCCCCAATCGTTACCTCCGCATAATTCAGTTTTCCTGCGACGGTCGAGAAAGAATGCCTTAATATGTGCGGGGTCACCCCTTTCAGCTTCGCTCTTTGGCAGACCGCTCTGAATAATTTCGTATTTTGGGTGTGGGTGCCCGGCCTCGCGCCTGGGAAAAGGTACGTTCGGTCGGCGGACTCATTCATGGTATCAGCCAACAGCTTTGCTGCCGCTTTCCCGAATGCGCGGCGTTGCTTGCCAGTCTTAGTATCATCGAATTCGAAATAGCTTTCTGTTAGCTGAACCTCATGGGGCTTCAGTTCAAATATCTCGTTGCGGCGGGCGCCTGTGAGTGCCAACAGCCTGAACGCCTTCAGGGCAGGGGCGTTCTTTCCCTCTCTCTCCATCGCACCTAGGGCATCAGCGAAGGCTTTATATTCATCGGGGCGCAGATACCGATCATTCGAGACACTTCGGCTTTTCTCAACACCCTTCACAGGGTTTTCGCCTTCCATGTATGCGTTACGGATAGCAAATGAAAAAATTGAACCGAGCAGCTCGATAGCGCGGGTAGCTGCGCCGTGGCCGCCAGTAACCCGCGCGAGCCCGCGAAGGCCGGTCTTGACGGTCGCGGCTGTTTCTCCTGCAGCGATCTTGTCCCTAAACACTTCGACATGAGATTGCCTGACTTCGTTGAGTCGGCGCTTGCCCAGAACCGGTTTGATATGACGCTCGATCCGTCCAGCGTCCGTCTGAATTGTAGACGTTTTTTTGGGCTGTCCGCGATACAGGATCAGCCCTTTACGGGCGCGGTCAAGATATAGGTCACATAGTTCGGATACTGTTTGTGGGCCTTCTTCTAGCCGGTTGGTCTCCAGCGGGTCTTCGCCATTGAGAACCCTTACAGCATACTTTTGGGCTGCCTCCCTCGCGAACTTGATCTGTATGGCGGGGTACTGCCCGATAGTGATCCGTCGCTTTTTATGGAGTGTCGGCGACGTGTACTGATAGAAGAACGAACGCGTTCCGCTTGGCTTCACCCTAATACCAAATCCACGCACCCCGTCCGTGCCACCATCCCATAGACGGTATTCCTTCTGAGGAGTCTTCCCGTACCGTTTTAAGGCATCTAGAAGGACGGTGTTTGTGAGTGTGCGCGATTCCAAGTCTGTGCCTGTTTTTACTAGGGCACCTAAAGGGCACCCGTTGAGGGTAACGTCCAGTAATGATCAGAAATGACCACAGCGTTAAAAGTAACCCAATTAATCGGCAGAAACAAAGGGAAAGTAGCGTTCGGAAATTTCTAGGGGTGCTCGGGGAATCATGGGTAAACTACCCACCCTAGCGTTCGCAACGCTGAGGTCGGGAGTTCGATCCTCCTCGGCTCCACCAATTTCCCCCGGATCGCGTTGATAGTTGTGAAACCCGCTACAAAGCAGGTTCGCTACGCTATTTTTCGTCGGTCTTCCAGAAGGCAGCTCGCGGGCATACGGACAGTCGCGGTGGTTCCTTTGCCTTCTCGGCTTAAGATCTCCAGGGTGCCTCCGTGCAGTTCGACCATCGCCTTGACCAGCGGCAGGCCAAGGCCGGTGCCTTCGTAGTTGCGCTGCAGGGACATATCGGCCTGACCGAAGGGTTCGAGGATAACGTCCATCTTATCTTCCGGGATGCCGCAACCGGTATCGGATACGGAGAAAACAAGACCGAGAGAGCTCGCTTCGGCACTGAGCTCCACCATTCCCCCTTCGGGTGTGAATTTCACCGCATTCGACAGCAGGTTCAGCAATATCTGTTTGATCATTCGCTCATCGGCGAGGAGGAGCGGGAGGTCGGCCGGAACCGTGTTCAATAGAGTTATCTCGCCTTTCTGGGCCCTGTCCGCGACCAGTCGGACGGACGTGTCTGCGGCGGTTACAAAATCGAATTCCTCTTCCATTGGGGTCAGCTCCCCGGCCTCGATTTTAGACATATCGAGAATATCGTTGATGACCTGGATAAGTTGCTGGCCGCTGCCGTTGATGTCGTTCATGTATTCCAGATACTGGGGCGACCCCAATGGCCCAAGCGCTTCCGTCCGCATCAGTTCTGAGAACCCGATAATCGCATTCAGCGGTGTGCGGAGTTCATGGCTCATGTTTGCCAGGAATTCAGTCTTTGCCCGGTTGGCGGCTTCGGCTTGCTGGCGAGCCTCCTCGCGCGCCTGTTCCGCCATGTGGCGGGCGGTAATGTCGCGGAATGAGTAAATATAGGAAACACGTTCGCCGGCAAGGTTGGTCGTTCCAGACAGATCCGACACTGGCGCTGTGTAAACGACAAGCTCCATCGTAAACGGTGTGCCGTCGGCGCGGGCACATTCGATTTCGAGTGGCTGGATCTCGCCCTTCGACGTTCGCCGGTACTGCTTGTCGCGTTCGAGGAAGTCTTCGCTGAGTTCCTCGACGTCGGGGAAGTGCTCGGTGATCTGCGACCCGATGATATCTTCCGGGTGCCAGCCCATAACCAAATCCGCCGATGAGTTGGTCGATCTAATCTCGCCGTCGGATGTCGCGACCACGATCGCATCGAAACTGTTTTCGACGATTTTGTGGAGCGATTCATTCCGGCGGCGCACCATCGCTTCGGCGAATTTCTTTTCCTGGCGGTGGAAATGCCCGACCAGAGCCGTACTTATCCCGATTGCCGTTACAAATGCCATGCTCGGGGTAAAGATCGGCACCATTACATTGGCCACGTAAAACAGCGCGAAACCGCTCCCCCAGATGATGGCGATTCCCAGCGCCGCCATCGCCAGCTTGGCAACGAGCCCTATGCCAAGAAGGGCGAGCCAGACGCCCAGCCCGGCGACGACGATGGCGGCAATCAATTCTATGATCAGATTCTGGCGATCGAACGTTTTTCCGTCGATCAACTGAGCGATCGCAAAGGCGTGCACAACAACACCCGGCAATGAACCCGCGTCATTTCCGAGCAATGCTGCAAAAGGCGTTCTGTGGCGGTCTTCGTTCGGCAAATCAGCGCCGATCAACACGATCTTGTCGGCGTACCATTGTGGCGGGAGGTTCGGCAGCAAATGGAGCGGGAAAACCCGAAAGGGAGCCGTGCCGCCGTCCACGCCGCTTCGGAAATAAAGATCCCGGGTCTCGCGGGTGGGTTTTACGCCGCCGGCTTCTGCCAGTGCCGGCGCGAATGCCGTCCGATATCCATTGGGTGTGACGGTGCCTGGATACACCCACCGGACGGTGCCGTCCCCGGGGGCCTTTACCAGGTTGGACGGTGCATGAATTGCTTCGGGCAGATAGCTCCGGAGGTATTCTACCTGCTTGTCTGTCAGCCCTTCTTCGCCGGATGCCCATCCGACGACGACGGGGGCCCGGCTTTCGGCAATCGCCTCGGCCAGTCGGTTGTCTTTTTGCGTTTCGGTCGGCTGATCGAACAGAACGTCCATGCCGATCGCCTTGACCCCGGCGGCATTGAAGCGCTTCACCGCGTCGGCGAGCATGCTGCGGTCTAGCGGAAAGCGATATGGATACTGGGCCAGGGTGTCTTCGGTGATCGTAAATACGACGATATCCGGATGAGTTTCCATCGGCGGCGCGATGCTGGTCAGGCGGAGGTCCGCCAGCCAGTTTTCGATGAATTCGAGGACGGAAAATGCCCTTGGCGACATAAGGCTGCCTGCCGCACAGAGTATCCCGATCAGGATGTAATTGAGGGCTGGGTTCTGTCTGAACAACCTGAGCATTACGGCGTCACCGGAAATACCTCAGGGCGGGAGAAAAGATCCCGCCCTGAGATTGCTTGTAGATTGTCGGAATTGTTCGGCGGCGACGCTGACCATCCAGAAATATGGGTGTCGGTCCGCCTCAATGCATCTACCGAATACCGTCGACCATGGCGAGCGCCTGGTCCCGGCAATTGTGGCGAGCCATCCATGCAGCCTGCTCGGTCGGATTGTTCAGTCCAGCCGGCATGACGTTGAACTTCATTTCAGAACTACGTCCATTCACGCTGATGATATAGTTCTGACCGGACTGAAAAGTCTTCGCGTTTATCGGCAGGAACGCCTGACCGGCAGGCCAATCTGCCTTGGCGCTGTGAGCGCTCTGTGCCTTGCGAATTTGCAGTTTTGCGGCACCGGTTGCATCCGGGCGCCATAATTTGACGACATCTGCAGTCACACATTTCGTGCCGGACTGTCCCACGTTCACGGCCCATGCGTCGGGCAATGTTTCCGAGCCGGTCGCACTGGCGGAGCGGACAACCCCGAGGGCGCGGGTAGAGCGCTCTTCGTTGGACAGCAATGCGCCGAGAATAGCCGCAACCTTGCCGGAGGATTTCGCGCCGTTGCTGCCACGTCCGGCCGGTTTGCCCGACGACGGACCCTGAACGGTTACGGTCTTTCCATCTGCGCCCACCAGCGTGACCTTGGCCCCGCTCTTAAGCGTCAGTGTCTGGTTTCCATCGATAACAGCGCCACGTTTCAGCGCGGTTCCCTCTACGTGGAGAACCACCATTTCATAGGCGCCCTGTTTGGCGTGTGCCGAAAAGGCCGTCGTCGCGAGCAGCATCGCTGCCATACTGGTCTGGATCATCCGCTTCATCTCATCGCTCCTTTGTTGGTCTTATGTGGCCCACCGGTTGGCCCGGTTGAGCAGGTTATGACGAAACCATAAGCAACAGGTCTTAAGCGTTCCTGAAGCGAAATGGTTAAGGGCGGTTAACCACAAAGCGCTGAATTCAGGGATTACGGCGCAATTCGCTGGCCTATTCGGAGGACATGCCGATTTGCTTCTGCGGCGGAGAACGCGGGTCAGTCTTCAGGTCCCGTCCTTCGCCAACCAGCGTAAAGGCGGCCCAGAAATAGGGGTGCGCGGTTTCGGTGTTCCGCAGCAGGTCGAGCTGGGCCCGTTGAAGCGCTTGCGCGGTATGGCGCCGATCCGCCTTGCCGATATGTCCGAATGTCCGGGTCATCAGGCGCGTCGTGGCAACACTGTCGACCTGCCAGTGCGAAACAAGTACCGAGCGCGTCCCCGCCTGAAAGAAAGCGCGGGCGAGACCCGACAGGGATTCGCCGCCCAGTTTCCCGCTGCCGCCGCCGCCGGTATTGCATGCCGATAGGACGACGAGATCGGCATCGAGCTTCAGACCCGCAATCTCGCTTGCCTCCAGCAGGCCGTCCTCCGTTCGGGTTGGCGAGATCTGCGTCGCGGGGGACAGCGCGAGGGCAGGTTGCGATTGGCACCGCAGTTCTCCCGGCAGCAATCCATGCGTCGCGAAATAGACAACCCGGTACTGATCCAGCGGCAGGCTGCGTAAACGTTGTTCGGTGACGTCGGCCCCGAGGATCACATTTTCTTGCCCGGCCTTCAGAGTTGCGGCGACGCGGGTCAATTCGACGGCGGTGTCAGGCAGCGGTGCAAGGCCGCGGAGCAGACCCGGCGGGAGCGAAGCCTCCAACTGACAGTGCTGAGACAGGGCTGCGATCCCCGCTGTCGATGCTTTCCCCTCGAAAGCAGGATTGCCGAAACCGATAAATGGATTGGGTGCCGCCGACGGCCGGACTGTTTGCCTGAACGTGGTGAAGGTGCGCACCGAGGGCATCTGGGTGAAGGCGTATCGCCGGATCAGCCAGTCTGCCGAGCGGTACCGGTCCGGGCCATCAGCAGGCGGTCGCGAGACCAGCAGCGGAAACGGCAGGCTCAAGAGTTCGCCTGACGATACAATGATAAGATGTTTCGCGCCCGAAAGAGCCTGCTCAACAGGGTCCAGCAGCTTGCGATACACATCGTATGCCGCTGGAAGGTCATAGGGGGCGATGCGCGCACCCGTTTTCTCGAAGGGTTTTCTCAATTGGCGTATCAGGCCGCCTATTTCAGAGCGGCGGATATTCACGCGGGCTGCTGTTATCCCGTCGGGCCGGACGGCAAACACGTAACCGCTGGTGTCGCCGAACACAAAATAGACCAGGGCTTCATCGGCTTTGAGCGTTGCCTGGACAGCCTCGGCGCTGGACGGGGTCGGGCTCACCAGTTCGGAGTAACTGGGAAACAGCGTCTCGATTTTTTTCGACAACGTGCCGACGCTGGTTGCGGCCTTTGAATAGGACGCTTTGAGCTTGTTAATCCCGCGCGAATTGGCCTTGCCGGCAGACGCGATCATTGAGCGGCCGAGCGTGATACGAAGCTCGTCCCGCAGCTGCGTCTGAACCTGAAGGCGGCGGACCATTTCGGCAATCTCGGGCCGCCCGGTTGCAAAGCGCGCTGCCATCTGTCCGACGGTGCGGGCGGTCTGGGATGTGCGCGCAAGTTGGGCTGCGGCAAACATCTCGCCATGGAGTTCTGCCCGTCGCCCGGGATTTTGTTCCGCTATCTTGAGCGACGCTTCGAGAAAAGGCTCGAGGCGTTCGATGCTTATTCCGGGCGCCTGGCGCAGTTCGCCACGCAGAATTGAAAGCCCGGGACGCGATGTATCAATGGCGTCTTTATCGCGCTTCGATCCGTGAAAGATTGCGCCGAGCGCCATATAGGAAAGCGCCACTGCCCGTGTGTTGCCAAGCGCTACCTGCTTCGCTTTAAGGGCGCTCCGCAATCGTTTTTCAGCAGCTTCGATATTTCCGTCGCGCAGCTCTATGTCTGCGAGCAACGCGTCCGCAAACGCGATCCACCAATCGGGGATGTTCTTTATCTTGCTGACAAGTGCGCGCACCAGATGTGCCGTCACCTTTGCGTCTGCGGTCTTGCCCATTTTGAAGCTGATGCTGGCCTGGACATACAGGCCGTGTGCGAGCTCGATCATCGTGCGGTCGAGCTGTTGCTTCGCCGCCGGATCTGCCGAACGCGCATTCTCAAAGGCGGTTTTGAGCAGTGCTTTGCGCTTCTGATTGGCGTCCGAGATAAATTTCATCGCTTCGGGAAAATCCCGCCGGTTCGTATAATCCATCGCGCGATAGGTCAGATATCGTGGCAGGCCAAGGCTGATTGTAGACGCCCGGATCGTCTTCTCAAGCCGCGCGAAATGCAGGTCGGCTTCCTCGAATCTTTCCTGATTGCTGAGCTCCAGGGCAAGCCGCAGGGTAATATCGCCACATTCCGCGGAAGGCAGGCTTTGGCATTGCAGCAGCGCGGCCCGAAAAGATTTTTCGGCGACGCCGTGACGGCCGAGACTGTTATTCCTGATGCCGTCGTCAAGGAGCGTGCGATAATCGGCCTTGTCCGCTGCGGGGTTGGCTGCGGGCGGGGCGGCTTGGCGCTTGTCATTGGCGACCGAAGGCGTCCATAGCCCGATACAGCCGATAAACAGGAGTGAGGCGAACGGGTTGAGCCCGTTGCGGTTTCTGGTCATCTCATCACCTTAGAACTGGAACCGGCCGAAGCTCGGCGGTTGATATTTGCGCGATGCGGGGGAGGTGGCGGTATCGTTGCCAGTCGCGGCGGGATCGAACGTGAGAAGGCCGGGCAGCAGGGTTGTCGCCTTGTCGTCAAATGCGTTCGTCGGGATCGATGTCGAGACGAATTCATATTCACCCAGAATGTCGCCCAGCGCTTTTACAAGCGATGCGAGCTCGGTGTTTTCGAGATTTTCCGATGCCTCCAGCAATTCCAGGGTACTTGCGCCATCTTCCTTGAGCGCTTCGAAGAACACCTCAAAATTGCCGACCGATCCGGTCAACAGCACATCGCCGGATGCGGCATTGAACGACCCGTCGCTCCATCCGCCGCCGCTGTCTCCGACATTGCTGTCTCCGCCGGCAACGTCGTCGGAACTCCCATTGGGGGATGAGGTGTCTCCGCCGGATGTGCCGCCGCCACTATTGTCATTGGTGGTAGATCCGCCGCCGTCAGAGCTGTCTCCGCCCGAAGTGTCTCCGCCGCTCGTGTCGCCGGTCTCTGAACCGCCAGTGTCGCCGCCCGACGTATCGCTATCGGTGCTACCGCCAGTGTCCGTTCCGCCCGAACTGCCGCCTGTACCACCTGTACCGATGCCGCCTGTGCCGCCTGTATCGACCTGCACATTGTCCAGGTCGGGCGGCGGCGTTGGCGTGACAACCGCGACAACACAACGGGTGTTCTGACAGCCATTGATGGTGTGGGTCGCGGCGTCGGGCATCGTCGCCGCTGCAGCAGCATCGTTTCCTGACTGCCCGCCAATGGTTGTGCCGGTCAATGTCGCGCTGGCGCCGGTGAGGGTAAGAGCCGTGACAGTCAGGCCGGATCCGGTGACGGCACCGTTCAGCGTCGTGGTCCCCGCCGCGAGACTGGTCCCGGTATTTACCGACGCACCCGTAACATTCAGGGTGTTGGCACCGAGAGCCATCGTTGTCGCAGTGAAGTTACCCGCGCTGTTCCCGTCGCTATCGGCGTTGAATGCGGCATTCCCGGAACCGGTATAGGCATTGCCGACCGAGAGCCCGTTTTGAGCATCCAGCGTCAATGCACCGGTGCCGGTGATTCCGCCTGTCGTGGCGGCAAGCGTCAAGGAGCCTGCCGACGTTATTGTCACACCTGCGGCAAATACCAGGTCGTCATTGGTATCGGCAGCATCATCGGAATCGGCGTCCAGGGTCATATTACCGACGTCGGTCGTGACATCGATGTCCACGGCCAGCCGGTCGTCGGCATGAGCACTCAGCGCGTTGAACGTCGACGCCGCGTTCTGGAATGTCACCGTCGACCCGTTTCCGTTGGCGGTAAGCGTTACCAGACCCGAGATGTTATTGCTGTTGGCGGCAGAAATGCCCTCGATCGTCATATTGCCGGCGGCAGCGCCACCAATATTCAGGTTGGTCGCCGTAATGTTCTGTAGCTCGGCGCCCGCAAGTTCCAGCGTATTTGCCACGTTGTCGCCCCCGCCGCCGGGGTCGCCCACATCGATGGCGTCGCCGGCTGTGCTTGAAGCCAGCGTAACGTCCTGTCCGGTTGCCGTGATCGTTCCGCTTATTTCGATGTCGTCGGCGGTGTAGCTGTGCGCGCCGCCCGTAGATTCAGTGTCTGCGCCCGTCAGTATATTGATTGCCGCGTTGTCTGCGGATGCCTTGAGCGTGATGAGGCCCGTCGCGCCGATATCGTTGGCGGCTGCGGTATTGGCCACAATGATATTGCCGGTCGTCGCGATGAGCGTGATTGCGCCAGCCGCCGTGTCGACACCGGTGACAGCGCCAACGGTGTCGACTGTGAACCCGTCGATATCTGTATAGGCGATATCCCCGGTGGAGGTATCGATGGCGATTACGTCGGTATCCGTGGTTGCGGCACTGAATGTGACAGCACCGGCGGCCACGACCGACAGGTTCGTCTCTATTATGGCGCCGGCCGAGGCGGTCATTGTCGAACCCGTGACAAGATTGAGTGTGATGACGTTGGCGCCCGCGGCGTTACCGGGCGTTACGTCAGCGGATACCGTGATCGCGCCGGCCGTCCCATCGCCGATTGTCAGATTTGCCGCCGTGATGGATTGGAGTTCGCTGTTCGAGAGTTCGAACGTATTGGCAGCGATGTCGGTTGCGGACCCGAGGTCGATGGCGGCGCCGTTCGTTGCCGTCAACGTGGTTGACTGGGTGCCGCTGTTCAGCTCCCCGGCAAGGTCGATTTTGTTCGCAACGATCTGGAGGGAGTTATTGGTGGAATTCACCGTTTTTGATGCAACGACGATGAAGGTACCACTACCGTTCGTGTCGTCATCGGCGTCGATAACCGTCGCGCCGGCCGTCGTCAGGGTATCATTCAGGGTAACGCTGTTATTGGCGTTCAGGGTCAGCCCCCCGGCACTTGTCATGTTCCCGGTCGTGGCATCGAGGGTGAGAGATCCAGCGGAAGACAGCGTGACACCTGCAGCAAACGCAATATCATCGTTCACATCTGCGGCGTTATCCACGTTGCCATCCAGCGCGAGATCTCCGATGTCGGTTGTGATGTTGACGTTGACCGAGATCCGGTCATCCGCATTGACGTCGAGCGCATTGAAAGTCGATGCCGTTGTCACGAACGATGCGGTGGCATTGTCGGCCGCCGCGTTCAGCGTGACGGTCCCCGTGATATTGTTGCTATTGGCCGCGGTAATCCCGTCGACCGTGATGCCTCCGGTTGTCGAATCTCCAATGGTCAGGCCTGTCGCTGTGATGTTCTGAAGCTCGGCACCATCGATTGTCATGCCCCCGGCTGTTGCGCCAAGGCCAATCGATGCACCGTCGGATGTCAGGACCGTGGTCGCCGCAGATCCGCTGTTCAATGCACCCGAAAGGGCCAGGTCGTTTGCCGTGATCGTCAACGTGTTGTTGTTCGTCGTCAGTGTGCGCGATGCGTTGATCGTGAAATCGCCGATCCCGTTATTGTCCGTATCGGTATCGATGACCGCGGCACCTCCGACAACCAGGCTGTCATTCAGCGTCACACCGCTCTGTGCATTCAGCGTGAGCGCACCACTTGCCGATATGCCCGTGTTCGTCGCCGCCAGTTTGATCGACCCGGCGGAGGTCAGGGTCAGGCCTGCAGCTATGGCGATGTCGTCGTTGGTATCGGCAGCGTTGTCGAGGTCGCCGTTCAGGTCCAGGTCGCCCGCATCCGTGGTGATGGCGACATTGACGATAACGCGATTGTCACCGCTGGCCGTTAGCGCATTGAACGTGGAGGCCGCCGTGGCAAAGGTGACTGCTGCGCCATTGCTGCCTGCTACAAGCGACGTCGTACCGGTAATGTTGTTGCTGTTGGCTGCTGTGATGCCGTTGACGGTTATATTCCCGGCGGACGTGTCGCCGATGGTGAGGCCGTTCGCCGTGATGTTCTGCAGCTCGGTCCCGTCGATGGTCATGCTGCCGGCCGTGGCGCCAAGCCCGATGCTGCCGCCCGCGGATACCAGGATTGTGGTTGCTGCAGCCCCGCTGGTGATCGTGCCCAAGACGTTTATGTCACTTGCCGTTATCGACAGGGTGTTGCCGCCGGTGGCGAGTGCAGCGCCTGCGGCGAGGGTCAGCATACTACTGCCGTTATTGTTGGTGTCGGCGTTCAACGCTGTTGCCCCGGCGGTCGCCAGGCTGTCATTGAAGGTCAACCCGCTGCGCGCATTCAGTGTAAGCGCGCCAGCGCCGGACATATTCCCGATCGTCGCATCAAGCGTGATATTTCCGAAACTGCTCAGTGTCACCCCGGCGGAGAACGTGAGATTGTCGTTGATATCCGCCGCGTTGTCGGCATCGCCGTCGAGCGCGAGACCGCCGACATCGGTTGAGATATTCTGACTGATACTGATCCCGTCATCCGCATTCGCGGCAATGGCGTTGAATGTCGAGGCGGCGCCCGAAAACGAGAGGGTCGCGTTGTCCTGTGTCGCATTCAGCGTGACCGTACCCGAGATATTGTTGCTGTTTGCCGCCGTGATCCCGTTGACCGTGATGTTGCCGCTGGTGGCATCCCCGACGGTCAGCCCGGTCGCGGTGATGTTTTGCAGCTCGGCGCCGGAAATCGTCATGCCACCCGCTGTCGCGCCCAGCCCGATGGTTCCGCCGTCGGAGATCAGGATTGTCGTGGCGGCCGTGCCGGTATTGATCGTGTTGGACAGCACGACGTCATTGGCCGTGATCGTCAGCGTGTTGTTTGATGTATTGAGGGCATTGCTCAGCGTGAAATCGCCCGTGCCGTTGTTATCGCTGTCGGCATCGAAAACAGCCGCGCCGGCTGTTGTAACCGTGTCGTTGAACGTAATTCCGGCCCCTGCAGTCAGTGTCAGCGCGCCGGTATCCGTCACCAGCGGAATATTGCCTGTAATGGTGTTGGCCGCGTTGGCGGTCAGCGCGTTGAACGTCGACCCCGCGTTCGAAATCGAAATCGAGGCGGCGGCATTCGTCGCGTTCAGCGTGACCGTGCCGGTGATGTTGTTGCTGTTTGCCGCCGAAATGCCGTCAACCGTGATGTCGCCATTCGTCGCGTCGCCGATGGTCAGGCCTGTGGCCGTGATATTCTGAAGCTCTGCGCCGGATATCGTCATATTCCGGGCGCTGTTGCCGAATCCGATCGTTCCCGCGTCGGAGATCAGTATCGTGGTCGCCGCGGCGCCAGTGTTGATGGTGCCGGCGATGTTGATGTCGTCCGCAGTGATGGACAACGAATTGCCCGCCGTGTTCAGCGCGAATGTGCTGGTCACCGTGAATGTACCGGTTCCGTTATTGTCGGTGTCGGCGTCGATGACTGTCGCACCGGCTGACGTTACATTGTCTGAAATCGTTACGCCGTTGCCTGAATTGATCGTCAGCCCGCCGGTATCGGTGGTCAGGATTTTTGTCGCAACCGCGGCGTCGGCATTGATCACCAGGGCATTGAAGACATTGCCGCCACCGGTGCTCATATCGACGGTGGCCCCTGCTTTGGTGGCGTTCAGCGTGACCGTGCCCACATTGTTGCTCTCCGCCGCGCTGACGTTCTTGACCTCGATATTGCCGTTCGTCGCGTCGCCGATGATCAGGTTGGCGGCGGTAATGTTCTGAAGTTCCGACCCGGAAATGGTCATGTTGCCGCTGGGGGTGCCGCCGAGTTTTATGGTGCCGCCATCGGATATCAGGATCGTGGTTGTGCCGGTGCCGCTGTCGATCCCGCCCGTAAACGCGACGTCGTTGGCCGAGATGTTGACGGCGTTATTACCACTGGTCACGGTCTGGCTGGCGGCAATGGTAAGCTCGCCAACACCGCTACCATCGTCATCGGCCGTCAGGGTGATCGCCGCATTATTGGTTGTCACGCCGGCATTGACGATGATGTCGTTATTCGCCGTCGCCGTGAATGTCGCACCCAGTGTGGTCAGGTTGATGTCGTTGCTGATCGTGATGTCATTGGTTGCCTGCAACAGAATATTGCCGCTCACGGCATCCAGAGCTGCCGGACTGACGTTCCAGGGATTCAGGCCCGGAGCGTCTGCGAACAGGATGCTGCCCAGACCCGTGCCTGTGGCGCCATCCGTGTTGTCTGCTGAAACGATAATATCGACGGGATCGAGAAGAAGCGTGCCGATTTCGCCCGCCGCGGCGGTCACATCCACGCTGCCCTGGAAGTCGAGGTTCTGTTTGCCCGACACCTCGGTAAAGCCGCCATCGCCGGCCGTCAGCCCTGCGATAGCCGAGATCGCGCCATGAAAGCGGGTAAATCCGTCCGCCCATAAAATCACGCGCCCGCCGTTGCCGAACTCAAGCGCATCGGCCTTCAGGCGGACATCTTCGCCGACGATTGTCGCATCGGCGTTTCGGGTTACGCCATTGCCCTGAAAATCGCCGCCGATGAGAATTTCGCCGCCGCCCGCCTCGCCCGAAGCATCGATAGTCGAAGCGCCCAATATGGCGACACGGTCGCCGGTTATCACCACGCGGCCGCCTTCATCATTGCCCGCGGCTGTATCGATATCGATATCGGTCAGGATCGCATCGCCGCCGCTTGTCCCGGCGTTCAGGTCGCCGGCGCCGGATTTGTCGGCATCGGCGTTGATTGCCACATCAGTTGCCGCGATACGTGTTCCGGACAGCGAAATATCTTCGTTGCCCGCGATTTCAATTGACCCGCCCGTCGCGGAGAGTTCGCCCTTCGCCGAAATAGCGCCCTTGCCGGCCGCACCAAGGATGATCTTTCCGTCCCGTCGCTCGATCGTATTGGCATAGATCACGCCATCGGTATTGATCACGTTGCGGACCACGGCTTCTACATTGTGTGTCGCGAGCCGCACGATTCCGCCCCCGGCCAGAATGCTGCCCTGGTTATCAATAAGGCTGTCGACCGGGTTACCGTCGGCATCTACCGGTGTTCGCCCGACACCCACCCGAAAGGTCACCAGATCATCGCCGTAGAGGTCGATGGCGAAGGCATCCGCGGCGCCCAGTGTGACCCGGCCGAGCCGGGCGTTTATGACGCCGGAATTTCGTACATGCGGTGCGACAAGGGCGGCATATCCGGCATCCGCGATACTGATATCCCCCTCATTAACGACGGAAGCCTGCGGATTCAGCGACGGGATGGAAAATTCCATCCGTCCGGCCATAAAATCCTCATTGCGGATATTGGATGTCGTCGCGACCAGACCGGAGACGTCCACGCGGGACCCGGCACCGAACATGATTCCATTGGGGTTGATCAGAAAGACGCGGCCATTCGCACGCAACGTGCCGAAAATGCGGGACGGGTCGGCGCCTGTTACGCGGTTCAGCGCAATAGAGCCTGCCGAAGGTTGGTGAAACTGGGTGATCTCACCGGGGGCGATCGAAAACGACCGCCAGTCGATTACGGCTCGGTCGGTGGCCTGGTGAACATCGACACGGTTGCCCGATTGCTGGATCGTCGCTGATCCCTCCGTGACGGCGCCGCCCTGCGGGTTCGCAAAAACCTGGATCGGTAGCGAACCGGTAAGTGCCGCACCGAGGACGAGCCGCAGGCACAGTTCGCCAGCATTGCTCAGCCGTCGCCATCCGGACGAGTGCCGGTGCCGTTTCCCGCGTCCTGAACGCGCGCGTGAATACTTCGAACTCTCGACCACTGATAAATCCTGAGCGAACAACCGGTTCGGTACGGATTTAGTATGAACAATCTAGGTTTACGCAGCGTTAAGCGGCGGCAGGACTTCAGGTCTTGTAAGTCATTGAAAAAATAGATGAAAAACGAAAATTTTGGGACTAGTACGTCCAGCTCGCAAAAAAGAAGAGCCGTCCGTGCTTTTCGCCGTTCTGGTGGCTCGGTTCGCGGGTCAGCGGGAAATCGTATTCAAGCCGCAGGGTTAACCCGAATGGTAAACCCGCGCGCAGCCCGGCACCGGCAGATGCCAGCGAATCCGCGGGTCCCAGGGACGACGCCGATGCCCGGTCCCACACCTTGCCGATATCGTAGAAGCCATAGGCATTCAGGTAGCGAAGTTGCGGGTGCCGGATGCCGAGGCTGCGGCTGAATTCCGCCGAAAACCCGATACCGTCTTCGCCGCTCAGTTCGCCGGAATTATAGGCCCGGCCAAACCCGTCTCCGCCGAGCGAGAATTCCTCGGACGCCGGGGTCGGGCGGGTCGCGTATTGGGCCGTCATCGAGATCTGTGCCGTTACTCCCGCGCCAATCGGTCGGGCATAGACGACATCCAGATTCAGTTTGGCAAAATCCATATCGGCGTCGCCGCGGGATGTTGTGTCCGTGCTGGGGTCTGTAGAGCTCCAGATCTGCATCGACTGGGTCGCACCCAGAATGATCCGGGTGCTGCCACCCAGCACCGAGCCATTGCTGTAATTCACGTTTGCCCGGAGCAGCCGAAGCCGGTCCTGGTTAAATGGCTGGCCGAGCAGGTCGACTTCGGCATTTCGAAAGGTAAAACCACCACCGATAGACAGGGTTTCCGCCCGTGAGCGGATGACGGGATAGGAAATATCCGAGGTGAGTTCCAGGGTCGACGTTTCGACCTCGAATTCCGCGAGGGTCGAGCCGGGTTCACTGTCGGTTTGACTGACGCCTAAATCGATCCGCAGGCCCTCTGTACCGAAGGGTTGCTGATAGGTCGCCGACACAGCCTTCTTTTCCTTTAGCCCGCCCGCTTCCGACAGGGTCAGACCCAGCCGTTCGCCGGTCCCGAGCAGGGAGTTCGCGGACGCTGAAACGCTCGAACCCCATGGGCCGGTAAAATCCGATGACCGGTTGTCGATCGAGGCGCCGCCACCGAAAGGTGTGCGGCGAACCTTGGCGACCAGGACAGTCGCGCCCTGGGTTGATTTCGACGGTCGCAGCACGGCGGTGACTTTGACCCCGGCAAGGTCGTTCGCCAGGAGCAGGTAACGTTCCAGCGTCCGGACGTTTAGCGGTCTGATCGCTGTGATGGGGCTAAGCGCGTTGGCCAGCGTGTCCTTCAGGGTGCCTTCGACATCGCCTATCTGCACCGCTTCGACAAATCCTTCGACAACCGCAATCGTAAAGACGCCATCTTCGACCGATTGCGGCGGAACGTAGGAAAAACTCAGAATATATCCGTCTCTGCGGTAACGCTGCTGTATCGCCCGCGCGATCGCATAGAATCGCTCAAACGTGATCGTTTTGCCGAGATCGTCTCTGAAAAGGTCAATAAGCTGGGCGCGCGAATAGGCGGTCACGCCGGTCAGGCGAAGATCCTTGAGCTCCAGCGGTTCCGATTTCAATGACGGCGGTGGTTCTGCGCCTGGCGGCAGCTGCACGCTCCACTCCAGGTCGGTGAGCGCGGGCGGCAATTCGGGCGGCCGCGGCGCCTGTCGGCCGGGCTCGGCGCTGCTCGGCAGTTGCTGAAGTTGGGATAACGCCGGAACTGGGTTCAGTAACGCGATACTCCAGATAACGAACGCAAGACTGCTCGGAAGGAAGCTACGAGATTGCAATTTTCGACCCGATACGCATCTCTATACTTACGCCGCTTCGCCTCGGTACTTCAATAACTATTCCCCGTTCGGGCTATATGGGCGACACGCCCGCGTGGAATCCACTGTATTCACATCTGAATGACAATATCCACAATGGATCAGAAACAGTCACCAGGCACGTTGACGCCTAATATCTGCTTTCAGGGCCGAAGCAGGCTCCTGCTTCAGTATCCGGGCTGCCTTCGAAGTTGATAGACGATATTGTTTCAACTCGAGAGCCACCCAAAGCCACGTTCCATTCCGCCAGCTCATCAAACAACGAGTTCGAACTTTGTCCCTTCAGGTCCACCAATTTCCGCCGGACCGATCAGATTTTTCCGATGTTCCCTGCGCCTGCCAATCTTTGCGCGGCGGAGGGTTTGGGGGGTCAGTGGGGCGTGCCGGCTCCGTCTTCGGGATCGTCGATCTGGCCTGCATCATGCACGTCCGATCCGTCCACGTCCGTTATCGACTGGATCGCCACAAAAGAGACCGCATTGCCGTGGATATCGAACGTTGGTCGAATTGACACGACGTTGCGGAAGGGGCTGCCATCCTTCCGGTAGTTCAGAATTTCGGTGGTCACCGGCAGAACATTATCTATTGCGTGTCTGATGCTTGCGATGGCGCCCGCGCTTGTTTTGGGTCCCTGGAGAAAACGACAATTGCGGCCGATAACCTCGTCCTGTGGGTAGCCTGTCTGTTTTTCGAATTCAGGCGTGACATAAACAATCGGATTGTCCGGCAATCTCGGGTCCGTAATGATGCAGGACCGGGCCTGTTCCTCCCCGGAAATCAGCTGCATAGCCCCGTCCAGCGACAGGGTTGCATCCATGCCCTGATCTCCCGACTGAATGGCTCTGTCGGGTGGTAACCGGATTTCGACCGTTGTGCCGGCGCCCACCTCGCTCAAGATCCTCAGGGTGCCCCCATGCATCTCCGTGTATGAAACGGCGAGGGGCAGGCCAAGACCGGTGCCGCCATATTTCCGGTTAAAACCGGAGTCCAGTTGCTTGAAAGGGGCAATGACGTTATCAAAATTTTCAGATGCCAGGCCGATCCCGGTGTCGGACACCTTGATCAGGTGTCCGGAGTCGGCCGAAAAATCGGCGGATACGGTTATCACGCCCGGCGATGGTGTAAATTTAATCGCGTTGGACAGCAGATTGACCAGGATCTGTTTCAGTTTGCGGTCGTCAGCCACCAGGCGCGGTATGTCGTCTGCATATAGCGTGGTAACGAAGAGGTTCGCCGCCTCGGCCTCAAACAATAAACGTTGCACGCATGTATCGATGATGGCGGCAACATCAACTGGCTCTTCATTAAGTTCGGCGTGACCGGCTTCGGCCTCCGAAAGGTCAAGAACGTCATTCAGGATTTTCAGCAGGTCTTCGCCGGAATGCTTGATGTCATTCGTATACTCGACATATTCCGGTTTTGAGAAAGCATCCGGTGTTGCGCTCAGCATCATGTCCGAGAAGCCGATAATCGCATTAAGCGGTGTCCGGAGCTCGTGGCTCATATTCGCGAGAAACGCCGATTTCGCATTATTTGCCTGTTCTGCCGCGACTGTCGCTGCTTTCAGGTTTTCGAACGTTTCTACCCGCTCCGTGATATCTGCCGATGTTCCACGATAGCCCTTGAAACCGCCGTTTTCAGCAAAGACCGGATTGCCACTTACTTTCCGATGCTGATGGTTCCCCTGTGCGTCTGTAAAAACATATTCAAAATCACGGAACGGTTGATACTGGTCGAGCGCTTCCTTGAGTACGTCAAACTGGGCGATGTCGGTATCAACGCCGGGAAGTTCCCAGCGCGTTCGTCCGAGGAGTTGAGATGTCGGAAATATCCGTCTCGGGCCGTTGTCGGAATGATAGATGTATCGATGATTTTCGTCGGTTTCCCAGATCCACTCACCGGCGGTTTCGACGATGTCGCGGGATCTGTCCGCATTTTCTTCAACATCTGCCAGCGCAACCCGGCATTCGAGTTCATCGACCACAATCGCGGCAAGGGAGGTTATGCGCTCCTTCCACGATTCACGAACGGGCGTAATCTCAGGATATATGACGCAAAGCGTTCCGAGCCGATAGCCTGCTTTGGTAATGAGTGGCGCGCCCATATAGGTGCGGATGTGCGGGAATCCCAGGACGAAAGGGTTGTCTTTGAACCGGTCATCGGTGGCTGCATCCGGCACAATGAACAATTCGTCGTCGAGGATCGCGTGTGCACAAAATGCGATGTCTCTCGGGGCTTCTCCAGCGTCCAGACCGACTTTCGATTTGAACCACTGCCGTTCGCTGTCGATCAGTGAAATCAGCGCAATCGGCGCTTCACAGATATCGCTCGCCAGCTTTGTAACGCGGTCGAAATTTATTTCAGGGGGGGTGTCCAGTATTCTAAATCGATGAAGCGCCTCGACGCGTGCCGCTTCATTGCTCGGATATTCTATACGCACCAACACTACCCTCAGTCATCGACACCGTGCCCAACCCTGTCGGGCATGGTGTCGCTCGTTCTATTCTGGAGGTTCGCGCACGGCAGACCCGTTTGAGAGATTTCACTTTCAAACGTCGCCTGCCAACGAACGCCAAAAAGTCATCTGACTGCCCGGACCGGCAACCCCAGAACGACTGTTATTGCAATGACCATAACCCAAAATTAAATTGGGATGCACGTAAAATTGTAAAGATTTGTAATACGGAAAACAATTTATGGAATTCGTTCCTGTTTTTATATCAATATTCATCTAAATGCTCTTTTGAAAAATAATTTTTCAAAAAACACTAATGAACCGGACAAAACCAAATATAATTTGTAACCGATACTGTTAGGAAAAACATTTTCCTGTCTACTGAATCCATCGAAAATTAGGGGGTATGGGTGAATTTTTTGGATGGTGGATCTCTTCTGAATGGTCGCTCGTGTCGTGTCGTTCTATAGTTCCCGAGCAGGGCCGCGCGCGGGCCCTGGCGCATCAGGAATCTGCGAATACCACGCCAGAAAGGAAGAAAACCCGTGCTGACTGCTGAGAGAAACAAGCTGGTTACCGAAACCGGTCCAGGGACACCGACCGGCAACCTGTTTCGCCGTTACTGGATACCGTTCCTGTTATCCGAAGAGGTTGCCGGGAACGACTGCCCGCCTGTTCGCGTCAAGCTGCTCTCTGAACATCTGCTGGCGTTTCGCGACACCGATGGCAAGCTTGGCCTGATAGAAGAATTCTGCGCCCATCGCCGGGTTTCTTTGTGGTTCGGCCGCGTTGAAGAGGGGGGTATTCGCTGTCCCTATCACGGTTGGAAATTTGACGTCGCCGGCCAGTGTCTGGAAATTCCGTCCGAGCCCCCGGAGAGCCGGTTTTGCCAGGAGGTCGCGCTGACGTCTTATCCGTGCGTGGAGCGCGGTGGAATCATCTGGACCTATATGGGCCCGCCGGAGGAACAGCCGCCGCCACCGGCGTTTGAATGGACCACGGTGCCCGCGGACCAGCGCTACCATTCGAAGCGCCTGGAGGAATGCAATTATCTCCAGGCGCTGGAAGGCGGAATCGATTCCAGTCATGTGGCGTTTCTGCATAGCGGCGAGTTGCGGAGCGATCCGTTGCACCACGGATCAAAGGGGTCGGACTATCACCTGTCCGACCTGACACCCAAATTTGAGATCGTCGAATCGCCGGGTGGCCTGAACATCGGCGTTCGGCGTAACGCGGGCGACGATAAATACTACTGGCGCATCACGCCGTGGATCATGCCCTGGTATACGATCGTGCCGCCTTACGGCGACAACCCGCTGCACGGTCATGCCTGGGTGCCGATCGACGACGAGAACTGCTTTGCCTGGACATTTTCCTATCACCCGTCGCGCCCGCTGAACGAGCTGGAACTCGACGTTATGCGCAACGGCGGCAGCCTCCATGTCGAGCTGATTCCGGGGACGTCCCGGCCGGTGATGAACAGGGACAACGACTACATGATGGACCGTGACGCGCAAAAGACGCGGAAATCCTTTAGCGGTGTCAAAGGTATCGCCATGCAGGATGCAGCGCTGCAGGAAAGCATGGGTCCGGTTCAGGACCGGGCCAGAGAGAACCTGGTCATGACCGACAAGGCCATCTTCATGGCGCGGCGTCAGTTGCAGGATTCCGCACGCGACCTGGAGACGGGCAAGCCGCCGCCCGGCCTTGATGAGGCCGCGCAGGCTGTGCGTTCCGCATCGTTCGAGCTGCCCCGAGAGATACCGTTTAACGAGGCGCCCGGAGAACCTATGAAGGTCAAGAAGGGCGTCGCCCATAGGTCGATCTGACCTGAATCGAAAATCAAAAACAGCATCGCTCAGGCCCGGGGTTTTGGCGGCGCGCTACCAATGGAGTTGAATGTGACTGATGAACTCGATCCAAAAGCCGCCGGCGCGCGCCGGTTAAAGAATAAGGTATGTGTCGTCACCGGCGCCGGTCAGGGCATCGGGCAGGCGATTGCCCGGCGGCTCGGACAGGAAGGCGGGAAAATTGTCGTTGCCGACCGGGTCGATGAGGGCGCCACCCAGACGACCGATGAACTGCTTGCGCATGGTGTCGAGGCGATCAAGACGCTTGTCGATCTGAGCACATTTGCCGGCGCCGAGGAGATGATGGACGCGGCGATGACGGCGTTCGGGCGGATCGATGTGCTCGTCAACAATGTGGGCGGTACGATCTGGATGAAGCCGTTTCATCTCTACAGCGAAGACGAGGTGAAGCTGGAGCTCGAGCGCTCGCTGATGCCGACCCTGTGGGGGTGCCGGGCCGTGCTGCCGATCATGATGGAACAGAATGCAGGCTCGATCATCAACATCGGTTCGCAATCGGTGCGCGGTCTCTATCGCGCGCCGTATGCCTCCAGCAAAGGGGGGATCCTCGCGCTCGGTAAGGTGCTGGCCATGGAATACGGGCGGTATGGCATTCGGGTGAACACGCTGTCGCCGGGCGGCACCGATATTCCGGACCGGATAACGCCGCGACTGTCCCTTGGCCAGGGTGTCATGGCGGAAGATCTGGCGCAGGAACAGGCTGATGAATTCCGCCAGGAAATGGTCGCGGACATCCGCACTCAGCAATCCCTGTCCCGGCGTGGCGTGCCGGATGAGCATGCAGCCGCCGTCGCCTTTCTGGCCTCCGATGATGCAAGCTTCGTCACCGGCGACGTGATCAATTGCAGCGGCGGTCAGTCTTAAGTGCGGTGATCCCGGTGCGGGGCAGCGGCCCTTAACGCGCGCTGTCCTGACCGACCCAGATACCGGCCTTCGCAGCGCGTGCCGCCTTTTCTTCCGTCAGATACGGGGCGGTGCCGCGCCGGTCGGCCTGCGCCCATCCCTGCCTGACCATGGCGGCATTGACGTCGGGCCCGTTGGCGCCTGCCAGCCTGCAGACGGCAGCGATCCGCCCATTAGTATCCGGTGTTTTGGGATGACAGTGGACCCATTGGCGCTCGATAATGGCTGACAGGCCAAAGGTGGCGTTCTGGCCGCAGGCCCATTTTTTGCCCGCGGCTTCGCAGAACTGACCGGGTTTTGGTGCACTGATACCGAAAAGATCGATCTGCCTGCCGGAGATTTCAATCGTATCGCCGTCGATAATGTTGGCTTTGCCGACGATCGTGCGCGGTGTGACCGGTCGGCTGAGCGCGCGTGCGGCATCGGATTTGGACTCGAAAGATTTACCCGCCAGCGGCCCCCGGTGGCAGTGATATCCGCCTGCTTTGCGGTTGTGATGACATCCCTGACCGTCAAGTCCGCCGCCATGGGCGAAGGTGACCGACGGCCCCGAGGTCAATGCCACGAGAAGGGCGAGGCAGAATAACACCGAATATCGTTTCATTCCGTCGCCTCCCGAATGGTCCATGTCAGCACGCACGCGGTCAGGATAGACGCCCGTGCTGCCATCGCAACCCTCATGCTACAGCGGCCGGCGGCTTTACAGGCCGGATCGCAACAGGGCATGATTTGGACAGCGCCGGGCGTCGGTGCGTTATGAGGTAGGCTCAAAACCGCGTTGCCGGTGCTGAAAACAGGGAGGTATTTCAGCCATGGCACAGGTGCGTCTGCAGAACTGGAAGCGCGAAGTCACGTATCACGCATATTCGCTCGAATATGCACGAAGCGTCGCGGACATCGTCCGGATTGTTAAGGATCGGGGAAAATACCCTGGCCCGGTGCGGGTGAAGGGTTCGCACCATTCGACGACCCGCTGCGTCGTGAACGAGGGCGGCACCGTCATCGACATGACACAGATGAACAAAATCCTTGGGATCGACCGCGTGGCGATGACCATCACCATGCAGGCGGGGGTGCTGCATATCGATGCCGCGAAGGCGCTCGAACGCGAAGGGTTGCAATTCTACGTCAATGTCGAGATCGGCAACATGACGGTGGGTAGCGGTGCCTGCGGCGGCACCAAGGATGCGTCGTTCTTCTCTGCGGCCGAAGGCTGGGAGTTCGGTCAGGTTGCGTCCTACGCAATCGGCATCAAGGCCGTCGATGCTGGGGGCGACCTGATAGAGGTCACGGAGGCCGATGGCGATCTGATGGCGGCGATGCGATCGAGCTACGGCATGCTTGGCGTGATTTACGAGGTCACGTTCCGGGTCAAGGAAATCGCACCGATGGCGGTCGAACATATTCGCTACAGCGTGGATGAATTCGCCGACAATCTGGACGACCTGGTCGCCGGCGACCGGTCAATCATGCTCTATCTGTTTCCGTTCCTTGACCGCGTAATGGTCGAATACCGCTCGGAGGGTACGCCGCCGGTGCGGGCCAATGCGTGGCAATGGCGCCTGCGGAATTTCGTCTGGAGCAAGCTCGGCCCGGGCTTCAGCAAAATCGTGACCGGCTATGTGCCGTTTCGGCGCCTGCGCGGTTTTCTGCTGAACATGATGAACCGGCTGACGTTACTGATGGCGGCGAAGCTGCTGCGGGGAGCATCGACGAGCCCCGCCGACCAGATCATCCGCTACCCGGATGTGGGGGGCTTCAGCGCCTATACGTTCAGCATCTGGGCGTTCCCGCGGGCCGAATATCCGGACACGCTGCGCGCCTATTTCAGGTTCTGCCGCGACTATTATGCCGAAACCGGCTTCCGTTGCGATCTGTTAAATGTCGGCTATCACATCGCCGAAGATCGCCAATCGCTGTTTTCCTATACACGAAAATCCGCGGCGCTGACGCTCGATCCCGTTTCGACCGGCGGTCCGGGCTGGGAAGATTACCTGGTCGCCTATGACGCGTTCTGCAGCCGCCATAATGGCACGCCGCTGTTTAACCAGACGCCGGCCATCACGCCGGCACAGGCGCAGAGGGCATTCGGGCCGGAGATCGGCCAGTTCATGGCCCTTCGGCAGACACATGACCCAGGTGGACGGTTTCTCGTCCCGTTCTTCCGGAACCTGTTTGAGGGAACCTGATCGCCTGGCCTAAAGCCTGATCCTCAGTCCAGGTTTGCCCGCCAGCGGTCAGTCAGGCGGAACACGGTGAAGGCCGCTGACCACGCCATCATCAGCAGGCCGATCAGGGCTTCGAAACCGCAGATCGTCCGCAGGTGTCCTGTCGGCACGATTTCGCCGTAGCCGAGCGTCGTGTAGTTCACCAGCGATATATACAGATAATCCCGCGCGCTGCTGTCGAATGCGCCGGTCAGGTCGCCGAGCTCAGCAACTTCGCGCGCGAAATACAGCCCCCCGGCAAAAATCCAGACTTCGAGAGAATGTGCCGCGAATAGAACAAAGACACCAAGCAGCAGGCTGATCCGGGTTGGCAACCGGGCCGTGCGGGCGGCCTTGGTCAGCCAGGTCATAATTTCGAAATGCACCAGAATAACGAGCGCGCTGATGAAAACGGTAATGGCGGTTGCGGCAAACATTCAGAATCCTTTGTCGGGCTTCCGGCAGGCTATCGCGCATAGCCCGATTCTTAAAGTCTGTGTTTGCGCCGGCCCGACATCAACCTATGTCGCCGGTTCTTTCGGCAACGGTTTTCTCAGTGCGAAACCGTCCCGGATATTGAGACCCATCAGGGTCAGGTTAACTGTGCCGACGACCAGTTCGAGCGCCTGGACGGCGTAAAACGCGGTGCTGAAATCGCCGTTACTTGCCATGAAGGACAGCAGTACCGCGGAGGGAACCAGGACGACCAGGCCGTTACCGGCAATCAGCGGCATGCGTTTTTTCTTCGCCGAAACGCGTGGATCGTTCCGTCGTTTACCCAGCGACGCGCCGGTCCCCCCGGTCAGCATCAGGCAGGGGACCAGGATAATCATGCCCCACAGAATCGCGTTTTTGACCTGTGCAATGTCGGCAAGGCTGCCGAATATTTCCGATACCAGGGTGGACAGCCAGAACGTCAGGATGGTCAGAAAGGCTATGATTCCGGCAATCGCATGGATGCGGGTTTTTATCATTTCATCTTCCTTTCGTATGCCGGCGCTGCCGTGTCCAGCGTTTCCGGAGGCCTGTTCGCCCCCGGATATCCTATCGGAAAAGGGGCGGATCAAAGATCCGCCCCTAAGCATTGCTCTCGTGGATATTCGCTACTTCAGGCGGTCCAGATCAGCGATGATTTCGGCGGGGTGATCCGCCGGTTTTACCGCGTCATAGGATGCAGCGACCTTGCCATCGGGGCCGATCAGCACCGACTTGCGCGGCGAACGGGCACTGTCCGGCTCCGATACGCCATAAGCGATCGATACCGCACCGTCCTCGTCGCTTACGAGGTCATAGGGAAACGAGAATTTTTCACGAAACGCACCATTATCGGCGGCGCTGTCATAGCTGACGCCGAGGATGACCGCGTTACGGTCTTCAAAGTCTTGGATTCTATCACGGAACCCGTTGCCTTCGATCGTTCAGCCGGGTGTGTCGGCTTTGGGGTACCACCAGAGCAGGACGTAACGGCCGGTGAAGTCGTCTTTCTTCACCGCAGCACCGTCCTGGTTCGGGAGGCTGAAATCAGGCGCGTCAACGCCGGCAGCAATCAATGCCATTCAGGATTCTCCATCGGTTAGGGTTTACGGTGAGAGCCTATCATTCACACGCCGACTCCGGAATGCGGGCATAAAAAAATCCCGGCGCAATGCACCGGGATTTTTGTGATCGTAATTTCAGAGGTTAGACGAAATCGGGCTCGCTGCGTTTCCGGCAGCGCAGGCACAAACGATTATGCCATCCCTCGCTTGCAAACTTTTCACTGCATGACATGCATTTGCGGTCGATCGGAACGTCCGTGGCCGCGCGGTGGTCCAAGACAATTTCTTCAGCATCCAATGAACCGGTGTTCGAATCGCTCATTTAAAGGCTCCCTCTTTGCGTCGTAAGTTGTAAGTCAGTCGTCAGATCGTCAGGTGTCCCGGCCACTTTTTCGTGGCCTGTTCTTAATATCCGCGCTCATTGGCTTATCGCCTCAGGCAATACCTTTTTCGTTCAATTTTTTAGTTGGGCCGTCCCTTCTTGAGCCGAAGGTCGGTCACTGTGGCATTGCTATCCCTTACTGTCCCATCCTGCCGTGTATCCGGTCAGATGTTGTTTTCTGACGGAACACTTTGTAGCCGCCGACACCCCAATTTTTTGAGTGAGCCGACAAAAGACAGAATATCACGGGTTTAGCTTTGGGGGGTAATGAATCTGTAAATATTTCTGAATTTTAACCAAAATTAACCCGCCGCACGGGCAGTACCGCGCAGATTTCCCGGAGTCCGGGCAGGGTCCTGTGGACAACTGGTTAAATCGACCCCGTTCTACCGGCGGTGATTTCCCGATCGTCCTGACCGGGGCTTGATCAGAAGGATTGAGAGCCCGGAATGGCGGCAATGGCCTGCGTCGCGACCTCACGGTCCTGTTCGCCCGTGCCGGATCCGACACCGACCCCGCCGATGCAGTGACCGTCGACGATAATCGGCAATCCGCCCGGCAGATTGATTCGCTGGCCGTCGGTCCCGAGGGCGAGTTTGATGGCAACGTCGTCCTGCATCCCACCTGTCGGCGCGCCGTAGCACGCAGCCGTCTTTGCCTTGCGCAGCGATGTTTCGAGCGACATGTGAAAAGCACCATCCATCCGCACAAATGCCAGCAGATGCCCACCGGGATCGACGATTGAAATGCATTGCGGCTGTCCCATTGCGGTCGCCTTTGCAATTCCGGCGTTCAGCGCGGCAAGTGCGCCTTCATGGGTCAGTTTCAGGGATGCGGTCGTTTCGGCCATTGGAACTCTCCTTCGTTATGTTGTGGGGAGTGTTCCAGTTCGCCATCGGCGGCGCAAGACGGTACGTCAGCCAGCCTTTTCACCGGCACTACTTGGGTCCGAAACCGGGCGTTCAAGAGGTGCTTCGTCGATTCCCCAGTGGATAAGGGCTGCGACGCCCCCCAGCGCGATTGCGATCCACCAGACAGCTTCATAGGTGCCGTAAAGGTCGTACAGAATGCCGCCGAGGGCGACGCCCGTAAAGCTCCCCAATTGATGGCTCAGGAACACGATCCCGAACAGCGTTCCCATGTATCTCGGTCCGAAAACCTGGGCGACGATCCCGCTTGTCAGGGGGACCGTGGAAAGCCACAGGAGCCCCATAATGGCGGCGAAGCCCAGCACCGTTACGGCGTTTACCGGCAGGTATATGAACGTCATGAACAGGGCCGCGCGGGACAAATACAACAGGCACAGCAGATTTTTCTTACTCCAGCGCGATCCCAGGCGACCGGCGATAATCGTGCCGGCGATATTAAACAGACCGATCGTGGCAAGCGCCCAGCCAGCGAGATAATCATCCGCGCCCGCGTCGTTCAGGAAACCGGGAAGATGGGTGCCGACGAACTGGACATGGAAGCCACACACGAAGAAACCCATCACCAGGAGCCAGTATCCCCTGTGCCGGCTGGCTTCGCGTAGGGCTGTGGACAGGCTCTGATGGTCCGGCTGGGCCAGCGTTTCAGCGCTGCCTGCTTTCATCGACAGCGCCAATGGAATGGCGACCGCGACCATGATGGCGAGGATCACCAGCCCTTCGGACCAGCCGAAGGATCCGATGAGCACGGTGCTGGTCGGCGCAAAAACGAACTGCCCTGCGGATCCGCCCGCGGTGACAATGCCCAACCATAAGACCCGCGACTGTGCAGGCGCGACGCGACCCACAAGGGCGAGCGGCAGGGTGAAGCCGACACCGGCCGCCCCAAGCCCGACCACGAAGCCCGCCGACAGGATCATGCTCTCCGGTGTTGTCGAAATCGATATCAGCGCCATGCCGGTCGCGTAGAGGGCGGCAGATACCGCAATCACACGGATGGGCCCGATGCGATCACCAAGGGCGGCAACAAAGGGGGCGGCGCAGCCCATGACAAGATTCTGGATCGCAATCGCCCACGCGAATTCACTGCGGCCCCAACCGAGATCGGTACTGATGGGGACCACAAACAGCCCGAAGCTCTGACGCGAACCGTTGGCAATCAGGATAATCGCCGTTGCCGCAAACAGAACGAATACGGGGCTACGCCAGAATGCTTTCATATCGGGGAACTCCACGGGCGATCAAAATATCTTCGGGGAGTATTTCATTCATATTTGCAGGGTGCAAATGACGCCTGGTTGAACCAGCCGAGTCAGGTGAGCGCGGCAGAAGTTGGTCGGCGCGATCAGCCGTTGCCGCGCTCCAGCGTATGGATTTCCGCACCGGCGGTGATCTCATCAGGGTCGGCGCCTTCGCCAAGTTCGATCTGCTCGATCTTCTCGCCGCGGCTGGTGACCTTGTTGGTCGAAATGCTGATGTCGCCAATGTCTTTTTCGGCCTGTTTGAAGTGCTTTTTGAGATTGCCGACACGCTCGTCGATCCGTTCCACGTCGATCAGCATCTTGCGTACTTCGGTCTGGATGACGCCGGCCTGTTCCTGCATCGATGCATCCTTCAGGACGGCGCGGATTGTGTTCAGCGTCGCCATGAGCGTCGTCGGCGAAACGATCCAGACTTTGGCGCGGTGGGATTTTTCTACCGTTGCCTGGTGATTGGCATAAAGCTCCGCGTAAACCGCCTCGGATGGCAGAAACATCAGGGCGGATTCGGCGGTTTCACCCGGCACGATATAGCGGTCGGCAATATCGCGAACGTGTTTCAATACGTCCGCCGCAAAGGCACGGGAATGCTGGGTTTTGGCTGTATCGTCCGTCGCGTTACGCAGCGCATGATAGCTTTCCAGCGGGAACTTCGCATCGACCGCGATGGCCCCCGGCGGGTTGGGCAGCATCAGCAGGCAGTCGACCCGCTTGCCGTTGGTCAGGGTCTGCTGAAAAGAATAGGCGGATGGTGGCAGGGCGGACTTCACCAGGTCCTGCAACTGCACTTCGCCAAAGGCGCCGCGCGCATGGCGATTGGACAGGACATCCTGCAGCTGGACGACTTGTTCGGACAGGCCGGTGATATTTTTTTGCGCAACATCGATCACCGCCAGGCGTTCCTGCAGCTTGGTCATGGTCTCCGATGATTTGACACTGGATTGCTGCAGCGAATCACCGACTTTCTTGCTCACATCCGCGAGACGCGCTTCAAGCGTTTTGGTGATCGCGATTTCCTGGTTCTGCAGACGCTCGGACAACGCCTTCTGGCTCGCCGCATCTGCCTCGGCAATCTGCGACAGGCGCCCGGCGAGTTCCGCCTGGGCGGCGACCAGGCGTTCGGTCGTCCGCGTCATATGTTCGGTGCGTTCGTCCGCTGCGCCGTCATTGCGGCCATTGCCGCGCAGAAGGGCAAATGCCGCCACGCCAATAGCAGCGGCGGCGATGAAAAGCGCCATAATCGTCACAGGTTCCATGGGAGGAACATAACACGAACCTGCAGCGCCGGGGCGAATCGGATCGTGCCGCCCCAGCCCGGGCGCCGGCTTCACCGCAGACCCGACCCGCAGACTCAATCCGCAGGCTTGACCCACAGACTTGACCCTATGAGCGCAACCGCATACCTAACGCGTTCTGTTCAAGAGGTAATTCGCTCCGATGGCCTTACTGCCCATCATCACTGCGCCCGATCCGCGCCTGAAGATCGTTGCATCCAGAATCGATGCCGTGGATGACGATATCCGGCGCCTGATGGATGACATGCTGGAAACCATGTACGCGGCCCCCGGTGTCGGGCTGGCCGCGCCGCAGGTAGGTGTGTCGAAACGGGTAATTGTTGCGGATGTCGCCCGGTCTGGTGACGCGCCGCAGCCAATGCTGATGGCCAATCCTGAAATCATCGAGGCATCCAAGGAACGTGCCGTATTCGAGGAGGGTTGCCTGTCGCTGCCCGAGCACTTCGCCGAGGTAAAGCGCCCCGAACGTGTGCGCATTCGGTATCTCGACCGCGAGAACGAAATTCGCGAACACGAAATGGACGGGTTCCTGTCGACCTGCGTCCAGCACGAGATGGATCATCTCGACGGTATCCTGTTTGTCGATCATATCTCGGGCCTCAAACGCGGGATGATTATGCGCAAGCTGACCAAGCTCAAAAAACAAGACGTCAAAGCCGGCGCCTGAGGGAGACTCCCAATGCGTCTGATCTTTATGGGGACGCCTGATTTCGCGGTCCCCGCGCTCGCCGCCCTGATCGATGCCGGTCACGACGTGGTCTGTGTCTATTCGCAGCCGCCGCGGCCTGCCGGGCGCGGCCACAAGGAGCAGCCGTCTCCGGTTCAGCGATATGCCCAGGAACACGGGATCGATGTCAGATACCCGGTGAGCCTGAAAACCGCCGACGCCCAGGCGGATTTCGTTGCGCTCAACGCAGACGCCGCAATCGTCGCTGCTTACGGGTTGATCCTTCCCAAAGCGGTTCTCAACGCGCCGTCGTTCGGCTGCATCAATATTCATGCTTCGTTGTTGCCACGCTGGCGCGGTGCGGCACCGATTCAGCGGGCCATCCTTGCCGGCGATACCGAAACCGGTGTGACCATCATGCAGATGGATGAAGGGCTCGATACCGGGCCGATGCTGGCGACCGGAAAGTATCCCATCGGTGACAAGACGACAGCATCCGATGTGCATGATGCGCTGGCCGCCCTCGGCGGGAAGCTGGTTGTGGAGGTGCTGTCCGGTAAATTGCCGCCAGCGGTCCCGCAACCCGAGGATGGATCGACCTACGCGCCCAAGCTGGACCGCGCAGAAGGCCGGATCGACTGGACCGAGACCGCCGCGGTCCTCGATCTCAAAATCAGGGCCCTCAACCCCTGGCCGGGTGTGTGGTGTGAACGCGATGAGGCCCGGCTCCGCGTGCTGGCGGCGACGCCGGTGCCTGGATCCGGCGAACCCGGCATGGTGATCGCAGCACCCCTGACGGTTGCCTGCGGTGACGGCGCTTTGCGGCTGGACCGGGTGCAGCATGCCGGCAAATCGGCAATGGCGGCTGATGAATATGTGCGCGGCAATCCGGTGCCGGCGGGGACGGTCCTGCAATGACGCGCTGGCGTATCCGCATCGAATATGACGGCGGCCCGTATGTCGGCTGGCAGCGTCAGAAAAACGGACCGTCCATCCAGCAAGCGCTTGAAGAGGCGGTCTTTAAATTTTGCGGTGAACAGACGCGCGTCTATGGCGCGGGACGCACCGATGCCGGGGTGCATGCGGTCGGCCAGGTTGCGCATATCGATATCGAGAGGCCGACGACCGCGGACACCGTGCGCGATGCGATCAATGCGCATCTTCGGGATGAGCCGATTTCAGTCGTGGAGGCCATGGTGGCCGCCGACGGATTTCACGCACGGATCTCGGCCCGTGAGCGGGTCTATCTTTATCGTGTTCTTAATCGCCGCCCGCCACCCGCTATCGATCAGGGGCGGGTCTGGCATATCCCGTGGGACCTGGATGCCGATGCGATGCATGAAGCCGCCCAATGTCTCGTCGGGACGCATGACTTCACCAGCTTCCGGGCGACCGTGTGCCAGGCCAAATCTCCGGTGAAGACATTGGACGTGTTGGATGTCCGCAAGGCGGGCGACGAGATTCATTTTCATGCCCGCGGGCGGTCGTTTCTGCATCATCAGGTGCGCAATATCGTCGGCACGCTGGAGCGGGTCGGGGCCGGAAGATGGACGGCGGAGGATGTGTCGGTGGCATTGGATGCCCGCGACCGCGCGGCTGCCGGTGCGACGGCACCGCCCGAGGGGTTGTCTCTGATATCGGTGGCCTATCCGGACGATCAGAAAAAGGCCGGTTAGAAAAAGATCAGTTAGAAAAAGGCCGGGGCGCGGGCGCCGTTATACATCCAGCCAGACAGGCGTGAGATTCAGGCAGCGGCCAGATAGAGTGATCGGCTGACGAGGCTGAGACCGATGGCAATCGTAAGATCAATTACGACAATCATGACAGCGACCGGGACCGTCACGTCCAGCGTCGTCTTCGCGATAAAGCCCTGATAGAAAAATATCGCCAGCGTGGCCACAAGGCTGATCAGGCCGCCCAGGCTCTCCGGTACTGTGCCGCTCGCCGAAAAGGCGGATATACTCAGGAAGAAATATGCCTGGAGCACGATTGACCAGTTCCAGGCGGAGATGAACCGGAAATAATTCTGGGCGGATTTTGTCGTATCCGTGAACGCGACCATGACCAGTGGAAAAAGCACCCAGCCGATTACATAGGAAATCATTTCGACGGACAGTATGCGGAATGCGCCGGCGTCGACCGGGTGTTGCGCAAAACTCAGCAGGACAAGAAGCGCATAGGCTGGCAGGGCAAGCCAGGCAGCATTGAACGATTTCCACAAGGCGTTCGGGGTATTGTCGAAAAACTGAACGGCCGCCCGGTCGAGCGTCGCAAAGCGCCAGGAGCCGTAGAGCGCGATGGAGAGTTCGCGGGGATTGACCATGCCGGTGCTTAGCCGCGCGCCGCGAAATATCCGTCGAGGATCGCGGCGTAAATATCGGCCAGTGCGCGGATGTCGGCAACGGCGATGCGCTCGTCCACCTTGTGCATGGTCTGACCGACCAGTCCGAATTCCGCGACCGGGCAGTAATCCTTGATAAACCGCGCATCGGATGTACCGCCTGACGTGCTGAGCTCCGGCTCCAGCCCGGTGATCTCCTTCACGACCCGGGACATCAGCGCGCTGAAATCGCCCGGCGGTGTCAGGAAAGCTTCGCCCGATATCCGGATATCCAGATCGTATTGTCCGCCGGCCGCCTTGCAGTGTTCGTGCAACCATTCGGTCAGGCTGGCGCCCGTATGCAGGTCGTTGAACCGGATATTGAAACCGGCGGCTGCCTCGGCAGGGGTGACATTGGTTGCCGGGTTACCGGTATCGATGGTGGTGAGTTGCAGGTTCGATGGCTGGAAGTGATCGGTGCCATCATCCAGTTTCGTATTGGCCATGGCATCGAGAATCGCGATCAGCCGGGGCAATGGATTGTCGGCAAGGTGCGGATAAGCGGTATGTCCCTGCACGCCGGTGACGGTAAGCGTGCCCGTCATGCTGCCGCGGCGGCCGATCTTGATCATGTCGCCGAGGTTAAGCGGGTTCGTCGGCTCACCGACCAGGCAGACGTCGATCACCTCGCCGTTTTCCGCCATCCAGTCGAGCACCTTGGTGGTGCCGTTGACCGCGGGGCCTTCCTCGTCGCCGGTGATCAGGAGGCTGATCGATCCCTTTACCGTTCCGGCTTCGACAACACGCGATGCGGCATCGACAAACGCGCCGACCGCGCTTTTCATGTCGGTGGCGCCACGGCCATAGAGTACATCGTCGATGATCTCACCGCCGAACGGGTCGACCGACCAGGCGTCGGGATTGCCGAGCGGGACGACGTCCGTGTGGCCGGCGAAGCAGAAATTCGGCGCCGCTTCGCCAAACCGGGCGTAGAGGTTGTCGATATCCGGCGTGTCGCTATCTGAAAATTTCAGCCGGTGGCAGACAAAGCCGATTTCCTCGAGCGCCGCCTGCAATACATCCAGCGCGCCTGCATCCGCCGGCGTAATGCTGGGACAGCGGATCAGGTCGCGGGAAAGTTCGACGGCGTCAACGATGGCGGTCAGTCCCGCAGCAGGTCGTTGATCGACGTCTTGGACCGGGTCTGCTCATCGACCCTTTTGACGATCACGGCACAGTAGAGGCTGGGGCCTTCACTGCCATCGGGCAGCGGTTTGCCCGGCAGCGTGCCCGGGACGACGACTGAATAAGACGGCACGCGGCCCATATGGATTGCGCCGGTCTCCCGGTTGATGATCTTGGTCGACTGCCCGAGGAACACGCCCATGGACAGAACGGCGCCTTCTTCGACGATCACCCCTTCGGCCACTTCCGACCGGGCACCGATGAAGCAGTTATCCTCGATGATGACCGGATCCGCCTGCAACGGCTCCAGAACGCCGCCAATGCCGACGCCGCCCGATATATGGCAGTTCTTGCCGATTTGCGCGCAGGAACCGATCGTCGCCCAGGTATCGACCATCGTGCCGGAATCGACATAGGCACCGAGGTTTACGAAGCTCGGCATCAGAATGACGTTGGGTGCCAGGAAGGCGGACCGGCGCACGGTGCAGTTCGGTACGGTGCGGAATCCGGCAGCGCGGAATTTTTCTTCATCCCAGCCGGCGAATTTCGACGGCACCTTGTCGAACCAGGCACTTTCGCCCAGGCCGGGGAAAGTGGGGCCGCCCGGCAGCGGCGCCATGTCGTATATACGGAACGACAGCAGCACGGCCTTTTTGAGCCACTGGTTGACGGTCCAGCCGTCGGCACCTTTTTCGGCAACCCGCAGTGTACCGGAATCGAGCCCTTCGAGAGCGGTTTCGATCGCGTCGCGTGCGGCGCCTGTGGATTGCGGCGTAATCGAATCGCGGTCTTCCCACGCCTGATCAATGGATTGTTCGAGTGCTGTGTCGGTCATGTTATCTACGCCTTGTCTCTTAAAATTCGGCGGGAATATAGATCATTATCGTCGCCGGAGGAAACGCGTCAGGTGCTATTTCCGAGATTTTGCAGCCAGGCGGTCAGATCGTCGGTGATATGGTCGATATGACCCGTTTCAGTCACGTCTTTTGCCCAGCTTGTATCGGTCCGGACCCAGACGGTTGTCATCCCCAGTTCGGCGGCCGGTTCGAGATTTCGCGAAATATCCTCGACCATTGCTGCCCGCGTCGGATCGACATCGTGCAGGTCACACAGGCGGCGATAGGAATCGATGGCCGGTTTCGGGACGTAATCCGCATCGCCGATATCGTAGACGGCATCGAAATGGGTGGTGATACCGATGCGCTCCATCACCTCGCGCGTATGTTCTGTAAACGCGTTGGTATAGATGATCTTGCGGCCTTCCAGCCGGTTCAGTGTGTCGGCGAGCTCCGGATTCGGCGCAACATCCGACAGATCAAGCTGTGACAGGTGGTCGATATAGTCCTGTGGGTCGAGTCCGTGTTCGAGCATCAGGCCGCGAAGGGTCAGTCCGTGGGTGCGGAAATATCCTTTCTGGATGCGCCGGGCTTCAACGCGGTCGACATTCAGGAAGTCGCTGATGAAAGACCCCATCAAATGGTCGATCTGGGCCAGCATTTCCGGACTGGTGCGGTAAAGCGTGTTGTCGAGATCGAAAATCCAGGTGTCGATACCGCTGGAATCGATGTTTTTTGCGGTTGTGGGGCCATTTTCTTGCATGACCGGAATGTGGCGCGTGATCTTCAGAGACGCAAGGAATCGTTAAGGCCCGGTTGTTACGATGGCGAACGGTTCCTCGGTGATCAAAGGGCAAAGTTGAACGAATGGTGCAACCGCAGGCACAACCTGAATATGTCGATACGCTCAAGAAAGAGCGTGACCGCTTCGTCGCGCTCGCTTTTTGTGCGGCGGATATGCTGTTTGAGGTCAATCAGGACCAGACGATTACCTATGCTGCCGGTGCAACCAAGGCGCTAACTGACTTCGAACCCCATGACGTGATTGGCAAGGCGTTTGTCGACTTGATCGATTCGGTCGAGCGGGATTATGTGGGCCGGCGGCTCGAAGGTCTGGGCTCGGCGAACCGACTTGAGCCCATGATGGTGCGGTTGTCCGGTCCGAACGGTCCGACGCCGCGGCTGATGCTGACCGGTTACCACCTGCCTGACTTGCCCGGATCGTTTTTCTTTGCGCTGCGGCTAACCAGCAAAGAAGAGTCGTTTGCGGGTAGTTCCGATCCGCGACGCGATACGGAGACCGGACTTCTCAATAAGGATGCGTTTGCCGAATTTGCGACCCAGCGCATCAAGGACGCGGAGGCTGACGGCGAGGAGCTGAAGGTCACGATGCTGCGTCTCGAAGACATGGGCGAGCTCCGGACCCGTCTTGACGAGGAAGCCGACCAGGACCTTATGCGCACCCTGGGCCACTGTTTCGACGATGGCGCCGGGAATAAGGATGTTGCCGCCAAGTTCGACGACGAGAACTACGGCGTCTTGCATGACGGGGCATTCGATGTCGCGGCGCTGCGCGAACGTCTGCAAACACACCTCAAGGCGGCTGATCCCAAAGGAATCGGGATTCGCGTCAACAGCAGTACCGCACCAGCGGATTTTAAAGGCGCAGATCCGCAGGATGCCGTGAAGGCGTTTCTCTATACGATCAATCATTATTGCGCGGACCCAAGCAGCGAACCCGCAATCAAAAGCCTGAGCGAAAATCTTGACAGTCTTCTTGCCGACACGTCGGCAAAGATGGTCGAATTTCGCGAAATGGTGTCCGCCGACAGTTTCGATGCCGTGTTCCAGCCCATCGTCGGCCTGCCGTCAAAAGAAATCCATCACTACGAAGTTCTTGCCCGTTTTGCCGGTGGGCTCGACAGGTCGCCTTATGAGCTGATCACGTTCGCCGAAAATATGGGCCTGATCTGCGATTTCGATTTCGCCATGTTCCGCAAGGTTATCGGGTTGCTGCGCGGTTGGCGGAAAAAGGGTCAGGTTCTCAACCTCGCGGTGAACCTGTCGGGTCGGTCCATTGAAAACCCGTCCTTCGTGGAAGCCCTGCTGAAGCTGCTTGCGAAACATGACAATCTACGGAGCCAGATTGCGATCGAAATCACTGAATCCGCCAAAATTCATGATCTGCGCCGTGTAAACGACATCATCCAGAGCCTTCGCTCGGCAGGACATCAGGTCTGCCTTGATGATTTTGGCGCAGGGTCGGCGGCGCTCAAATATCTGCATGCGCTCGACATCGATGTCGTCAAGATCGATGGCGCCTACATTCAGGAAGCGCATAACGACCGGAAACTCCGTGCGTTCATAAAAGCAATTGCCGGTCTGTGCCGTGAACTCGACATCGACACGATTGCCGAAATGGTCGAAGAGGAAGCCACCGTAGAGTTTCTGACGGACTGCGGCATCCCCTATGCGCAGGGCTATCTTTACGGAAAGCCGTCCCCCGATATATTCAGCTTTGCGCCGAAACGGGTGGCGCGCAAGAAGGTCCTCAGTGGCGGTTGGAGCCGCAAAAACGCGGCGAACGGCTGATCGGATGCTGTTTGGATTGATCAAAACCCGCCCAAGCGCCAGCGCCTCGACGGCGCCGGTTGCTCCAGTGGCAGAACTTTCCGGACCACCTGCCAAAGCCAAAACAATCCCCCAGGGTGAACGAGGTGGTGAACGGACCGGTGAACGCCCCGATCGGGCGCTTATCGATGCGCTGGTCGAATCTCGGCGGCGTTTCAAGGAAATCGTTGAGGTGTCCGGCGACTTCGCGTGGGAAACAGATGCTGCCGGCGGGTTTGTTTTTGTCTCACCGGGACTGACACTGGGATACCGCCCGGAAGAATTGATCGGCGCACCGGCAAAGCGCTTCCTGGCGGAGGGCGGTGGCCAACCCGCTGAAACGCCGTTCGAAGCGCGCGCGGCTGTGCGCGATGTCGATATCTGGCTGCGTGCGTCCAACGGCAGAGATGCCTGTCTGAGCACGTCGGCCATTCCGATCGTGGACGATGCCGGTGTTTATGCGGGCGCCCGGGGCGTGTGTCGGGATGTGACCGAAGAACGCCGCCAGAACGCGGCCTTTGCCGCCCTGCAGTACCGGGACGCGGCCATGGCCCGTATCGTGCGTGCGGCGAGTTGCGAATTTGATCCCGATAACGTTCTCGCATCCGCATTGGCTGAAACCCGTGACACGCTTGCGGCAGATTACGCCGATATTCGCCGCCCCGATGAAGATGGCACGTTCCAGCTTCTCGTCAGCGCGCAAGACACCGGTGATAAAGATGCGCCGGTCCTCAAGACGGTTTTCAACCGGATGGCCGAAAGCCGGTCGCTGGTCACGGCGGCCGACAGCGAGTGTTTTCATCTTTGTGCGCCCGTCGTTTTTCAGGATTCGGTGATTGCTGTGCTGCTCGTCTCGCGCAAGCTGGAAGACAATGCTTTCAGCGATGATGAGCGCCGGTTCTGTGACGAACTTGCGAACCAGTTTGCCATTCTGATCGCTCAGGTCGACAGCCACCACAAGCTTGAGGCGATGGCCCGGACCGATGAAATGACCGGCCTGCTTAACCGCCGGGCGTTTCTGGCGGAACTTGCCGACCGCACGGCGCGCGCCGGTGCCGGCGGGTCTGACGGGTCGCTGTTTTATGTCGATCTCGACAACTTCAAGGCCGTCAACGACGTCCATGGCCACCAGCGCGGTGATGAGGCGTTGATCGCTCTTGCCGATCTTCTGGTGACGCAGACCCGTCCGGGCGACCTGGTTGCCCGGCTTGGCGGCGACGAGTTCGCCATGTGGATGGACCGCACAGACCAGGGTGTCGCAAAGAAACGGGCGGCCGGGCTGATCGCAGCCTCCAGAGGACTGCGTATCTATTCCGGCGCACCGGACAAGCCGCTTGGGATTTCCGTCGGTGTTGCGGTGTTTGACGCCGAGGGCGCGAATGAAACCGTCGCCGACCTTACGGCGCGTGCGGACGCAGCGATGTATGACATCAAGCATGGCGGGAAATCCGGCTACGTCATTGCCGCCGAAGCACAGCCGGAACAAACGGGCGAAACGGAAACAACCGCGCCCAAAGAGGTGCCGGAAAACGATCTGCAGGAAACGGGATGAGCAGCTTACTATCGGGACTGATGTCGCTTGGCCGCCGGCAGGGCGGCGCGATGATGGAATACGATCAGGCGAAATCGCGGGCCGCAGATCCGAATACCGGCGCGCGCCGGAAACTGGCGAAGCGCGCAAACGTTCAACCCGAAATCCTGTATTTTCTGGCCGAGGATTCCGATGCCGGAGTCCGCGCCGAGATCGCGGCCAATCCGTCCACGCCGGTTCAGGCGGACGAAGTCCTGTCGAAAGATGCTGACGATGCCGTGAGGGAACGGGTTGCCTACAAGATCGCAGCGCTTGCGCCCGAACTGTCCGCCGCCGAACGCGATCGCGCGGGCGATATCGTCACCGGTATTCTCGAAAACCTGGCGCGTGACGAAGCCGTCAAAATTCGCAGAGTACTTTCAGACTCCCTGAAAGACGCCAAAGGTGTGCCCGCTTCCGTGATCGAGCAGCTGGCGCGCGATCCGGATGAAGCTGTCTGCGTGCCCGTTCTGGGGAATTCGCCCCTTTTGTCGGATGAGTTTCTGGTCGAGATCATCGAAAGCGGCCCGGTCCGCGCGGCGCTTCACGCTATCTCCGGTCGTCATGCGCTCGGCGCCGATGTGACCGATGCAATCGTTGCCACCGACGATACGGATGTCATCACCACGCTTCTTTCGAACAAAAGCGCACAGATTCGCGAAGAGACACTGGACAGGATCGTCGACAGTGCAGCCGATCAGGACGCCTGGCACGCACCCTTGGTGGCCCGGCCTTCCCTGTCGGCGCGGGCAGGCTCCGCCCTGTCACGCTTCGTGACGGAAGCTCTTCTCGAGACACTTGCTGCCCGCAAAGATCTGGATACCAGTGTCACCGACGCGATCGGTGAAGGCGTTCGGCGCCGACTGGGTGATGCTGGTGTCGATAGCGACGATGACGAGCCCGCGTCGGAGAAAGTCCGCAGGCTATATGCCGAACAAAGACTGACCGAAAGCGACGTGAAGGCAGCGATGCTGCGGGGTGACCGGCAGTTTGTGATCGAGGCGATAGCGGTCCTGGGTGAGACAGCCGGCCCCGCCGTGCGCAAGGCTTTCTCGCTCGCCAGCGCCAAGGGCGTTGCGGCACTGTCCTGGAAGGCGGGATTGTCCGCGGAGCTTGCGCACCAGCTGCAGCTCCGGCTTGCAAAAGTATCTCCGTCGGAGGCGATCAAGCCGCGGGGCGGGAATTACGCGATGTCTGAAAAGGACCTGGCCTGGCAGGTGGAATTCTTCGGCGGCTAGGTCAGAGACGTCCGGTTGTTATTTTTTGGCGCGGATCATGGTGCCGGCGCCGTGCTCGGTGAATATTTCAAGCAGCAACGCATGCGGTACGCGGCCATCCATGATGACCGATGCCTCGACACCCTCTTTGACGGCGTCCAGACAGGTCTCGATCTTGGGGATCATACCGCCCGTAATGGTGCCGTTTTTAATCAGCGCTTTTGCCTGGCGTGCCGTGATATCGGTGATCAGCTCGCCTTTCTTGTTCAGCACGCCGGTCACGTCGGTCAGCATCAAAAGGCGGGTCGCCCCGATCGCGCCGGCAATGGCACCGGCGGCGGTATCGGCATTGATGTTGTAGGTGGTGCCGCCCTCGCCGATCCCGAGCGGGGCAATGACCGGGATCATGTGCGATCCGGCCAGCGTATCGAGAACCTTCGTGTTGATGGCAACGGGGACGCCGACAAAACCTAGATCGACGACTTTCTCGATGTTGGAATCGGTCTTCTGGCGATGTTTTAGCTTCTCCGCCCGGATCAGGTTTCCGTCCTTGCCTGATATACCGACGGCGGTGCCCCCGGCATCGTTGATCGCGGTGACGACCTCTTTGTTGATCGATCCTGCCAGCACCATCTCGACGATTTCGACGGTCCGTTTGTCGGTGACCCGAAGCCCGTCGATAAATTCACTTTCGATCTTGAGCTGCTTCAGCATCCGGCCGATCTGCGGGCCGCCGCCATGGACGATGACCGGGTTGATACCGACCTGTTTCAGCAGAACGATGTCGCTCGCAAACTGTTCGGCGAGCCGGGCGTCGCCCATCGCGTGTCCGCCATACTTGATGACGAAGGTCTTGCCGCCGAATTCCTGAAGATAGGGCAGGGCCTCGGTCAGGGTTTCGGCAGTACGAATCAACGATTTGATCTCGGAAATGTTTTTGGGCTCGTTCTTCTTGGAGACTGCCATCTTGTGCTCTCGGGCCAGAGGATAGGATGAAATTGCCGTCCGCGTTTAGCGGATATCGGCGATCATTGCCAGTTCTGCGCGCAGGAATTCGATGCCACCGCCCTTGACCGAACTGGTCTGGACGATGACGGGATGGGCGGCGACGTGTTGCGCAATCTTGGCCTTTGTGTCGGCCATCAGGCGGTCCATTGCTTCCGCTTTGACCTTGTCACACTTGGTGAGCACGATCTGATAGGACACCGCAGCGGTGTCCAGGTCCTTCATCACGCCGATATCGCTGTCTTTGAGCCCGTGCCGTGCGTCGATCAGCAGGCAGACGCGGCGCAGGGGTGCGCGGCCCCGCAGATAGTCGAATATCATCGTGGTCCAGCGCTCAATCTCGGTCTTCGATGCCTTTGCATATCCGTAACCGGGCAAATCGGCGAGCATCAGCGCATCGAGAATCTGGAAGAAATTAATCTGTTGTGTGCGCCCGGGCGTGTTTGATGTCCGGGCGAGAGTCCGGCGGCCGGTCAGGGCGTTGATCAGGCTCGATTTGCCGACATTGGAGCGCCCGACGAAAGCGATCTCGGGAATCCGGGTCACCGGCACGCCATCGTAATCCGCGGCGCCGGAGATAAAGACGGCTTCCTGTGCGAACAGCCAGCGACCGCGTTCCAGCGAGGCGGCGTCATGCTCATGCTCTGTATCGGGCGCATCGGTCATGACAGGGAGTCTCTCACCGCTCAGCGCTTCTTGCGCTGACGGCGGGTTTTGCCCTTCGCGGATGGCGGGGTCGGGCCGGGTTTTTTCTCCGGCTCTTCGCTATCCGCGGCGTCGTCGGAGTCGCCCTTTTTCTTCTTGTTTCCGCGTGGCGGTGCCTTGGGCGGCTCTTCGTTGATCGTCTTGCCCGAGGCTGAGACACCCATTCTGCGCATGATCACCCATTGCTGGGCAATCGACAGCGTGTTGTTCCAGGCCCAGTAAATGACCAGTCCGGCCGGGAAACTGCCGAGCAGGAACGTGAACACGATGGGCAGCAGCATGAAGATTTTCTGCTGCATCGGATCCGCCGGCTGCGGGTTGAGCCGTTGCTGCAGGAACATCGTGATACCCATGATGATGGGCCAGATGCCGACATTGACGATCTGCAGGCTCTGCGGGACGTCCCAGTTGAACAGACCGAAACCGATCAGCAACCCGAACGGATCGGGCGCCGATAGATCCTGAATCCAGCCGAAGAACGGCGCATGGCGCATCTCAATCGTGACGAACAACACCTTGTAGAGCGCGAAGAAGACCGGGATCTGGATCAGGATGGGGAAGCAACCCGACATCGGGTTGGCGCCTTCCTTCTTGTACAGCTCCATCATCGCCGTGTTCTGGCGCTGTTTGTCGTCTTTATGTTTTTCGCGGATCTCGACCATTTTGGGCTGCAGTTTCTTCAGCCGGCTCATGGATTTGTAGGACTTGTTCGCGAGCGGGAAGAACGCGAGCTTGATCAGGACCGTCAGCAACAGGATCGCGAGGCCGAAATTGCCGAGCAGCTGATAGAAATAATCGATGGCGTAGAAGATCGGTTTGGTCAGGAAATAGAACCAGCCGAAATCGACCATGCGGTCAAACCGCGGAATGCCGAGTTTTTCTTCATATGAATCCAGTAGCCTGACTTCTTTGGCGCCGGCAAACAGGCGGGTCGAGAAGGCAACGGACTGACCGGGCGCTACTGTCTGTGAGGCTGCCAGGTAATCTGCCTGGAATTTGTCCTTGCCGCCCGGTGCCGTGTGAACGAACCGGCCGTTATTGGTGACCTTCTGATCGGGGACGAGGGAAGTTGCAAAATACTTGGCGGTGATGCCGAGCCATTTGGCCGCCCCGTCAACGGCCTGGATGCCGTTTGGTTCGTCCGGCAGGTCGTCGTAATCGACCTCGGTCAGCGTTTCGTCGAAAACGCCGATCATGCCTTCATGCAAAATCCAGAAACCGGCGGTTTCCGGCATGCCGGAGAGCGAAATCAGGCCGAACGGGTGGATAACCGCGGTCTGGGTACCGTTATTGGTAATGCGCTGATCGACAGCAAACATGAAATTCTCGTCGATCGAAATGACCTGTGAGAATTCAATGCCCTCGGGATTGGTCCAGCGCAGGGTCACGGCCTGGCCGACGGACAGCGTGGACCGGTCGGAGGTCCAGACGGTTTCGGCATTCGGCAGGGTGATGCCGGTCGTCGTCGTGGTCCAGCCAAACTGGGCGTAATAGGGGTTTTCGGTGCCAAGCGGCGACAGCATCACGATGTTCTCGCTGTCTTTCTCCAGCGTCTGGCGATAGTTGAGCAGGGTGAGATCGTCGATCAGCCCGCCCTTCAGCCGGATCGAGCCGATGACCCTGTTGGTGGCGATTTTGACCCGCGGGTCGGCGGCGACAACGGCGGCGCGCGAAATGCTGCGCGGCGCGACGGGCTGGCCGGCGACTGGTGCGCCTGCACCCGGCGGCACTGCGCCCGGCGTCGGTACGATGGATTGCCCCGGCACGCCACCGATGCTTTGCCCAGGAATGGGGGCGACAGTCTGACCCGGTATTGCGGGGTTGATCGCCTGCGCCGCTTCCTTGGCCTTCTGAGCTTCCTGAAGCACGCGTTGTTCTTCCACGCGGGGGCCTTCGATGAAGACCTGGAAACCCAGCAGGATGGACACCGACAGAACGATGGCGAGGATGAGATTACGTTGGTCCATAATTAGCGTCCGTCTCCGTCGGGCACGGGATCAAATCCCTGACCGCCCCATGGGTGGCAGCGGGCAATACGCCGTAACGCCAGTAATCCGCCGCGGCCGGGGCCGTGCAGTCGGATTGCATCGATAGCGTATCCCGAACATGTTGGATGAAACCGGCAGGTCTGCGGCAATACAGGAGATATCAGAAGCTGATACCCCCGTGCGATGCCGATAAGCAGCATGCTTGATATCCTGACGATGAGTGTTTTTAGAGCGTTCATGCCGTTCCGTTTTCCTCAGCGGCCTGCCGGAACGCTCCGAGCTTGCGCAGCCCCGTTTCCAGGTCGTTTTTCAGAGCGCGGAAGTTCCGCGTTGGCGTTCCCTGCCGCCCGATCAGGACATAGTCGTGCGCTGTCAGGGCACAGTTCGAAAGAACTTCCTCCGCCGCCGCCCGCAGACGCCTGCGGGCACGGTTTCGTATCACGGCATTCCCGACACGCTTACTTACCGTGAGGCCATAGCGAGGCCCTTCCGATGCCGCCCGGTCTTCGGGTGGCTGGGGCGCAACCTGCAGCACGATGCCCGGTGCGGCCCATTTCCGTTTGCCCGCTGCCACTCTTAGAAACTGACGGCGGGTTTTTAGGCGCTCAAGATGTGCGCCCATCGGATTAAGCGGAAAGACGCTTGCGGCCCCTTGCACGGCGACGGGATAACACCCGGCGACCGCCTACGGTTTGCTTGCGCGCGCGAAAGCCGTGCCGACGTTTGCGTACGATGACGCTGGGTTGGAATGTACGTTTCAAGGCTGACTCCGGCTACGATCTGGTCGAAAAACAGGCCCGGTGTATAAGGTTTTGGTTCGGCCAAGTCAACGAAACAGCGACGTGATTGCCATATTGATGCGATTTGGGCCAAAGATGGCTCCATCACAGGGTTTTTCGGGCCCCTCACGCTTTGTTTACAGGGTGTTGATTAGCCTTGGGCGCAGCCGAAATCCAGATATCGGAGACCGGAAGCGGCGATATGCCGTTGATAATGCGCCCGACAGGCAACAAAAAAGGGAGGATTTGTTATGGTGTCTCCAACCGCGACCACCACGGATATCGTCAATTCCCCTTCCACGGCGACGCCGGCCCCTTCCGGTGGCATAAATAAGAATATAACCCCGAAAGGCCCTCCCATGGATGACGCAACAGAGAATGTCGAAGCCGCGCCGAAGAAGAAATCGGTGTTTTCGCTTGGACGGATTATCCCGCTGGGCCTTCTGACGGCCGGTCTGGCTGCGTTTTTCGCATTCGATCTAAATCAGTACATCTCGCTTGATGCGCTGAAAGAGAACCGCGAGGTACTCCAGTCCTGGGTCACCAATTACGGCACCCTGTCGGCGCTGGTCTTCGCCGGGATCTACGCCGTTGCGGTGGCGTTTTCCATTCCCGGTGCCGTGTTTATCACCATTGCCGGCGGGTTTATGTTCGGGCCGTATCTCGGCACCGTCTATGTGGTGATCGGCGCGACCATCGGCGCGGTCGGTGTTTTTCTGGCCGCCAAGTACGCCGTCGGGGATATTCTGCGCGCCAAGGCCGGCCCCGCGATTAAACGCATGGAGGCCGGGTTTCGCGAAAACGAGCTGAGCTACCTGCTTATCCTGCGTCTTGTCCCGCTGTTTCCGTTCTGGCTTGTGAATCTCGTGCCGGCATTCCTCGGCGTCAGCCTGCGGACCTATACGATCGGCACACTTCTTGGAATTATCCCGGGCGCTTTTGTCTATGCGCTGGTCGGTGACGGTGCAGGTGCGGTGCTCGATGCCGGGGGCGATCTCAATCTCGGCATAATTTTCGCGCCGCGTTTCCTGGCGCCGATTGTCGGGCTTGCGGTCCTCGCGTGCATTCCGATCGTCTATAAGAAGATCAAAGCGCGGAAAGCCGCTCCGTCGGCCTGAACCACCCAGCCTGCCTGAACCATACTGCCCAAAATAAGGTATCTGACATGACGAACGAAATTACCGCCGACATTTGCGTCATCGGCGGCGGCTCCGGAGGTTTGTCCGTTGCTGCCGGTGCTTCCCAGATGGGGGCCGACGTGGTCCTGCTCGAAAGCGGCAAGATGGGCGGTGACTGCCTGAACTATGGCTGTGTCCCGTCCAAGGCGATGATTGCGGCGGCCCATGCGGCCCACGCGGTGCGCAGCGCCGGCCGGTTCGGGATCGACAGCGGGGAACCCAAGGTCGATTTCGAAAAGGTTCATGACCATGTCCACGGCGTCATCGGCGCCATCGCCCCGCACGATTCCGTCGAACGGTTTGAAGGCATGGGCGTTCGCGTCATTCAGGAGCGCGGCAGGTTCATTGGCCGAAACAGGGTGCAGGCGGGTGACACCGTCATTACTGCGAAGCGCGTCGTGATATCGACCGGCTCTCGTGCCGGCGTGCCGCCGATCCCGGGCCTGGAAGACGTACCGTTCCTGACCAACGAGACGGTCTTCGATAAAAAGGCGGCGCCCGACCACCTGATCGTGATCGGTGGTGGGCCCATCGGCAGTGAGCTTGCCCAGGCGCATCGGCGGCTTGGCTGCAAGGTGACGATCCTCGAGATGTTCTCTGTGCTGGGAAAAGACGACCCCGAACTGACCGAGGTCGTCAAAAACCGGATGAAGGCCGAGGGCATCGTGATGCGCGAAGGCATCAAGATCGTAAAGGTCGAGCGCGCCAATAATGGTGTTGCCGTGATTATTGAAGACCCCGACACCGAAGGTGGGGGCAAGGAAGAACGTATCGAAGGATCGGACCTGCTGGTATCTGCCGGACGCGTGCCCAATCTCGACGGGCTCGATCTTGAAGCAGCCGGTATCGAATATGACAAGCGCGGCATCACAGTGGATGCTCGGCTGCGTACGACCAACAAGAAAGTCTTCGCCATCGGCGATGTGGCCGGCGGGTTCCAGTTTACCCATGTAGCCGGGTATCACGCGGGTATTGTGATCCGGAACGTGCTGTTCCGGCTGCCGGCGAAGGTTGATTATTCGGCGCTGCCCTGGGTTACCTATACCGACCCGGAACTGGCCCATGTCGGTATGACCGAGGCCCAGGCCAAGGAAAAACATGGAGATATCCGCGTCTTGCGGCATCCCTTCGCCGAGAACGACCGTGCCCAGGCAGAACGGGAAACCGACGGCATGGCCAAGGTTATCACCACGGCCAAGGGGGTTGTCGTCGGCGCGTCGATTGTCGGCCCCCATGCCGGTGAATTGCTGCAAAGCTGGCTTCTGCCGATCCAGAAGAAAATGAAAATCGGCGCTGTCGCGGGGCTGATTATTCCCTATCCGACGCTTGGCGAAGTGAACAAGCGGGCCGCGGGCAGCTATTACACGCCGAAGCTGTTCAGCGAGAAGACGAAGAAAATTGTCCGATTCCTGCTGAAGCTGGGTTGAGATTCTGCGCTGTCTTCGGTGGATAAAACCTCATGCTCACAACTAGTTGAGAACCGGTGAGCATAGTGTGCATTGTTTGGCGGGAGGAATCCCCATCTAATCACTGGGACAGCGGAATTCCTCCGCAGTCCCAGATTTACGTATCGTCATTGGGAGATAATCTATGATCAAGAAAACCATCACGACCCTCAGCGTTGTTGCTCTCGCCGCCGGCACCGTCGCAATGCCTGCCGCCGCGGCTGGCATTTCCAGTGACACGCTGGTCCAGATCGCCGCCTGCGGTCCGTGCAAAGCGAAGAACCCGTGTGCAGCGAAGAACCCCTGCAATCCGTGCAAGGCGAAAAATCCCTGCGCCGCGAAGAACCCCTGTAATCCTTGCAAGGCGAAGAATCCCTGCAATCCCTGCGGTGCAAAAAAGAAAATGTAAGAGCGTTTCTTCACGCTTTTACGAAGCTATCGAACGCCCTCCCCCTCGGGGAGGGCGTTTTCTTTTATATCAAGGGCGTAGAGCCTGCCGGGGAGCTTCGCTATAGTCCCCTCCATGGATGAGAAACCCAAACGCCTGCCGATGCTTCTGACCGGGATGTCCGCGCGGCTGCTGCTGCTCACGATGTTCTTCGTGATGCTGAGCGAGGTTTTTATCTATGCGCCGTCTATCGGCCGCTACCGCATCACCTATATGGAAGAGCGGATCGCCGCCGCCCATCTGGCGAGCCTCGCACTCGAAGCGCCGACCGATAACCGCGTCAGCACCGCGTTGCTCGAAGAACTGCTCAAAAGCGCGAAGTCCTACGGGATTGTTCTGCGCCGCCCCGAATCCAAGGCCTTAATGCTGAGCCGCAACATGCCGCCCAAGGTTCATGCGGGTTACGATACGCGGGACAAGGAGTTCTTCGCGTTGATCGGCGAGGCGCTGTCGGTGATGTGGAATACCGACCGCCGGATGATCCGCATCGTCGGGCCGTCGCCGACAAATCCGGATGTCCTGGTCGAAACAGTGATTAACGAATGGGTCCTGCGCGAAATGATGCTGGATTATTCCAGCAGGATCCTTCTCCTCTCCGTCATGATTTCGCTGATGACCGCGACACTGGTGTTCCTCAGCCTGCAATGGCTGTTCGTGCGCCCGATGCTGGGCATCACCGACAGCATGGAAAAATTCCGCCGCAATCCCGAAGACGCCCGCCGTCTGATCCGTCCCAGCCGCCGGCGCGACGAGATCGGCCGGGCCCAGCGCGAACTGGCCCAGATGCAGCGGCGTCTGCGCGATGCGCTCAAACAGCGCGCCCGCCTGGCGGCACTCGGCACCGCGGTCACCAAGATCAATCACGACCTGCGCAATATTCTGGCAACCGCGCAGCTGGTCTCCGATCATGTATCGGATAGTGCCGACCCGAACGTAAAGCGCATAGCGCCGACGCTGCTCGGCGCAATCGACCGCGCGGTGGCGTTGTGCAGCCGGACGCTGACATTTTCCAACGAGGGCACACCGGCGCCCGAACTCACGCATTTCGATCTCGCCGGGCTGGTCAGCGACATTGCAACCGAGATTTCGGCCCGCGAACGCCAGAGCGGCATGATCGAGAACTCGGTCGCCCGCGAATTGCATATATTTGCCGACCGGGACCAGCTTTACCGGGTGTTATCCAATTTGGTGCTTAATGCCTTTCAGGCAGGTGCGACCAAGGTTGCGGTGACGGCCCAGGCCGATGCAGAGATGACATCGATCGAGGTCGCCGATAACGGCCCCGGCCTGCCGGCCAAGGTGCGTGATCACCTGTTTGAGCCATTTCAGGGCTCTACCCGTGTTGGCGGTACCGGCCTCGGACTCGCCATTGCCCGCGATTTGATGCGTGGTCACGGCGGCGATGCGGAACTGGCGCGAAGCGGCGAGGACGGCACGACATTCGTGCTGCGCCTGCCGGTAGAAGAGAAACGAGAGCGCGTGCGCTTCGGGCGGACGGCGCAGACCGGCGCCGCCGAACCAGGCCCGCCTGCGAATGCGGCGGAATAGCGCGTTGCGAAGAACCCCGGGAGCGTTTATTTATCCCGGCAGACGATTTGGCAGACCAATAGATTGACGGCGGAACAGGCTATGAACAATTTTTCGAACTGGATTCTCGGCTTTGCCACCATCGTGATGGGCCTCGGCGGCCTGTTCGTCGCGGCACGGGCCGGCGTCGGCCTCGGCTATTATGGCGGTCTGGCGATATTCGTCTTCGCCGTGCTGTTTGTCTTCCTGCTGATCCGCACGTCGATGGACCACGAAGAGCAGCTTCACTAAACGGCTTTTGGTTAGTCGAGCTTGCTTTAGTTGGGCAGCCTAAACGGGCTGCTTTAGTCGGGCCAGCCAGATAGCGGCGGCCCCCCCGGCGGCGGACAGTCCGATCATCGCGTAGAACGCGCCGCCTGCCAGATTTTCATATAAACCGCCCGCGACCAGCATTGTCAGGCCCATCACCAGACCGATGGCAAAGCCCGAATACAGGCTCTGCGCCGATGCCGACATGTGTTCCGGTATCGTTTGCAGCATGTGATGCATCGCCGCCAGATGGGCCGCACCGAATGTCAGCCCGTGGAGCCACTGGGTCGCAAACAGCATCCCGATGTCGGTCGTGTTTGCCAGGATCACCCAGCGGATAATGCCGCCGATGGCAGCGATATACATCAGCCGTATCGGGCTGATCCGGGCGAGGACCGCGCCCGAGAAGGCAAACAGGATAATCTCGGCGATCACGCCCTCGGCCCACAGCGCGCCGATCACATCGTCCGGCAGTCCCGCTTCTCGCCAGTGGATCGTCCCGAACACATAGAGCACCGCGTGGCTCGACTGCAGCAGGCTGACCGCGGCGATAAACACCAGGAACGGTTTTTGCCGCAACAACACGAAGGCGGGAAACCGCACCACTGGCCGGTCGCGCGCCGGCCGGTCGGGCAGGCCGAATCCGGCGACAAAGGCCGCGACCATCGCCGCGACAATCATCCACAGGATCGCTTCATCGCCGGACCGTTCGACCACCCAGCCGCCCGCATAGGCGGCAAGGATAAATGTGATCGATCCCCACAGTCGCACGCGTCCGTAATCGAAGCCGTGTTCGACCGAGGCGCGGGATGCGAGATTTTCGCCGAGCGGTATCAGCGCCATGAACATCGCGCTCGCCAGCACGTTGACCACGAACAGTGCCCAGAACCCGTCGGCGATGCCGAACAGCGCATAGGTAATCACGCCGCCGCCCGCCGAGATCATGATGATTTTCTTATGGGCGCCTGAGCGGTCAGCGAAATGGGCGATCAGCGGGCTGGCGAAGGCGCGTATCCACACGGCAACCGACAGGATCAAACTGATCTCCGTCGCGTCGAGCCCGCGATATTTCAGCCATGCCGGCCAGAACGGCAGATGAATGCCGACCGCCAGAAAGATCGCTGCGTAATAAAAGGAAAAACGAACTGCCATGATTGCGGTGACCCTTTAGCACGTTTCACGGCTCAACAGATATTGGACAGGACGATCAATGTGTCATCCCGGCCTTGTGCCGGGACCCAGGTGTGGTGCCTTTGAAGACTGGACCCCGGCACAAGGCTGGGGTGACATTCAGTATTGCTCCCTTGGGTGGTGCGATCATTCACGCTGGCGATCAACGACCCTACATCGGTGCCGCAAACCGCAGATGCCCGCTTTCCTGATCGCAGTTCAGCAGATCGACCCGCTTGGCCGCGATCCGAAAGCCGTCCCCGTTTCCGTCCCCGGCCGCGTCGAGCGCCCAGGTGACGCGGCCTGAATACCAGCGCTGCTCCTCACGCCGGTATTCGACGAAGGCGAGATACGCGGTCGCGGTTACCCGGTCGCCGGTATCGTCGGTGATCTGCACATTGGAAAGGTGCCGGTTGGTCCGCGCCGGCGGCCATTCGAGCGGCGACAGATCGTTCTTCAACCGGTCGATCCGCATCCGCAGCAGGGTTTTGTCTTCAAAGAACAGCGACACATGGTCGGTCGCGCTCTGTTGTCCCCATTCATAGGGCATCCAGTATTCGGCATCGTCCTGGTATAGATTCAGCCAGTCGTCCCAGTGGCGTTCGTCCAGCAACCGGGCTTCGTGAAACAGAAACTGCTGTACCGTGTGCCAGCGTTCGAGTGATGCCGTCGCGCCGGGGGGCATCTCAGGCGTCTGCCATGGGTGCGGGCGCCCTGTCTTCGTCCACTATGTATTCGGCCGCCATATATTCCGCCCAGGCGCGGTGCTGGTTGCGCATTGCCACTTCATTGGTGCCGGCGCCGCCGGTGCCGCCTTCCAGTTCACGCTCCTGATCGATCCCGCGTGACCAGTCGAGCCATTCGGACGTGCCGAATTCCAGTGCTTCCTGAATGCGTTCGAACACTTCGTGGTCGTCGCTGGTCACGATGGATGATGGTGAGTTATTGGCGTTCACCATCCGGACCGATGCTTCGAACATGCGTTCCGGTGCGCCGCCGCGGCGGAAGATGTAGCCGTGCTGCTCGGTGCAGTCCGCCGCCGACGGGTGCAGAATACGGATCTGCGCCAGGCGGGAATTCACCAACAGATTGGGATAGACGATGGTGTTGTGACGGTTGAAGGCGAGCACTTCATCCGTCCGTTCTTCGCCATGGGCCGCGATCATGGTGTCGCGGTACTGGGACTGCAGGGCCCGCCAGCCGTTTTCGTCCATGACGGCCTTTTCGGCATCGTCGTCGATCGACTTGGTCAGGAATCCACCCATCCAGCAATGGCCACGGGGCAGGGCGGCGACATGCAATTCGTCCCATTCGCTGAAGCTGAGCCCGTTTGCCTTGACTGTGTCCCATTCGATGGACGGCTCGCGCCCGCCGTGATCGACCCGGTCCGCGGCATCGACCGCACTGTTATGCAGGATCAGCGGGTGCAGAAGGTCGATGGAATTCTCGATCTGAAGCTTCCAGTTGCCGCGATAGCGCTGCACCGTGGTGCCGCCCGCCATCTCCACCGTGCCGTCCGGCGACCGGTCGATGAAATTATCGAACGCGGCGCGGACATCCGGGCCGAGATAGGTCTGCAGGTCGTCTCCGTCGGCGGCATGGCTTCCGAAGATAAACCCCTGGTAGCTGTCCAGCCGTGCGACGGGTTCGAGCGCCAGGGCGTCGATCCGCGCATCAAAACCGGAATCGTAGCCCTTGCGCAGTGGCACCGATTTGAGCGAGCCGTCGGTGCGGAATGTCCAGGCGTGATAGGGGCATTCGAAATGCGCCGCGTTGCCCGATTTTTTGGGACAGACCTCGGCACCGCGATGGGTGCAGCGGTTATGGAAGGCGTATATTTCACCGTCGTCGTGCCGGGCGACGATGATCCGGTCGCGGCCCATGCGCGTGGTGAAGAAATCGCCCGGGTTCTTGATCTGGCTCTCATGCCCAAGCCAGAGCCAGGCACGGCCGAAGATGCGTTTCATCTCCTCTTCGAAAATCGCTGGGTCGGTATACAGCCGCCGGCTGACCCGGCCGCGCCCCACAAGTTCGCTCAGATTTCCGGACATCGATAGTTCCCTTCTCAGCGTCACGACATAGTTCTGAAAGATAACTATACCCATAGGGCGACGGGTATTCCCAGTGCGATGCCGGTGATACGATTAGGTATCCACGGGTGATGGGATCACCGGTAAGCAGATGAGGGCCAACAGATGCATAACGTCTCTATCAGCCAGCACATTGTCGACCGCGTGGTCGCCCGGCGCGGCGACATTCACTGGTTTACAGAACTCGACCCGCGCAAATCCGCACTTGTGATCATCGATATGCAGAACACGTTCTGTCTGCCCGGCGCCCCCGGCGAAGTACCCACCGCCCGGGATGTCGTGCCGTCGATCAACGACCTGGCCGCCAGGTTGCGCTCGCTTGGTGTGCCGGTCTTCTGGGTGCTGCATACCAACACACTCAATGACGGGATCAGCGACTGGGAAGTTTTCTTTAATCACGTGGTGCGCAATCCGGATATCCGCCAGCGCATGGTCGAAAGCCTGGCGCCAGAATCCCAGAAGGTCTGGGACGATCTGGTTGTTGAAGAGGGCGATATCACGTTGATCAAGAACCGCTACAGCGCCTTCGCGCATGGCTCGTCAACGCTTGAGCGGGTGTTGCGAAGCCGTGGCATCGACACCGTTCTGGTCGGCGGCACCAAGACCAATGTGTGCTGCGATTCCACCGCACGGGACGCGATGATGCTCGATTTTAAATCGGTCATGGTGTCCGACTGCTGCGCCGCGTCGTCCGATGACGAGCATCTTGCCTCGTTGGAGACCTTTATCCAGCAGTTTGGCGATGTGATGACGTCGGATGAGGTGATGGACCGCATGATCCGTCATAACGACGTTGCCGCCGCCGAGTAGGAATTTACATTGATCAAGCTCTATCACGGCACGACATCCGTCTGTGCCATCAAGGTGCGTCTTGTCCTGGCTGAAAAGGGTCTCGACTGGGAAGGCGAAATCCTGAATCTGCAACGGGGCGATCAGCACACGCCGGAATATCTGAAGCTCAACCCGAACGGCGTCATCCCGACGCTGGTCCATGACGGTAATGTCATCATCGAATCCTCGATTATTCTGGGCTACCTGGACGAAGCGTTCCCCGAGCCGCCGTTGATGCCCGCCGACCCTGTGCTGCGGGCGCGGGCCCGGCTCTGGATGAAGCGGGTGGACGATGTGCTGCATGCAGCGATCGGCGTCGTGACCTTTGCGACCGCCAACCGCAAGGTGCTTATCCTGAAATCGCCCGAAGATCTTGCCGCGCATTTTGCCCGCATTCCCGATCCCGCCTATCGCGAACGCCAGCAGCAATCGGTTGAAATGGGCTTGGCGGCCCCGCTGGTCGCGAACGCCATCCGACAGTACGAAAAGGCGGCGACACAGATGGAAGCCGATCTTGCCGACACGGAATTTCTGGCCGGCGATGCCTGGTCGCTCGCCGATGCGGCGCTGACGCCCTATATCAATCGCGCCGAGATGCTGGGCATGGAAGGGTTATGGGCGGACCGGCCCAATATCACCCGCTGGTTTGCCGCCATGAAGGCGCGTCCGACCTACGGGCCCTGTATCGAAGATGTACTAAGCGATGCCGACCGGGACCGTTTTGACGTGCCGCGGAACGAGACGGATGCGAAATTGAGGGAAATTCTCGCGGCCTGATATTCGCCGTGCCGGGCGGTGGCAATGCCGTCTGGTCCGTGCTATCGAAAAGCCACAAACAACCCATAAACATTAGGGATGAGGGACAGCCATGCCAGCCAAGACAATCAAGGTCGATAGTGCCGCAGAAGCCTATCTGACGCTCCTGAAAGACCGTGGAGTCGACTACCTGTTCGGCAATGCCGGCACGGATTTTCCATCGATCATCGAAGGCCTGTCCAAATCGCTGACAGGCGAGGGCAGCGCGCCGACTCCCATCACGGTGCCGCATGAAAACCTCGGCGTCGCGATGGCCCATGGCTATTACGTCGCGACCGGCCGGCTTGCATCGGTGATGGTGCATGTGAATGTCGGCACCGCGAACGCGATCTGCGGCGTGATGAACGCCGCGCGTGAGAATGTGCCCGTCCTGATGACATCCGGCCGTACACCGCTGACAGAAGAAGGCTTCGACGGATCGCGCTCGCTTTATATTCACTGGGGACAGGAAATGTTCGACCAGGGTGGCGTGATGCGCGAAATGGTCAAATGGGATTACGAGCTGCGTAATGCGAAGCAGGTCGAAACCATCGTCGACCGCGCCGTTACCATCGCCATGACCGAACCCCGTGGCCCGGTCTATCTGTCCCTGCCGCGCGAAGTTCTGGCTGAAAAGCCGGGCGATTTCACGTATCAGTCGCCGACCCGCCGCCAGCCGGCGCGTGCCGCTTCCGCCGATGCGAACGCTATCGACGAAGCCGCCGAGATCCTGGCTGCTGCCGAAAATCCGATCATCATCACGGCCAGCATGGGCCAGAACCGCGCCGCCGTCCCGGCGCTGGAATCACTCGCCGAGCGCTACGCCCTGCCGGTGATCACCTATCGGCCGCGTTATGTGAATATTTCGACGGATCATCCGATGCATATGGGCTACGAACCAGGTCCTTATCTGCCCGATGCGGATGCAATCCTCGTGCTCGATTGCGATGTGCCGTGGATACCGTCGCTGCACAAGCTGAACCCCGACGCCAAGGTTATCCATCTCGGTGCCGATCCGCTTTTCGAAAACTACCCGGTTCGCGGATTTCCCTGCGATCTCGGAATCCGGGGCAGCTCGGGCTCATCTATTCCGATGCTCGAAGAAGCGATGGCGAGCCGCGAAAAAGCGGCTCAGGGCCGCATTGATGCACGCCGGTCCAAAATCGCTGGCATCAAGGGCGATCAGGCCGCCGCCAATCAGGCGCGGATTGAAAAGATCGCATCCGGCACTGCCGCGATGGACAATGCCTGGGTCGCGCATTGCCTCAATCAGGTGAAGCAGGACGAAGACATCCTGATATCCGAATCCCAACTCGCGCTTGGCAACCTCTCGCTGCGTGATCCCGGAAGCTTCTTCGGTACAAGCCCGTCGGGAGGACTTGGCTGGGGGCTTGGCGCATCGCATGGCGTGAAGCTCGGCCAGAAGGATAAGCGGGTGTTCTGTGTTGTCGGTGATGGTGCCTATATGTTCGGCAACCCGACACCTGCGCATTTCGTCTCGGCGGCCTATGACCTGCCGGTCCTCACCGTGATCATGAATAACAAGATGTGGGGTTCGGTCCGCAAGGCTACTCTTGGTCTTTATCCCGACGGTGCGGCATCCAGCTCCAACCAGGCGCCACTGACCTATCTCGATCCGGCGCCCGAATATCACAAGATCGTCCAGGCCTCCGACGGCTATGGCGAGGAAGTGAGCGATCCGGCTGACCTGCAGGCGGCGCTCGAACGCGGGATCAAGTCTGTCGAAGTCGACAAGCGCCAGGCGGTGATCAACGTTCATACAACGTATGACGACGCCGCCGCCAAAGCGGACGCAGTGCGCTAATGACGTTTCCGACTGATGCCCTGAACGCGCAGCTCGATAAACTGGCGGCACATCCGTTCTACAAGGGACGGCTGCCGGCCAGCGTTGCCGATGCGGCGGATTTTGCCGCGAACGCACCTCTGATGGGCCGTGGCGATCTTGTCGCCGAGATGGAAAAGCCGGGCTACGGCGCCTTTGGCGGCACCAACCCGGTGCGCATGAATCTGAGCCCGATGGGCGCGTCCCTTGTGCCGGCCATGCAGACGGCGGGCGATATGGCCAACATGATCGCCGCCGCGCGCACCCAGCTGGATGCCTGCGGGATCGGCCCGGGCGATGTCTGTGCCGTCACATTCGGCTATCACATGTTTGTCGCCGGGTTGTTTTACCAGTCGCAGATGGAAGCCCACGGGGTCGCGTGTATTCCGCTCGGACCGGGTGAGGCCGAACGCACCGTCGATGTTTGCGCCAAACACAATGTGACCGTGCTGGCGGGTAATCCGTCGTTTTCACTGAAACTGATTGAAGCCGGTCTCACACCGCCGAAGGTGTTCTTTGCCGGCGGTGAAGCGTTTACCGGCAATCCTACACTGTATGGCGCCGTAAAGGCGGCCATGCCCGACACGATCCTCGTGGATTCGTTTTCGCTGTCGGAATTCCTGCCGGTTGCGCGCACGTTTCCGGGCGGCACGGGCGTGCATGTGTTTGACGAGCTGGTTTATGCTGAAGTCATCGATCCGGCGACCGGCGAACTTGTCGCTGACGGCGAACGCGGCGAGCTGGTGCTGTCTCATCTGAAGAAAGAAGCACAGCCGCTGGTGCGCTACCGGACCGGTGATCTGACGGTCCGCCAGACGACCGGTCCGGTCCATGGCCGGACGGTTAATCTGCCGCGTGTCGTCTTTGGGCGAACCGACAATATGGTGAAGGTAAAGGGTGTGAAGATTTATCCGTCCGAAGTCCGTGCCGTGTTGCTTGGCCTTGAAGGGCCGACCGGTACTTATCGTCTGACGGTATCGGCCAAGGATGGCGGCGGCGATCGCCTGGCGCTGGCCGTCGAAGGGGCGGGTAACGATGACGTCTCGGCCGAGATCGCCCGGCGGTTCAAAAGCCAGACGCTGATTTCGGCAGACGAAATTGTCTTTGCCGATAGTCTTGAAGAAGGGCCGCTTGCGGTCGATGAGCGCGCCTAGGCACGTACAAAACGAATTGTGGAAAGTACAAAATGACTGATACCCCGTGGCGGTTGCTCGTTGACAAGAATTCCTATGCCGACTTTTCCGTGTCTGTTTCTCCCGCCGTTGAAAAGGCGGTCGTCAACGGTGAAGCGCCGCCGACGATTTTCCTCAATGTGTTCGATCAGGATTCGATCACCGTCGGCGTCAATGAAGATCCCGAACAGGTGCTTAACCTCGACTTCTGCCGTGAAAACAACATCGACTTTCGCCGGCGGGTAAATGGCGGCGGTGCGATCTATACCGGCACCGGCTCTGCCTTCATGGTCTATTTTGTGCCCACATCGCACCCCGACGTGCCGGAAACGACAGCCGAAGCATTCCCCAAAATTCTGACCGCCTTTGCTGAGACGCTGAGCGAAAAGTTCGGCTTTCCCGCTGAATACCGTCCGCTGAACGACGTGCAGGTCGAAGGCCGCAAGCTGGTGCCGACTTCGCTCAAAATCGAGAACGGCGTGATGACGTTCCGTTTTGTCGTCAACGTGAAGGAAATGAATACCGAAATCGCCGGAACCGCGATGCCGATGCCGCCCGAAAAGGTGAAGGACAAGGTGCTCAAGGACCTGCAGTCGCGCTTCACCTGTCTCGAACGCGAAGCCGGCCGGGAGATCTCGGCCGCCGACCTCGAAGACATGGCCCGCAGCGCCGTGGCCCACGCGTTCAGTAATCCCGTATTGGAGCCAGGCGAGCTGATCGATGCCGAGCGCAAATATGCCGAGGAATTCCGCGCTGAATACGACAATGACGTCTGGCTGTTCGGCAAAAGCGAAAAGGTCCGGTTCGGCGATTTGACCCAGGCCGGCGACACCGTCGGGCGTGGCCGTGAAAAGGCCGTCGGCGGCATGCTGTGGGCGACCCTCGTGGTCCGTGACGGCAAGGTGATGCACGCTATCCTGAACGGCGACTGGCATCCCCGTCCGATCGATTCCGTTGGCTGGCTTGAAGAAGCGCTTGCCGGGGTGGATGCGACCGAAGCGGCTATCCGCGACGCTGTCACGGCCTTCATGGGCCGCGATGAAGTCGAATTCGCCAGTGTCGAGATCGACGATCTGATGTCTGCCTTTGGCAAGGCATTGGCGGACCAGAAGCCGATTGGGTGATCACAGCGGACGCTCTGCCGGGTGAGCCCGGGGCCTACGCCCTGACTTTCCGGCTGGACGACCCTGTCACCCTGCCGATTTCCAGTCTGAAAAACCCTGTTCTGGCGGCAGGCACTTATGTCTATGCAGGCAGCGCCTTCGGGCCCGGCGGTATTCGTGCGCGGGTGTCCCGCAATTTGCGGGTTCAGAAAAAAGCGCACTGGCATATCGATCATCTGTCGGCCCGTGCTCCCTGCATAGAGGTAAAAACCTATCCCGGCGGGCGCGAATGCGCGCTGGTCGCGGACATGCTGGCGGCGGGGGCGGATGTGCCGGTTCCGGGATTTGGCAGTTCCGACTGCCGCGACTGTCGGGCGCACCTTGTTCGCCTTGCCGCCGGATATCAAAACAGCAATATTGCCCCGTGATAGAAATCGAGACAGAAATCGCGACAAAACAGGGAAAATCAGATGGCAGTCGTTAATATTGAACGCCGCGCTGACGGCATTGGCCGGGTCGCGATTAACCGGCCCGACAAGCGCAACGCGCTGAATGACGACGTGCGCAATACGCTGATCGCCGAACTGCCGAAACTGCTCGGTGACGATGCCGTGCATGCCCTCCTGCTGACCGGCGAAGGCGGGCATTTCTGTGCCGGTGGCGATATCGCCAGCATGGAAGGTCTCGATTCAAAGGGTGCCCGCGCCCGGATGAAAGCCAATCATCAGATTGTCCGTATGATTGCCGAGGCCGAAAAGCCGGTCGTCACGGCGATTGAGGGCTTCGCCGTTGGTGCCGGTGCCGGGCTTGCCATGTTGGGCGACACGGCGGTGATCGCCGAGGGCGGTACCATCGGGTTTCCGTTTTTCAAAGTCGGGCTGATTCCGGATTACGGCATCCTGCACACGCTGCCGCGCCGCGCGGGTGGGGCAAAGGCGCGTCAGTTGCTGCTCTATGCGAAGATGGTCAAAGCGCCTGACGCCGTCGATATGGGCCTCGCTGACGAGCTTGTCGCCGAGGGCAAGGCGGAGGAAACCGCGATCGAACGCGCGCTGACACTTGCAGCCATGCCGCCTTTCGCCTTTGCCATTGCAAAGCAGCAGCTCGGTCTTGCACCGGTGAAGCTGGAAGAAGCGCTTGAAATGGAAGCGCTGGCCCAGGCCGGCTGCTTCGGTGCCGGTGAGTTCCAGGAAGGTTTCTCCGCCTTTATGGAAAAACGTGCGCCCGTCTTCAGGAAATAGGGCTTCATGATCCCCCAGACGTTCCGCACACGCCTGACCGATCTGTTCGGGATCGACCATCCGCTGATCTGCGGCGGGATGATGTGGCTGGCCGACGCGGCCTATGTCAGTGCGGTCGCGCGGGCAGGGGGTATCGGTTTTATCACGCCACGATCCTTCCCGACGCCGGAAGATTTTCGCGAACAGCTGCGCATGGCGCACGATCAGTCCGACGGCAAGCCGTTCGGCGTGAACCTGTATATCTCGGCGCGCCCCGAAGCGAATGAGATGCTGGAAACGTTCCTCGAAATCTCGATCGAGGAAGACGTGAAATTTATCGAATCCGCAGGTTTCTCCCCCAAGGCGTTCATACCGCGCATCAAGGATGCGGGCATGACCGTGATGCATAAATGCACGACGCTGCGCCACGCGGTGTCCGCCCAGAACGCCGGGGTCGATGCGATCATCATTCTTGGTGCTGAGGCCGGTGGTCATCCCGGACGCGACATGATCGGCACCATGGTTCAGGGCGCGACCGTGCCGCAGGCGCTCACCGTGCCGGTGGCATTGGCGGGCGGCATGGGCACGGGACGCCAACTGATGGCCTGCCTGTCGCTCGGCGCTGACGGCATGGTTCTGGCGACGCGGATGATCGTGTCGGAGGAAATCTGGGCGCATCAGAACTACAAGAAACACCTGTCGGCGCTCGATGCCGGCGATACGCGCCTGATCATGAATATTTTTGGCGACAGTTCGCGTGTGCTCAGCAACGCTTCCTCGGCGCGGGTTCTCGAACTCGAAGCAGAAGGCGTCACCGATTACGAGGCTTACCGGCCGCACGTTCAGGGCACGCTGCAAAAAGAAGCTTACGAAGACGGCGACTGGAACAAGGGCACCGCATCCATCGGTCAGTCCGTCGCCTTTGCCGGCGATATAGAGCCGGTCGAAACCATAATTGACGGCATCATTGCCGAAGCCGCCGCGGTTCGCGACCGGCTGAACAGTCTTTAGAAAAAGGATTTAGAAATGGCGCAGGACGTCAATTCCCCCGATTTTACAATTGCTGTGATCGGCACCGGCACCATGGGTCGCGGGATCGCGCAGATATCCGTGACCGGCGGCTTCAAGGTCAAAATGTTCGACGCCCAGGAAGGGGCTGCCGAAAAAGCGCAGGAGTTCATCAACCGCATGGTGAGCCGCGCGGCTGAAAAGGGCCAGATATCCGAGGAGGACGCGACCGCCGCCAATGGCCGTCTGCAGATCATCGGATCACTGGCGGAGATGGCCGATTGCGGCATGGTGATCGAAGCGATTGTCGAAAATCTCGACATCAAACGCGCCGTGTTCAGCGAGCTTGAAGGCATCGTTGCCGAAGACACAATTCTTGCCTCCAACACGTCGTCGCTGTCGGTCACGCAGATTGCCGCGGGCTGTGCGAAGCCCGAACGCGTCGCGGGGTTCCATTTCTTTAACCCGGTGCCGCTTCTCAAAGTGGTCGAGGTGGTCGACGGCGAGATGACGGCGCCCTGGGTCGCCGACAAGCTGGATGCCATTGCGCGTAAATGCGGGCACGAGCCGGTGCGGACGCAGGATACCCCCGGCTTCCTCGTGAATCATGCAGGGCGCGGGCTCTATACCGAAGGTGCGCGCATCCTTGCCGAAGGCATCGCCGAAGCGCATCAGGTTGATGATGTTTTGCGCGAAGGCGGGGCTAATTTCCGCATGGGGCCGTTCGAACTGATGGACACCACCGGGCTCGATGTGTCCGGCGTGGTCATGGAATCGATCTATGAGCAGTTCTATCAGGAACAGCGTTTCAAGCCGCAGGCGTTCATTCGCAACCGCATGGCCGCGGGGCTTCATGGCCGCAAGGTCGGCAGGGGCTTTTATGAATACGCAGACAATAAAAAGGTGGCACCGGCCGCCCCCGCCGCGCCGACGGACCTGCCCGACAGTGTCTGGATCGGACCGGAAGGACATGACAGCACGCAGATCCTCGCCGACTTCCTCAAAGGGAAGGTCGAGATAGAGACCGGCGCAAAGCCGTCCGCCCGCGCGATCTGCATGGTAGCCCCGCTGGGCCGCGATGCGACGATGACGGCAATCGATCTCGGTATCGAGGCGGAGCGCACCGTTGCGGTCGACACCCTGTTCGGGCTGGAGGGACGGCGCACGATGATGACCACGAGCGTGACCGATGAAGGCGTGCGTGACCTGGCGCATGGCGTGCTGGCATCCGACGGTGGTGCCGTGACGGTGATTCATGACAGCCCCGGCTTTATCGCCCAGCGGGTGATCGCCACCATCGTCAATATTTCGGCCGAGATCGCGCAGATGCGCATCGCCACGCCCGAAGACATCAACAAGGCAGTCAGCCTCGGTCTGGCCTATCCGCAGGGCCCGCTCGAATTCGGCGATACGCTGGGGCCGGCAAAGATCCATGCGATTTTGACGGCGATGCACGATTTTTACGGCGATCCGCGCTACCGCCCGAGCCCGTGGCTGACCCGCCGCGCCCGGCTTGGCATTTCGCTGATGACGCCGGAGGCGTAACCGCTTCGGTCAGATCACCGTTCAGATCTCCGGTCAGATCACCCGGGCGAGGAGCAGAACGCCCGACGCCATCAGCATGTAGATCACGAGCTTGCGGAAGATCTCCGGTGCGAGGCGGCGGCGGATTTTGCCGCCGAGCTTCAGGCCGATCCAGACCGGGATCACGCCGATAGCGGAGACCAGAGCGGTTTCCACATTCATCAGGCCGATCTTTGACAACCCGATCGCCATCACGACGCTCGACGACGTGAACGAGCAGTTGATCGCCTGCACGAAGCGTTCCCGGTCGAGATGCAGTGCCATAAGATAGGGCAGGACTGGCATCAGCTGCGATCCGGTCAGTCCGTTGACGATACCGGTGGCAAGCCCGGTGACGGGCGCCAGTGGCTTTTCGAACCCGGGCGCCATCGTCAGGTTCGGCGTTTTGAGCGCAAACAATCCATAGACGATCAGCACCACACCCAGCACGGCAGCCGCCAGACGCGCTTCCATCCATGTCAGCAGGGCCAGCCCGATCACCACGCCGATCATGCCGGCGATGATCAGCGGCCAGAACCGGCGCATGGATTCGCGAAAATGCCCGACCTCGACCTGAACGATAATGTTGCTGGCGACCGACGGCACCAGCACCAGCGGTAGCGCGACCTCCAGCCCCATCGTCAGCGCCAGGATCGGCAGGCAGGTGGTGGCGAACCCCATGCCGGTGATTCCCTTGGAAAAGGCGGCGAAGAAGAATGCCGCGCAGGCAATGGCAAGCAGGGTTGGGTCCATGTGCAGGTTATCGGCGTTTCGATCCGGCGCGGCAATATTGTGTCGTCAATCGCCCGTCAATGCGTATCGAAGACCGCCTGATACAGCGCCAGCCGTTCCAGGATTACTGCCGTCTCCGCCTCGGTCGGGGCTGCGGCATCCGCCGCTGGCGGCAAAGCACCGAACTTCATCAGGCACGCGATCAGCAACAGCCGCGACTTGGTTGAGGTCAGGTTGCCGCCGCCGAGGAACACGCCCGCCTGGGCTGAAAACCCTTCGTTATTGCCGCGCCCGACGCGGACCACCGGCATGCCGCAATAGACCGCCTTGGCCATCAGCCGGTTGCGCACAGAATTGGTCATTGAGCCATAGGGCGACTGGCCTTCGATCACGAAGCCCGAGAGCGGCGCGCGGGCGAGGTTGTCCTCCGTCTGGGCGAGGATATCGACCTCGCGTTCCGGCCCGCTGTCATGGGTCTCCGGGCTGTAATTGCCTTCCTTGATGATGGTCACCATCGGCACCGAGGTGTCGATCAGATCGCCTGCCGCATCCTTGATCGGTACTTCCTGCGAAACCATCGCGCCATCCTGCAGCAGGTATCCGGTGACGGTGTCGGACAGTTTCGTGCGGTTCACGTCCGACAGATATGTGTGCTTCGCGCCAGGCAGATAGGTCAGGATCGGCGGTTGGCCGTGACGCACCGCGCCAAGCAATCCGCCATGGCCGCCGGTGGCGACATAGCCGCCGGGGCGCGCATCGCCTTTTTGAACTTCGCGCGAGGCGAAGATCTGCTGTTCCTGGATCACCACGGCACCGGCACGGTTTTTGCCGTCGCCGTCCTGCCAGACCCGCGATGAGATGTAATCAACCGAATCCACCAGGTTCTTCGGCCCGTCATTGCTGATCTCGCCGTGGGTGCGCTGGGCCGCGTTACCGCAGACCGGCAGGGTGGTGTCGAGCAGCAGGTTCATCCAGTACAGCGTTTCCTCGACGCGGGGGCTGCCCTGGGTCCAGATCGCGCCGAGATAATCGCCGGAATCGAGGATCCGCTGCACGTCGTTCACGATGGTCGCAAGCCGTCCGCGCGGCGGCGACACGGCAAGATGCACCGGCCGGTAGACGAAGAAATCCTGCCCCAGTTCTTCCGGCGGTATGTCGCCCTCGCCCATATCCGTGCGCGCGGCGGCGGGAAGCCCCTTCACATAGCCGCCCGACGGCAGCACCCGGAAGAAATCGACGTCCGCCTGGCGGGAAATCAGGTTGCCCATGCCGTGCTCGTCCATGCCGAACCGGTCGATCTCTTCGAAGATACGTGCGCCGTCGGGGTAATAGGCCTGGCGGGAATGCGTGGCCGGTGCGCCGGGATAGGCGCAATCGTCTTCCCATGCGCTGCCATCGGCCTGCCGCGCCATATAGGGGAGCGGGTAAAGCCCGTCTTCAGGGGTCAGTTCCACGCGGTAGACCGGGGTGTCGTCGTTCGACTGGCGGTCTTCATGGAAGCTGCCGTTGCCATCCACGTAGCCGTCGGGCGGTCCGTACAGCTCGCCCGCGTCGCCTTCCAGCGGATGGGCGCTGAACTGTTCGACATATACCGTCACGGGCGCTGCCAGTCGCTGTGGGCGCAATACGTCGAACCGGGCAGCACTGCCATCCGGGTTGGGCCGCAGCGGCAGGCCGTACTGCGCGCGCGCCTTGTTGCTGGTCACCAGCGCCGGGCTGTTGCCGATGGTCGCGTTGGAACCTGAAAGATAGGCAATGCGGGGCTTGTCGGTCATATCGGGCTCCGTTGGTTTTGAATGGGCGTCACCACATCAACTGGCCGCCATTGGGGTGAATGATCTGGCCGGTCATGTAGGCGGACCGGTCGCTGAGCAGGAAAGCGAGCACGCTGGCGACTTCTTCCGGCTGTCCGAGACGGCCGATCGGCAGGCTGTCTGCCAGCGCATCGCGCGCTTTTTCGTATTCTTCCGCTGTCCGCCCCGATTTCAGGATCGGCGTGTCGATGGGCCCGGGGCCCAGCGCATTAATGCGGATGTTATGGGGTGCAAATTCGAGGGCGATGGATTTGGTCAGCGAATAGATCGCTGATTTTGACGCCATATAGGCCGCAGCTCCGGGCACTGCCATCACCGCGAAATCGGATGACATGTTGACGATGGCGCCCGTGTTCGCGGCGATCATATCCGGCAGCACCGCCTGGCAGCACAGAAACGTGCCTTTGACGTGGATGTCGATCATGCGGTCCCAGTCGTCCTCGGGAATGTCGCCCGTCACGCCCCGGATATAGATCCCGGCGGCAAAGAACGCCGACAGCACCGGGCCGATATCGGTCTTGATCCGGGCCTTCATTTCGCGCACCGACGCGCCGTCGCTGACATCGACGGCGATTGCGGTCGCCGATCCCCCGGCCGCGGCAATCTCCGAGGTTACGGTTTTCGCGCCGTCGCCATCCCGGTCCGCGACGATCACATGATGCGTCTGGGCCATGCGCAGGGCCGATGCCCGCCCGATACCGCTTGCTGCACCAGTGATGAGTAAATTCGGTTTATCGGCCATCAGAACAGCCCCGCCCCGCCATTAACGCGGATGTCCTGGCCGGTCACGAAGCTGGCATCGTCACTCATCAGGAATGTCGCGACGTCGACCATGTCGCCGGGCGTGCCGATGCGGCCCAATGGAATATTTTCGGCCCGGCCATAGATGTCGTCTTCTGTCAGGTTGCCGCGCGGCTGCGGGGTGTCTGTAATACCGGGGGAGACAATGTTGGCGCGGATGCCCGCCCGCGCGTGGTCCAGCGCGATCGCGCGCCCAAGCCCGAGCACGCCGCCCTTGGTTGCCGCATAGGCGGCACTTTGAGGCGCGCCGCGCCGGGCGATAGACGATGAGAACAGCACGATACTGCCCGATTTCTGTTCCAGCATCGTCGGCAGGACGGCCTGGCAGGAGAGCATCGTGCCCTTCAGGTTGATCGACAGATGCGTATCCCAGTCGTCTTCGGTCAGTTCGAGAAAAGGTGTGGTCCGGTAGACGGCGGCGCAGGTGGCAAGGCCCGCAATCTTTCCGGTTTTGTGGCTCGCGTCGGCGACTGCTGCTGCCATCGCGGTCGCGTCACGCACGTCGATCTCGCAGAAGTCGAGGTTTTCATCATTGGCGCCGGCGAGATCGCCGGGATCTGTGTCCCAGGCGGAGACATGGTAGTTCTCCGACAGCAGCCGCCGTGTCAGCGCATGGCCGATGCCGCTGCCGGCACCGGTAACGATCATGGTTTCCATCAAGGGCTGTTCCGCCTCGTTAATCCCGTTTGGCCAACACTACGCTGCCGGTGCGGAAGGAGTCTATCGACGGGCCGTTTTGTCGATGGGAGGTGCTCTGCAGCCCTGCGCGCGTCACGTGGCGGACATATCGGCGCGTTAACGATAATCTCCGCTTGATTTTCGGCGTTTTCAGCGCATGTTCGCACGATGACAGAAAAACAGAAGACCCGCCGCCGCGCGCCTGCGCGGCGGCAAAAATCGTCCACGTCTCTCGTCAATCTTGCCCTGCAGGGCGGTGGAGCGCATGGCGCCTTTACCTGGGGCGTGCTGGACGCGCTGCTTGAAGACGGGCGGATCGTCTTTGACGGAATCAGCGGTACCAGTGCCGGTGCGATGAACGCGGTCGTGCTTGCCGACGGTCTCGTCCGCGACGGCAGGGACGGTGCGCGCCAGTCGCTTGAAAAATTCTGGCGCGCGGTCAGCCGGGCCGCCCATACAAGTCCGATCCGCCGGTCTCCGATGAGCGTGTTCTTCGGTGACTGGAACCTCGATACGTCACCCGCTTTCATGGCCTTCGATATGATGTCGCGGCTGGTATCACCCTATGAATTCAATCCGCTGAACGTGAACCCGCTCCGCGATCTTCTGGATGAAACCGTCGATTTCGACCGGGTCCGCCATTGCGGTGATGTCTCCCTGTTTATCTCGGCCACCAACGTGCACACCGGAAAGGTCAAAGTCTTCAAGGGCGCCGATGTGACCGTCGACAGCGTGATGGCGTCGGCCTGTCTGCCACATATGTTCCAGGCTGTTGTGATCGATGAGGTCCCTTACTGGGATGGGGGATTTGCCGGAAACCCGGTCCTGTTTCCGTTTCATGATTCATGCAACACGGCTGATCTTCTCCTGGTTCAGACAAGTCCCATCGCGCGGAAGTCGACGCCCAACTCCGCCCGCGAAATTCTTGACCGTATGAACGAGATCTCGTTCAACAGCGCTCTGTTGCAGGAGTTGCGCGCCATAGAATTCGTCGACCGCCTGATCGATCAGGGCGTCCTGGATGACAAACGCTATCGTCAGGTGCATCTGCACCGGATCGACGGCGGCGAGGCGCTCGAACCGTTGAGGGCGTCCAGCAAGCTGAATACCGAATGGCCGTTTTTCGTCCACCTGAGAGACCTCGGCCGGGATGCGGCGGCGGAATGGCTCGACCGGTACGTTGAAAAGGTCGGCCGGGAATCCAGCCTGCCCATCGCGTCCGTCTTCAATTAACCGCGCCCTCGATATTCACCCGTACTTCACCGGAGAGACCAAATGCGTCTGAAAGACAAAGTTGCCCTGATTACCGGGGCCGCCAGCGGTATCGGCCGGGAAATCGCCGAAGCCTATGCGGCCGAAGGGGCGAAAATCTGTATCGCCGATCTCAAGCTCGATGCCGGCCAGGCCGCCGCCGACAATATCGTCAAATCCGGCGGCACCGCGATGGCCGTCGAAATGGACGTGACAGACGAAGCGGCGGTCAATGCGGGTGTTGCCGCGACCGTAGATGCCTATGGCGGGATCGATATCCTGATCAGCAATGCGGGTATTCAGCATATCTCGCCGCTGATCGATCTTGAATATTCGGCCTGGAAGAAACTGCTCGCGATCCATCTTGATGGCGCGTTCCTGACCGCGAAGGCCTGCATGCGGGCGATGAAGGAGTCCGGCAATGGCGGCTCAATTATCCTGATGGGGTCAGCCCATTCAAAGGTCGCATCGCGGCTAAAGGCGCCTTATGTGACCGCCAAGCACGGTCTCCTTGGCCTGGCGCGGGTGATTGCTATTGAAGGCGCGGAATTTGGTGTGCGTTCGAACGTGATCTGCCCCGGTTTTGTGCGCACGCCACTGGTCGAAAAGCAGATTCCCGAACAGGCGCGTGATCTTGGTATCACCGAAGAAGAGGTCGTCCGCGACGTAATGCTTAAAGATACTGTCGATGGCGAGTTCAGCACCGTTCAAGATATCGCCGAGACCGCCGTCTTTCTTGCGGCGTTCCCGACAAACGCCCTTACCGGGCAATCGATTGTCGTCAGTCACGGCTGGTTTATGGAGTAACGCGGCGAATTAACCAAAGATATAGCCTGAACAGCCGGAAAAGCCTGACGATTCGCCCGAAAGGGGCTTGAATCCCGCAGTGGGGCGGATACATTGCGCCCGTTCCGCATCGGAGAAGGTCTGACGGCACCGGGCACCGCGAATGTCCGGGGTTCTCGTTCATATCCGGAACGGAATTCCTTGGCTGAACCTGTCTGCGCGACACCCGCGTGGGCCAGAATGAAGAACGCGTTTTGCCCGAAGCATCTAACGTCGATCACGCTCAACTCGCCAACGCCATCCGCGCCCTGTCGATGGACGCCGTGCAGGCCGCCAATTCCGGCCATCCCGGCATGCCCATGGGCGCCGCCGATATGGCGACGGTCCTGTTTACGAAGTACCTGAAATACAATCCGGCGGACCCGAACTGGGCCGACCGCGATCGTTTCGTGCTGTCGGCAGGTCATGGCTCGATGCTGCTTTATTCGCTGCTGCATCTGACCGGTTATGCCGATATGAGCATGGACCAGCTGCGCAATTTCCGTCAGCTCGGCAGCAAAACCGCAGGTCATCCCGAATACGGTGAAGCCGGCGGGATCGAAATGACCACCGGCCCGCTGGGGCAGGGTGTCTCTACCGCGGTCGGCATGGCCATCGCTGAACGGTCGATGAATGCGCGCTATGGCGACGATCTGGTCGATCACCGTACCTGGGCGATTGCGTCCGACGGCGATCTGATGGAAGGCATCAGTCACGAAGCTGCATCGCTGGCAGGTCACATGAAGCTTGGCCGCCTGACCGTGCTGTATGACGATAATGATATTTCGATCGACGGCGGCACCGAGATGTCGCTGTCGGATGATGCGCTTGGCCGGTTTGATTCCTATGGCTGGCACACGCAAAGCTGCGATGGGCACGATCCCGCAGCGCTCGGCGCCGCGATGGAAGCGGCGATGGCGTCCGACAAGCCATCGATCATTGCCTGTAAAACGGTGATCGGTTTTGGTGCACCGAACAAGCAGGGGACGTCCGGCGTTCACGGCGCACCGCTCGGCGACGATGAGATTGCAGCAGCGCGTGAAGCGCTGAACTGGCCGCACGCGCCGTTTGTTGTGCCGGACGAGATCGTTTCCGCCTGGCGTGAAGCCGGTAGCCGTAACGCGGATGTACACGCAGCCTGGAACGGCCGGCTCGGCGCTGCCGATACCCGCGCCGAATTCGAGCGCGCGATGTCCGGCGATCTGCCGGATGGCTGGGAACAGTCGATTATCGACGTCAAAAAAGGCTTCTCCGCCGATGCGCCGAAGCTTGCGACCCGCGCGTCATCCGGAAAGGTGCTGGATGCGATTGCGCCTGCCGTGCCCGAAATGATCGGCGGCTCGGCCGATCTCACCGGCTCGAACAACACCAAAGCGGCCGGTTTTGGGCCACTTGCCCCGCCGGATTATGCCGGGCGTTACATGTATTATGGTGTACGTGAACACGGCATGGCAGCGGCGATGAACGGCATGGCGCTGCATGGCGGCATCATTCCCTATTCCGGTACGTTCCTGATCTTCTCGGATTACCTGCGCCCGTCTCTGCGGCTTGCTGCCCTGATGGGCATCCGGGTGATCCACGTGCTGACCCATGATTCCATCGGTCTCGGCGAAGACGGCCCGACTCATCAGCCGGTCGAACATCTGGCTGCATTGCGGGCGATCCCGAACGTGAATGTGTTCCGCCCCGCCGACGCGGTTGAAGCAGCCGAATGCTGGCAGGCCGCGCTCAACCACAGATACGGCCCGTCGGCCATGGCGCTGACCCGTCAGGGGTTGCCGACCATGCGTACCGAACACACCGACGAGAACCTGTCGGCAAAGGGCGCATATGTGCTGGCCGACGCGGACGGTGACCGTCAGGCGACGATCCTGGCGACCGGCTCCGAGGTCGAAATTGCCATGAACGCCCGCGCTGCGCTGCAGGCCGACGGCGTGCCGACAGCAGTGGTCTCGATGCCCTGCTGGGAGCTTTTCGAAGCGCAGTCTGATGGGTATAAAGCGGGTGTGCTCGGCACCGGCGTTCGGGTTGCGGTTGAAGCCGCGATCGGTTTCGGCTGGGAACACTGGACCGGCAATGAAGGCGGTTTTGTCGGCATGAAGGGTTTCGGTGCCTCGGCGCCGGCGGATCAGCTTTACGAACATTTCGGTATCACTGCCGACGCGGTTGCGGCAGCGGTGAAATCCCGGCTCTAGGCCGGTTTTAGAACGACTTAGACAAACGTGACGATGTATCAGAACGCAGTATTGGAGAATTAAAGATGGCGGTTCGTGTTGCAATTAATGGCTTCGGCCGGATCGGGCGGCTGACGCTGCGCGCAGCCCTTGAAGCAGGGCGCAAGGATATTGAAGTGGTCGCGATCAACGATCTCGGCTCGGTCGACATGAACGCCCTGCTGCTGCAGAACGACAGCACGCATGGCCGCCTGGCCAAGCCGGTCAAGGTGACGTCGACCGGCATCAATGCCGGTTCCGGCGTGATCAAGGTGTTTGCCGAACGCAATCCCGAAGACCTGCCCTGGGGCAAGCTCGGCATCGACGTTGTGCTCGAATGCACGGGCATTTTCACCAAGCGTGAAATGGCCGCCAAGCATCTCGCCGCGGGTGCCAAGAAAGTGCTGATCTCGGCACCGGGCACCGGTGAAGATCTTACCGTCGTCTACGGCATTAACGACCACAAGCTGAAGAAGTCGCACACCATCGTGTCCAACGCGTCGTGCACGACCAACTGCCTGGCGCCTGTCGCATCCGTCATGCACAAGGCCTTCGACATTCAGCAGGGCTACATGACGACGATCCATGCCTATACCGGCGATCAGCGCATTCTCGACACATTGCACAGCGACCCGCGCCGTGCGCGTGCCGCCGCGGGCTCAATGATCCCGACCTCGACCGGTGCCGCCAAGGCCGTCGGCCTGGTGCTGCCGGAACTGAACGGCAAGCTGGACGGCACGTCGATCCGTGTGCCGACCGCCAACGTCTCGGTGATCGACTTCACGTTTGTCCCGAAGAAGAAAACCACGGTTGAAGCGGTGAACGCGGCGGCGAAGAAGGCGGCGGCATCGCCCCGCCTGAAGGGAATCCTGAATATCAACGAGGCTCCGCTGGTCTCGATCGATTTCAATCATGACCCGGCCTCGTCGACCTTCGATGTCACCCAGACCCAGGTCGTCGGCGGCAAGCTGGTCCGCGTGGTCAGCTGGTACGATAACGAATGGGGTTTCTCCAACCGTATGCTCGATACCGCGGTTGCGATGGGCAAGCTTAAATAGCACCTGCCGCGCGGAACCCAAGACACTGACGAAAATCCCTCATCCTTTATCGGGTGGGGGATTTTCACATCCGGAACCTGAGAGACAAGTGACATGCCCAAGACCCTTGATGACATAGACGTTGCCGGCAAACGCGTATTTCTGCGCGCCGATCTGAATGTGCCGATGCGCGATGGCGCGGTATCGGACGCGACGCGTATTTCACGTCTCGCACCGACCATCACGGAACTGGCGGATAAGGGCGCGATTGTCGTGGTTGCTTCCCATTTTGGCCGCCCCAAGGGAGAGCCGGTGCCCGAGATGTCGCTGGCACCATTGGCCGGTCCGCTGTCGGCAGCGCTTGGCGGACGGAATGTTTCTTTTGCCAATGACTGCATCGGTGCCGAAGCGCAAAAGGTCGTCGGTGCGGCGAAGGCGGGCGACGTCGTGTTGCTCGAAAACCTGCGCTATCACGAAGGCGAGGAACTGAACGATCCGGATTTTGCCGCCGAGCTTGCGAAACTCGCCGATATCTATGTGAACGATGCGTTTTCGGCGGCGCACCGTGCGCATGCCTCGACCGAGGCGCTGGCGCGTCTGTTGCCGGCCGCAGCCGGCCGGATGATGCAGGCGGAACTCGATGCGCTTGATTCGGCGCTTGGCAGTCCTGAACGCCCGGTCGGTGCCATTGTCGGCGGGGCCAAGGTGTCCACCAAGCTCGACCTGCTCGGTAATCTGGTCGGCAAGGTCGATATGCTGGCAATCGGCGGGGCGATGGCCAATACCTTCCTGCATGCGCTTGGTACCGATGTCGGCAAGTCGCTATGCGAACACGAACTGGCGGATACCGCGCGCGAGATTCTCGGCCTTGCGGACGAGGCAGGCTGTCAGATCATCCTGCCGGCGGACGCCGTGATTGCCCGGGAATTTGCCGAAGGCGCACCCAGCGAAGTGGTGCCGGTCGGCGCCGTACCGGATGACATGATGATCCTCGATATTGGACCTGGCAGTGCCAACGCCCTTGCCGCCAAGCTGAGCGATCTGAAAACCCTGGTGTGGAACGGCCCGCTCGGCGCGTTCGAAGTGCCCCCCTTCGATGCAGGCACTGTCATGGTTGCCCGCGTCGCGGCTGACCTGACCCGTGCTGGGTCGCTGAAGACCGTCGCGGGCGGGGGCGACACCGTGGCCGCGCTGGTCGCGGCGGATGTGCTGGATGATTTTTCCTATGTCTCGACAGCCGGCGGCGCGTTCCTCGAATGGCTCGAAGGCAAGGACCTGCCGGGCGTCAAAGCGCTGGGGTAGGGCGCGCGCAACAATATGATTGTCACCCCGGATTTATTCCGGGGCCCAGGCTTCTTTACGGATAGGTCACTGGATTCCGGCACAAGGCCGGGATGACAATTTGTGAGGAGATGGCAGCCAGAGACAGAATCCGGTCCGCCGTCTAACCCCGCGCATTCTCCGCCAAAAACGCATCGATCTCGTCCGCCGTCATCGCACCCGGGAACATCTCGGTGCGCATGGCCACCCGCTGGGCGCTGATGGCGCGAATGGCGTCTTTCATGCGGGCCATGTCGTCATCGGACTTGATCAGGCCGACACAGATTTTCGCCTGTTCGGCGTAATGATCCTTTTCATCGTCATAGATGATGTCCATGGCATGGGCCGTCATATCGTTGACGGTAGAGCCGGATAGCTTTGCGCCTTCGCGGAACAGGCGTGCGCCGCCACCCTCGGTAAAGCCCACGGCCGCTTTCGTCAGCTCGTCGCCGCCTTCAACGTAAGAGCGCCGGACGTCGCCGAGTTTCTTTTCCTCGGCCAGCTGAACCGTGTCTTCTGCCGTGATCTTGCGGCCCATGACATGTTCGAAGATGTCGGCCAGCATGACGTAGTGATTGAATTCTTCCGTCAGCTGGGTCAGCAGGAAATGGTATTCGTGCCGGTCGATACTGCGGTCGATTTCGGGGAAGCGGTCGATCAGGTCTTTGAGTTCCTGGTGGAGGCCGTTGAAGAACCCGTCGACCGGGTGCAGCTCCTTCCACAACTGGGCACGCAGGTAAAATGCGTGATCTTCGTCGGTTGCGCCATCGAAATAGCGCTTCGCGATCTCGCCCTCGCATTCCCAATAGGGCCAAGCTGTGTCGACGAGTGCCTGTTCTGTAGAATCTGTCATAGGGTCCTCCGTTTCCTGCATTTTATACAACCCCCTATCCGCAGCACAACGTTGCAGTGGGCGTCCGGATTCGGGACAATGGGGTAAGGAGAACGATACTTATGATTCACTTGGAAACCGATGTTCTGGTGGTTGGTGCCGGCGGGGCAGGTATGTACGCGGCGATTGCCGCTGCCCGCAATGGCGCGGATGTCATTCTGGCCGATAAAAGCCTGATCAGCCGCGGTGGTGCGACCATCATGGCGCAGATGACCACGGCGGCAGCGCTGGGCGATGAAGAGCCCGACAGCTGGGAAAAACACTATGAGGACACGCTCGAAGCCGGCCGCGGGCTGTGCAACGAGGAACTGTCCGCCATCCTGTGCCGTGAGGCCATCGACCGGATTCGCGAAATGGACGACTGGAAGGTCGGCTGGGCGCGCAAGGACGGCAATATCACCGGTGTTATGGCACCGGGGCACAGCGTGCCACGCTGCGTCTATGTCGATTTTCTGAACACAGGACCGGCGGTCGCCAAGTGTCTGCGCACCCAGGTTGCGCGGGCCGATACCGTCATGCGGGTCAGCGGTCTTGCGATCAACGATGTCGTGGTCGAAGACGGCGTCGTCACCGGGGCGGTCGGCTGGAACCTCGAAGATGAAACACCGGTCACCATTGCCGCCAATGCGGTGATTATCGCGGCGGGCGGGCTGACCCGGCTGTATCAGCGCAACAGCGCGTCGGTGAACATGAACGGTGACGGCTACGCCATGGCGCTGCGCGCCGGGGCCGACCTGATCGACATGGAATTCCCGCAGTTCTTCCCCATCGGTCACCTGGCGCCGCGCCTTGTGGGTATGGATCCGATCATGTGGGATCCGTTCCGCTACAAACTCGGCGGGAGGCTGTTCAATGCCAAGGGCGAGGAGTTCCTCCACAAATATGGCGGCGAAGACGCGGAGAAATACACGACCACCCGCGATATTATCTCCTATGGCATTACCAAGGAGCATGAGGCCGGCCTCACCACGGAGAACGGCGGCGTCCATCTCAGCTTCCAGCACATCCCCGAAGAAAAGCTGCGTGAAGCCTTCGGGCCGGTGATCGACAAGCTCGCCGCCAACGGTATCGACCTGACCAAGAACACGGTCGAGGTCGCCCCCATCGCGCATTACCACATGGGTGGCATTCGCGTGAACGGACAGATGGAAACCAGCATTACCGGGCTGTACGGCGCGGGCGAAGTGGTCGGCGGTGCCAATGGCGCCAACCGTCTGTCGGGCAACGCCATTCCCGAAGCGTTCGTCTTTGGCGAGCGGGCTGGACGGTTTGCCGCGGACTATGCGCGCGGGCGGAACCGGACCTGGTCGGATGCGGCGGCGGCGGAACATCTCGATCTGCTGAACACGTTGATCTCGCGTCAGTCGGATGCGTCCGGAGACAAGGCGGTGCTGGGTGAGGTGTGGTTCGAACTGCAGAACCTGATGTGGGAAAAAGTCGGCGTGCTGCGCACAGGCGACAAGCTGTCGGTGGCGCTGGCGCGTATTCGCGAGATGCGCACCGCCCTGGCCGACATGGTGCCGGCCGATGACGCTGAATTCAATATGACCCTGCAGGACTGGTACGATCTGCGCTCGGCCCTGCTGACAGCCGAATCCGTTACGCTGGCGGCGATCAACCGGACCGAAAGCCGCGGCGCCCATCAGCGCGAGGATTTCGAGGAAATGGACCCGGCGCAGGAACACAATCAACGCCTCCGGCTGGGGGATGACGGCGCCGTGCTGTCGGATTACCTCCCCGTCGCGAAAGGAGTGGCGGCATGAACACGCCTGTGACGAGCAGTGATAAAACGGCCCCGATCACCATCACACGTGGCGCCCCCGGCGAAGAATCGTGGACAGAGACATTCGACGTGCCATGGCGTGCCGGTATGTCGGTGCTGGATGCCATCGTCTGGGTCCGCACCCACGCCGATTCCTCGGTCGCGTTCCGCTATAGCTGCGTCAACGCCAATGCCTGCAAGGAATGCATGGTCGCGGTCAACGGCAAGACGGTCTATGCCTGCACCGAGCGCCTGTCTGAAGAGGGTACCGAGGTCGGTCCGCTGAAAAATAAGACGCTGATCCGCGATCTGGTGACGGATATCGTGCCGCCGAAGGAGAACCTGCGGACAATTTTGGCGGAGCGGGCAAAGGGCTAGTCGGTCGGGGCTTCTCTAAAGAGTATTCCCGCGCGCGTTCGTTCCGGGTATTCCATGGCCCCTCTCTTGTATTCCCCCGCCCTTGTGGCGGGGGCCCATGGCCAAGGTGAATCTGGTGCAAAAATGGACCCTCGGTACAAGACCGAGGGAATAAGTATTTGGGTTTGGATTCGGATGGGGATTCGGACTTGGCGTTCCGGGTAGCGAGGTCTCTTTCGGTCAGTTAGTCCCCGCCAGCAACCCCTCCACCACACGCCGCGCCTGCAGCACGCCGGCATCGGCGTTGATATCGGTCTGCTGCCACCCGTCCGGTGCGGTATCGAGGCTCCGCTGTTGTGCCGCCAGAAGACCGACATCCTCGCCGAACGCCGTGCCGGCAGCGATTGCGAGCCTGTCGGTCAGTGCGGCCTCATCGAGGCGGAAATTGCGCGCGTGGTGCCAGAAATAATGGCATGTGCCGTCGGTTTCCGGTGTGATCGTATGATTGGAAAAAATCGTAATGCCCTGGGTCCGGTCGCCGTCGGGCGCGCCGGTGCCTGCATCTGCGCAACCGACATCGATGACGACATGCACAGGTGCCGTCCAGGTGATCAGTTGCCAGCGGTCGACAGTACCCGGGAAATCGCGGGCCGACGAAAACATGGCGGGCGGCAGCTTATCCATAATCCAGCGGTCGATATGAACCCTGTTTTCTTCGCGTCGCGTATCCAGCGGCGCATCGCTGACACCGTCGGCGCCGAGGGTGGAGGCGTGCACGAATTGCACATGTGACAGGTCCAGCAGGTTATCGACGACAAGCTGGTGATTACACTCGACGTAAAAATAGCCGGTGTTGGAAACCCAGGCCGGATCGTCGTTCCAGTGATAATCCGGGATCAGGTTTTCATCCGCCTCTGCCGGGTCGCCCGGCCAGATCCAGATATAGCGGTAGCGTTCCACGACCGGATAGCTGCGGATCGTGGCACCCGGCGGCACCTTCGATTGACCGGGAACGGATACGCAGGTCCCGTCGGTATTGAATTCCAGCCCGTGATAACCGCATTGCACCCGGTCACCGACACGCTTGCCCAGCGAGAGCGGCAGGTGCCGGTGACAGCAGCGGTCTTCCAGTGCCGCCGGTGCGCCATCCTGTGTGCGGAACAGCACGACCGGATCACCGCAGACGGTGCGGCCAAGAATGTTGTCTGTCACTTCATGGGTTTGGGCGGCCACGTACCAGGTATTTTTGAGGAAGGGCATGATGTAGTGGGTGCTCCCTAACTGGATTGGCGGATCATCTCGACGATCCGTTTTGGCTCGATCGGCAGTTCGCGGACCACCACGCCGAACGGCGATAGTGCATCGTCCACGGCGGACGCGATGGCCGATGTTACCGGGATGGTGCCGCCTTCGCCCGCACCTTTGACACCCAGCGGGTTCAGCGGTGTCGGGCTTTCCATGTGAACCATGTCGAAATGCGGTACTTCCGGGGCGGATGGCAGCAGGTATTCGCCGAAATTGGTCGTCTGCGGCTGGCCCTGGTCGTCATAGATCATACGTTCGAACAGGGCCGAGCCCAGCCCGTGGGTCGCGCCGCCGGTGATCTGGCCTTCGACGATCATCGGGTTTATCAGCCGCCCGCTATCGTGGACGATCACGTAGTTCAGCACCTGGACATGGCCGGTGCCGGGGTCGACCTCGACCTCCACCACATGCACGCCGTTGCAATAGGTCAGGGTCGGCGGGTTGAAATGGGCCGTCGCCTCCATCCCCGGATCGACACCGCCAGGCAGCGAAAAGCCGGGCATGCCCTGCACGGCGCGGGCAACATCGCCGAGGGTGACCGACATATCGGGCACGCCGCGGACCGAAATTTTACCGTCTTCGATGTCGAGATCTTCTTCCGCTGCCTCCAGCAGGTGTGCTGCCACCTTCAGGGCCTTCTGGCGGACTTCGAGTGCTGCCACATGCACGGACGATCCGGCGGTCACCGCCTGCCGGCTGGCAAACGCGCCGAGCCCGAGCGACACCGTGCCGGTATCGCCGGTCACAACGTCGATATCTTCGATGGCTGCACCCGTCTGGGCGGCACAAACCTGGGCGAGGGCAGTCTTAAGGCCCTGTCCCTGATCGGTTGCACCCGTATAGATCACGATCTTGCCCGATGGTTTGACACGCACGATGGCGGATTCGAACGGCCCGCGGCCCGTGCCTTCGACATAATTGGCGACCCCGATGCCGAGATAGCGGCCCTCCGCCCGGGCGGCTGCCTGGCGGGCAGCGAAATCGCCATACCCGCTGCGCGCCAGTGCCGCGTCGAGCGCCGCCGGGTAGTCGCCGGAATCGTATGTCATGGTCGCGCCGTCGCGGGTTTTTATCTGCGTGTCATAGGGCATCGCCTCGGCGGGGATCAGGTTGCGCCGGCGGACTTCTACCCGGTCGAGGTCAAGCTCGCGCGCGATGCGGTCCATCAGGCGTTCCATCGCAAACGTGCCCTGCGGCCGCCCGGCGCCGCGCACAGGCGTCACCGGTGTCATGTTTGTCAGCGCCAGTTTGACGTCGAGCGACATGGCGGGCAGCTCGTAGGGCCCCAGGAAATTGGTCGCTGCGTTATAGGGCAGGTTCACCCCATAGGGCGTATAGGCGCCGTGGTCATGCGCCATCGTGCCGCGCACCCCGAGGAGCCGGCCATCTGCGTCGACGGCGACCTCCATATCCCAGAGCTGGTCGCGCTCCATGGTCGCGGCGGTGAAATGCTCGCGCCTGTCCTCGACCCATTTGACCGGGAGGCCAAGCTGCATCGCAGCCACCGGGATGACGACTTCTTCCTGATAGAAAACGAATTTGGGGCCGAAACCGCCACCGACCGTCGGTGTGACGACGCGGATGCGGTCTTCCGGCAGGTCCAGCATCTGGACCAGGATGCTTTGTGCCCGGTGCGCCATCTGGGTTGCCGACCAGACGGTCAGCACATTGTCGCGCGGGTTAAGCTCCGCCGCGACGCCGCGGCATTCGATGGCGTGGCCGAGACCCTTGTGCTGGTGCAGGGTCTCGCGAAAAACATGCGCGGCACCGGTAAAGGCGGTGTCGGTGTCGCCATAGGCCAGCGTGAACCCGGCGACCAGATTATTGTCGAAACCGGAATGTGCGGTCGGCGCACCGTCATCAAGCGCGGCAAGGTAATTCGCCGATACGGGCATGTCCGTGTAATCGACAAAGACGAGCCGGGCGGCGTCTTCGGCAATATAGGCGGTCTCGGCGATGACGCAGGCGACGGGTTCGCCGACATAGCGGACCTCACCATCTGCAAGGGTCGACGGGCTGGCCGATAATTTGAGCGCGCCGGATGGCTGTTCGACCGGCATGACCGTGTCGGTCAGGTGGGGGCGCAGATCGTCCAGCGTGTACACCGCGACCACGCCATCGACGGCCAGCGCCGCTGTGCTGTCGATGCCGGCAATCGCCGCATGGGCGACGGGCGCGCGCACAAAGGCCGCGTGCAACATGCCGGGCAGATGTATGTCGTCGAGATAGCGTCCCTTGCCACGCAGCAAAGCGGGGTCTTCGACCCGTTTAACCTTTTCACCGAACACGTACTGACTTTCCCTGTTTCCCGTAGAATACCGGGGTGCAGAGGTGCCGTCATCCGTTCAGGCGGAGAAGCGTGGAAAAAATTTGGAGGTGTTCCGGCGGTGTGCCGGGGTTAACCGGTGGCTTGCTGCTGTTGGGCGTTGAGCTGTTTGAGCGCAAACAGATAATCGGGGTCCAGTCGCCAGTGCTCGACGACCTTGCGCGCGGTCGGCAGCTTGATCCGGTCATACAGGTCGAGCACGCGGGTCAGTTCGCTCGGATCAACCACCTTGTCGCCGGGGCGTGCGCTCCGGCTGAGCAGAAAGATCGAGGCGAAATCGGGCTTCATAATTTCAAGCGACCGGCACAGGATAGCGAGCGCCTCGCCACCTTTTTCGAAGACGAACCGGCGGACCAGCTTGGTGTTCAGGTTCGACAGGCCCGACAGCATTTCCTCGAACAGGGCTATTTCACCCTGCCGCAGGGTCTGAATCATCAGTGGTGGCGTCACCTTGCCGGCGCCGATCAGCGATTTGATCATGCTGTCGACATTGTCGGCGTTCTCGGCCTTCGCGATGGGCTCGCCCATCAGGTCTTTCACAGCGCGTTCGATCGATTTGTCGAGTTCGACAGAGTCGATATCGAACCGCTCCACGATGCTTTTGCGCAAAGCGGCCGAGACCCACCAATACATGCGTTTTGCCAGGGTCGGTGACAACTCGTTCCGGCGCAGCAGCGGGTCCTGCAGGTCGATCTGCGATTCGGATCGGTCGACGATCTTCTCAAGCGTCACGCCCGAAATCTGTGCGCCGCGGTTCTCGACCAGGGTGCGGATAACATCGTTGTTGTCGGTATCGACCAATGCGTCGGAGACCGTTTCGGAGACCGTTTCGCGCATCGCGATGGCGAGCTGGTGTTCGTGGGTCCGGTGGCGGATGATTTCCACCAGCTCCATGTCCTGGAGCACGGCACTTTCGATCAGAATTGGATAGGCGATCTCCAGCGCATCATTGGCAAGCGCGCTGATGACCTGTGGCGGTGCATCTGGAATACCGCTCAGCGTTTCAGCCAGTGCCTTGCGGACGACGGCTTCGACGTCGCCGATAAGGCGCTGCAGAATATCACCCATCAGATCGCGTTCTTCGCCCGACAGTTCGGCGTGGGAATCGTAGAACAGATCGCCCAGCGCTTTGACGAGCGCCGTGCGGCCTTCGACCGACTTGTCGCGCGCCAGCGATAGCAGCGTGTGCAGATCTTCCGGATTATCGACCGGCAGATTTGTCAGTAGGGACGCGTTTGGGACGAGATTTGTTGCCATGATGGAAGTCTAAGCAACGGGTTTTAACGTTACGTTAATTGCGTTGAATTCGTGTTGAATTCGCGTTGAATTCAGGGAGAATTCGGCAAGAAACCCGCATGAATTCGGCGATAAAGAACGGCAAATGTACTCGAAGGTCGGCTGTTTTCGTCTGTGACTTCAGGGATGCCGCCTAATCCCGAATACTTGGCCGTGCCGGGCTGCACCAGGCCATCGCTGGCGGTTATTCGGCGGCGCGGCGCTTTTCGGTATTGACCTGTTTGAGCGCAAACAGAAAATTCGGATCCAGATGCCAGCGTTTTACGACTTTGCGCGCGGTATCGGGCATGATCCGGTCGAAGAAATTCAACACCCGGCTGACTTCGTTCGGATCGACCACCTTGTCACCGGGCCGTGCGCTCCGGCTCAGCAGAAAGATCGATGCGAAATCCGGCTTGGCGATTTCGGCAGCCCGGCAGGTAATCGCCAGGCCCTCACCTCCGGGTTCGAACACGAACCGGCGGATCAGGTTGGTGCGCAACCCGGTGAGCTGCGACAGCAGATCTTCGAACAAAACGACCTCTCCCTGCCGCAGGGTCTGGATCAGAAGCTGTGGTGTAATTGCCTCGGCATTCTGGAGTTTCTGGGCGAGTTCCTGCGACTTGCGAAGCGGCGTGTCGTCGATGCTTCCGGGCTTGCCCGGGCCGCCACCCAGAATGTCGTGAATCGTGTCCTGGATCTTGTCGTCAAGTTCGGCTTCGTCGATCTGGTAATGCTCGACGATATGTTTGCGCAGCGCTGCGGAGACCCACCAGTACATGCGTTTGGCGAGGTCGGGACCAAGATCGCCGCGATTGATCAGCGGGACCTGAATATCGTCGATCTTTTCCGATTGCTCGACCAGGTATTCCATCGCCGTGCCCGAAATGTCGGCATTGTTGTTTTCCAGGAGCGTCTTGATGACGTCGACATTCCCGGTGCCAATCAGCGCTTCGGAGACCGCCTCGGAAACGGTTTCGCGCATGGCGATCGCGAGCTGATGGCCGAACGTCCGGTGTTCGACGATCTCGATTAGCTCAATGTCCTGTAATACGGTGCTTTGCGTCAGAATAGGGTGTGCGACTTCGATCTGGTCGTTGGCGAGCGCTGAAATAAGTTCACGCGGCGCGTCTGCCTCGATCGCCATGCGTGTGGCGAGCACCTGGCGCACCTTCATTTCGACGTCATGAATAAGCTGGCGCAGAATATCGGACATGATGTTCCGTTCCGCATCGCGCAAGACGGTGTCGGTGTCGAAGAACAAATCCCCGACGATCTGCACAAGGCGTGTGCGCCCCTCGACGGACTTGTCGCGGGCCAATCCAATCAGGTCGTCAAAATCGATGTGTTCAGGTTCAGTCATAAAGCCGACGATATACTGCGTTTACTATGCAAGGACTCATGCCAAGCATTTGAGATTTAACTTAAATTTGAGTTAATGGGCCGAGCCGGGCCCTCTTCTCCGAAACGTTGCATTCTTATTAACCCTCCTTATACACCTGTCGTTAACGCAAGGCCTCTAAAATCCGAGATAAATACCATCTAAAGACGAGTCCCAGGCCAGACATGAATATTCCTGCTTTTCAGACCGCTGCACGTTTAGCGGGCAATGCGACGGGGACAAACCCCCAAGGAACCCAGCCGCGTCCGCAATCCACGACGCCGTCGCCGGCGCAGGCATCCAACGTTGCGCCTGCAGCCGCGCAAGGGATGCCGGAAGTCCGCCCTGTGCTTGACCTTTCCGACACGGCTCTGACGCGCCGGGATGTCCCGCGCGGGTCTTTTCTCGACATCATCACGTAAGACGACGACGGGTCGGAACCTGTTTTTGCTTGCCCGGGCGGTGCCCGGGTCGCATTTATAGGGGATGACACAGAATACTACCTCCGGTGGCCCGCCCGCCGATCTACCAGCCGGCCCAATAGCGCGGCAGATTCCACAAGGCGATAATCGCGAACGCCTCGTCTGCACCGATTGCGGCTTCATCAATTACGAGAACCCGAAGATTGTCGTCGGTGCTGTCTGCACCTGGGACGAAAAAATCCTTTTATGCCGCCGCGCCATAAACCCGCGACGTGGTCTGTGGACGATCCCGGCTGGCTTTATGGAGCTGAATGAAACCGCCGAGGCTGGTGCCGCGCGCGAGGCAAAGGAAGAGGCCTGCGCCGATATCGATATCGATGGCCTTATCGGAGTGTATACGATTCCGCGGATCAGCCAGGTTCAGCTTATCTACCGGGCGACGGTGCGCGACGGCCTGTTCGACGTCGGAGAGGAAACGCTGGAACTCGATTTATTCAGCTGGGACGCCATCCCGTGGGACGAGATCGCCTTCCCGTCGGTCAGGTGGGCGCTCGATCACTGGCGGGAACTGGGCGATGCGGATAGCTGGCCGCCATTCTCAAATCCGCCCGGCGAGGACGGGAATTTTAACGCCTAGCCAGCAGATTCTGCCCGTCACGTACGGCGCTTGAACGTCAGGCACGTAGCTCCGCAGGGGGGAAAACGCCGGCCTTGCCGATCATCGCCGGCGTGGCATGACCAAGTTGCTCGCCGATCCAGTCACCGGCGGCAATCAGCTTGTCGATATCCACACCCGTCTCGATTCCCATGCGGTCCAGCATGTAGATCAGGTCTTCGGTCGGCACATTGCCCGTCGCCCGTGGTGCAAAGGGGCAACCACCGATACCGCCGGCGGACGCATCGATCGACTGTACGCCCGCTTCGACCGCGGCATAGCAATTGGCGAGCCCGGTGTTGCGGGTGTTATGGAAATGCGCACGGAACCGCGCGGTGGGGGCAATCTCCATCACGGCGCCAAACAGGTCGGCAACCTGGCTCGGCACGGCGCAGCCGATGGTATCGGCAAGCGCGATTTCGAACGTATCGTCGCCGGCACAGCGCTCAACCAGGCCAATCACCCGCTCAGGCGGCACTTCACCCTGGAACGGACAGCCAAAGGCCGTCGAAATCGTCAATGAACAGCGTACATTGGCGGCTTTGGCTTCGGCGGCGATCTCGTGATAGACGTCGACCGCCTGCTCGATTGTGGTGCCCTGATTTTTCTGGCTGAAAACATCTGAGGCGACGAGCGCGTAGTTTACTTCCTTGCAGCCCGCTTCCAATGCGCGGTCGAGGCCGCGGCGGTTGAGCACAAGCCCGATATAGGTGACGCCGTCATCCCCGGGCAGGGCGGCGAGAACCTCTTCGGCCTCCGCCATCTGCGGGACACGCTTCGGATTGACGAAGCTCACGGCCTCCATCCGGCGGATACCCGCATCCGCCAGCTTGCCGATAAATTCGACCTTCGTCGCAACGTCCAGAATTTCGGGTTCGTTCTGAAGCCCGTCGCGGGGGCCGACATCGATTATCTCAATGCTACGTGTTGCGCTCGTCATTCCGGTAAATCCTCTTGTCGATTGTCTGCGGCATTATACTGTAAATCGGATCGCATTGGCACGTCGCTCCAGCCTGCGGGATAGAACCGCGAGGACGAAGCCGATGGCTGCCAGCGAGACCATAAGCCAGACCACGTCGTTCCAGTTGCCGGTCGCCGTGCGCACCGCGGCCGCCGCGGGCGGCCCGAACAGCATGCCTGTATTGGTGCCCATCACCATCAGGCCGTTCATGGTACCGATCTGCGACGGGGACGGTGTATAGGTCGCCACCGAGCCCAGTGCCGCCGCCGGCACCATGCCGCCAAAGACGCCGAACATCACCGCGAATCCGAGCCGCGCCGTATCCGGCAGCACACCTGCGAAAATACCGATCTGTGACAGCCCCATGCCGATCGCGCCGACGGCAAGCAGTGACCAGCACGATATGCCGCGGCCCATTGCCCAGGCGGAGAACCAGTTACCGGCGGCATTGAACATCAGGACTATCGCCGGTACAGCCGCCGCGACAAGCGTGCCGGATCCATATACTTCGCGCATATAGCTCGGCAGCCACGCCATCATCGAAATATGCTGTGCGGCATATAGCGCGAAGCACCCGGCCGCCAGTAGCGCCCCCGGGCTTGCCAGGCATTTTGTGAGGTTGTTGAGCATCGACGATGCGCTGACATCGCTGCCTTGGCGCCGCCGCCAGCCGGCGGTGACTTTCACGACAACCCCGGCCCAGATCACCGTGATGCCGCTGCTGATCAGCCAAAGGGTGCGCCAGCCCCAGGCGTCGAGGATCAGCGCCCCGGCGATCAGCATGACCGAAAAACCGACCGGCACGTAGGATGACCAGATCCCCAGCGCCCATTTGCGGTCTCCGTCCGCCGTGACATGGGTAATCATCCCGGCGCCGGTGATGGTCACCGCGGTGAAGCCGAGGCCTTCGATAAACCGGGATGCCAGCATCACCTCGCCCGATTGCGCGAACGCGCCGAGCAGGCTGCCCGCGGTCATGGCAAGCAGCCCGAAGATCAGCACCCGGCGCTGGCCGATCCGGTCGGCGACCGATCCGGCCACCAGACCCAGCGCAAAGCCGGTGCACGATATCATCGAGGCGATCCAGCCGCCGGTGACCAGTCCGGCATCCAGGGCGAGGCGGATTTCGGGCATGGCAGGGGGCAATTTCCCGATATGTGTCGCGGCAACGATACCCGCGCCGAAGGCCACCCAGACGATAGGCCACTGGGTCTGCTGAGATTGATTTTTGTCTGCCATACGGGGTTATCCCCTGCGCGGGTTGACCCGTCCAGACCCGTCGGCGATCCTGCGCGAAATCAAATGGTCAGATACATGATCAGACATAGTGTCAGCACAGGGACATCCGAACAGAATGGGTACTGAATCCGCCCCCCGGACGGGGCCGCTTGCGAATATTCGCGTCATCGAAATGGGCACCATGATCGCCGGGCCGTTCTGCGGCCAGTTACTGGCCGATCACGGGGCCGAAGTGATCAAGCTGGAACAGCCCGGCATCGGTGACCCGATGCGCGAATGGGGCAAGGAAAAACCCCACGGCAAGGCGTTATTCTGGCCGGTGCTGGGCCGCAACAAGTTGTCCGCAACGTTGAATGCCCGCGAAGCGGAGGGCCAGGCGATGGTCAAAAAACTGGTCGAGGGCGCGGATATCCTGCTGGAAAATTTCCGCCCCGGCACGATGGAACGTTGGGGGTTGAGTTACGAGGATCTGTCCGCGATCAATCCCAAACTGATCATGATCCGGGTTTCCGGTTTCGGCCAGACAGGACCCTATGCGAAGCGCGCCGGGTATGGCGCCATCGGTGAAGCCATGGGCGGCCTGCGCTACACCACGGGCGATCCGTCTTTGCCGCCGAGCCGTGCCGGTATTTCCATCGGTGATTCGCTCGCCGCCACCCATGCCTGCCTCGGTGCGATGATGGCGTTGCATCAGGTGCATCTGACAGGCAAGGGGCAGGTGATCGATGCGTCGATCTTCGAATCCGTCCTTAACATGATGGAAAACGTGGTCACCGATTACGATGCGGGCGGCTATATCCGCGAACGCACCGGATCGTTCCTGCCGAAGATCGCGCCGTCGAACATCTATCCGACAAAAGAAAACATCTGGCTGGTGATCGGCGCCAATCAGGATTCCGTCTGGGCCCGTATGGCCGAGGCGATGGGCCGCCCCGAGCTGGCAACCGATGAACGCTACGCCACCCATGGTGCGCGCGGGATCAACCAGATCGAACTGGACGAGCTGATTTCGGACTGGACGAAGGATTTCCCCGTCGCCGAGCTTGAAGAACTGCTTCATGCGCACGGGATCCCCAACGGCAAGATCAACCGCGCGCCCGAAATGCTGGAAGACCCGCAGTTCCAGGCGCGCGATGCCATTATCCGGGTCGATGATCCGGAATTCGGTAATATCGCCATGCAGAACGTCGCGCCGAAACTGTCCGAAACGCAAGGAACGGTGCGCCATACGGGACCGGCTCTGGGCGAACATAACGATTATGTCTGGGGTGAACTTGCGGGCAATTCCGCCGACGATATCGCCGACCTCCGCGACCGCGGCATCATTTAAGGAGAGCCTGAATGCTCAAGACCGGTAAAGAACATCTCGAATCCTTGCGCGACGGGCGCGTCGTTTATATCGGCGGTGAAAAGGTCGACGACGTCACCACCCATCCGGCCTTTGCCGAAAGCGCCAAATCCATGGCGGCGCTCTATGACATGAAGGCCGATCCTGCCAACCGCGATGTGATGTCCTATGAAGAGGACGGCGAGCGGTTCTCCATGTATTACCTGCGCCCGAAAAACAAAGAAGACCTGCGCCGTCGCATGCGCGCCCATAAGCGCATCGCGGATGAGACCTGCGGTCTGTTCGGCCGCTCGCCGGATCATGTATCCAGCTTCGTCACCGGGCTCGCGATGAAGCCGGATGTGTTTGATAAAATCGGTCCCGGCTATGGCGATAACCTGCTGGCGCATTACGATTACATGCGGCGCAACGATATTTATGCGGCGTATGCCGTGTTGCCGCCGGCCGGTGCACGGAACCCGGAATTCTATCAGAAGAAAGAAATGCCGGTGCCGACCCTGAAGGTCGTCGACGAGCGCGATGACGGGGTGATTATTTCAGGCATGAAGATGCTCGCCACCGGCGGTGTCTACGCCGATGAGCTGTGGATCGGAAACCTGCTCCCCATTGCCGATGGCCGCGAAGCCGAAGCGATTACCTGTGCGGTGCCTTGCGGTACGCCGGGGCTGACGCTGTGGTCGCGCAAGCCGTTTGGCAGGGACCTGCGGAACAAGTTCGATTATCCGCTTTCGGCAAAATACGACGAAAGCGATGCGATGGTGCTCTGCGACAACGTCTTTGTGCCGTGGGAAAAGGTGTTCGTTCACGACAACGCCGAAATGTCGCGCGCGATTTATGTTGAAACACCGTCCCATGCGATGGGCAATCATCAATCCAACATCCGCTTCTGGGCCAAGATGCAGCTGATGACCGGTGTGCTCAGCCGGATCACCCAATCATCGGGGAATAACCAGATTCCCGCCGTTGCCGACCAGCTTGGCCGCATGGCGGCGCTCGAAGCGACGCTTGCCGGTATGATCCACGGCCAGATCGAGGCGGCCGAGGACTGGCCGCAGAAAGCGCATGGCGGGGCAGATGAATACGTCACCATCAACCGGCGATACATGTATGCGGCGCTCAACTGGTGCACCGAAAACCATTCGATGATCATCGAAATGCTGCGCGAACTGATGGGTGGCGGTGTCTTCCAGATGCCGGCCGACGTGTCGGTCATGGGCAATCCCGAGCTGCGCGAAAAGTTCGAGCAGTTCTGGGCGACGCCGTTTGCTGAAAGTTTTGAGCGGATGAAACTGTATCGCCTCGCCTGGGACCTGGTGGGATCGGAATTTGCCGGGCGTCACACATCTTACGAGAAATTCTACGCGGGATCGTTCTTTGTGGTGCGCAACCATTCTCACCGCGAAGCCCCGTGGGACGAATTCCACGAGGTTGTCGATCGCCAACTTGCGGCGATGGAGATTCCTGAAGAGTTCGAATAGGTAGGTAAAGCCCGATTCCGGCGCTCGGATTCGGGCCGGCTAGCCAAATAGCACTGCTATTTCTGGCGCCAGGCCCCGTCTGCCGTCAGAAACCATGTGCCGGGCGCTGCGTTCGCAAAAATCTGCGACGCATAAACCGCGCCGACAGCCGCAACGGATGTTTTCTGCTGCGCCGCGCGGGTCTGGTAAATATTGCGACGCTGGGCATTGACCGTTGCCACGACTTCAGCGGCACCGGGGGCGTTGTTGCGGACCATGGTAAAGCCGTCATGGCGCTCGCCAATGGCGCCGCTTGCGCGGAGCTCGCCGAGCGAGGCGGCCTGAGCAGGGCCCGCGCCGACCATCGCGGTGAGGGCGAAAAATGTCAGAATAAATGTAAGCGTGCGCATCATCAGAACAGCCCCGGATTGCTTTTGATGTCTTTTTGAGCCGATTCCTCCAACTTCACGCGGACTTCGGCATCCAGCTTGATGTTGAGATTGATGGTGATCGGTTCTTTTGGTGCTGTCACCTGAACGGTCGGTGTGCAGCCGGCGCCGATCAGGGCGCCGCTAAGGGCCGCGCAAATCAACACTTTTCGCGCGGTCTTTGTATCTAATATCGACACTATTTCTACCCTCGGATTTATTTTGCCAGCATAGTGCGAACCAGACCTCCCGGCAACTGAAGTGCCTGTGCCAGCACCGCCGCGAGACCGTCTACATTGCCGGTGAGTGTGAGGTTGATGACGAAAGGCTGGCCATCGCGCACAGCCGGGTTCTGGCCCCGTGTCCGCAGCACGACGCTGCCCTGACCCGCAAGTTTCTTTTCGATGTCCAGTGTCAGCGTCTCATAGCGGAAGTCCTCCAGCGCGCTCAGCATCAGCGTTACCTCCGCGCCGCCTTGCGACAGCGCCCTCTTTGCCGCCTCGGAGCGAATGCGGAGTGTGCCGGGCCCGGAGGCGGCGAGCCTTCCGCCCGTAATTGCTACCGCATCGCCTGCCGTCGTGACCGGTATGAGACCGTTCAATCGGCCCGTCCCTGAAATATTGTCGAGCCCGACCGCTGAGAGCAGCGCGGCCAGGTCGACACGTTCAACCTTTGCTGTCGCCCGCATAGTACCTGCTTCGGAATCGATAATCGTCGGCGTGACACCCAGAATTCCACCCGCGAATTTGGTTCGGAACGTCTCGATCTTCACCGCGGGAACCGCCTTGGTAGTCCCTTCGATCAGGGCGAATTGCAGCAAAAGGTCTGTCAGCGCGACACCGGCGGCGATGCGCTTCACCCGCACGATCTGACCTGCGCCCGTGCGCGGCGGGTTAATTCTGTCCAACCGGATATCTGCGGTCAGACCCTGCACGGTGGTGCCGGACGAAGAATCCGTGAAATTCAATGCATCGATGGCAATGCTGCCGGTGCCATCGACACTTTTCGCCGTCCAGCCAATTTTGGCATTGGCGCGAACGGTGCCGGACTGGACATCGATCTTGGAAACCGACGGCGCGAGTGCGCGAAATTCCCCGCCGCCGGGTGTCATCCGGAAGGCAGGAACCGTCAGCACGGCATTTCCCCGGCCGGTTGAGAGGTTGTGCCGTCCCGTCGCCGTGGCGGCGGCAGTACCCGGAAGTACCGCCTTGGTGTTGAACGTCAGCGTATCCCGTTTGAGCGAGAGATCGGCCTCCAACGGTGTCGGATGGAGGAGGGGATTGCCGTCCTCCATCGCCGATACGCGGCCGCGCAGCCTGCTCGTCACACCTGCATCCGCACGTTTGATCGCGATATCGAGCCCGTCGATGGCCGCTGCCCGGGCTTTTTCGGTGACCGACAGCCTTGGCGCCTGAATCCGCGCCTGCAGGTCGCCGTTATCGTCAACCGTTCCTGTCAGCCGGAGAACCAGCGGCGCGAGGTTGAAATGTCGTTTGTCCGGTTTGCCCATGAGGCTCAGCCGTGTCGCACCGAGTGTCAGTCGCAACAAGGCATCGGCCTGAGGGCGTCCACCTCGCGCAAACCCGCGTATCCGGGCGCGTTCCACATTCAGTGTGACGTTCAGCGGCGCGACCGAAACCGCGCCGTCTCCGGATGATACCTGTGCGGCGGCCACGCGCATTCCTTCGGGGAAGAAAAGCGTCAGCGCATTTTTGGTGTGCCGCAGACGGTATGCGCCTGTTACCGAGGCGTTCTTGACCGAGACATCGGCCGTTCCGGCCTTATCGGCGCGGAAGGACAGGTTTCCGTTCGCTTCCAGTTGGTCATTGGCATCGGTCAGGCTGCGAAGGTCAGCAGTGACGGTGCCGTCGATTCCCCTGACCCGCTCCCCGTAGGATGCGTCTGCAAGAACCGCCTCAAAACGAATACCGTCGTTGCCGGATTTTCGCAGGGCGGCCGCCACGGCGGGCAGGCCAAGCGGTGTATCGAGACCGAACGCCAGCGGTGATAGTGTCTCGGCCTTGATCTTCAGGCTGCCGCCTGCGGCCTCAAGACCGGGCATCAGGGCCGCCAGCGTGGCGAAATCGTCGGTTTCCAGGCGCGTTGTTGCTTTGAATATCGCCGGATCGGATGATAGATCGGCGCGTGCTTCTATGGCGCCGGCCAATGCGCCCTCGTTCGTCTTCGCCCGGATATCTATGGTGGCCGATTCCGCTGCGAGGTTGGTCGTGCCGTCAATTACGATGGCATGCGTCGTGCCGTCGATATTGCCGGAAAGTTCCATCCCGACGCGGATGTCATAGGCGCCAATGTTCGTCCTTGCCGCATGGATCGATCCGATGGCCGTAACGAGCCCGTTTGCATCGCCGTATTTCAGGGAAATGTTCCGAACCGTGATGTCCGGCAGCTCCGCCATCTGGGTGAGCAGGGACCGGATTGTCGGTGGCGGTGCGGTGTCAGCACCGTCAGGTTCCGTCCTGTCTGGCGACATCTTCGCCAATTCGCGCCGCACGCCTGCCAAATCGGCGCGGACGCCGTCGACCGTAACGCGCGTGACGGGGTTTCCCGGCAAATGCGACAGATCGAATGCCGCGTTCATCGTCTTAATCTCTATCGCATCACCCAGGCGGAGGTCTGTGAGGCGGATTTGCGACGCCGACAGCGCGGTGATCGTCACTTTGGCATTGTGAATGCCCGCGCGGCCAAGACCGAATTCAAGTGCCGTATTCGCCAGCGGTATACGCCAGTAGAACGTGGCTAAAACGACGATGACGATGACGCCGCCAATTGCCGCGATCCACCGCAGCCAGCCGCGTCTGCGCGTTTCTCGACCGACAGATGTTGCGGGCGTTTCCGGATCGTTGTTTGGGGATGCCATAGGACGACATTACCGCATTCTCCTGCGCGGTTCCGCAATGCTTCTCTTAAGCCCGTCTACGTGCTTCGGATCGTGCAAGCGCATATGTGCTGGCAAAAATCACAACGGCGCCGGCGAATGTCCATACATCCGTGGTCTCACCGAACCAGAGCCATCCGGCGGTCGCAACGATCGGCAGGCGCAGAAAATCGAACGGGACCACAGCACTCATGTCTGCCGCGGCATACGCGCGCGAGATAAACCAGATGCCGGCTGTGCCGGTCAGCCCGACACCGGCCAGTAGAGCCAGATCGGGCAGGGTCGGCGTCACCCAGTAGAACGCCGCCGGGATACCCGCCAGCGGGCACATCAGGATGTTCACCCATATTGTCGTGGAAGTGACGCTTTCCGTTGTCATCAGTTTCTTGATGCAGACATTGGAACACGCATAGGAAACCGCCCCGCCGAGGACGACCGCGGCACCAAACCCGATCTCGGAAAACCCGGGACGCAGCAGGATGAGCACACCTGTAAACCCGCCGACAATCGCCACCATCCGGACACGGTTGAATTTTTCGCCCAGAAGCACGGCCGCCAGCAGAAAGATAAAAATCGGCTGGGTAAAGCTGAGTGAGACGACCTCGGCAATGGGGATTTCACCCAGGCCGATAAACAGCCCCAGCATGCCGAAATAGGCAAACACGGCGCGGCCCATATGCAGCTGCAGGCGTTGCGTTTTCAGTGTTGAAAAGCCATTCCGCCGCAGCATCGGTGCCAGCAGGGCCAGGCCGAACAGCGTGCGGATAAACAATATCTGGAACGACGTGTACTCGGCGGACAGCGCTTTGACGAGGATCATCATCGTCGCCCACACCGTAACGGCGATCAGCATAAAGCCGATGCCGCGCAGGGTGTTGTTGGCGGGGGCGGTCACGGCGCGATACGCGGCTTAAAGGTCAGCTAAGCCCGGTCATGCAGTGTTTCTGGAAAGCGGGACGCGCGCAAATCAGGTCGTACCAGCGTTTGAGATGGGCGAAATCCTCACGCTCGATCGGCAGCTCGTACCAGCGATAGGCCAGCGGGCCGATGGGAATATCCGCAATGGTGAAGCTGTCGCCGCCGATATAGGTGTTCCGTGACAGGTGATCGTTCAGAATGCGCCATTTTGCCGCCCAGTCGTCGCGGGCGGTATTAATCGCATCCATATCGCGCTCTTCGGCCGATTTGCGGATCAGACCATGGAATACCGGCACCATGCCATGCACAAGCTCCGTGAGTTGCCAGTCCATCCACATGTCGCAGCGCGCCCGGGCGGCGGCATCTGTCAGCCACAGTGTCCCGGCGCTATGCGTGGCGGCGAGATAGCGGACGATGGAATTCGATTCCCACAGCACCAGGTCGCCGTCGATGATGGTCGGGATCCGCCCGTTGGGATTCAGGCCGAGATAGGGCGCCTCGTGGTTTTTGCCGAAGGCGCCGCCGACGTCTTCACGCTCGTAGTCGAGCCCGATTTCGTCGAGCACCCAGAGCGCTTTCATCACGTTGGACGAATTGATCCGCCCCTTTAGCTGCAGCATTTCTTTGCCCTCTTCTTTTCGCCTCATGTACCCTTCGAGACGCGCATGAATGCGCTCCTCAGGGTGAGGGTCGTTGTACGGTAGCCATCTTTATACACCTCATCCTGAGGAGCGGCGAAGCCGCGTCTCGAAGGATCATCGTGGCGGAGGCTGTATTCAACTGAGCCCGATATCGATGATGTGTTTTTTGAATGCCGGCCGGGCGGCGACCGTTTCGTGCCAGCGTTTCAGGTTCGGAAAATCCTCACGCTCGATATCCAGATTGAACCACCGATAGGTGAACGGCGATGCCGGGATATCACCGATGCTGAACGTATCGCCCGACAGGAATTCATGATCGGCGAGCCAGGTTTCGAGCACCTTGTTGGCTGCGGACCAGAGATCGCGGGCGGCCGCGATCTTGTCATAGTCGCGGTCGGCTTCGGCGGTGCGGATCAACCCTGCGAACACCGGCACATGGCGGGCGGCGAGAATAGACAGCGCCCAGTCCATCCAGCGATCGGCGCTGGCACGTGCCTGAAGGTCTTCGGGCCAGAAATCGGTGCCTTTGCCGTGCTTTTCGGCCAGGTAACGGACGATGGCATTCGATTCCCACAGCACGAATCCGTCATCGTCGATGGTCGGCACGATACCGTTCGGGTTGAGCGCCAGGTATTCGGCCTCGCGGTTGCCGCCGAACGGACCGCCGATATCGGTGCGGTCATAGGCAATGTTCAGTTCTTCACATAGCCAGGCGACTTTCTGCACATTGGAAGATGTCGCGCGTCCGAGAATTTTCAGCATATTTGTGGTCTTTCCTCGTTGTTCTTGGGCAGATCAGTCCAGCTGCAGCAGCAGACATTTCAGATAGGCGCTTTCCGGCAGGTTGGGATGCATCGGGTGATCCGGTCCGGCACCGCCGACATGAAGAATCCGGCCCGTCCGCCCGGCATCGTGCACACCGCGCTGGACCTGTTCGGCATACATCTCCATCGGCATGTGATGCGAACACGATGCGACGCATAGAATGCCTTCATGGGCGACAACCTTGGCTGCCAGCCGGGTCAGCTTGCGATAGCCGCGCGCGCCGGGTTTCAGATCCTTTTTTGATTTTACGAAGGCGGGCGGGTCGGTAATCACCACGCCGAATTTTTCCTTGGCCGATGACAGTGCTTCAAGTGCGGCGAAAGCTTCGGATTTTTCGAACCGGCAGGAATCGCCGAGCCCCGCCGCCGCAGCGGCCTGAGCGGCCAGATCGAGCGCCGGTTCGGACCGGTCGATGCACACCACATCTGCGGCACCGGCAGCAGCGGCCTGCAGGCCAAACCCGCCGAGATAGCTGTATACATCGGCGACACGCTGGCCCTTTGAGAGCGCTGCGACACGTGCGCGGTTCTCGCGGTGGTCGTAAAACCAGCCGGTCTTCTGGCCTTCCGACAGGTCGGCAAGAAAGCCGACGCCGTTTTCTGTCAGTGGCGCGGGAGAGGGTACATTGCCGACGATCTCCGGCGCGACGGTCGGCAGCCCTTCAAGATGTCGCGCGGCACTATCACGCTGCAGGACAATTCCGGCCGGTGCGATGGTCTGCTGCAGGGCCGCGATGATATCGGCGACCAGAAGCTCCATACCCGCCGTGTTGAGCTGGACAACGCAGGCATCGTCGTAGCGGTCGACGATCAGGCCCGGCAGGCCGTCGGCCTCGGCATGGATCAGGCGGTAAAACGGCTTGTCGTAGAGCCGGTCGCGCAATGCCGCTGCCCGCGTAATTTTTGCCGCCAGCCAGTCCGCATCGATATCGGCAAAGGAATGCGAGGTCATAAGGCGCGCCGCGATCAGTGTGTGCGGATTGAAGATTGCAGTGCCCACCGCGCTGCCGGCGGCGTCGACCACGTCGATCACCGTGCCCGGCGTCAGCGCCTTGACCTCCGGCGTCATCTTGATCTCGTTGGAAAACACCCAGGGGTGCCCGGCGCGCACGCGCTTCTGGCGGCCCGGGGAAATTGGGATGACCGGGCGGGCGCCGGCCTCCGGCGAGGTCGTTTCTGCAATATCGTTCATGGCGCCAGTCTATAGTGGAACTATTGGTCGCGGAACAGGGGGAGCAGCACCGGCGGCGTAGATATCTATCCCGTCTTTTTCGCCTCGCGCATTGTGCTGTAATACCCGGCGGCGAAAATGATCAGCGCGCCGGCGACGGTCCAGGCGTCGAGAAGCTCGCGAAACAGCAGCCAGCCAAGGATTGCGGAGAACGGCAGGCGCATGAAATCGAATGCGATCACGAAGCTTGCATCGCCCACTGCCAGCGACCGGGTGATGCAGTAATGCGTCGCATACCCGGTAACGCCGAGGCCGATCATTGCCGGCATATCGGCCCATGCGGGGATCTGCCAGACGAAAAAGGCAGGGATTGCCGAATACACCAGGATGGTGACGCTCATGTAAAACACCACGGTCGAGCCGGATTCGGTGTCGGACAGGCGTTTGGTCACCACGTGGGCGCAGGAATACAGGAAAGCGGCGACCAGGATCATCACGGTGCCCAGATTGATCGGGATCATACCGGGCCGGATGATGATCAGGGCACCGGCAAAGCCGACAAGGATGGCGACCATCCGGTGGCCGCCGATTTTTTCACCCAGGAACGCCGCCGCGATGATCGCGGTAAACAAAGGCGACGTGAACTGCAGCGACGCGACATCGGCCAGTGCGATCAGCGTGACGCCATAGAACCACGCGCAGTTGCCGCTATAGAGAAACAGGTTGCGCAGCGCATGGGTGCCGAGGCGGTGTGTGACGATCATCGATTTGCCCTGGCGGAGCATCGACGGCGCCATCAGGACGAGGTTGATCACGTTGCGCAGGAAAATCATCAGCAGCACGGAATAGGCGGGCAGGTAGCGGATACAGACCGCCATTGCGGTCAGCGCCGCCGCTGCTGCGATCATCCACAGCGCGCCTTTGGCGGCGTTGCTCATCTTCTAATCCCCAAGTGCGACACCTTCGCGCCGGCGGTCCGCCCCGCCGTCATAGCCGTCCTTAGTGACGCGGATACCGTGCAGGCCGCTGACCAGAGAGCCGATTTTCACGTCATGCCCTAGCCGCCTGAGCGCGTCGGCGTGTTTGACGAGCGGGGTCCCTTTTTCAAGCTCCGTCACGCCGTTGCGGTTGGCGTGATTGGGCAGATCGATGGCGGCCTGCATGTTCAGCTTCCAGTCGAGCAGGCCGATCAGTGTCTTGGTGACATAGGTGATGATGCGCGATCCGCCGGGCGATCCCACGGTGGCGAACAGCTTGCCGTCGGTATCGAACACCAGCGTCGGCGACATCGAACTGCGCGGGCGCTTGCCCGGGGCCACGGCATTGGCCACGGCGCGCCCGTCGCGGCGCGGGATAAAGGCGAAATCGGTGAGCTGGTTGTTCAACAGGAAGCCGCGCACCAGCAGCCTGCTGCCAAAGGCGCGCTCGATTGTCGTGGTCATGCTGACGGCATTGCCGTCACGGTCGATCACCGACAGGTGCGAAGTTGACGGAAACCCTTCGCGCTCATCATCTGCAAGTCGCGCTCTCTCGGCCCCGCGCGGTCGGCCGGGAGACGCCTTGCCCATGCTTTCGGTGCCCGAAATCCGCGCGGCGCGGCGCCGCAGATAGGTGGGGTCCAACATACCGTCGACCGGTACCGACACAAAATCCGGATCGCCAATATAGCGGCGGCGGTCGGCATAGGCGAGACGGCTGGCCTCGGAGATCAGATGCACCGCCTGGACCGATGACGGCGGGATGCGCGCCATGTCGAAGCCTTCGAGCAGGCCGAGAATCTGTAGCGTCGTCAGCCCGCCCGATGTCGGTGGCGGCATCGCACACAGCCGCCACGCGCGGTACGGCCGGCAGATCGCGGCGCGGTTCTTGGGCTGGTATCCCGCGATATCGGCAACCGTCATTGTTGCCGGGTTGCGGGCGGCGTTTGTGACCGCGGCGGAGATGGCCTGCGCAATCTCGCCGGTGTAGAACGCTTCCGCCCCGCCTGTGGCGAGCTGCCGGTAGGTGTCTGCAAGGGATGGGTTGCGCAACAGCGTGCCGACCGGTTTGGCTTTGCCGTCCGGGGTCAGGAAATATTCCCGCGCCACCGGGAAATCGCGCAGGTCTTTCGCTCGGCGGATCATCGCATGCAGGCGCGGCGATATTGGAAATCCGTTTTCGGACAAGGTAATTGCGCGTTCGAACAATCGCGCCCAGGGCAGCCTGCCATGTTCTTCATGCGCTATGGCCAGCATACGCAGGATGCCCGGCACGCCCACGGCGGCCCCGCCGGTGCTGACATCGCGGAACGACCGGCGCTTGCCATCCGCGGTCACGAATGCGTCCGGGCGGATCGCGGCGGGTGCGGTCTCGCGGCCGTCAAACGCTTCGATGCGCCCGTCGGATTCGCGGAAATGCATCAGGAAGGCGCCGCCGCCGATGCCGGAGCTTTGCGGCTCGACCAGGGTGAGCACGGCCTGCGCTGCGATTACCGCATCGACCGCGCTGCCGCCGGCGCGCAGGATATCGCGCCCCGCGGCCGAGGCGAGCGGGTTGGCGGAGGAGATCATGTGCTGGCGCGGAAGACGCTCCGGGACCGCACAGCCGGAAATAACCACTGCGAGTCCCAGAACGGCCCAGATACGGCAAAATCGCAAAGGATCTTTCCTTTTATATTTCAACAGATTAACTGCATTCGAATGGAAATCCTTTCGCAGGTGCGAAAAAGGAGGTAGAAAAGCCGCAACTTCAGCCGGATTAGCTCACGGAGGGCGACGATGAGCACCCCTAGCCGGATTAAACGGATTACAGCGCCGGAACTCTCGGCGCGCAAGGGCGGAGAACCGATTGCGGTTCTAACCGCCTATACCGCGCCGATGGCGCAGTTCCTCGACGAACATGTCGACTGTCTTCTGGTCGGCGATTCGCTCGGCATGGTGGTCTATGGCCTTGAGACCACGCTGGCGGTGTCGCTCGACATGATGATCAATCACGGTGCCGCCGTCGTACGCGGCTCGGAACGTGCCTGCGTGATCGTCGACATGCCGTTTGGCTCCTATCAGGAATCGGCCGAACAGGCTTATCGCAATGCCGCCCGCGTCATGCAGGAAACCGGCTGCGATGGCGTCAAACTCGAAGCCGGCGTTGCCATGGCGTCGACCATTGAATTTCTGTCCCAGCGCGGCATTCCCGTGATGGGTCATGTCGGGCTGATGCCGCAATCGGTACACACCTATGGTGGCTTCCGGGTTCAGGGTAAGGACACGGCGGTTGCCCGTCAGGTGATCGATGATGCCCGTGCGGTTGCCGATGCCGGCGCGTTTTCGATGGTCGTCGAAGGCGTGATGGAGCCGGTCGCACGTGAGATTACGCAGGTCGTGTCAGTGCCGACCATCGGTATCGGTGCATCTGCCGATTGCGACGGACAGGTGCTGGTCACCGAAGATCTGGTCGGCATGTTCAGCGATTTCACGCCCAAATTCGTCAAGCGCTATGCCGAGCTCGGCGCCGAGTTGAGCAAGGCCGCGGCGGCGTATGCCGACGATGTGCGCGCGCGGCGGTTCCCGTCGGCTGAATACTGCTTCGGTGCGCCCAAGGCGGACGGGGCAGAGGTCCGCCAGCTCAAACCCTGAGCCGTGCCGAAATTCCCGGAACCAAAGTAACCCTGTTGAGTGCACTGTGACCGCCTCCGAAGTTTCGCCTTCTCTGACCGTTCTGCGCACCGCCGCCGAATTGCGTGCGGCAACCCAGCCCCATCGCGATGCGGGGAAACTGATTGGGCTCGTCCCCACCATGGGGGCGTTGCATGAAGGTCACCTGTCGCTGGTCGACCGCGCCCGGCGCGATTGCGGCCTGGTGATCGCCAGCCTGTTCGTCAATCCGACCCAGTTCGGCGAAGGCGAGGATTTCGATGCCTATCCGCGCACCGAAGCGGACGACATCGCCAAGTTCGACGCCCATGGGGTCGATTATGTCTATGCGCCCGATGCGGCGGAAATGTATCCCGACGGGTTTGCGATCACCGTTACCGTCTCCGGCATCACCGAGGGGTTGTGCGGCGCCACGCGCCCTGGTCATTTTGACGGGGTGACAACTGTTGTGTCGCGCCTGTTCGAGCATTGCCAACCCGATGCCGCCTATTTCGGCGAAAAGGATTACCAGCAGTACAAGGTTGTCCAGCGCATGGTTGAGCAACTGGGGCTGGATATCCGCATTGTCGGCATACCGACCGTGCGCGAACGCGACGGTCTGGCCCTGTCGTCGCGCAACGCCTATCTGAACCCAGGGCAGCGCCGCGCGGCACCCGCAATGTACGGCACCATGTTTGCGCTCGCGGGGCGTCTTCACGATGGCGTCGATATTGCGGCCCAATGTGACTGGGGGCGTCAGGCACTGCTCGATGCCGGCTTCGACAGTGTCGACTATTTCGAAATCCGCGCGGCCGATACTCTGATCCCTGCCACGGGCAATGCCCCTAATCTGCGTATTTTCGCGGCGGCCCGGCTGGGCAAAACCCGGCTGATCGACAATATGCAGGTCGCTCCGCCCGAATAACGCCGGCCGTCCTGTTTGCGTTTGGCGCGAAGCGCCCCGATAATCTGTCACCATAAGAATCAGAATCGGAGGCGCGCATGTTTTACGAAACCGCGAAGAACGATCACGGCCTGCCCTACAATCCCTATAAATCGATTGTCGTGCCGCGGCCGATCGGCTGGATCACGACGCTGGATACCGAGGGTGGTGTGAATCTTGCACCCTATAGCCAGTTCAATAATCTCGGTTACGATCCGCCCTATGTGATGTTCTCGTCAGGCTCGCGGTTCGGCGATGGCGCCCCGAAGGACAGTGCGCGCAATGCGGTGCTTACCGGTGAATTTGTCTGCAACATGGCGACCTGGGATCTGCGTGACCAGATCAATACGACGGCCCAGATGGTTGCCCCCGATGTGGATGAGGCAGAGCTGGCGGGGCTGGAAATGGTGGCATCCAACATTGTGGCACCGCCGCGGGTGAAAGCATCGCCCGTGCATCTCGAATGCAAATACTACACCACGCTGACGCTGCCGGGGAACTCGGTCGATAACATTGTCTATGTCGTGGTCGGCGAAGTCCTCGGCGTGCACATCAATGACGACGTGATCACCAATGAGGGCAAGATCGATATTCTGAAATGCCGCCCGCTCGCCCGCATGGGCTATTTCGATTACACGTCGGTCGAATCGGTCTTTGAGATCGCGCCCGGCGGCCCTGATATCGATAAAATCCGCCGCGGCCTTGAAGGCCGTGCGCGGGGCAAGGGCGATGCCGAATAGACCAGGGTAAGCCGTGGGGGAGCAATAAAAAAACGGGCGTCTGAAAGACGCCCGTTTTTAAGTTCTGTCGCCGGGACGATCAGCGCACGTAGACGTGCACCTCGTTCGTCGCCGCGGTGTTGCTGGTCAGGGCCGACAGGCGGACCCGGTCCAACGGCAGGCCCATGTCGGACAGCGACCGCAATACAGTTTCGGCGTTCTTTTTCGACGAGCTTGCTGCCAGGGCGACCCGTGCGGCATTGCCGCGATTGGGGGCAATGGCGACCAGGTCGAACAACGCGTTGGGCCGGCGCTGCAGGGCGCGGCTGACGGCGTTGTAGAGCGGCTGTTCGTACTGAACGTTTGTGCGATCAAACCGGATCACGACGAGCGGACGGCGGACGCCGCCCTGGCTTGACGCCGGTGCGGCGGCAAAACCGCTTGCCGCGGGGGCCGATGACGAGAACGCCCGGTTGCCGAGGCTGGAGCCCAGCAGTTCGCCGTTCTTGATGGCAAGGGCCAGGGTCGTCAGGTTCGTACGTTCGGAGCTCAGATAATTGTTCTGGCGGCTGACATCCTCGCTTAGCTCGTTGAGCAGGCGGTCGATCAGCACGACAGTCCGGTTGACCTCGTCTTCGAGGACGGCGAGCTGGCGGTGATCCGCATCGATCGCACCCGACAGGCCATAAGCCGCGCGGGTGGTTTCCAGCAGATAGGCCGACAGCGTCGATGTGCCGGCAACACCGTTGGCCAGCGAATTCATCTGAGCGATATCGTTTTCGACCTGGGCAAGGCTCGCCTGGGCGACATTCCACTGATTGACCAGTGTCGGATTACCGGGCGTGGTACCGACCTGCAGCCGCGCGTTCACCGCGGCGACCGTGCCGTGATAATTCTGCGAATGCTGCACCGTCATATTGCGGATTGCCTGCAGCTGGACGTTCTGCTGTCCGATCTGGGACTGCAGGCGCTGCAGTTCACTGCGGAGCTGAACAACACGCTGTCCGACATAGGTGCCGGTGGCCGTGCCCTGCGAAATCTGCGGCGGAACGAAATTCGTGCGGCCCAGCGTCGGTGGCGGCGGTGGCGACAGCGTCGGTTGACGGTTCGCCTCTGCCTGCGATGCGGGAATGTTGCCTGCATTCTTGTTGCCAGCGGGATCATCACCGGTCAGTGACGGCCACAAGGCGTCGGATGCCATAGAGCAACCGCCTAGCAGACCAGCTGCCAAAACGAGGGTTGCAAAGTTTTTCGCGGTTTGTGTTCGGGTTCTTACACGGGCCATGTTCGGCCTTACCCCCAATATGTCATTTCAACGGTTGGACAACGAGTCACAGCAAATAATTGGAAAATAGTAAGAATTCGCTAACCCGTGCCAAGCCCGCGGCATATTACTTTAACGATTCGCCCTCTACAAGCCGATTGTCCGTGTCATATTCGGCACTACCCGTTTGCCGGATTCGCGTTGAAACGGCTGTTTTCCGCCCCATACCGGCGATATTGTGCCATGTTTTTCCCGGACAGGCCGAAACGGGCGGCGCTACCGGCAGAAATCCGGGCGATTCTAATTGGTTTTCGCAGCGGTTCAGGGTGGCGGATAAAATCCAAAACAGACTCCGAAATGGGCTCCAGATCGACCACGTTGGGGGAAATCGATGTCTGTCGGAAGCGGTCCCGGACGCCGCGTGATTTACAGTGATGTATGCGGTCGGGCCCAATTTTACCGAATTCGATGGAAAGCCGAATTCGTCGGAAAGAACGCATTGCACCGCTGGCGCACATTGGCTATACCCCTGCGGGAATGCACCCGTAGCTCAACTGGATAGAGCACCTGACTACGAATCAGGAGGTTAGGAGTTCGAATCTCTTCGGGTGCACCATTCTTCTTCAAGCCCATATAGACGTCTGCATAATTGTGCTGCCCGGTTTCCCGATCGGTCGCGCTGTATGATTGTCAGACCTGTGCGCTTGCCAGCAGATCCCGCACGGCCTCGTCGAACACCTTGTGCGATTTCAGGGTGGCCGCGACGGTCATGGCGCCCTGCAGCGTTGCCAGAATGTGGGTCGCGCGCTCTCGCCGCGCTTTCGCCGTCATGGTTTGCGGCAGGGCTGCGGCGATCCAGTCGATGTTTGCCTGAAAGAAGGTCGCGACGGCGTCGGCGAGCTTCGTCGGCAGACCGGCACTTTCTGCGCCGAGCATGCCGCACAGGCAGATGCTGTCCGATCCTTTAAGCGCCTGGCGGTACACCGCGCAGAGAGCCGCCAGGTGGTCGACCGGCGTTTCGGCGTTCGCGGCCTCGTCTGCGAGGGCTGAAAGAACGCGCGCGGCGTATCTTTCGACCACGGCGTGGCCGAGGTCTTCCTTCTGGCGGAAATAATAGTGAACGCTGGAACTTTTGATCCCGAGGTCATCCGCCAGTTCCCGGAAGCTCACGGCGTGATAGCCGCGCAGCCGGATGCTGGTTTCCGCTGCATCCAGCAATCTGTCGATGGTGTCGCTCATATCGTTTCCATAATTATCTGTATCTATCACTAGATAGGCTTGACGGGTGGGGTAAGGCAAACTATGTAATCTATCTACTGATAGATAGTGATTCTTATTCACACATGGAGGAACGGTAAAATGAAGGTTTATGAGTTTGAAGGTTTTCCCAATCCGGCACGTATCCGTATCGCGCTGGCGGAAAAAAACCTGACCGATCAGGTCGAGTTCGTGCAGATCGACGTGCCCGGCGGTGAACACCAGACAGCGGCGTTTCTTGAAAAGAACCCGAGCGGCGCCGTGCCGGTGCTGGAACTGGACGATGGCACGACTATTTCTGAATGCACCGCGATCACCGAATATCTCGATCACGTCGCCGGTGAGCCGACCCTGACCGGACGGACGCCGCAGGAACGGGCGGTCATCAACATGATGCAGCGCCGTGCCGAAGCCGGTGTTCTCGATGCCGTTTCCACCTATTTCCATCACGCGACCCCTGGTCTCGGACCCGATGTCGAGGGCTACCAGTGCGCCGAATGGGGCGATCATCAGCGCGACCGCGCGCTTGCCGGGATGGGCTATCTGGACGGCGTTCTCTCTGCTCAGCCGTATCTTGCGGGTGCCGCTTTCTCTGTCGCCGATATAACCGCGTTTATCGGGCTTGGTTTTGCCGATTTCGCCCAGATCGAGATCCCGGAGGATTATGCCCATCTCGCCGCCTGGCGCGACCGTGTCGCGGCGCGCCCCAGCATCGCGGCCTGATCGGGGACGATATGGAACTCAATTCGGATTTCTCACAGCGGGTTGCTGTGCATGGTGCCGATTTGCCCTGGCAGAGCTCGCCTCTGCCAGGGGTGCATCGCCGGATGTTCGATCGCATCGGCGATGAGGTTGCCCGGGCGACATCCATTGTCCGCTACGCGCCCGGCAGCGCGTTCTCTCCCCACGTTCACACGGGCGGGGAAGAGTTTCTGGTACTGGACGGCGTGTTTCAGGACGAGCATGGCGATTTTCCGGCGGGGACCTACGTGCGCAACCCGCCGGAATCACGCCATACGCCCTCTTCGGCGCAGGGATGCACGATCTTCGTCAAACTGTGGCAGTTCGATCTTGCCGACAGAACACCTGTGACCCGGCGTACCGCCGGTATGTCATTCGACGCCGCTCCCGGACGGGACAGTGTTGAGACCTTGTCGCTGTTCGAGGATTCCCGCGAATATGTGGCGCTCGAAAAGTGGCTGCCTTCCCAGACGGTCACCCTCGATGCCCCGCGCGGCATGGAGATCCTCGTGCTTGACGGCGCGTTCGTCGAAAGTGGCGGGGAATTTCACCCTCAGTCCTGGCTCCGGCTGCCCGCCGATGCAACGTCGGAAGCGATCGCGGGCGAAGATGGCGCCACGGTTTGGATCAAGCGGGGACATCTGGCGGAACCACAAACGGCACCGCGGGATATTGTCGGGTAAGCGCCGTGCAATTTTGAAACGTAAATACTGACCGGCTGGCTGTTTAGTGGCCCAGCTGACGCCCGCCCATGACGGCCGGCAGCGGTGTCTGCAGGGTGGATAAATCCCGGCCCTGGCGCGACGCCGCGTTTAGCGCGCTGGCCGTCTCTTTCTGAAGCCTGCGGAACCGAGCCTGTAATGCCGGGTTGCCGCTGAGCTGCATGGCGATTCCTGCCGCTGCCGGGCCCGGCAGTGAAACACGGTCTGCGTTCCGGATTTCTCTGAAACCGGATGACGCAGCCTGCTGTGCCCGGGCAGCGGATTGCGCTGCGCGCACGCCGATTTTTTTGGCGGCGCTGCCCTCTTCGAGCGCGGCCATCGACGTTCTTTCCAGCGATGCGAGTTGGTGGTGAGCGGCAAAGACAAGGCCCAACGCGACGATGCTGAAAGCGATCCGCTTCCGGCCTCTGCGTCTTGCCCGACGAGTGGGTCTGCGTTCCTGCATGTCTTTGCGCCATCATGGCTAAGGTAGTCTTACGGACTCTCATACGCCCTCAGCCTTGAGGAACGATGAAAATTCCTGGTTAACCGTTCCTTGCTCTTTTCATGTTCGGCACTTCGGCCCGGTGACTTTGCCGGATTCGTCTAATCTGCTATCAGCGGCGGTGGAGGGACGGACAGTCACATGGTGGAACGGAAATCTGCGATAGAGCCGGTCGTGCGGCCATTGCCCGGTATAGCGGGCATGCTGCGCCACGCATTCGGGCATAATCTGGTCAACGGGTTCAGTGCTTTCCTGTTTGCCGCGACCGGCCCGGGGGCGATGATCCTTGCGGTGGGTACCGCCGCATCCCTGCCCGGTGAGGTAATTGCCGCCTGGCTGTTCACTGCCTATGCGCTCAGTGGCGTCCTCTCTATCGGGGTCTGCTACCTCTACCGTCAGCCGCTGACCTTCGGGTACAGCATGCCGGGTGTCGTGATTGTCGGGCCGGCATTGATGCATTTTTCGATGCCGGAACTTGTCGGCGCCTATATGGTCACCGGCGCGCTGATCCTGGTACTTGCGCTTACCGGGCTGATCCGGCGGGTGACCGCGGCCCTGCCCGAGCCGATCATCATGGCGATGGTTGCGGGCGTTTTCCTGCCCTACGGGATGCGGATGATCGGGGCGTTCGACAGCAGTATCTGGATTGCCGGCTCAATGGTGGCGGGCTATCTCGCGGTATCGGCAACGCCGACCCTCCAGCGCCGGTTTCCGCCCGTCCTGGCTGCCCTGGTTGCGGGCTCAGTCGCCATCATCGCCACCGGGTCGTTCGGCCCCACCGGCGATATGGCGCTTCGCCTTGCCGAGCCGATTGTGTTCCGGCCGGTGTTTAACCTCACGGCGATAATTGAGCTGGTCATACCGCTGACGGTCACCGTGGTCGGTATCCACAATACCCAGGGTTTCGCCATCGCACGCAATGCGGGCTACCAGCCGCCGGAAAACATGGCGACGCTTCTCTGTGGCAGCGGCACGGTTGTTTATGGCGCGCTCGGGTGTGTGCCAACGGTGGTTACCGCACCGGCCAATGCTATTCTGAACGTGTCGGGTGATCCGGACTGGCGCTATGTCGGCGGTATCTGGTTCGGTATTTTTATTCTGGTCTTTGGCATCTTCGCACCGACGGCGGTACAAATCGGCCTTGCGCTGCCGACGGCGTTTATTGCGACCCTGGCGGGACTTGCCATGATTCCCGTGCTGCAATCGGCATTCGTCAGCGGGTTTGGCGGCAAATTTTCGCTCGGCGCGCTGGTGACGTTTCTGATTACGGTCGCAGGTGTTTCGATCTTCGGTATCGGCGCCGCGTTCTGGGGGCTGGTCTTCGGTTACGCCGTGTCGCGTATCGCCGAGCGGCGGGATTTCATCGACCCGTGAAGGCCGCCCCACCTACTCGACTGACATAAAAAAACCGCCGGAATTCACCGGCGGTTTTTTTTAGGCTCTACGCCCAAATAGGCTGCATCAGCTCTGGCGGCTGCGCCGGATCATGATGCCCGCGCCAATGACAGCGCTCGCAATCACGACACCGCCGGCGATCAGCAGGCCGACAGGTGCGCTGGCAAGAAGCGCCGCCAGGTGGTCAACACCGGCCATCGGATGGAGGAAGCCGCCACCGACTTCCGTTCCGGGGTGGGCGTGGGCTGTGCTTGTCGCCGCGGTCAGTGCGGCAATGGTGAAAATACCAAGCTTGTTTTTCATTGTGGATCCTCAGAGTGAGTTAGCGACGATCCAGCGACCGTCCGAATTCCGACATTAACTGTCTCGCAAGGTTTACGACTCCGTCCGCGATTTTGCAAGCTGGACCGGCATTTCCGATGGAGGACGGGACACCGACCTGTCAACGTTTGCAATACGCCAAAGCCCGCGGGGATCGGCGTATTTTGGCGTTAAGAGTGTGTTAAGGCGCGCGGCGTCTAATGAGACTGCATACAAATTGTGGCGCGCTTGTTGTGCAGGATACAGGCTCGCCAATATCGGGAGAAACTGCATGGATACCAGCGCCGCGCAGCCGGCATCGCCGGAATTTAGCGAAGATGATGTGCCGGATGCGGTCCGCGAGGCCGAAGCCGCGGTTGCAGCCCTTGCCGATAGTTTTCTTGAATGGATCGGTGAAGATATCGGGCGCGCCAAGCAGGCGCTTGCCACCGCCGGCGACAGGCCGGGCGACAACCAGCCTGAAATCCGCGCCATTTTCGAAGTTGTCCATAACGTCAAAGGGCAGGGCGGCTCATTCGGCTATGACCTGCTGACATCCATCGGCGGTTCGCTTTGCAATTACCTGCGGGTCGAGAGCGCATCGGCCAGCGAAAAGCAGCTCAAGGTCATCGCGGCGCATTTTGCGGCGATGGATTTCGTGCTCGAGAAAAACATCCAGGGCAAAGGCGGCGAGATTGGCGATCAGCTCATCGGCAAGGTTGCCCAGCTCGTCGCGAACATTCCCGCTCCCGAGTAAACCTCACCAGGAACAAACGGAAAAAGCGCGGACCGGCCGGTCCGCGCTTTTCTGTATCGGGCTGGCGCGCCGTTTAGTGCGACAGCTCGATCTCGACACGCCGGTTACGGGCTTCGGCCCGGCCGTCTTTTGTCGGCACAACCGGCTTTTCCTCGCCATAAGCCTGGGTGGCAACGCCGATTTCAGGCAGGCCGAGACGTCGCAACGCCCGAACCACTTCCTCGGCCCTTGCGCGGCTGAGCGACATGTTGTGGCGCTCCGAGCCCGATCTGTCGGCATGGCCGGTGACCCGCACCATCGCAGCACCTGAGCGTCTGGCCGCTGCCGCCGCCCGCGTGATCTCGGATTCGGACCCTGGCACCAGGCTTGCGGTATCCAGATCGAAATAGATCAGGAACCGCGTGGTCAGGGATTCCGCCCGCATCGGCGTCTTCAGCGATGCCGGTGTCGGGCGCGGGCGTATGGGTGCGGCGCTGGCAAGCTGTTTGCTTTCAAGCACCCCGAGCGCGGAGTCGAACCGGTTGCGGCAGGCGGCGATCTCACCCGCCTGGAAGTTTTCTTCCTGTTCCTGCATCCAGCAATCGAAGGCCAGCTGCGCCTTCGCCGCCTGGCCCGGCAGTGATGTCCGCGCGCCGTTATTGAGGACGGCAAGCAGCTTGTTGCGCGCGTCGACAAGTGCGGGCAGCGTCTCTGCCGGAATTTTGCGCGCATCAAAATTTTCGGGCGCGGGCGGTTTGCCGTTGGCGGCGGCGAGGGCGCGGATTGCGAAGGTATTGGCATCGCCGAAATCGCTTTCGTTGAGCTCTTCGCGGGCAAGTGTCGCATATCCGGCCTGCAGCGCCGCTGCGAACGGATCGGTGGCGGTGGCGGCGCGTTCGGCCTGGATCAGCGTGCCGGAGCAGGCGGAGAGAAGCCCGGCGATGCCGCCGGCTAAAAGTATGTTATTTATCAATGTCATAGCGTATTCCTTTCGTCTTCGGACCTGTCGGAAAGAAGGGTTGGGTCGTTTGAGAAGTGCAGTTAGCGACCCGATTGCGGCAGGGAAGCGGCGAAAATGTGGAAATGTCGGGGCAGGTGCGCTCTAATCGCCCTGTGAGGATTTGTATGAACGCAACGATGTCGATCATTCCGGGTGTGGTGCGAAAACCCTGTCTCAAATTTGAGACAGCATGATCACCAGTGAGACACTTGTCGCGCTTGACCGCGAAGACCCGCTGGCCCCGTTCCGCGATCAGTTCGACCTGCCCGAAGGCATCATTTATCTCGACGGTAATTCGCTCGGGCCGCTGCCGCGCCGGACCCTTGCCCGCCTGATCGACGTGACCCGTGAAGAATGGGGCCAGTCGCTGATCACCAGCTGGAACAAACACGGCTGGATCGATCTGCCGCAGCGCATCGGCGACAAGATAGCGCGCATCGTCGGCGCGGCACCCGGCGAAGTCATCGCCGCGGATTCAACATCGGTCAATCTGTTCAAACTGCTCGCCGCCGCCTGCGCGCTGCGCCCCGACCGCAAAGTGATCCTGACCGAGGCCGGTAATTTTCCGACCGACATCTACATGGCCGAAGGATTGGTCTCTGTGCTCGGGGGCGTATACGAGGTCCGGACCGTCGCGCGGGAAGATGTCGCGGCCGCCATCACCGACGAGGTCGCGGTCGTCATGCTGACCCATGTCGATTACCGCACGGGCGCCACCCTCGACATGGCGTCGGTGACAGCATCCGCCCATGCCGCGGGCGCACTGATGTTGTGGGACCTCGCCCATTCGGCAGGTGCGGTGCCGGTCGACCTGAACGGCGCGCATGCCGATTTCGCAGTTGGCTGCGGGTACAAATATCTGAATGGCGGGCCTGGTGCGCCGGCGTTTCTGTTTGTTGCATCTCGCCACCACGTAGAGGCGCGCCAGCCGCTCTCGGGCTGGATGGGCCACGCGGCCCCATTCGATTTCGAAGATCGCTATCGCCCGGCGGATGGCATTAGGCGTCATCTTGCCGGCACACCGGCGATCCTCGGCCTCGTGGCGCTCGAAGAGGGCGTGGACCTGTATCTCGAAGCCGATGCCGAAGACCTTCGCCGTAAATCCGTGCTGATGACCGAATGCTTCGCGGCGCTGGTGGAACAGGAATGCGGCGATCACGGCCTCACCCTCGCGAGCCCGGCGGAAGCCGCCCATCGCGGCAGCCAGGTCTGTTTCCGCCACGACGCGGGCTACGCCATCATCCAGGCACTGATCTCCCGCGGCGTGATCGGCGATTTCCGCACACCTGATATCCTACGCTTCGGCCTCGCACCGCTCTATCTGCGCTATCAGGATCTGTGGAGCGCGGTCACCCACCTGCGCCATGTGATGGACAAGGCCGAATGGGACAGCCCGGAATTTACAACGAAAGCCGCCGTAACATGACGACCGCCCAGCTGACTGCCGCACACATGACTGCCTCCCAATGACCGACCCCGATAAGCCGTCGCCGCTCCAACCCGGACTCCCGAGCGGCGCGCATACCGATTTTGCCGAAGATATGACCTATGGCGATTATCTGCAGCTCGACACGATCCTGTCGGCGCAGCGCCCTGTGTCGGACAAGCATGACGAGCCGCTCTTTATCATCATTCACCAGACGACCGAGCTGTGGATGAAGCTGGCGCTGCATGAAATGCACGCGGCGATCGACGCCATTGGCGAGGGCAACCTGCGCGCCGCGTTCAAGATGCTGGCGCGCATCGGGCGCATCCAGTCGCAGCTCATCCAGTCGTGGGATGTGCTTTCAACCCTGACCCCGGCGGATTACCTGACCTTCCGCGACGCGCTCGGCCATTCATCCGGGTTCCAGTCGCTCCAGTACCGCCAGATCGAATTCCTGTTCGGCAACAAGAACCGCGCCATGCTGGAACCGCACCGTGACCGGCCCGACGACTACAATACGCTCGAGAAAACCCTCAACAGCCCGACCCTGTATGACGTGGTGCTGAGACTGCTGGCGGATAAAGGCCTGCCGGTGCCCGAAGAGGTGCTGAACCGTGACGTGACGGTGCGCTATGCCGGCCACCCCGGCGTGACCGAGATGTGGCTGGAGGTTTATCGTGATACGGAAAAATACTGGCAGGAATACGAGCTTGCCGAAGAACTGGTCGATCTCGAAGACTGGTTTCAGCAATGGCGTTTCCGCCACGTCACCACGGTCGAGCGCATCATCGGCAACAAGCGGGGCACCGGCGGCACGGCGGGCGTCGCCTATCTGCAGAAGGCGCTGGAGATCCGGTTCTTCCCGGAACTATGGGATGTGCGGACGCTGCTTTAGACTAAGACGATCCACACCCCTTCGCGTCCCACCGGAGCCAATTTTATGACCGACCAGACCCCCACCGATCCTCTTACCGTGTCCCACTGGGGCGCCTACCGTGTACAGACCGAGGGCGACCGGGTCACGGGTGTCACGGCGTTTGAGGATGACCCGGAGCCGTCGCCGATGATCCAGGCAATGCCAGGGGTGGTGCATCATGATTGCCGGATCGAGCGGCCGATGGTGCGCAAAGGCTGGCTTGAAGACGGCCATAACAGCGACACCGGCAGCAATGGGGCGGGGCGTGGCACCGAGCCGTTCGTTGCCGTGTCGTGGGAAAAGGCGCTGGACCTGGTGGCGGGGGAGCTTACCCGGGTGCGCGAAGCACATGGGAACAAAGCGATCTTCGGCTCGTCCGGCTGGGGTAGTGCGGGCTCGTTCCATTCGGCGGAAACGCAGCTCAAACGGTTTCTCAACGATATCGGCGGGTTCGTCGACCAGGTGACGAACTATTCCTTTGGCGCAGCGTCGGTGATCGTGCCGCGGGTGACGGGATCGATGGAGCCGGTGCTCAAACCGACAAGCTGGCCCGGAATTGTCGCGAACACGAAACTGATGGTGTCATTCGGCGGGGTGTCGCCCAAGAACAGCCAGGTGTCGAAGGACGGCTTCGCCCGCCACGAAACCCAGAATTATCTGCGCGATGCGCAGGCCGCCGGTCTGGAATTCGTGCAGATCAGCCCGGTGCGCGATGATTTTCTCGATGAGCTGGGCACCGACTGGCTGGCCGCCCGGCCCAATACCGATACCGCGATTATGCTCGGCCTTGCCTATACCCTGGTCGCCGAGGGTCTGCATGATCCTGACTTCATCGGCCGGTACTGCACCGGGTTTAACCGGTTTCACGCCTATCTGATCGGCGAGACGGACGGCGTGGCGAAGGATGCCGACTGGGCGGCGGAGATTTCCGGTATCGATGCCGACACCATCCGCAGCCTTGCCCGGCGCATGGCGGCGACGCGGACCATGATCTCGATGAGCTGGTCGGTCCAGCGCAGCGATCACGGCGAACAGCCCTGCTGGATGGCGATTACGCTGGCCGCCATGCTCGGCCAGATCGGCCTGCCCGGCGGCGGTGTCGGTATCGGCTACGGCTCTATCGGTACCACGGGCGCGCCGACCTCCAAGATGCCGGGCATTGGCCTGGCGAAGGGCGCCAACGGCGTCAAAGATTATGTGCCGGTGGCGCGCGTGGTCGACATGCTGCTCAACCCCGGCGCTGAGTTTGAATTTAACGGCAATACGCTGACCTATCCCGATATCCGGCTGGTCTACTGGGCGGGGGGAAACCCGTTTCACAAGCAGCAGGATCTCAACCGGTTCCTTAGCGCCTGGCAGAAGCCCGAAACCATCATCGTGCACGAGCCGTGGTGGACGCCTGCCGCGCGCCGCGCCGATATCGTCCTGCCGGTGACCACGACGCTGGAACGCAACGATATCGGGTGCGGCCTGCGCGACCGGTTCTTTATCGCCATGCAGCAGGCAGTGCCGCCGGTTGGCGAAGCGCGCAGCGATTACGATATCTTTTCCGGTCTGGCCACGCGCCTCGGTGTGGCGGACGCCTATACCGAAGGGCGCGACGAGATGGACTGGCTGCGTCATATGTATGACGTGGCGCGCCAGAATGCGTCGCGGCTCGAAATCGAAATGCCGGGGTTCGACGCTTTCTGGGAACAGGGGTTTTTCGAATTCGACACACAGGAAGACTCGCAGATCCTGTTCGAGGCATTCCGGAACGATCCGGAAAAAGCGGCCCTCAAAACGCCATCCGGCAAGATCGAGATCTTCTCCGAGACCATCGACGGCTTTGGTTATGACGACTGCCCCGGCCATCCCGCCTGGCTGGAACCGATTGAATGGCTGGGCTCGGACAAGGTGGCCCGTCATCCGCTGCACCTCATTTCGAACCAGCCGCTGCGCCGGATGCACAGCCAGCTCGATTTCGGCGGCCCCAGCCAGGATACCAAGGTGGCCGGGCGTGAGCCGGTCTGGTTGCATCCCGACGACGCTGAGACGCGGGGGATAAGCGATGGCGACGTGGTGCGTCTGTTCAACGACCGGGGTGCCTGCCTCGCCGGTGCCGTGGTGACCGACCGGGTGCGGTCGGGCGTGGTGCGCCTGTCGACCGGCGCCTGGCTCGACCCACTGGATGCGGGCGATATCGGCAGTTTGGAGAAGCACGGAAACCCGAATGTGCTGACGGTGGATAAAGGATCGTCCAGGCTGGCGCAGAGCTGCATCGCGCAATCGGCGCTGGTCGAGATCGAACGTTACGCCGGTGAAGTCCCGCGGGTGACGGCCTATGACACGCCGGCGATGGCGGCGGAGTAGGGGCTCTCTTCGCATCGACTAGAACACTTAATCCCCCGGCCCCGTGCCGGGGGCCCACGGTTAAACCGGAGTCGCTGCCGGAGTGGACCCCCGCCACAAGGACGGGGGAATGAATCTTTGGATTGTCGAGCGGCGTCCCGGGCAGGCGGATATCCCGTGGCCGTGCGCGTCACACCGTCAGATATTCGGGGCCATGCGTCATCTTCACCCATTCGTAAAGGCCGGCATTGGCGGATTCCCAGTTCGGGGTCGCTTTGACGCGGTCGTACCAGGCGCAGATGTTGGGATAGGCGCTGAATGTGCAGCCGATCAGCTCGCCGGCGGAAACCATGCCGGAGGCGAGATAGTCGGCGATCGTGATGGTATCGCCGCAAAGCCACGGGGTGCCGTCGCCCAGTTTTCCGTCGTTCAGAATTTTGAGCAAACGCTCCGTTTGCTCCTTGCCTGCAACGACCTGTAGCGCCTGGGCCGCGGTGTCCGGCAATTTGCAGGTATCGAGAATCTGCGGATAAACCAGCCCGTATCCAAAGGCGCGGTAAAAACCGGTATTGAACCAGTCCATTGTTTCATTGATCCGCGCCCGGGCATGTATATCCGCCGGGTAGGCCGTCGAACCGGATTTTTCCGCCAGGTATTTCAGAATGGCTGAACTTTCCGTCAGCCGGAAATCGCCGTCTTCCAGAACCGGCACGGTGTTGTTCGGGTTAACCTGCGTGAAAGCATCGCCATATTGTTCTCCCGCCAGGATATCGACGATCTGCAAATCGACGTCGAGCCCTTCATCGGCAATGAACATCAGAATGGGGCGGCTGGTCGTCGATACAGGGTGTTGATAGAGTTTCATTCGTCAATTTTCCGTCGTTCTCGCCGCAATCCGGCACACCGACGATATACGACATTCGGCACCCGTCTATGGCCGGCTATCCGTCATACTTTCTTACCGTGGCAGGGAATTCGGGGTGATAGGCAAGCTGCCTGATTGGGCTGCTCTCAGAACTCTCTTAGGCGTAGGAAGGGTGACTGAATCATGAGCGACGGGGCAGGCAATTCGCCGCTGTTCGAGGGCATCGGGAACTGGATTCTCGAACAAGGCCTTCGGGAAGCGACCTGCGACGAGATCGTCCAGGGCATGGGGAGACGCCTTTTGGCAGGCGGTATCCCGCTCTACCGCCTCAGTGTCGGCTCGATGATCCTCCACCCGGTATTCGGCGCTATGAGCAGTATCTGGGATGCAGATAACGATCAGATACAAACCAACATGGCGCCGCGCGAACTGCTTGCGACCGAGGAATTCCAGACTGCCCCGTTCTTTCATCTGCCGTCGCAAAAAATCTCGTCCCTGCGCCAGCGGCTCGACCAGGGTCCGGCGGATCCGGAATTCCCGATCTATGATCAACTGCGCGCGGCGGGCGTGACCGAATATCTTGCTTTCTCTCATTCCTATGGGCGCACCAACGAAGTGAAATGGGCCGATCTGCCGGCAGGCATGGAGGGCATACAGGTCGCGTATGCCACGCGCCGTATCGGCGGCTTTGCGGAACACGAAGTCGATTACCTGAATGCGTTGAGCTTTCCGCTCGCGCTCGCGCTCAAGACGAGGACGACCCACGATCTGTCCAACGCGCTGCTCGATACGTATCTCGGACGCTATTCCGGGGGGCATGTCCTGGACGGTCTTATTGAACGCGGCGACGGTCGGTCTATCGATTGCGTCGTGTGGTTCTGCGATCTGCGGAATTCGACGGCGATGGCGGACGAAATGCCGGTCGACGACTATCTGCGCCTCCTTAACGACTATTTCGATTGTACGGCAGGCGCCGTCATGGATCACGGCGGCGAAGTGCTGAAGTTTATCGGTGATGCGGTGATGGCAATTTTCCCCATCGTCGAGGGCAGCCGCCCGCCCGCCGACATGTGCCGGGCGGCGGTCATGGCCGCCCGCGAAGCGTTGTCGCGGATGGGCCGTGGCGATGCCGGGCGCGCCGATATGGGGCAGCCACCGGTCCGGTTCGGGATATCGTTGCATCTGGGAGAGGTGATGTACGGCAATGTCGGCACCCGCCGGCGACTCGATTTCACGGTGATCGGGCCGACCGTAAACGAGGCGGCGCGTCTTGAAGGTCTGTGCAAACCCCTGAATACGCCCGTGACGATCTCCAAGAAATTCAAAGATGTTTTTCAGGGGGATCTGCTTTCCCTCGGCGCGCACGGGATCGCCGGGAAGAAGGATGACTTAGAGGTGTTCACCTTGCCGGAATTCGCACCCGCTGCCGGCAGCGGGCCTGCGCAGGCCGACGCGCCGGAATAATCGCCCGGTTTTGTGTATTCGAAATTCCGATGCAGGACGATCTGACGGTGACCGGCCGTAGGTATAGCCGGGCCGAAACATATCCTGTCGTTCTGCGCATCAACACGCCGGCGATGGCGGCGGAATAGGTAGGATTACGGCGCCTGTTATGCCAGCGGTGGAACTTGCTGCTTGATCCGCAGATCAAAAGAGCCATATCCTGACCACACACGACAGAACCGGTAGAATACCCGTGACAGCAACAAAGTTCGCATTCAGGACCCGAAACAGGCGGTGGCATTACGCTCTGCTTGTCTGGTTTTTTGCGAGCTTTGCCTTCGGGACTCCGTCTTTCGCAGACGCGGCAGACCCGGCCACGGGTCATGACCATGCCCAGATGCTTTCCATGCAGGAAGCCATGCCCGGTGGACAGCCTCAGACCCCAGACATGCCGGTGGGGCATGATCATGCCGCCATGCAATGCTGCATGATTTTCTGCGTCGCCTCCTGCGTCGGCGCATTACAAAATGGCGCTTTCGTCAACCTGCGGACAATGTCGGTGCATGTATTCACGACCGACGACCCGTTGCTGCGCCCGCTGTATCTGGACAGCGACCCGCCCGTTCCCAAAGTCTGAATTTTCCTATCTGACGTCGTTCCGGCTTTAACCGGGCGCACACCAGGATTCTGATCGAGACGGTATTTGCCGTCGGGTCGGCGTGCTCTGTTCGCGTGCACCTGTTTTCCGGAACCAGAACAATCATGAAATTCAGACTCTGGAGATTCCGGTTATGGAATACGCACCTCTTTCTAAAAACCTTCTTGCCGTCACGGCTATTACATTCGCAATGGCGATATCCTCCACACTTGCAATCGCGGCCGAAAGTCACGGCGGCGGCCACATGAAACCCGGCGAACATATGATGCCGGGCAAGGCCAAAATGATGTCCGGAGAGGGGCATGGCGCTGCTGCTGGACATGGCGGCGGACACACCGGAGGCCATAGCAACGCCGCCGGCGAGCCCGGCAAGGTGTCCGACGTCTCGCGTACCGTCACGATCGATATGACGGATAACCGCTATTCGACCGAGGAGATCTCGGTAAAAGCCGGAGAGACCATCCGTTTTGTCGTCAGCAACAAGGGCCAACTGGTGCACGAGTTCAATATCGGCACGCCCGATATGCACAAGGGCCATCAGAAAGAGATGATGATGATGGTCGATCACGGCGTGCTCGAAGCCGACAAAATCAACCATGACAAAATGAAAATGGACATGGGCGGCGGCAAGACCATGGAACACAACGATCCCAACAGCGCCCTGCTGGAGCCGGGTAAAAGCAAGAAGATCGTCTGGAAATTCTCGAAGGCAGGCACGTTCGAATTCGCCTGCAACGTGCCCGGTCACTATGACGCCGGCATGGTCGGAGAAGTTCAGGTCAATTAGCGCATTGGGGCGTCCCGTATGGGGCGCCCTCCCTTATTCAGAATGGAGACAGAGATGACATATCTCAGCAAACGCTCGGCGCGTGGCCTGCTGGCTGCCGCGTTTATTACAGCCGCCCCCATCGGGGCGCAGGCGGGCACCTACAACCTCACGGTCGATAACGTAAAGATCGATACCGGCGACTTCGTCAAGGACGGCATTGGCTATAACGGCGCCTCGCCGGGGCCTGTCCTGCGGTTCAAGGAAGGCGAAGACGTCACGATCAACGTCAAAAACAACCTCGATGAGCCGACATCAATCCACTGGCATGGCCTGATCCTGCCCTATCAGCAGGATGGTGTGCCGACGATTAGTTATGACGGCATCAAGGCGGGAGAAACCTTTACCTATAATTTCCCCATCGTGCAGTCCGGCACCTACTGGTTTCACAGCCATTCCGGTTTCCAGGAACCCGATGGCGCTTACGGGGCCATCGTTATCGAACCCAAGGGCCGCGAGCCGTTCCGCTACGACCGCGAATACGTGGTTCAGCTCACCGATAAACACCCCCATTCGGGCGCGCGCATCATGCGCAATCTGAAAATGATGCCCGATTACTACAACCGGATGCAGCGCACGGCTGGCGACTTCTTTGCGGACGTCTCGAAAAAGGGGCTCGGTGCGACCCTGTCCGACCGCAGCGACTGGGGCGATATGCGGATGATGCCGACCGATATCGAGGACGTTCAGGGGTTCACACCGCTGATCAACGGCAAGGGGCCGAAGCAGAACTGGACGGGAATCTTCAAGCCGGGCGAACGCGTGCGTCTCCGGTTCATCAATTCGTCGGCGATGACGTATTTCGACATCCGGATTCCGGGCCTGAAGATGACGGTGGTCAACGCGGACGGCAATAATGTCCGCCCGGTCACGGTCGACGAATTCCGGATTGCGGTGGCGGAGACCTATGACGTCATCGTGCGGCCGCGCGAAGACAAGGCGTACACCGTGTTCGCGGAAACCATGGGCCGGACTGCCTACGGGCGCGGCACGCTTGCGCCACGTCCCGGTATGACGGCGGCGGTCCCCAAACTGCGCACGGGTCCATTGCTGACCATGGCCGATATGGGCATGGATCATGGCTCGATGAAGGGCATGAGCGACCAGGGCATGGCGGGCATGGATCATTCCGCCATGAAGGGTGCAAGTGCTGCGCCCGCAGAGCCGATGGATCATTCCAGCATGAAGGGTATGAACCACGGTGCTGCAAAACCGATGCTCCCGGGCTCGATGAAAGGCATGGACCATTCCGCGATGAAGCCTGCGGCAAAAAGCCCGATGAAAGGTATGGATCATTCGGCCCATGGCGGCATGGCCGGAATGAGTGCTGCTCAGAAAACCGACGCCTTCTACGCAGCAGGCAGTGGTCTTGCGCCAAAGGCGGCGAATGGCGGGAAGTTCCTGTCCTATTCAGATCTGAAAGCACAGAATCCGCTTTATGAATATCGCGCGGCGACCCGTGAAATCGAGATCCGGATCACCGGCAACATGGAGCGCTATATCTGGTCGCTGAACGATGTGAAATACGGCGATGCCGAACCGATCCGGCTCAAATACGGCGAACGGGTGCGGTTCAAGTTCGTCAACGAGACCATGATGACCCACCCGATGCATCTGCACGGCATGTGGTCGATCCTCGACACGGGTGCCAGGAAATGGAACCCGATCAAGCACGTGGTCAGCGTGTCGCCCGGCACCACGGTCTATATGGAAACCGAGGTCGATGCGCCCGGTCAGTGGGCGTTCCACTGCCATCTGTCCTATCACGCCGCCGCAGGCATGTTCCGCAAGGTGATCGTGGAAGGCGGGCCAAAGCAGGCAGCGAATGCCGGTTCGGGAGCTTCCAAATGAGCGGCCTAATGAAGTCGTTCGCCGGGGCGGCGCTTGTTGCGGCGGCCCTGTCCGCCTCACCTGCCGCCGCACAGGAGACAGACCTCGTCTATTACGGGTTCCAGCTCGAAGAGTTCGAACATCGCCGCGGCGATGAAAGTGAGGAACTACTCGTCTGGAACGGCGACGCCTTCGTCGGCACTGACGATCTGAAACTCCGTTGGCTCGGCGAGGGCGAATACGACACAAACGTCAGCCAGTTCGAAGCGATGGAAAACCGGCTGGTATTGCAGATGCCCGTCTCCGATTTCTTCGATCTAAAGGCCGGCGTGCGGGCCGACACGCCCAAGGGAAAAAGCCGGCTGTACGGTGTCCTGGGCGTTACCGGCCTTCTCAAACAGTGGATAGAGGTGGATGCGGATCTGTTCGTCAGCGACAAGGGTGACGCTTCAGCCCGGCTCGATGCGGAGTACGAACTATTGCTGACCAACAGGCTGACGCTTACGCCGTCCGCCGATCTGGACGTCGCATTCTCCGACGACCGGAAGATGGGGGTTGGCAGCGGGTTCAGCAGTGCGGAGGTCGGATTGCGGCTGTCCTATGACATCTATGACCGGTTGTTGTCGCCCTACATCGGCGTGGTGTGGGAACGGAAGTTCGGCAACACCGCCGATTTCGCCCGCGAAGAGGGCGAGGACGTTGAGGCGTGGTTCGTCGCGGTCGGGCTGAAAGTTCTTTTCTGAACCTGAGCTGCATTATTGCTGCAAACGATCTCGCCCGTCCGGAATTCGTTTCGGGCGGGCGGGACAATTTCCCCGGGGATCATGATTACCCATGTCTGAATTTATGGAACAACCGGACGCTGTCGCCGTTCGCGCTGCAACCGAGAAGGACGCTGCCCCGCTCGCCGCATTGGCGCAACGGCTGGCCGGGACCGACCCCTTTCTGGTCGTGTCCGGCGTCGACCCGGTGACCGGCGTCAGCCTGCTAAAAGAAGGTATCCGGCTTGGCGAGGAAAACGGGGTTGCGCGCATATTCGTGACCGAGAGCGACGGCGAGATAGCGGGTTTCGCAATCTGCCGGCGTCATCCGGCACCGGAACGGGATGGCATTCTTCAGTTGGATCTGGCCGTCGACGGACGCTACCGGCGCCGCGGATTGGGCAGTGCGCTGATCGGGCAGGCCGTTCATTGGGCGCGCGATAACGCCATGTACCGGGTGCAGTTGGCCGTGGTCGCCGATAACGGCCCGGCAATTGCATTGTATGAAAAAAACGGGTTCGCCACGGAGGGAACCTTGCGAAACGGCTTCAGGTTGGGAGACCAACTCCACGACGTTCACGTCATGGCGAGGCTGTTGAAATGACGACGGTCGATCAGACAATGGAACAGGCTGAAAAACAGCGGGAGCTGCTGGCGGCAATTCTGCGGGTGTTTGTATTTTTTGCGCTGCTTGGCGCGGTTCTGTCGCTCCGGGAACATGGCGCGCATCATCATCCGGTTCTGAAGGTAACCATTGCCTATGGTGTGTTGACGGTCGCCGGGCTTTTCTTCGCCTGGCGCGGGATATTTCACCCGATTTTGCCGGCCGTGTTCATTACGCTCGAAGTGGGACTTGTCAGCGCGCAAACAGTTCTGATGGGGCAAATGATGGGCCAGGCGGCCATGTCCCTGAGCGCTCTGCCGGTGGCAACCGTCATCTTCGTTATATTGGCCCATGCAGCAATGCGCTATCGGCCATGGCTGGTCATTTACGCCGCCGGGCTATTTCTGTTCATTCTTATCGCGGCGGGAATGTTCATGCCGTCTGCACAGCCGCCGCAGGATGTGAGCCACAACCTGCAGCACGATATGGTGCATCATCAGATATTTCCGACGGTCATGATCGTGCTATGCGCCGTTATCCTGTTCGTTACGGCGCGCGGGACCCGGCAGCTGCTGCTGGTGTCGATTTCGGAGCGAATGGCGCGTCACCGGCTTTCGCGATTTTTTGCACCCGATATCGCCAGTCGTCTGACCGCGCATTCAGGGGATGACGGCGCCCGCGGGGCCGTGCAGCCGGTGGCAGTTCTGTTCACGGATATCAGGGAATTCAGCCCGCTGGCCGAGGAGCTGAGCCCAGGCGAGCTGACCGAATTTCTGGGTGAATTCCGCGAAATTGTCGCGCAACAAATTCAGGAACATGGCGGCGTCGTCGATAAATTCATTGGCGACGCGGCCATGGCGGTATTCGGGTTTCCCGCGCCGGGAGCCGATTCCGCCAGTCGGTGTCTGTCCTGCGCATATGCGATGATGGAGCATATCGAAGCGTGGTCGGAAACCCGAATTGCAAACAGGCAGCAGGCCGTACGCATCGGGATTGGAATACATTATGGCGAGGCATTCGTCGGGGTCGTGGGCAAAGAGCGGCTGCTTGAATTTACAGTGATCGGCGACACCGTGAACATTGCCGAACGCGTCGAAAGACTGACCCGGACGTTCAACGCTGATATCGCGGTTTCGCGGGATTTTGCGGATGCGGCCGGTCTGGACCCCGTTCCGTCAGGGTGGCGTTCGGCACCCGCCCAGCCAATAAGCGGGCACAGTCGCCCCGTCGATATTTTTTATCTGCAGCGGGTTGGGGACCGGGTCGGCTCTCCTTAACGCCCCGGTTGCCGCTAAGACCTCAATACGGCAAAATTCCGGGAAGGAACAATATCCGGTAAGGAATCGCGCGATGATGAGCGCCGCAGAAAACGAGACCCTCACCCGTACGGGCCGGGACACGCCGATGGGCCGTATGATGCGGCGGTTCTGGCTGCCGGTCTGTTCCGCCCATCAGGTTGCGGAACCCGACGGCGCGCCGCTGCGCACGCAATTGCTCGGCGAATATCTGGTGGTTTTCCGTGATACCGACGGCAAGCTCGGCGTGCTGGATGAATTCTGTGTCCATCGCCGCGCGTCGCTGGCACTGGGGCGAAATGAGGAAGGCGGGCTGCGCTGCCTGCTGCATGGCTGGAAATTCTGCACCGACGGCACCATTGCGGAGACCCCGAACCACGCGTCGTCCAACGTGCGCGACAAGATCAAACAGCCCGCCTATCCGGTCATCGAGGCTGGCGGCATGGTCTGGACCTATATCGGCGATGCCGAAAAGCAGCCGCCGTTTCAGAAATACGGCTGGTTCGATGCGCCCGCAGAAAACTACGTCGTGCTGCGCATCAACACGCCGGCCAATTATCTGCAGCTATACGAAGGCGGTGTGGATTCTGCGCATGTCGGGGTTCTGCACATGAACATGATGAACCCGGGCTGGAAGGATTCGGCGTTTGTCGACGGCAAGACCGATCAGGATGACGGCAAGGGCTGGGGCGTCGATGCCGATGCGGCGGATGCGTCGTCGAGCAAGGCCGATATGTACATGTCGTCCACCGTGTTCGACGCGACGCCCGATCTCGGCATCGAGGACACGCCCTATGGTTTTCACTATGCCGCGTTGCGGGACGGCGGGGACGGGGCGGATGGCGCACCGACCTGGAGTGTCCGTATCACGCCGGTCATGCTGCCGACCGGGCGCATCATTCCGGCCAATGCGTTCCAGTTTTACGTGTTTGAGATTCCCATGCAGGACGATCTGACGGCGACCTATCTGGTGTTTCATGGGCCGGAAAAACAGGACCGCCAGCTGATCATCGACACCATGGGGCTCGCCGACCCAGAGTTCTGGAACGACAATGACTGTAATTTTACCGCCAGCTGGGACAACCGGCTGGGCCAGGACCGCGACAGCATGTCGGGGCGCAACTGGTCGGGCTTTGCCGGGATCGAACAGGAAGACGCGGTCATCGCCATGTCGATGACGCCGATCGTCGACCGCACAAAGGAATATCTGGTGCCGAGCGACGAAGGCGTTATCCGCCTGCGCCGCCGCCTGCTCGATTCAGTTGCGCTGAACGAAGCGGGCAAGGATCCGCTCGGGTTGGAAATAGAGGATTATTCGTCGGTTGCCGCGATCCCGGATTCGGTGATCTCCAAATCCGAAAACTGGCAGGATCTGGCGCCCGGTAATATGGGGTCGGGGGTTCCGGCTAAGGGCGAAGCGGAGTAGTAGAGGGGTATCCTATAGTGCTGTACTCACCGAACCGTTGGAGAACCCTACTTTTGAAACAATCTCTGTAGATATCTGCCTGCTAGAACACCGACGACCATTGGGCCAACCAAAATTAACCAGTCGGTCAGTAATTTCTCTAGGTCAGGATACTGGCCGCCGGAGTGGCCCCCTTCGAAATACCCCGGACCGGGTATAACAAATAACCCAACTATGTAACCGACAAAGCCACCGGTTATTTGACCCAACGTTGTTCCCGGTGAGTCGCGCTCGGCGGAAAGTATATTGCCTGCTGATTTCTGAATGAGCTGGCCGAGCAAAATTCCCGGTGTGACTATAGCCGCAAATATCAGAAACCTGGCGAGCCATGACGGTACACCGAATTCGATAATTTCGAACTGTATGTAACTCAAAGATCGATTGATGGGTTCTATGTTGTCGGCAAAATACAACGCCGAGAGCAGCCCGATGACTATGCCTGCGATTCTATCAGGAGGTTGTTTTTTTCGCGATCTTCTCATGAACCTGAACCAGGCAATGAGTAATGCGCAGCGTTTGATTCTCTTCGCTTCATTTCACGGCTGCCTGTTATTCTGCTGCCCTGTCCGCTGCGCTGTCACCTTCCGCCGTGATCAGCTCGTCCATCACCCGCCGTGCGCGGACCGGGCCGCCGTCGATGGCGAGGTTGACCGGGGTTTTGTCGGGATACCGGTTTAGTCCGGCCTGCACGGATTCGATGATATCGACGTCTTCGCTGAACGCTTCGATGAAGCCGGCCTCGATCCGGGTGCTCATGGCGGCGTCGTCCAGCGCGAAGTTGCGCACGTGGGTCCAGAAATAGTGGCAGGATTGGTCGGTTTCGGGCGTGGCTATGTTGTAGGAGCGCAGCTCGATCCCCTGGCTGCGGTCGCCGTCCGGCGCGCCGGTATCGACGACGGCGCTGCCCATATCGGCTTCGATCATCGATGGCGGCGAGAACGTCATGATCTGCCAGCGGTCGACATTGCCGGTAAAGCCGCCGAGCTTGGCATAGATCGGTGCTGCCGGGCGGTCGAGAATCCACCGCGTGACGGCGACCGTCGTGCCGTCCTGGGTCGCGACCTGCGGGATTTCGGCGACATCGCCGGTCCCCAGCGTTGACTGGTGAACAAATGACACATGGCTGGGGTCCAGCAGGTTGTCGGTGAACAGCCGGTAGTCGCCGTTGATGTGAAACGGCTCCCCGACGATGCAGGTCCATTCGGGGTGATCGCAACGCCAGATATCGTGGATCAGGGATTCATCGGCCAGCGCCGGATCACCCATCCAGATCCACACCAGATGCCATTTCTCGGCGAGCGGATACGTGCGCAAGGTTGCCCCTTCTGGGGGTGATTTCTGGCCCGGTGCGTGGACGCAGGCGCCGCTGCCGTCGAATTCCAGCCCGTGATACCCGCACTGTACGCGGTCGCCGATCAGGCGGCCCTTTGAGAGTGGCAGAAAACGGTGGGCGCAGCGGTCTTCCATGGCAACGGGCGTGCCGTCTTCGCGGCGGTAGAGCACGACCGGCTCATTCAGGTAGGTGCGGCCCAGCAGCTCGCGGCCCAGTTCCTGCGCCGTTGCTGCCGGGTACCAGCAGTTTTTTACAAAGCCGTCTGTCATTGTTTCATTCCGCGTTTTACGCCGTCACTTATCTGTCTGCCGTTTCGCCCAGCGCGGCGTTGACTCGCGGCATGACCTCTTCGGCCATGAGCTCGAGCGAGCGCTTGGTCAGGTCTTCGTCGACCCAGTCCATCCCGGCGACGACCAGTTCACCAAACGGCCCGGTGACCTCACGCAGGGCGAGAATCTGGTCGACCACACTGTCGACGCCGCCGCAGATCACCAGGTCGTTCATCACCCGGTCCAGTGTGATTGCATCGTCGGGCTCGTCGCGGTGATGCTTGAACACCGCCTGGCGGCCGCCTTTGGTCAGCTTGTACAGAAGCTGGCTGTAATAGAACCGGTAGGGGCTGTTCGCATCCGTCTTGCCATAGCTTTGCGCGACGTTCTCGTCATCGGCGACGAAGATCGTGCGCGCGATGCGCCAGTCCCCGGGGTTGGCCGTGCGGCCCGCCGCCACGCAGCCTTCTTCGTAATTGGCCCAGTGGGTGGCGGCCCATTTGTCGAACAGGAAATTGGCAGAGACCGGGTGGAAATCCTTTTTGCCCATCTCAACCACGCCCTTGGAAAAGGGTGCCACGACAGTGCCGATGATTTCGGGGCGCGGGTCCTGATAGGGTTTCTGCAGGATGCCGGTGCCATAGGGTGCATCCAGCGTGTTTTCGGTCGTCACCTGCCAGCGATTATCGGGGAATTTGATCTCATAGGGCGCTTCGCCCTCCCAGATCGCCAGAATGACGTCGATGGATTCGGCGAACATTTTGTTGATGTCTTCATTGGCGATGCCCAACACTTCGCGGTCTGACCGCAATGTGCCCGGGCTGATACCGAGAATGAACCGGCCCTCGGCCAGGTGATCGAACATGGCCGCGTGGCTCGCAACCAGCACGGGATGCGTATGGGTCAGGTTCGTTGTGCCGGTGCCGAGCATGATGTTCTCGGTCGAATGGATCAGCGTGCCGAGGAACAGCATCGAATTGGTGATGTTTTCGGCATCGTCCGACAGATGCTCGCCGACAAAAGCGTCATAAAAGCCGAGCTTGTCACACAGGATGATCGTCTCGCGGTCCTGTTTCAGGGTTGTGGCGTAATCGGTGTCGAGCGGATGCATGGGCATCGTGAAATAGCCGAGGCGCATTCTGCGGAATCCTGTGTTTTATTCTCAGCCGAAGATAGCGCAAAAGTGGACCACGAGTCAGGGTGCGAGTCTGGGCTTCGTCAGCCTATCATCGTGTTGGGCAGGAAAAGGGCGATCTGGGGGAAGGCGATCAGCAGGCCAAGGCAGACGACCATGGCGATCCAGAACGGCATGATGCCGATAAAGATCTCGCTCATCGGCACGTCTTCGGCGATGGATTTCACGACAAAGACGTTCACCCCCACCGGCGGGCTGATCAGCCCCATTTCAAGCACGATCACCATCACGACGCCGAACCAGATCGGGTCGTAGCCGAGCTGGATAATCAGCGGATGCACAATCGGCAGCGACAGCACGAGGATCGCGAAGCCTTCGAGAAACATGCCCAGTACGATGAACGCGACCAGCAGGATCATCAGGATACCGAGCGGCGCGAAGTTGGTGCCGATCAGGGTTTCCGACAGGGTGGTGGGAATCTGTGTCAGCGCCAGGAACGGATTGAACACATGCGCGCCGATCAGGATCAGAAAGGCAAACGCGCTGGTGCGGACGGTCTGCAGCAGCGTGTCGCTCATCGACGACCAGTTCACCGCGCGGCGCAGGATGGCCAGCATGAAGGCCAGGAACGCGCCGACGCCGGCGGCCTCTCCGGCGGTAAAGAAGCCGGAATAGATGCCGCCGATGGTCACCACGATGATGCCGGTCATCGCGCCGGCCTGCCCCGTGGCTTTCATGCGCTGGCGCATCGGCATGACGGGGCCGGGCGGGCCGAGCTCGGGCTTGAAGCGGCACTGAATGGCGATCGACATCATGAACAGGAAGGTCAGCAGCAGGCCGGGAAGCACGCCGGCAAGGAACAGCCGGCCGATCGATTCCTCGGTCAGGATGGCATAAATAACAAAACCGGTGCTCGGCGGGATCAGGATGCCAAGCGTGCCGCCGGCCGCGATACAGCCGGTGGCGAGGCGCGGGTGATAGTTGTAGCGCTGCATTTCGGGCAGGGCGACGCGGCCCATGGTGATCGCCGAGGCGACGGATGATCCCGAAAGGGCGGCAAAACCGGCGCAGGCGGCGATGGTCGCGCAGGCGAGCCCGCCGCGCCAATGGCCGAACCACGCATAGGCGGCGCCGTACAGATCACGGCTCATCCCTGAAATAGACGCAAGATTCCCCATCAGGACGAACATCGGGATGATCAGCAGCTCGAAGTTCGAGGCGATGACGAAGGGCTCGCTGCCAAGGGTCGCGAGCGCGGCCTTGGGCCCGTTAATCGCCCACACACCGACACCGCCGATCAGCATCATCACGATGCCGACGGGCATGCGCAGTGCCAGCAGGATAAAGAGCGCGGCAATGCCGATAAGGCCGATGGTGGATTCGCTCATTTAACCTTGATCTCCGGCAGGCCGCAGGCGGAGCGGGCTGCAAGCAGGAACAGGACGAACGTAAAGACGCCCGAGCCGAATGCGATGACGAAATAGAATGGCCAGTGCGGGATGGGCAGCAGATTGAACTCGTCGCCAAATTCGAGGGCATCAAGCCCGTGGATGACGGTCATCCAGGTGACAACGATGAAGAACAGCGCACAGACAAGCCTGACGCCGACATCGAGAAGTTGCAGCGCCCGGCCTTTGATGACATTGCCGATCAGATCGACGGCGATATGTCCGCCGGTCCAGCCGGAATAGGCCATCGCAAAGAACACGACGGCGATCAGCCCGGATTCGGAGATATCCTGTGCGCCGAAAATGGGATTGTTCGCTTTTCTGAGCGAGACGGCAGCGACGGTAAGCATCATTAGCGCCATCAGCAGCAGGCCGCTGACGAGCGCAAGCATGCGCACGCAGCTCCCGACCGCCTCGCTCAGTTTAACGACGTAACGTTCCATCGGAACGGTCCGTTCTCTGTCCGTTTTCAGCTATATCCGGCCTATTTCACGCCCATCGCGGCGAGGATCTTCTTGGCCGGAACGCCGCGTTTCTCGAGGGCGGCAATCTGGTTTGCACGTGATTTCATCAATGCTGCCGTCGCTTCGGCGAGGGCGGCACCTTTCATCACGATGACCTCGTGCTTGTCGGATTTTCCGACCTTGGCGAGGCCGCGCTTGCCGGCCTTGATGTAGAATGCCGAACCCTTGATCGACATCGCGCGTCCGGTGGTTTTCCGGATGATGTCCTTGTGGGCATCGGACTGTTTTTTCCAGGTGTCGCGGTTCATCACGAGGAAGAACGGCGAGCGGCCCAGCGGCATGCCCGTGGTGAAGTATTTGGCGACTTCGTCGAATTTGAAGCTGCCGATGGTGCTCGGGCCGGTCATGACGCCGTCGATGACGCCTGTGTTCAGTGCGTTATAGACCCGGTTGATCGGCATGAAGACCGGCACCGCGCCAAGCGCTTTGAGCGTCGTGCCCTGGGTTTTGGAGGGCACGCGGATCTTCATGTCTTTCAGATCGGCGATCGACCGGACGGCCTTGTTTTTGGTCAGAAGTGTCTGGCGTTCGTTGGTCCACAGCGCCAGGACTTCGACACGCCGCCATTCGGGGGCGAGCAGCGGGAACGCGTCCCATAGCTGGTTGGCCGCGGCCACGGCGTCTTTGGCAACGCCGGGCAGTTCGATCACGCCGGTGCGCGGGAACAGCTTGGACGTAAAGCCGGGCAGGCCGAACGTGACGTCGGCGACACCGTCGACTGCGCGTTTGAACTGCGCGACGGGGCCTTTGCCCAGTGCGCCGCCCGGATAGATCCGGACAGTCAGCGCGTTATTGGTCGCCTTGGCGACTTCTGCAGTCCATGGGCGCATCAGGAAGCGGTCCATCGGATGACGCGGCGACATGAAATGCGCGAGCTTGATTTCGGCGGCGACGGCCGGTGTTGCGACAAGGGCCGGCACAGTGACGGCGCCCAGAATGCCGGCGGCAACGATGCCTGCAAGCGGGATGCGTGTGAGTGAGACAGCTATAGTCATTTTGAATTCCTCCCAAATTTATTTGTTCTAAGATTATACCATCTCCAAAAAAATGCACGTGTTCATTATTTTTGGACACGTTCATTTTTTCGGTATGCCGACAGGTATGCCGGCGGCGCCAGCGGGTAAAAATCGTCCGGAATACGTGACAATACGGCGCAAAGAACAGATATCTTCGCGGATATGAGAGAGATTGCTGGGACGCGCTTCCGTCCCCGGTTTGTCGATCTGCCAATGGCCCCCGTTAGTGGGCAGCCTCCGGATCGCGGAAGCGGATGGCGTCGAACAGGCGGTCGGGCAGCGGCCCGGCCCGGCGGTTGGCACCAATCCAGCCCGGTATCTCCGGTGCCGCGCCCGGCAGGGAGACGGCCTTGCCGGCCCAGGCAGAGCCCTTGGCAATCTCGGCCGCGAAAGCTTTTTGCAGCTTCGCCGGCGGTACGTCCCGCAATTTGGCCGTTTTCAGCACATCGGTGCGCTTTGCCGCGCCGAACCAGGCGAGAGCGACCGGATAGCGCTTTTCGAGCGCCGCGGCGAAGGTGCGGGTGTCTGCCGCGGATTCTGACAGGATTTCCATCCAGCCTTCGGCATATTTGAGATGAAAATAGGATTCCTCGCCGATTTTTTCTGCAAGCCCGGCGAGTGCCCGGTCCGGGCAGTTGAGATAGCCGGAGATTGCCATCCACGTTGCCTGTTCTGCCAGCCAGGTGGCGGCGATGAAGTCCGGCCAGCTCGTCGGCGGTGTGTCGAGCATGTTCATCGACCGGATTTCGCCGGCGCCGCGGCCCCTTTCGATCCAGCTATAGACGTGCCCGAAATTGACCAGGTACTGCCAAAGCGAACGCGTATGTCCGTACGCCGCGCCGGTCATCGCGGTCAGCGCCGCGAAATCGGGCAGCGAGCGACCGTTCATAATGCTGCGGGTATACCAGTTGCCGAGCACGAATTTGGTGTCGGCGATGGCGAACAGATCGTTTTCGAACGCGGTTCTGGCCGCGCCGTCCAGATTATCTACTGAAAACCGCATGTCAGACCTCCTTGATTTTGACGTTCCGGCCACGCTCGGTGACCGCGATGATTGCCGCGGTTGGAACAACGCAGAGTTCGCGCCATTCGTGCTCGTCATGGATGTACCAGGCGCGGACTTCGGCCAGCGCATCGTTCGGCGCTTCGATCGAGCCGACATGTGTGAGCGGGTCGTCGGACGTCTTGCGGGCGAAGACTTCGTAAAATTTAGGGCTGGCGCCGCCGATTTCACGTTTGCGCTGAATTTTTTTGCGTTTCATGTCTCTATTCCCGTATCAGAATTCCCCGCCCAGAATTCTTTACCCCAGCATTCGCCCTGCAATCGTTCGAGCGCCGCAACCTTGTTGCGCCCGCCCTTGCGCCACTGCGCAAATTTTTCTTCCCAGGTGACGGTGGTGTAGTCCCATATCCCGGTGTCTTCGTTCAGCAGGATCGGCGGCACGAAATCGAGTACGTATTCGTTCCTGTCCTTGTCGAAATGGGCGGGGATATCGATGCCGACCTGTTCGCAATAGGGGACGACTTCGGTCAGCCAGCGCTGCCGCATTTCGTCGTTTGAGGCGCCGCGGATCTTGTAGGCAAGCTGGTCCGTCCGCTTTTTCATCAAATCCGGGACGCCGAACCACATTGCCGACATCGGAAAAATGAAATCCACGTATTTTTGAACCCGTTTGCGGGTTTCCGGCGAATGGTTCCAGAAAAACTTCACCCAGCGTTCGCCGTGACCCACATGCCACTGTTCCTCGAAATTGACCTTGCGGAGGGACCGGGCATAGGGGCCGAATGAGCAGTTCTCTTCCAGGTCGCGCGTTGTTGTATATCCGGCGCGGTCGCCCAGCAGCATGGCGACGCAACATTCAATGTAGTCATGCTGGGGATGTTCGATCATGTAGAACGTGCGGAATTCGGCGGGGTCGCGTTCGAACAGCAATTCAACCGTGTCATAGCCGAAATCTTCAAGCATCCGGTACATGACCTGCGCGTGACCCAGTTCGTCCTGGATGGCTGCGGCCACGGCAATGCGATCTTCCAGCGTCGGCGCTTCGAGCAGGGCGGGATGGTATACCGGCAACGTCATCATCTCGAGATCGGCCGCGATATGCATGGTGTTGGTGACAACCTCGCGATAGCGCGGAGTCATTTCTGCTTCGTCCTCGACGACATAGCCCGCCTTGACGCGGTGCTGAAGTGCCAGTTCCGCCGCTTCGTCATACAGATCGTCTTTGATACGTGTGGCCATGGTGTTCCCTCATCCGGATTTGGTGTCGTCAGACGACAATCGTTTTGGGAATATTGCTCCGTAGACGGATTATTTTCTTTGATCTGGATCAATCGGCACCGTTGGTACGACTATGAATCGCCCCGGTTGCGTCACGTCGGCGGACAATTGACACTCCGTGGTGCATGACCTTTAATATTAATTAGATATCGAAGTAATTATCGGTGTGGAGGAAAACATGTCCATTTCAGTTCAACGGATGTCGGAGGCCGTCGGTGCGCGACTGACCGGTGTCGATCTACGTGACGGTCTCGACGATGCGACGATGACGGAAATTCGTCAGGCGTGGCTGGAGAATTTCGTCGTTGTGATTCCGGGGCAGGACCTGTCGGGCGACGACCAGATCGCCTTTACCGAATGGTTCGGGCCACGCCAGGAAGTGCGCACCGTCAAAGTGGTCGATGAAGGTCCGCAGAACTTTATGTACGTGGCGAACAAGAAGGTCGACGGGATGGAAAGCGTCTTGCCCGAGGGCGAAATGCAGTTCCATACCGACCAGTGTTATTACGAAACCCCGTCGCGGGCGACGATCCTGTTTGCGCTCGAGATCCCTGCCGAAGGCGGGAATACCAAATTCGCCAATGCGTACCGTGCCTATGAATCACTGGACGATGCAATGAAATCACGGCTTCAGGGTCTGAAAGCCCTGAACGTTTACGATTATGATGCGAACTCGACGATGAAGCTCAACGAAAGCTCACCCGATGCGCCGCGCTACGCGCATCCGGTTGTCATTCGTCATCCGGAAACGGGCCGCGAAGTGCTCTACATCAACCGCCTCATGACCGACCATATCGTCGGTATGGACCGGGCCGAGAGCGACGCGTTGCTAGAGGATCTGTTTCAGGTGCTTGAAGATTCTGCTCATTGTTACGAGCATGTCTGGACACCGGGCGACCTGGTGATGTGGGACAACATGTGCACGCTGCATGCGCGGACCTGGTTCGATCCATCACAATCGCGGGTCCTGCGCCGGACCACGGTCGCAGGGCACGCGCCCGAAGCGGCGTATGGGGCGGCCGCCTAGTCAGTTCCGCAATCGAACAATCTACCGGCAGCAGGCGTTCAACCGGCAGGAAATCGCGCGCAGCATTGTCGCGGCAAATCCGTATTGAAGATTATATAACCGGGATTTCAGCATCATCAGTGCTCCTTGTTCGCGCAGATATTGACGTGTCTGCGTGCGATGTCCTGTGTCGGTCGTCACACGCACGCAGACGTTATGTGCTGTGACCTTTCTGTGATCGGGTCGTTTCCGTTGCGAATTTATATATATCATATGATAAGTTTTTTTGTCCAGGCGGGGATTATTCCGCAACGTGGCGTGTTTGGTTGATTCAGTAGTGCATGCACACCCGCACTCAACCCGAAAAACAAGGATGACCACGATGACAAAATACAGATCCAGCCTGCCGCAACTGAACGGCAAAACCATTCTGACCGATGGGGGCCTCGAAACCGTGATGGTTTTTCAGGAAGGGATCGAGCTGCCGCTTTTTGCGGCTTTCCACCTGCTCGACAGCGAAGCCGGACGCCAGCGGCTGCGCGATTACTTTGACCGCTATATCCCGCTCGCAAAACAGGCCGGGGTAGGCCTCCTGCTCGAAAGCGCAACCTGGCGTGCAAGCCCCGACTGGACGGCCCAGCTCGGGCTGACAGACGCTGATATGACGCGCATCAACCGGGACTGCATCGGATTTCTCGAAGATGTGCGTTTCATGCAGGAAACCGATGCCACCCCGATGGTGATCAGCGGCTGCGTCGGCCCGCGCGGTGATGGCTACGATCCGGGCATGCTGATGACCGAGGCCGACGCCGAGGCGTATCACGCACAACAGATCAGCGTCCTTGCCGATACGGCGGCGGACCTGATTTCTGCCCTCACCATGACGAATGTACCGGAAGCCATCGGCATTACCCGGGCGTCGCAGAAAGCGGGCATCCCCGTCGCGATCTCGTTCACGGTGGAGACCGACGGAAGACTTCCAACGGGGCAAACCCTTTGCGATGCTGTCGGGTGCGTGGATGCGGCGACCGGCAATGGTCCTGCATACTTCATGATTAACTGCGCGCACCCGACCCATTTCGGGGCAGCCCTGGCCGCGACGCCGCGTATCCGCGGTCTGCGGGCAAATGCGTCTTCGTGCAGTCATGAAGAGCTCGACAATGCCGAGGTGCTGGATGACGGCAATCCCGTCGAGCTTGGCGGTCAGTTTGCCGAGCTGATGCGGGCCCACCCGCAACTGAGTGTGCTCGGTGGATGTTGCGGGACCGATCACCGCCATATCGAACAGATCAGTCTGGCGATGCAGGCGGCGGCTTGACGGAAGCGGGCAGGGCGTAGGAAAGTGTCGGGACAGGGTGCCGCAGGGTATCCACAGCAACAATGATGCAACAATCAGGAGTCTCTCCCATGGCTGTCGTTACCCCGCTTTTCAAAGATCACGATGCCCTGCCCGATCTTGCCTCGCGCTTTGTTCAGGTCGATGAAATCCCCTGGAAGCCGACACCGTGTGAAGGGATCGAGATGAAGGTGCTGATGCAGGACGAAGAGACCGGCATGATGACGGCCCTGTTCAAATGGGCGCCGGGGTCCAAACTGACGTTTCACGAGCATGTCGAACTGGAACAGACCTTCGTGCTCGAAGGATCGCTGGTCGATGATGAAGGCACGATCACGGCGGGCAATTATGTGTGGCGCCCGCCGGGAAGTCAGCATGATGCCTGGGCCCCGGACGGCGCGCTGATCCTGTCGATGTTCCTGAAGCCGAACATTTTTCTCGATGGTGAAAACAAGGGCGTTCAGCTGAAATAAATTCAGCGCGGATGCGTCAATAAAAAACCCCGGCCATTTGCCGGGGTTTTTCTTGGTCCGGGTTTTTCCCTACTGCACCAGTTCGGGCAGGAAGGTCACGATTTCGGGGAACAGCGCCATCACGAACATGCCGAATAGCGTCAGCCCGACAAACAGCCAGGACGCGCTGAATATCTCGCCCATGCTGACATCCTGCGCGGCGGCTTTCACGGCGAACATCACGTAGCCGAACGGCGGTGTGATCGCGCCCAGCGTGATGTTGAGCAGGAACAGCAGCCAGAACCAGACCGGATCGAATTCGAGCACTTTCAGGATCGGCAGATAAATCGGCACAACGATCAGCATCAGGCCGAGCTGATCGATAAACATGCAGAGCACGAAGGGCAGCAGCATCATCATGAAGAACATGACCCAGCGATTGACGTCCATCGTGGTGACGACTTCGGTCAGGGCGGCTGTCGCACCGGTAAAGGCAAGAAGCTGGGTGAACATCACGGCGCTGCACAGGATCAGCATGATGACGGAGGCCAGCAACGCGGCCTCGCCCACGGATTCGTAAAGCATGCGGAAGTTGAGGCGCTTGTAGTAGGCGGCGGTCACGATGGCGCCGAACACGCCGGTCGCCGCCGATTCGGACGGGGTCGCCACGCCCAGCATGATCAGTCCCATGACCATGAAGATGATGAAGGTAAAGGGCAGAAGACCGGCTGCGGCGCGCAATTTGCCCTTAAAGTCGATCGTCTCGCCTTCTTCTTCGACCGGGGCCAGCGACGGGTCGAGCCGCACCTTGATCAGGCAGGCCGACACAAACAGAACTGCCAGAAAGATGCCGGGGATGACGCCGGCAATCAGCAGCGAGGCGATGGAAACGTCGGCCAGCGTGCCGACAATGATTGCGAGGATCGACGGTGGGATGATCGGTGCAAGACAGGCGCCTGCCAGAATGGTGCCGATGGACAGCTTGGTGTCGTAGCCGCGTCCCCGCATGATCGGCAGCAGCGACCGGCCCAGCATGGCGCCGACGGCGATAGCAGAGCCGGACAACGCGCCCAGCACGGTGGACAGCGAAATCGACAGGATGTACTGGCGTCCGCGAACCCGTCCGACCAGCTTGTCGATCGAATCCAGCAGGACCTCCATACAGCCCGATCTGAAGAGAATCTCACCAAGAAGGATGAACAGCGGCACCGTACCGAGGGCGGCGGTCGTCCCCGTCTCGTAAATCGAATTGACCACCATCCCGAAAGCGGAATCGCCCAGCAGCAGCACCACGCCGGAGACGATAATAATCAGGAAGGCGAGGAAGATCGGCGCGCCGGTCATAAAAAGCGCGACCAGAATCGCGATACCGATCGTGAGGGTCCAGTACCACTCCATCTCCATCAGATTTCGCCCACAGTGGTTTCACGCTTCGGCGTGATCCACGACTTAGGTTTGACCGTTTCTCCCGGGAGCAGGCTGCGCAGGAAATACAGCGCCGCGCCGATAAACCCGTAGGATAACCAGGCTGACATCCAGATCTTGGGGACGGGATGGTTCTGTTCGGTGACCAGCTCCATCTCGAGATGCCGGAGGTTTTCACCGAAGCTCATCCAGGCGGCGAACAGGCAAACTGCGACGCCGACCACACCGGTGAGAATTTTCAGGAAAGTCCGCCAGGAGGGAACGAGTTCCCAGAGAAGGCTGATGGCGATGTGCTGTCCGGCACGCGTCGCGTGCGGCACCATCGCAAAAATCATAATAACAAGAAGGTTCGAAAACGTGTCGTTGGCCCAATCGGTGGCGACGCCGAGGAAGTATCGCGTCACGACCTCATAGCAATAGATCGCGGCCATTGTAAAAAGAGCGAGCGCCCCGGCAACGTAGCCGGCGTCTGTCAGCGCGTCATGAAGACGGCAGATTCCACGCACAACTATCATTTCCGGAACGCTCTTTTTCTTCTTTGGTTTCAGCCAGCCTTATTTCAGGCTGTCGGGTGCGTCGCCCTGGGATTTCGCCAGTTCATAGAGCTCCATGACACGTCCGGCAGTTTTCTTGTTGCCGGCCATGGAAAGATTCCAGATGCCCTTGATGAAGCCGTCGATCATGCTCTTGGCAACTTCAGGGGAAACAGAGGTTTCCTTGACGCCCAGTTCCTTGAGCTTCGCGATTTCACCGTTGGTCGCCGCGTCGAAACGGGCCGGAACTTCCTGTTCGAGTTTGCGACCCATGTCGAGCAATAGCGTCTGGTCCGCCTTGGACATTTTGTTGAACTTGTTGAGGTTCATCGTCACCGTGTAAGGCGACACACCGAAGCGCGGGCGCATCATGTACTTGGCGACTTCGAACCATTTGAAGTTGACCGCGCCGAGGACCGGCCAGGCAGCGCCGTCAACGACGCCACGCTGCAGCGCGGCATAAATCTGACCACCGCTGAGATTGACCATCGATCCGCCAAGCGGCTCAACAATCGGACGGTACAGTGCGTTGGCGCGGATTTTCTTGCCGGTCAGCGGTTTGATGGTATTTGCGAGCGGTTCCTTCAGCATGACCTGGAACATGCTGGCGGTGCTGCCGCCAAGAAGATGCGAAATCATCTTCAGCCCGAAACGCTGCATTTCCTTATCGGAATACTGCCAGTAACCCTTTTCACGCCAGATCTCTGTCGACGGCGGCATCGCGAAGAAGGCCATCGAAACACCCGTTGTACCGAAATAGTACGGTGCAACGGACAGGTTCATATCGAACACGCCGGATGCGGTCGGCTGGAACTGCTGGTTCGGCTTGATGACTTCGGGGCCGGAGAATTTGAAATTGATTCGCCCCTCGGACGCCTTTTCGACCATCTTGCCGAAATCATAGGCAATCAGGGGCGTGCCTTCGTAGCGCTTGTCCCAGGCCGTGAGGTATTTGAGTGTGATTTTCTGAGCCGAGGCTGCAGTGGGCAGAGCGACGGCAAGAGCGGCGGCCGCAAGCGCGACATTATGAAGTTTCATGGGAATACTCTCCTGTTATGAAGCCAGTAATTTTTTCCGGCTCGGTGAGAACCGGATGTTTATCAATTGAGATGATGGTATTGAGCGTAATTCGGAGGGTCAACCTGTTTCAGGAAGTTTCAGCCGCCACCCTGTCGGTTGGGGTCTTCGGTCGGCGATAAGCATAGCCAGCGCCCTGTACTCCGGGATAACATGCCCGCCATGTCCGATACCGATGCCGTTCTTTTCGCTAATGAGGCCTTCTACCGCGCTTTCGCCGACCGAGACGAAACTGCAATGGATGCCCTGTGGTCCGATACCGACCAGGTGGCTTGTCTGCACCCCGGTTGGGGGCCGCTCTTCGGGCGCGACATTGTGGTGGAAAGCTGGAAGGCGATTATCCGCAATGAGGATTCACCCGAAATATTGTGCCACGACCCGCAGGCGCATGTGCATGGCGAGACTGCTTATGTGATCTGCTTCGAGGAAATAATGGGGAGCTACCTGGTGGCGACAAACGTGTTCGTCCGTGAGGGGCGTGTCTGGAAAATGGTCCATCACCAGGCGGGGCCGACCTCGGCGCAGCCGAGCGTTGATGAAGATATTCCGCCGGAGAGCGTGAATTAGGGGGCGGGGTCCTTTCTGAGCGACTGTGCGCGATGTCCCCACCCAAGAATTCCCTGTCTGAGAGACCCTGCACGATATCCCGAATTGTATTCCTCCGGTCTTGTACCGGGGGTCCATTTTTGCACCAGGTCCGCTCTTGCCATGGACCCCCGCCTCCTTCGAGACGCACGCAAGCGCGCTCCTCAGGATGAAGGGCGGGGGAATACAATGTGGAGTTTGCGCGTTCGGTTCTTAGCTCTTCACCCCGAACAGCGATTTGATCGACCGGACGATCTGGTTCCATAGCACTTTGAATGCCATGCCGCCGACCTGTGCGGGCGCGGCTACCGGCGGCGGTGTGGCGGGTTTTTGTGCCCCGGGTGCGTCGGCGGGTGCTGTATCGGCACCGGTTTCGGCCGTCGCGGTCGCTGCGGCAGGCTGGTCGGCCTCGATCTGGGCGGCCAGGTTTTTGGCGAACTGGCCAATAATCTGGCTGGCAAGATCCTGGATCATACCGGCACCGCGGCCGTACTGGGCGACCGAGCCGGAAAGCTGCAGGTCGGTGTGAATTTTTACCGTCGACCCGGTGTCGGAAGGTTCCAGATGAAACGCGACATTGGCATTGGCGCCGCCGCGGCCCTTGGCGTCGGCACCCTGGGCTTTCACGGTCGCCTTGTGAACATCGTTATCGACATCCTCGAAAGACGCTTTGCCCTGAAACGTCAGTGCTACCGGTCCGAGACGCACCGAGACTTTGCCCTTGAAGGTTTTGTCGTCGACGATTTCGGTCAGTTCCGCGCCCGGCATACAGGGCGCGATCCGCTCGATATCCATCAGTGTGGCCCATGCCTGAGCGGGCGGCAGCGGTACGTCGAAGCTGTTATCGAAATCCATGTCAGATAATCTCCTGATTTACTCGGCAGCTTGCCGGGGCTGGGTGTCCTGAAGTGCCTGCCAGATACGGTTGGGGGAGGCCGGCATGTCGAACGTGCGTATGCCGCGTGTCGCCAGTGCATCGCAGACCGCATTCATCACGGCCGGCATCGCGCCGACACAGCCGGCTTCGCCTGCACCCTTGATCCCCATCGGGTTAGTCGGGGACGGCACTTCGTTTTCGGTCATCTCAAAGCTCGGGCAGTCATCGGCGCGCGGCATGGTGTAATCCATGAAGGAGCCTGAAATCATCTGGCCGGACTCGTCGTCCCACACCATGTTTTCACACATGATCTGACCGATGCCCTGCACCGCGCCGCCATGGACCTGTCCGGCCAGCAGTAGCGGATTGATCACGGTGCCGACATCGTCGACCATGCAGTAGCGAACGATTTCGGTCGTCCCCGTATCCGGGTCGATCTCAACTTCGGCGACATGACAGCCATTGGGGAAGGTCGGCGCGGGCGGCGACCAGGCAGCCCATTCATCCAGCCCGACCTCGAACCCGGGGGGCGCGGTCATAAAGCTCTGGGCGTTTTTGGCGGCGTCCATCAGGTTCATGTTCTTGTCGGTCCCGGCGACGGTGAACGTACCGTCATCGAATTCAAGGTCTTCGATCGCGACTTCCAGGTGGTGGGCGACAACGATTTTGCATTTATCGATGATCTTGTTCGACGCAGCCTGAATGGATGCGCCGCCGACGCCGGAAGAGCGCGACCCGAACGTGCCGGTTCCCGCCATCGCAACATCGGTATCGCCCTGCAGCATCCGGACCTGTTCGAATTCGAGGCCCAGCATGTCAGCCAGCATCTGGCGGAAGATCGTCTCATGTCCCTGGCCATGATTATGGGTGCCCATGATCAGCGTCACCGTGCCTGACGGGTCGAACCGGATCTGTGCCCATTCGGGCGGCCCACCGGCGGATTGTTCGATACAGTTGGCAATGCCGATGCCGCGCAGCTTGCCGCGCGCCTGTGCATCGGCGCGGCGCGTGGCGAAGGTGTTGTAGTCGATCATGTTCAGCGCGCCGTCCATGTTCTTCTCGAACTCGCCGGAATCGTAGGTGAACAGAAAACCGGTACTGAAAGGCTCGGCAATCTCCGGGATCATGTTGCGGCGGCGGATCTCGGCCGCATCGATGCCCATTTCACGCGCCGCCGTGTCGATCACCCGCTCGACGGTATAGACCGCTTCGGGGCGGCCCGCACCGCGATAGGGCCCGGTCGAATTGGTGTTCGTAAACACGCCGGTCACGTGGGTGTAGATCGCGGGTGTCTTATAGACGTTGGACAGCGAGCCCAGGTTGTTGGTCGATGAATGCGGGCCGAGCATGGTCAGGTAGGCGCCGAGATTGGCGACCGTGGAGACGCGCAGACCGACGAAGATACCGTTTTCGTCCAGCGCCAGTTCGGCGGTGACGATGTTGTCGCGGGCCTGGTCGTCGGCCTGGAAGGCATCGGTGCGGTCGCCGGTCCATTTGACCGGACGGCCAAGTTCCCTGGCCGTCCACAGCACCAGAATGTTTTCCGGATACGGGCCGGAACGCATGCCGAAGGCGCCGCCCATGTCTTCGGAAATTACGCGCAGTTTATGCGCCGGCACTTTCAGGATCGGCTCGGCGATCGCGGCGCGCACCCCGTGCGGCCCCTGGGTGCCGGTGATCAGCGTATAGCGCGCGTCATATTTGTCGTAGTCACCGATACAGGCGCGCGGCTCCATCGGTGCGACCGAGACACGGCTGATATTGATGTCGAGTTTTGTGACGTGATGGGCGCCGGCAAAGGCAGCGTCGACCTTGGCCTTGTCGCCCAGTTCGAACACGAAGCAGACATTGTCGGGCGCTTCGTCCCATACTTTGCCGGCATCGGCGTCGAGCGCGTGGGCCGTATTGGTGATTGGTTTGGCTTCTTCGTAATCCACCATGATCATTTCGGCCGCGTCCTGCGCCTGCCTGGCAGTCTCGGCTACAACCCAGCACACCGGGTCGCCGACCATCTTCACTGCCCCTTTGCGCAACGCGCCATTGGGTGGGGTAAACATTGGCGTGCCGTCGGCCTTCTGACGCGGCACGGCGCACGGAATATTGCCAAGACCGGACGCGGCGTAATCGTCTCCGGTCCAGACGCCGAGCACACCGGGCGCATCGTTTGCCGCCGAGGTGTCGATCGACAGAATTTTCGCGTTGGCATGCGGCGAGCGCAGCACATGGCCATAAGCCTGATTGGGCCGGTTCAGGTCATCCGAATAGCGTCCGCCGCCACGCAGCAGGCGCGGATCTTCCCAGCGGGGCACGCCCTGGCCGATTCCGAATTTGGTCATCCCGTATTCCCTCGAGCGGAGTGTGTTGATCTATGATTTGTGTACCGTTCGCAGCGCGGGTGCGCAAGTTTGCGCCCCATTTTTACGTGCGCGGGAGGTCACACGAGCAGCAACAGCAGGATACCGGCGACAATGGCGCCACAGCCCGCGACCTCCAACCGGTTAATCCGTTCCTTGAAGATGAAAACTGTCGACGCGAAGGTGAACAGCATTTCGACCTGGGCGACAGCCTTCACGACGGCGGCTTTTTCAAGCGTCATCGCGGTAAACCAGCCGAACGAGGCGGACGCACCGACAAACCCGACCGCGAGGGCGGGTTTCCATGCCGCAGCGATTCGGCGGAATTCGCCCGGATCGCGGAGGGCTATGAATACCAGCATCACGATGGTCTGAAATGTGATGGCGACACAGAGCGTCACGCCGCCCTGCACCAGAAAGTTCGGCCCGCCGAGCGATAGCGATGCCCCGCGATAGCCCACGGCGGCAATGCCGAAAAACATGCCCGAACACAGCCCGATGGCGACCGACCGGCTGGCGAGCGATGTAACGAGCGCCGCCGGGTTCATTTTGGTTCGCGCCATGGAGATCAACATGACACCCGCAACCGAGATCGCGATGGCGATCAGCACCATCCAGGACACCGTTTCCGACAGGAAGATCAGCCCGAACAGCGCGGCCTGGGCCGGCTCGGTCCGTGAATAGGCGGTGCCGACGGCGAAATTGCGATAGCTGAACAGGTGTATCAGCAGCGCCTGCGCAAAAATCTGTGCGAGGGCCGCAAGCACGATCCAGCCCGCAAACGTCCAGTGCAGGGCGGGCAGGCGGAAGTCCATCCCGTAAATCAGGATGGCGAGAAACAGATAGGCAAAAGGCAGCCCGAAGCCGAACCGCACGAAGGTCGCACCGGTCGTACCGATACGGCCCTTCAGGTATTTCTGCAGCGTCGAGCGGACGTTCTGCAAAAACGCCGCCGTAACGGTTATGACAACCCAGGTTTCCATCAGGCGTTCATGACCTTAATTCGCGGGCCGCGCAACTTGGCACCTGGAGATCACGCTACCACTAACGCTATGCGATAAGTGTCACCCCGGATTTATTCCGGGGTCCAGTCTTTAAGATAGCGCGGCTGCTGGATCCCGGCACAAGGCCGGGATGACGGTCGTGTATGAAGTTCCAGGGCGGCCTAAGCCCGGTCGCCGAACCCGGCAGGTGCCGAACACCCGGCGGCGGCGTCTTGTGCCGACAGGCTGTCATCCCACAGGCGGCCGATAAACCGTTTGCCGTTCCAGCCATCGGACTCTTTCGAGGCCAGCCATTTGATCGGCGTCTGCATTACCTCCGGGGATACCAGCATGCCGTCGGCGCCGGAGCGGCCTTCATCGCCCGGGTTACCGGGCAGCAGGTTGGTGTCGGCCGCCCCGCCGGGGATCAGGATGTTGCAGGTCACGCCGGTGCCTTCGAGATCTTCGGACCAGCAGCTTGTCGATGCTTCCATCGCCGCCTTGGACGGGCCATAGGGCGAAAACCCGGCACGCTGCATGGTGTGGATCGAGGTCGTGACGTTCACGACGCGGCCCCAGCCTTTTTCCAGCATGTGCGGTACGGCTTCGCGCGCCATCTGGAAGCCGCCATTGACGTTGGTCTCAATGATCTGTGCCCAGGTGTCGGCTTTTACGTCCCAGAATTTGGTGGGCGTGCGGTTGAAGGTTTCCGAGACCAGCAGCATGCCGACGCCGGCATTGTTGACCAGCATATCGACCCCGCCGAACGTGGCGACGGTATCGGATACAATTTCCGAGCACTGCATCGGGTCGCGGATATCTGCGACGATGGCTTTCACCTTGCCGGGCAGCCCGGCTGCATCGCTTTCGATGTCGTCGGCGATATGCATGGCCGCGGTCACATTTGCGCCGGCGCCCGCAAGTGCGAGCACCATGGACCGCCCAAGCCCGCGTCCACCGCCGGTTACGATGCAGGTAGTGCCGGAAAGATCGGAGTTCGTCATTTTTGTATGTCCCTGTTTAACTTTGGGACAAGTTAGCATGCCTGATGTTGGCCATGAAGGCTGCGATCAGGAATTTTGCTTCAGGGAGCAGGTTTCAGGGTTTTGCTCGCCAAACCCTGTGCTGAACAGTCCGCAGCCGCAGCAGGATCAGGATCAGCAGGCAGGCGATGCCGAACATCATGAACAGCGACGTGTCGAAATTGCCCGTGGCATGGGCGAGCGCGCCCATCGACATCGGCCCCAGTACACCGCCGATTTCGCCGACCGAGAAATAAAGCCCGCTGGCAGCGCCGACGCGGTTGGTATTGCCGTCGCCGCTTTCGATCAGCAGCAGGATCGAGATCGATGTCATGGCACCGCGGCACATGCCCTGTAGCACCAGACCGATCGCCAGTAGCGGCCCGCTGGCCGCCCACACCATCAGGGCGGCAATGGCGGCGCAGATAAACAGGCCGCAGAGAATTTTGAACCGCCATTCCGGCGTCGCCATGCGGGGCAGCGATAGGGACGCGATCATGCCAAACAGGGTCGGGATCGCCGCCCAGTAGCCGGCCTCGGTCGGCGTCATCCCGTAGGACCGCAGCAGATCGGGCAGCCAGTGGTTCATACCGTGATTGTAGAACAGGATAAAAAGCCCCATCAGCAGCACAAGCCGGACGATGGGATCCTTGATCAGTTCGATAAAGACGTCACGCGACCGTCTTCGCGGCTCTGCCTTGAGCTTGGCCTCCATCTCGCGGCTTGCCGGATGGGCGCTGACCATCAGCCAGATGATACCGGCGGCAACGATGAACAGGGCGTATACGAACATCAGGTCGCGCCAGTCACCACCGATGGCCGGCAGGAATACGCTGTTGGTCAGGGCGACCGTGACGATGCCGCCTGTGGCGTTGCCGGTGAAGTAGATCCCCATGGCGAAGCCGCGTTCCTTGCCGGTAAACCACGTGGCGACCACCTTCGGGGCGCCTGACGAGATCAGCGGACCGCCGATACCGAACACCATCACTGCCATCAGCAGCGTGACGTAGTCGCTGGCGAACCCGCGCAGCGCGACCGACAGCGCGATCACCAGGACGGCAGCAAACATGGTCCGGCGCGGGCCGAATTTATCCAGCAGGCTGCCGCAGGGAACCGAGCAGAAAATATAGGTGAGCTGCCATGCGGCCAGCACGGTGCCCATCTCGGCCCGGTTCATGCCGAGATCGAGCATGACCCGGTAGACCAGCGGCGCGATCGAGGCGATCGATGCTGCGAAGGCGAAATACAGCAGCCATACGCCGCCCAGCATCGCCCACCGGTAATGGTGCGGCGGCTCATCGGTGTCGGTGGAATCGGTAAGTGTGGGGGCGATGGCCATTCGCTACCCTTTAGGGGATTTTGCTCGATTGGGAAATAAGCTTAGCAATCTAATGATGAATGCGGGCTGAACGGAATCGGGGCCTTGGCGAACCCATATGATTGCCACCGTCGGCTCAAGGCCGAGGGTGACAAAAGAAAACTAATCCGCGTGAAGCTGGTGCTGCCGCCTAAAACAGCCCTTCGACCACGCCGCCCTCGCTGAGGCGGATCGAATTGGCGGCGGGGACGCGGGGCAGGCCGGGCATGGTCATGACATCGCCGCAGATTGCGACGACGAACTCGGCACCGGCCGACAGGCGGACTTCGCGTACCGGCACGATGTGATCCGCCGGGGCGCCCTTGCGGTCCGGGTCTGTAGAAAAGCTGTACTGGGTTTTGGCCATGCAGACCGGAAGGTGGCCATAGCCTTCGTCTTCCCAGCGCGACAGCTGATCCTGAATGCTTTTTGTGGCGACGGCTTCCGACGCGCGATAGACCTCGCGCGCGACCGTATTGATCTTGTCGAACAGGCCCATCTCGTCGGGATAGATCGGCTTGAACGACGACGTGCCGCCATCGGCGATCTCAACCACTTTATGCGCCAGTGCCTCTGCCCCGGCGCCACCGTCCGACCAGTGCGTACATTCAACGACCTCGGCGCCGGCCTCAGCGACGGCGGCAACGATTGCGGCAATCTCGGCGTCCGTGTCGGTGACGAACCGGTTGATCGCAACAACCGGTGTGACGCCGAATTTCTGTATGTTCTCGATATGACAGCGCAGGTTCGGGATGCCGCCGGTCACCGCATCGATGTTTTCGGTGCCGAGGTCCGCGCGCGCCACACCGCCATGCATTTTGAGCGCGCGCACGGTGGCGACGATGACCGCCGCATCCGGCGAAAGCCCGGCTTTGCGGCATTTGATGTCAAAAAACTTCTCGGCCCCGAGGTCCGCGCCGAACCCGGCTTCGGTTACCACATAATCCGACAGCCGCAGCGCCGCTTCGGTCGCCATCACTGTGTTGCAGCCATGGGCGATATTGGCGAACGGTCCGCCATGGACGAAGGCAGGGTTGTTTTCCAGCGTCTGGACCAGGTTGGGCATCAGCGCGTCCTTGAGCAGCACCGCCATCGCGCCGTCGGCCTGTAACTGTTTGGCGGTGATCGCCTCGCGTTTTCGGGTCTGGCCGACGACGATATTGCCGAGCCGACGTTCGAGGTCTTCGAGCGACGATGAGAGGCAGAAGATCGCCATGATCTCGGACGCCACCGTGATGTCGTAACCGGATTCGCGGGCGAACCCGTTGGCAATGCCGCCCAGGCCCACTGTGATATCGCGCAGCGCCCGGTCGTTGATATCGACCACGCGGCGCCAAGATACGCGCCGCGAATCCATGCGCAGCTCGTTATCCCAGTACAGGTGGTTGTCGATCATCGCCGATAGCAGGTTGTGAGCAGCGCCAATAGCGTGCATGTCGCCGGTGAAATGCAGATTGATGTCTTCCATCGGCACCACCTGCGCATGGCCACCGCCGGCCGCCCCGCCCTTCATGCCGAAACACGGGCCGAGCGATGGTTCGCGGACGCAGATCATCGCCTTTTTGCCGATCCGGTTCAGCCCGTCGCCGAGGCCGACCGTGGTGGTGGTCTTGCCTTCGCCGGCGGGTGTCGGCGTGATCGCGGTGACCAGGATCAGCTTGCCGCGCGGCCGGTCGGAGATATCTTTCAGAAAACCGTAATCGACCTTGGCTTTGTTCGATCCGTACTGGTGCAGGGCGTCGGCGGGTATATCGAGCTTTGCGCCGATATCGGAAATAGGAAGAAGCTTCGCGGCGCGCGCGATTTCAATATCGGAGCCTTGATCGGCCATGACGGCAATCCACTACAGAGGAAACAAGACCGAAATTAGGCCTGCAAAAGTGGAATCATCAACAGGGTTGCGGGAGATATTATGACCGGGACCGAATTTCCCCGACCTTAAGGGTATCTATGCCCGCCATGAAGATCGTATCTAGGCCATATCGAAGATCAGTACTTCGGCATCCGATGCTGCATTCAGACGCACCGCTTCTTCGTCGGTGACAGCCGCCCCATCGCCCGGATTGAGCTGCGATCCGTTCACCTGCACCGAGCCCTGTGCCACCTGCACCCAGGCACGCCGTCCGTCGCGCAGCGTCAGTGACACGTCGTCGCCGTTGCTGAGGACGGTCGAATACAGGTCGACATCCTGATGGATTTTCAGGGCACCGTCGCGGGCATCCTTTGCGGCGACCAGCTTCAGCACGCCCTGGCGGTCGGCGCGGTCGAACATTTTCTGCTCATAGCCGGGCTCGATATCCTGCGTATCCGGAATGATCCAGATCTGCAGAAAGTGCGCGACTTCGTCCGCCAACGGGTTGTACTCGCTGTGCTGGATACCGGTGCCGGCACTCATACGCTGAACTTCGCCCGGTTTGATCTGCGCGCCGGTGCCGATGGAATCCTTGTGTTCCAGAGCGCCCTCAAGAACGTAGGAGATGATTTCCATGTTCTCGTGACCATGGGTCGGGAACCCTTCACCGGGCTGCACGCGATCTTCATTGATCACCCGCAGCGGCCCGAAGTTCATGTAGTCGGGATCGACGAAGTGACCGAATGAAAAACTATGCTTCGAATCGAGCCAGCCCAGGTTTACCGAGCCGCGGTCTTCTGCATGACGAACGTTGATCATGGCGGGTCTCCTTATTCAAAAAGAATGGGATCCAAAAAATGGGATCCAAAAAGAATGCGCCGCAGGGGATGCATTCAAAAAGAATGGGATCCAAAAAATGGGATCCAAAAAGAATGCGCCGCAGGGGATGCGGCGCTGTTTGCCAATAAGTAGACGCTATCGGCTGTGGTTCAACAAACCCGGTCGGATGTCAGTTTTGATAAAAATGCACAAATAGTGGTCTAACCGTTGCCTTTGACGGCGGACGCGGCGTTTTGGCCGGCGATGCGCCCCGATGTGAAGGCCCAGCCAATATGGTGGCCATGCCCTTTCAGGATAAGCCCGCCCTGGCCGGCACTACCGGCGGCCCACAGTCCCGGTACCGGTTTGTCGCCATGGCCCAGCAGTTGAAGGCTGTCATTCACGGCGAGGCCGCCATCGGTGAGCACGATGTAGCTTTTTGCGGGACCAAGTGCGTAGTAGGGGGCGGTCGTCAGCTTGTTGGGGGTGTCGCCACCGTTATGCGCCGCGATGGCGTCTGCCAGCGCGCCCGCATCCATGCCGAGGCCCGATGCCAGCTCCGCGATGCTGCCGGCTTTATGAAAAATATCGGGCCGGGTACGCCTGAAATCGTCGAAATAGGCATAGGCGACGCCCGGCGCGGTGGCGATGAAATCCGGCCAGCGGGAATATTTCTGCGCCAGGGCCGAATCCATCACCACATAGCCCATCTTGTCCGGCTGTTCGGCGATACGGAGGCCGAGCTGCGGCGGCGGGGCATCGATACGCGCGCCCAGTTTATTGACCAGTAAGGCGCCGCTCCGGAACAGGTCGAGCTCGGGCGCCATGGATGTTGTGGTGAAGCGGAGCACGAACGGGTTCAGCAGTTTCGCCGGCAGGTAGGTCAGCGCCAGTTTCATGAACTTCGTGATCAGCCGGGACGGCGGCAGCCGGCGGTCGATGGTTTCCCGCGGCGGCGGGATAAACCGCAGATTGGGTCCGGACAGCATGTCGCCGTTCAGCACCCGGGCGCCCAGTGGAAACGCCATTTCATGCCCGTCGCCGGTTGCGGTCGGGTTCATGGCATCGACCCGCGAGACGGCCTCCGAGATGTATTTCGCCTTGAGGGCGGCATTGGCCGCATAGTCGCCGCTGGCAAGAACGACCGCTTTGGCGGAAATCTCGACCGGCCCGTCGGGGCCATCGCCGGCGATTCCCGTCACCCGGTCTCCGTCCAGCAGGAAGCGCGTCGCGCGGAAACCGCACCGGATATCGACATCGATGCGTTTTGCATGGGCGCCGAGCAGACGGATATAGGCGCGCGAATTTGGTAGGACGTTGTGCATCCGCGCCTTTGTATGGGGCGGCTCCGGCATCGGTCCGAAAAATTCGACCCCCATCGACATAAGCCAGCGCAGGGTCTCGTTTGCATTGTCGACAAACAGGCGGCGCAAACCCGGATTGTCCCGATCTGCGTCGGGGCCGGCGAATTTCGGCATGTCGGCGAAATGGGCGTCCGTACTGTCGACGATGCCGGCTTTCTGCTGCTGTGGTGTGCCGGTGGCCGTGAAGGATCCGATGGACCATGCGGTGGTGCCACCCAGTTCGGGGTTTTTTTCGACCAGAATCGTGGCCGCACCGGTCGATCTGGCTTCTATGGCGGCGGCCAGACCGGCCCCGCCACCGCCGATTACCAGTACGTCGCACACGCTTTTTGTATCCTTGGCCACGGGCATTCCCCTGTTTTTCGCAGAGCATAGCTGCACCGCGGATTTCCGCCAAATCATGTGACATCGGTGGCGCAAGAAGATAGGTTCTGCGCGTCTTTTCACAAATATCGAGCATCATGTCCTTCGCTGTCCGTTTTTTAGCCTCACTCCTCGTTCTGCTCTTTCTCGGCGCTTCCGGGGAGGCACCGGCATCCGCGCAGACGCCGGCGATGCTCAAAGCCGCGCAGGCACAGGGCGAGGGGCAGAAACAGGCGGTTGTCAAAAAGCAGGCTCGGGAAAAGCGCGCGGCGCTTGAAGCGGCGGGAATCGAGGGCGCCGATGTCGACAACCTGATTACAACGCTTGAGGATCCTGCAGCGCGGGAAAAACTTGTCACGCAGCTCAAGGCGCTCAAGGTCGTCGGTAAGACAGGCACGGCGGTGGATGAAAAACCGCCGAGCCGTATCGGTGGACGCGTCGTCGAATCTCTATCGGAAAAAATAGACGCCGTAAGTGGACAGCTTGTCGGCGGTGCGGAACTGCTGCTCAACGCGCCGAACATAATCTCCTGGCTTGAGCGTCAGATAAAGGTCCCGGAAAACCGCGATCGTTGGCTGCAGGTTCTCTGGCGGGTAATCGCCATCCTGCTCGCCGGTTTCGTCGCGGAGTGGATCGTCCGCCGGCTGTTGTCGCGCACACGAAGCGCCATTGAAGGTCAGGATCGCGATTCGGTCTGGTTACGCCTGCCGTTCCTGATAGCGCGGACATTTATAGACATTGTACCGATTGCTGCCTTTGCAGCCGCCGCCTATGTGATCATGCCTCTGCTGGATCCGTCTGAACTGACGCGGCTGGCGGCGATTTCGCTGGTGAATGCGAATGTTATTGCGCGGGCCGTCATGGCGGTGGCACGGATGTTCTTTGTGCCGCGTGCGACGAACCTGCGTATCGTCAGTATCGGTGACGAGACCGCGAACTACATCACGCTGTGGATTCGCCGGTTCACCAATATCGGCGTTTACGGATATTTCTTCGCCGAGGCGGCACTCTTGCTGGGTATGCCAAAAGGCGGATACCTGGCGCTGATAAAGATTATCGGATTGCTGCTGGCGCTCCTGATGGTGATCCTGATCCTGCAGAACCGGTCCGGTGTCGCCGGTGTTATTCGTGGTCCCGAGGAGGGCGGAATAGTCGGGTTGAAGGTTTTGCGCCGGCGGCTCAGTGATATCTGGCACGTTCTCGCCATCATCTATGTGGCTGCCGTTTACCTGGTCTGGACACTCGAAATCAGCGGCGGGTTCGAGTTTGTTTTTCGCGCGACTATCCTCAGCCTCATTATTCTGTTTGCGGCAAAACTGTTGATTATCGGCTCACGCCACGCCCTTAATAAGGGCTTCGGCCTGCGGCCCGAGCTGATGGAAAAATATCCCGGCCTAGCCGCGCGGTCGAACCGCTATTTTGCGATCCTTCATCTCGTTATCACGGCGGCGATTCTACTGGTCGCCGTGTTTGCCACCCTGGAAGCCTGGGGCGTCGATTCCTTCGGATGGGTTGGTACTGATACGGGTCGTCGGGTCATCGGCAGTATTGTTTCCAGCGGGTTCGTCATCGTTATCGCTGTCATTTTCTGGGAGATGGTGAGCTCTGCGATAGAACGTTATCTTGCGCGCAGCGCCAATGGTGAGGTCGAACTCAGCGCACGGGCGAAAACGCTTCTGCCGCTGCTGCGCAAAGCGCTCCTGATCGTCGTTTCGACCATCGTCGTCTTTATTGTCCTGTCCGAGGTTGGCGTAAATATCGGCCCGCTTCTCGCCGGTGCCGGTGTTGTCGGTCTCGCTATCGGGTTCGGGTCTCAGACCCTGGTGAAGGACGTGATCACCGGTGTGTTCATCCTTGCCGAAGACCAGTTCGCCGTCGGCGACGTCGTGCGGGTGAACGACAAGGCCGGCGTGGTCGAGGAAATCACAATTCGCACGATCCGGATTCGCGATGTCGGAGGGAACGTGCACATGATTCCGTTCAGTTCGGTCGGCATGGTCGAGAATATGACCAAGGACTTCTCACGCTATGTGTTCGATGTAGGCATTGCGTATCGTGAAGACGTGGACGAGGTGATCGAAGTGCTGCGAAAACTCGGCGAAGAAATACAGGCCGATGACTATTACGGCGCTTTGATCAACCAGCCGATAGAGATCATGGGTCTGCAGAAGTTTGACGACTCCGCGGTCATCGTCCGGGCGCGTCTGACGACTAAACCGATCAAGCAGTGGGAGGTCGGTCGTGAGTTCAACCGACGTATGAAACGCAGGTTTGACGAGCTCGGTATCGAGATTCCGTTCCCCCATCAGACGGTTTATTTCGGCGAGGACAAAAGCGGCGATGCGCCGCCGGCCAATATCGAGCTCCGCGAACGGCGCGAAAAACCGAAACTGCAGGAAACCAAGGAACGTCCGGCCCGGACCGACAGGGTCGAGAATGTTTCCGACGATGGCGAGTAGCGGCCTGTGACCGTTTCTGCCCGCCCTATGGGCCGCTTTAACTGGCTCGGTCTTTGGACCCATTACTGCAAGGAAGTTCATCGGTTCTGGAAGGTCGGTTTCCAGACACTCCTGGCACCCGTCGTGACCACGCTGCTGTTCCTCGCCGTCTTTACGCTGGCACTTGGCCGCGCAGTCGAGACGGTAAAAGACGTGCCGTTCGAGGTGTTCCTGGCGCCGGGACTGGTCGTGTTTGCGATCATCCAGAATTCTTATGCCAATACATCGTCATCCATGCTGATTCTGAAAATCCAGGGCAGTATCGTCGATCTGCTGATGCCGCCGCTGACGGCTGGCGAAATCGCGTTCGGCTTTATTGCCGGTGGCGTGACGCGGGGCGTGATCGTCGGTTTTCTGGTCGGCCTTGCGATGTATCTGTTTACCGCGCTGACGATCGTCAATCCGTGGATCATCATTTTTCACGCTGTGTCGGCATCGGTGATGCTGTCGCTGCTGGGCCTGATCACGGCGATCTGGGCGGAAAAGTACGACAACATCGCCTCCATCACCAATTTCGTGATTACGCCATTGTCGTTCATGTCGGGAACGTTCTATTCGATCGACCGTCTGCCGGGTTTCTGGCACAGCCTTGCGGAATTCAATCCGTTTTTCTACATGATCGACGGGTTCCGCTCGGGCTTTATCGGCACATCGGACGCGCCCATCCTGACCGGCATTATCGTGATCACGTCGTTGAACATCGTGTTGTGGGTCGTCTGCTACGAGATGTTCCGGCGCGGATACAAACTCAAAAGCTGACGCGGCAGGCCGGCATTCAAGAATGGTGAACCAGCACGCCGCCGTTTAGTAAAAATTACTTGCCGAAGAACGGAGTCAACATTTTCGCCAGCACATAATTGCCGAGCAGCATCGTGATCGCCATGAACGAGAGCAATATATACCGGTGGATATTTGCTTCGGTCCGCGATTTGATGCGATAGACCGCGCGAAACATGTTCGAGAATTCGCCGACGATTTTTCTTAGCTTTTCGCGCTCCGTGTTCTGCCAGGACTGCAGGATGCAGATTGCATAGATTGCGCCTGCCGATATGGCCCAGGAAATGACGATGAGTGTCTTCAGGTGGCCTTCCTGGCGGTTACCATTCAACGCGGCAAAGCCGAGTAAAGCGAAGATCGCCAGCGAGCCGCCCAGGGTCTTCCACTGGAGGCTTTTTGCAAAGCGGATGTTGTCCTGGGAATCGCGATATAAAATCAGTGATTCAGCATGTGTCGTTTCATCCAGTTCGGACGGCTCGATCTCGAAACGAGTTTCGTCCTCGAGGCTGTCTTCGTTGTCTGCCATTTTATGATATCGCCCAGGTGAGGGACGGTAACATATGAATTTATAGTTATCGTTTCGTTAAACGAGCCACATGAGGCGTGCCCGTCGGGCTGCTGTCGTCAGCGTTCGGTGCTTTAACGTCGGGCAATAAGCGCGATACAGCAACATGGAGGGCAGTCGCGTACCCCGGCGATCAGGTCGATCATCACCGGGGCATCCTGCGGCAGGCGCATCATGCCCAATACGCTACGGGGGTGTTTTCCGTCCTCGCCGAAGGCAGTGACGAAGACGCCTGTCGCGTGGTCGGCGATACGCGATATGCCATCGAAATCTGCCGTGCAGGCGATATAGCATTTGAGCTGCAAGATACCCGTCACACGGCTGAGATCGCCGCCAGCGGCGTCTTTCAGCCAGTTCAGCGCCTGTAATGCACAGATCTGCATTTGCCGTGCCGCTTCTGTCTCTTCGATCCCGGCGCCGACCTTACCGAGGTTCTGCACGGCCCCGTTCTCCTTTCCCAAAGTGCCCGCGAGATAGAGCCTGTCCCCATCGCGCCGCACCGGCAGGTAGTCATAGGCCGGACCCTCCCGGGGCGGCAGTTCCAGACCGACGGCGCGGAGACGTTCTTCCGGTGTGGTGTTTGCAGTCATGAAAATCTCTTCTCTTGGCTTGGGGGGATGCGACGGGGCAGAATAGCGTGTTCTTTCCCTATAACGCCGGGAATTGATCGGCAATCCCCGGCAAGCAAGAATCCACGAAGCAAGAACCCACGAAGCAAAAACCCACGAGCAAAAATATGATCGTCGTCGATGGCTGCCAGTACGCCAAGTGGTCCGAAAAAATATTCCGCGAAATGAACGAAGGCGGCGTCAGCGCGGTCCATGTGACTGTGACCTATCACGAGGATTTCCGCGAAACCGTTGAAAACCTGGCCGACTGGAACCGTCTGTTCGAACGGTTCCCGGACCTGATCGTGCCGGGACGCACCGCAGAAGATGTGCGCCGCGCGGACAGGGACGGACGCACCGCGATTATCTTCGGCTTCCAGAACTGCTCGCCGATTGAGGACGATATCGGCCTCGTCGAAATCTGCCACCAGCTCGGCGCACGTTTCATGCAGCTTTCCTATAACAATCAGTCCCTGCTCGCGACCGGATGTTACGAGGAGAACGATCCCGGTATCACCCGGATGGGACGCCAGGTCATCGCCGAGATGAACCGGGTCGGGCTGGTCGTCGATATGAGCCATTCGGCGGAGCGCTCGACGCTCGAGGCGATCGAAATCTCGGATCGTCCCATCGCGATCACCCATGCTAATCCGGCCTTCTGGCACCCGGCGCTGCGCAACAAGTCGGACGAGGTGCTGAAAGCACTCGGACAATCCGGCGGCATGCTGGGCTTTTCGATGTATCCGCATCACCTGAAGGGAAAATCGGACTGCACGATAGAGAGCTTCTGCGACATGATCGCCCGCACGGCCGATCTGATGGGTATCGATCATATCGGCATCGGCAGCGATTTGTGCCAGGACCAGCCCGACAGCGTGGTGGAGTGGATGCGGGTCGGGCGCTGGACCAAGGAGATCGACTATGGCGAAGGATCCGCATCTGACGCAGGGTTCCCGCCCATGCCGTCCTGGTTCGGCGGCAATCGCGATTTCGGTAATCTCGTCGACGGACTGCGCGCCCACGGGTTTGAAGATACCGATGTTAAGAAGGTCATGGGTGAGAACTGGCTGTCGTTCTTCGAACGCTCGTTCGGCCAACAAGCGTAAAGGGTGGCGGAGATGAACCTGACCGGTAAATCTCTGCTCGGCGATATTTACGGCGGTCTGACTGCCGCAGTAGTTGCCCTGCCGCTGGCACTGGCCTTCGGTGTGGCATCGGGCATCGGGCCGATTGCCGGATTGTATGGCGCGATTGCGGTCGGGTTCTTCGCCGCTGTCTTCGGCGGGACGGGATCGCAGGTCTCCGGTCCGACGGGGCCGATGACCGTCGTCATGGGCGTTATCGTCACGCAATTTGCCGACAACCTGCCGGATGCGTTCGCCATCGTCATCGTCGGCGGGATGCTGCAAATCCTGTTCGGTCTGCTCCGCGTCGGGCGCTATGTGTCCTACACGCCTTATTCGGTGGTGTCGGGCTTTATGTCCGGAATCGGCGTGATCATCGTGCTGATACAGGTGCGACCCTTTGCGGGGCTCGCCAGCGTGCCGGGCGGGCCACTTGCACATATCCGGGCATGGCCCGAGATGCTGACGGGTGCCAATATCGATGCGCTCCTGATCGCGGCAGCGTCGCTGGCGATTATGATCTTCTGGCCCGTGCGGCTGCGCGCCTATCTGCCATCGGCGCTGGCGGCATTGGTTGTTGGTACATTGCTGGGTGTTTTTTTGCTGCCGTTCGCCCCGGTTATCGGCGAGGTGCCGTCCGGCCTGCCCGACCTGCATATTCCGCTCGTTTCACTGGAACGGCTGCCGTCGATACTCCAGCCCGCACTGATCCTGGCACTGCTCGGCTCAATCGACAGCCTGCTGACATCGCTGGTTGCGGATTCAATCACACGGACGCGGCATAATTCGAACCGTGAACTGATCGGCCAGGGCATCGGCAATATTGTTGCCGGTCTGATCGGTGGTCTGCCGGGGGCGGGGGCGACGATGCGCACCGTCGTCAATGTTCGCGCCGGCGGGCGTTCGCCCGTCTCGGGGGCGTTTCATGCGGTTGTTCTGCTCGCCCTGGTCCTCGGGCTTGGTCCCGTCGCCGCGTTGATCCCGCATGCCGCGCTGGCCGGCATCCTGATGAAGGTCGGCTGGGATATTATCGACTGGGGGTATCTCAAACATTTCCGCCGCGCGCCGCGGGACAAGTTGCTGGTCATGTTCGTGACGCTGGTGCTGACGGTGTTCGTCGATCTGATCACCGCCGTCGCGGTGGGGCTGATTCTCGCCGGGTTCGTGACGGCGCGCTGGATGGAAGCGGAGGAGTTAAAGGGGGTAACCCAGGTCGCATTGCCCGACGAAGAATCGGCCCTGCCGGCAGACGAACTGGCTGAACTTCACAAGGCTAATGGCGATGTCGCTCTGGTGTCGCTGCGCGGGCGGTTCTCATATGCATCGGCGCGCGAGCTTGCACAGGCGATGCCGCACGCGTCGCCCCGCTACAAGGTGATGATCTACGATTTCACCGATACGGCGCATGTCGATACCAGTGCCGCGATTTCCATCGCCGAACTGATTTCGGAAGCGGGCCGCGATGAAGGCAGGTGTTTCGTCACCGGGCTGTCCGACAGGACGGAAGATACCCTGCGGTCGCTCGGTGCGCTGGACGGGTTACCCGAAGATCACGTCATCCCGAACCGGCTGGACGCGATCCGCCGGGCGGTTGCCCTCGCCCTTACCTGACGCGCCCTAATTATTTGGCAGCGTCGAGGATATGCTGCGGTGTGGACGAGACGATCTCTGCGTATTTGGGCATGAAGGCGCCCTTGTCGAGATCCTCGATATATTTCACGAACTCGGGCGCAAGCTCTTTCATCTCAACCAGGATACGCTTGTGTTCCTCGACACTGGCCCATTCGCCGATCAGGTAGAAATGATCCACGTCCTCAACGTCCTGGAGCATAACGCCGTCTTTAATCTGGGCGTCCGATTTATGCATCGGGTTGTCGTCCGAGTAATCGAACTCCTCGAACAGTTTGACGAATTCGTCGCCACTGCCCGGCTTTACCCGGAAATCGTAGATGTGGAAAAAGTTGCCTTTGCTGGCGAGCGGTATCAAGGCCATCGATTTGGTTCTCCCTAGACCGGAAATACGAGACAGTTGTCGATCATTACACTGTCGAAGACGCATTTGCGCTCCTGCAACAGCAGACCGTTGGATGTGCGTTTAAAGATATCGCGGTACCTGCCGACCTGCTGTACCCGGCTTGGCTCTTCGACCAGTGTTTCGATCAGCGTGTAATTGGCGACCGCGTGGATCAGATCGCCTTCAATCTTCAGTGCGCGGGTGTTGGTGATCGACAGATGCAGATAGCGCGGCGCGAACATCTCGGTATTCAGCAGGGCGTAGGCGCGGTCTTTCATCATCGCCTTGCCCTCGCAATAGATAAGGCCGAGCGGCAGGCCCGATTCCTCGTTGTCGCGGGCGATCGCGTGATACAGCGCATCTTCGGTGAAATACTCGACCCAGCCGTCGACATCGAACCTGTCGAGGGTGTCGGCATAGGCGTAATTAAACTCCTCGATCTCGAAGCGGGCCTCACGCAGAGCGGCATTTTTATCCATTACGGTCGCCATCGTTATAGCTCCATCACGTCGCGGTAGTAGCGGTACATGCCGCGGATCGCGCGCTCGGTAATAATGGTGTCCGTCGGCTCGTCGTCGTCACCCAGCAGGGCCAGACCGTCACGTGGCATGGATTTTCTCAGGCCGTCCTGCAGAAATTTCAGCGCCTCGTTATCCTCGATACCGAGGAAACCTGCCGGGCCGAAGATGTTATTCTGGCGTAGCCGGTGGCGGACCATTTCCTCATCATCGTCGGCGCGCCCGAACACGGTCCAGATCATCATGAATTCGTTCGGCCCGCGCGGTACCAGCAGACGGGTGTTCAGGATATTGGTCTGACGCAGAGCAGTCAGTGTCGGGAAGATCGTCAGTACCGAGCCCGACCACTTCGAATCGAATTCGCGCACGAAGTCGAGCACACGCGGGTCGTTCAGTTCCATCGTTTGCTTGAATGCCTGCATGTTCGCGGCGTCTTCGGCCGAGACGTCCGGTCGTCCCTCCGAGCGGCGCGACAGCAGGCCGCCATGGCGGCCGTATTTGTCGGTCGGGATATTGCTTTCATTCGACGACACGAACAGGCCGAACGTCGTCAGATAGGTATGCAGCAGGGTGGCGTGATAGGGATCTTTGAGATTTTCCTGATAGAGCTTCCAGTTGGCCGGCAGGATGTTGCGGTGAACGCCGAGCAGTTTCATCTCGCCGCCGTCGAATGTCGCGTCGAATTCCGGGCAGATCACCGGCCCGAGGTACTCCTCGATCGATTCCATGTCGTCGCAGGCCGTGGCGAAGATCACGCCGCCGCGGGTCGCCACATGAAACTTGCGCAGCCCGCGGGTGGCCATGTCGAAATCTTTCGGCATGCCGCCCTGGCCCTTGACCCCGCGGCGGAACGGTACTGCCGTCAGGTCGCCTTGCAGATTGTAGGTCCAGTTGTGATAGGGGCAGATGAAGCTGTCGGCGGATCCGCGGTATTCGCGGCAGAATTCGACACCGCGATGGGCGCAGCGGTTTTCGAACACATGGACCTCGCCGTCCATGTCGCGGGTCACCACGACCGGTAACGGCCCGACATAGGACCGGAAATAATTCCCCGGCTCCGGTACTTCGCAGTCGAGCCCCACATAATTCCAGTGCCGGCCGAGAAAGATTTTCTCCAGTTCGCGGTCGTAAATATCCTGGTCTGTATATATCCAGTCGGGAATCAGCGTCTCGTCATCGGGCCATACGCGTGGTGCGCCGCCGTCAGGGTTCCGAATGCCGCTATCGCCGTACATTTTCGCTACTCCAACGCCAAAAGGGCGTCCTTTGAGTATTGAGGACCGGTTGCGGCGTATCAAGAGGTTTGTCTGTCGACAGAAGAATGCGAAATCCGCTGAAAACCGCCGATTGACAGCAGGGTTCGACCTCAACATACTCCGCCTCTTTTTTCGGCCCGGTGACGGGCCGATTGGATTCAGGGACCGAATGTCGGGAGAAGACCGGTGAGCCAATCAGTAATGCCGTCCTATGGACGTGCGGACATCGCCTTTGAAAAGGGTGATGGACCTTATCTGTATGCCAGCGACGGTCGAAAATTCCTCGATTTCGGCTCGGGCGTTGCCGTGCTGTCGCTCGGCCACAACCATCCCCATCTGGTGGAGGCGCTGGTCGCGCAGGCGGGCAAGGTCTGGCATACGTCGAACCTCTACAATATTCCTGAACAGCAGCGCCTGGCGGACCGCCTGGTCGCCAATTCCTTTGCCGAAACCGTGTTCTTCTGTAATTCAGGTGCGGAATCGGTAGAGGCGTCGATCAAGCTGATGCGCAAGTATCACAGTGCCAACGGTAACCCCGAACGCTACCGGATGATCAGTTTTGCCGGCAGTTTCCACGGCCGGACACTGGCGACGATCTCTGCCGGGGCGAGTGATGCTCACCGGGCCGGATTCGGCCCCGCGGTCGACGGCTTCGATCATGTCGCGTTCGGCAATATGAACGAGGTCCGCGCCGCCGTCACCGGAGAGACTGCCGGCATCATGATCGAACCGGTACAGGGCGAAGGCGGTATCCGCCCCGCCGATCCGCGGTTCCTGCAGGATCTTCGTACGCTGTGTGACGAAGAGGGCCTGCTGCTGATGTTCGACGAAGTACAGACAGGCATGGGCCGCACCGGCAAGCTGTGGGGCTATGAATGGTCGGGCGTGAAGCCCGATGTGATGTCATCGGCCAAGGGTCTTGGCGGCGGGTTCCCGATCGGGGCGTGCCTTGCGACGGCCGAGGCTGCAAAGGGGATCACGGCGGGTACGCATGGCAGCACGTTCGGCGGCAACCCGCTGGCGACGGCGGTCGCGAATGCGGTGCTCGACGTTATGCTGGAGCCGGGATTTCTTCCCCATGTGGTCGAGATGAGCAAACTGCTGAACGCCGAGATGAAAGCCGTTGCCGAACGGCACCCGACGGTGATCGAAGAGGTGCGCGGTGCGGGTCTGCTGCTGGGCATGAAATGCGTTGTCCCCAATGCCGACCTGGCGGCAAAGGCGTTCGAACACGGCCTGCTGACGGTCCTCGCGGGCGATAACGTCATGCGATTCCTGCCGCCGCTGATCATCGAAGAAGCACATGTCAAAGAAGCAATCGCCGTCCTCGATGAGTGCTGCAGAGAGCTTGCAGGATGAGCCCGGCACTCCAACAGCCACCCCGCCATTTTCTCGAACTCAAAGAGGTCGAGGCGTCCGAATTGCGGCGGATTATCGATATGGGTGCGCTGTTCAAGCGTGGTGAAATGCTGAATGGTGCCGCGCAGCCGCTGGCCGGACGCGCACTGGCGATGATTTTTGAGAAACCGTCAACCCGGACGCGCGTGTCGTTCGAAGTGGCGATGAAGCAGCTCGGCGGATCCGTCGTCGTGCTCACGCCAAACGAAATGCAGATCGGCCGTGGTGAAACCATTGCCGATACCGCGCGGGTCCTGTCGCGCTATGTCGACGCGATCATGATGCGAACCTCCGAGAACGACAAACTGGCCGAGCTCGCGTCTTTTGCCGAGGTGCCGGTGATCAACGGTCTCACCGATCATTCGCATCCGTGCCAGCTGATGGCCGATATCATGACGTTCGAGGAACATCGCGGTGACATCGGGGGCAAGCGCATCGCCTGGTGCGGCGACGGCAACAACATGACGCGCAGCTGGATCGAGGCGGCTGCCCGGTTCGGTTTCGAAATGCGCCTTGCCTGCCCGCCCGAACTGGCACCGCCGCAGGATGCCATCGACTGGGCGACGGATCAGGGTGCGACAATTGTCTCCACCACCGATCCGGACGAAGCGGTCGACGGCGTCGATTGTGTCGTCACGGATACATGGGTGTCGATGGGCGATACCGAAGCCGACAAACGCCACAATCTGCTGTCGCCATACCGTGTCGACCAGCGCCTGATGGATCGCGCGGCGAATGATGCTATCTTTATGCATTGCCTGCCTGCCCACCGGGATGAAGAGGTGACGGCAGATGTGCTGGACGGACCGCAATCGGTTATTTGGGATGAGGCCGAAAACAGGCTTCATGCCCAAAAGGGTATCCTCGCCTGGTGTCTGTCCTGACGCGTGAAGGTCTGATTTGCAATGGATGGCGACTCGCTTCCCCCTGTTTCCCCACAGAATCCTGAGCTTCCCGGGATTCCCGACGATCTTGTTCAGCCTTTCCAGGTTGAAAACGGTGTTGCGCGCGGCCGCCTGGTCCGCCTCGGCCCGGCCGTGCAGACGGTTATCGCCGGCCACCAGTATCCGGAGCCCGTCGCTACGCTCCTGACCCAGGCGATAGCGCTGTCGGCGCTGGTCGCCGGGATTTTCAAATTTGACGGTGTGTTTTCGCTCCAGGCAAAAAGCGACGGCCCGGTCAGTCTGCTGGTGGCTGATCTTACCAGCGACGGCGCATTGCGCGGGTTTGCGCAATACGACAAGGAAGCGCTCGCCGCCCTCGATGAGAGCTGGCGCGAGGGCCCCGTGCCGCATCTTCTTGGCGGCGGCTATCTGGCATTCACCGTCGACCAGGGCCAGGACACCGAAAGCTATCAGGGCATTGTCGACCTGACGGGGGCGACGCTCGCCGATTGTGCCCACAATTATTTCCGCCAGTCCGACCAGTTCGAAGGTGTGGTTAAGCTGACGTCGGGGCTGGATGACGGCGGGAACTGGCGTGCCGGCGGTTTGCTGTTGCAGAAAATGCCGCCCGAGGGCATCGCGCTGCAATCCGGCGACGCGGCGGACGAAGATTTCGAGGAAGCCTGGCGCCGGGCCGTTGTCCTGATGAGCAGCAGCCGCGACAATGAGATTCTGGACCCGGTGCTGCATCCGCACGACCTGTTGTTCCGCCTGTTCCACGAAGACGGCGTGCGGGTCTTCGATCCGGCACCGCTTGAAATGCGGTGCCGCTGCTCTTCCGAGCGGGTCGAGACCATGCTTCAGTCGTTTCCGCGCACCGAGATCGAAACCCTCAAAGTCGGCGACGACGTTGTCGTGACCTGTGAATTCTGCGGCCATGACTATGTTTATTCTGACGACGACATCGATCGGCTTTACGGCGGTTGATGTCGGGCGGGACAGGGCGCATATAACTACGAGGTCTGCATCACTCCCGGAGAACGCACATGAGCCGCTCACCCGTAATCGCCAGCCTGTTTGCCGCCGTTTTCTTGCTCGCCGGATGTGCGACAGAAGTACAGAAACCCGGCTTTTCGCAAATTTCTTTCGCCCATCTGCAGCCCATCAGCCTGAACGTTGCGCGGATAGAGGTCGAGAACCGGTATGTTTCGCCGGCCACGCGCCCCAATGTAGAGCATGAATTTCCGGTAAGCCCGGCGGCAGTCGCATCGAACTGGGGGCGCGATCGCCTCCGCGCGGTTGGCACCTCTGGTGTCGCCCGGGTCATCGTGCGACGCGCCAGCGTTGTCGAAGTGCCGTTGAAACGCACGACGGGCGTGACCGGCGCCTTTACCCGGGATCAGTCCGAACGCTACGAAGCGATCATCAACATGAGGGTGGAAATAAGTGACGAGACCGGGAATGCGCGTGCGACGGCGGAATCGACGGCGAAGCTATCGCGCTCGGTGTCGGAAAACATTTCGCTGAACGACCGTGAAAAAGTCTGGTTCGAGATGACGGAAGAAATGATGGGCGATCTCAACACTGCGCTTGAGAACCAGATACGGATTCACATGAAAGAATGGATCCGCTAAAGGCGCATTGTCGCCGGATGATCCCGCAGATATGCTCATGCCTACGTGAGGCGATTTAGTAGCTGACTGAATTTGAGTCTTCTGGAAGGGACATAACAATGAAAAAGCTTTCTCTGGCGGCAGTTGCCGCAACGGCCGCGCTCTCTCTCGCAGGTACCGCATCTGCGCAGATCGTGGGCGTCGCGACCACCAAGGGTGGTGCTACCGCCCAGGTTTCCAATGCAATTGCAAAGGTCGTTTCGCTCAAAAGCGATATTGAAGTACGGACCCAGATCATGGGCGGCACACAGCAATACATCCCGGTCGTCAACGCGGGCGAGATCGCATTCGGGCTGTCCAATCTGCCGCAATACACGATGGCCAAAACGGGGACGGGCCTGTCCACGGGCAAGAAATACGACAATCTGCGTATTGCAGCGACGATGATGGTGTTCCGGGTCGGCCCGATTGTGGCGCAGAGTTCCGGGATCAACAAACTGTCTGACCTGCGCGGTAAACGCGGACCTGCCGGGTTCAAGGCGTCGCCGTTGTTCAATTACATCCTGGGCTCGTTCCTCGCCAATGCCGATATGAGCATCGACGATATGAAAAAAGTGCCGGTAATCGCGCTTCGCCAGCACTGGAATATCTTCAAACAGGGCAAGATCGACGTGATGGTCGGTGCTGTCGGCACAGGCGTGTTGAAAGAGATCAACGTTGCGGTCAAAGGCGGCATCAAATATTTGTCGCTCGATCCGTCGGATGCTGCCGTGAAGCGCACGCTGGCGGTGTATCCAGGGTCCTATCTGCAGGAAGTCAAACCTGCGAAGCCGCTGACCGGCGTGCTGGCACCCGTCAATGTGCTGCATTTCGATTATCTTCTCTGGACCCACAAGGGCGCCTCGAACGATGTCGTCTACAAGGTCGTGAAAACTATGCATGAAAACGAGAAAGACCTGAAAGCGTCGAGCCCGCTCTGGCGGTCTCATTCGTCGAAGCGGATGTCCAAGGATCAGGGCTTCGCGCTGCACCCCGGTGCGATGAAATTCTATAAGGAAATCGGTGCGCGCTGAACCTCGCCGAAAATAAAGATGACACACAATGAATCGCGGCCGGCCTTATGGTCGCGCCGCGATTTTTTTATCAGATGAATACGGATCCCTTCGCGCTGCCGCGCCCGATACAGCGCAGCCACCAGATATCGGGTCTGCATGTCGAAGAGGCCGTTCCGCTGGATGGTGGCGCATTCCGTCACCCGGTGCTGATGGTTCATGGCGCCTTTCACGGTTGGTGGGCCTATGCGAGGTGGCTGACCTGGTTTGCGACGATGGGCGTTCCGGCCTACGCGCTGTCGGTGCGCAATCATGAAGGCTCGCGCGTGCTCAGCGCGGACGCGTACCGCCAGACCGGCATCGAAGACTACGTCGACGATATCGCCACGATCCTGGACTGGATCGGCGAACCTGCTGTTCTGGTGGGACATAGTCTGGGCGGGCTGATGGTTCAGAAAGCTGCAGAAGACCGCGATGTTGTCGCCATTGCCTGTATCGGCTCCGCCAGCCCTGCCGGTGTCGGGGCGACCCGCGATTTTACCTGGGATGAGGACGAGCCGCTGATGTTCGACCGTGCGCGTATGCGCAGTGCAATGTTCGAAGATATCGATGATGCCACGTTCGAGGCGATCTATAGCCGGCTGGTGCCTGAATCGACCCGTGCGCTGAATCAGTCCGGTCTTGCCGGGGTCGATGTCGATCCGGCAAAAATAACGGCGCCGATGCTGTTTCTTGGAACCGAACATGACGGGGTCGGCCTGCATCCCGCCGAAAAGCTGGCATCGTTCTTCGGCGCCGAGCATATGACCGTCCCGGGTACCAGCCATGACGTGCTGCTTGAAGACAGTGGATTGCGGGTCGCTGCACATATCCTCGGCTGGCTATGCCGGACAGTGCCCGGCTTTCTGCCGCGCTGAGGCTGCTTTAAAATGTCGTGACTGCCGGCGCGCCTGTTACGTCGGTTGCGCGATCCGTTCCAGAAACCCGAGGCAGGCGTCGAGCTGTGCGATCTCGATGAATTCGTCGGGCTGATGCGCCTGGGCGATATCGCCCGGTCCGCAGACGATGGCCGGCACGCCGGATTCTGCGAACAGGCTGGCTTCCGTCACGAAAGCAACGGTGCCCGTGCTGTTCAGGCCTGTCGCCTTGCGCGCGATAGTCTCAGCGACGGACCCTTCCGGCGCGTCCAGCGGCGGGACGACAAATTCACAGATATTCTCTACGGCGCAGGACGGGTCCGTCGCCTGCATGCGGGGCAATAACTCGTCTTTCACCCAGGCCTCGACGCGGGCGATGATGGCGCCCGGGTCCGTGCCGGGGATGGGGCGGAATTCCCAGTTCAGCAGGCATTCGCGCGCGATGATGTTAATCGCGTCGCCCCCGGCGATCTGGCCTACGTTGAACGTCGTAAACGGCGGCTCGAACCGGACGTCGCGGTCGGTTTCGGCAAGCTCGTCGCAGAGCCGGTAAAGATAAGACACCAGCGATGCGGCGGCCCCGATGGCATTGACCCCGTCCTGCGGGCGGCTTGAATGCGCCTCGCGGCCGCGCACGGTGGTGGTCATCGCGCAGATACCTTTATGCGCGGACGCGATCTGCATCCCGGTCGGTTCGCCGACGATCACTGCGGCGGGACGTGGCAATTCGGACAGAACGACGTCGATCAGCCGCCCGACACCAAGACAGCCTACTTCCTCGTCATAGGAAAACGCGAAATGGATGGGCCGCTGCAGGTCCATCTCGGCGAAACAGGGTGCCATCGCCAGGGTGGCGGCGATAAAGCCTTTCATATCGGCGCTGCCCCGGCCATAGAGCCTGCCGTCCGCTTCGGTCAGCGTGAACGGATCGGTGGACCAGTTCTGGCCGTCGACCGGCACAACATCGGAATGACCGGACAGGACAACGCCGCCCGGTATATCGGGGCCGATAGTGCCGAACAGATTTGCCTTGGTGCCGTCGGCCGACGGGATCAGGCGGGTTGAGGCGCCCTGATCCGACAGATAATCGGCGACATGCTCGATCAGAGGCAGGTTGGAATTTCGCGAGGTCGTGTCGAAGCCGACCAGGTCGCGCAGCAGCGATTTCGTCTTGCCGAGAAGAGGGCTCTCAGCCACGCCAGAACCCTTGGGCACGCCAGAACCCGCGTGGGGACTAGCCACGCCAGAACCAGGGCGCAAACAGGACGAGCACGGTGAAAAGCTCCAGCCGGCCCAGCAGCATGCCGGCGGCCAGTACCCATTTCGCGGAGTCCGGCAGGGAAGAATAATTGCCGGTGGGGCCGATAATATCGCCCAGTGCCGGGCCCACGTTGCAGATCGCCGACGCCGCGGCTGAAATGGCCGTCAGGAAATCGAGCCCGATGAAATGCAACAGGCCCGCGAGCACCGCGAATGTCAGCATGAACAGGAAGAAAAAGCTCATGACCGAGTTTTCAACTTCGTCGCTGATCGGTTGACCGTTAAATGTCGCGATGAAGATGCCGTGCGGGCGGATCAGATGCTTCATCTGCATTTTGGCGGTCTCATACAGGACCTGGTAGCGGAAAATCTTGATCGAACAGGTCGTCGATCCGGCACAGCCACCGATAAACATGATGAAGAAAAACGTGCCGGTGGCGAACGCGCCCCAGCCGGCATAATTCGCCGATGAAAAGCCGGTGCCGGTAATGATCGAGACCACGTTGAACGCGGATTCCCGCAATGCCCGGAAGACATTGATGTCGTTATTGAAGTGGTGGGCAAGGGTCACGGAGACGACAAAAAACGTCACGATCCAGAAAAACCATCGCACCTGATTGTCGCGGAAAATGACAAGGGGCTTCCCGCGTACCGCCTGCAGGTAGAGCACGAAGGGCAACGCGCCGAGCACCATGAAACACGTAATGATGATCTCGACCGTCGGATTCAGGAAGGCGCCGATTGACCCGTCGCGGGTCGAAAAGCCGCCGGTTGCGATGGTTGTCATGCCATGGGCGATCGCGTCGAAGCCTTTGAGCCCGGCCATCCATAGCAGGGCGGCACAGCCCGCGGTGAGGGCAAGATAAACAAAGCCCACGCCGCTCGCGATCTGTGCGACACGCGGCAGGACTTTTTCCGACCGGTCGGACGATTCCATCTGAAATAGCTGGTTACCACCGATTTTCAGCATCGGCAGGATTGCAATCGACATCACGATGATACCGATGCCGCCGAGCCATTGGAGGATCGCGCGCCACAGCAGAATACCGCTCGGCGCGGTGTCCAGAGACGTGATCACGGTCGAACCGGTTGTCGTCAGCCCGGACATCGCTTCGAAAAACGCATCGGTGAAACTGAGGTTAAGATTTGCAAAGGCAAAGGGCAGGGCGGCAAAGAACGTCATCGCCAGCCAGCTCAGCGTTGTCAGCACGAAGGCCTGGCGCACCGAAAACCGGTCGGGCGGCGCCATTGTCGTCAGCAGCAGGGTGATTCCGATAAACGCCGTCAGCCCGGCCGAGCCGGCAAAAACCTGCCAGTCGGGATGGCCCACCACCAGGTCGGCGACCAGCGGCGCGCACATGGCCGCTGCCAGCGTCGTCAGCAGTATGCCGATAATGTAGAGAACGGGGCGGAAATCGAGCAAGGCTCAGATCCTGTGCTGTTGCTCAGGTTAGTTGAGTTGCCGCGCCTCATGCGGGCAGTCGAGCGAAAAGGCCGGTACCTCGATATCGAATTTCTCGCCCGATGGCGTGCTCATCTGATAGGTGCCTTTCATGATGCCCGACGGCGTCGGCAGTGGCGTGCCACTTGTGTATTCGTAGCTTTCGCCGGGATTGAGAACAGGCTGTTCGCCGACGACGCCGGCGCCGCGTACTTCCTGCACGCGGCCCATGCCATCGGTGATGTGCCAGTAGCGTGTGAGCAGCTGCACTGTTTCGGTACCTTCATTCTCAATCTGGACCCGATAAGCCCAGACATACTGGGCGTCGTCCGGCTCGGACTGATCGTCGAGATAAATCGGTTCGACCTGAACGCGAATTTCTCGTGTAACGGCTGAATACATTGGTCATGTCCGGATTGTGTTGGCGCGTATCCTAGCGGATTTCCGCGCGAAGTGGAATTTGCCCTTTTTACGCTTTTGCCGCCGCTGCGAAGGCCTGTTCGAGGTCGTCCTGAACGTCTGCCGGGTCTTCAAGCCCGACCGACAGCCGTACCATGCCGTCATCCAGCCCCAGGAATTCGCGGTCTTCCTCGCTGAGGCGCTGATGGGTGGTGGTGGCGGGATGTGTCATCAGGCTTTTCGAATCGCCGAGGTTGTTCGAGATATCGATCAGCTTGAGCGCGTTCATGAATTTGAAGCAGCGCTCTTTGCCGCCTTCGAGCGAAAACGTCACCAGGCTGCCGAAATCCGTCATCTGCGATGCCGCGAGCGCGTGCTGCGGATGGCTGGCAAGGCCGGGATAACGGACTTTGACCAGGTCTGAGCGGCTTTCCAGATAATCGGCAATCAGCCGCGCATTTTCGCAGTGCCGGCGGATGCGCAGATCGAGGGTTTCGAGCCCCTTCAGCATCACCCAGGCATTGAACGGGCTGAGTGACGGCCCGGTATGACGCAGGAACGGCTTCAGAGTGTTTTCGCAGTAATCCTCGTCGCCGAGCACCATGCCGCCGAGGCATCTTCCCTGGCCGTCGATATGCTTGGTCGCCGAATAGACGACGATATCAGCGCCGAGCTGCAGCGGTTTCTGCAGGAGCGGCGTTGCGAAGACATTATCGACGATGACTTTTGCGCCGGCCTTGTGGGCAAGCGCTGAGACCGCCTTGATGTCGACGATGTCGAGACCCGGGTTGGACGGGGTTTCGACAAATACGCACTTGGTCGGGCGCCTAAGCGCGTCTTCCCACTGGTTCAGATCTGTGCCGTCGACGATGGTCGTCTCGACGCCCCATTTCGGTAAAATTTCGGTCAGAATATACAGGCAGGACCCGAACAGGGCGCGGCTGCCGACGACGTGGTCGCCCGCCTGCACCATCGATGCCATGGACGCGAAGACGGCGGCCATACCGGTCGCGGTGGCCTTGCCGACGGCGGCGCCTTCCATCAGCGCCATACGATCCTGGAACATGTCGACGGTCGGGTTTGAGAAACGCGAATAGATGAACCGGTCTACCCGGTCCTTGAAAGCGTCCTCTGCCTGTTCGGCATATTCGTAGACATAGCCGGACGTCGCATAGATCGCTTCGCTGGTTTCGCCGAATTCACTGCGTTTGGTGCCGCCGCGAACCGCAAGGGTTTGTGCGCGCCAGCTATCCTGAACGGGTTTGTTGATTGCCATTTTATGCTCCCGGGCCTTCGCCCAAATAAAAACCCCCGACCGAACGGCCGGGGTTTCAGGAACCTCCGACCTTTTAGCGATTTTTTTTACGTGGCCGCAAGCCGGTCGGCTCAAATCTCCACGAGAGGGCAGCTAAATACGCTTCCCGGGAATAACCGTCAAGCGTTGCTTTGCGCGGCCCCAAGTGTCCCCCGGGACGTCCCAAGACGCCAAGCCCAGATTGCTGCTGTAAACAGCAGCATTGCGCCGCCCTGATGGGCCCAGGCGATATAGATCGCCGCGCCGGACAGGATCGTCGCGATTCCAAGGCAGAACTGGAGCCCGGCGAAGAGGGCGATCCACATCATCGGGCGTGATCTTTCCTGCCTGCAAGCCCACCAAAGCCATAGCGCTGCGACGACGGTGCAAATGGCAAGCACCCGGTGGATGAACTGTACGGTGCCTATATTCTCGAACAGGTTCAACCAGATTGGCGATATCGACAGGGCGTTCGGCGGAACCAGTTTCCCGTCCATCAATGGAAATGTCGTGAACACGGCGCCACCATCCATGCCCGCAACAAAGGCGCCCCAGATCATCGTGACAAAAACCAGCACACTCAGATTACGCGCACCGCGTGACATGGTTACACCTGATGATGGCGTTGTCCTGAGACCGAGTGCGGTATGGAGCATCGCGGCATAAATCACGACCGCGAGGCCAAGATGCGCTGCCAGCCGGTACTGGCTTACCGATGGCTGGTCGACCAGGCCGGATTTGACCATGTACCAGCCAAGCACGCCCTGAAGACCGCCAAGGACGAACAGGATTGCCAGCCGTCCGGTCAGCCCCGCGGGCAGGCGGTAACGGACTAGGAACCACAGGAAGGGCAGAAAATAAGCGATGCCGATGATGCGTCCAAGCACGCGGTGAAGATACTCGAGCCAGAAGATCCGTTTGAAATCCTCCAGTGCCATCCAGAAATTCAGCTTCTGGAATTCGGGCGATTCCCGATAGGAATCGAATACGGCGGTCCATGCGGCCTCGTTCATCGGCGGGATCCAGCCGGTAAAGGGGCGCCAATGGACAATCGACAGGCCGGATTCGGTCAGCCGGGTGATGCCGCCCAGCAGCACCATCGCAAACACCAGCGCACAGCAGGCATACAGCCAGTATTCGATCGCCTTTAGCGGCGCAGATGGGCGTGTTGATGCCATATGGCGAGCAGGCCGTTGTTCAGTCGCGTTCCCAGCCTATCTAATTGGCGTACGCTCCCTAGGCAACCGTCTGCGGCGCTATGTCACTCGCCCGTTGGCCGTGAGGATCGTACCGCGGCGGCGCTGAAGTATCTCAGTGCAGCATCAGGGAATGGTCCACATGCCGCGACCGCGCCGGGCTCAGGATCTCAGAGCTTGCGACCTTGACGGCGTAGAGCGGGCCCTCGATTTCGCGTTCCCAGAAATCGAGGAACGTGTGAAGCTCGGGAAAGGAAGGCGCCAGATCGAGCGACTGCCAGATATAGGTCTGCAGCAGGTCGAGGTGATCAGGCATGCGGTAGATAATCTCCGCCGTGGTCAGGCGGTATCCGTTCAACTGGCGTTCAATTTCCGTCATGCGGACAAAACTCCGTGGTTGAGTACACGGAAATTTTGGCCGAATCGTGGTTAATGAACTATTAAAATATAATTATTTCAACAGCTTGGCACCGCTCGGGTGAGAGTGTTGCCAGATAGCCCCCACGCCTGAAGACGCGCCTAAAGACTGGTGTGTCGGGCCCTGGCACCGCGCTGAATGGCGGCCGCTGCAAGCGGATCGATTTCCAGGTCGTAGGACAGGACTTCGAGGAGCTGCAGTTCTTCCTGGTTGGCATGGCCATCGGCGGCCACGATCTCACAGGCAAACGCATAAGCCGTTTCGCGCAGGCGCGCAGGCAGAGCTTCCTTGATCTGGGCGATCGCCGCGTCGACGCCGCCGTCGCTCGCCAATACCTCGGCGCAGGCTTCGGCATCCGCGGTCAGCTCGTCGGGTTCGTAGTCGGTGAATGCCGGCATACGGTCGACAAGTTGGCCGATACGCAGGAGTTCCACATCAGTCATTTCTGCGTCGATCGCCGATGCGATGACCATTGTGTGAACCAGGGCGGCGTGCGGATTGAGGCTGCTCATAACGATATCTTCTCCTTGTTGCCCCCGCAGGTAATGCCCCGCCGCTGATGCGTCAAGTTATTCCGGCTGCGACAGGAAGTCCCGCGTTGCGGCAACGGCCTCGGCGAGGCCCACCCGCTGGATCTCGACCCCGTCGGGGAAGGCGCCTGCGAGGCGTGACGGCATCATCGGGTCGAGCATGATGAACACGCCGGAATCAGTGGATCGCCGCACCAGGCGCCCATAGGCCTGTTTCAGCCGCAGGCGTGTTATCAGGTCGTCATAGCGGGACCGGGTGAATGCCTTTCGGCGTGCGCGGTGCAGGATCGACGGGCGCGGCCATGGCACGCGGTCGAACACAATCAACCGCAGGCTGCGGCCCGGCACATCGACGCCGTCGCGTACCGCGTCTGTGCCCAGCAGGCAGGAATTTTCCTCGGCCCGGAAAATCTCGACCAGGCTACCGGTATCCATACGGTCGACATGCTGTGCCAGCAGCGAATATCCGAGTTCTTCGAGTGCCGGGGCGATCCGCTCATGCACGCTCCGCAACCGGCTGATTGCCGTAAACAGGCCCAGCGCCCCGCCGTCCGAGGCGACGAAAAGTTCGCGGTAGGCCGCCGCTACCTGGTTCATGTCGTCCTTGCGTACATCGGTGACGACCAGGACCCGGGTCTGTTCCGGATAATTGAACGGTGATGTGACCTGCGCGCGATAGGGCGGCTGTTCCAGGTGGACAGCACCTGTGCGCTGTTCCGCCGATTGCCAGTCGATCTCGTTATCGCCGGTGCCGTCGCGCAGTGTCGCGGATGTCACCACAAGGCCGTGCGCCGGTTCGGCAACGGTCTTGGCAAACGGCAGCATCGGGTCGATCCAGTGGCGGTGCATGCCGACATCGCTGTCGCGCCCCTGCGCACGGGTGACCGAAAACCAATCGACGAATTCCTCCGGCACGCCTTCGGCCAGGGCGTCGAGCATGGATTTCCACGCGTCCAGTTCGCCCTCCGCGCGGCGGCGCAGGCCGCGGCTGACGCTTTCGATGCGATTGCGCGTCGGTGTATCGAGATCGCTTGAATTTTCATCCAGCACCAGCAGCAACCGCTCGGCAAGGGCCCGCATCGGCTGGATCAGCCGGTTGAGCGATTCACGCAATGCGTGCGCCGCATCGAGCAGGCCGGGGACCGGGCTGTCGGTTTCGGTTTCGAGATCATAGGGCGAACGTGCGTCCTTGGCACGGGCATAAACCTGCTGGCGGATCTCGGCGAGAAACAGCTCGGCGTCGCCGCGCGCCGTGCCACTGGCGATGCGCTGGTTCCAGCCCGGGCCCGGCAGGGCGTCTGCCGCCTCGACGATGGCATCGACAAATTCGCCGATGCGTTCATCCAGTGCTGCGACATCCTCTATTCGCCGCTGCAGGCCGCGTGCGCGGGTCTTGCGGCCCTCTTCGGGACCCAGCAGCCAGCGGCGCAGCTCGGCACCTTCCTGGCCGCTCAGCTGGGCCGAGAAAGCGCTATCGGCGGCGTCGAACAGGTGGTGTCCTTCATCGAAAATGAATCGTGTCGGTATTTGTCCGTCATCCATGCCGCCGGTCGCGGTCTGGGCCAGGACAAGGGCATGATTGGCGACCACGATGTCCGCGCGCTTGGCACGGCGGACGGTCTTTTCCACGAAACAGCGGTGGTAATGCGCGCAGGCGGAATAGATGCATTCGCCGCGACGGTCCGCGAGTGCGACGGTGTTCCGTGGTGTCGCGATATCGATCAGCCAGGCGGGAAAATCCGCACCGCCCATATCGCCGTCGCGCGTCGCCGACGCCCAGCGCGCCATCAGCCCGAGGCCGATGGAGTCCTGCGGGCGGCTCCGCAGGCCGGTGATGGCGTCTTCGTAATTGAGCAGACACAGGTAATTTTCCCGGCCCTTGCGGATAACCACCTTGCGCGCTTTCACCCTGGGGTCTGGGTGCAGGCGGTCGAGCTCGCTGTCGATCTGGCGCTGCAGGTTTCTTGTATAGGTGCTGATCCAGACCGTGCCGTCATTGCGCTCGGCCCACAGGCTGGCGGGCGCGATATAACCGAGTGTTTTGCCGACGCCGGTTCCCGCCTCGGCCAGGACCGTATTCGGCGCGCCTTCTTCGTCGCGCGGTGCAAACGCATGGGATACCGCCGCTGCATAATCGCCCTGCTGCGGGCGGTCCTCGGCGTGTTTGCCGACAAGCTCTGCGAGCCGGGTGCGCGTCTCGTCCTCGGGCACCGGCAGATTGCCGGGCGGAGCGTCGGGGGCGAATTCCGACCATTCGGGCAGGCGTCGCCAGATTTCGAGTGCGCGGTTGGCAAGCCCGTCCATCGCCGGGGGCACCTCGGCGGCAAGTGCCCGCAGCACCAGCGGTGTCCAGCCCCAGTTGGCGGCTTCCATCATGCGGGCTGTTTCCGCGGCCAGGTCGCGGTCCCGGCCAGGCTCCATCCGGATCAGATCGGTCAGCAATGCGCCGCCGGCCAGCTGCAGGATGCGTGCCTCCTCGTCGAGACCGTCCGGCGCCTCAAGGCCGAGTGCGTCAGCCAGTCCGGACGGCGTCGGCCGGCAGAATTTTGCCGGGCGGACGAAGGCGAATAGCTCCAACAGATCGAGCGCCGGGAAGGGTGAGGTGTTCAGCCGTCGCGCCGTCGCCGGGGCGTGACAGACCATCGGCACCGCACCATCGAAAATGCGTTTGACGACGGCGGCAGGGGCAAGTTTTTCGGCAGCACCGTCGGGCTGGCGCAGGACCGCTCCCCGGTGACCGACGGCGAGCGCGGGCAGGTCGAGCGGCCGCGGGTTTGCCGCGGGTGCGCTGACGGCCGCGCCATCTGATGTGTCGTCGGATGAATTGGCAGGCGTTATGTCGGGAGAAGGTGCCTCGGTCATCGGGGGAGTATAGCCGAATCCGGCGGGGAGCAGGCGGGGAACAAGACGTGTAAAAAGACGGGTAAAAAGGCGGGGAACAAAGCCCGACCTAAATCCGTTGGCTCAGCCAGATCGCAAGGCGCGACCCTTTTTTGATTGTCGTCGACAGAACTTCGTAGCCCGGCGCCAGTTCTGCATCATGTTCGAGCGCGGTCTCGCGGTGTTCGAGCTCGTCCTCGCGGAATTTCTCGATCGTGGCGCGGAGGTCGGCTTCGTCATCGCCGAGCGTGGCGGCCTGCTCGGCATAATGTTCGTCGATTACTTCCTCGATGGCGGCGGTACAGGCCATCGCGGCGCGTTCACCCATCATCGCGGTCGCGGCGCCCAGCGCATACCCGGCAACATGCCAGACCGGCATCAATGCCGTCGGGCGGACGCGGCGTTCGGCGATAAGCGTGTCGAATTCTGCAAGATGCTCGTGTTCTTTTTCCGCCATTTCGCGGATCACGTCTCCGGCAGGGGAGTTGCCGAGCACCGAAAGCTGGCCCTGATAAATCCGCACCGCGCCGTATTCGCCGGCATGGTCGACCCGGACGATCCGTTCAACCATTTGTCCGGCGGAGATATCGCCCGGCAGGATGCCATGTTCCGTCAGCCGTTTGCGCACGGTCATGAATATCTTCTCCGTGTCTGTTTCCAGGCGCCGACACCGCAGAATACCATCAAGGCAAGCGACGCGATGGCGTTCCAGCCTGCAATCGATACGCCGAGCAACGACCACGGGATTTCGTCGCACCGGACGACCGGGGCGGCAAGCAGCTGTTGGCGAAGATCTTCAATCGTTGTTGCCTGATTGAGCGAGCCGAGCCCGGTGCACGAGCTTGGCCCCGCGATCCAGTGCTGTTCGACCCCGGTATGGTAGAGCGCAATGCCGGCGCCCACCGCGAATGTCAGACTGGCAAGCCAGGTCAGGACAATGCGTTCGCGCGGCCCGCGGAACCACAACAGGGCGCCAAGACCGATGACGATCGCAATCCCGTGGGGGATGCGCTGCCAGATACACAGCTTGCACGGCGCCAGCCCGCCGAGATATTGCGACCCGAGTGCTGCGACCAGCGCAATCGCCGACGCCCACATCGCCCAGATGACGGGGGTTCTGTCGTCGATGCGGCGGCCCAGAATTCTCATGGAGTCATTCTCATGGATTCATTCTCATGCAATGAACTTGAGGAGTACGAAGCCGCCAATCAAGAGCACACAGAATATTGCGAACATCAGCCCGAGGCGTTTTTCGATGAAATCGCGGATCGGCGGGCCCATCCAGTACAGCAGGGCAGCAACCACGAAGAACCGCAAACCGCGGGCCAGCACCGATGCGCCGGTAAAGGTCGTCAGATCAAGCTCGGTAACGCCGCTGGCAATGGTAATCACCTTGTAGGGGAATGGCGTCACCCCTGCGATGAAGACGATCCAGCCGCCATATTCGTTGTAGCGGGCCGTGAAGTCAGAGAATTTTGCCGCGTAACCGTAGAATTCGAGTATCGGCCGGCCGACGCTGTCATACAGCCCGGCGCCAATGGCGTAGCCCAGCATACCGCCCATCACCGACGCGATGGTGCAGATGGCAGCGTAGCGCCAGGCACTTTTGCGGGCGGCCAGCACCATGGGGATCAGCAGAATGTCGGGCGGGATCGGGAACACCGAACTTTCGACGAATGCCACCGCCGCCAGCGCCCACACCGCGTTTTTGCGGGAGGCCAGGTCCATCGTCCAGTCATAGAGGCGGCGCAGCATGATGTGTCCTTAGCGGAGGTTTCGCGCGGTGTAGCAGCGGGGCGGGGCACGGGCAAGGATTGCGCGCTGCGGCCAATGGTCATGGCACGGGGATTGGCGACTAATCTCGGCAAACCGGGGGGTATTCCGTTATGGATTTCCACTGATGCGAACTTGTCCTAAGATTGGTTTATGAACACACAACCAGCCGCCATCGACGCGCCCGACGTCGCGTCCCTCATCGCTGCCGCCCGCGCGCTTGCGCCGGGCCTGCGCGCCCGTGCCGCCGAGACCGACGCCCTGCGCCGTCTGCCCGATGAAAATGTCGCCGAGATGAAAAAAGCGGGCCTGTTCCGGGTGATACAGCCGGAACGCTGCGGCGGCTGGCAGATGGATTTTCATGCCCATCTCGATGTGGTCGAAGAGGTCGCGGCGGGTTGCGGGTCGTCCGGCTGGTGCCTCGGCGTGCTGCAGATTCATTCCTGGGTCGCCGGCCTTTTGGGCGAACAGGCGCAGAAAGACATCTATGACGACGATCCGGACGCCCTGATCGCTGCCGTTCTCAACGCCCGCGGCAAAGCCCGCAAGACCGATAACGGCTATGTTGTCGAAGGGTTCTGGCCGTTCGGGTCCGGCAGCGAGCATTCGAGCTGGATGATCCTCGGCGCGCAGGTGCTGGGCGACGACGAGGCGGTTCTGGACGAAGGCTGTTTTCTGATCCCGGCCACAGATATCGAGATCAAGGATGACTGGCGCGTGGCCGGTCTGCGCGGCACCGGCAGCTGCAGCCTGGTCGCCAAGGGCGCCAACGTGCCCGACCACCGGTTTATTTCATTTACCGAAGGCCGCAACGGTAACACCCCCGGCGGGCATCTGCATGACGGCACGCTGTTCGACGCGCCGCTCGCGCCGCCGCTGGCGATTGCGTTGTGCGGCCCTGCGATCGGCATTGCCGCCGGCGCGATCCGCGATTTTATCGACTACGTGCCGGGCCGGACCAACCCGCATCTGCGTGGCGCAGCGCAGATTGATTCCCCGCTGACCCATCAGACGGTGGCCGAGGCCAACGCGCAGGTCGATATGGCGCGCGTGCTGCTACATCGCGCGGCCGATGATATTCACGCTGCGGCGGAAGACGGCGGCCGGATGAGCATCGAAGGCCGTGCCCGTATCCGGATGGACAGCGCCTATGCCGTGCGGCTCTGCATGGATGCCGTGGAATCTATTTTTCTCGCCTGTGGCGGCTCCGGCCTTGCCGAAAAGCACCCGGTCCAGCGCGCCTGGCGCGACCTGCATGCCATTAACCAGCACGCGTTGCTGCAGTTGACCACGAACGCTGAAATTTACGGTCGCACGCTGCTGGGCCTCGATCCGGGGTCGGATATTCTTTAGGTCAACCGATCGGCGAAGAGCGCGGCACAAGCCGCAAGCGCGGCGATAAGTATGACAAGTGCCGGGATGCTTGATTTGCGGCGCCCGTCCCGGATCAGCACAACAATTGAATAAATCGCACAAATGACCGCCCAGAGCGCCATCGCGCCCATGGCAAAAAGGATATAGGTCAGCCCGCCCCAGCCGCTCGCCAGTTCGCTGGCGAAAATCAATCCGCCAATAATCAGGATGAAGCCCGCGCTGATAGCGATCAGACGGCGGACATAAGGGGGCAGGGCAGTGAACATGCCCGAGTTTACCAGACGATGCGAATCCCGCCAGCGGCTGAATGCGCGATACATGGTTGACCCCGCCATGCCCGTCGATGTAATCCACACCGGTCGCGAGCGTGGCGGAACTGGTAGACGCAGGGGATTCAAAATCCCCCGGTGGTAACATCTTGGGAGTTCGAGTCTCCCCGCTCGTACCATCTTTAAAACTTGGCGGTTACGCCGGTACTTCGCCCAGTACTGTGGTGCGGAACATTTCGCGCCGAGATCCATCGTGATCATTGAACGCGTGATGCAGGCACAGCCGGTTGTCCCATAGGGTCAGGGTATTGGGCTCCCACCGCAGGCGGCAGGTAAAGGCGGGCTGGGTGACGTGATGGCGCAGGAAACCCAGGATCGTCTCGGCCTCTGGCTCCGTCATGCCCTCAATGGAAACGGCATAGCTGTCATCAACGTAAAGCGCCTTTTCGCCGGTGACCGGGTGGGTCCGCACCAGCGGGTGAAACGCACCGGCGATCATCGGTTCCGCATCGAACTTCAGCGGTGTTCCGCCAAGGCTTTTTTCACCAAATTTTTCAGCACCTTTCATGACCTCCGACAGCACTGTGCGTGCCGACATGTGGACGCGCAGGTGCGCCAGCGTTTCCTTCATGGTGTCGCTGAGGAACGCATAGGCCAGAGCGCTATTCGCCCACATGGTGTCACCGCCATAGGACGGAATATCGCGCCCCATCAGGATGGTGATCGCGGGCGGTTGCGGCAAAAACGGCGAATCCGTGTGCCATGCGCCGCCGAATATCATATGGGCTTTTGATTCTGCTTCTTTCAGAACCGGCTGTATTTCCGGGTGTTCTTTCAGCCCCGGGGTATAGGCATCGCGGCCGAATGCGCCGAACCGCCGCGTGAAGTCCTCGTGGTCCGAATGGCTGATGTTCTGACCGCGGAAAAAGGTCATTTTGTGGCGATACAGCGCGTCGGCGACCTCCGCGAAGCTCTCGTCGGTCAGGTCGGGGACCTGGATGCCCCGGATCTCCGCGCCCATGGCGGCGCCCAGCGGCACGGCCTCGATATGCTGATACGTCTTCGCGCTGTTGTCGAAATGCCCGGTCGGATGAATTTCCATGTCGGCTCCCCCATTTCTCTGATCTGAGTATTGCGGCAGTGCCGTCGGGCGTCCAGCCTCTGGATTGGTGCATGAAAAAGGCCGGCCCCGTAATTGGGCCGGCCCTGATCTCAAATCGCCATCTCAAATTGACGTAGCGCGCAGACTTAAGCCGCTGCGGCTTCCTCGGCTGCGTGGGCTGCCTTGACGCTGTCACGGGCGCAGCAGCGCTCGTAATAGGCGGCGACATTCGGGTAGGCCGACAGGTCGACCTTTGCCGGTTTGGTCCAGTTCAGGATCGCTGCGGCGTAGCAGTCGGCGGCCGAGAACGTGTCACCCATCAGGTACTGCTTACCTTCGAGCTCGTCGTTCATGAAGCTCAGGCGCACGGCGAGCTTGCTACGCGCGATGTCGCGGTAATCGTCGGGAATGCCGGGCAGGAAGATCGGCGGCAGGTTCTTGTGCAGTTCGGATCCGACAAAGCTCAGCCAGTCCATCACCTTGTAACGCTCAGACGTGCCGGCCGCCGGGATCAGGCCTTTTTCGGGATGCTGATCGGCCAGGTACTGGATGATCACGCCGCACTCGCTGAGACCGGTGCCGTCTTCCATCTCGACATAGGGCACGTAGCCTTTGGGATTATGTGCCTTGTAGTCGGCGCCGTCGGCGAGCTTCTTTTCCATCAGGTTGACGGCAACCAGTTCCGGCTCGATGCCGAGCTCACGCATCGCGATATGCGGGGCGAAAGAGCAGGTGCCCTTGGTGTAATAGAGTTTCATTTTTCTTCTCCGCTAGGGGGTTTGGTGGGGTGTCCCGATTGTCTCATTGGGTACTCTTGCGCCTCCGTCGGGTGGCGGTCCAGTGCCCGCGTCATCATAATTCCGTTACGGCTTTGCTCGATTGCGGGCCGGGACGGAATAACTAATCTAGCTGAAGCAGTCGCCGCCGTTTATCGCCACGTACTGGCCTGTCATAAAATCGCTGTCCGGCGAGGACAGGAATACACAGGCCCCGGTCAGATCTTCCGGCACCTGCGGGCGCTGAATGGCACGGGCCGCGATCACAAGGCCTTTGTCGTGGTCGCCTTCCGGTCCCCAGGATTCGACTGCTTCGCTCATGGTCAGGCCGGGGGCCAGCGTGTTGACGCAGATATTGTCGCCGCCAAGCTCGTTGGCGAGGCAACGGGTGAATGCGTAAACGCCGCCCTTCGATGTCACGTAATGCAGCATGAACGGCACACCTTTGAGCATCGTGTCGGAGCCGACATTGACGATCTTGCCGTATTTCTGCGCCCGGAAAGGTTTGGCGACGGCACGGCACATTAACAGCATGCCGCGGACGTTAACCGCCTGTACGCGGTCCCACAGGTCGATATCGATCTCGTCGAACGGCTGCGGTTTGAGCGAGCCGAACATCGCGGCGTTATTGATCAGGATATGCACCCCGCCGAATTTTGCGACCACGTCATTGACCAGCTTCAGGCAGGCGGCCTCGTCGCTGATATCGGTCTCGAACGCGGCGACATCCGCGCCGGGTACCTCGGCGGCAATACGTTCCGCCGCCTCGGTGCTGTCCAGAATGTCCACAAGGGCGACTTTGGCACCTTCTTCGGCCAGTGCCTTTGCATAATGGGTCCCGATACCCTGTGCCGCGCCGGTGACGATGGCGGTCTTTCCGTCCAGTTTCGGCATCATTCTCTCCCTGATATCTGACTGTTTTGATTGATCCAGACATGCCACGATTCCGGGCAATGCGCAAAGGCCTCCCTGCTTTTCCGGCGGGATGGCTTCTGTTCATCGGCGGGATGTTTTTCTATGCTGACCGAAATTCAGGACTGCCCGAAAGGCACCGCATGATCGATCCCAAGCTTTTTAAATTCGACACGCTCGGCCTGCATGCCGGCCAGCAGCCGGACCCGGTGACCGGCGCGCGGGCGACGCCGATCTATCAGACGACGTCTTACGTGTTCAAGGACACGGATCATGCGGCGGCCCTGTTCAACCTGGAGCGTGCCGGTCACATCTATTCGCGGATATCGAACCCGACCGTGGCCGTGCTTGAAGAACGTATCGCGGCACTCGAAGGCGGTGTTGGTGCGGTCGCGACCGCATCGGGTCAGGCGGCGCTGCATCTCGCCATCGTCACGTTGATGGGGCAGGGCGGCCATATCGTATCATCGGCCTCGATCTATGGCGGCAGCCACAACATGTTTTATCACACGCTGCCGCGCTTCGGGATCACGGCAACCTTTGTCGATCCGCGCGACCCGGCCGCGTTTGCCAAGGCGATCACCCCCGACACGCGACTGATATTTGGCGAGATCCTGGGCAATCCGGGGCTGGAGGTCATGGATCTGGAAAAGATATCCGGCATTGCGCACGATGCCGGTATTCCGCTGATGATCGATAACACCTTCGCGACACCCTATCTGTGCCGCCCGTTCGAGCACGGCGTTGATATCGTCATGCATTCAGGCACCAAGTTTCTGGGCGGGCACGGCACGTCCATCGCCGGGTTGCTGGTCGATTCCGGCAATTTCGACTGGGAAGCATCCGGTAAGTTCCCGACGCTGACGCAGCCCTATGAAGGCTATCACGGGCTCAACTTTGCCGAGGAATTCGGCCCGGCGGCGTACATCATGCGCGCCCGGGCGGAAGGCCTGCGCGATTTTGGCGCCACGCTGAGCCCGACCAACGCGTTCTATATCCTGCAGGGCGTTGAGACCCTGCATGTCCGTATGGACCGTCACGTGGCCAATGCGCGCAAGGTCGTGGATTTTCTTGGCAGCCATGACGCGGTGGACTGGGTGACCTGGCCGGAGCGCGACGATCATCCCGACAAAGCGCTCGCGGCGAAGCTGCTGCCAAAGGGACCGGGTGCGATTTTTTCCTTTGGCATCAAGGGCGGGCGTGATGCCGGGCGTACCTTTATCGAGAAGCTGGGCCTGTTCTCGCATCTCGCCAATGTTGGCGATGCCAAATCACTCGTGATCCATCCGGCGTCGACCACCCATCAGCAGATGGATGCGGCCTCGCTCAAAGCCGCCGGAATCGGCGAGGAACTGATACGGCTGTCGGTGGGTATGGAAGACGCGGACGATCTGCTCGCTGATCTCGATCAGGCGTTAAAAGCAGCGATGCGTGCCACGCAGAAAAAGGCCGGCAAATAATGGAACTGCAGGTAGACGGCAAAAAGGTTTTTGCGGCGACCGGCGGCAAGCCGTTCGATGCGACCCTGCCCGTGGTTATATTCGTCCATGGCGCCGGCATGGATCACACGATCTGGGCATTGCAGACGCGCTGGTTCGCCTGGCACGGGCGGTCGGTTCTGGCAGTGGATCTGCCCGGACATGGAAAATCCGACGGCGGTGCCTTGGCGACTATCGATGACATCGGCGCGTGGCTGATCCGCCTGATCGAGGCGACCGGTGCGCCGTCGGCGGCGCTGGTCGGCCATTCGATGGGCTCGCTCGCGTCTCTGTCGGCAGCTTCAACCGGTGGCGCGCGGGTTTCTGCCCTCGCATTGCTTGGCTTCGGGGCGGAAATGCCCGTCCATCCCGAACTACTGGCGGCAACCAAATCAAACGATCCTGCAGCTTGGGATTTGATTGTGTCCTGGGGCTTCGGCAAGCCGGCCCATTTTGGTCTGAACCGCGCCCCCGGCATGTGGATGCAGGGCGGTGGGCGCTCATTGCTGGCGCGTGGACCAGACGACGTCCTTGGCATCGATATGGCCGCCTGCGATGCATACAAGACCGGGCCGGAGGCGGCAGGGAAGGTGACATGCCCGACGCTGTTCGTCTGCGGTAATCGCGACATGATGACCCCGCCGAAGGCAGCGGCACCCCTGGCGGCCGCCATACCGGGCGCGCAGACAGTCATCCTCGACGGGGCCGGGCACATGATGATGGTTGAAAAGCCGGATGAAACACTGGATGCGCTCATTGCCGCGCTTTAGCACGAGGCCCCGCGTCGGCATCGGCGGCGCCGCCTTCGCGCTTGCGCTTGTTGCAACGATTTTCGTTGGCGGCAGGGAGGCCTTCGCCGATAGCTCGTCGCCCATGTTGGCGGCCTATTACGACCGACAGATGGCGATTGTCGATGGCGTCGCCTATGGGTGGGAGGGCGAGAACGCGCCGACGCGGATAGCGCCGGGTGCCGTGCAGGTCGCCGTCGGTAGACGTTTCTATTATGTGCTGGATCGCAAGGGTGTTCTGCGTCGGTTTCGCGATGCGGGGCGACCGCCCATGAACGTTCGCACGGGTGTCGCTTCTTTCGCCGCCGGCCGCAGCGGTGTCCTGGCTATCGGCAATGATCATGCGCTCTGGTGGATAAGCGCGGAAAATGCCGAACGACGTCTGATCGCCGAAGACGTCGCGGCGGCTGCCGTCGGCGATGGCGCAAATTACTATGTCACCCGGTCCGGCACGTTGTTTGTGAAGGGCCTGGCCCATCGGGGGCAGTACGGCGATGGCCGATTGACCGAAACAGACAGCTTCGTCTCAACCGCGTCGGACGTAGCACGGGTTTTCGCCCATACCGGCCACGCGCTCCTGCTGATGAAAAACGGCGATGTGTCGGGAACGGGCGGCAATATTTACGGCCCGGTGGGGCGTCATGGCCTTGGCGATAAAGCCATCCGATGGAGCCGGATTGTATCTGGCGCGGTCGCGGCTGCGACCGGATCGTCCCATTCGCTCGCAATCCTCGGTGATGGCAGGCTGATGGCCTGGGGTGCGGGCTACGGCCCCGACCCGGTGCCAGTGATGGAAAGTGTTGCCGCCGTGGCCGCGGGGTCGTCATCGACAATCGTGCTCAGGCGGGACGGCAGTCTCTGGCAGTGGGACCGGAGTCCGGCAAAGCCTCGGACGTTGACACTGCGCTAGGCAGAACGCTTCTTCACCGTGCATTGTTCCTTCGCTTCAGGCTCTGAATGTAGGCGATGACACCGTCAATCTCAGCCTCGCTCAGGATCAGGTCGGGCATGTCGCGGTGGGGCGATTTTAGAAACACGCGAAGGCTCAGCGCCGTTTTGGCCGGATTGTTCGCGAGGGTCTGGAAGGCCGCGACATCGAGAAATTTCTCGTCAGTCTCCCCTTTCTGTACCCGGTGGCAGGTTGCACATACCCGTTGTGCCAGATCCTGTCCCACGTCGACGTCGCCCAGATCGCGCGCCACAGCCACCGTCGGTTGGATCAGGAGAGTTGCCCACAGCGTTATGGCAGGGCCGCAGAGGATAGGTCCCCTCATCCGAGTACCTTCTCAAAGGCGCGCAGGGCGTCTTTCAAGATTGCTGCATGGCCCGCATTGATTGGGCCCTCTCCCCTGTCTTCGATGGATCTCATATCTGGATGCCGCCTCTTCTGGATATTTTCTAAAATGATTCTATCGGGAGAGGCGCTGCGCGCGACTTGATGCAGGTCAATGAATGCCCCGGGTTGCAGTTGCTCCCTGAACGATTAAAACGGACGCACGGCAGCAAACAGGGGACGTTATGAAAATCTATCTCATCCATCACACCACCGCGTTCAAGCTCGAAGAAGACCCGGCGCGCCATTTGACCGAACTGGGCCGCGAACAGGCAGACAGGCTGGGCGCGCGTTTTTCTGCCGCGGGTATTGATCCGGTGCGCATCCTGCACAGCGACAAACAATGGGTTCGCGAAACCGCTGAACGCATGGCCGCCGTGATGGGGTTGTCCGACAGGTTGGCGGTGGCCGGGTATCCAATCGATACGGGTGATGATGTCTCGCCGTTCCTGGCGGAGATCACGGCCAGTGCAGGCGATGTCGTGATGGTCGGTCACGTCGATTATCTGCGTCGGTCGGCGGCCAAGCTGGTCAGTGGCGATGAGTCTGTTCAGGTGATCAGTTTCAAACCGGAGTTCGGGACAGCTTTCTGTCTCGAGAAGGAAGACGATGACTGGATCGTCCGGTTTGGCTGGCGGCAGGAACACGGCGCCGGTTAAGCCGCCGCAATCCGCATTTATCAACTTAATACACAACCCGGTGAGGTTTCCGCCGCCGACGCCCGACAAACCCTATCTCTCCTCCTGACGCAATAGCGGGTGCAGGTAATGAAAATAGTCAAAGCAGCGTTTGTCACGGGTGTGACATTTGTTCTGGTGTCGATGGGCGGTCCGGTCCGCGCTATGCCGCTGAACGATGAGACCGTCGGCCAGATAACGGAAACGATCCTGTTCGGTTCGACCGAGACGTCGGATGCGGGGCTTCGCCTGCTGGCAGCGAGGGGAAAGCCGGATGTCGTCCCGGCGCTTATTCTGGCGCTCCGCTTCCGCCGGAATGATTCCGATATTCTCGGCACCATCTCCGGATTGGCGGGAAAACCCATGAAATCGTGGCGCGATGCCATGCTCTGGCAGGAGGCGAACCCGCAGATCATGCCGCATCCCAGTTTCCGGAAACTGAAAATCGATGCCTTCAACCGGATCGATCCGCGGTTCATGCGGTTCCTGGGGGGCGATAAAAGCCGGCGCGAAAATCTGAAAATCCGCCTTGAAGAGATTGTCTGGGGCGGTGTGAAGGTCGATGGCATCCCGTCGCTCGACAATCCCAAACTGGTCTCCGCCGCCGATGCCGGATATGTGCGCGACGACGACCTGGTTTTTGGCGTGGAGATTAATGGCGATGCGCGTGCCTATCCGCTGCGCATCATGGGCTGGCATGAAATGTTCAACGACGTCATCGGCGGTGTGCCGGTGGCGCTGGCGTATTGCACGCTATGCGGCGCTGGAATCCTGTTTGAAACCGGTGACGTGCATGAGGGTAAGACATTGGTGTTCGGCTCATCGGGATTTCTGTACCGGTCCAACAAGTTGATGTTCGACCGCCAAACCGACAGCCTGTGGAACCAGTTCACGGGTGAGCCGGTCAGCGGTACGCTCAAAGATGCCGGTATCAAACTGAAAATCCGGCCCGTGGTGATCACCACCTGGCAGAAATGGGAAGCTCGCCACCCGGCGACAAAGGTGCTGTCGCTCGATACCGGACATAGCCGGAATTACGGTTCCGGCGTTGTCTACCGGGATTATTTCGCGAGCCCCAGCCTGATGTTTCCAACCATTGTCCGCGATGAAACACAGGTGAAGCGCAAGGACTACGTGTTTGGCATTCGCGATGTTGGTGCCGCAAAGGCATGGCCGGTGACGGCGTTCGCCCGTGAGCCTGTCATTAATGACACCGTCGGGTCGAGGCCCGTTGTACTGATCGGGGATGTGGCGTCACGCACCGTGCGGGCGTATGAGCGCGGCACGCGAACCTTCTCGGCGGGGAAAGCGGCAAATGTACTGGAGGCGGCAGGTGTGGCGTGGAAGATCACCGAGGACCGTCTGATCGGCCCGGATGGTGCGACGCTCGCGCGGGTGCCGGGGCATATCAGCTACTGGTTTGCCTGGGACGGCTATCTGGGTGTCGCTAGCGACCTGTACGGGGCGGCGAAACCCTGACGACGACCTGATCTTCAGATATCTCCGAACCAGGCGAGGATGGCGGTCAGCGTGATGACCGAGAACACGGTCGACATCACGATCCCGGCCGATGCGCGCTGAACGTACACCCCGTTCTGCTGGGCGGTGACGAACACCAGCGCCCCGGTTGGCAGTGCGGCCAGGAGGATCGCGCTGATGGCCCAGAACCGATCCATCTCGAAGACGTGGAAGGCGAGATACCAGGTCAGTGCGGGTTGAGCGATCAGTTTGAAAAACGTGATCCAGGTTACCTCCGCAAGGCCTGCGGTGATCCGCTGGCCGACCAGGAACAGCCCAAGGGCAAACAACGCACCTGGCGCGGCGGCGGCCCCCAGAATACGGCACAGGTTTTCCAGCGGCACCGGCACGGTAAGCTGCGTCGCACTGAGGCCGAGCCCGAGCACGGGGGCAACCACCAGCGGGTTTTTTGCCAGCGCGCCGAGAATACTGGCGGCAATTGCACCACTGCTGCGCCTGTCTGCATCGTCCTTTACGGCGGCGACCCAGGCTGTCATCGCGCCGTAGAAAAACATGTTGAGCACCGTCGCCGTCACCGCCGGCAGTACCCGGTCTTCGCCGAAGGCCGCGATAAACAGCGGGATACCCATATAGCCGGTGTTCGAGAACAGTGCCGTCATCGCATGCAGGCCGTTGGATGCACCGCGATTACCGAACAGGTAGCGGCTGCCGAGGACGACAAAGATGCCGGTGCCGAGAATGCCGAGCGAGACAGTTGCGATAAAATCGACGTTCAGGATCCGGTCGACCGGCGTGACCGCCATGCCGATAAAGATCAGCGGTGGCAGGGCAAACCAGTACACGAACGCGTTCAGCGCCTCTGAGGAGGTGGCCCCCAGCAGCTTTACCCGTCCGGCGAGATACCCGCACAGGATAATCCCGAAAACGGGAAGGGCGACGTTTAGGACGGCTTGCACGGCGGCGGCGTTCCGATGAAGATGAACAAAGCGGGAGGACATCAATATGCCGGAAACCGGCGTGAAAAACTTCGAGAATTTTGACTACGTCATCGTCGGCGCGGGCACGGCGGGCTGCGTGCTGGCAAACCGCCTCAGCGCGGATGCCGACGTTAACGTTCTGCTGCTCGAAGCGGGCGGCAAGGATGATTATTTCTGGATCAAAATTCCCGTCGGATACCTTTACACGATGGGTAATCCGCGCACCGACTGGTGTTTCCAGACCGAGCAAGAACCGGGCCTGAACGGCCGGGCACTTGCCTATCCGCGCGGGCGCACGCTCGGCGGCTGTTCGGCGATCAACGGCATGATCTATATGCGCGGCCAGGCGCGGGATTACGATCAGTGGCGCCAGATGGGCAATACCGGCTGGGCCTGGGACGACGTGTTGCCGGTATTCCGCAAATCAGAAGATTTTGTCGGCGGGGAGAGCGATCTGCACGGCGCCGGAGGTGAATGGCGGGTCGAGGATCAGCGTTTGACGTGGGAAGTCCTGAACGCCTTTCGCGAAGCCTGTGCCGAGATCGGCATTCCGAAGACCGAGGATTTTAACGGCGGCACCAATGAGGGCGCCGGGTACTTTCAGGTAAACCAGAAACGCGGCGTGCGGTGGAGTGCGGCGCATGCCTTTTTGCATCCTATCACGCACCGCCAGAACCTGACGGTGCTGACCAAGGCGCAGGCTAAAAAACTGACCGTGTCGGAGGGCCGGGTCACCGGGGTCGATTTCTGGCTCGACGGGGCGGATGCGCATGCCGGTGCCAAATGCGAAGTTGTCCTTGCGTCGGGCTCCGTCGGCTCACCGCAAATTTTGCAGCTCTCGGGCATCGGTCCCGCGCCGCTGCTGCGCGAACACGGCATCGATGTTGCATACGAACTGCCCGGTGTCGGCGCAAACCTGCAGGATCATCTGCAGATCCGCGCGGTCTACAAGGTGCAGAATGCCAAGACGCTTAACGAGCGCGCCAATAGTCTGATCGGCAAGGCGGGCATGGGGCTCGAATACCTGCTGTTCAAGCGTGGGCCGATGACCATGGCGCCGAGCCAGCTCGGGGTGTTCACAAAATCGGATGACAGCCGAGAGACACCGAACCTGCAATATCATGTCCAGCCGCTGTCGCTCGACAAGTTCGGCGAGCCGCTGCATCCGTTTCCGGCAATCACCGCATCGGTCTGCAATTTGCGGCCCGATAGCCGGGGACACATCCGGATCAAAAGCCCGGACCCCCGAGCCAAGCCGTCGATCCGGCCGAATTACCTGTCGGCGGAAAGCGATCGCCAGATTGCCGCCAATGCGCTGAAACTGACCCGGCGCATTGTCGCCGCCCCGGCCATGGAAAAATACGCGCCGGAGGAATATCTGCCCGGCCCGCAGGTCTCGAGCGACGAAGACCTCGCCCGTGCCGCCGGCGATATCGCCACGACAATCTTCCATCCGGTCGGGACCTGCAAGATGGGCAGCGATGACATGGCGGTCGTCGACGACCGGCTGCGGTTGCGTGGATTAGACGGGTTGCGCATCGCCGATGCGTCAATCATGCCGACGATTACGTCGGGTAATACCAATTCGCCGACGATCATGATCGCGGAAAAGGCGGCGACAATGATGAAGGAAGACCGGGTGAGGCGATGACGGACAACAACCTTTATGATGGTATTGCCGATGTCGGCCCAGCTGCCGCGGCGGCGTTTGATGTCGCAGCACTTGACCGGGATTTTTACGAAAACCCCTATCCGGTTTTTCATGCGCTGCGCCGTCATGCGCCGGTGCACCGTATGCCGAACGGTGCCTGGTTTCTGACGCGCCATGCCGATCTCGATGCGGCCTATCACGACCCGGTGCTGTTTTCGTCCGACAAGATGGTCGATTTCAAAAAGACGATGGGCGACACGTCGCTCTATGAGCATCACACGACGAGCCTTGTCTTTAACGACCCGCCGAGCCACACGCGGGTGCGCAAGCGTCTCGCACCGGCATTCACGCCGCGGGCGTTGCGCGCGCTCGAATCCCGGGTCGAAGAGGTGGTCGCGGCCTCGCTGGACGAGGTGGCGGAAATGGGGTCGTTCGACCTGCTCCATGATTTCGCGATGAAGCTGCCGATCGAGCTGATCGGCGACATGCTGGGTGTGCCGCGCGAAGACCGGCATCTGTTGTCACCCTGGGCAGTTGCGATCCTCGGTGGTCTGGAGGCCGACCTGACGCCCGCACAGCGGGACGAAGCGGCGCTCGCTGTCGATAACTTCAAAGATTATCTGCGCTGGCTGATTGGCGAGCGGCAGAAAAACCCGCTTGGCGGCGAAGATGGCGAAGTGCTGTCGAAACTTGTCGGCCCCGATGCGGATGGTGAGACGCTGACCGAACTGGAATTGCTTCACAACTGTATCTTCCTGCTCAATGCCGGGCATGAGACAACGGCGAATACCATGACCAACGGGCTCGATGCGCTGTTGCGGTTCCCCGGTCAGCTGGACCGGCTGCGCGCCGACCCGGACCTGATCGTCAGCGCCGTCGAAGAGCTGCTGCGGTTTGAAAGCTCGGTCCAGCTCAATAACCGCAAGCTGACGGCAGATGCCGAGATCGGCGGCGTTGCGATGAAAAAGGACGACTATGTCTGGCTTTGCATCGGGGCGGCGAACCGCGACCCGGCGGAATTTCCCGACCCGGACGTCATCGATATCGGGCGCGCACGCAACAGACACCTCGCGTTCGGCGCCGGCATTCATGCCTGTGCCGGTATGTCGCTGGGACGGATGGAAACCCGCATCGCCCTGAACGGGTTTATCCAGCGGTTCGGGCAGATCGAGCCGTCCGGTAAGGCGTTGCATCATCCGCGCGCGCGATTCCGCGGATTTGTGGATTACCCGGTGACGGCATCCGCCTGATCACCGTGTTGATCGGGGTTATTCGGGGCATCCGCATTAGATTGACGCCCATCCGATACGCCCGTAGTTTCCGGCGCTCTGAAACACCCGGAGTATCAGGCTTTGGCCGATCTGAAATCTCTCGGCGCGGACGCCAAGGCGTGGCCGTTTGCCGAGGCGCGCAGTCTTCTGAAACGTACCGCCGGCAAGGTGCCCGATAAGGGTTACGTGCTGTTCGAAACCGGCTATGGGCCCTCCGGCCTGCCGCATATCGGCACCTTTGGCGAGGTCGTGCGTACCACCATGGTGCGCCGCGCGTTCGAAGCGATGTCCGATATTCCGACCAAGCTGTTCGCGTTCTCCGACGATATGGACGGTCTGCGCAAGGTGCCGGAAAACGTGCCTCAGCAGGAAATGATGACCGAGCACCTCGGTAAACCGCTGACCAGCGTGCCCGATCCGTTCGGCACGCATGAAAGCTTCGGGCATCACAACAATGCCCGCCTGCAGGCGTTTCTCGACAGGTTCGGCTTCGATTACGACTTCAAAAGTGCCACCGAATGCTACAGATCGGGCATGTTCGACCAGGCGCTGCTGGATATTCTGCGTCTGCACGAACAGATTACCGGCGTTATCAAGCCGACCCTTGGCGAAGCGCGCCGCGAAACCTACAGCCCGTTCCTGCCCGTCTGCGAGAAAACCGGTCGTGTCCTGCTGGCCAAGATCGCCGAGACGAAGCCCGATGACGGTACCGTCGTGTATGAAGACGAAGACGGCAAACTGGTCGAAACGCCGGTAACCGGCGGGCATTGCAAATTGCAGTGGAAAGCCGACTGGGCGATGCGCTGGACCGCTTTAAAGGTCGATTACGAGATGTCGGGCAAGGATTTGATCGATTCTGTCCGCCTTTCGAGCCGTATATGCAAGATATTGGGCGGAACACCGCCCGATGGCTTCACATATGAGCTGTTTCTCGATGAGAATGGCGAAAAGATCTCCAAATCGCGCGGAAATGGCCTTTCTGTGGAAGAATGGCTCGAATATGCGACGCCGGAGAGTCTGTCGCTTTATATGTATAACTCGCCGCGGAAGGCGAAACGGCTCTTTTTCGATGCCATTCCCCGCCATGTCGACGACTATCTGACGCATCTGGAAAAATATGGCGCGCAGGAAGACGGTGCGCGGCTCGAAAACCCGGCCTGGCATATCCATAACGGTGCACCACCCGCGCCCGAAGGCCATGTCACGTTCGGGCTGCTGCTGAACCTCGCCAGCGTCTGCAATACCGAAGATCCGGCGGTGCTCTGGGGCTTCATCACGCGCTATGCGCCGACGGCAACGCCCGAAACGGCGCCTATTCTGGATGCGCTGGTCGTCAACGCCATCGCCTATTACCGGGATTTTGTAAAACCGAACAAGAACTACCGCGCGCCTGACGATAAGGAACGTGCCGCGCTGGAAGAGCTGGTCGCCTCGATCAAAGCCATGCCCGCCGATGTGGACGCGGAAACCATCCAGACCGAGGTCTATGAGGTCGGCAAGCGGCATGATTTCGAAAATCTGCGGGACTGGTTCAAGGCGCTGTACGAAGTGCTGCTTGGCCAAAGCCAGGGACCGCGTTTCGGGTCTTTCGCCGCGCTTTACGGCAAGGATGAGACGGTCGCGCTGATCGGCCGCGTGCTCGCCGGGGAAAGCGCTGCTGCCGAGTAATTTTATCGCCTGGCGGGTGGTGCGATCCAACGGCGTGGCGAAGCCGTAATCCGACGATGAATATCTTCTATCTCGACCACGATATCGGGCGCGCGGTGCAATATCACTGTGACAGCCATGCCGTGAAAATGTGCCTCGAGACGGCGCAAATCCTGTGTACGGCGCTGCATCGTTACGATCAGCCTGCGCGCTACAAACCGACCCATGCAAAGCACCCCTCGGTGCTATGGGCGGGCGACAGCCTCGCGCATTTCCAGTGGCTCAAACGATTCGGCAAGGCGCTTTGCGCCGAATACACCTTTCGGTACGGCAAGCGACATGCATCGGAGGATGTGATCGACAGCCTGCCGAAGACGCCGCCCTTACCGGATGCCGGTTGGGCAGATCCCCCACAGGCGATGCCCGATGCGTACAAGCGGGACGATCCGGTCGAGGGATGTCGGGTGTTCTACGCCGCCGAGAAAGCGCATTTCGCGAAATGGACCAAACGGCCCGTGCCGCCATTCATGACCAATAGAGAGTAGATTGCCGGCGCGTGGCGGCGCTTAAGCTGCTTTCCAGCCAAGCCCGAGCCGTGCGTAGTTGGGCATCATCACTTGCACACCTTCCGGGCCATCTTCGCGATACGGCGCGAACGCGGCGCGGAGCGTTTCCATCAGGGCAGCGCGGCCGGCCTCATCAAGCGTGTCAACGGTTTCCGAATAGCCGCGGATCAGGGCGCGGTCGATGTAATCGTCCAGATCGTCGACCGGGCGCTTGTAGCGCATTTCGTGCTCCTCGGCGTCTACGAACCCGGCGGCGTTCAGAATTTCGGAAAGCTGTCCCGGCTGTCCCAGACTGTGGCGATGCGGCACCGGGCCTTCGTCCTGCCCCATCGCCTCGGCGATCGCGCGGCGGATGACAAAGAAGGGCGGGTTTTCGGCGTAGGGTCCCCACACGATGTAGCCGACGCGCCCGCCGGGTTTGAGCACCCGCAGCGCTTCGCGTGCTGCCGCAACTTTGTCTTCGGGAAACATCAGGCCGAACCGGCAGGTCACGCAGTTGAAGGTATTGTCCTCAAACGTCAGCGCCGTCATGTCGGAGGCGGCAAAGCTCATCACATCGATGCCGACATTGACTGACCGCTCACGTGCTTTGGCCAGCATTTCCGGTGTCAGGTCGCAGGCGGTAATCGCGCCGGTATCGCCAAGGGCGAGGCCGATGCTGATCGCCGGGTCGCCCGTGCCGGAGCCGAGATCGAGCACCCGCTCACCGGGTGCAATACCGGCAAGCTCTATCAGCATCTGGTTCAGCGTGTCGTCTGTCGACAGGCCCTGGGCGGCCGTGGCGGTCCAGCTGGTAGAGCGGCCCTTCCAGTGTTCGCGGCCGACTTGATTCTGGTCTTCCATCAGATTTTCTTGCCGCCTTCACGTTTGGCAAAATCGAAATACAGCTCGCGCGCCCGGGTCGCCACCGGCCCGATCTGGAAATGCGTGTCGGCGACCTGAATGACTGGCTGGATCTTGGAATAGTTCCCGGTCAGGAACACTTCGTCGGCGCGCGCCAGATCGTCGAGCGTCAGCGTCAGTTCGGCGACGTGATAACCGTCCTCGGTCAGCAGTTCCATGATGCGGCGCCGGGTCAGTCCCGACAGAAACGCGCCGTTCGCCGCCGGGGTCTGCACGACGCCGTCGCGGACGATAAACAGGTTATTGGTCGCGAATTCCGCGACATTCCCCATCGCGTCTAGGACAACCGCGGTGCCGAACCCTTTCTGGCGTGCTTCCATCATGGCACGGGCGACATTCGGGTACAGACAGGACGCCTTCGCGTTGGTGGGGGCCGCTTCGGGCGTCGGGCGGCGATAGCTGGAAATCATGGTCTTGATGCCACCCCAGGCGGGCATCGGTGCTTCGAAGACGGTCAGGATAAATTGTGTCGAATCCGTGTCGGGGGCAACGAAGCCGTCCTCGAAATACATCATCGGGCGGATATACAGTTCCGCGTCTTTCGGAAATTTCTCGATCCCTTCCCAGGCAAGTGCCACGATTTCGTCTGCTGTCAGGGGGGCGGTCATCGCAAACGCCTTACCGGATTCGATGATGCGCGCGCAGTGGCGTTCAAGGTCCGGCACCAGCCGACCGATTGACCGTGCGCCGTCAAACACCGAAGAGGCCATCCACCAGGCGTGGCTCATCGGTCCCAGCATGGGCTGATTGCCCTCGAACCACGTGCCGTCCTTCCAGGTGAACGACGCGCGCTCCATCAGGTCCGCGCTTCCGGGTTTAGCGGGACGACGTTGTCGGTATTGGGGTCGTTACCGGCGTCTCCGTCGCGGTATGCCTTGGCGTAGGCATGTATCCGCGTGACCATGGCATGCAGGCCGTTGGCGCGGCTGCCGCTCAGATGCGAGCCAAGCTCAAGCACTTCGAAAAACGCGGGCGGCGTGGCGATGATTTCTGCCGGTGTGCGCCCCGAATAAACCCGCAGCAGCAGTGCGACCAGCCCACGGACGATCATGGCGTCCGAATCCGCATCGAAATGTATCCTGCCGTCTTCGCGCCGCGCATGGAACCACACCTGTGACTGGCAGCCGGGCACTTTATGTGCATCGTCCTTCTTATCGTCGGGCAGGTCGGGCAGGGCCTTACCCATCTCGATGATGTATTCATAGCGCTGCACCCAGTCATCGAAGAACGCGAATTCGTCGACGATTTCCTGGGTTGTCTGGTCGATTGTGTCGATGTCGGTCATGGGACCGATATAGTCGGGTTTAACGGCACGATCAATGGATGGACATCTGAGCGCCAGTTTTTCCATACCCGCGATTCGGGATAGTTTGAGTTCGATCATTCCACTGAGGTCCAATCGTTGACAGATATACATTCGCTCCTGCTCCCCGTGCTTCGTCTGCTCCCGCCCGAGGCGGCGCATACTGTGTCCATTCGTGGGCTGAAGTGGGGGATGGGACCAAAAGACCGGACACCGGACGATCCGGTTCTTGCGACATCGGTCTGGGGGCTGGATTTCCGCAATCCGATTGGGCTGTCCGCCGGATTCGACAAAGGCGCCGAGGTGCCCGATGCCATGTTGGCGGCGGGGTTCGGTTTTGTTGAGGCGGGCACCGTTACACCCTTGCCCCAGCCCGGGAATCCGAAGCCGCGGGTGTTTCGCCTGTCAGACGACAGGGCTGTTATCAATCGCCTGAGTTTCAACGGGACCGGCCTGGCACCCTATGTCGAGCGCATTTCCCGACGGGGCCAGGGGCTTGGCCCATTCGGTGCGAATATCGGGAAGAACAAGGCAACAGAGGACGGCGCTGCGGATTACGAGATATGTGTCGAAGCTGTCGCCCCGTATGTGGACTATCTGGTAGCGAACGTATCGTCTCCCAATACCCCAGGCCTAAGGGCCATGCAGGGGCGCGAAATTCTGACCGATATGATCAATCGCGTTCTCAAAGCAAGATCCCGTGCGGTACCGGACGTTGCAAAAAGGCCGCCGCTGATCATCAAGATCGCCCCCGACTTGGACGACAGTGAACGTGCCGATATCGCCGCCGTGATCATGGAAACCGGCGTTGACGGCATGACTGTGGCAAACACGACGATTCAGCGGCCCGCGGATATGACCGACCCGGAAACCCAGGAAGCCGGCGGGTTGAGCGGTGCGCCACTGTTTCCGATTGCCCTGCAGATTGTTGGCGACATGTATCACCTTACCGAGGGCAAGGTACCTATCATCGGTTGCGGCGGTGTTGCCAGCGGCGCCGATGCCTATGCCATGATCCGGGCCGGGGCATCGGTCGTTCAGCTATATACGGCGCTGGTATTCCATGGGCCGGCCCTGATACCGCGGATCAAGCGGGAGTTGACCGCCTTGTTGAAACAAGACGGGTTTCAACATGTTGCTGATGCCGTCGGGGCGGATTTTAAAGCCAGAAATTAAGCTCTTTTGGGACCGGTTCTTAAGACAAAATCAACCGGTTAACGCCACATTAGCCTTGTTCCGAAACTTACATCGGTAGGCATGTCTTTTCTTCGTCATATCCTTATCGCGCTCGGCTATTCAATCATTTCAGCTGCCGTGGCGCTGATGCTGCCGCGTTTCTTCAGCGGCATCGACCCAAACACGTCCATTATGCTGGGCGCCGTCGTGCTTGTGGGCTCGGCCCTGCTCCATGAAGTCTTCGCGCGCCAGGAAGAAGAAGGCCGCCTTGTCGAAGAAGTGCAGGACCTGCGCGCCGGCCATGGTCAGGTAATGGGTGAACTGACCCGCGCGCGCGAAGAAGTCGGCCAAATCTACAAAGCAATCGAGACGATGACCGGTCGAGGCTCCGGCGGCAAAGCGCTGCAGGAAGACGTCGGCAAGGTCATGGCCGAGGTTCGCATGCTGCAGGGTCTGGTTGAAAACCTGACCAACGCTGCCGACCCCTCATCCCCACCGGACGAAGTCACCTCCCTTGCGCAGATTGTCGAAGCATCTGATGAACCTGTGCTGCCGATCGACCCCGAGGTCGTGCCGGCCGGACCGGTACTGGACGATGCCACGATTGTGCATCTGGTCCGCGACGGTATCGCCAAGGACAGGGTTGATCTGGTGCTGCAGCCGGTGGTCAGCCTGCCGCAGCGCAAACGCAAATTCTGTGAGGCCTATACCCGCATCCGCAGCGAAGACGGCGAGGTGATCACGCCGACCCAGTATATCGCTATTGCCGAGCGTGAAGGCCTTGTCACCGCGATCGATAACCTGATGCTGTTCCGGTGTGTCCAGCAGTTGCGCAACAAGCACAACAAGAACCGGAATATCGGATTTTTCTGCAATATTTCGCCGCACACGCTCGCCGATAAGAAATTCTTCAACGACTTTATCGTGTTCATGACGGAGAACTCGTCGCTGGCGCAGGACCTGATATTCGAATTCAGCCACGCGACCATCGCCAATCAGGACGATGAGATCAGGCACCAGCTAAGCCGTCTTGCCGCCCTCGGATTCCGGTTCTCGCTCGATCAGGTGAACAGCCTGAATCTGGATTACGGCGCGCTCGCCGAACAGCATTTCAAATACATAAAAATTGATGCGCAGACGATGTTGCGCGAAGTCCCGCAGCCTACGACCGAAATCGATCTGCACGACTTCAAAAAAGCGCTGGAGCGTCAGGGCATCGACCTGATCGTCGAAAAGATCGAGACCGAGGACGTCCTGCGCGACATTCTCGATTTCCATGTCGATTTCGGACAGGGCTACCTGTTCGGTGAACCCAAGAGCCTGAACGCCGCCTAACGCTTCGCGATATAGTGCTGCAGGAGGGCGACGGCCTCGTCGCTGTCCCATTCGGCATGACCCGTCAGCCGGCCCAGTTCCTTGCCGTCCCGTCCGATCAGGATCGTGGTCGGCAGACCGCCCACTTTTGCGCCAAACATCATTTTTGATCCGACATCGTGGAACAGCGGCAGCGCAGTCAGTCCCAGCTGCTTGCGGAACGGTGTGATTTTGTCCCATCCCTTGCGGTCTTCCGACAGCGCGATGACGGTGAAGTCCTTGCTGCCGAGTTTCTGGTGCAGGCGCTCCAGCGACGGCATTTCGCGCACACAGGGGCCGCACCACGTCGCCCAGAAATTCATCAGCACGATTTGGCCGCCAAAGTCCGCCAGGACGCGCTTTGCGCCGTCCTGCTCGGTAAACGCGCTGGTCGGCAGAGCCGCGGGTGCGGTGGCGGGTTCGAACTTTTGCATCCAGCCGGTCCGGGGCGGGGTGGTCGTCGCGCCCGAAACTGTATCGGCACGCGTGTATGTGCTTGAATCCGCGCCAATAATGGCCATTATCGCCAAACCGGTGGCAATAGCGGCACGTGCCCCGGTTTTTTTAATCCCGGATACCAAACCGAACTGAGAACCGAACATAGTCATGGGCAATACAGATAATCCCGATAGCGCGGGTTCCGCGGGCGGCGGGTCCAACCAGATGTGGGGTGGACGGTTCGCCGCTGCGCCTGACGCGCTTATGGAAAGAATTAATGCTTCCATCGGCTTTGACAAGGCACTCTATGCGCAGGACATCGCCGGATCGATCGCGCATGCCCGGATGCTGGGGGAAATCGGTATTCTGTCTGACACCGATGTGACGGCCATTTGTGACGGTCTGGCCGGGATCCGGGACGAGATAGAGGCCGGAACGTTCGAATTCAAAACCGAACTTGAAGATATTCATATGAATATCGAAGCGCGGCTCACCGACCTGATCGGCGATGCCGCAGGCCGGCTGCACACTGCCCGGTCGCGCAACGACCAGGTGGCAACCGATTTCCGGCTGTGGGTCCGCGATGCCCTCGATGCGGCGGATGATGCGCTCAAGGCCCTCCAGACCGCGCTGATCGACCAGGCGGAAGCCCATGCCGACTGGGTGATGCCCGGTTTTACCCATTTGCAGGCGGCGCAGCCCGTGACGGCCGGCCATCATCTGCTGGCCTATGTGGAAATGTTCGGTCGCGATCGAAGCCGCTTCACAGATGCACGTGTACGGCTGAACGAGAGTCCGCTCGGGGCGGGTGCGCTGGCGGGCACAGGCTTTCCGATCAACCGGGATATGACGGCGGCGGCACTTGGTTTCGACCGGCCGACGGCAAACTCGCTCGATTCGGTGTCCGACCGGGATTTTGTCCTCGAATACCTCGCATCTGCGGCTATTTGTGCGGGACATCTGTCGCGGCTGGGCGAAGAACTGGTTATCTGGTCTTCGGCGCAGTTCCGCTTCGCACGGCTGTCGGACGCTTTTTCGACCGGCTCGTCGATGATGCCGCAGAAGCGCAACCCGGACGCCGCGGAGCTGATCCGGGGCAAGACGGGCCGGGTGCTTGGTGCTTTCGTCGCGTTGTCGACGGTGATGAAGGGGCTGCCACTCGCCTATTCCAAGGATATGCAGGAAGACAAGGAACCGGTTTTCGATGCGGCCGAGGCCCTGATGGTTTGTGTTGCGGCCGCCACCGGCATGATCGCCGACCTGACATTCGACCGCGAGCGTCTTGCTGCGGCGGCGGGCGAAGGGTTCACGACCGCGACCGACCTTGCCGACTGGCTGGTGCGCGAAGCTGGGGTGCCGTTCCGCGAATCCCATCACGTCACCGGGCGGGTCGTGGCACTTGCCGAACAGAAAGGCTGTGGCCTTGAAGATCTTGCCCTGGACGACCTGACCGCGATTGACGAACGTATCACCGGTGCAGTGTTTGGCGTCCTCGGCGTGGACAATTCAGTGCGCAGCCGTAACAGTTATGGTGGAACAGCGCCGGACAACGTCCGCGCGCAGGTAACATCCGCACGGGAGCGGTTTCTGAAATGATGGCGCAGAGCATTATCATGAAGCGAAGTTTACTGGCTGTGCTGTGCCTGGCTTTCGCCCTGTCGGTGGCGGGCTGCGGCAAGAAGCCGAGCAAGCTTACGTCACCTGACGAGACGAAAACCTTCCCGACCCAATATCCAACATCACGATGAGGCATTCCCGGAAATGAGCGGCTTCGCATATCGCGGCGGAGCGCTGTACGCGGAGGATGTAGCGGTAACGGACCTGGCTGAAAAAGTCGGGACGCCGTTCTATTGCTACTCCGCCGACATGCTGCGCACCGCCTATACAGAATTCGCCGGCGCTTTTGCCGGCCTCGACGCCACCGTCTGCTATGCGGTGAAAGCGAACAGCAATCAGGCCGTCATTGCGCAGTTTGCGGCGCTTGGCGCAGGGGCGGACGTGGTTTCGGAAGGCGAGCTGCGGCGCGCGTTAAAGGCCGGCGTGCCCGCGGAGAAGGTCGTCTTTTCCGGGGTTGGCAAAACGCGGTCGGAAATGGATATGGCGCTGCGTGCGGATTGCGGGCAGTTCAATGTCGAATCCGAACCTGAGCTTGCCGCATTGTCCGACGTTGCCTCGGCTTTGGGGAAGACCGCGACGATCGTGCTCCGGGTTAACCCCGACGTCGATGCGGATACCCATCACAAGATTTCCACCGGCCGTGCCGGCGACAAATTCGGCATCGAGCTGGACCGCATTCGCGAAGTTTATGCCGCGGCAGCGCAGATGCCCGGTCTGAACCCGTCAGGTCTTGCGGTGCATATCGGATCGCAGCTGACGCGGCTCGATCCATTCCGCGACGCGTTTGAGCGCATTGCCGCCCTCGTGCGCGACCTGCGCTCGGACGGACTGACCGTCGACCGGGTCGATCTCGGCGGCGGGCTCGGCATTGTGTATCAGGATGAAGTTCCGCCTGTACCGACGGACTACGCCGCGATTGTCCGTGACGTCTTTGGCGACATGGATGTCGCGCTGACGTTTGAACCCGGCAGGCGCCTGACAGGTGAGGCGGGTATTCTGGTGACCCGCGTCATTTATGTAAAAGACAGCGGCGGCCGGCAGTTTGCGGTGGTGGATGCGGCGATGAATGACCTGATACGACCGACGCTTTACGAAGCGTGGCACGACATCGACCCGGTTGCCCAACCGGCGGACGATGTTGTTCGCACGCCGGTCGATATCGTGGGGCCTGTATGCGAGACCGGTGATGTCTTTGCGGCCCAGCGCGACATGCCGCCGCTGGCTGCCGGAGACCTGCTCGCGGTGCGATCTGCGGGGGCCTACGGCGCGGTCATGTCGTCGACCTATAACAGCCGGCTCTTGATCCCGGAAACCATGGTTAACGGGGCTCAACACGCCGTGATTCGACCTCGGCCCGATTATGATACACTTATAGGACAGGATGTCGTGCCGGGCTGGGTGACCGGGCAGTGACGAACCCCGTACCGTCAGGAGACCCGGCGGCATGAGCGATCGTAAAGACACAGAGAAAACTACCCCGCCTGCGCGGCCTGACGGCCTGCTGAAAAGGCGTATCACCCAGGCCCGGCTCAGTCTCGCCTGGGAGACGGTCTGGCCTGCGGTCTGGCCGCCATTGGGCGTCGCAGGCCTCTTTACCGGATTTTCTCTGCTGGACGGGTTTTCACATTTCCCGGGCTGGCTGCACGCATTGTCGTTGATCGGTTTTGCTGGTTTTCTCGGCTACACGGTCTATGCCGGTATCCGGACACTGACATGGCCGAACCACCGTGATGCCGTCCGCCGCATCGAGACGGCGAGCGGCCTCGAACACCGCCCGCTCGAGGCGCTTCAGGACAAACTGCCCGACGGCATGACCGACCCGACCTCAAAGGCCCTGTGGCAGGCGCATCAGCGACAGATGGCCGAGCGGATCCGTTCCCTTAAAGTCGGTGCCCCGTCGCCGGGTCTTCCGGCCCGCGACCCGTGGGCGCTCCGGGCGATGGTGGTATTGCTGCTTTTTATCGGCGTTGTGGTGGCAGGGCCGGATGCCGGCGATCGCATGAGCCGGGCTCTGGTGCCGACCCTTGGCGACGACAGCCGCGCGCAGACGGCGAAGCTCGAACTCTGGGTTACACCGCCGGAATACACGCGATTGCCGCCGATTTTCCCCGTGCAGGTTGCCGAAGATCACGCAAAGGCGCTTGCCCAGGCCGCCGCGGCACAGACAGAGGGTAAACAAGCACCCAAAGCCGCGGAACTGGTCATTGAAGTGCCGCAGGGCAGTGTTTTGACGGCGATTGTCTCGGGCGGTAGCGGCACCGCCGTCCTGGATATCGAGGGCGAGATAACACCGCTCGAGAATGTGGACCGTGTAAACCGCCGCCTCCAGCAGCCCCTGGAAAAAGGCGGGCGTTTTTCGGTCATCCACGATGGCAAGGTTCTGGGGACGTGGACGCTGCGAACCCGTGCGGACACACCGCCGAAAATCGCCTTTGACGGGGCGCCGGCGGCGACCCAGCGCGGGACGTTGCGCATGGCCTATACCGGCAGCGACGACTACGGCATTACCGAAATTCGCGGCGAAATGCGCCGGACGTATGAACGCGGCGATGTCATCGGCAAGGAAATTTCCAGGTTCGAGCTGCCCGCACCGTCACTCAATGCACGGGACGTCAAGGAAGCGACGTTCCAGGAAATAGCGCCGCACCCCTGGGCTGGATTGCCGGTGGTGATCCGCCTGGCGGCCAAGGACGCCACCGGACAGGAAGGTCTGTCTGAAGAGATCAAGATGGTCCTGCCGGAACGCAAGTTTAACAATCCGGTGGCAAAGGAGATCATTGGTGAGCGCCGACGGCTGACGACGCAGCCTGAAAGACGTGGCGAGATTATCGACCGCATCAACGATATCGCCAGCGATGCCCAGGCGTATAAGGACGATACCGTTGTCTTTCTGGGCCTGATCATGTCGCGGTCGCGGCTGTTTCATGAAGAACAGGATTCGGCGATCCCGCCTGTCCGCGAACTGCTCTGGGATACAGCGCTCCGCGTCGAAGACGGCCAGCTTTCCCATGCGGAGCGGGAGCTCGCGCGCGCGCAGGATGCGCTGATGAAAGCATTGGCCCGGAATGCGCCCGACGCGGAACTGGAACGCCTGATGCAGGAACTGCAGAATGCCATGAACAAGTTCATGCGCGAACTGGCGAAGAAACTGCAGAACAACCCGAATTCCAAACAGGCGATGCCGTTCGACCCGACGGCGCGGATCATGCAGTCATCCGACATTCAGCGGATGATGGAGCAGATCAGAAAGCTGATGCGGGCGGGTTCCCGCGATGCGGCACGTCAGATGCTGTCGCAGCTGCGGAATATGATGGAAAGCTTGCGCAACGCCCGGGTCATGCGGAACAATCCGAATGCGCAGCGTGGCAACAAGGCGATGCGCCAGCTCCAGGAGATGATCCGCCGCCAGAACGAATTGATGGATAAAACGTTCCGCCAGTCGCAGGGGCGCCCTCCCGGTCAGAACCAGATGCAGCAGGGCGCGCAGCAACAGCAAAGCCTGCGCGAGATGCTCAAGAAATTCGAAAAGATGATGAAGGGCATGATGCCCGGCAACAGCAAGGGCATGCGGTCGCTCGGGCAGGCCGGCAGGTCCATGGACGGTGCCGCTAAATCGCTGGGCCAGGGGCAGCCGGGTCAGGCGGTTGGACAACAGGGACAGGCGCTGGAGGCTCTGCGGCGCGCCGGGCGCGGTATGATGCAGCAGATGATGAGCCGCTTCGGTCGAGGCTCCGGAATCGGCATGAGCCCCCAATTCAACCCGATGGGGACGATGAGAGATCCCCTGGGCCGCGAATGGGAGGATGAAGACGGCGGTATCGATTCCCGGCGGGTGACGATACCGGATCAGGGCTCCATCGAACGCGCGCAGGAAATTCTGGACGAGTTGCGCAAGCGTGCCGGTGAACGGTTTCGCACGCCGCTGGAACTGGATTATATCGACAGGTTACTGAAGCGGTTCTGATCCCGCGGGATCGGATCGTTCGGTATCGTTCGGGGCGTATTTAGGCGCCCGCGTTAAGAACGTTGTCTGCAGCTTCGCAGATCTGCTGCAGCGTGAACGGCTTCGAGATCACATCGTGGATTAATGCATCGAGATTGTGTGCGCGCTGGCGTTCGGCGGCATAACCGGTCATCAGCAGGATCGGCATATCGGGCCAGTCGCGCGAAACTTTGAGCGCAAGCGCGATGCCGTCCAGTTCGGGCATAACGATGTCGGATAAAAGAAGCTCGAACGTGTCTTTTTCAAGCGCTTCAAGCGCCTGCACCCCGTCCGCTGCCGCCGTCACGTCGTGACCGGCATTTACAAGGGCGCGCGATACGAATTCACGTACGGCAGTATCGTCTTCGGCAATCAGGATTTTTGACACGTGTGCTTCTGGTGCTGTGGGTCCACGGCCGAAGGATATGAGGCAATCCTTTCCAAAAGATTAAGAAAGGGTGAATTCCGATGCCGTGGATGGTGCGGGGCGGGACCGGAGCGCGATCCGTCAGTCCTGACGGACCATGCCGATATAGGGAAGGCCCCGAAAAAGATGTGCCATATCGATGCCATAGCCGACAACGAAGACATCGTCGACCGGGAATCCGGCGTAATCGGCTTCGATCTGAACTTCCCGCTTCTCATGCTTGTCCAGCAGGACGCAGGTATGGACGGCGGCCGCACCGCGTGCCGTCATCAGGTCCGTGGCAAAAGCCATAGTGCGGCCGGTATCGAGGATGTCATCGATGATCATGATCGTCCTGCCGCGGACATCTTCGGAGATATCGCGGGCGAGATTGACTGTGCCCGAGCTTTGGGTTTCCAACCCGTAGCTCGACAGTGTGACGAAATCGACCGTCGGGCGCATGCCGGCGCGGTCAAGTGCGCGCAGCAGGTCGGCCGCGAAGACGAAACTTCCCTTCAGGACCACGATAATCAGCAGGTCAGCGGGGAGCGATTTTGCAATATCCTGTGCGAGAACCTCGATGCGCTCTGCGATTGTCTCGGCGTCGAAGATGACGTCGATTTCGGGCTGTTTTTTCGGGTCCATGATCGGCCTATCTAGTTTTCGTCGACGCCCACGTCGATCCGTTTGGCGTCTGCCGGGGGATTCTTGATTTCGGTCGCAAATTTGACGACTTCGTCGGGCAGCATGCGGCGCTCCGGCGGCGGGAACGTCCATCGTTTTACGACCTTGCCGGTCGCATCCAGAAACAAAATACGCAGGTTCGGTACGTCATGCGGCGCTTTAGACAGATTGACCAGCTCACCGTCGATTCTGAGTGTGTCTTTGTCAGGATAGGTATAGCGGACGCTGCGGACCCCAAGCCGTTTTTTGATCGGCTCCGCCGACATGCCGATAAGGTCGTAAAGTTTTTTCGCCGGGGGCCAGCTTGTCGAAATCGATTGCCGGAACGCCAACGCGCCGCCGATCACACCGATGACGATAACGATCAGGGCGATCCAGGCAATCCGGGCCGGCCAGCGGCTGGAATCGCGTGGCAGTGCGGGCAGGTTCGATGACTTTCCTCCGCGCAGCGGGCGTGCCGCGGATTCCGGCTCTCTGCTGAACGCATCGTCGAAGTTCGCGCGAAAATCCTCGTCTGACTTCTCGCTGAAATCGTTATCGGAGGGCGCGGACGGTTCCTGACCGATGCGCTCTTCAAAAGCCGAGGCGACATCGCTTGCCGCCGGTTCTTCGGCGGCGGCGTTTTCGGGTGCTGGATCTGCGGGGGGATCTGCGGGAGGCGTGGATGCGACAGGTTCCGCCGCCGGCGGTTCTGCCACGGTTCCGGCCATCTCTTCGGACGTTGGCGCGGGCTGCGCCCAGGCATGCGCGCATTTTGCACATTTTACGGTGCGACCGTCAGATCCGATCTTGACGGGGTCGACAACATATCGCGCAGAGCAGGATGGGCACGTGATAATCATCTTAACTTCTTACCCTAAGGCGGCCGATCATATAAGAGGGCGTGATTCTGCTGGCAAGCCAACGGTGTGACCAGCCGTCATAAGTTGTATTTTTACCCGATTGTTGGCGTGGTTCTGGACGGCGGGTCAATGGGTGTGCGATTCTGTCCGAGAAACTGATTGGGAATGTAGTCATTGGCGAATGGTGTAGGCGATATCGTCCGCTTTGAAAACGTCGGCATGCGGTACCGCCTCGGCGCGGAGGTGCTTCATGATGTCTCGTTTTCGCTGCCGGCCGGATCATTCCATTTCCTGACCGGACCCAGCGGTGCCGGGAAGTCGTCGCTTATGCGGCTGATGTATCTTGCGCACCGTCCATCGCGCGGCAGTATCTCCATGTTCGGACGTGATGTGTCGACAATCCCGCGTTCCGAGCTGGCTGCCCTGCGCCGCCGGATCGGTGTGGTCTTTCAGGATTTTCGCCTGATCGACCATCTGTCTGCCCTCGATAACGTTGCGCTGCCGCTTCGGGTTGCGGGCGCCAAGGAAGGCCAGATCCGGAATCACGTTGCCGAGTTGCTGAAATGGGTCGGCCTCGAGGGGCAGATCGATGATAAGCCGACCACGCTTTCCGGCGGCGAACAGCAGCGCGTTGCGATTGCCCGGGCCGTAATCGCCCGCCCGCAGATTCTGCTTGCCGATGAGCCCACCGGCAACGTCGATGACGATATCGCGATCCGGCTGATGTACCTGCTCGAAGAGTTGAACAAGATCGGCACGACAGTTGTCGTCGCCACCCACAACGAATCCCTGATCGAACGGTTCAAACACCCCTGTTTTCATGTTGAAGACGGTCTGCTCAGCGGTCCCGGAATTGACGCGCCGACTGTCCGGAAACCCGGGGGCGGCCAATGATCGGGCGGGTGAGCGACGTTCCGCTCAGCGGAGATCCGGCCAGCCGTTATCTGCCGTGGACTGTCGGGCTGCTGGTATTTCTGGCCACGCTTGCCTTCGCGGCAGGGATGTTTCTGTCGTCTGCGGGCGACATCTGGCGGCAGAATCTTTCGGGCACGCTGACCATTCAGATTCCCGTCTCGGATGGGGTGGAGCGCCGGGTGCGGGTCGATGCCGCCGCGGAACTGCTGCGGACGACGCCTGGAGTCGTTTCGGTCCGCCCGATACCGGATGCCGAGATCGCCGTATTACTCGAGCCCTGGCTCGGCAAACAGGTCCTCGGGCTTGAGCTGCCAATGCCCGACCTGATCGATGTGACGGTTGAGGCGGGTGCCGAGGTCGACCTCGCGGCATTGTCGGCTCGCCTCGCACAGGTCGCCCCGGGCGCGGTTGTCGACGATCATGCAATCTGGCTGCGCCGGTTGACGGAATTTATGCGGATCGCGGAGACGATCTCGTTCGCGGTGATGATCGTGATCCTGATCTCTGCCGTCTCCACGGTGGTCTTTACGACACGGACCGGGCTCGCGATCCACAGCGACGTCGTCGAAGTGCTTCATCTGATCGGCGCACAGGATTCCTACGTCGCCCGGCAATTTCAGAATCATACCCTCAGGTTGGCATCGGCCGGCGCTGCTGTCGGCTTTCTGCTTGGGGTCGGGATTATCTGGCTTGCGCATGTATATGGCGGTCGGTTGAGCGGCGGCCTGCTGCCGGAACTGGCATTCGGGCCGTTGCAGTGGGTTTTGTTGGCGGCGCTCCCTGTTGGGGCGGTTTTGCTGGTGGTGTTGACCGTCGGAATCACCGTGAAGCGTGTGCTCGGAAAAATGATGTGAAACGTAAAGATGCAAAACATCCGGGCAGGATGCTGCGCCGCCTTGTAGCCGTCGGGGCGTTTGCGTTTCTGATCTGGTCGGCGGGGCTTTACCTGTTTGCGGCGCTCATACCCGAACCGGGGGCCGCATCCGCTGAAAAGACCGATGCAATTGTTGTCCTCACCGGGGGCGCAGGCCGCGTCAGCGAAGGGCTCTCGTTGCTGGCCGCCGGAAGCGGGCAGAAACTGTTCGTATCGGGAGTCTATCGCGGGGTTGACGTACAGGCACTGCTCAAACTGGCGCAGCGAGCGCCCGGCGACCTCGAATGCTGCATAGCGCTTGGGTACGCTGCGGACAGTACCCGGGGCAATGCCGCCGAAACGGTGGAATGGATGGCGCGCGAAGGGTTCAAATCGATCCGGCTGGTAACGGCCAGCTATCATATGCCGCGCAGTCTGCTGGAATTCCGCCACGCTTTGCCGGCGGAGATAACGGTCATCCCCCATCCTGTTTTCCCCGCCGGGTTTTACGCGGAGAACTGGTGGCGCTGGCGCGGTTCTGCCCGCCTCGCGATTTCCGAGTACAACAAATATATTCTTGCCCGGGTTGCGCTGTTGGGTCGGATGTCTAAATGACGGTGCTTCGATCTCTGGCGTTCAATATTGGTACCTTTGCGTGGTCGATTTTTCTGCTGGCAGCCTTTATCCCGCTGTTGATCGCCTCCCGGTCGGCGATGTTGTCGGCGATCAGATTCTGGACCCGCAGCATATTCTGGCTGCAACGGCATATCCTGCCGCTCGATTTTGAATTTCGGGGTGTCGAGAACCTGCCCGACGGGCCGTTTATCGTTGCGGCCGCCCATCAATCTGCGTGGGATACGATCTGTTTCTATGCGGTTCTGCAGGATCCGGCATTTGTGCTGAAGAAGGAGCTCTACAGTGTTCCGATGTTCGGCCCTTACGCGCGGAAGCTCGGCATGATCGCGATCGACCGGTCGGCGGGGGCGAGCGAAGCGCGCCGCATGATCCGCAGCGTGTCTGCGCAGCTCGATGCTGGGAGGCCTGTCGTCATTTTCCCCGGCGGCACGCGGTCAGCACCTGATGAAACCGTCCCGCTGAAATCCGGTATTGCCGCGCTCTATCGGCGGTGCGGTGTGCCGGTGGTGCCGGTATCGCTCAATTCGGGCTGGTTCTGGGGGCGCCGCAGCTTTGTTAAAAAGCCGGGTAAAATTCTCGTCGAGGTTCATCCCCCCATCGCGCCGGGTCAGGACGCGGCCACCTTCGATGAGATACTGTCGTCGCGGATCCACGACGGCAACAGGGCCCTGCTGGAAGAAGCCCGCAACGGCTAGCCGGCGGATGTAAACCCGTCGAACGCCTCCCAGAACTGTCGGCGGATCGCGTCGGTCTCATGCAGGATTTCGTGTCGCGCATCCGCGACCTGAACCTGTTCGCAGTCCGGCAGGGCGGTGTTCATTGCCGTTTGCGCCGTTACCGACACCACGGTGTCCGACATGGCCGTAAACAGCAGGATTGGACAGGTCCTGGGCGATTGCTGCGCCAGATTACGCAGGACGCGGACACTTCGGAATGTGGCATTCAGCCAACCGAATGTCGGCCCGCCCATGGCCACGACCGGATTTGCCGCAATGGCGGCGTGGATGGCATCGAAACGTTTTCGGTCGCCGGTCAGCGGATTGCCGTCGAATTTCACGCGTGCGGGATCGTAGTCGCCAGTCCCGGCCACGTAGCGGCTGCCAAGGTCAATCCCGGCCATGGCGCTGCAGAGCGCTGTGATGGCGTAACGGCTGATGCCCTGCATCGGCAAGTCGATCATCGGTGCCGACAGAATAAAGCGGTCGGGTTTGATACGGCCTTCAAGAACGGCGCGCAGCGTTATGTGTCCGCCCATTGAGTGGGCCATCAGCAGCGTTTCGCCCTCGCCATCGCGCGCACCGATGATGGTGTCCACGAACCAGGTAAGGTCGGCGAGATAGGTCTCAAACCTGTCGATATGGCCTTTCTGCGGGTTTTCCAGGGCGCGACCGGAGGCGCCCTGACCGCGCCAGTCCATCGACCAGACGTCAAACCCGCGGGCTGTCAGCTCGCCGATCGTTTCGGTGTACTTTTCGAGAAATTCCGTCCGGCCATGGCAAAGAACCACCCGCCTGTTCCCACCGCTTGCCGATGGCCAATGACCGATTCGGATTTGTGTACCGTCGGGGGCTGTTTCGAACCGCATACCGGTTTCAAAGGAATTCATCCCTATATGTTAGGCGGGGTTATTGTTCGACGCCAGAACCTATAGAGAAACATAACATGAACATTGACCCTGCTGGCGCTCTCGATTACCCTTATCGACCCGCAAAAAGAGACTGTTGAATGACCGCTGTTTCCGCCATTTCCCACCAGATATGGGACATGAAATACCGCTTTAAATCGCCTTCGGGAGAGGTCCTCGACCGGACCGTCGACGATACATGGCGGCGTGTGGCGGTTGCACTTGCGGCGCCCGAAGACGCCTCCGTGCGGGATCACTGGGCAGCGAAATTCGAAGCGGCGATGACCGATTTCCAGTTCCTGCCGGCGGGCCGGATTATTGCCGGCGCGGGCACCGAACGCGACGTTACCCTGTTCAACTGTTTCGTCATGGGAACCGTTCCCGACGATATGAGCGGTATTTTCGAACATCTCCGCGAGGCGGCGCTGACGATGCAGCAGGGCGGTGGCATCGGGTACGATTTTTCGACCCTTCGGCCGCGCGGTGCGCTGGTCAAGGGCGTCGGTGCGGATGCATCGGGGCCGCTGTCGTTTATGGATGTCTGGGATTCCATGTGCCGGACCATCATGTCCGCGGGGTACCGGCGCGGTGCGATGATGGCAACTTTGCGCTGCGACCATCCCGATATCGAAGCGTTTATCGCGGCGAAGCAGGAAGCAGGCCGGTTGCGCATGTTCAACCTGTCGGTGCTGATCACCGACGCATTCATGGATGCGGTGCGCGAAGATCGCGACTGGGATCTGACATTCGGCGACACCTGCTACAAGACCATCTCGGCCCGCGCGCTGTGGGATGCGATCATGCAGGCGACGTATGAATATGCCGAGCCCGGGGTGATCTTTATCGACCGGATCAACCGCGCCAATAACCTGCAATATTGCGAAACGATCGCCGCGACCAACCCCTGCGGTGAACAGCCTTTGCCGCCCTATGGGGCCTGCCTTCTGGGCTCAATTAACCTCGCGCGGCTGGTCGTCGATCCGTTCGATCTGATCGCGCGGCTGGATGAAGATGCGCTGGCCGAACTGGTGCCGGTTGCCGTGCGCATGATGGACAACGTTACCGATGCGTCGCGTTTCCCGCTCCCGGCCCAGCAGGTGGAGGCCGAGGCAAAGCGCCGGATCGGGCTCGGGGTCACCGGACTTGCGGATGCGCTGATCATGTGTGGCGCACGCTACGGCTCGGCGAAGGCGGTGGAGCTAACAGAGCGCTGGATGAGGGCGATCCGCGATCATGCATATCGCGCGTCTGTGGCCCTTGCCGCGGAAAAAGGGGCGTTTGCGTTATTCGATGTCGACGCCTATCTGGCGGGTGAGACGATTTCCGGTCTGCCGGAAGATATTCGCGATGACATTCGCACGCACGGTATCCGGAATGCGCTGCTCACCTCGGTCGCGCCGACCGGCACGATCTCGTTATTTGCCGATAACGTGTCATCCGGGATCGAGCCCGTCTTCAGTTACACCTATACGCGTAACGTTCTGATGCCCGACGGGTCCCGGCGCGAAGAAGAAGTTTCCGACTATGCGTACCGCCTGTGGCAACGCCTCAAAGGCGATGCGCCTCTGCCGGATTATTTCGTCACCGCGCAGGATATCGCCCCCGGCGATCATGTGGTGATGCAGGCGGCGGCACAGAAATATGTCGATTCGTCGATTTCAAAAACGATCAACGTGCCGGCTGATGTCGCGTTCGACACGTTCAAGGATGTCTATCAGCAGGCATGGGATACCGGCTGCAAGGGGTGCACGACCTACCGGCCCAACGACGTGACCGGCTCAGTGCTGCAGGTCAAGGAAGCGGCGGACCCGGCACAACCGGAACTGCCGCTGTCGAGCGACCCGGCACCGGTCACGGCGGAGGACGAGTTCGAATCCGGCGTCGTGTACATGACCCAGCCGCTGTCACGGCCCGAAGAACTGCCGGGGCAGACCTATAAACTGCACTGGCCCGATTCCGATCATGCGATGTACATCACGATCAACGACATCGTGCAGGATGGACGCCGGCGCCCGTTCGAGGTGTTCGTCAATTCGAAGAATACCGAACACTATGCGTGGACGGTCGCGCTGACCCGCATGATCTCTGCCGTCTTCCGCAGAGGCGGGGATGTATCGTTTGTGGTCGAGGAACTGAAGGCGGTTTTCGATCCGCGCGGCGGACAATGGATGCAGGGGCGTTACGTGCCGTCATTGCTGGCGGCGATGGGCGATATCATCGAACGCCACATGATCGATATCGGTTTTATGCCCGGTGCGGATGACGCCGGCCATGTGGGAGGGCCGAAGACGGACGCAGAACGCAAGGTGGTCGGGCTTGAAAACACCCCGCGTCTGCGTCAGTGCCCGAAATGCGGTCAGGCAGCGCTGCTGCGCCAGGAAGGCTGCGATACCTGCACGGCCTGTGACTTTTCGAAATGCGGGTGAGGCGTGGTTCCAGCGTCGTCTGACGCCCGGACCGTTTACGCCGCTGAGGCGACCTCGGCGGAGAGCCGCCCGACAGATCCGATCTCGACGTCGACCTTGTCTCCCGGTTTGAGCCATTTAGGCGGATTGAAACCGACCGCGACGCCGGCGGGTGAGCCGGTGGTGATCATGTCGCCCGGCATCAGCGTGATGAAGGTCGACAGGTAGCTGACAAGAAACGCTGCGGAAAACACCAGGTCGCTGGTATTGCCTTCCTGGCGCAGCTCGCCGTTGACCCAGGATTTAACCGACATGCCCGCCGGATCGCCGGCCTCGTCTGCGGTCGTAATCCACGGGCCGAGCATGCCGGAATTTTCCCAGTTCTTGCCAGGGGCAACCTGCGGTCCGCGCGCCTGCCAGTCGCGAACGCTGCCGTCATTGGCGACGGTGTAGCCGGCGACGTAATCCAGCGCATCGGCTTCTGAAACATGGCGTGCGGGGCGGCCGATCACGACGGTCATTTCCGCCTCGTAATCGAAATGCTCCGAATGGGACGGCATGTCCATCGTGCCGTTATGGGGCACAAACGTGCGGGCATAGCGTGAAAATATGCTGGGCGAGGTCGGAATTTCGTAGCCCATCTCCACGATGTGTTCGCGGTAGTTCTGTCCGACGCAGTATATTTTTTCCGGGTTCGGGATCGGCAGCAGGAATTTAACTTTGTCGACCGGATAATCCGGCTCAACGCCCTCTATTGCGACCCGGGCTTCGTCCAGGGCATCCGCTTCGAGAACTTCGCGCAGGGTTTGCTGGCGCCCGGATAGACGCCCGGTCAGTCCGATAACGCCGCTGTCGGTGACGGCGCCGAATCCTTCGAGTCCGCCGTAGGCAAAGCTGGCCAATTTCATAGCAATACTCCGGTTCGGTCTATTCTGCGGCGATCGGGTTGGTGAGCGTGCCGATCGGCTCGATATTGATGCTGATCGATTCACCCGGCTTCAGCCAGTTCGGCGGATCGTTTTCAATTGCGCTGCCGCCGGGCGATCCGGTGGCAATCATGTCGCCGGGCTCCAGCCAGGTGAATTGGGAAATGTGTGAAATCACGAACGGGATCTTGAAGATCATCATGTCGCTGCCGCCATCCTGGCGGGCATCTCCATCGACACTGGTTTTTATCTGAAGCGCATCCAGGTCGGCAATCTCATCGCGCGTGACCATCCAGGGCCCGATACCGCCCGAGCGGTGAAAATTCTTACCGGGGCAGTTTTGCGTGCCTTTGGTCTGCCAGTCGCGCACGCTGCCTTCATTGATGATCGTGTAGCCCGCGACATAATCGAGCGCATTTTCTTCCGGTATATGCCGTCCCGGCTTGCCGATAATCACGCCGATTTCGCCTTCGTAGTCGAGCTGTTCGGACACCGATGGGCGCAGGATCGCTTCGCCATGCGGCGCAAATCCCGACGCGAAACGCGGGAAAATGCTGGGCCATTTGGGTCCGCCGTCTTCGAGCACCTCATGATAGGCGCGGTAGTTCCGCCCGATGCAAAAGATCTTTTCCGGCGTGGTGATCGGGAACATATATTCGATCGCGTCGAGCGAGACGTCCGGGTCTGCCGCGGCGGCCAGTTTTTCCATCTCGTTGATCGACAGCCCGGCAATTGCCTGCTTCAGGCTGGGATGATCCATCCGGGCCGTCATGTCGACGATGCCGCCATCTTTGACGACGCCATAGGCTTCACGCCCTTCGTGGCGATAGCTGATCAGTTTCATGGCTGTTTCTCCCTAAATCCCGGCGTGTCTGCGGTGTGTTTCCGGCGTGTTTGTTGAAGTCTTCTTAATCCGATCGGTGCGTTCTGCCAACGCCTCAGCCGTCACCGCGTAGATGTGTCGCGTGGCGCAGCAGGCGGTGAAGATGGCCTTCGGCGATCTCCATGGCGTCCAGCCGGGCGACGGTATTGGCAAGATAATCGATGTTCGGTCCGCGTTTTCCAGCGCAGGTCGCGATGCGCCGCGCCGTCTCTTCAAATGCCAGCCTGCCGGCGAAAATTCGGTCTTCCCGGTTGACCACAAGCGCGTATCCCTGAACGGTTTCGGTCTCCAGCGTCAAACGGATGGGACGGCAGATATAAATAGGATCGTCATTCATCTCCCGCGCTTCGATTTCACGGATCGCCAGGTCGCGCGATGCGTCATCGATATACAGTGCGACACCGGTACACGAGCCGCCACGGTCGAGGCCGAGCGACAGTCCCGGATTTTCCGGGGTGCCGCGATAGGTTTCTGAATTGACGCAGAACGACCGATGATAGCCATATAGCCGGGCCTGCCGGGTATCGGCGGGGGTGAAGGGCGGATCCCACATCAAAGACCCGTAGGCGAAGAACCAGAAACCGCCCGGTTCGGTGATGTTCAGGCGGTTGATCTGCATCATTTCGCAGGCCCGGAACTACGGGTGATCAGAAACACCCCGGCGACGGCGACCGCAAACCCGCCCAGTGCAATCAGGCCCATGGTCTCGCTATAGGTGATCCACCCCAGGAAGACGGCCGTCGGTGGTGTCAGGTAAAACAGGCCGGACACGCGGGATGCCTCGCTGTGGCGCAGCATCAGATAGAGCAGGTTGGTCGCGCCGATGGTCAGAATGAAGACCAGCCATATCCACGTGAATATCAGCTCGCTGCTCCACACGATCTCGCCGGTCTCAATCGCCATGGCGATGCAGAAATTGCAGATGCCGGCGGCAGTCTGTTGAACAATCATCACGACCCGCAAATCCGAATTGGCGCAGAATTTCTTCTGATACAGGGATCCGAATGTGATGAAAATCGGCGTCAGTCCGGCGAAAATCAACCCGGTTGCCGTCGCGGTGCCGACACCCATGCGTTCTGACAGGACGATAAACAACCCAATGAAGCCGAGCGTGAACCCCATCCATTGCACCCGGTTGATGCGTTCGCCAAGGGCAAACCCGACCACCGCGGCGGTCAGCAATGGCTGCATGCCGGCGATCAAGGCTGCGACGCCCTGGCTCACATTGCCGTCCAGCGCCATGAACATCGAGCCGAGGTAAAGACACTGCAACGTGATGCCGACAACGGCGATATGTCCGATCTCTTTCCAGCCCGGCCACGGGAACCGGGCGAACAGCGCATAGGTACCGACAATTGCGATGACGATGGCTGACCGGACCCACAGCAGGGTAAACGGCTCGGTATATTCGAGGCCGAGCCGGGTGATCGGAAATCCCGATGCCCAGCTCAGGATGAAAAGGAACGGCATTGCGCGGATGAACATGGATCTGCCGTCGGTCATCTGGTTCTCACGGCCATGGCCACGCCGGCCATTGCCACCAGCATGCCGGCAATGGCGAGCCAGGACATGATTTCACCAAACATGGCCCAGCCCATAAGGGCGGTCGTCGGCGGGCTCAGATAGATAAGGCTTGTTACCCGGGTGGCGGCGCCGCGCTGGATCAGCCAGTAAAACAAACAGCTCGCAATCACGGACAGGCCAATCGCAGACCAGAGCACCGCAAAGATGAAGTCTGCCGTCCATTCGATATGCATGGTCTCGAAGGTGGCAGCCAGTCCCAGCATCACCACGCAGGAAACGATGGTCTGCAGGGCAACACCGGTGCGGATATCGAACGGTCCGCAGTATTTCTTCTGATAGAGCGTGCCCAGCGTGATCCCGATAAGCGCGGCGAGCAGCGCGCCGAGGCCCCACAATGTGTCGGTCGGAGACGCGATACGGTCCCAGACGACAAGCGCCAGGCCGATAAATCCCAGCACCAGGCCGATCCAGTTATTACGGGTGATACGTTCGCGCAGCACGAAACCGGCGAGCACACCTGTCAGCAGCGGTTGAAGTCCGACAACGATGGCGGTCACACCGGTGGAGACTCCCAGCCACAGGCCGTAATAGACGCCCGAGAGATAAACGACCTGAATACCGAGACCGGCGACCATAATATGCACCGCCGTACGAAACGAACTTGGCCAGGACGCTTTGAGCAGGAAGCACGCAGGCACCATTATCGCTGTTGCAACGACAAACCGCGCGGCCATCAGTGTAAACGGCTCTGCATAGGGCAGGCCGTACTTGGCCGCGACAAACCCGCTTGCCCAGAAGAATATGAACAACGCCGATACCACGGCCAGTACGGTCCGGGAAATCTGAGGCTGTGCGGATGAACTGTCGGTCATTATCGGGTTTGCAGCTGTGTTCTGGACATCGGCGGGAAAGCAATTTCCGTGGAACGGAAAACTGCATTGGAAATTTCGGGCACTGTGACCATTTTGGGGCGTTGATGCCAGCGGATCGATTTAAATCCGTATGACCGCTATATCATTGCCATGTCTTTACGGCCAATCCGGATCATCATCGTAGTCGTCGGTACGCTGCTTGTCGCAGCCGGCGCATATACGGCGTACTGGTACAGCGCCGCTGCGCAAATGCGGGCCGGTATCGATCGCTGGGCGCAGGATCGCCGATCCGCGGGCTGGACCGTTGAATTGGGTGAGCCCGACATTACGGGATTTCCCGCCCGTCTGGAGGTGTTTTTTCAGACCCCGCAGATAACCGGTCCTGACTCCCGGTGGCGCTGGGTTGCGCCGAACATCCAGGCCGCGGCGGCGCCGTGGCTGCCTGGCGAGGTTGTCGTTTCAGCCCCGGGTATTCACGTTGTCACCCTCCGTGCAGGTGAAATCTGGGCCGAGCTGGATCGTGCCGAGGCCGATATCGTCGTCGGGAAATCGGGGGTGAAAAATATCGTTGGACGCCTTTCGGGGGTCAAAACCCGGCTCCCCAAGGGCGAAAGCCTTGTCGCGGAGTCAGCCGTTATCCGTCTTCTCGGTTCGGTCCCCGCGGCACCACTGGTAAATGTCGCTGCAAATACGCCGCGCCCGGACCCGTCCGATATGGGCATCGGTGTGGCGCTGGATGTCCGAAAGGTCGTGCTGCCGGCTCAATGGCGGCCCGCGCTGGGACGAAACCTTGGCAAGGTTGCCCTGGATGCGGTGATCATGGGCAAAGCCGACCCGGCGGGATCGCTCAAAGATGTGCTGGTCCGGTGGCGCGATGCCGGCGGCACGTTGGAGGTCGCGGCACTTGCGCTTGACTGGGACGTGTTGCGGTTGCGCACAAATGGCACGTTTGCGCTGGATGGAAACCTTCAGCCGGAAGGGGCGATGGTCGCGGATATTCGGGGGATAGACGCCACGATGGAACGCCTGCTTGCCGCCGGTGTGATTGATTCCCGGGCAGCGTTTGCTGCCAGGATTGCCAACCGGGCGCTATCGTTTGGCGGCGGGTCGGCCCGGTTGCCGCTGAGCCTTCAGAAACAGCGTCTCTATATCGGGCCGGCGCCGATACTGCGGATCAAGCCCATCAAGTGGAACTAGGCGGCTCGTCCTCGGGGGTTGGCGGAATGTGCTGGCCGGCTTCGACGACGCCACGGCGGATTTCTCTGGTCCGGCGAAAGAGCGCTTCGAGCGTATCACCGTCGCCGACGCGGATGGCGCGTTGGAGGCCTGCGAGATCTTCCGAAAGCCGCCCAAGCATTTCGAGCACCGCGTCGCGGTTCTCGATGAATATATCGCGCCACATCACCGGGTCTGACGCGGCAATGCGCGTGAAGTCCCGGAAACCCGATGCCGAGTATTTCACGACTTCGGATTTAATATGATCTTCCAGATCGGTCGCCGTGCCGACAATCGTGTACGCGATCAGATGCGGCAGGTGCGACGTGATTGCCAATACCTGGTCGTGGTGTTCGGGTTCCAGGTAATCGATATTGCTGCCGGCGCATTTCCATAACTCGGCAACCTTGTCGATGGCGCCCTGATCGGTACCCGGCGGCGGCGTGATCAGAAACCAGCGTCCCTCGAACAGGCTATCAAAACCGGATTCGGGCCCGGAATTCTCGGTGCCTGCAATCGGATGACCGGGCACGAAATGCGTGCCTTCCGGCAGATGCGGCATCACGGCCTTTATGGCGGATGCCTTAACGGATCCGACATCCGTCACGATGGCCCCCGGTTTGAGCGACGGCGCGATTGCCTCTGCGATTGCGCCATAGGTCGACACGGGCGTGCAGATCATCACCAGGTCTGCATCCTGTGCGGCAACGGCCGGGTCCTTCGTGACCTCGTCGGCGAGTCCCAGTTCCATCACAGTATTGAGCGTCTCGTCGGAGCGAGCGCAGGCGACAATCGTTCCTGCAAGCCCGTCGCGGCGCATGACGCGGGCGATGGACGAGCCGATCAGCCCGATGCCGATAAAGGCGACTTTGTCGAAAAGCGGGGTCGTCATTGCTGGCCCATAAACTCTGTGATGGCGTCGATAACGGCGCGCATTTCGTCCTCGATGCCGACGGTGATGCGAATGCCGTCGGGAATGCCGGCGCTTGCTGTGCTGCGCGGAATGATCCCGCGTGACGCCAGAAACTCCATCGCCGATGCGGCGTCATGCACGCCATCCTCGGGAAACCGGACGAGCACAAAATTTCCAAAGCTTGGAACGACGGTTAGACCGCATTCTTCCAGCCGCTCCGCCAGCCAGGGAAGCCAGGCGGTGTTATGATCCCGGGACCGTGTCAGAAATTCGACGTCGTTGAGCGCGGCAATGCCCGCCGCCTGAGCGGCACTTGTCACATTGAAAGGTGGCCGGATGCGGTTCAGCACATCGGCAATGATATCCGGGCAATAGGCCCAGCCGAGCCGGACGGCACCCAGCGCATATATTTTTGAAAACGTCCGGGTCATGACGACATTATCGCCCGCGGCGACCAGTTCGACCCCGGCGGTGTAATCGTTCCGCGTGACGTATTCCGCATAGGCCGCGTCAATGACAAGAAGGATGTCGTCGCGCAGGCCTTCGCGCAATGCCGTCACTTCATCCGTCGTGAGCATCGTGCCCGTCGGATTATTCGGATTGGCGAGATACAGGATACGCGTCCGCTCGGTAACTTTGGCGAGCAGGGCATCCACAGTGACGGTGTAATTGGTTTCGGGCGCCTTTACGGGTGTCGCGCCGACGCCGAGCGCAAATAACGGGTACATCGTAAAGGCGTGTTCGCCGAACAGAATCTCGTCGCCCGGTCCGGCATAGGCGCGGGCCAGAAGGCCGAGTACTTCGTCGGACCCGGCGCCACAGACGATGCGGTCCGGGTCGAGGCCATGCAGCGCGCCGATGGCACCACGCAGTTCCACCGATCCGCCATCGGGATAGCGATGCAATGTGTCGGCCATATCGCGGTATGCCGCGACTGCCTTCGGGCTTGGCCCCAGCGCGCCTTCGTTGGACGACAGCTTGATGATCCGCTCAACGCCCTGGATCTTCGATGCGCCCGGCACGTAGGGCGCGATATCGAGAATGCCCGGGCGCGGGGTCAGGGACGCCATCAGCTGTCTCCCCGGTCGGCGATGTCCCCCGCGGCGAAGGGCAGGGCGTAAACGCCGACAAAATTAGCGGCTTCGACGATACCCGTGTCAGGGTCGGTGAGGCGTGCGATCCGCGCGTCGTCCGGTCCGGCATATCCTTCCAGCTCGGCAAGGAACACGGATGTGTCGTCCGGCGGCGTGCCGCGCCCGATCAGGCGCAGCGGCTTGATGCCGGCGGCGGCAATCGCGTCATTCAGCCGGGCGCGGCTGATTTCGGGGCTGGTGCGCAGCACGAACAGGCTGCGGTCGAGGCCGCTTTCATCCGGTGGAATAGAGGCGACGCAGAGGGCGGAATCACCGTTGCCCGGCGCGCTGGGCGCGAAGGGCAGGCGGGCGCACACGGCTGTGCCGCTGCCGGACATACCGGCGAGGATCGGCCACCAGGGTGTTGCTTCGCTTTCTTCCGGGATCGGCAGGACGCCGACCGTGGCTGATCCGTCCTGTACCGCGGTCAGCACCGCGCGGGCGGATGAATATAAAGCCAGAGGCGTTTCGGCCCCGAAATGGTCGCGGGCCATGTCGCGGCATATCCGGTTGTTCTCCGTCGCATACACGGCAACGGCGAATTCGCCCTGCAGGCGTACCATCGCCGAGACGATTTCGCGCCATATCTGGACGATGGTCGTCCGCGGGAAGGGGCCTTCATGACGGGCGATCAGGCGCCGCAGTATCTGAGCTTCGCGCGCAGGCCGCCAGACCGGTCCGCCCTGCTTCGAATCGCGGACAGAGGTGGCGATTGCGGCGCGGCGCATCAGTAAAGCGTGGATATCGTCGTCGATACCGTTGATTTCTTCTCGCAACGCGGTGAGAGGTGTTTTGCCTTCAGACATTTGCCGGCCAGGTTTGAATTGAGTTTCGGAGTGCGTCCCGCGGACCTTGCAGCACGGCGGAGCGCCCCCTCCAAAATGGCGCCAATATGTAGTCGGCGGGACGGACAAATGCAAAGAAAACATTGACATAGAAGGGGGGCGACCCTAGCTATCATGACCCTTTTTCCACGGTGGAATACGGTCCGACAAGTCGATGGCTACCCGTGATATTCCCAACGTTGATGGCGCCGACGCAGCGAAACTGCCAGGTTTTCAGGTGGAACTCGCGCGCGATGCGCCCATGCGCCTCGATTCCGGGGAAACGATTGGCCCATTCACCACAGCCTATACGACCTGTGGGACGCTGAACGCCGACAAGTCGAATGCGATCCTGGTCTGCCACGCGCTGACCGGCGATCAGTATGTGCTGGAAAGCCACCCGCTGACGGGCAAGCCGGGCTGGTGGGACCTGATGGTCGGTCCCGGCAAGCCGCTCGATACCGACCGGTATTTTATTCTTTGTGTGAACGTCCTTGGTGGATGCATGGGGTCAACCGGCCCGCGGGACATCAATCCGGCGACCGGTGAGCCGTGGGGGCTGGATTTCCCAGTGATTACCATCGGCGATATGGTTCGGGCGCAGGCGTTGCTGCTGGATCATCTCGGGATCGACAAACTGTTCTGCGCCGTCGGCGGCTCGATGGGCGCGATGCAGGTGCTCGAATGGGCGGCAAAGTTCCCTGACCGCGTGTTTTCGGTGGTGCCGATTGCCGGTGCTGCGCGCCATTCCGCGCAGAACATTGCGTTCCACGAAGTCGGGCGTCAGGCGATCATGGCCGACCCGGACTGGCGCAAGGGCAACTATCTGAAAGAGGGAGCGAACCCCAAGGGCGGCCTGTCCGTCGCGCGGATGGCGGCGCATATCACGTATCTGTCGGAAACGGCGCTCCACCGGAAATTCGGGCGCAAGCTCCAGGCGCGGGATGCGGTCAGTTTCGGTTTTGATGCCGATTTCCAGGTTGAGAGCTACCTGCGGCACCAGGGCAGCACGTTCGTAGAGCGCTTCGATGCGAACTCGTATCTCTATATCACCCGTGCAATGGATTACTTTGATCTGGCGGCCGAACATGACGGCATTCTTGCCGGTGCGTTCGAGGCGACTGATGTGCGGTTCTGCATAATTTCTTTCACCAGCGACTGGCTGTTCCCGACCGAAGAAAGCCGGGAAGTCGTGCGCGCCCTGAATGCGGTGGCCGCCAACGTCAGCTTTGTCGAGATCGACACCGATAAGGGCCATGATGCATTTTTGCTCGATGAGCCCGAATTTTATCAAACCGTATCCGGGTTTATCGAAGGCGCTGCCGAGCATCGCGGGCTTGGCGTGAATAGCGGACAGGACACCAAATGAGCGCCGATGGCGGTAATTTACCGGCGGGTAATGACGGGCATGACCTGAAGCGGCGCGATCTTGAGATTATTGCCGGCATGATTGCCGATGGCAGCCGGGCGCTGGATATCGGCTGTGGCGATGGCGCCCTGCTCGATTATCTGGTCCACCGGAAAAATGTCGACGGGCGCGGTATCGAGCTGAGCCAGGCCGGCGTGAATTCCTGTGTCGCCCATGGGTTGTCGGTCATTCAGGGCGATGCCGATACCGATCTTGCCTACTATCCCGACGGCGCTTTTGACTATGTCGTCCTGACCCGCACGCTTCAGGCGACGCGTAACCCCAAGGACGTCGTTTCTCAGCTGGTCCGTATCGGACGGTACGCGATCGTCTCGTTCACAAATTTCGGCCATTGGCGTGTGCGGCTGCGGTTGATGACCGAAGGGCGCATGCCTGTTGTCGGCGATGACGGCCATGCCTGGCATGACACGCCCAACATTCATCTTTGTACCATCCGCGATTTCTCGCTGATGTGCGACGAACTCGGTTTAACCGTGCAGCGCGCGCTGTCACTTTCCCGCTCAGGGGTGGGGCGCGAGCTCAATTCCGCGGGGGCGGCGGCCAATCTTCGCGGTGAAGAAGCGATCTTTCTGCTGACGCGGGAGTAGTCCTGAGATCACCCGGGGAATAGTCCGGGTATCTCTGGCGACACCACGCTCAGTCCCTGTCGGCGACTGGCCCACGTTTTGTGTTGCCTGTGCCGCCGATCACCCGGACGTAGGAACGCCGCGGGCTTTGCTGGGCGACCCCGGTTGCAGACCCGGCATAGATCTGTTTTTGCGCTTCCAGAATCAGTACGCCGCCAAAGGATGGAAACCACCGCGTGCCGATTTTTTCGATTGCCGGTGCGGATGCCAGCGCCATGCGCGACCGGCTTGGCGGTACGAACAGCCCCGATACCGATTGCTCCGGCTGAAACAGATTGTCCCGGAGCAATCGCGACACCTGGCCCGGCGTATAGGGATGACCGTGACCGAACGGCGTGTGATCAAGGCGGGCCCATATTCCGCGCCGGTTCGGCACAACGATAAGGACGCGCCCGCCATCTGCCATAATGCGCCAGACTTCGCGAAGCAGCTTGCGGAGCTGTTCGGAGCATTCGAGCGCATGAACCAGTAAAACCCGGTCGATCGATACGTCCGGCAGAGGTAAATCGTCTTCCGGTGCCAGCGAGACGACATTTGCGCCCTCGGCCGGCCATCGCATAACCCCCTGCTGGGCGGGCATCAAAGCGACAACGCGTTCGGCTTCTTCGCGGAACTGCCGCATATAGGGCGTTGCATACCCGATACCGGCGACGCTCATACCGCTGACATCGGGCCAGACCGCGCGGATATGACGCCGTACGATGCGCTGCGCCGTATGGCCCAGCGGGGTATTGTAGAAATCGCGAAGATCGACGACGTCGTTATACATGTCCGCAATATGCGCCCGGTCGGGCCACAGGGGAAGAATTTCCGCCGCCGATTTTCTCACGGGCAGTTGGCGCAGGTTGACCGATTTTGTTAGGTTTCGGCTCAGAATTATCTTTAGCCGCCCGGAGGCGCCACCCATGTCGACACTTGAAATTCACCAAATCCCCACCCGGTCCGATAACTATGTCTATCTGTTGCGTGAAAGCTCTTCCGGCAATGCGGCGGTCGTTGATCCGTCGGATGCGGAACCGGTGCTGGAAACACTCGACATGTTCGGCTGGAACCTGACCCATATTCTGGCAACCCATCATCACAACGATCATGTCGGTGGCGTGCCAGAGATCAAGGAAAAGACAGGCTGCACGGTTGTCGGTCCGAAGGCCGACCGCGACCGTATTCCGATGATCGATGTCGAGGTCGCCGACGGAGACACCTTCAAGCTTTTTGATGCGGAGGCGAAGGTCTGGGATGTGCCGGGGCACACGGCCGGGCATATCGCTTACTGGTTCGCAGAGAGCCGGGCGCTGTTTTGCGGCGATACGCTGTTCGCGTTGGGCTGCGGGCGCGTGTTCGAAGGAACGCATGAACAGATGTACGACTCCATTTCCAAATTCAGCGAAGTGCCGGACGACACCTGGGTTTATTGCGCCCATGAATACACGTCGGCAAATGCGAAATTTGCGCTGCATGTTGATCCGGATAACGCAGCCCTGCAGGCCTATGCCAAGCAGATTGGCCAACGCCGGGACGCCGGCGTGTCGACGGTGCCGTCGCTGATGGGTGTGGAACGGCGGACCAATCCGTTCCTCCGTGCCGGTGATCCTGCTCTGGCCAAGGTGCTCGGTATGGAAGGAAGTGCGCCGGTTGAAGTCTTCGCCGAGATCCGGACCCAGAAAGACAATTTCTAGGAATCGACAGATGAAACTCCGCTGGTCGCCCACGTCGCCCTTCGTTCGCAAGGTCGTTGTCCTGATGAAAGAAAAGGGCATCGAGGATCTGGTTGAGAAGGAAAAACCGAATCCGCTCAACCGGGAAGACCGGGCGGCAACGCCGAATCCGTTGGGCAAGATCCCCTGTCTTCTGACCGATGACGACCAACCGGTGTTCGATTCACCGGTGATCATGGAATATCTCGACACCGTCTGCGACGGCCCAGAGATGCTGCCGCCGACAGGTGAGGCGCGGTGGACAACCTTACGTCGCCAGGCGACGGCGGATGGGATGATCGACAGCATGGTGGCCTGCTTTGTGGAAAGCCTGAAAAAACCGGAACGGCAATCCGGTGGCATTCTGGCCCATAACAAGGCCATCGTTTTCAACGGGATTGCCGCGCTCGAACAGGACGCCGCGACGTTCGACGACACGATCGATGTCGGCACGATTTCGGTCGCGGTGGCGTTGTCGTTCGCCGATCAGACATTTCCGGAAGATGACTGGCGTGCAGATAGCCCAACACTGGCCGTCTGGTTCGACGCCTTTGACAAGCGCCCGTCGATGACAGAGACGGTCCTGATGGACGCCCGCTCCTTTAAATAAACGCGCCCGCCGCTAAATAAACCCGGCTCCCCCAGCTAGGGCAGGTCGTTCGGCTTTCCGGCCTCGATCATGCCCTCCTGACAGGCCTTGATCTGCATGGCCAGGTACTTGGAGAATATCCGGCACTGCGCGAAACTGCCGGCGATAAACCACAGGCCTGGCTGGCCGGTCCGCACCCACATGTTTCGGAGTTCCTGGCCATCATCGCCAAAGCCCCAGATCGGCCCGACTCGTTCTGCCACGTCATCGCCGAGCAGGTTTTCGACAAGGGCTTCCTGTCCCTTGAAGCCCGTTGCCAGGATGACTGTGTCGGCGGCGATGACATCCCCGTTTTTCAGTTTTGCCCCCTCCGCGACGAAGGCCTCTATGTCGTCATACTGGATGAGCCCGACGCTGCCATCGATAATCAGGTCAGAGCAGCCGACATTGAAATAATAGCCGCCGCCCCGGGTCATGAACTTGAACTGCCAGCCCGTTCTGTCTTCGCGGTCGATCTTGAAGCCTTTTCCCGTCAACGCGCTCAGCATGTCTGCATCGATCCGCGTGGATTCGTCGGCGATCGCCGTGTGCGCGGCTTTGAGTGGCACGTACGGGGTTGCGGTTGCGATGAGATCGGCCGTTTCCAGCGATAGTCCTTCGTCATAAAGGGTGTAGGGAAGCTGCGCGCTCGGCTCGACATTTATGACGCTAGTCGGGCTGCGCTGGACCAGCGACACGCTGGCACCATTGGACGCCAAGTCCTGGGCGATATCGTGGGCGCTGGTGCCGGTGCCGATGATCAGCACCTTGCTGTCGGCCCGCTCCAGCGCGCCGGTATAGGCGCCCGAATGGATGATTTCGCCCTTGAACCGGTCGAGTGTCGGGATCGTCGGCAGGTTGGGGATGCCACTCACGCTGGTTGCCATGACGACGTGCCGCGGCCGCATGGTGCGGCTGCCGTCGGTCTGTTTCAGCTCAACGGTCCAGCGGCCGTCGGTTTCATCGTATGTGCCGCCGTTGAATTCGGTTTCCGTCCAGAAATTCAACTCCATGGCTTCGGCATAATATTCGAACCAGCCGGCCAGCTTGTCTTTCGGAATATAGGTCGGCCAGTTCGGGGGGAACTGCATGTAGGGCAGGTGGTTCACATGCACCTGATTGTGGAGCACCAGCGCGTGATAGCGCTTGCGCCAGTTGTCGCCGACGCGCTCTTCCCTGTCGACGATCAGGGTGTCGACACCAAGCTGGGTCAGCCGCGCCGCAATCGACAGCCCCGCCTGGCCGCCGCCGACGACGAGCACTTCAGGGTCACGGTCGTCATAGGCCGTGGCAATGTTCCGGCGGTCGAGCCAGTTCGGGCCGCTGAAATCCCTGGAAGAGGCATGGCCCGACGGTCGCGCCGTGCCGGTGGTCTCTTCAAACCCTGTCATTTCGTCGAGCGCCGTCAGGATGCTCCAGGCCTTTAGCCGGCCCGCGTCTTCGTCATCCGGGATCAGGCGGAGCACGCCACGACATGGCCCGATTGCTGTCGTGAAGCTGAAGACTGTTTCCAGTACGTCTTCCTTGCCGCCGCGCATGGTCATGCGCGGCGGGGCCGCGTCGTAATTCACCCGGAATGACTGCGGCGCCAGATCTGCTGCACGGGTGGTCAGGGCGTCCGAGATGCTATCCGGTCCGCTGACGGTCGAGATATGCCAGGTAAACGCCAGCAGATCGCGCCAGTGACTGTCCGGGTGCAGGAGGGATGCAAGCGCCGCCGCATCGCCGGCTGAGAGCGCCGCGCCGAAATCCGTCAGCCAGCGTTCAGCTGTCCCGGAAAGTGATTTGTCGAACGTATCCATCCTGTACCTTGCCTTTGGTAATGGCGCGGCGATTGTCGCCACGACATACCTGATTTTGTTGCGCCTAATATGCCCAACCCTGTGCGGCGAATAAACGTGAATCCGGCAGGTCGCAATTCAACCCCATGCACCCAAAGGGGTGCGTCAACCCCAGGCACCCAAACGGCATGCACCGGAACGGCCGGTTTGGCAGCGTGGAGGCCGGTCCTGTCGAAAATTGGGTATTGCCTGAACGTCATGTGCTCTCCGATACCGGACACACCACCGCCGTTCACGCGCGACAGTGTCACGCGGGTTCGGCCGGCAGGTCCGGGTTTTCGTTGTTCGACGAGGCTATCATGCAAAAGACGGAAAACCGAATGTCGGCGGTGAGATTTTTGCCTGAGCCCAGCGGGCCCGGGAGTAGGGGGGGCGGCAGGTGTTCAGTTTGGACAGGGCGATCGTGTTGTGGCTAAACCCTGTGCGGTTTCGGATAATGCCCATAGATTTTGCCTGCTTTGAGGGAGGGGCGGGCAGTCATCTCAGCCCCAAGACGTTACGCTATAGGGTATTCGGTAACATCGGGTCCGCCGAAGGTCCGATTCCAGGGCAGGAGCGGACGTAAATCAGAATGATCGATCAGGTCTGCTTCTAGCCGAGGCTGTTGAAAAACTCCTTTTCAGGCGCATTAGGGAAAATTAATTGCCCACTGAGCCCCGGCATGTATCATCGATACGAAGGGACCGGCAGAGGAACCTAAATCCTCGTCCTGACGGC
>JBLIMV010000001.1:0-267851 GCA_047638395.1 Paracoccaceae bacterium | reverse complement strand
CCGTTGGCCGGGGCAAGCCGATCCAGTTTGAATACCTGCTGTCCTGCTTCCCCGAGCGGTATTGCAATCGCGTTCGGTGCATAGGCGGCAACGGCATGTGCGATACGCAACATGTCCGCGCGGGTATCGGCTATCTGATAGTGCCGGAGGCCCTGCCTGAGGAACTTTGCCTCAAAATCGAAGACGTAGAAGATGATCTGCCAGTCGTTCAGAATTTTCCTGAAAGGGGCATCGACATGGGAAACCACCCGAAGGGCTAAATCCTTACTGGACCCAGCGTCGACAGCAAGCATGGATCGGGCGACCGGGAAGCCATGAATGGCGGACCGGTCGCCCCGACCGATTTATTGGCGGGGCCATCTCGGTGGGGCACCTGGCGATCAGTGCCGGGCGCAAAATCGAGGAGGCCTCCATGCCGAATACTCCAGCACCCGAAACCACCATCGATACCGGTTCGCCCGAACCGGTCCGCCAGCCAACGGGCAAACACGCCATCATTGCAAAGCTGCTCCGCCGACGGGGTGGCGCAACTATCGACGATCTGAAGGTTGCAACGGGATGGCCACCCCATTCCATCCGGGGCGCCACCAGCGGTGCCCTGAAGCGCAAATACGGGCTGCCTGTAACGTCGGTGCCGGAAGGGAAACGCGGGCGAGTGTATCGCATTGCAAAGGGTATCGACGCGTGATTTTGTGCAGAAGAGTACCGCCGCGGGATCTCGCGGAAAAATGTGTTCCTTCCCGATATACCGACCACTGATCTCAAATTCCGCCGGGAAGAGCACCATGGACGACCACCGCCGCCCGGGATCGGGCGGCTGTTCCTTATCCGGTCGATTGCACACCGCCTGCAGGCGGACGCCTGTGGTTGACTTCGGTACGCGACAGAGCGTTCCTGTGCAGACGCGGCGCAGCACCTCTAACCGTTTCTCGCCGCGACGCCCGTGCAGTCCGGGCTCACCTCGGTGCAAGGCCTTCGGACTCTCCCGCGGCCAGACACAGAGGTGAATCATGGCGAAGAAACCCGCAAAAACGTCGACCAGGCCGGCAACCAAAGGCGATCGGCTGATCCGGTTGCTGAAATCCCGCTCAGGCCACGATATCGCGGCGCTGAGCGGCAAGCTGGGCTGGCAGCACCATTCGACCCGCGCGGCGCTGTCGCGGCTCGGAAAGGCCGGCTACGCGATCGAGAAGCTGCCGCCGGGCAAACAGGGCGGATCGCGCTACAGGCTGTCCGGTACACCGTCCGGAGCGATACAATGAAGGGTACTGACAATTCCCGGATCGAGCGTGAAATCGCTGCCCTTGAAGAGCTCGATCGATCAGACCTGCTGGCGCGCTGGCGATTGGCCTTCAAAAAAGACGCGCCGCCACACTTGTCGCGCGCCCTTATGGAAAAGGCCATCGCCTATGAACTGCAGGTCGGGGCCAGTAGCGGCCTTTCCCCCCGCACGATCCGGGCACTTAAAACAGCCGCAAAGACCGGGGGGACGGTATCAGGAAGCGCCTTGCCTGCCCGTGGCACCCGCCTCGTCCGCGAATGGAATGGCGTCCTGCACGAGGTCGATGTGCTTGAAGATAGCTACCTCTGGCGCGGGGAACGCCACCGATCCTTGTCCGTAATAGCGCGCGCAATCACCGGCACCAGATGGTCCGGCCCGCGCTTCTTCGGCGTCAGGAACATCTGATGCAGAAAAAACCGGTCCGCTGCGCGATCTATACCCGCAAATCCTCCGAAGAGGGCCTCGAGCAGGATTTCAACTCGCTGGACGCCCAGCGCGAGGCCTGTACCGCCTACATCGCCAGTCAGAAAGGTGAAGGGTGGAAGCTGGTGCCCGATCGGTACGACGATGGCGGCATCTCCGGCGGCACGCTGGAACGCCCGGCACTGCATCGGCTGCTCGCCGATATCGATGACGGCAAGGTCGATCTTGTGGTCGTCTACAAGGTGGACCGCCTGACACGCTCGCTTGCCGACTTCGCAAAACTGGTTGACCGCTTCGACAGGACCGGGGCTTCGTTCGTGTCCGTGACCCAGCAGTTCAATACCGCCACCAGCATGGGCCGGTTGACGCTTAACGTGCTGTTGTCCTTCGCCCAGTTCGAGCGCGAGGTCACGGCCGAGCGCATTCGCGACAAGATCGCCGCATCAAAGAAAAAGGGGATGTGGATGGGCGGCCGGGTACCGCTCGGATACGACTCCCGCGACCGCACCCTTGTCATCAACGAGACCGAAGCGGCAACGGTCCGGACGATATTCCGGCTCTATCTCGAACTCGGCAGTGTACGGCTGGTAAAGACAGAAGCCGACCGTCTGGGACTCGTCAGCAAAAAACATGTATTCGCGAACGGTCGATCTTCCGGCGGGGTGACCTTCAGCCGCGGCAGGCTCTTTCATCTTCTTTCCAACCCGGTCTATGTCGGCGAGATCCGGCACAAGACGCTTACCTGGCCCGGTCTGCACCCGGCGATCATCGATCGCAATACATTCGATGCCGTCAGGGAAAAGCTGGCATCTAACAAGCGCGGCGCCAGGGCGAAGACACCATCAGCGACATCGTCCCCGCTGGCGGGCAAATTTATTGACGAGACCGGAGACCGCCTGACGCCGTCCCATGCGGTCCGGCGCGGCAAGCGTCACCGTTACTATATCTCGCGCCGGCTTGTTGCCTGCAGCGGGGAGCGCGATACCGGCGGCTGGCGGCTTCCCGCCGCTGCACTCGAAACCGCGGTGGCCCGTCTGGTCGCCAATTCGCTTGCGACGCAGCTGTCGGTGCAGGGACTGGTCAGGGATGCGCCTCCCGATGTGCTGCAACGATTGTCCTCCATAGCGCAGGGACTCGCTGCTGCGCTGACAGGTCCCGACCGGGGGAAAACACTGAGCGCGATCATTCAATCCGGTCGCATCGAGCAGGGAAGCCTGTCGGTCACGCTTGATCACGGGAATCTCGCCGAGCACCTCGGTGTCATGCAGGATCACATCAACCCTGATGCTTTGACCCTGACAGGCGACTTCACGCTGCGTCGTCGCGGGGTCGAAGCCCGGCTTGTCCTTGGAGACAGCTCGACGGGTGTCGACGGCACACTTCTCGGAAACGTCGCACGGGGCTGGAGCTGGTTAGAGGAGATCAAGACCGGCGCGACCATGCAGGCCATTGCCGAACGTGAAGGTATATCCCAGCGACGGGTTGCCCACCTCGTCGATCTTGCTTTTCTGGCGCCCGATATTGTCCGGGCGATCGTCGAGGGTCGCCAGCCGGCAACCCTGACCTCGGACCGGTTGATCCGGTCGCGCCACCGACCTCTCTGGGCCGACCAGCGGGCCTGGATGTCGGGTCTCTGAAACCTCGACATTCCGCGCAGAAATTCTCTGTTACCGGATTCCGGATCCCTGCTACCGTCAAAACTTTTCCCTGTTAACGCGGAAAAATTCCCTGTTAATGCAGCCGGGGAATTTACCGTCAAGCCCTTGGAATTACGCCCTTATTTAGCCTTCTCGCGCATCGAAAACGCCGAGATTCATTAAATTCCTTGTTAATTTCCCTGTTAGCAGGGAAACCGAACCGGAAAATCCCCGAACAGAGACCGGTGTGAGTATATCGCAGATGTACCCCGACAGAGACGGTCTCTGCCGAAATAAAGGTCGGCAAATGCCCGGGAATACCGGGGTTTTCAGGGAAATACTTCCGGAGACGGCAAATGCCGGGACTAGTTGGCGGACGGAGTGGGATTCGAACCCACGATACGGTTACCCGCATACACGCTTTCCAAGCGTGCGCCTTCAACCACTCGGCCACCCGTCCACGGCGGCGGATAATGACGAAATGCCCCCTTTGATGCAAGTCGAAACGGGCGGTTTCCAGACGTTTCCGGCCTATGGTAGTCTGCGCCAAACGGGTTGGAAAAACAGGTCATGAAAACCGGATGAAAACCGGACGCATAATCGGCTGGGTGCTGCTCGCACTGGCGCTTGTCCTGATCGGACACGAGGCGCTGAATGCGCTGGAGGGCGAAGGGTACCGGCTGATCGCGCTGGGTGAAATATGGTTCCGCCTCGACCAGGCGATGGGCACCGCGTCGCTCAATGTCTCCCAGGCGGTCGTCCAGCGATATGTCTGGGCGTGGCTCTGGGAAGGCATCATTCAGAACATCCTGACCGCACCGGCCTGGCTGGTTTTCGGCCTGCCCGGCGTTGCACTGGCCTGGTTCTGCCGCGACCGCGGCCGCCCGACGGGGCTGCGGCGGTAGGGGCGCTGCGCCCGCGATACACACCGCCATCTTTTCAGATTAATACCTCTGTCACCCGGGCCCCCGGATCAAGGCCGGGACAGGCCCGTGCCGGGGTCCAGACATTGAAAGACCGGTTCTCGGACAGGAGAACTGGATCCCGGCACAAGGCCGGGATGACAAAATGAATAGTGACGAATTCCTCTGGAAAGCCCACGGCGACCCGCAAATGCCGAGAGAACGGGCGTTAATCGTCGCCGATCTTTAGCGCTTCGATAAAGGCCGATTGCGGGATTTCGACGGCGCCGAACTGGCGCATCCGCTTTTTGCCTTCCTTCTGCTTGTCGAGCAGCTTGCGCTTGCGGCTGATATCGCCGCCATAGCACTTGGCGGTCACATCCTTGCGCATGGCGGAAATCGTTTCGCGCGCGATGATCTTGCCGCCGATCGCCGACTGGATCGGAATTTTGAACAACTGGCGCGGAATTAATTCTTTCAGCCGGCCGCAGATCGCGCGGCCCCTGTGTTCCGCCTGGCTGCGGTGAACAATCATTGATAGCGCATCGACCGGTTCAGCATTGACGAGGATGGCGAGCTTTACCAGGTCGCCCTCTTCATAACCGGTAACCGTATAATCAAAACTGGCATAGCCGCGGCTGACCGATTTCAGACGGTCGTAGAAATCGAACACCACTTCGTTCAGCGGCAGTTTGTAGACCAGCATGGCGCGCCCGCCGGCATAGGTCAGGTTCTGCTGAATGCCGCGGCGTTCCTCGCACAGCTTCAGGATCGCGCCGAGATGATCGTCGGGCACCAGGATCGTCGCTTCGATCCACGGCTCCTCGATATAATCGATGCTTACGACGTCAGGCATATCAGCGGGATTATGCATTTCCAGCATCTTCCCGTTGTTCAGAAAGATGCGATAGACCACGGACGGCGCTGTCGTGATCAGGTCGAGATCGAATTCGCGGCTGAGCCGTTCCTGTACGATTTCCAGATGCAACAGGCCGAGAAACCCGCAGCGGAACCCGAAACCGAGCGCTGCCGAGTTTTCCGGCTCGTAATGGAAGCTGCCGTCATTCAGGCGCAGCTTCGCCATACTGTCGCGGAGGTCTTCGAAATCCGCCGCGTCGATCGGGAACAGACCGCAGAACACCACCGGCACGCTGGGCTTGAAGCCGGGGAGCGGCTCGGCCGCCAGGTTGCGTTCCTCGGTAATCGTGTCGCCAACCTGCGCATCCGCGACCGTCTTGATCGATGCGGTGAAAAACCCGACTTCGCCGGGGCCGAGCTCGGCGACATTCTCGCGCTTGGGCGTAAACACACCGGCGACGTCGACCAGATGGGTCGCACCGGTGCCCATCATGCGGATCTTCATGCCTTTTTTCAGCACGCCGTCGCGCACGCGCACCAGCACGATCACGCCAAGATAGGAATCATACCAGGAATCCACCAGCAACGCGGTCAGCGGCGCCGTCCGGTCACCGGTCGGCGGCGGCAGTTTGTGGACAAGCGCTTCGAGCACGTCTTTGATGCCGACACCGGTCTTGGCCGATACCGAGATCGCTTCGGATGCATCGAGCCCGATCACGTCCTCGATCTCCTGGCGGACCTTTTCGGGTTCCGCCGCGGGCAGATCGATCTTGTTGAGCACGGGAATGATCTCGTGATTAGCCTCGATCGCGAGATAGGTATTGGCCAGTGTCTGCGCTTCGACACCCTGGGATGAATCGACAATCAGCAGCGAGCCTTCGCAGGCCGCCAACGAGCGCGAGACTTCATAGGTGAAATCGACATGGCCGGGCGTGTCCATCAGGTTGATCTGATAGGTCTCGCCGTTCTCGGCCTTGTACATCAGGCGCACGGTCTGGGCCTTGATCGTGATCCCGCGCTCGCGCTCGATATCCATCGTGTCGAGCATCTGCTCTTTGAGATCACGGTTCTCGACGCCACCGCATTCCTGAATCAGGCGGTCGGCAAGCGTCGACTTGCCGTGGTCGATATGCGCGATAATCGCGAAATTACGGATGTGCGAAAGTTCTGTCATGGCGCGCGGAACATAGGGTGGACGGGGCTTGGGAGCAAGCAATCTGAGCGGCGCGGCGCTAAATACAGGCCGAAAGACCGCGCCTGCTCAAAAGATCGTCCGGATCGCCCGGTATAGAAGCGTTTGTTGCCCTGAATCTGGCAGCAAAACGTCTTATCCAGGCAGGTGAGATATCGCGTCCTGGCACGCGGATTCAGTCCTCGGCAGGCCGAAATGCGTGTAGATCAGCCATACCAGACAAGATCTATACCACGGAGGTCTTCCCCCTGAAGTTCGTCCAGATAGTGAATGCCGGGCCCGCTGGCATCCTCTGCCAGAAAACCGGCTGCCGGCAGAAGAACGGCAATAACAAGCACGGATGCGGTTATTTCCCGCCACCGCGGGCGTAGCGAACGCCTGTACATTCCGGATACCCCTCTCAATCCCGAAAAACCGGATTGAAAGATCGCCCGAGATTGTGGCCGGAATAAGGAGTGCTATCCCCGGAGAGTGCCGCCGGTGCGTTTTTCGACTTCCGCCGTGATCTTCGTGGAGACGGCGTCAATCTGCTCGTCGGTCAGGGTGGCGTCAACCGGTTGCAATGTGACCGCGATGGCGATGGATTTTTTGCCTTCGCCGACATGCGCGCCTTCATAAACATCGAAAATCTGCACGTCGGTGATCAGCGCCTTGTCGACCCCCGACGCGGCACGGACGATCTCAGCTCCGGCGACATCGCTGTCGACGACGAAGGCGAAATCGCGGTGGACCGGCTGGAACGGCGACAGGGTCAGCAACGGCCGGGCCGCGGCCCCGCCGGATTTGGCCTTTTTCTGTTTCGGTGTCGGGATCAGATGCAAATTGACGACGATGCCGACGGCCGGACCGTCGATATCCATCGCCCGCAGCACGCCGGGATGAATATCGCCGAACGATGCCAGGGCATTGGGGCCGAGGCGCAGCACACCGGAGCGGCCGGGGTGGTACCAGCCAGGCGCATCCGTCGTGACCTGCAGATTAGCGACCGGCGCACCAGCGGCTTGCAGGGCGGCGATGGCATCGGCCTTCGCATCCCACGCATCGACGGCACGCGGCGCGTCCGCCCAGTGGCGCTCACCGGTGCGGCCTGTGCGGATGGCGGCCGCCACAATCGCCTGGCCGTCCTCGCCATCGCTGGAATATTTCGGACCGACCTCGAACAGGGCGACATCGGCATAGCCACGGTCGGCATTGCGGCGCGCCGCATCCAGCAGGTTCGGCAGAATTGACGGGCGCATCGCATCGAGATCAGCGGAAATCGGGTTATCAACCACCAGCGCATCATTCGAAAAACCGAACAGCTCTGCCGTTTCCCGCTTCATGAAGGAAAACGTGACAGCCTCTGTCATACCGCGCGCGGCAAGGGCGCGCCGCGTGGCGGATTCGCGCCGCTGGCTGAGCGACCACGCCGGGGCGGCCACCGTGTTCGGGCGCGCCAGCGGCACGACCGGAATATCGTCATAGCCGCGGATCCGCAGAACTTCTTCAACGAGATCGGCTTCACCATCGACATCGTGGCGCCAGGACGGCACCTGGCACCGGATCGTGTCACCCTCATCGACCGGATCGAACCCGAGATCGCGGAGGATACGCATCTGCTCGTCACCCGCCACGTCGAGACCGCCAAGGCCGGCAACCCGTGCCTTGCGCAAGGTGACCTCACGCTGCCAGGCAGGCATCTCGCCGGCGACCGTCAGCGCGGATGCTTCACCACCACAGATGTCCAGGATCATGCGCGTTGCCGCATGGGCACCCCAATAGGCGCTTTGGGGATCAACGCCGCGTTCGAACCGGTAGCGCGCATCGGACATGATGCCCAGCTTGCGCCCGCTGGTCGCGGTGCGGATGGGATCGAACAGGGCTACTTCAAGGAACACGTCCGTGGTGTCTTCACTGACGCCTGACGGCTCGCCGCCCATGATACCGCCAATGGCCTCGACGCCATTATCATCGGCAATCACCGTCATGGTGGAATCGAGCGTGTATTCCTCGCCGTCCAGCGCCGTCACTTTCTCGCCGTCTTTGGCGAGGCGCATGGTCACGTTGCCGGCGACCTTCGCGATATCGAAGACATGCAGCGGACGGGAAAGATCGAACGTGACGTAATTCGTGATATCGACCAGGGCCGAGATCGGGCGCAGGCCGATGGCGCGCAGACGGTCCTGCAGCCATTGCGGGCTCGCACCGTTTTTGACACCGCGAAAAGCCCGGCCGACGACCAGCGGGCAGGCATCGGCTGCATCCCCCGGCAGGTCGCGCTGCCACTGAATGGGGGATTCAAACCCGCCTTCCGCTTCCGGCGCATCCAACGGTTTCAGCGTGCCGAGACCGGCCGCTGCCAGATCGCGGGCGATGCCGCGGATACCGGCGCAGTCCTGGCGGTTCGGCGTCAGTCCGATTTCGATCACCGGGTCGGACAGGCCCATGACGTCAACCGCAGCGCTGCCGATTTCGGCATCCTCGGGCAGCTCGATAATGCCGTCATGCTCGTCGGACAGGCCCATTTCGCGTTCGGACAGCAGCATGCCGTTCGATTCCTGACCGCGGATCTTGCTGGTTTTCAGCGTCACATCGATGCCGGGCACATACGCGCCCGATGCGGCGAACACGCCCTTCATGCCGGCGCGCGCATTGGGCGCACCGCAGACAACCTGTACCGGATCGCCGTCGCCGAAATCGACCTGGCAGACCTGCAACCGGTCGGCATCGGGATGTTTTTCGGCGGACACGACATGCGCCACACGGAATGACGCGAGTGCCGCCGCGCGGTCTTCAACGCCTTCAACCTCGAGGCCGATCATCGACAGTTTTTCGACGATGTCTTCGAGCGGCCGGTCGGTTTCGAGATGTTCTTTGAGCCAGGCGAAAGTGAATTTCATCGGACCAGCCCCCCAGTAAGACCTGCCGCGACGTTCGGCACATCAAGCGGCGCGAAGCCGTAATGCTTCAGCCAGCGGACGTCCGAATCGTAAAACGTGCGCAGATCGGGAATGCCGTATTTCAGCATCGCCGCGCGTTCGATCCCCATGCCGAAGGCGAAGCCCTGGTATTTCGTGGAATCGATGCCGCAGTTCTCAAGCACATGCGGATTGACCATGCCGCAGCCGAGAATTTCCAGCCAGTCGGCACCGGCGCCGATGGTCAGCCCGCCGCCTTCGCGCGAACAGCCGATATCGACCTCCGCCGACGGTTCGGTGAACGGGAAATAAGATGGGCGGAACCGGACCGGCAGATCGTCGACGTCGAAGAAAGCGCGGCAGAATTCGATCAGGCACCCCTTCAGGTGGCCCATATGCGTCGCCTCGTCGATCACCAGGCCTTCGATCTGGTGGAACATCGGCGAATGGGTGGCATCGTGGTCGGCGCGGAACGTGCGGCCGGGCACGATGATGCGGATCGGCGGCGCCTCGTTGATCATGGTGCGGATCTGGACGGGCGACGTGTGCGTGCGCAGCACCTTGCGGTTTCCGTCTTCGTCGGGCGGCAGATAGAACGTGTCGTGATCCTGGCGCGCCGGATGTTCGGGCGGAATGTTCAACGCCGTGAAGTTGTTGAAATCGGTCTCGATATGGGGGCCTTCGGCGACGGTGAAACCCATCTCGCAGAAGATTGCGACCATCTCGTCGATGGTCTGGCTGATCGGGTGGATACGGCCTTCGGCCTGCGCACGTCCCGGCAGCGTAACGTCGATGCGGTCCTCGGCAAGGCTGGCATCCAGCGCCGCGGCTTCGAGAATTTGTTTTCGCGCGTCAATCGCGGCGGCGACGGCGTTCTTGACCGTGTTCAGCTGCTGGCCGGCATCGCGTCGTTCTTCGGGTGGTAGCTGGCCGATACCTTTCACCATATCGGTGATAGAGCCGGACTTGCCGAGCGCCGAGACACGCAATGCCTCCAGCGCCGCCAGATCGGCCGCTTCTACCTGTGCGAGCAGGTCAGTCTGTAGCTGATCAAGATTTTCCATAGCAAAAGCCCGGCCAAGGTTTCCCCGGCCGCCCCGAACATCGGTTTTAAGTGTAAGATTTTTGTACGGCCGGTCCGTTCAAGAAGAAAGGACCGGCCAGTCAAAACCCGGTTTAGCCGGCGTTGGCGAGGGCGGCCTTGGCCTGTTCGACAACGCTGCCAAAAGCCTCCGGCTCCTGCGCGGCAAGATCGGCCAGCACCTTGCGGTCAAGCTCGATGCCCGCCTTGTGCACGCCGTTCATGAACGTCGAATAGGTCATGCCGTGCAGCCGTGCGCCCGCGTTGATCCGCTGGATCCACAGCGCCCGGAAGTTGCGCTTCTTGACGCGCCGGTCGCGATAGGCGTATTGGCCGGCTTTTTCGACCTTCTCAATCGCAACCTTGAAAACTTTCGAATTCCGGCCGCGATAACCTTTTGCCTTTTTCAGGACTTTTTTATGACGGGCGTGTGTCGTTACGCCCCGTTTTACTCGTGCCATGTCAAATCTCCTCTATCTCAAGCGTAGGGCAGGTAAGATTTGACGATCCGCGCATCTGCGGGGGCCAAAATCTGCGTGCCGCGCGAGTTACGCTTCATCTTCTGCGTACGTTTGCGGAGGTTATGACGTTTCTTGGCGAAATTCGCCCGGACCTTGCCGGACGCCGTCGTGCGGAATCGCTTTTTAGCGCCGCTCTTCGACTTCAACTTGGGCATTTCCGTCTCCTTTTTGTTTGCATCCCGATGTGTTGAGCACCGATGGATGCGGACGTCTCAAAAGCGGCCCCGGCATGCCCTTCAGGCCGGACCACTTGCTTCAAGCCGGCGGGTTATAACGGGTTGCAGGGGCATGTGCAAGCATCCTCGCGATGCTCTTCATCAGGCTTGATGTGAATTTTGCATGCCACCCCCGTTTGTCACCCCGGCCTTGTGCCGGGGCCCAGAAAACATGCCTTCTTTCAAGAAGACTGGATCCCGGAATAAATCCGGGATGACACAACACTTTAAACTTCACCCAACAAAAAACCCCGCAAAAGCGGGGTTTTTCGCCGTTTATCTGAAAAGGATCAGACAGAAGCCTGAATCCACTCGACCAGCTTGCCCTTGGGCAGCGCGCCGACCTTGGTCGCGGCGACTTCACCGTCCTTGAACAGGATCAGGGTCGGGATACCGCGTACGCCGTATTTCGACGGGGTCATCGGGTTTTCATCGATATTGACCTTGGCGATCGTAATCGCATCGCCCATTTCGTCGGAAATTTCTTCGAGCGAGGGGCCGATCTGCTTGCAGGGGCCGCACCATTCCGCCCAGAAATCCACCAGAACGACGCCCTCGGCGCCCAGAACATCGGTGTCAAATGAATCGTCAGAGACTGGTTTACTCGCCATTTTTTGCTTCCTTTATCGTTATTAGCTGCTGATGCGCCACTATTGGCTTCACCGCATCGCCCCTACCCGGCGTTTATTCTTATGATTGAATCTAGGGGCGGACCCCTTACCGGTCAAGGCGCGTAATTGTCCAGGAGCTTTGCGTCGAGTGGCATTAATCGGGGCCCATCCGTCCATAAAAGAATGCACTCAATCGTCTGATTTTCATAGATTTCCGCCAGGAGAGCCCGGTATGCCGCCATCTGGCGCAGATAGACCGGGGAGACGTCTTCCGGAGCGGCGGGCGCCGGTCGATTCGTCTTGAAATCAAGCACTTTGACACGGTCCGGACCGATCACCAGCCGGTCAATCCGCCCCGAAATAGCGGTTGTCCCGATGACCCCGGCTATCGGCGCCTCGGCGCGCGAGGTGGGCCCGAAAAGGTCGCCGTAATCGGGATGGTTGAGCACCGCAAAGGTCTCGGACATCAACGCCTCGATCCGCGCGTCGTCCAGGTCATGGACGGGCCGCGCCAGGAACGCCCGGGCCGCGCGTTCGCGCGCCTCCGGTGCGACATCGGGCAGGGTCTGCAGCAGACGATGCACCAGCAAGCCGCGCTGGAATGCCAAGCCGCTATCGTCGCCCAGCGGCGAGCGCGGCGCAGGGTCCGGCATCGTGGGGCGGGACGGCGCCAGCGGGCGCGGCGGTTCAGGTTCTGCCGGCGCCGGCGCATCGGCCCAGCCCGGCAGGGCCGGGATCTCGGCCATGCGTTCGTTCTCGTCCCGTTTACGGTCGGGGGCACTCGTCTGGGGGTTTTCAAGCCGCAGCCCTTCGCCGGTCCAGGCAAGATCGGCCTGGTCATCGGCGCCGCCGGCATGAGAATCGAAGACAAACGGTTCGGCAAACCCATCGAGGCCCCGTTCGATCAGGTTGCGCCAGGCGCCCTCGGGCGCCGCACGGCGCGTGCCGTACCCGGCGACATACAGCCGGTCCTCGGCGCGCGTCATCGCGACATAAAGCAGCCGTCGGTATTCCTCGTCCTGTCGGTCCTTTTCGCCAGCACTTAACCGTTTGGCCTGGCGTTCCTGCACATGGCTGCGCGGTGGCCACAGCATGACTTCGCGCTCGCCGCTTTCATCCCAGAGCAGCCCGGTGCCGGGCCGCGGTGTCTGCATCGTGTCGGCGAGGAAGACGATCGGCGCCTGAAGCCCCTTTGCACCGTGGACGGTCATGATGCGGACTTCGTCGCGCACACCCTGGTCGAGATCGCGCTTGATCTGGGCTTCGCCCTCTTCGAGCCAGCGCAGGAATCCCTGCAGCGACGGCGGGTGAGACTGCTCGTATCCGAGCGCCAATGCCAGAAATTCATCTATCGGATCGTTTGCCTCGTCGCGCAGGCGGGACAATAGATGCGCCCTGCCCGTCATGGGCCCGAGAATATGGGCAAAGAATTCGTAAGGCGGCGTCATGTCGGCGCGGTTCAGAATATCGCTCAGCGTCCGGAACGCTGCCGAACAGGCGGGGTCACGCCGGGCGCGGTTGCGGAGCGACGCCCAGACCGTTCCGTCGCGGCCATGGCAGATATCGAATAGCTGCGCCTCATCGAAACCGATCAGCGGTCCTTTGAGAATGGCAGCCAGATTGAGATCGTCCTGCGGCATCAACGCAAATGCGCCAAGGGCAATGAGATCCTGCACGGCGAGCTGGTCGGTCAGAACCATCCGGTCGAGTCCGGCGACGTCGACGCCGCGGTTCTTCAATTCGCGGATCAGGTTGTCGACCAGGTCGGTACGGCGGCGCACCAGCACCATGATATCGCCCGGCCGGATCGGCCGGTCGGCACTGTCGAGACGCTCACCGTCGCGCAGCCAGCGGTGAATCCGCCCGGCAATCGCATGGGCCAGACGCAGCGCCGGGGTCTCGTCATTGCGGAGCGTATCGGGGCTCGCCCACGGATCGGCTTCGGTGCGATCTTCGGGAATAACCGGCGGCCACAGCTCGACCAGCCCGGCCTGCCCCCGGCGATGGGCAGTATGGCGGATGCCCGCCGCTGCCACGCCGCTGCGCACCTCATCGTCGGAGAATACGGCATCGACCGACTGCAGCACCGCAGACGCAGAGCGGAAAGAAACATCCAGCGGCACCCGGTGCCATTCCTGACCGGCGGCACGGGTGCGTTCTTCGAAATAGTTGCTCATGGTCGCGAATTCGTGGGGCGCAGCCCCCTGGAAGCTGAAGATCGATTGTTTTTCGTCGCCCACCGCAAAGACCGTCCGGGCGCTGCCTTGCGCGCCCTCGCCGGCATGAAATTCGTCTGCAATGGCGCGGACTACCGCCCACTGATCGGCATTACTGTCCTGCGCCTCGTCGATCAGCACGTGATCGATGCCGCCGTCGAGCTTGTAAAGCACCCAGGGGGCGGCACGTTCGACAAGGGCGCGGGCGCGCAGGATCAGATCGTCATAATCGAGCAACGCGTTGCGGCGCTTATGATCTTCGTAGCGGTCGATCAGCGCGGTTGCGATGGTCACAATCGCTGCCGTCGCCTCGGCTGTCAGGATCGCGCGGCGTTTCTCGAACACGGCGAGCACCCGCGACGCTTCGGTGCCCATCACGTCCGGTATTTCCGGCATCGCCGCGCAGGTGGCCTTGCTGGCGAGCGCTGCGCGGATCGTGCCGGTGCCGGTCAGAAAGGCGAGCGCGTAATCGTCGAACCCGGCGGCGCGGTCTGCCACCGATGCGGCCAGCCAGGGGGTGATACGCCCGGCTTTTTCCTTGTCCTGCTTGCCGCCTGCGATCAGCGCGGTGACCGCTTCGCGCAGGCCGAGCAGATCGACCACGGCATCATCGGACGCCGCGACAACCAGCGCATCAATAGTCTCACCCGCCGCAACATCGAGCAGTGCGCGGGCGGCGTCCATCGCCTGGGCAGCACTGCCATGCGCATCGATCAGACGCCGCAGGCGGCCACGGCTCGAGGCGATTTCCATCATCAGCCCGGCGAACTCGTCCTCATGGACCCAGCCGGTAACGGTGCTGAGCGCATCGGCCAACGCATCGTCATCCCCTTCGCGGGCGCTTATCAGAATGTCGTCCCGCGCGGCTTCGAGCACTTCGGCGGCGGTGCGTTCGTCCATCACTTCGAAATGCGGTGCGAGCCCCGCTTCTATCGGGAAGCGGCCCAGCAGCGATTCACAAAACGCATGAATGGTCTGGATCTTGAGCCCGCCCGGCGCATCCAGCACCTGCGCGAATAATCTGCGCGCCAGCGCGCGGGCGGCATCGTCCGGCGCCGCACCTGTCAGGGCGACAATGGCGGAGGTCAGCGCCTCGTCTTCCATCACCGCCCATTCGCCGAGCAGGCGGCGGATGCGGTTCTGCATTTCGGCGGCCGCCGCGCGCGTAAACGTCAGGCAGAGGATTTTCCCGGCATCGGTGCCCGACAGAAGGAGGCGGAGCACCCGGTCCGCCAGCACCTTGGTCTTTCCGGACCCAGCGGACGCAGACACCCAGACCGATGCGGTCGGCGTCGCGGCGATGGTCTGATTGACATATTTGACGATCTCGCCCGGGCCATTCTCATCGGGGCCAACCGGGATCTCGTCAGGGGGTATCTCGGTCATTCGCCACCCCCCGCCGCAGCCCATTCCTGCACCCGTTCCAGATGGTCGAAGTCCGAATAGCGCGGCGCAATATCGGCATCGGGACGGGCCAGATAAACGGTCGCCGGATCGTCATAATAATCCAGCAGGGCAGTCAGCCCGACGAGCGCCTGTTCGGCCAGTTCATCCGGCTTGTCACCCGCCGCACTTATTTTGCCTGCCGGATCGCCGCCAGACAGTTTCCAGTAGGTCAGCGCCGCGACCTCACCCGGATCGATATCGGCGAACGCCCCTTCGCGGATCATCGCCGCTTCGAGCGACAGCTGCGGCGACAGCCCGGCCATGACATCCTTTTTCGACGGCACGGCGCCGGTCTTGTAATCGATGACCTCATACCCGCCGCCGGAGAGCAGATCGATCCGGTCGGCGCGGGCGCGTATGGAGAATGGACGGGCGCGATCGGTCAGTTCCAGCAGGCCGTCGATCTCGGTGAAGCGCCGGACAACGTCGGGGCTGCGTTCCGCCTCACGCGCGACGATCCATTCGGCGATGCGCTCGAACCGCGGCCACCAGAATGCCCGTATGCCCGGCCGGTCGAGCCAGGGGGAAAATTCCTCGGCGCCGATACGCAATAATGTGTCCAGCGCATCCGGCGGCAGGTCCCCCGCGATCTCGCCCAGAAATCGGTCGATGGCATTATGGATGATTGAGCCGCGATCTGCCGCGCCAGGGTCGGCATCGATCACCTCAAGCGCACGTAACCCGAGGATTCTTTTTGCGTATATCGCGTAAGGATCGCGAATGAGCGTTTCAACCTCGGTCACCGACAGGCGGTCGGGCCGTGCCGCGACCGGCGGCTGCGGTGCGGGTGCGCGAATCTGAACCGGTGGCCGGCGGGAATCTATTTCACCCTGCCACTGCATCCACCGCGCCTGATCAGCCTGCCAGCCATCGAGAATCCCAGCGCCGGACTCATTCGCCGAGAGCAGCGTTTCGAGCCTCGTCAGCCAGCGCGCCGGCACCGTGGGCGACCCGTCAATCCGGGTCGAGCGGGTCAGCACGACATCGGGTGCGGCGAACCCCTGCACGAAATCATGGGCTGTCAGACCGATCCGGCGTTCCGGCGGTGCAAGCCCGAAGGCCGCGCGCATCGGCCGGCTCATCCACGGGTCGGCAGGTGGGTCGGGCGGCCACACCGCTTCGTTCAGGCCGCCGAGAATCATCAGGTCCGCCTGTTGCAGCCGGGCTTCCAGCAGACCCCAGATGCTCAAGCGGGGATGGCGCCCGTAAAGCGGCCGCACCACGACGCCCGCCATCAGCGCATCGAGCAGAGCAGGCCATTCACGGCCGGCAAGCGGCGGCAGTGTTTCCAGAGCCGCGCGCAGGTCGTTGATCAGGGTCGCCGCGTTCTCCCCCGCTTCGCCCGCCCAGAGACGCTCCACGCCTGTCTCGGAGTTCGATGCCGCGAGCTTCTCAGCAAAGGTGATATGGGCGTCCAACAGGGCGCCGGGGTCTACCCGCCCCTGGCGCATCAGATCGGCAAACGGGCGGGCGATTTCTTCCAGATCTTCCGCCCAGAGCGCCACCCCGGCTTCGGGTTCGATATGGCGCAGCGCATCCCGCAACCCGGTAAATCCCGGGATCGGGCGGGGCCCGCGCAGGACGGTCAGTTCCATCTCCCGCACCCGGTCTCGGAACGATGCGGGGTCCAGCCCGCCGGCTGCCAGCGGGTGTTTGAGCACGGCCAGTAACGGGACGGGCGCGGCATCGGCGGCGACCACATCCGCCGTCAGACGCAGAAACACGCCTGGCAATGTGTCGGCAAGCGGGGTGCCGCCGGAATCGTCAATATCGATGTCCCAGCGCCGCAGTTCGGCGGCCACTCGCCGGGCCAGGCGCCGGTCGGGCGTGATCAGCGCGGCCGTCCGCGCCTCGTCTTCCAGCGCTTCACGCAGCATCAGCGCAATCGCCAGGGCCTCGGCCTGCGGGCCGGGACAGTCGATCCGGCGCACACCGGAAAACGCCGCCCCGATATCATGGGGAAGCGAAACGGCGGCTGCCGTGGCGGGCGGCCGCAGGGCCCCGTTCACCGTATCGATCCGCGGATTTTCGTTCTCCGACGCATCGCGCCAGTCCGCGACATCTTCTACGTCCAGGCCTATCCGCCCGAGCAACCGCGCCATCCCGTATTGCGGGTGGGACGGACCGAGTGCAGCCAGACTGTCCTCATCAAGCGTTTTATCCAAGCCGGGCAGGATCAGGAGGCCGGTATCCAGCCCGGCGACACAGGCCAGCAGGTCCGCCGTCGCAGGGATGCTGCCCGTGGACCCGGCCGCGATAACGGGACCGCTCGGCGGTGCTTCCTGCCAGAGCGCGATCTGTGCCTCGATCAGCCGGTTGCGCCGGTCCGCGGCATCGAGACATCCATGCTCGGCAAGGATCGCCGGCCAGTGCTCCGTTACGATCTGCAGAAAGACGAGGGTTTCCTGCCAGTGCTGAGAGAACCGTTCAGGCACGATGTTTTCCAGATCGGAAAAACTCAGACGCTCGGTCTGTACTTCGTCAATCAGCCGGGCGAGCTCATTGGCGAGCCGCGCCGCATGGGCCGCCGACATGGTGTTGTCCTGCGCCATGATCATCCGCGACAGCAGTAACTGACGGCGCAATGCCGGCATCGCGGGCGGCAATTCGGCCATACCCGACAGGCCCGGTTCCTCCGACGCGAGGAAGCCTATCTCATCCTCATCTATATCGCCGATTGGCGTCATCGCCGGCAGCAATGCCGGCTTGCCATCGGTCGCCCGCAAAAACGCCTCCCCCAGTGCCCGGCAGGCACGGCGCGTCGGCAACAGGACGCGGATATCGGCAAGCCCCGCCGGATCGCCACCGAAGCGGTCGAGAATACCCACCGCCAGCGCATCGACGAACGCCGTCCCGGCGGCGATGGAATAGACGCTTTTGTGTAGATCGCCAGACACTGCAGCGACCCCTCAGAACAACAGACGGACGCGGGAGCCTTCGCGTTCGAGAATTTCGGCATCCGCCTCCTCAATCGCAGGCGGCGTGCCGACGTGATACCAGTCGCCATCATGGACGATCCCGAACAGGCGACCCGCTTCGAGCGCGCGGTCGTAGAGCACGTTCATCGAAAAGGCGCCTTCGGGCGCATCTGCAAACAGACGCGGGTGCAGGATCTGAACGCCGGTAAAGACATAAGGCGCGATGACACGTTCAGGCCGTCGCTCGAGCAACCCGACCGGATCCATCAGAAAATCTCCGTGCCCGTCATAGCCCGTTGAACGGACCGTCGATGCAAGCAACAGAAGCGCGTCCATTTCTCCGTCATTCCACGCGGCGGCCAGGCGATGCAGTGCCTGGGTCGGCCCATCGCGCCAGACGATGTCGGCATTCGCTGCATAAAACGGCGCATCGCCCAGATGGGGCAGCGCTTTCGCAATGCCACCGCCGGTTTCCAGCAACTCGTCTTCGCGCGAGATCACAATCGACGGTGTCGCGCGGCGTTCCAGATGTGCTTCGATCTTCTCCGGCAGCCAATGGGTATTGACCACCACATCACTCACCCCCGCATCTTCGAGCCGGTCGAGTGCGTGATCGAGCATGGTAGCACCACCCACTTCGAGAAGCGGTTTCGGCACGTTCTGGGTCAGCGGCCGCATGCGCAGGCCAAGACCGGCGGCCAGCACCATGGCGCAGGCAGGCACGAAATCCGGGCGGCCCGCCGAGGTATATACGGCCATCAGATTTCTCCCCGCGCGGGCGGCGCGATGCGCATGCGCGCCGGTATGTGGGTATCCAGCCAGGATTTCAGCGGCGCCAGGGAAGGGTGTTCGGCTGCGCGTTCGAGCAGGCGCCACAGACGCGGCACATGGTGCAGATAATCGTCCTTGCCGTCACGGTCGCGCAACCGGGTAAAAATGCCGAGCACCTTGCAGTGCCGCTGCGCGCCGAGAATGACGCAGGAGAGATCGAACGCCGCCGGGTCCAGTGCCGGAAACGCAGCAAGGTAGCGCGCGCGCATCCCGGCACGGAGGCCGTCATCCACATCACGGCGTGCGTCTTCGACCAGAGAGATAAAATCGTAGCTCACCGGCCCCTCCACGGCGTCCTGAAAATCGAGCAGCCCGCAGGCAGCGGTACCGTCACGCCCGGCAATCCGCATCAGGTTATCGACGTGAAAATCCCGCAGCACCAGCGTATCCGGCACATGGCGCGCCAATGGCAACAGGTCCGCCCAGACCGCACGATAAGCAGCCTCCGCCGAACCTTGTGTCTCTTCCCCCGCCACCGCGGGCAGATACCACTCAGTCAGCAACATCGCCTCGGTCAGCATCAAGGCGTCATCGTAGACCGGCGTTCCTGGCGGTACGACATTGACAGCCGGCGTTCCGTGCAGATCGATCAGAACATCGGTCGCGAGTGAATAAAGCGGCGCCGCTGCCTCGCCCGCATCCATCAGGCGGCTGAACGTGGCATCGCCCATATCTTCGAGCAGCAAAAAGCCCGCGCCGACATCTTCGGCCAGGAGTCGCGGCGCGCTGAACCCCAGAGCCGACAGCTGTTTGGCAATCTTCATGAATGGACGCACATCTTCGCGGTCCGGCGGGGCATCCATCAGAACGGCACGTTCGCCCGGCCGGGTCACGCGTTCGTAGCGGCGAAACGAAGCATCTTCGGCAAGCGTGACATGATCGGCACCGGGCCAGCCGGCGGAGGCAAGAAAATCCTCTATCTGTGCGGCGCGGGTCATGTCGTCTCCGGCCTGTTTTCCAGACCCGTGACGGTCGCGATCCGCGCGGTCTCATCCGACCCGAAGGCGAGATCGATATGGATATGATGCGGCGGCAGCAGATGCTCTATCCGCTCCGCCCATTCAATCACCGACACGCCGCCGGCAAACGCATCCTCTATACCGATTTCCCAGGCCTCTTCGGGCGCTTCCAGACGATAAAGATCGAAATGATGGAGCGTGAATTCCGCCATATCGTATAGCTGCACCAGCGTGAAGGTCGGACTGGGCACATGCTCGATATCAATGCCCGCCGCACGGCCGAGGGAGCGTATCAGGGAGCGGGCAAAAACCGTCTTGCCCGCTCCGAGGTCTCCGGTCAGGGCAATGACATCTCCTGGGACCAGCCGGGCAGCATATGCCGCCGCAAGCGCCTCTGTCGCTGCCGGATCGGCCAGCGGGATCGTTTGTACCTGGGGAGCGGATTGGAGAGCGACCATAGGGATGGTTTATCCCTGCCGACGATTCCCCGCAACGGGTCAGCCGAAGGTTTGCGCGGAAGATTTGCCGGGAAGAATTGCCGGCGAGACTTAACACCGTGGCGTCAGTCGAACGATACGGCCCTGGGACGCTCTTCCTCCGCCCGGCGGGCAGGCAGACGACAGACAACCTTGGTGCCGACCCCGGGCGCGGATTCAAGTTCCACATCACCGCCATGAAGCTTGATAAAGCTCTGGACGAGCGACAGGCCCAGCCCGACACCGGTCCGGCGGGCTCCGGGCTGATCGCCGCGTTCGAACCGGCCAAATATACGCGCCTGATCCTCTTCGGGGATGCCGATGCCGGTATCGGTAAAGGTGATGATGATATTGTCTTCAACGCGGCGCGCCGAAACCGTTATTTCGCCTTCTTCCGGCGTGAATTTCACGGAATTGCTGAGGATATTGAACAATGCCTGCTTCAGGCGGCGTTCGTCGGCGAGAATCAGGCCGATATCTTCCGGGCAGTCGAAATCGAGCTTGAGGCTTTTGCGCAGGACCCGCTCGCGCGTCAGGCCGAGGACACTGTCCAGCAGCACATGCACATCGACGGTCTCCAACTCCAGCGACATATGACCGGATTCGATCGTCGCGAGATCCAGGATGTCATCGATCAGTGACAAAAGGCGCTGTGACGATTCATAAATGCCCTTGCCGTATTCCGTCTGACGCTCGTTAAGATCGCCGAAATATTCGCCGGTCAGAATCTCCGAGAAGCCGACAATCGTGTTCAGCGGCGTGCGAAGCTCATAGGACACATTAGCGATAAATTCGGATTTCAGCCGGTCTGCGGTTTCCAGCGCTTCGTTGCGTTCGCGCAGGAACTGTTCGACCCGGTGCGAGTCGGATACGTCGACATAAGACAGCAGCATGGCCCCATCGGGCAACGCAACGGTCGCGAAATCGACCACCGATCCGTCGGCACGCTCAAGCCGGCCCGACTGACCTTCACGGTCGGTCAGCAGATTGATGTGATCGGCCTTGCTGGTTTCCCAGTCCCCATGATCGAGAAATTCGCGCATCCACTCGACCAGTTCAGAGATATGCGGCGCCGCGGCAAGTTCGTCATCGCCGAGCTGCCAGACCCTGCCAAACGCGGGATTACTGAGCTGGAGGCGTCCATCGCCGCCGATAACCGCAACCGCTTCATAGAGGTTATCGAGGGTCTCTTTCTGAACCGCGATCAGTGTGTTGTAAGACCGCTCCAGCGCGAGCGATGCCGTCACATCTTCCCAGGTGAACAGCACGCCGCCGAGCGGATGCGGCGTAATCACCACCCGCAGCGTTTTACCATCGGGAAGGTGTTCCAGTTCCTCCAGCGGCTCCAGCAGCGACGTAAACATGGCGTTCCGGGCAGCCTTGAATTGCGGGAAATTCGCCTGCTCCGGGATTTTGCGCGCCTCGCGAAACTCTTCTAGAAGCTCGCCGATCTTCGGCCGGCTTTGCAGGAAGACCTCATCGGCCTCCCACAGTTTCACATAAGCCGTATTGAAAAATTCGAGCCGGCGGTCAGCGCCAAAAATGGCGATTGCCGTGCCGAGGTTATGAAGAACCTGCTGGTGGTTCTCTATATGACGGGCAAGCTCGGTTCTGACCTCCTGGGCTTCAGTGCGGTCGATGGCAAAACCACCAATGGCGCCATCGGCACCAATAGGTGCCTCGGTCAGTTCCATCAGCCGCCGCGCACCGGCGGCAACAATGTGATGGGTCTCGGTCTGGCGATTACGCGTTTCTGCGGCCTGGGCGGCAAGAGCCCGGCCATTCTGCGCCACTGAGCTCGCGGCCAATTCGGAAAGAGCCGCAGAATCGGCATCGGACGCCGCTTCGACCGCATCGCGATAGGCAGGGTTAACATAGTCCAAATCCAGCGACCGCAATCGCCGCCACACCGGAAAGGGGAAAGAATCGAGCAGTTTCCGGTAACCGTCGCCGATGTGCTGAGCCGCCGCCGTCTCGGCAGCGGCAGCGCTGTCGTCACGTAGCCAGAGAACCGCAAGGTGACCGCTATCCCCCTCGCCCACTGCGCGCCCGCGGAACGCATAGCGCCGTTCCGACAGCCCGGGCACAACCTCATCGAACGGTTTACCGGATTCTATGAGATGGTCTATCGCAGACCGGACATTCGCCCGGCTGTCGGGAGCAACAATTTCCGCAACCCGCTCGCCGTTCAGGACATCGGCCTGATCGCAGCCAATCAACCGGGAGGCCGCCTCGGAAATCTTTTGCTCGCCGGTCCCGGTATCCCAGCAGACGATCGCCTGGGGAGCACTGTCGAGCAGCGCCTGCTCGCGTTCGAGACGCAGCGCCAGGTCGGCGGCGCGCATGTCAGCATCGCGAAATTTGCGGCGAAAATACACGGTCGCAAAAATCAGAAACGGCGTGAGAAAAAAGCAGACCGCTGCGACAATCGTCGCGCCGTCGAGACCCGGGTCACCGACAGCTGAACCGCCGGCAGCCTGAACGACCGTCGGCAGAAGCGGTAAAGCACCCACGCCCAGCGCGAGGGCTGGGCGGAAGTGTGACAATATGGGCGTCGGACGCATTTTTCTCCGAGCCTGTTCCCCCGGACCCGCCGCGACGATCAGGGATTAATCTCCCCGGAATCGTCGCAACCGCGCCCGCTACAGTATGTGCGTTATCGAAGCCATAATAGATGGCCCCGAATGGTTAACGCGACATTAATACCTGTAATGATCCGGCTTGTAAGGTCCGGCGGAATCGAGGCCGAGATAATCTGCCTGTTCGGTCGACAGCGTGGTCAGCTTAACGCCGAGTCGTGCGAGATGAAGCGCTGCAACTTTCTCGTCCAGATGCTTGGGCAGAACGTAAACCTCGTTCTTGTAGTTCGCGCTGTTTTCCCAAAGCTCGAGCTGCGCCATCACCTGGTTGGTGAACGACGCGCTCATCACGAAGCTCGGATGACCCGTGCCACAGCCGAGATTGACCAACCGGCCCTCGGCGAGAACGATCAGCCTTTTGCCGTCGGGGAATTCGACCTCGTCGACCTGCGGCTTCACGTTGTCCCACTTGAAGTTGCGCAGGGATTCGATCTGAATTTCGCTGTCGAAATGACCGATATTGCAGACGATGGCCCGGTCTTTCATTTCCCGCATGTGGTCGAGTGTGATCACATCGATATTACCGGTCGTGGTGACGAAGATGTCGCCGATCGGCGCGGCATCTTCCATGGTCACGACTTCATAGCCTTCCATCGCCGCCTGCAGCGCGCAGATCGGATCGATTTCGGTGACCAGAACGCGCGCGCCCTGGTTGCGCAGGCTCGCAGCCGACCCCTTGCCGACATCGCCGAAACCGGCGACGACGCCGATTTTGCCGGCAACCATCACGTCGGTCGCCCGCTTGATGCCGTCGACCAGGCTTTCGCGGCAGCCATAGAGATTGTCGAACTTGGACTTGGTCACGGAATCGTTGACGTTGATCGCCGGGACCAGCAATTCGCCCTTTTTCATCATGTCGTACAGACGATGCACGCCGGTCGTGGTTTCTTCGGACAGGCCTTTAATATCCTTCAGCATTTCCGGATATTTTTCGTGCATGATCTGAGTCAGATCGCCGCCATCGTCAAGGATGAGGTTCGGCGTCCAGCCGTCGGGGCCTTTGACGGTCTGTTCAATGCACCACCAGAATTCTTCGTCGGTCTCACCCTTCCAGGCAAAAACCGGCACGCCGACGGCGGCAACCGCGGCTGCCGCCTGATCCTGCGTCGAGAAGATGTTGCACGAGCTCCAACGCACCGTCGCGCCGAGCGCGGTCAGTGTTTCAATCAGAACCGCGGTCTGGATCGTCATATGCAGGCAGCCGACGATGCGCGCACCTTTCAGCGGCTGTGCAGCACCGAATTCATCGCGCAGCGCCATCAGGCCCGGCATTTCGGTTTCGGCAATGGCGATTTCCTTGCGGCCCCAGTCGGCCAGGGACATATCGGCAATTTTATAATCGTTTTCGGCGCTCATCGGTTCGCTCCAATTTCGGATAAACAAAAATTCTGGGTGGTCTCGTCCCACCATTCGTCCCACTCGTTTTAAAAATCAAACTAGTAGGATTTGGGTGGGGTATAGCAGTCGATTGGTTAATAAATCAAGGATCGTCGTTCATCGTCGTGATGGACAATCTTGCCGCGACCATGTCAGAATAGTTTGAATAAGAAATAAAAGTGGAGGATTTGAGCCGTGGCGACCAAGGCATCAGACGCTTACACACTTAAACCAATCGCACCACATCAAGTAGACCCGCCGGGCGCGGTAAAGAAAATGCCGTCCCCGCGCGAGATGCATCACGTCCATATTTTCTCGGACGAAAACTACGATGCGATGGTCGAATTCTACCAGATGATCTTCAATGGCGAAGTCACAAACGTGAACAATCACGAAGACAGGATGAGCCTGACCTTCATCACCTATGACGATCACGACCACCGGGTGGTCGTGATAAAACGGCCGGGATGGGGCGCGAAACCCGACCAACCTGTCGGGCTGTCCCATATCGCGTTCGCCTATAGCAGCCTGGGCGAGCTCATCTATATATACAAAACGCTCAAAGCCGCCGGTCATCCGGCGCCGCACTGGACCGTAAATCACGGCAATTCGACCTCCTTCTATTACAAGGACCCGGACGGCAACGAGGTCGAAACGATGCTCGATAATTTTTCGGCACAGGAAACCCAGGATTACAAACGTTTCTACCAGTTCACCGAGGATTTCGGCGAAATGTCGGAAGGCAATTTCGATGCGGACAAGATGGTCGAACTATACGAATCCGGCGTCCCGGATTCTGTTCTGCTCGACCGTGAAGAAGTTCGCCGCATGGCACGGGAGGGCAAGCTCTAAACAAGATCGGAACGACGTCACCCGACCTACCAGTCTGCGTAGTGAACACACTTCGTGAGCGCGTAAAAAAATAAAATAAATCGCATCCCGCGGCCCAGCATAACAAACGCTGAACACGCCGCGGATAATTGGAGGAAACGTCACATGACCAGCCGAAACTCGCTAACCAGAAAGATCATCCCCGGACTCGCCGCCGCCGTGGCGGCCGTCACGGTTTCCCTGACCGCTGGCGCTGAACCCGTGAAAATACGCATCCAGTGGTCGGTCGCACCCGCCCATATCACCCCGCTGATTCCGCTGGCGCCGAAAGGCATCTACAAAAATTACGGCAAAAGTTACGTCGTCGAGCCCGTGCGCATGCGCGGCAGCGGTCCTGCGCTGCAGGGCATTGCCGCCGGAGAGATCGATCTTGGCGGCATGAGCATTCAGGCGCTTGTCCGCGGCGTGAAACGCGCCAAGCTGGACCTGAAGGTCATCGGCCAGGTGATGTCGGGCGGCGTCGATGGCTACGGCTCGTCGGAGTTTTATGCCCGCGACGGCGAAATCACGAAACTTGAAGACCTCAAAGGCAAGATCATCGCCGTCAACGCTTTGGGCAGTTCCATCGATGCCGCCGTGCAGGCCCAGTTCGGTCGTCTGGGCTGGAAGGTCGGACGCGATTATCAGGTCGTGGAGGTTCGGTTCTCGGCAATGCTGCCCGCACTTCAGTCAAAACGAGTCGACCTCGCGCCGCTGCTTACACCATTCAATCTGATCGCCAAAAAGAAAGGCGGCGTCAAATACATGTTCAATATGCGCGATGCGCTGGGGGCGACAGAAACCCTGCAATGGATCGGACGCGCAGACTGGGTCAAGAAGAACCGCGCCGCACTGGTCGATTTCATGGCCGACCATATCCGCTTCCGCACATGGCTGTACGACCCGAAAAGCCGCGAAGAGGTTCTTGCAACCCTGTCCAAGGTCACCAAACGTCCGGCGAAGAATTATGCCTCATGGGCCTTCACCAAGACAGATAACTACCGCGAGCCCAATGCGTTGGTGAATGTCGCCCGGATGCAGAAAAACGTGGACGACCTTGTGCGCCTCGGCGTTCTTAAGGAAAGCATTGCGGTCAAAAACTATATCGATCTGTCTATCGCGCAGGAGGCCGCGGCCCGCGCAAACAAATGACGTCACGGACGCCGCCCGCGGAAACACCTTCCTCGGGCGGCATTTCAATCAGATCGGTCTGTCACGAATACAGGCCGGCCCGCGGCCGGCCTGTATTGGCGCTCGACAATATCGACCTTGAAATCAACGACCGCGAATTCGTGGCGATTCTCGGGCCGTCAGGATGCGGCAAGTCGACACTGCTGTACCTGCTGGGCGGCTTTATGCCGCTGCAGCAGGGCGGTATCTCGGTGGGCGGGCGCGATATTACAGGCCCGGGGCCCGACCGCGGTATCGTGTTCCAAAACTTTGCCCTGTTCCCCTGGAAGACCGTCCGCCAGAATATTCTGTACGGTCTTGAAAAGCAGCGCCTGCCCAAAGACGAACGCGAACGGACCGCCCGTCATTTTATCGACATGGTGCATCTGACCGGGTTCGAGGACAGTTATCCATCGCAACTGTCGGGCGGCATGAAGCAACGGGTCGCGATTGCGCGCACGCTGGCCATCAACCCGGATACCCTGCTGATGGATGAGCCTTTCGGCGCGCTTGACGCCCAGACGCGAAGTCTGATGCAGGAAGAACTGCTGGCGATCTGGAACCGGTCACCCACAACCGTTGTATTCGTCACCCATGACGTGCGCGAGGCGGTGCTGCTTGCGGACCGGGTCGTCGTGATGACCGCCCGGCCCGGCCGTGTGAAGAAAATCATCGATACCCGTTTCGAGGGCGGCATGAACGCGGAAATCGCCAAGTCCCGACCCTTCCTCGACCGGGTAGACGAAATCTGGGATCTGGTGCGCGAAGAAGCGATCGTCGCCGATTCCGCCAGGGCCGGATAGGTCTGTGCGTCTGATACACACCCTCTGGCGTTTTACCCCGTTATTGCTGCTTGCCGTCGTTTGGGAAGCCGTATCGCGGCTCGGCCTGGTATCGGAATTTGCACTACCGCCGTTCAGCGATGTTATCACGGCGTTTTCCCGCCTGGCCGATGAAGGTCTGTGGGAGCATACCGCGCAATCGCTGTACAGGGGCGCCACCGGATTCGCCTGCGCGGTCATCGTCGGTGTCCTGGCCGGCGTGCTGATGGCGTGGTACCGGCCGGTCCATATCCTAATCAACCCGTTGCTGCGCTGTCTCTACCCGATGCCAAAATCGGCGCTCATCCCGCTGACGATCATGTGGATCGGGCTTGGCGACAATTCGAAAATCACCCTTATCTTTATCGGCTGCCTGTTGCCTGTAGTCCTGAGCGCGTTCAACGCGGCGCGCGGCGTCGATCAGGTCCTGATCTGGTCGGCCCGCAGCATGGGCGCCCGCGAACGAGAGGTTCTCTGGCAGGTCGTCGTCCCCGCGGCGATGCCCGAAATTCTCAGCGGCATCCGGATTTCGCTGGCCCTTGCGTTTATCCTGCTGGTGTCGGGCGAACTGATCATCGCCAATAACGGGATCGGCTACCTGATCGACATTCTGGGCGAGGGCGGCGATTACGCGGGCATGTTCGCGGGCGTTGTCACGATCTCGGCCATCGGGTTTTTTGCAGACCGGGGATACGTCGCCCTGACCCGCCGCATTCTGGCCTGGCGGGAATAAGCGATGGCACGCACCCTCGGGAACGACACTCCTGGCACCACCGGCCATTCGGCCCGGCGTGCCTTCGAGACCTTCGGGCCCTACCTGACCATCGGCCTGCTGCTGATCGCCTGGGAACTCGCATCCCGGCTGGAACTCGTCATCGCTTTTCTGTTGCCGCCGCTGTCGGTGGTGATTGTCCGCATTGCGACCGATTTTGCGTCAGGTCAGTTGCCGATGGATATTGCAATCACGCTGTATCGGACATTGGTGGCGTTCGCGCTCGCCGCCATCGTTGGTGTGTCGATCGGCATCCTTATTTCGCGCAATGCGACGATGCGCTGGTTTTTCGATCCGCTGATATCGATCGGCCTGCCCATGCCGAAGATCGCTCTGCTGCCGGTCTTTATGCTGTGGTTCGGGTTATTCGATCTTTCGAAAATTCTGATGGTCGCCTTTTCGGCATCGTTCCAGATAATCATTGCGACCTGGGCGGCGACGCAATCGATCGAAAAGGAGCTGATCTGGTCGGCCCAGAGCCTTGGGGCAAGCCGGCGCCAAATCCTGCGCGAGGTAATCCTGCCGGCGGCCATGCCGCAAATCCTGACCGGTCTGCAGATCGCCCTGCCAATCTGCCTGATTGTCGTTCTGATCACCGAAATGATCATGGGCGGACAGGGTCTCGGCGATTCAATGCTCCGCAGCGCGCGCTATGTTGATTCGCCCGGCGTCTTTGCCGGTATTGTCGAAATCGGGATTGTCGGCTTTTGCGTTATCAGGGCGATGGAATACATCCGGCGGCGGTTACTGGTCTGGCATCAGGAAACACGGGAAGAAACGACGGTCTGACCCGGCGGTTTGATCCGGTGATCTGACGCCGCGCTCTAAGCCGTCTCGTCGCGGTCCTCGCCGAACCCGTCGGTCACCAGCGCGGCGATCGCCTCCATCGCCGCGTCTGCATCCGCACCTTCTGATGTCACTGTAATCTCGGTCCCCTGCGCGGCACCGAGCAGCAACAGCCCCATGATCGACCGGCCACCAACGGATTCGCGGCCGTTGGACACCGTGATCTCGGCCTCGAATTCTTCGGCAATCGTGGTGAACTTGGCGGCCGCGCGTGCGTGCAGGCCCCGCTCGTTAACAATTTTCAATGTTTGCTGGGCCATGGCAGCGTCTCGTGCGTTCCCACTCAGCCGGTGGAAACGTCGAGCACGTTGGAGGCAAGTTTTATATATTTGCGCCCGGCGTCGCACGCCTCGGTCACGGCCGCCGACATGTCGGCAGATTTTCGCACGCTCGCCAGCTTGACCAGCAGCGGCAGGTTGACGCCGGCGATCACCTCTATATTCGCTTCTTCCAGAATCGAGATCGCCAGATTCGACGGCGTGCCACCGAACATATCCGTCAGCACGATAACGCCATCGCCCATTTCGGCTGCAGCAACCGCCGCGATAATGTCCTGACGGCGGGTTTCCATATTATCATCCGGGCCGATACACACCGTCTCAACCAGCTTCTGCGGGCCAACAACATGTTCCATTGCGGAGACGAATTCGTCGGCAAGCCGGCCATGGGTGACAATTACCAGTCCGATCATTTTGCTGCCCCATCCTGTTTCAGATCGCGGTGATTAACGCTGACCCGCTCACCCTTTGCTGCCAGCCACGCGCCGAGCCGTTCAGCCGTATACACCGAGCGGTGCTTGCCCCCTGTGCAGCCGACGGCAATCGTCAGATAACTTTTACCCTCGGCATCGAAGCGGGGCAGCAGCGGCTCCAGCAGCTCGGTCAGGTGCCGGAAATAATCTTCAAGATCCGGGTCCTGCTCGATAAAATCGCCAACCGGTTTATCAAGCCCGCTTTGCGGGCGCAGCGCGTCGACATAATGCGGGTTCTGCAGGAAGCGCACGTCAAACACGAGATCGGCTTCATGCGGCAGCCCATGACGATACGCAAAAGACGTCACGAACACCGCCAGCCCCGGCGCACGCTCAAGCGCGTAATTCGAATCCAGTAACCGCTTCAATTCGCCGATCGCCATGTCGGTGGTGTCGATCACCTCATCGGCACGCTCACGGAGCGGCGCGAGCAGGATGCGTTCATGGGCGATCCCGTCGGTTACACGGCGATCGGGCGTAACCGGGTGACGCCGCCGGGTTTCCGAAAAACGACGTTGCAGGACTTCGGAATCGCAGTCGAGGAAAAGCAGGCGAACCCGGAAAGCCTCCATCTTGATGAGACCATCGAGCTCTTCAAGAAACGGTGCCGCGCCGAAATCACGGGTCCGCGCATCGACCCCGATGGCAAGCGGCCGGCCGCCACCTGTGCCCGGTGTAAGCAGGCTCGACAGCAGCGACAAAGGCAAATTGTCGACCGCTTCATAACCGAGATCCTCCAACGCCTTCAGCGCGGTGGATCTTCCGGCGCCGGACATCCCGGTTACAATCACCACCGGTATTGCAGAATCTGCGTCCGGCGTAATTCCCGTTTGCGTCGATTGCTGGCTATCCGGCGTCTCTGTCATTTACCGGTCTATCCTTCTCGTGGCGGCCCCCATCGTGGCGGCGGGCCCCGGTTACAGGGTCGGTTCGTCCTGACGCGTCATAAGCGGCGATGCGCAATTTCGCAACCGCTGTCTGTTCAAAAGGCGCGACATCAACCCGGCGAATACACACACCCGAACACTCAACCCAGTCGTCAGCGGGCAATCGCTCAGGCATTCCGGACCGGACGAGATCCGCTACCAGGCAAATGGATACCCCGGATACGTTTGGCAACCGGACCGGCCCAATGCCGCGCACCTCCAGCAGGCCGGCAAGCTCATCCGGCGGGGCCGCGCGCAAACCACCCTGCGCGGTCATCAGCCGTACCCGGTCATCGGCGACAAGATCTGCCCCGGCCTCTATCAGTCGAAGCGCCAGATCGGATTTTCCCGCACCCGACGGCCCACGAAGCAATATCCCGATATCGCCGAAGGCGACGCAGGTGGCGTGAATCGTGTCCCCCGCCGTCACCATACACGCCGTCACGATCCGGCTGCCGGCAGCCGCACGACGAAACGCGCGCCGAGCCGTTTGCCCTGTTCACCGTGGATGTTCTCGGCATGAATGGCACCGCCATGCGCCTCGATAATCTGGCGCGAGATGCTGAGCCCAAGACCGGAATGACGGCCAAAGCTTTCTCCCTCCGGCCGCTCGGAATAAAATCGCTCGAAGATCGAATCCAGACTGTCGACGGGAATACCGGGGCCCTGATCATCGACATGAACCACAACGTCGCTGCGGTCGCGCCGCACCGAGAGCGATATTTCGCCGCCCGGTGGGGTAAAAGATCGCGCATTGCTGATCAGGTTCTGAAAGACCTGCACCAGCCGCCCCTCGATCCCCCAAACGGCGCAATCGGCGTCACCGCCACGAAACACCAGCCTCGGCGTGCCGGTATCGGGCGTCCCGCCTTCGTCAACCTGGGCCAACGCAATTTCATGGACCTGGACCAGGGCCGGCAGTAACCGGCCGAGATCGACGGATTCCATCTCGGCGCGGGCAAGTTCGGCGTCGAGCCGCGACGCATCCGAGATATCGCTAATCAGCCGATCGAGCCGCTTCACGTCGTCCTGGATGATATCCATCAGCGCCGCCTGCTTAGCCGGGTCGCCGACCCGCGCGACGGTCTCGACCGCACTGCGGAGCGAGGTCAGCGGATTTTTGATTTCATGGGCCACATCGGCGGCGAAGCTTTCATTCGCCTCGATGCGCTGCCATAGCGCTTCGGTCATATCGCGGAGCGATGCAGACAGGTCGCCAATCTCATCGCGGCGGCGCGTGAAGTCGGGGATTTCGTCCGCTTCGCCGTGCCCGTGCCGTACACGGTCGGCCGCCGCCGCCAGCCGCCGCACCGGCCGCGCGATCGCACTGGCAAGATACAACGACAGCATCACGGTCAACCCGAGCACGACGGCAAACACCTTGAGGATATCGAACCGGACCGCCCGGACGGCGGCGTCGATATCGTCTGAATTCGCCGTCAGCAGGACAGCGCCGAGCACCTGTTTAAACCGCTGGACCGGGGCCGTGGCACCAAGCTGCATACCGCCGCCTTCCTGCGACCAGCGCGCGGTACCGATATCGCCATCGAGCGCCATGGCCGCGATCGGCAGGTCGGATGCCCTGAGCGGCACCGTGCCGGGAAACAGCGGCAACCTCTCGCCCGCCGGCAGCAGCGTGACAAACAAATCGTAGATCCCGTTGAAGGCAGAGGTCGGAATATCGCTGTCATCGGGTAGCGGCAGCGCTTCAACCTGCACAGCACCACCCTGTCCGGTCAGAAACAGGCTATCGGCGACCTCTGCCCCGTCGGCGGCAAAGACGCGGGCGCGTGTCCGTGTCGGCGCGGTCAGCCGCCGCAGCATGGGCCGCGCCACGTTGGGCAGAATAAACTGCGCACCGTCGGGCCTGGTGCCGATCGCCCCTTCCCCCAACGCGCCGGCAAAAATCTCCGCCTGGGTTTCGAGCGCGGCAAGCTCGGCCACGACCAGGCCTTCGCGGTATTCATCAAGATACAGGATTCCCGCAACCAGCATCGCCAGCGGCAGGATATTCACGGTCAGGATACGCCGTGTCAGCGGCGATAGAAGGCGGCCGATCATTACAGGTTTCCGCCGGGCCCGGCCGGGGGCGCGATGGGGCGGTTAGCCTTCGCGATAACGGTAGCCGATGCCGTACATGGTTTCGATTTCCGAGAATTCGGGATCGGTGGCGCGGAATTTCTTGCGCAGGCGCTTGATGTGGCTGTCAATCGTCCGATCGTCGACATAGATAGATTCGCCATAGGCCGCGTCCATAAGCTGATCGCGCGATTTCACATGGCCGGGATGCTGCGCGAGCGCCTTCAGGATCAGGAATTCCGTCACCGTAAGGTCAACCGGCCTGTTTTGCCATGTGCAACCGAACCGGTCGAGGTCCAGCCGCAGATCACCGCGCAGGACGGGCGGTTCCGGGTCTTCGCCGTCTTCTTCCTCGGCCATGCGGTCACGGCGCCGCAGCAGGGTACGGATGCGCTCGATCAGCAGACGCTGGGAAAACGGCTTTTTGATATAATCGTCCGCGCCCATCCGCAGACCGAGTATCTCGTCGACCTCGTCATCCTTCGACGTCAGGAAAATAACCGGCATTTTGGTCTGGCGGCGCAGACGGCTGAGCAGTTCCATCCCGTCCATGCGAGGCATCTTGATATCGAGGATCGCCAGGTCGACGGGTTTCGCCGACAGGCCGCGCAGCGCGGAATCGCCGTCGACATAGGTCCGGACGTCGAACCCCTCGGCTTCAAGTGTCATCGACACCGACGCGAGTATATTCCGGTCGTCGTCAACCAGCGCGATTGTCGAACGCGCTTCTGCTGCCGGTGAGATATCGGTGGGGATAATCGTATCGGTCATGACGGTCATCTTAACACTCCGGACTGGTGAGGTAACAATTCTGCATGGGTAACGGGCAAGCCGCGCTTGAGCCAGCCGGGGCCGGCATCCGGGCGGCCAAGCATGCCTTCGGATACATTGTGAATCTTGGTAAAGCCCGCCGCAGTGAGGATTTTCAGCGCACGGGCCGACCGCACGCCGGCAGCACAGATCAAGGCGATCGGCATCGATTTGTCACCGCCGACCGCCTTCATCATTTCGGTGATGAATCCCTTGGTGCCGTTGCGGTTGTGAATCGTGACCGTCCTGGCCCCGGTTGCGATGCCGGTCTGGCGCCATTCCCGCGGCGAGCGGACATCGACAATGATCACGTCACCCGCCATGGCGGCGGTCCGGGCCGCGGGCGCGGAGATGACATTATGTGCAGCATCCGCGCCGGTTCCCGGCCAGAAGACCGCGGTCGCAGAAGCGATGAGTAACAGGGCGAGCATGAAGAGCCGGACAGGCTTCAGAACGGGCATTATTGCGCCTTATTTGGTCGATGGTGATGGAGTACACCGCAATTACGGCGGAAATGGGGCATGAATCCATCCGTTTCAAGGAAAGTTGACCACCCGTGACGGCCCCGGCACCCCGAATTTACGGTGGAAAACTGGTGAAAACTTAAGATATTGCGGATAAATTTTCCTCCTTCATCATTGTCCCTCACCTCGTCTTCATCGGAACGTCGCCCATGACCGATCATACATCCGCCCCCGAAGTAGCCCCCGAAGCCTCCCCCGAAAGCCGCTCCCGCGGACTGATCCGCAGCTGTGACCGTGCCGTTCTGTCGACCGCGATGCCCGGTGACAGCTGGCCATACGGCTCGCTGGTGATGACTGCCTGCGACCATGCCGCCCGGCCGCTGCTGCTGATCTCGGACCTCGCCGAGCACACCAGGAACCTGGGTGGCGATGCGCGGGCGTCCCTGCTATTCGACGGGACGACAGGTCTGGACAGCCCGTTGACGGGCGCGCGGGTCACCGTGATGGGACGCCTGGCCCCGACGAAGGACGAAGCGCTGATCGCCCGGTATGTCGCCCGCCACCCCGATGCCGAGATGTATCTCGGTTTCGCCGATTTCAGGCTGTTCGAAATGACGGTCGAGCGTGCCCATATCGTCGCCGGGTTCGGGATGATCCACTGGATCGCCGCGCCGGACCTGTTGTTCGATACGTCGGACTATACTGACCTTGCCGCGGCGGAAAGCGACGTCGTCGGTCATATGAACCAGGACCACGCCGACGCGATCCAGCTCTACGCAACCAAGCTGCTCGGCCTTGATGCCGGTGACTGGAAGATGACCGGCCTTGACCCGGAAGGCGTGGATTTACGGGACGGTGGCCGAATCGCCCGACTGACGTTCGAAAATGCCGTCAGTGATGCGGAAGCCGCACGTTCCATACTCGTCCGTATGGTCAAGGCCGCCCGGCAGTAGCGGATACCGCGGAAAAGAGGCGAAAAAGCGATTCAATCCGCCGGAGTCCCGTTGACTCCGGGGACGTCGGCTTTATGTTGCAGGGCAGTTACAGTCCAATAATAACTAGGCGAAGATCTGATCTTGTGCCGGCGCGTAACAGCCGGCGCGTAGTCGCCTTTCTTGTTCAGGAGAATAACGTGCAGCAGACGGGAAAACCCAGTTCATTCGGCCTTGAAAACCACGGGTTGGAGAACCTTATGGGGGCACATTGGAATCTCTCGATTCCTGCCCTGTATCAACACTCGCTGCAGCGCGGCGAAAGCGAACTGGCCGCCGGTGGCGGGCTGGTCGTCACCACCGGTGAATACACCGGTCGTTCGCCGAAGGACAAATACATCGTCGATGAGCCGCAAAACACCGGCAACATCTGGTGGGGCCCGGTCAACAACAAGATCTCGCCTGAGCATTTCAACACGATGCGCAACCGCATGCTGGCCTATATGCAGCACAAGGAAGTGTTCGTGCAGGATTGCTATGCCGGCGCCGATCCCGATTACCGCATCAAGGTGCGTGTGGTCACGGAACAGGCATGGCACAGCCTGTTCGCCCAGAACATGTTCATCAATCCGAAGGTCGAAGAGCACGATAATTTCGAGCCCGACTTCACGGTCCTGCACGCGCCGAACCTGCAGTCGATCCCGTCGATCGACGGCACAGGTTCCGAAGTGTTCGTGATGCTGAACTTTGCCGAGAAGCTGATCCTGGTCGGCGGCTCGCACTATACCGGCGAGATCAAAAAGACGATCTTCTCGGTGCTCAACTATCTCCTGCCTGCGCAGGGCGTGCTGCCGATGCATTGTTCTGCCAATATCGGCGAAAAAGGCGACACGGCAATCTTCTTCGGCCTGTCCGGCACCGGCAAAACGACCCTGTCGTCCGACCCGACACGCACCCTGATCGGCGATGACGAGCATGGCTGGTCCGATAACGGCGTCTTCAACTTCGAAGGCGGCTGTTACGCCAAGGCGATCAACCTGTCGCGCGAGGCCGAGCCGGAAATCTACGATGCCTCGATGCGCTTCGGCACCGTGCTCGAAAACGTCACGCTCGATCCGCACACGAAGTACCCGAATTTCGACGACGGCTCGCTGACCGAAAACACCCGGTCGTCCTATCCGTTGAGCTACATTCCCGGCACCAGCGAGACCGGCATGGGCGGACAGCCTGAAAACATCGTGATGCTGACCGCCGATGCGTTCGGCGTGCTGCCCCCGATCAGCCAGCTGACGGCCGATCAGGCGATGTATCACTTCCTGTCCGGCTACACCGCACGGCTTGCCGGCACAGAGCGCGGCGTCGACACCCCGCAGGCAACTTTCTCGACCTGCTTTGGTGCGCCCTTCCTGCCGCGTCACCCGACCGAATATGCGAAACTTCTGGGTGAGAAAATCAAGAAATCCGGCGCCAAGTGCTGGCTGGTCAACACCGGCTGGAGCGGCGGCGCCTACGGCACCGGCGAGCGCATGAAGATCGCGCATACGCGCACGATGGTACGTGCGGTGGTCGAGGGCAAGCTGTCCAACGTGGCCGTTTCACCCGATCCGAATTTCGGCCTGTTGATCCCGGACGCCGTGCCGGACGTGCCGAAGGAAGTTCTGAACCCGAAAGAGACCTGGGCCGACAAAAGCGGTTACGACGACACCGCCCGCGATCTGGCTCAGCGGTTCGAGGCGAACTTCGAACAGTTCAACGACGCCGTCACCGACGACGTCAAGGCAGCGGGCATTCACGCCGCCACCTGATCGCGTTCGCAATAGTTACGAAAAAGGCCGGCATTCATTGCCGGCTTTTTTATGGATCAGATCCTTGCTGACGGCGCGTCAGTGAACGATCTTTGGCCGCATCCTGGTGCGCAACAGATCGTCCAGGGCATGGATGCGCTGATCTGCCCAGGCAATGCGGTCACCGACAGCGGCGTGGAGGTAGGCCCGGTCGACCGCGAGGCTTTCACGGCGGGCTTCGAGTCCGCGGCGCGATTCCAGATAGAACCGTTTCAGATCGGCGGCAACAGCGACGATCTCGGTATCGTCGGTCACGTCCAGCAGCCCGAACTTGATTGCCGCAGCGGAACGCGAAATCGGATCGTCCCATGCCGGCAGCGGCCGCATCATCAACGCGCGGAATGCTTTCGCGCCTTTCGGCGTCAATGTGTAGAAAAACGGTATCGACCGCACCCAGCTTTCGGTCGCAAGAACCGTACCCGCGGCATTGGCTGTGCGCAATGCTTCGTGGATCACGTCGGTCGGGGGGCGCCAGCCACCACCCGTCAGGCACCACACTGTATCGACCAGGCGGGCCAGCGGTGTCATGCGGCAGGCAGTCGCGCCGAGGATAGCGAGATCGAGCGCCGCCGCAGCATCCAGGTAGGCATGCGCGGGACAATTGCCGGATGGCAGGATCGTCACCGACGCGAGATCCGGTTGGAGAACGGCTTTTTCGGTATTTCTCATCAGGAAGCCTCATATGTTTGGCGCGGTGATCGCGTGGTTTTGCACCCCCTTCTTATTGCGACTCATTCTCAATTACAATAATAATAATTTTCCTGGATTGATCAGCATCAATTAACCAATTGAAATAATTGGATATATCTCTTTACTGGACACCGTCACAATATTGCGAATGATTTGCATTACCGTTGACAGGATAATGTGAAGCCCTTAGAAAACGCTCAGAAGACAAGTTATATTTGGGTCAACAAACAGGATCCGCTCAGGGTCCTCACGCTTCCAGGGAGTTTCCAGGATGAAATACCGCCTCCTCGCCGCCGTCGCATTGATTGCGGCGCCGACAGCAACCGTAACGGCACCCATGTCTGGCGCCTCCGCGGCCGAAGTTAACGTCTATTCCTATCGCCAGGGCGTTTTGGTGAAACCGCTTTTCGATGCCTTCACCCAGGAAACCGGCGTGAAGGTCAACGTCGTCTTCGCCAAGAAAGGCCTGATCAAACGTCTTCAGGCGGAAGGGCGCAACAGCCCGGCCGACCTGGTCTTCACGGTCGATATCGGGCGGCTGGCGGCGGTCGTCAATGCAGGGCTTGCACAGCCGGTTAAATCCGCTGCACTGGAAAAAGCGGTTCCTGCCGCTTATCGCGATGCCGAAGGCCTGTGGTACGGGCTGACACTGCGGGCGCGTCTGCTCTACACGTCGAAGGACCGTGTCAGCAAAGGCGCGATTACATCCTACGAAGAGCTCGCCGATCCGAAATGGCGCGGCAAGGTCTGCACCCGCAAGGGCGACCACGCCTACAACATTGCCATGCTCGCCGCCTATATCGGCCATTACGGCGAAGCCAAGGCCACCGAGTGGCTGAGGGGCGTCAAGGCAAACCTGGCACGCAAACCCCAGGGCAACGACCGCGCGCAGGTCAAGGCGATCATGGAAGGCGTCTGCGATGTCGCCGTGGGCAACCACTATTACATGGCGCTGATGCTGAAGAACGAGAAGCAAAAGCCCTGGGCCGCTTCCGCCAATCTCGTCTTCCCGACACTCGCGGGCAAAGGCACCCACATGAATGTCAGCGGCGTGATGATGACGAAGCATTCGCCGAACAAAGCGAACGCCCTCAAACTGATGGAATTTCTGACAAGCAAGAAAGCCCAGAGCATCTATGCCAACGTCAACAACGAATACCCGATCGACCCGAACGTGAAGGCGTCTCCCCTGCTCGAGTCATGGGGCAAGTTCCCGCGTGACACGGTTTCGCTCGACACGATCGCCAAGAACCGGTCTGCCGCGCTGAAAATCGTCAACACGGTCGGCTATAATGACGGACCAGTGACCAACTGAGGATTGACCTCCGGGTCTTTGCCTGAAAAAAGTCTCCTATGACCGGCATTCAGGCTTCAACAGTTAACGCACGCGCCCGCGGCACCCGACGGTTCAAACTGGACCCCTGGGCCGCGGGCGCTTTCGTTATTACGGCAATCGTCGCTCTGCCGATCCTCACGGTCCTTGGCGCCGCTTTCTTCCCGACAGAAAATATCTGGCCGCATCTGTGGGAGACCGTCCTTCCCGGGTACATCCTGTCCACGCTGGAACTGATGGCCGGCGTTGCCGCCGGCACAATCCTGATCGGCGTGAGCGGGGCGTGGCTGATCACCACATGCGCATTCCCGGGCCGGCGCATTTTCGAATGGGCGCTGGTCCTGCCGCTGGCGATGCCCGCCTATGTGGTCGCTTACGTCTATACCGACATTCTGGAATATGCGGGCCCGGTGCAGATTTTGCTGCGCGATATCTTCGGCTGGACGACGTCACGGGATTACTGGTTCCCCGAAATCCGTTCGCTCGGCGGCGCGATCGTCGTGATGACGATGACGCTCTACCCCTACGTCTACCTGCTGGCACGCTCGGCGTTTCTCGAACAGTCTTCCGGCGTCGGCGAAGCGGCGCGAACCCTCGGGTGTTCGCCCTGGGCAGCATTCCGTCGCGTCTCTCTGCCGATGGCGCGCCCATCCATTGTCGTCGGCGTCGCCCTTGTCCTGATGGAAACACTGAACGATTTCGGCACGGTCGATTTCTTCGCCGTCCAGACCCTGACCACCGGCATGTTCAACGTCTGGCTGGTGATGAACAATACGGGCGGTGGCGCCCAGATCGCCGTCGTCATGCTGATATTTGTTGTCTTTCTGCTGGTCGCGGAGCGGCTGGCCCGGCGCAAGCGCGGCTATCACGACACGTCCACCCGGCCGCGGCGCCCGGTACGGTTCGAACTTCGCGGCGGGCGCAGGGCGCTTGCCCTCGTCGTGTGTACGACCCCGATTCTAATCGGGTTTGTCGTCCCGGCCGGTCTGCTGATGTCCTACGCGATCGAATTCTATGACGTCTCGCTTAACAACCGCTTCCCGCAGGCAGCTTTCAACAGCATCCTGCTGGCGGCCCTCGCCGCCGGGGTCGCCGTGCTGATCGGTCTGTTTCTCGCCTATGCGGTGCGACTGCGCAAAAGCACAACGCTGCGCAATCTCGCGCGGTTTGCCAGTCTCGGCTACGCGGTACCAGGGGCGGTGCTCGCCATCGGTATCCTGTTTCCGTTCGGCGCCTTCGACAACACCATCGATGGTTTTATGCGCGGCACGTTCGGTGTCAGTACGGGACTGATCCTTTCGGGCACCATCGTTGCGGTGCTGTTCGCTTATGTGGTGCGGTTTCTGGCGTTGGCCTACGGCACGCTCGAAGCCGGGCTCGGGCGCGTCACGCCGCATATGGACGACGCCGCACGAACGCTGAAGCACGGGCCGGCGCAGGCGCTGATAAAAGTAAACCTGCCGATAATCCGCGGCAGCATGATGACGGCAGCGATCCTGATCTTCGTCGATTGCATGAAGGAACTGCCGGCGACCCTGCTGCTGCGACCGTTCAATTTCGACACGCTGGCGACCTATGTCTATCAGTTCGCGTCTGATGAAATGCTCGAAGAATGCGCCCTTGGCGCGCTGACCATTGTCGCCGCCGGGGTCATCCCGGTCATCCTGCTCACCCGTGTGATGGGCCGCAACCGGCCCGATCAGGAAATATCTGTGGTCTGAGCCGTGGCCGGCTGGCCGGTATCAGGCGGCCTTTTCGACATCTTCCGGAGACACCGCTTCGGCGTCCTGGGTTTCTTCGGACGCGGTTTCTTCGGACGCGGTTTCATCGGGCGCGGTTTCATCGGGCGGCGTTTCTTCAGCCGGAATCTCTTCAGGCGGCATTTCTTCGGACGCAGCTTCGTCGGATTCGGGTTCGTCGGGGGTCGCGGCTTCCGTGTCGCGGGTTGTTGTATCTTTTTCGCCGCGAACGATTTTTTCGAAGGAATTCACTTCGACCATAAAGTTCTTGAGGAGATCTGCGACCGATTCAGTCTCATTGCTGAGGGCCTGGGCCGACTGATCCAGAACACCTGCAGCGTTGTCGGTATCCGAAGCCGCGGCGTTGACCTCGGCGATATTCGTCGACACCTGCTGGGTCTGCGATGCAGCATTCGCGGCACTGGTCGCAATTTCCTGGGTTGCGGCCATCTGCTGGCCGGCAGCATCTGAAATCGCTTCTGTGCTCTGTGCAACACTCGTAATCGTGTCGCCGATCTGATTGATCGCGCCCACGGCGTCGCGTGTGGCGTCCTGAATCTGGACGATCTGCGACGAGATATCCTCCGTCGCCCGCGCTGTCTGATCGGCCAGCGATTTGACCTCCGTCGCGACCACGGCAAAACCCTTGCCGGCTTCGCCGGCGCGCGCCGCCTCTATCGTCGCATTCAGTGCCAGCAAATTCGTCTGGCTGGCGATCTCGTTGATCAGGCTGACAACTTCGCCAATCTTCTGGGCAGCCTCGTCGAGCACCTTCACACCCTCATTAGCCTGCGATGCTTCTTCCACTGCCGACTGGGCAATCGCCGTGCTTTCCGCAACGATACGCGAGATTTCCTGCCCGGACGCGGACAGTTCTTCAGCAGCGGCGGCAACAGTCTCTACGTTCGACCTCGCATGCTCTGCCGCTTCTTCAACCGATTTGGCGCGGCTGGTCGTCTGGGTTGCGTTATTTTTGATTGAGACGGACGTTTCCTCTACACCGCCCGAAGCAGACATCAGGCTTTTCAGCGCCGCTGTAATTCTGTGGTCGTAACTACGGCAAATCAACTCCATATATTTTGCCCGATCAGCGGCAACCGCCCGGGTTTTCTCCATATCCGCAGCACGATCGGCCTCGCCCGAAAGTGCGGCGGCGACAGCTTCTTCCTTTTCAACGATGGCAGCCTGTTCACGGGCAACCATATCCACCTGAAGCTTCGCGACCTGCATCGCGGTTTCCTTGAATACCTGTACCGAACCGGCCATCGCGCCGATTTCATCGCGCCGGTCGGTATACGGGACATCGTCGAGCTGTTGCAGAGCGTCGCCGCCCTGGTCAATGCCGTCTGCCAGGTCGCGCATGGAGGTCTTAATACGGTTGATCGGCTTACTGATCGCGACACCAAGCCAGTATGCAATCATCAGGCCGATGGCAAAAAAGACGACCATGCCGATCAGGTTGGTTTTCTCTGCGACCTTGGTGGCGGAGGACGCCGCTTCGCGGGCAAGGTATCCCTGTTCGTTTGCATGATCGACCAGCGCTTCGATCTTTTCAGATATCGAATGATCGACCGCCAACAGATCTTCCGACATCCGAACAACCGTCGCACCCTGCTTGCTTTCAATCAGTCGGGTGCTCTGGCCCCACCAGGCATCAAGTCCCGCTTTGATCTCTGCGCCCAATTTTTTAGACTCAGGCGTCCCCAGCCGCGTTGCCGCAACCTCTACATCTTCCAGAAGCGATTCCCGGGAATCGCTTAAATCTTCGAGCATTTCTTCCTTGTCGTCGATTGCTCCGCCCGCCAGAGCTTCGACGAGGACCCGGTCCATCTTGTTAAATTGGATCATGCCGGATTTGGAGAAACTGATCGCCATGAGCTGACGGTCATAGATATCCATCGCCAGCTGGCCGGTGGATGTGATGGTCTGAACCGCGAAATAGCCTTTGCCGCCGGCAAGTACCAGAACGATCAAAAAACCCAGGAGCAGCTTTACACGAAGAGACATGAGCGAATTCAACCCAAAATCAGAAGTAGCACCGAAACCTGAGAACCAGGTTGCCGGAGAAAGACGATGCCTACTTTTTAGGCGAATTTCTCTAAAATTATGTGAAGACCGCCAACTACCCCAGCTGGCCCGGCTGAACGTGGCTTAGTGCGCCTGATCCCAGTTGGCGCCGGCACCGGTTTCAACCACCAAGGGCACATCCAGGTGGGCTGCACCCTCCATCACCTTTTTGACCAGGGCTGCCGTCTTTTCGAGTTCCGCCGCAGGCAATTCGAAGATCAGTTCATCATGCACCTGCAGCAGCATCTTCGCGCTGAGCCCCGCCTTTTCCAGCGCCGGGTCGATACGGATCATCGCCCGCTTGATAATATCCGCCGCCGCCCCCTGAAGTGGCGCATTGATCGCCGCACGTTCGGAAAAATTGCGCCGCGCCGGGTTTTTGTCGGCAATGCCGGGGGTATGACACTTGCGCCCGAAGATGGTCTGCACATAGCCGTGTTCGCGGGCGAAGGTCTTGGTCGTTTCCATGTAATCCTTGATGCCCGGGAACTTTTCGAAATAGCTTTCGATGTATTTCTTCGCCTCGCCCTGCGGAATTGCGAGCTGGCGCGCCAGCCCGAACGGGCTGATGCCGTAGATGATCCCGAAATTGATTGCCTTGGCCCGGCTCCGGACAGAAGAGTCCATGCCCTCGACCGGGATGCCGAATACCTCGCTCGCGGTCATCGCGTGAATGTCCTGACCGTCGCGGAAGGCCTGGACGAGTGTTTCAATCTTGGCGACATGCGCCAGCAGCCGCAATTCAATCTGCGAATAATCCGCCGACAGCAGCACATTGCCCTTGTTGGCAATAAAGGCCTGGCGAATCTTGCGCCCTTCTTCGGTGCGGATCGGAATATTCTGCAGGTTCGGATCGGTCGATGACAACCGCCCGGTCGAGGCGATCGCCTGCGCATAGGATGTGTGTACGCGCTTGGTTTCCGGGTTGATCTGGGCGACCAGCGCATCGGTATAGGTGCTGCGCAGCTTGGTGAGCTGACGCCAGTCGAGCACCCGCCGGGGCAGATCATGGCCCTGGGCCGCCAGACCTTCGAGCACATCGGCACCGGTGGCGTAGGCGCCTGTCTTGGTCTTCTTGCCGCCTTCGAGGCTCATCTCATCGAACAGAATTTCACCGAGCTGCTTGGGCGAGCCGATATTGAATTCGCGCCCGGCAAGCTTGTGAATTTCCTCCGCGATATCGGCGGCCCGTTTTTCGAGATCGCCCGACAGATCTTTCAGGAAGGTCGCATCGATGCTGATGCCCCGGCGCTCCATGTCGGACAGCACCGGGATAAGCGCACGTTCCAGCGTCTCATACACGGTCGCCATATGCTCGGTCGCGATGCGCGGTTTGAGCTGGCGGTATATACGCCCCGTAACCTCGGCATCCTCCGCCGCGTAGTCGAGCGCCTTGTCGAGCGCCACCTCGGCAAAGCCGATCTGCTTCTTGCCGGTACCGGCAACCTCTGAATATTTGATGTTGGTATGGCCGAGAAGCAACGTCGCCAGTTCGTCCAGGCCATGCCCGTGCATCCCGCCTTCGAGCACATAGGACAAGACCATGGTGTCGTCGACCGGCGCTATTTCGATGCCGTAACGCGCCATCACCTGCATGTCGTATTTAATGTTCTGGCCGACTTTCAGGACCCCCGGGTCTTCAAGCATCGGCTTGAGCAGGGCGATCGCTGTATCGAAATCGATCTGCTTCGGCGCCGCCGCCTTTGGCGCGGCATCGTCGCCGAGATCAAGCTCGCCCTCGGCAGCACCACCGGCTGCGACATGGGCAAGCGGCACATAGCACGCAGTGCCCCCCTTGACCGACAGGGACAGCCCGACCAGATCGGCCTGCATCGAATCCAGCGACGAGGTCTCTGTATCGAACGCCACCACACCGACCGCTTCGGCCGCGGCAATCCATTCTTTCAGCGCGTCTTCATCCTGCACCAGCTCGTAGGCCGCATCGCCCGGCGCCGTCTCGGTATCGGGGGTGGAAACAACCTCCTCGACGCCAAACTCAGAGCGCGCCCTGGATAGCAGGGTCTTGAAACCCTGTTCTTCGAGAAACGGGATCAGAATCTCCGGATCGGGGCGCTTTTTCTGAAACTCGGCGATCTTGTGATCGACCGGCACATCGGCGCGCAGGGTGACGAGCTGGCGTGAGATATCGGCAATTTCCTGCTCGTTATGGACCAGGTCGGCAAAGCTGGTGTTCACCTTTGAATAGAACCGGTAGTCGATAATCTTCTGCGCGATCTCGTGGCCCTTGGCGGCCAGATGGTTCATCGCCGCGGCGTTCGTCGTCGGTTTGCCGGTCTTTTTGTCATTCGGGACGGGCAATTTAAGCTCATCGATCAGCACTTCCTTGAGCTGCTTGGTCGACCCGATGCTGAATTCACGCCCGGCCAGCTCATAAATCCGCGCCTTGCAGGCATCGGCCTTGCCAATCGCCATCGCTTTGACGGCTTCGGGATCTTTCGCCGCTTCGAACAACTCATCCAGACTGCCGAACTCGTTGATAAGCTGGGCGGCCGGCGCCTCGCCGATACCCTTGATACCCGGCACATTATCGGTGGAATCGCCGAGCAACGCCTGTACGTCGACCACCCGGTTGGGCGCCACGCCGAATTTCTCAACCACTTCGTCCAGCCCGATAAACTTGTTCTTCATCGGATCCATCATGCGCACGCCGGGACCGACGAGCTGCATCAGATCCTTGTCCGACGACACGATGGTGACATCGAATCCCTGCTCCACCGCGTGGCGCGCGTAAGTAGCGATCAGATCGTCGGCCTCGAACCCAGCGAGCTCGAGGCAGGGCAGGCTGTAGGCGCGTGTCGCTTCGCGGATCAGGTCGAATTGCGGGATCAGTTCTTCCGGCGCCGGCGGGCGGTGCGCCTTGTATTCAGGATAGATATCGCTGCGGAAGGTCTTGCGCGCGGTGTCGAAAATCACGGCGAGAAAATCGGCGTCCGAATCTTCGACCAGCTTGGTCAACATGTTGGCGAAACCATAGACGGCGTTCACCGGTGTGCCATCGGCGCGGGTCATGGGCGGCAGGGCGTGAAAAGCCCGGAAAATATAGGCTGATCCGTCTACCAGATAGACATGATCAAGTTCTTCCGTGCCCGCCATTTTCATTCGTCCCTGTTTCTGCGCTGTGAAAGCACAGCATGCAGAAACGGGGCGCGAGAGTCGAGAATCTACAACTCGAATTCGGCGAGAATTCGGCGAGAATTCTGCCCTGTTTTACCCTACGCCTCCGGATTGCCTTTGCGCATCAGTTCCGTCTGTTCCTCGTAGGACCGGTATCCGCCCTCTTTCTCCGCGCGCCCGTGATCCCTGGCCGGCAGGTCTGGCTGGATTTCCTTCGATCGCTTCCAGCCCGCCAGTGGCGTGTGCTCCCCGTCGCGCGGCACATAGCGCGAGCCCGTCACCTTATCGTAGCGGTGCACGTAGCGCGGGCAATTGCGAAAAACCTCCGACACAGTCACGCGGACAATCAACTGTGCCTCGTAGACCTCCGCCAGCAGCGGATCGTTTTCATCGATGGTCGCGGTGCCCTGAATACGCAGCCGGTAGGGTTTTTCAAAATCGGTAAACAGCAGACCGACCTGATCGTTCCCGGCAATATTGCCCATGGAATAGAACATGCCGTTGCCGTCGAAAGACGGGAAAGCCAGCGTTCGCTCATCCAGCACCCGCACAAAACCGGGATCGCCGCCCTTGTAGGAAACCGTGGGGCGGCCCTGATGATCAACGGTGGCCAGCCAGAACATGTCCCGCGCGTCGATAAATTCACGGTGGAAGTCGTTGATGACGGGCTCGATCACCCGGCGTTCGACATTATCGGCGAGCCGCCGTGTATCGAACTGGTCCTGATAGGCGCGGTGGTTGGGGCCGTATAGGGTGGACATGATCAAACCCCTTTCTGCCGGTGTTCGGGTGCATCTACCGAAACATAGCCGGGATATCGCGCACATCCAGCCTTTCATCTCGCCTTAATGGGCCGGGGGAAGCACAACGGCAAATGTGTTGCCGCCGGTATTGCAGCAGGCGTCGGCGAACAAACCGATGTCGAATATCAGCAACAGGACAATTGCGGATACCAGCAAAACGACCGCCACGGCCACCGTACCGGCCACGGAAAGATTGAAATTTCTAAAGATGGCGAACATCTGAATTCCCCCACAACAACGTTCAGGCGAACGATAGGGACTCCAGGATGAACGCCGGCTGAACGGATTTCGCTTAAGGTTTCAGAACCACCTTGCCGAGAATTTCGCGTGCATCGAGCTCCTCATGCGCTTTGCGCGCATCGCTGAGCGGCAGCGTGGCATGGATCGGCGGGAACAGCCCGCCATCGGCAAACCGGTCAACCACTTCTCCGAGAACCCGCGCCCGCGCCTCCGGGTTGGCATCGTAGCTGTGCCACGAAAAACACCGCACCGCCGGGCTTTTGCCCAAATGGGCGCGCATTTCGGCGAACAGTTCTTTTTCCGGCAACCCGGCAAGCGCATTGAACGACAGGATCATCCCGAGCGGCGCCAGCATGCGCAGATTGTCGGTAAATTCCGGCCCGACGAGCTGGTCAAGCACCAGGTCGACACCGCGCCCATCGGTCAGCTCCAGCACGCTGTCCGCGACATTTGCCGATCCGTCGTTACCCGATCCGGAGTTACCCGATCCGTAGTTAATCGTATGGGCTGCACCGAGATCTTTGGCGAAAGCGCATTTCGCGTCGCTGCTTGCCCCGGCGATAACCTCTATCCCTTCAAGTCGGCAGAGATCGATGACGGCGGAGCCGACACCGCCGGCAGCCCCATTCACATATACCGATTTAACGTCGGTGCCGGCGCAGGCTTCTTTGAGCAGGCACCATGCAATGGCGTAATTGGGAATACACACGGCGGCATCCAGATCGACCCCGCCGGGCAGCGCCGTCACAATGTCTGCCGGCACCGCATTCATTTCGGCATGACGCCCGCCACCGGTACCGAAGACCAGGACCGCCTGGCCCAGCGCCAGATGACTGACGCCGGCACCGACGCCGATGACATGACCACTCATTTCGTTGCCGATAACGGCGGGCAGTTCCGGCATCCACTTGTACACGCCGCTCCGGAGCAGCATGTCGGGTTTACCCACACCGAAAGCATGGGCCTTGACCAATACCTCGCCCGGCCCCGCCGTCGGGTCAGGCAGATCGACATATTCCAGAACCTCCGGCCCGCCGGTCTCCGAGAACTGTATTGCTTTCACGTCACCCCCATCATCTTGTTCTTATCGTCCCGCCGCTGTCAGCTCGCCGCTCATGACGCCGGACGGGCTCTACGGCTCGCCAAGGTTACACCGATGACGATCAGGACAGCGCCGACAACATGATAAACGCCAATCGATTCGCCGAGCAGCGGAATCGCCAGGATCGCGGTAAAGACCGGGATCAAATACATATACAAAGTCGATCTGCTGGGGCCGATCCGGGCGATGGCGCTGTTCCAGATCAGAATGGCCACGACCGATGGAAAAATGGCGAGAAACGTCAGCGACACCGCAGATTTGGCGCTCAGCACGACCTGCTCGCCCGACATGATTTCATAAGCGACGAACGGCACATGGCAGAGCGCGCCGACCGCGCAGATCACGGTCAGCAGAGAAAGCGGATGAATCCCGTCCGGCATTTTTTTGATCGATACGCCGTATGCGCCCACACCAAGACAGCTGGCGACAAGCATAAGATCTCCGGCATTGAACGACAGGGCCAGGAGGGATGCCGGATCGCCCCGGGAAACCATATACAATACACCCGCAATCGCCGTCGAGATGCCAAGCCACACAGCGCCTCTGATCGGCTCCCTGAGGACCAGCCATGACAGAAGCACCGTCATCACGGGAGTCGACGTCACAATGACGCCAGCATTGATGGCGCTGGTATAGGTCATCGCCACATAGCTCACGCCCCCGACCATGAACGGCATCATAAACCCGGCGAGGCAAAGGATTTTCCAGTGACGGCGGATGAAGCCGAAGTCTTGCCGCAGGCGGGTCCAGGCAAACGGCAAGAGGATCAGCGCGCCCCCGCCCCAGCGCACGAAGCCCATGATATAGGGCGGCGTATCTCCCACCGCCCAGCGGCCGATAATGAAGTTAAGGGCAAATATTATCATCGCGACCAGCATCATCAGATGGGCGATGGCCTCGCTGCGGGAGGCGGCCTGCATCGCGGATCTTTCGATCATTCAGCGGCGGCTTTGGGCTTCCGACTGGAAAGCGTCACGCCGGCGATAATGACCGCGCCGCCCACAATGTGGAAGGCGGAGATCGTCTCACCCAGCAGGGGAATACCGAAAATCGCGGCGAAGACCGGCGTCAGATACATGTAATAACCGGCCCGCGGCGCGCCGAGACGGGCGATGGCATTGTTCCAGCACATGATCGCGACAATGGACGGGAAGACCGCGACAAAGGCGAGCGAGACAAATGCGACCGGGCTCGGCGACGGGATCTGCCCGGTGGCGATTTCGGTCACAAAAAATGGCACGTGAATGATCGACCCGACGGCGCAGACGCAGGTCAGCAGAGACAGCGGGTGGATGCCCGCCGGCAGACGCTTCACCGCGATACTGTACCCGGCAAGCCCGAGATTGCAGGCGATCAGGATGGCATCGCCGAGATTGAATGTAAGGTTGAGCAAGACCTTCGGGTCGCCCCGGGAAATCAGATACAGCACACCGGCAATTGCGAGCGCCGTGCCCATCCACTGCGTCCCCGTTGTCCGTTCGCGCAGGAATATCCAGGCGAGGATGACGATCATCACCGGCATAGATGTCTGGATGACCCCGCCATTGACCGCGGTGGTGTGGGCAAGCGCAACATAGGTGACACCCGCGCCCATGAACGGCATCAGAAAACCGGCCAGGACCAGCAGCTTCCAGCTTGATGCCAGTTTTTCGCGGTCGGCCTTCAGGTGCTGCCAGGCAAAGGGCAACAACACGATCGCCGCGAAGGTCCAGCGCGTAAACCCGAGCGTGTAGGCCGGCACCTCGCCCACGGCCAATCGGCCCACCACGTAATTGAGCCCGAAGATCAGCACGGCCACCAGCATCATCACATGGGCGATGCCTTCACGGCGAGCGGGGGCGGTTGGTTCGGTCATTTTTGCCTGTTGTTTATCGGGTAATGACGAAGCCCCGGTGCGGACTCGTCGGTGAGCATTTTGACCGTCTTCGCGGCGATCCTGTTTCTGATCGTTCGCATACGAATAGTCAGGACACGTTACCATGTCGGGCGCATCCGCGAAAAGCGTTGTGTCGCGCGCAAGCTTCCCGGAAACTTGGGTTTCCGAAAATTGAAACCCGAGTTTGAACATGGCTGAAATCTCCCCTGCACTGCCACAGGACGCGCCACCGGCAGCGTCGGATCTTTATGCCCGCGCGGAGGCCCTGCACCCGGCCCTCCGCGCCCGGGCCGCGGGCGCGGAGGCCGCCCGCATGGTGCCGGCGGAATCGGTTGCCGATTTTCGCGCAGCCGGTCTGATCCGCATGACCCAACCCGAACGTTTCGGCGGCCAGGCCATGGGCTGGGACGTGCTGTGCGGCGTCTCGCAGCGCCTGACCCGGGCCGATGGCGCCCAGGGCTGGGTGCAGGCGATCATGGCCGATCACGCCCAGATGCTCGGCACGTTTCCGCTCCAGGCGCAGGAAGATGTCTGGGGCGAGAACCCGGAAGCGGTGATGTCTGCCGCGTTCGACCCCAGGGGGATCGCCACCCCGGTCGACGGTGGCTATTCGTTTTCCGGCCGGTTCGGTTTTGCCAGCGGCATCGACCATGCGGACTGGCTGATCTGCGGCGGTTTTATCGTTGATGGCGACAAGCGCGACGGGCCGCACTTCTTCCTGCTCCGCCGGGCGGAGGCGACGATTATCGACGACTGGCACACCATCGGGCTCGAAGGTACGGGGTCCAAAAGCTTTTCGGTCGAGGACGTGTTCGTGCCTGACTACGCCCTCCTGCGGGGAGAAGACGCGCGCGCCGGCAACGGGCCGGGGGCGGCGGTCAATCCGGGCGGAGTGTACCGTCTGCCGCGTGGCTTCCTGACCCCGGCGCTGTTCGCGTCGATGACAGTCGGGATGGCGCAGGGCCTGCTCGATCAGTGGCTCGCCTATACCGCGACGCGTATGTCGCGCGGCACCAAGGTTGCCGACAACCCGACAAGCCATGTGATCGCAGGAGAATGCGCCGCCGAAATAGACGCCGCGGAAGCGCTCAACCGCGACACCATTACGGCCGCCATGAAGGTCCTGGAGGCGGGCGGCACATTGAGCGACGCGGAACTCCTGCGCGCCAAGCGCAATTCAGCCTGGGCCTGCCGGACAGCACTTGAAGCCGGCACGCGCCTGTTCAACACCGCGGGCGGTACCGCAATATTCAAAGGGGGGGCGGTGGAGCGTGAATACCGCAACCTGCTGGCCAGTGCATCGCACCACATCGTCAACTGGGAAGTCAGCGCGATGGACAGCGGGGCTGAGATGCTGCGGGACGCTTCAGAAGCGCCGGAAGCCTAATAATTAAAGCGGGAAAGACGCGGCGCCGATAATCGGCCCGCTTTGCGCGCTCTGCAGGATGATCACGCAGCCGTCACGGCCGGTGGCGCCCAGCGCCTTCAGGTCGACACGGGTTTCGAGCGCGTTGCCGTCCCAGTCACCGATGCGTTTATAGGTCCGCACGATATTGGCATTGATGATGGTCTCACCGCGGTTTTCGCCCGCGCGGATTTCCGTCTTCACGGCGGCATCGTAAAACCCGATCCACAATTCGCCTTTGCGTTCCCCGCCGGGCAGTGCGTCAGGCACACGGATATCGGCGGAGCCATCCTTGTTGTGGGTAACATCGATTTCGATCTTCTGCGCCGCCGCCGCCATCGCGATCAGGCTGGCCACGATCGCCCGGTTAGAGCCGACGGTTTCGGCGCGCCCATCGACGACGATCTGCGGCGTATAGACGTAGCGTTTTTTCAGGGTGCGCCCATAGGCGCGCTGACGGGCGGTTGCTTCAGGCGACGAAAACGGATCGTTCCAGCCGATATAATTCCAGTAATCGACATGGAACGACAGCGCGATCACGTCATCGCGCTTTGCAAGCTCCGCCAGGTACGCATCCGCCGGCGGGCAGGACGAACAGCCCTGCGACGTAAACAGCTCGACGACAACCTTTTTGCCACCCCCGGCAAATGCCGGCAGGGCGAGAAGGGTACAAACGACTACGCTTGTCAGTAAAGTCCGGACAGGTCTGAACATGGCTCGTATATAGGAGCCGGCGGTTAAAAATGCCTAATCAACCACGTTCACTTGTGAGTGAAGTTTTGACAGAAAAATGGCCCGCACTCCTTTTGGAGTGCGGGCCGGGAAGCCAGTATTGAAGCCGGTATCTACGCGGCGTCGAGCATGTTGCGGATCACATACTGCAAAATTCCACCGTTCTTGTAATAGTCGAGCTCGTCCAGCGTATCGATACGGCAGAGCAGTTTGACATCGACGCTGGAGCCGTCGGCACGGTGGATCGTGCAGTCGAGATCGCTGCGCGGGCTCAGCCCTTCGGCCACACCCTTAATGTCGAACGTCTCGGTCCCGTTGAGGCCCAGGGACTGGCGGGTGGCACCATCCGTGAACTGCAGCGGCAGCACGCCCATGCCGATCAGGTTCGAGCGGTGAATACGCTCGAAGCTTTCAACGATCACCGCGCGGGCACCGAGCAACGTGGTGCCCTTGGCCGCCCAGTCACGTGACGAGCCCGTGCCGTATTCCTTGCCGCCGACAATCACCAGCGGCACGCCGTCCGCCGCGTATTTCATCGCCGCGTCATAGACCGGCATCTGTTCGCCCGACGGCTGATGCGTGGTCACACCGCCTTCAACACCCGGCACCATTTCATTGCGGATGCGGATATTGGCAAACGTGCCGCGCATCATCACTTCGTGGTTGCCACGGCGCGAGCCGTAGGAGTTGAACTGCGCAGGACGGATCTGGCGTTCGAGCAGGTATTCGCCCGCCGGGCTTTCCCGCTGAATGCCACCCGCCGGCGAGATGTGATCCGTGGTGACGGAATCGGCGAGGATCAGCAGCGGACGTGCGCCGGTGATATCGGTGATCGCCTCGGGCTCCCGCTCCATGCCGTCGAAGAAGGTCGGGTATTTCACATAGGTGCTGGATTCCTGCCAGCCATAGGTTTCCGATTTCTCGCTCGCGACCTGCTGCCATTCCGGCGTGCCTTCGAATACGTTCTCGTAGCGGCTGCGATACATCTCGGCGGTCAGGCATTCGCGCATGGTGTCGTGAATTTCCTGATTGGTCGGCCAGATGTCCTTCAGATAGACGTCGTTGCCATCGGTATCCTTGCCGAGCGGATCGGTCGCCAGATTGACCTTGAGCGATCCGGCCAGCGCATAGGCGACGACCAGCGGCGGCGAGGCGAGATAGTTCGCCCGGACCTGCTGATGGACGCGGCCTTCGAAGTTACGGTTGCCGGACAGCACGGCACCGACGACAAGATCGTCCGCATCCACTGCGTCCGCGACCTTGTCGATCAGCGGGCCGGAGTTACCGATGCAGGTCGTGCAGCCGAAGCCGACGATGTTAAAGCCAAGCGCATCGAGATCGTCCTGCAGGTCGGCCTTGGCAAGATAGTCACGCACCACCTGGCTGCCAGGCGCGAGCGATGTCTTCACCCACGGCTTGGCTTTCAGGCCCTTGGCGATGGCGTTGCGGGCGAGAAGCCCGGCGCCGACAAGCACCGACGGGTTCGATGTATTGGTGCAGCTGGTGATGGCCGCGATGACGACATCGCCGTCTTCGACCGTGTAGTCGTCGCCGGTCGCGCGGGCGAGCTGGTCGCTGTCGACCGCCGCAGCACCGCGGTAATCGGCAATTGCGTCCATGCCCGATTTCTTGACATCGGACAGAACCACCCGGTCCTGCGGGCGCTTCGGCCCGGCAAGGGACGGCTCGACCGTCGACAGATCGAGTTCCATCGTGGCCGTAAAGACCGGGTCCGGCGTGTTCTCGTCACGCCACATGCCCTGCGCCTTGGCGTAGGCTTCGACGAGGGCGACACGGTCGGCGTCGCGGCCGGTGAAGGTCAGGTAATCGCAGGTTTCGCGGTCTATCGGGAAGAAGCCGCAGGTCGCGCCGTATTCGGGCGCCATGTTGCCGATGGTCGCACGGTCGGGCAGCGACAGCGCGCCGACACCCGGGCCGAAGAATTCGACGAACTTGCCGACAACGCCCTTGGCGCGCAGCATCTGCGTGACCGTCAACACCAGATCGGTGGCGGTCATGCCTTCTTTCATCTCGCCGGTCAGCTTCATGCCGACGACTTCGGGCAGCAGCATCGAAATCGGCTGGCCAAGCATCGCGGCCTCGGCCTCGATGCCGCCGACGCCCCAGGACAGAACGGCCAGGCCGTTGACCATGGTGGTGTGGCTGTCGGTGCCAACCACCGTGTCGGGATACGCGACCGCTTTGCCGCTGGCATCGTCCGTGACCCAGACGGTCTGCGACAGGTATTCGAGGTTCACCTGATGGCAGATACCGGTGCCCGGCGGCACAACACGGAAGTTATTAAACGCCTTCGATCCCCAGCTCAGGAATTCGTAGCGTTCCTTGTTGCGTTCGAATTCGAGTTTCACGTTATGGGCGAAGGCCTCCGGCGTGCCGGATTCGTCGATCATCACCGAATGGTCGATCACAAGATCGACGGCATTCAGCGGGTTAATCTTCTGTGGGTCGCCACCAAGCTGTACCATCGCATCGCGCATCGCGGCGAGGTCGACTACGGCCGGAACGCCGGTGAAGTCCTGCAGCAGGATGCGCGCCGGGCGATAGGCGATTTCCAGATCGGATTTCTGGGTTTCAACCCATTTCGCCGCCTTTTCGATATCAGCGACCGTAACCGTGCGACCGTCTTCATAACGCAGGAGATTTTCGAGCAGCACTTTCAGCGAGAAAGGCAGACGCGAGATATCGCCGTATCCGGCATCGGACACCGCGCTGAGGCTGTAATAGTCATATGATTTTCCACCGGCTTCGAGGCTGCGGCGGGCCTTCAGCGTATCCTGTCCGATTGCGCTCACGATCGATCTCCTTCTTTTATCTGATGCGGGGCGGAAACTAGCGGCAAACGGCGCTGAATCCAATAGTTATGACGTTTGAAGCAAGTTTGACGCCGGATTAAGGGCAAATAGGATTTAAGACGGATTAAAAATGGCCTGAACGATGGCGATACCTGCTGCCGCGCTGAATACATCGCCCGCAACACCTGCACACACGCCAGAAACGCCACAAATCCGCCGTATTCCGGGCATTTATATAAGGCTGACGGGCGGGGCGCAGGTGAAGGCATATCGGACCGATATGTTAGTTTCATGAACAAATCACATTCCTGCCACAATTACGCCCTTGTCCGGCCCCAATTGCAGCACCATATGGAACTGTAGCCCCCTGGACGTTCCCCCCAGAACGTCCAACCCCAGCGGAAACGCTGGATCCCTCCTAGGCCGCTGATCGCAAGATCAGCGGTCTTTTTCTTTTCTCCTGTGCGGCCCGCCGCCCCGCCACAGATGACGACTCGCCCGTTTTACGCTATCCCATTGGTATGGATGGATTCTCGGGCACAGGCCTTGCCTGCATCAGAAGCGACCGCATCGTCTTTGCCGGTCTCGACTTCGCGGTCTCACCGGGCGGCGCGCTTATTCTGGCGGGGCCGAACGGATCCGGAAAATCGAGCCTGCTGCGTCTGATGGCCGGTATCGCCCGCCCCGCGGCCGGCAACATTGTCTGGCAGGGGGTGCCGGTATCCGAAGACCCTGAACGCTTTTTCGCCAAGATGCATTACGTCGGCCACCGGGACGCTGTGAAACCGGCCCTGACAGTGCGCGAAAACCTGGCCTTTCACGCCGCCATGCGTTCCGGGGCGGCCGATATAAACGCGGCGCTGGATCATGTCGGTCTGGCGCCACTGGCCGACCTGCCCGCCCGGATGCTGTCCGCCGGACAGACAAGACGGCTGACCCTTGCCCGCATTCTGGCGACGCCGGCGCCTCTTTGGTTGCTGGACGAACCGACGATTGCGCTCGATTATCGCGCCGTCGATCGGCTGCGCGCGGCAATCGATGCCCATCGGGCCGGTGGCGGCATGATCGTCGCATCGACAAATGTGCCGCTGGGTATCGACGATGCCGAGACCATCGATCTCGCAGCGCATACGCCGGAGATTGACGTGCTATGGGGACCGGAACCCGATGACGCATTGGCAGGTGATTCGCTGTGAGCGGCTTTTTCGCCCTCGTCGGGCGCGATATCCGGATCGCCCTGCGACAGCTCAGCGACACCATGATGGTGATCGTTTTCTTCGTCATCGCGGCCGCACTGTTCCCCTTTGGTGTCGGCCCGGAACCAAACCTGCTGGCGCGCATGGCCCCCGGAATACTATGGGTTACAGCCCTGCTGGCCGCCATGCTGTCTTTCGACCGCCTGTTTCAGAACGATTATGATGACGGCACACTGGAATTGCTCGTTATCGCCCCGCAACCGCTCTGGATGACAGCGCTCGCAAAAATCGTCGCGCACTGGCTGACCACCGGGCTTCCGCTCTTGGTCGCCTCCCCGGTGATTGGTATCATGCTGAACCTTGAACCACGCGGGTATGGCGTGCTGATGGTGGCGATGGGACTGGGAACGGCGATTATTAGTCTTGTGGGCGCGTTGGGGGCGGCACTTTCCCTCGGATCCCGGCGAAGCGGCGTTCTGTTGTCCCTGTTGGTTTTACCTTTGGTCATACCGGTGCTGATTTTCGGTGCCGGGGCGGTCGATGCCGTCATCGGCGGTTTTGCGGCGACGCAGCAATTGCTGGTTTTGAGCGGATTGCTGATGGCGTGTCTTGTCGTTTGTCCCTGGGGGTGCGCAGTCGCACTTCGCCTCGCGGCAGACTAGCAGTCTGCGCATTGCAGGCCGGGAGATGGCAGTAGAGTAGTTGGCGGATTAGCAGAATGTGAGTCCGGGGCAATTCTGTCCCGATATATTCAGTCTGGAATCTGGATGGACGGAAGCGACGCAGCAATCAGCGGCTTGAGGTCGATCCAGGGGGTCGACCTGTCAGGAGCATGGCATCTGGCAGACTGCTATATGGTCTATGCCAGCGGCAAGGTTCAGCGTCCGTGGGGCAGCAGCGCATCCGGATATCTGATCTACGCGCCAGAAGGCCACATGTGCAAATCGCTGAACTACCCGAAACCGGATGGCACCATTGCCTGCATTTCGCATTGCGGTCGGTACGAAATTGCCGGTGACCGGGTGCGGCATTTGATCTCGGTCAGCGCCGATATCAACGAAGTCGGCACGACCGAGGAACAGACCATTACAGTGGATCATGACCAGCTCACGCTCTCGGCCACGCCCGCCCCGGCGGGCGGACCCGGTTCCGTCATTTACTATATATGGAACAAGGCGGAAGCAGCTTTTCCCGCGCCCGCTTTCTGATCTACATCAACACCTCGTGCGTGAACGGAAAATATCTTCAATCCTGACGCGGAAGCGGCTAATGGTAACGAACCGTTAACCATATATCTGCATTACAGTCTCGTGGATCAAACAGCGCGGGCCCGCGCGAGACAGAATGCGGATAACGCCGCGCCAAAAATTGGGATCAGATGCTTCACAGGTTTGCCAATCCAACGCGTTTTTTAAGAATGGCCAATGCCGTCCTTCCCTGGGCAACCGGTCTGACGGTCCTTCTGATCGGCGCCGGGTTGTATTTCGCGTTTGGCGCATCGCCCGCAGATTACCAGCAGGGCGAAACGGTGCGGATTATGTATGTCCATGTGCCGTCGGCCTGGATGGCCATGTTCGCCTACGCGTTTATCGCGGTGGCAAGCGCCGTGGGGCTGATCTGGAAGCACCCGGTTGCACATGTATGCGCGCTGGCAGCGGCGCCCATCGGGGCGTGCTTTACGCTGATCTGTCTGACCACAGGCTCTCTCTGGGGAAAGCCGATGTGGGGCACCTGGTGGGTGTGGGACGCGCGCCTGACATCGGTACTGGTGCTGTTTTTTCTGTATCTCGGCTTTATCGCGCTGGCCAATGCGTTTGACGATGCCGCCCGCGGTGAAAAAGCGTCTGCGATCCTGGCACTGGTCGGCGCGGTCAACCTGCCGATCATCAAATTTTCGGTCGACTGGTGGAATACCCTGCATCAGCCGGCCAGCGTCACCAAGATCGGGATGCCGGCTGTTCATTCGTCAATGCTGTACCCGCTTTTGCTGATGGCGGTCGGATTCACCATGCTGTTCGTCGTACTGGTGATCGTGCGCGCACGCGCCGAGCTTGCCGGTCGCCGGATCAACGCGCTGCGCTCGGCGCGGATTCACGCAGAAACCGCGGAAAGTGTTGCTTAAGTGTGCTTCGTACAAAACGTCGCACAGGACGTTTGGATAGTGTTCCGGGCTGAAAACGACCCTATATGTGTTTACAGGATGATGATGTTCACAAACGCCACCCTCCACCCCTTATCCCCGCGCAGGTTGTCCCTGCCCGGACGGCACAAAAATATTGGGCCCGCCCGTGGCTGAGTTTTTCAACATGGGTGGACATGGCGGCTTCATCTGGTCGTCCTGGGGTATTGCGTTCGTGGTGCTTGCGATCCTGATCGGGACCAGCCTCAAATCCATGCGAAACCGCGAGCGCGAGCTTGCCCGTATGGAAGCCGAAGCGCCCCGCCGCCGCCGGCGTCGCACGGCGGAACCGGATACCGGAGCCGCCGATGCAGCCGACAAACCAGGAGCCGTTCAATGACCCGGAAACGCCGCCGCCTTACGGTCGTGTTTCTCGGCGGCCTGATGATGGCAACCGCCGCGGCCCTGGTGCTGACCGCGTTCGAAGACAGTATCGTGTTTTTTCACACCCCGACCGATCTTGCCACGAAGCAGGACCTGCAAAAGGACCGGCGGTTGCGTGTCGGCGGCATCGTGAAGGAAGAAAGCTGGAAAAAGAAGGAAGACGGTCTGACGCACGACTTCCTGGTTACCGACCTCACACATGAAATTCGCGTCGCTTACAAAGGAATCATCCCCGATCTGTTCCGCGAAGGTCAGGGGGTCGTCGTCGAGGGTCGTCTGTTGCCCGATGGCAGCTTCCGCGCCGACGAAGTGCTCGCCAAACACGATGAAAACTACATGCCGAAGGAAGTTGCCGAGGCCCTTAAAAAGTCCGGGCAATGGAAGGGCGGAGCGGTCATGGGCAAACATGGTGGCGGCAAACCCGATGGCGGCAAACCGGGCGGCGACAAGCCATATGGCAACAAACCCTATGGCGGCCCGAAGGAAAGCGCTCAATGATCGCTGAAATCGGCCATTACGCCGTTGTTCTGGCGCTGATGCTTTCCATCGCCCAGGGCACCCTGCCGCTGGTCGGTGCCTACCGGAACGACACGGCGCTGATGGGTGTCGCCGAGACCGCGGCACGTGGCCAGTTTCTGTTCGTCCTGATCGCGTTCTGCGCGCTGACCTACGCATATGTGGTATCCGATTTTTCGGTCGCCCTTGTCGCCCAGACATCCCACACGCTCAAGCCGATGCTCTACAAGGTGTCGGGCGTCTGGGGCAATCATGAAGGCTCGATGCTGCTGTGGATTCTGATCCTGGCGCTGTTCGGGCTGATGGTCGCCCAGTTCGGCCGTAACCTGCCCGCCGGTCTGCGGGCCCGCGTGCTCGCCATTCAGGGACTGATCGGCATCGGCTTTCTGGCCTTTCTGCTGTTCACGTCCAATCCGTTTTTACGCCTCGATCCCGCACCGTTCGAAGGTCAGGGCCTCAACCCGCTGCTGCAGGATCCCGGCCTCGCCTTCCATCCGCCCTTCCTGTATCTCGGCTATGTCGGGTTTTCGATGGCGTTTTCTTTTGCCGTCGCCGCCCTGATCGAAGGCCGGGTCGATCCGGCCTGGGCGCGTTGGGTCCGGCCATGGACTCTCGTTGCCTGGACCGCGCTGACAATCGGCATCGCCCTTGGCAGCTGGTGGGCCTATTACGAGCTCGGCTGGGGCGGCTGGTGGTTCTGGGACCCGGTGGAGAACGCGTCGTTCCTCCCCTGGCTGGTCGGCACCGCCCTGCTGCATTCGGCCCTGGTGGTTGAGCGCCGAGACACCCTCAAAAGCTGGACCATCCTGCTCGCGATCATCGCCTTTGGCATGTCGCTGCTCGGCACCTTCCTGGTGCGGTCCGGCCTGCTGACATCGGTACACACCTTCGCCACCGATCCGGAACGGGGCGTGTTTATCCTCGGCCTGCTGATCGTCGTCATCGGCGGCTCGCTGGTGCTCTATGCAATACGCGCCCCCATGCTCAAAGGTGGCGGACTGTTTGCCCCGGTCAGCCGCGAAGGCGCGCTGGTGCTCAACAATCTGCTGCTCGCCACCGCAACCGCCGTGGTGTTTCTCGGCACGCTCTATCCGCTGGCGCTCGATGCCATCGGCGGCGGCAAGGTATCTGTCGGTGCGCCGTTCTTTAACGCAACCTTCGTGCCGCTGATGGTGCCGCTGCTGATCGCCTGCCCCATCGGCGCGATGATGGCATGGAAACGCGGCGACCTACCCGGCGTTGTCGGGCGGCTGAAAGTCGCCGTCGGTATGGCGGGGTTGATTGCGCTGGCCACCGTGATGATCGACGGGAACACCGATATCGTGGCGGCCCTTTCATTGGGTGTCGCCGCCTGGCTGGTAACCGGTTCGGCGGTCGATCTCGCCGAACGGACCGGCCTGTTCCGTATCTCTTTCCCCGAAACCCTGCGCCGCGCGGCGAACCTGCCGCGCTCCGCCTGGGGTACGGCAATCGCCCATAGCGCGCTTGGCATCATGGTCGCCGGAATCACGGCATCGTCATCCTGGCAGACCGAACGTATTCAGATCGTGCGGCCGGGCGACACCGTCGAGCTTGCCGGCTATGAGGTCACGTTCAAGGGGGCCGGTAATGTGCCGGGTCCGAACTATACCGCTTTGCGCGGCACGTTCGAGCTCACGGCCAATGGCCGGAAAATCACCATGCTCTACCCGGAGAAACGCGATTATCCGGCAGAAAAATCTTCCACGACAGAGGCCGCGATTCACACCACGCCGATTGCCGACGTCTATGTCGTGCTCGGCGATGCCGACGGCAAGGGCGGCTGGGCAACGCGGATGTATCACAACCCGCTGGTTCCCTGGATCTGGGCCGGTGCCATCTTTATGGCAATCGGCGGCATGGTGTCGTTGAGCGACCGCCGCCTGCGCGTCGGTGCGCCGAAGCGCGCGGCCCGCAAAACGCCTGTCGCCGAAGCCGCCTGAGCGTATCCGTGACCGTTAACAGAAGGCCCGCCTGATGCTCCGCCCGCTTACCCTTATTCCCATCGCCATTTTTGCCGCCCTCGCGGTCGTCTTTGGCGTCTATCTCTGGCAGGTCGGGCCGGGCGGCAAGGATATCTCGAAGATTCCGTCAGTGATGATCGACAAACCCGCGCCGCAATTCGATTTGCCGGCAATCAAGGGCCTGCCCGCAACACTGAAAATCCCAGGCTTCAAAACCGCAGACCTCAAAGGCAAAGTATCGCTGGTCAATGTCTGGGCGTCCTGGTGCCCGCCCTGTCGCATCGAGCACCCCGTGCTGATGACACTGGCAAAACAGGGCGTACCGATCTACGGCATCAACTACAAGGACAAGCCGGAAGATGCGGCACGCTTTCTCGGCCAGCTCGGGAATCCTTTCAAGCAGGTCGGTGTGGACAGTACCGGCCGCGCCGCCATCGACTGGGGCGTCTACGGTTATCCGGAAACCTTCATCGTCGATGCGTCGGGTCATATTCGCTACCGCCATGTCGGCCAGATATACCCCCACCAGCTTGAATCCCTGATCCTGCCGCTGCTGAAGCAGGCCGCACAACCGGTCACGGACAGCTCGAAAGCGGGCGCCGCAAAGGCGGGCAATTCATGAAGCTGATCCTGTTCGTCGCGGCGTTGCTGACAGCACCGCTGATCGCGCCGGTGCTCTCCCCGGCAATTTCCCCTTTCGGCCCACCCGCCGCGCTGGCGCTTCAGCCGGACGAAATCCTGAAAGACCCGGCGCTGGAAACCCGCGCCCGTGACATCAGCAAGGTGCTGCGCTGCCTGGTCTGTCAGAATCAGTCGATCGACGATTCGGATGCGACGCTCGCGCGCGACCTGCGCATTCTGGTGCGTGACCGGCTGACGGCCGGCGACACCGATACCGAAGCGGTTGATTTTATTGTCGAGCGCTATGGAGATTTTGTTCTGCTGCGCCCGCCCTTCAAGAATTCGACATTGATTCTGTGGATCGGCCCGGGGGTTATCTTTCTGATCGGAATCTTTGGCGTGACACTGTGGCATCGCCGCCGCCGTGTGGCGGTTGCCGCACCGGTCGCCCCGCTCAGCGCCGATGAGCGCGCCCGTGTCGATGCCTTACTGGCGGAGAAGCCTGAGCAATGATCCTCGGTATCACCCTCACCGTCATGACGCTGGCCGCCATCGCGCTGGTTGTCCTGCCCTTGATGCGCGGCAATCGCGCGTCGGCGACCCGGGCGGCGCATGAGATAGAAATTTACCGCGACCAGCTTGAGGAGGTCGACCGCGACGTCGCGCGCGGCGTTATCGGCGCGGACGAGGCCGAACTCGCCCGGACGGAGATCGGGCGACGCATGCTTGCCGCCACCGATGGGGTGGACACCGTAAATCGAGCTACCCCCTTGGCTAAGCCCCGCCGCATCACCGCCATTGTCACCGGCCTGTGCGTGCCGGCCCTGGCGATCTTTGTCTATGTCACCTATGGCAGCCCGGACCTGCCCGGCAAGCCGGCGGCGGAAGTCCGCGCAGCCAAAGGGGCCGCCCCGCAGATACCCGCGGGCGAAGCGCCGCAACGCCAGGAAGTCGCCAAGCTCGCAGCCGCGCTGGAGAAAAACCCGGCAGACCTCGAAAGCTGGCTCTCCCTCGGCAACATACTTACCCAGATGAAGCGGCACAGGCAGGCCGCCGTTGCCTACACCCAGGCGATGCGTCTGGCACCTGCCAATGCCGAATTTGCGTCTCGCGCCGGCGAGGCATTGATGCTGGCTGCGGGCGGACAGGTCACGCCCGACGCGCAGGCGGCCTTCACCGAAGCATTGCGCCGCGACCCGGGCGAGCCGCGCGCACAATTTTATCAGGGCGTTGCGGATCAGCAGGGTGGCCGGTTACGTGCCGCGCTCGACCGCTGGGTTGCACTCGAAGCCGCCTCCCCGCCCGACGCGCCGTGGCTTCGTTTCCTGGCGCCGCGGATCGCGCGGCTTGCCGGCGAGATCGGCATGGACACCAATGCGCTGGCAGCTTTGCGTGAGCGCGCACCGCCAATGGCCGCAGCACCCCCCACCGCCTTACCGGGCCCGACCCGCGAGCAGATGGAAGCGGCGCGCAACATGTCTGCCGGTGACCGCCAGGCAATGATCCGCAACATGGTCGACGGTCTGGCGGAGAAGCTGAAAGAAAATCCCGAAGACGTCACCGGCTGGCTGCGTCTCGGCCGCGCCCGCGGCGTGCTCGGCGATCGCGCCGCCGCCAAGGACGCTTTTGCTCAGGCCGCAAAGCTGCGGCCGGACGATGTCGAGATTCTGGTTTCCTACGCTGATGCCATCGTGTCCGCGGCCGAACCTGCCCCGCCGCCGCGGGCCGAGCTTGAACCGCTGGTTAACCGCATTCTTGCCCGCGACCCGGACCAGCCGCGGGGGCTGTGGCTGTCCGGCGCGCTGGCGCTGTCGGCGGGCGACACCAAAACCGCGCGGAAACGCTGGAGCCGCTTGCTCGAATTTGTCGATCCGAACGGGGTCCAGTACGTTCAGCTCAAGAAGCAGCTCGACGCACTCGAAAAATAAGGGCCGCACCCACCCGGCTCACCCAAAAGTGAGAAAAAAACTGTCTTATATCCGGGACAGGCGTCTCATATTTGAGACATGCGAATAATTGCCCTGTCCCTCATCGCAGCTTGTATGTGCACAAACGTTTCCGCCGCCGATTTCGCGGTGGGCGCGGAAGCCTATGACGGCGGGCGCTACGGGGATGCATTTGCCGAATGGCACGCGCTGGCGCGGCAGGGCGAAACTCGCGCCCAGGTCGCGATCGCCGGCATGTACCGCTTCGGTGAAGGACGGCCGATGGATTTTGCCGCCGCCGCAAGCTGGTACGAACGTGCGGCGCGTGCCGGAAATCCGATCGCGCAGCTCAATTACGCCGAATTGCTGGAAACCGGCCGCGGCGTCACGCGCGACCGGGCGGGAGCCCTGAAGTGGTATGGTCGTGCCGCAGGTCAGGGCAATGACTGGGCGGCGCAGCAACGCGACCGGCTGGCCGCAAAACCTGACCATAAATTTAAGAAGCGTCGTCCGCGAGATTCTCGATAATCGCCAGCAGCGTCTCACGCATGATCCGGATGTTTTCCGGCGGAATGCCGCTGACGGCGATGCGGTTGACCTCTTCGGCCAGCGGCACCAGCACGTCGCGGAGGGCAGCGCCCTCCGGCGTGAGATACACATAGAATTTCCGCTTGTTGCCCGGATTGTGACGTCGCGTGACGTAGCCCTTTTCCATCAGGGCCTTCACCGCGGCAAAGGTCGTCGGCTCGGTGACCCCGGCGGCGTCGCTAAGCTCTTTCTGGGTCAGACCGTCGCGATCCCACAGCACGCGCAGGAATGACCAGTGGCCGAACGGGATATCGTGGGCCGCCAGTAACGGTGTCAGCCCCTGGCCGAGGCTGCGCCCGGCATCGCGGATCAGATGGGCGAGCCGGTCATTGGGCACAGCATCGCGCCAGTGCTGCAGGATGAGGCGGGAATCGCCGGGAGGCAAATCAGCCATCACGCATCCCCCGCTACAGGGAGCACCGATACGGGGAGCACCGATACGGGGAGCACCGATACGGGAAGCACCGGGACCTGATGATCGAGCCGCACTTCGCGGCCTTCATTGGCAGATTGCAGGACCGCGCGGCAGACCTCCAGCGTTGCCCGCCCCCAGGCGCCGGAATGCAGCGGCGCAACGTCGTCAAACACGGCGGCACACAGCTCGTCGATGACCTCGCTGCGGGGCACCAGTGGTGGCGCCAGCGGAAAACGCGCGATGCCGTCATCGGCGTAGACCCGGACACCGTCGGGCCCGGGGCGGATATCGCCGCGCGCGCAGCTGACGACAAACAGGCCGAAATGTTCATGGAGGCGGTTTTCCGGTGGCGCGGTCGGGGCGCTGGCCCCTTTGGGGCCGCCATAGGCCCGGTCGGCCTTGAGTGCTGCTTCGGCATCCATATCGCCGATCTCAGCCAGGGCGCGGCGGGCGGCACCGTAATCGGCCGGATCCTTCACCGCCCCGGATTCCCCGCGCCAATCGGTAAATTCATCCGAATCGAAATGGCCGTAACCCGAATAGGTCAGGTTCGCCACCGCACCATCGGCAAATTTGAGCAACGCGCTGTAGACCCCTTCGGTCGGCCGGGCCGGGTCGTAATTGCCGGTCGTCGCATAGACCGTCTCAACCATGCCGCCGCCGAGCAGGCGGGCGATATCGATCTGGTGCGCCGCCTGGCTGAACACCACACCGCCACCTTTCGCGGTATCGAGCTCTGCGGGGCGGCGCGGGCGGTAAATGAAATCGGTGTAGTTCATGCCATTGATGAGCCGTGGCGGGCCGTAATCGCCGGTCTCGATCAGGCGGCGGACCTCCAGAATCGGTGCATCATAGCTGTGGCTGTGACCGACAAGCAGATGCACGCCCGCCGCCGCCGCGGCATCGATCATGCGCGTGCAGTCCCCGATGGTCAGCGCCATCGGCTTTTCGACAAGGATGTGTTTCCCGGCCCGCGCGGCGATTTCAGTGTGGTCTGCATGGAACTGGTGCGGTGTGGCCACATAAACCGCATCGATATCGGCATCGCTGCACATCGCCTCGACGCTGTCGTAAAACGTGCCGCCGAAATCGGCTTCGAAGCGCGCGCCCGCCGCAGGGCGGGTATCGACGGCAGCCACTACTTCAAGCCGCGGATGCAGGGCGAGCGTCGGCAGCATGACCGTGAAACCGCGGCCGAGCCCGGCAATGCCGAGTTTCAGTTTTCTGCCCGTCATGTTGCCATCCTGATGCGTTGGGGGCGCCAGTCTAATCTTCTTGACAAGAACGCGCAAACTTCTTAGCTTCCAAAGAATATTCTTTGGTTCCTAAGAACATAGCATTTGGACAACGGGAAGCAGAACGCGGGCGAACCGGCCCCGGCAGGAGGAAACATCATGATCACACGCGAAGAAAACGACCTTTTGTGCCTTGTCGAAGGCGATACCGCGATGGGCGGCATCATGCGCAGCCACTGGATACCGGGCTGTCTGTCGGAAGAAGTTGCCGAAGCCGACGGCAAGCCTGCCCGTGTCCGCCTGCTGGGCGAAGACCTGGTGGTGTTCCGCGATACCGAAGGCAAGCTTGGCGCGATTGACGAATTCTGCCGCCACCGCGGTGCCTCGCTCGCGTTCGGGCGCAACGAAGATTGCGGCCTGCGCTGCCTGTATCACGGCTGGAAGTTCGACGTGAACGGCAACGTGCTCGACATGCCGTCCGAGCCCAATGGCGGCGAAGGGCTGAAGGAAGCGGCGAAGATCAAATCCTATCCGACACAGGAATCCGGCGGGTTCGTCTGGCTGTGGATGGGCGACGCCGACAACATCGCCGAATTCGAGCCGCCGTCCTGGGCCCACTGCCCGGACGACAAGATCGCCATCGTCAAAATCCACACCGCGTGCAACTGGGCGCAGGTGCTCGAAGGCTCGATCGATTCGGCGCATTCATCCAGCCTGCACTCGTCGAACATGCCCCCCGCCGAAGTCGACAGCGCCAAGGCGACAGCGACCAGCTGGCCACGCCCGTCGCGCGACAAGGCACCGCGCATCCGCCTGGAAAAAACCGATTTCGGGTTTCACTACGCGGCGGTCCGCACACCGATTATCGATCCGGAAATCAACGACTACATCCGTGCCACACTGTTCGTGGCCCCGTTCTCGGTCATCATTCCGCCGAATGACCAGTACCGCCTGGCCCAGATGCTGATCCCGATGGATGACGGCAACACGATGTTCTACTGGATCGCCTTCCACGAAACCAAAGGCATCACCACGGATGAGTGGCGCAAATTCTGCGGCGCCGAAATCGGTGTCGACATCGACGAGAACTTCCGCAAGATCCGCACGCTCGACAATAATTTCCTGCAGGACCGCGACGCCATGAAGAACGGCGACTTCACCGGGATTTACGGCATCCCGTCGCAGGACATGGCGATGTGGGAATCGATGGGGTCGGTCGCCGACCGCACCAAGGATTACCTCGGCGTCAGCGACGGTGCCGTGGCCCAGTTCCGCCGCGTCATGATTGGCGCCGCCGGCGATTTTCAGGCCGGCAAACCCGCCATCGCCACCCGTGCTGCGGGCCGGGCGGTCGCTTTGGGCGATCTCGCATCCTATGAAGGCATGATCCCGAAGGATTCGGACTGGAAACAGGGCCTGACCTACCGGGCGAAGGCACGCGAAGCGGCTTAGGGGAATTCGCGAGCTGCTTCCCCCCGGCGCATCTCCGCACCCCGTCAACCAAACAAGTATTGTCACCCCGAGCTTTTCCCGGGATCCAGAGCCAGAGGACCGACGTGTTCGGTCCTGAGGCAAAATCGGATATCGGGACTCCTCTCCCCCAGACCATGAATAATGTCGGAAAATATTACACCTTGAGCGGACGCCCAACCGCGTCTTCTTGTAACCCTTTGAATATAAACGTTTCCTGTAGTTGGCACCGATATTGCACGGCTTTGCTTCATATGAGAATTGGGAGACATTGTTGGGTCGCCTGATACAGACCAGGAAAGCAGCAGCTCCGTTACCGAAATCTCCGGGCAATCCCATAACGCCCCTGGTTACGCTCATCGCGGTGCTGGTTTCCCAATAACAACCGATAAACAGAGAGTTCGTCACTATGTTCAACATGAAACAGATCACGGCCCTGGCCGTGTCCACCTTTTGCCTCGTCGCCGTCCAGGGCACGGCCAGCGCCGCCATCATCCAGGTCAACGAAAACCTGAACAACAACCTCGTGCCGTCCGGCTTCAGCCTGACCACCACCAACTCCGCCAGCCTGGTCAACGGCCGCCTTGAGGCGTCCGCTATCAACGGCTCTGCCGCCCTGCACTACACCGCCCTGCCGAGCAATCTGAGCCAAGTCGATATAAGCTACCGCGGCCACTTCGGCTCCAGTTTCTGGGGCACGTATACCCAGGTCGAGCTGACCGGTCTCACCACCCTTTTCCACGGTGTCGCAGAATTCAACTATGGATCGAACAATCACGCTATCGCCGGCGGGGATACCAGCACCAGCCCCATAAATTTGTCGGAATTCGAGTATGCGATCACCGTGATCGACGGCCAGATCAGCTTCTCCGGCACTGACACCGCGACAAACATCGAGGAATTCAGTCTAACCTATGCCGATGCCGGTATCCTGCTGACCAATCTCACCCAGATCGGCTTCCGCTCCCACAACACCACCGGCAGTGAACCGGTCTGGCTGGATGACATCAGCATGCAGTTGCACACCATGGAGGTACCGGCGCCCGGCATACTAGCCCTTTTCGGCCTTGGTATCCTGGGCCTTGGCCTCGCACATCGCAGGCGCATTGCGTAACGATTCCCCGGCAGTCTTTTCGAATGGCGGTCCTTCGGGGCCGCCATTTTGCTTTTTGAAATGCCCGCTGCGGGTCATGTGTGGACATCCCGACCATCGTCAGGCGATGACCGGTCCCGGCTGACGAGCGGACCCAGCCACCGCGACCGGACCCGCTTTTACCCTACATCCACAGCGCCAAGCCACGTAAGATAGACGCGTCCCCGCAAAGAGGCCTGCGCGTCATGAACCTGCCCGATTACCGCCCCTACCTGCCCAGCGAAAAGCGCGACCCGCATGTCACAGCGCGGGGTCACACCGAATCCCGCATGCAGGGAGAACGCCCGCAGGGGCTGTTCGCAGCGTGGCGGGCGCTGTTTGAAAAGCCGTTTCGCGGCATGACGACCGATGGTGCGGCAACGCCCGGCCTGTTCGCGCTGAAGCCCGAAGGTGCGCCGACGGCCGCCGTGGTCGATGCGGTCGCGGTGCTGATGGCGGCGCTGACGCCGTACCAGAAATCTGCAATGCATTTCCCGGTCGACAGCGATCAATGGCGTAACTGGCAGAACACCGAGCTGTATGTCGAGACCCACGGGCTGCGGCTGGACGAACAACCGATGGCTTTGCGCGAAACGGTCATGAACGTGGTGCGCGCCAGCCTGAGTGCGCGGGGCTTTGAAATGTCGCGCGACGTGATGCGCCTCAACGGGTTTCTGGGCGAGCTGATCGGCGCGCCGCTGGTACTGGGTGAGTGGAGCTATATTTTCTGTCTGTTCGGCGAACCGTCCACCGATAAGCCGTGGGGCTGGCAGCTATTCGGGCATCACCTCTGCCTGAACTGTCTGATGATCGGTGACCAGATGGTGCTGACCCCGGCCTTCATGGGCGCCGAGCCGGCCTATGGCGATCAGGGCCGCTACGACGGGATACGTCTGTTCGAGGATGAGGAACGCGGCGGGTTGTCGCTGATGCGCTCGCTCGACGGCGGCCAGAAAGACGCCGCCATCGTTGCCCATTCGATTATCGGCGGCGACATGCCCGAGGGGCGGCGGCACTTCGCCGACAACCTGCATCTCGGCGGCGCCTATCAGGATAACCGCATCGTTCCCTATGAGGGCCTGCGCGCCGACACCATGACCAAATCCCAGCAGCGCGACCTGCTGGACCTGGTGGATTCCTATCTGGTTACCCTGCCCGACGGCCCGCGCGCGGCGCGCATGGCGGACGTGGAACGCCATCTGACCGATACCCATTTCTGCTGGGTCGGCGGCACGTCGGAAGACGACGCGTTCTATTACCGCATCCAGAACCCGGTGACGTTTATCGAGTTCGACCACCACACCGGCGTGTTTCTGAACAACGACGTGCCCGCCAAGTTCCACGTGCACACCATCGTGCGCACGCCCAACGGCAACGATTACGGGATCGATCTGCTACGGCTGCATTACGAGAACGCCCATAACGGGACGTCAGGCGATCACCATCACCACGGGTGATTGAGACGTTTACGGTCGCAGGGATACGAATCCTGACGGCCCATAAATTTTCAAACTTGTCATCCCGGCCTTGTGCCGGGATCCAGCCTTTATTCAACGCTATGCGCGGGTGGCCGCCACTGGACCCCGGGACTCGCCCGGGGTGACAGGCATATAGAAATACAAATCTACGTGGCAGTAAGGCGGTACCCCTACCCCAGCCCGACATAAAATTTCAGCGTCGCCAGGGCGCGCTTGCGGTCTTTGGCGGGTATCTGGGCGGCAAAATAATCGACATGGAACCCGACCGCGGCGTCGATCGCGACCAGTTTTTCGATGGCGGCATCGGTCGCCGATACCCATGTCACGCGGTGATCGTCGTCGTCGCGGCGGCGGTCGATCATGCCGTCGGCGACGAGCGATTTGAGCAGGCTGGATGCAAATGCCGGCGTGATGTCCAGCCGCTCGGCGAGCTGGTTCACCCGGAGACGTCGCTCGGGGCTGCCGTAAATCTGGATCAGCGCCTGGTGGGCGAGCGGATCGAGACCGGCCGCGCGCGCCTGTTCTTCGGATATGCGAAAAACCCGGCGCAACACGTAACGCGCCTCGGCCACTTCGGCGAAATAATCGTGTCGGGCAGCGGGGTCCCGCCCGGCGTCGACGGTTTTGACTGTGGCGTTTTTGGTCATATTTCAGATGGGTCTCGGGCAGTTCCGGGGCAAATCTAAGGCGGGAATTTGATATCGGAACAAAGTGGACCACGCAGCACCCACACAGTCAACTACCTTAGTTGACGTAACTTTTTAACATTCCTACACTCCCGCAGCTTTCACAGACACACCAGCAGGAATCGGAGTCCCCGTTATGAGTAGAAGTCAGGTTGTTATCTCGGGCGGCGGACCGGTCGGTCTTATTTGCGCCTATGCGCTGGCCCGGCGCGGCGTGACCGTGACCGTGCTGGACCAGAACAGCGAGTTGCAGGATGACCCGCGCGCGGCAACCACGCATCCGGCGACGCTGGAATTGCTGGATGGGCTCGGCGTGATCGATCAGGTCATCGAACAGGGGCTCGTCGCGCCCGACTTTGAATTCTGGGACCGCCCGACCGGCGAGAAGATCGCGACGTTCGACCATGCAGCCCTGGTCGACGACACAAAATTCCCGTTCGTCGTGCAGTGCGAACAGTTCAAGCTGGCGAAAATATTTCTCGCCAAGCTGCAGGGTGAACCGTCAGCAACGATGCTGTTCGACCATGACGTGACCGCGATCGAACACACGGCCGATGGCGTCACCGTGACCGCCAGCACACCGGACGGCGAAAAGACATTCGAGGGCGACTGGCTGATCGGCGCCGATGGCGGGCGCAGCGTGGTGCGCAAATCCGCCGGGATCGGGTTCGAGGGCTTTACCTGGGCGGAACGTTTCCTGGTGCTGTCGACGCCGTTCGATTTTCAGGCCGAGCGCGGCATGTCGTTCCGCAATTACATCGCCGACCCGGACGAATGGTGCAACTGCTTCAAGGTCGCGGCCGACGGCCCCCCCGGGTTGTGGCGCCTCGTGTTTCCCGCCGACCCCGAAGCCGACGAAGACGCGCTGCTGGCCGACGATTTTGTCCAGGGACAGATGCAGAAATTCTTCAAGCGGGACAGCGATTACGACATCGTTCACCGCAATCTGTACAACGTGCATCAACGCGTGGCGTCAACCTTCCGGTTAGGCCGGGTGCTGCTGGCCGGCGATTCGGCGCATGTGAATAATTCAATCGGCGGAATGGGGCTGAACGGCGGCATCCAGGACGCGGTCAACCTGACGGACAAGCTGGTGGCGGTCATCGTCGACGGCGAGGACGAACGCCTGATGGATCTGTATGACAAACAGCGCCGCACCTACGCGGTCGATTTCGTTCAGGAACAGACCATCGCCAACAAGAAACGCCTCGAAGCCACCGACCCCGAAGCGCGGGCGGCCAACATGCAGAACCTGCGCGAAATGGCGGGCGATCCGGCAAAGGCGCGCAACTTCCTGCTGGGCGCATCGATGATCGCGGCCATGCGCCGGAATGCGGAAGTGACGCTGGACGACGCGTGAGGATAGGGGAACTCCCGGCGGTCACCTAACGCAGCAAATTGATTGCCAACTCAGGCACCCCATCGCCCATTTATGCCCCCGGTCTTGTCGATGTCTGGCCCACAATCACTTGTCATCCCGGCCTTGTGCCGGGATCCAGGCTGGACTCCTAAAACAGATAGATGGATCCCGGCACAAGGCCGGGATGACAGTCATGAGAGAGATGTTTCCATCGGAGGATATACCCGAACAGACGCAGCCCCACCCTAGAACAGCGCGTCGATTTCCGCCTGTGCGCTGGGGGCCTCGGCTTCCTCGGGCGTGCCTTTGACCGTGCCGCCATTGACGACGCTGCTGATCATTTCCACCAGACGATGGAACTTGTCGACCGATACCCGGACGTGTTCGGCAAGGATTTCGACCGGCGCCTCCGGGTCGATGGTCTTCAACCGCTGCTGGGTCTTGAAAATATTGCCGTTAAGGCAGGCGACCAGTGCATCGAACTGGGCCTTGAGATCCTCGGGCGCGGCTTCATAGGCCTCGATGGCGAGATCCTTGTCCTTGAACCCGCTATCGGCGAAATGCTGCGGATAGGATTTGGGCTCCCAGGCGAGGACGTCGTCGATCATGTCCGGCATGTCGGCAACCATTTCAATCAGCATGATCACTTCATTGAAATGATTCAGATAATCGGTCGCCAGCAGGGTAACAGGGTTGATGTTGGTCCCCTGTAGCCTGTCGACCCACCGAATCTGTGTCACCGGTTCAATTTGCTGAAGTTGGTTCATCTGCCTGGAATTTAGCCCTGTCGGACGACAACTATGGCCCGGCAGTTCCTAAAAAGCGCTTAATCCAGCGATAAAGCCACTCACTGCATTGATATAAAACGATCTTTTCCGCCCCTAAACCGGCCGGCGCGCCTTGAGCGCCGCCGATAACGTGCCGTCATCGAGATAATCGAGCTCACCGCCCACCGGCACGCCATGTGCGAGGCGGGTGATGTGAGGTCCTTCCCCGCGCTCGGCGCCGATATCTTCAAGCCGGTCGGAGATATAGTGCGCGGTGGTCTGCCCTTCGACCGTCGCCGACGTCGCCAAGATCACTTCGGAAACCCCGCCGGCGGTGACCCGGGCCAGCAGGCCTGAGATATTGAGATCTTCCGGGCCACGCCCGTCGAGCGCCGACAACGTGCCGCCGATGACATGGTACGCCCCCTTGAAGGTCGCCGTGCGTTCCAGCGCCCAGAGATCGGCGACATCCTCAACAAGGCAGATCACCGAACGGTCGCGCCGGTCATCGGCGCAAATGCCGCAGGGGTCGGTCGCATCCAGATTGCCACAGGTGCCGCAGGTGCGAACCGAGCTTGCGGCCTGCGCCATCGCGGCGGCCAGTGGCTCCAGCAGGATATCCTTGCGCTTGATCAGATGCAGCGCGGCACGGCGGGCCGAGCGCGGACCCAGGCCCGGCAGCTTCGCCAGCAACTGGACGAGGCGTTCTATCTCAGGAGATGAAATAGCTGAATTCCCTCTTTTCGGCGGCGCCGGCGCACAACCCCAATGATCTTAGAACGGCAGCTTCATGCCCGGCGGCAGGTTCAGCCCGCCGGTGATCTGGGCCATTTCTTCCTGCATCCTTGCCTCGGCCTTCACCTTGGCATCGTTGCAGGCGGCGACGATCAGATCCTCGACGACCTCGGCATCCTCGCTCTTGAACAATGACGGGTCGATCTTCACGGATTTCATTTCGCTTTTGGCGTTCATGACGACGGTGACCATGCCGCCACCCGCGGCGCCGGTCACATCGACCTCGGCAAGACGGTCCTGCATTTCCTGCATTTTCGTCTGCATCTCCTGCGCCTGTTTCATCAGGTTGCCGAAATTCTTCATATGTAGTCCTCGTCGGTATTTTCCGGATCGAACCGGTCGGGATCGAAATCGTCGGGGTCGAAATATTCAGGATCGAATCCGAGATCGTCGGGCACGCCCGGCATGCCCGGGTCGTCGGGAAGAGCGTCGGCATCATCTGCCGCCTCACGGTCGGCGACGCTTCGGACCTCGGCCACTTTTGAGCCCGGGAAGGCTTCAAGCGCCATCTGCACCAGCGGGTGGGCAACCGCCGCGGCATGACGGGCCGCCACTTCAGCGTCGCGCTGCTGTTGCAGGGTCGGCGCGCCTTCTTCCTGGCTCGCCTCGATAAACCAGGCACGGCCGGTCCAGTCTGTCAGGCAGCGGCTGAGATTCTGGGCAAGATCGCGCGGGCCTTCTTCGGATACGCGCAGCGAAATCTTGCCGATCTCGTACTTCACCAGATGAACGTTATTGACCAGATAGGCGTGCAGCAACGGCTCGCCCCTGGCGGAAAACATCGCGATCATCTCTTCGAACGTCGGCGGGATACCTGCCCCTGCACCGACGGCATCACCACCGAACGTATCGTCCGATTGGGGCACCGGCTGAAGGGCCAGTGCGGCGGATGCGCCCTGCGCAGAAGGATGTGACGACACTTCAGCCCGCACGGGATCCCGCGGAGCTTGCCGGGTGACGGGCGGTGCGATCGGCGCGGGCGGCACGGAAGATGCTGCCGGAGCCGGGGCCATCGCCGTCGGGCTGTCCGCCATCGCTCCCGTATCGGCCCCGGTATCCGGAGCGGCTGCCGGCGAATCTGCGACAGCGTCGGCAGACGGTTGCGTGCCCGCCTGTTGTTCCGGCGCGGCGGGCGTTTCGGATGCGGCCGTCTCGGATGCAGGGGTCGGGGCAACAGTCTGGGCGGCAGTCTGGGCGGCTGCGGCAGGCGCCGCCTTGTCGAGCACGGCGATTGCTTCAGCCGGAGATGGCAGGTCGGCCGTATAGGCGATCCGCACCAGCACCATTTCAGCAGCCTGCGCGGCAGACGGCGCGCTGCGCACTTCCGCCAGGCCTTTGAGCAGCATCTGCCACGTCCGCGCGAGGGACGACATCGCGAGCCGGCTCGACACATCGCGCCCGCGGTCGAGATCAAGATCCGATGTCGGCGTTGCCTCCGCGGTTTCGGGGGCAGCCTTCAGCCGGGTCAGCCAATGCGTCAGCTCGGCCAGGTCCTGCAGGATGGTCACCGGGTCGGCACCGGCGTGATACATCGAATCGAAGCGTTCCAGGGCGGCCGCGATCTCCCCCGTCATCAGCTGTTCGAACAGATCGAACACCTGCACGCGTTCGGCAACGCCCAGCATATCGCGGACGATGTCTTCGTTGATTTCGGTGTCGGGACCGCTATGGGCAATCGCCTGATCGAGCAGCGACAGCCCGTCACGCACCGACCCGTCAGCGGCCCGCGCGATCAGCCCGATGGCACCGCGGGCAATCGTCGCGCCCTCGGCCTCGGCAATGCGGGCGAAATGATCCACCAGTACATCGAACTTCACGCGGCGCAGATCGAACCGCTGGCACCGCGACAGCACCGTGACCGGCACGCGGCGGATTTCGGTCGTCGCAAAAATGAACTTCACATGTTCGGGCGGCTCTTCAAGCGTCTTGAGCAGCGCATTAAACGCGTTGCGCGACAGCATGTGCACTTCATCGATGATGTAGATCTTGTAACGCGCAACGACCGGACGGTAGAGCACACCATCGATGAGCTCGCGGATATCGTCGACACCGGTACGGCTCGCGGCATCCATTTCCATCACGTCGACATGACGGTCCTCCGCGATGGCGACGCAGTTTTCGCAGGTGCCGCAGGGATTCGCCGTTGGTTCGCCATTGCCATCCGCGCCGGTGCAATTCAGCGCGCGGGCAATAATGCGGGCCGTCGAGGTTTTGCCGACCCCGCGGACACCGGTCAGGATAAAGGCATGTGCGAGGCGGCCCGACGCGATGGCATTGGACAGGGTCTGGACCATCGCCTCTTGTCCGATAAGCGATGAAAAATCGCTCGGCCGGTATTTCCGGGCAAGAACACGGTAAGGCTGGGTGTCCGCTGTATCGGTGGTATCTGGGGCTTCGGCCATGACGGGCGATAATTTTCTCGCGGTAATTTGTCTGGGTAGCCCAGCGCTCTAAACCTGTGGGTGGCGGCAAACCTGTGGGTGGCGGCGGTCGATCAGTAGGTTGGGAGACTGGTGAGGCGACCCGGGTAAATCTCGTTACGGCTGCTTCCTTCCGGATCTGACCGGGTTGGCGAGCAATCCGTCCGCCGCCAGCCTCCCGGGGTCAGTATATCAGGTCCGGCGCGGGGACCAAACGGAGTCTGCCGAATCCGACAGAGGAATCGTCCGGCTGATTTATGATGAAATCGGCTGAATTCGGCGTAAGGGCTCAGTAATTGCGCCTTAGGCGCTTGTGTGCGACTTATACAGGCATGAATTCTCAGAATCACTATGCCGACGAAGTTCTCGACCGGGTCGCCCAGAACCGGCGCAACGAAGCCTGGGTCAGCGCCCAATATGCCGCCGAACACACGATGGTTATCCCCGTCTGGCGGTCGCGCAGCCTGATCGAACAGGGCGCGGAACCACGCGGCATCATGATGTCGACCGCCGAGACCCGGGTGTTGACGGAGATGGCGACGACCACTGTCCTGCTGGGGGTGCGCAACGAAATCGCGCATTTCGCCATCGATATCTCACCGCTCGAGGCGCATGAGGTCAACGAATTGCGGGCCGACGGCGAATTCGTCGACCTGCGATCGGTCGGTGCGGTGCTCGACCGGACCGAGGCATCGATCCTCGCCTATGCCAAGGGCATCATGCACTGGCATTCGCGTCATCTGTTCTGCGGCGTCTGCGGCAGCCCGACCGAAAGCCAGGACGCGGGCCATCTGCGGAAATGCCTGAACCAGAATTGCAGCGCCGGACATTTCCCGCGCACCGACCCCGCCGTCATCATGCTGGTACAGAAGGACGACCGGGCGCTGCTGGGACGCAAGGCGGAATGGATGCCCGGCATGTATTCAACGCTGGCGGGTTTTGTCGAACCCGGCGAAAGCCTGGAACAGGCGGTTGCCCGCGAGGTGATGGAGGAATCCGGCGTCGAGATCACCAATATCCGGTATCACTCGTCGCAGCCATGGCCGTTCCCGTCATCGCTGATGCTGGGATTTTTCGCCGATGCGGTTACCGAAGAACTGACCCCGTGGGACGAGGAACTTGAAGACCTGCAGTGGTTTACCCGCCAGGAATTGGCCGATGGCGGCGCCGGGATTGCCCAGCGCCCACGGTCGGATTCAATCGCCCGGCGGCTGATCGACGAATGGATTAGCCAGAGCTAAGCCTGTATCGGCTGACGCGTGCGGCGTCGTACGGCCAAAAACCCCAGCAGCAGAAATCCCGCAACCGGCGGCGCCGGCACAGCGGCGGCCGAGAACTGCGTGAACACCCGGACATAATCGCCCGGAGAATTTGCAAACCAGTCGACCAGCAGTCGCCTGGCGTTTGTCGGATCGATCATCACCGAATCGCCACCTTCCAGGCCCCGCAGGCTATCACTCAGATAGGTCACCCCGGTATTGGCGAGAAAATCGCTGTCATCGAGATTGGTCCGGCTGGTCGCGACGCCGTAAATATCGGCGTCAAAATCGATATAGCCGATCTGGCTCAGCGCGCCCGCCGGATCGAAACCGATATAATGGCTGGCGACCACATCGCCTGCGACCGGATTCATGCCGATATTTACCTGGATGGTCGAGGTGATGACGATATTCTGTTCTTCGTCGAAGCCGAACAGATTGGGCGATTGCTGGTTGTCGTCACCCGTGGTGTTGTTTGTCGGGCTCGACACAAATGGCAGGACAAGTTTCTCAAAGACCCCGCCGGCCCCCAAGGCCGTGCCACCCGTGACTCCGCCACCGATAATCGTGGCACTCGCAGGAAGCGCTATCGCGCCCATCATCAGCCCGCAAACAATCGCCCCTAAACGCTTCGCACCCATACTACCGCCCCCGGTTATTCGACAAAATCATCTGCAAAACGCTATTTCGTGCCCATTCGGGCCTGAAACAATCATAACGGCGAAAAACCCCGCCGCCAATCCCCATACCGTCGGTTACGGCGCCTGATAATGCACTAAAACCCCGATTCAGGCCCTGATTCGGAACGGATCGGCCGGATAGGTGCCGAGAATCGTCACTTTATGGGTAAAAAAGCCGAGTTCTTCGAGTGCCAGCTTCAGGCTGGTATCGCGCGGATCGCCTTCAACGTCGGCATAGAACTGGGTGGCAACGAAATCGCCGTCGACCATATAGCTTTCGAGCTTGGTCATATTAACACCGTTGGTCGCGAACCCGCCCATCGCCTTATAGAGCGCCGCCGGCACGTTACGCACCTGGAAGACAAAACTGGTGACCACCGGCCCATCGCCGCGCTTTACGCGTACCGGCTTTTTGGACATCACGACGAAACGCGTCGTGTTGTGTTCCGCATCTTCGATATTGGCGCGGATCGATTTCAGGCCATAGACGTCGCCGGCCAGTTCGGAGGCGATCGCCGCCTGGGTGGTATCGCCGGATGCCGCGATGTCAGCGGCAGCGCCGGCGGTATCGGCATGCACGACCGCATCGAGCCCATGCTGACGCAGGAACCGGCCGCACTGACCCAGCGCGTGGACATGACTATGCACCCGCTCGATCGATTTCAGCGTCGCCCCTTTTGGCGCCAGCAGATGATGGTTCACCCGCAAAAACCGCTCACCGATAATATGCAGACCGGAATCCGGCATGATCCGGTGAATGTCGGCCACACGACCGGCAACCGAATTCTCGATCGGAATCATCGCGAGCTTCGCCTTGCCGGAACTCACGGCAGCGAACGTATCCTCGAACGCCGCGGTCGGCAGCGGCACCATATCCGGGAAATACTGGCGGCAGGCCAGATGCGAATAGGCGCCGAGCTGGCCCTGAAACGCGATGGTGCGGGACGGTGCCGCCCCTGCTTTGCGCGTGGATTTTTTGCGGGAAACCATGATTTTCGAACCCCGAGTCAGGACGAACCGGACGCCAGCAATGCCCGCGCCCGGTCCAGATCGGCCGGAGTATCGACACCGAGCGGAACAGTGTCAACGAGTGCAACATCGATGCGCATCCCGGCTTCAAGGGCACGGAGCTGTTCAAGCCGCTCCAGCACCTCGAGCCGCCCGGGCGGCAGGGCAACGAAACGATCAAGTGCCGCGCGCCGGAAACCGTACAGCCCGATATGATGATAATGCGGACCGTCGGGCGTGGCCGGCACGGTCGCGCGGCTGAAATAAAGTGCGCGTCCGATGCGGGCATCTGCGTCGGTCAGCGCGATCACCGCCTTGACCACATTCGGGTCGGTGCGTTCCCGCGCCTCGGTGATTTCGACCGCGAGCGTCGTGATATCGACATCCGCCGCATCGAACGGATCGAGCACGGCGGCGATAACACCGGGATCGATGGTCGGCAGATCACCCTGAATATTGACCACCGTATTATAGCGCCCGTCCGGGTCGAACAGACCGAGGGCTTCATGCACCCGGTCGGACCCGCTGGGATGATCGGGATTCGTCATCACCGCCTGCCCGCCAGCGGCCTCGACCGCATCGGCGATCGCCCGGTCGCCGCAGGCGACGAGCACCGGCCCGATATCGGCCTCCATCGCGCGGCGCAGGACCTGCACGATCATCGGCACACCGTGAATATCAGCAAGCGGCTTGTCGGGAAAACGGGTCGCGGCCAGCCGTGCGGGCACGATAACAACAGGATTTAACGATCTGGACATAGGTTTGGGCGCATTCTCTTGGTGTTTTGATGTGTTTCGAGTGCCGGAACGGCAAGCGGGTGCGACATTATACCCCTTGTACGCTGGCGGGAATGCCGTATTCGTGACACCGAAAGTCGGGGATATTAGACAGACCCGTACGTAACGGTTAATTTGTGCTGCCGGGTCAACCGGTTGAAACTTTTCACACTCCAACGGAATTCTGGCATGTCGTCATTCGAGCTTAACAAGATCGTCGGTGCACTTCTGATCGCGGTTCTCACCCTGGTTGTCATCGGCAAGATTGGTGACAACCTCGTGACCACGGGCGGCGGACATGGTGGTGGCCACGGTGGCGGACATGGTGCCGAAGCAACCGTAACGGCAAAGGCGAAAGCGCCAAAGGTCAAGGAACCGCTGGCACCGATTTCGGCCATGCTTGCCTCGGCAAGCGTTGAAGCGGGCGGCAAGGTCGCGAAGAAATGCGCAGCCTGCCATGACTTTGCCAAAGGCGGCAAAAACAAGATCGGCCCGGCACTGTGGAACACGGTCAACGCCAAGCGCGGCTCACATGACGGATTCAAGTATTCGAAATCTCTCTTGGCGAAAGAAGGTTCCTGGACCTACGAAAGCCTGAACGCTTTCCTGGCGAAGCCGAAGGATTACATTCCGGGTACCAAGATGTCCTTTGCCGGTCTGAAAAAGACATCGGACCGCGCGAACCTCATCGCCTATATGCGCGCCGCGGCCGACACGCCCGCGCCACTGCCGACACAGGCCGAGATCGATGCGGTCACCAAAGCACTCGAAGACGCCAAGCAGGCGGCCATGAAAGCCGTCGAAGCCGCCGCGGCGCCGGTGAAGGCAGCCGCTGCAGAGGCCACACAGGCCGCCAGCGCCGCGCCCGCCGCAGCCACAGCCGCAGCCCCGAAAGTGAACATTGCCGAAATGATCGGCGCTGCCGATCTGGATAAAGGCAAGCGCGTCTTCAACAAATGCAAGGCCTGCCATACCGTCGATAAAGGCGGCAAGAACGGCATCGGCCCGAATCTGTGGAATGTCGTGAATGCCAAAAAAGCCGCCCATGACGGTTTCAAGTATTCAAAAGCGCTCGTTGCAATGGCCGGCACGGCCTGGACATATGAAAACCTGAACGCGTTCCTGCTGAAGCCGCGGGACTACGCCAAAGGCACCAAGATGACGTTCGCCGGTCTTCGCAAAGACAGCGACCGGGCCAACGTTATCGCCTACCTACGTAGCCTGGCCGACACCCCCGCCCCGCTCAAATAAAACCCCGCCAAAGTCGGAATAGTCGGTTCACCGGCACTTTCGGTCGTGCATTAACTATTTGTAAACCACTACCGGGACAGAGTAGGGTCTTCTTGGTAGTGGGTAAGTATGCGTATTTTAGGGGGGGTGACATTGGATCATCAGCATTCGAGTTCTCAGGCGACAGAGCGCGTTCGCTCGAACGTCGAGAACCGATTAGTAGGAAAAGCGCTTAAATTCTGGGAAAGCGTGCGTAATGACGGTGATCTGCCGATGTCATCTGTGCTGGATATGGATGACTGCCCGTTCGGCGCAGAGGATTCCCTGGTTATAGAAGTCGGCGTCAGCGAGCTTGACGACCGGGTTATTGCCGCCGGCGAACGCGTCCAGGCAGCTTTAGGCCGGGACCCGACAGGGCTTTCCGTACTCGATACGCTTCCGTCTTCCACCGAAATGGGCCTGTCGTTCTGCCGGGCCTCGGTTGATCTCAAAAAACCCATGGCCGATGTCGGCCGGTTCTTCAACAAGAAGGGCCAGGAAGTGCTGTATCGCAGCATTCTGTTGCCGTTGTCGGATGACGGCCTCCGCGTCAATCGCGTCGTCTCTGCCTTTAGCTACAAGGTCGTGCATTAACACCAAGATCTACGCTCACCGTTTCAGACTGCTCCCCTTTCAAACGATCACGATTTGCGACAGACTGCGCGCATGACTGCCCCCATGACTGACGCCTGCCCTCCCGACTTTATCGACCTTGCCCATCGGCTGGCGGACGCCAGCGGACCCGTGATCCGTGGCTATTTCCGCCAACCGATCCAGGTAGACGGCAAAGCCGACGCGTCGCCGGTCACCGCAGCAGACCGCGAGGCCGAACAGGCGATCCGCGCGATTCTGGCCGAGGCGCGCCCGGGTGACGGCATCATCGGCGAGGAATTCGGCAACACGGATACGGATGCCGAATATGTCTGGGTGATCGACCCGATTGACGGCACCAAATCATTCATCAGCGGGCGGCCGATTTTCGGTACGCTGATCGCGCTGGTACGCAACGGCACCCCGATCCTCGGTATGATCGACCAGCCGGTGAACGGCGAACGCTGGGTCGGCGCGACAGGTTCGGGCACGCGATACAATGGCGATCCCGTCGCGGTCCGCGCCTGCCCGTCACTGGCAGACGCCATCGCCGGCACAACGGCGGCCGATCTGTTTGGCCCCGGCCAGGACGCCCACTGGCGCAAAGTCGCGGCGGGCGCAAAACACGTGGTGTACGGTGGCGACTGCTACACCTACGCACAGATTGCGTCCGGGTTTGTCGACGTGGTCCTGGAAGCCGGACTGCAGACCTATGATTTCTGCGCGCTCGTGCCGGTAATCGAAGCAGCCGGCGGGATCGTAACGGACTGGCAGGGAAATCCGGTCACACTGTCTTCCGACGGCACAATCCTTGCCTGCGGCGATTCCCGCACACACACGGAAATCCTGGCCTTTCTAGACGGCTAACCCCTCAACTCATCGTGTTGTTCCCTGGAAAACTTGCCATTCGGCCACGAAGCATCACATTCAAGAACAGAATAAAGCCCAAAATAAAGTAGGGACCCTAGGCCATGAAAATCCTGACAACGGCGCTGATCTGCGCCGGTCTGACACTCTCCGTCGCTTCCGCCTCCGTCACTCCCGCGGGCGCGCAGGACAAACCCGGTGTGAAAGTCAGCCATGGCCTGACCCTGCTGGGCGAGCTGAAATACGCGGCCGACTTCAAACATCTCGACCATGTAAACCCTGACGCGCCGAAAGGCGGCACACTGCACCGCTTCTCCGTCGGGGCGTTCGATACGTTCAACCCCTACATCATCAAGGGGACCCCGGCCGCCGGCATCGGACAGGTATACGAAACCCTCACGACATCGCCGCTGGATGAAATCTCCGCCGGGTACGGACTGATCGCCAGCTCGGTCGAAGTACCCGACGATCTTTCCTACACGACCTTCAATCTGCGCCCCGAAGCGCGCTTTCACGACGGCTCGCCGATAACCGCCGACGATGTAATCTGGAGCTTTGAGACGCTCAAGAAAGACGGCCGGCCGTTTTACCGGTTTTATTACAAGGATATCGCGCGCGCGGTGAAACTTGGCCCGCACAAGGTGAAATTCGAATTCAGCGGACCGCCAAACCACGAATTGCCGCATATCGTCGGCCAGTTGACGGTCATGTCGAAAAAATGGTGGTCAACGCGCGACTTCACCAAGTCGACGCTGGAACGCCCGATGGGCAGTGGCCCCTATCGCATCGGCGCGTTCGAACCCGGCCGCTTCGTCGAAATAGAGCGGGTCAAGGACTGGTGGGGCGCCAAGCTGCCAATCAATATCGGCCAGAACAATTTCGACCGTATCCGGTACGACTATTACCGCGACCAGACCGTCGCGCTCGAAGCGTTCAAATCGGGGCGCTACGATATCCGCAACGAAAATGCGTCACTGACCTGGGCGACAGGTTACAATTTCCCGGCGCGCAAAGCGGGGCGGGTCAAGCTCGAGGAGGTAGAGCACGCCCGGCCAACAGGCATGCAGGCATTTGTGTTCAACATCCGCCGGGAACAGTTCCAGGACCCTGTGCTGCGCCAGGCAATGGCCTATGCGTTCGATTTTGAATGGTCGAACAAAAACCTGTTTTACGGGCAATACGCCCGCACAAGCAGCTATTTTTCCAACTCGGATCTCGCCGCAACAGCCTTGCCGTCCAAGGACGAACTGGCATTGCTGGAACCGTGGCGCGGCAAAATTCCCGACGAAGTATTTACCAAGGTCTATGCGCCGCCCGCGACCGACGGGTCCGGCAAAATCCGCAAAAACCTGCGCACGGCTCTCCGGCTGCTGAAAAAAGCAGGCTACAAAATCGAGAACAACAAGCTGATCTCGCCGAAGACCGGCAAGGCGATCGCGCTTGAGGTTCTGCTGGTAAGCCCCGCGTTCGAGCGCATCGTCGCGCCGTTTGCACAGAACCTGAAACGGCTTGGCATTGTGGCGAATATCCGCACCGTCGATCAGTCGCAATATATCAACCGGCTACGATCGTTTGATTATGACATGATCGTCGGCGGCGCCGGACAATCCGAATCCCCGGGCAACGAACAGCGCGATTACTGGAGCTCGACCGCGGCAGATCGCGAGGGCAGCCAGAACGTCGTCGGTATAAAAAACCCGGCGATAGACGCGCTCATCGAAAAGATCGTCAACGCGCGCGACCGGCAGTCGCTGGTCACCGCGACCCGGGCGCTGGACCGTGTATTGCTGTGGAACCACTATGTCATCCCGCAATGGCATGTCCGGATCGACCGTCTCGCCTACTGGAACCGCTTCGGCATCTCAAAGCATCCGAAATACGGTGCGGACGTGATGAGCTGGTGGGTTGATCCGGCAAAGGACGCCAGGATAAAAAATGGGCATAAAGATAAATAAGGGAAGAAAATTCTTTAGCGCACCGGCGGAAATGACACGTAAGATGCGGGCGCAATGAACCGACTATTCCCCCTGCCCATCGTCGCCATCGTCACCTTCGCGGCCCTCACGGTTGGCGCACTCGCCGCTTCCGTGCCAGCCTGGGCGCAGGATGTCTCCCCCCGTCACGGGTTGAGCGTCTTTGGCGACCTGAAATACCCGGACGGCTTTTCCCACTTCGCTTATGTGAACCCGCAGGCACCCAAGGGCGGCAGCATCAAGGTGCCGGGGCTCGATACGTTCGAGACCGTGCATCCCTTCATCCTGAAAGGCCGCAAGGAAGTACTGGCCGAGGGATTGCTGTTCGACACCCTGATGGCGCGCTCGTTCGATGAGCCGGATTCCTATTACGGGCTTGTGGCCAAAACGGTTGAGCAACCGGCGGACAAAACCTGGGTCGCGTTCAATATCGATGCGCGCGCGAAATTTCACGACGGCACCCGGATCACCGCCGAAGACATCGTCTTCACCTTCAACGCCCTGAAGAACGACGGCCATCCGCGGTACCGGATAAATTTCCGCGACGTCGCGGGCGCCGAAGCAACCTCGCCCAGCCGCGTAAAATTCACGTTCAAGCCCGGCACCCACCGCGACCTGCCGACGCGGCTTGCCTCCCTGCCGGTACTTTCAAAAGCCTATTTCGACAAGGTCGACTTCAAAAAGACCTCGTTCGAGGCGCCACTGGCGAGCGGACCCTATATCGTCGAGGAATATGAGCCCGGGCGGTCAATCACCTATAGCCGCGCCGAAAATTACTGGGCCAAAGACCTGCCGGTCAGCCGCGGCCGTTTCAACTTCGACGAAATCACGGTGGAATATTACCGGGACCGGGAGATCGCCTTCCAGGCGTTCTTTTCGAACCAGTACGATTACCGCGAGGAATTCACATCGCGCCAATGGGCCATCCAGTACGATAAGCCGCCGGTCAATGAAGGCCTGATCGTGCGCGAAACCCTGCCGGACGAGACACCGTCGGGCGTGCAGGCGTTTATCCTCAATCTGCGGCGCGACAAGTTCAAGGATATCCGCGTCCGCACCGCGATGGACCTCGCTTTCGATTTCGAATGGACCAACCGCACGCTGTTTTACGACCTGTACGACCGAACCAATTCGATGTTCGAAAATTCGGCGCTGGCCGCACACCAACCACCGAGCGCGGATGAACTGGCGTTGCTTGAGCCGTTTCGCGGGAAAATCCCCGATCAGGTTTTCACCACCCCGTTCAAATCACCGCAGAACGACGGCACCGGCCGTATCCGGGGCAGCCTGCGCAAGGCGACCAAGCTTCTCAAAGAGGCGGGATACTCTATCCGCGACGGCATCCTTGTGAACAAGACAGGGCAGCCGCTGGAGGTTGAATTCCTCCTCTTCGAATCGAGCTTCAAGCGGATCATCAATCCGGTCATCCGCAACCTGAAACGGCTTGGCGTCAAGGCGCATATCCGCATCGTCGATGTCGCAAATTTCAAACGCCGCCAGGACAGCTTCGATTTCGATGTGGTGGTGCGCCGGATCGCGCAACCGCTGACGCCGGGCCTGGAACAGCGCAATTATTTCGGTTCGGAATTCGCGGACGTGGCGGGCTCTTTCAATATCGGCGGCGTGCGCGATCCCGCGGTGGATGCGCTGATCGAAAAGGTCATTACCGCAAATTCGCGCCAGGCTCTTACGACCGCGGTCCGCGCGCTCGACCGGGTGTTGATGTGGAACCGTTTCGTGATCACCCAGTGGTACAAGGGCGCGCATAACGTCGCCTACTGGAACAAATTCAGCCGTCCGGCGACATCGCCAAAATTCGATCCGGGCGTTCTCGATACATGGTGGTACGATAAGGCCAAGGCGGCGATGATCGACGCCGGGCAGGCGCCGCCCCCACCGCCGGGCGCATTGCCCCCGCCCAACAAGAAATAGCGGGAAGAACAACACCGAATGCTCGCTTATATCGTCCGCCGACTTGCCCTGATGATCCCGACTCTGCTGGGAATCATGGTCATCAATTTTGGCATCGTACAATTGGCTCCCGGCGGGCCGATCGAACAGATCATCGCCGAGGTCACCGGCACCGATGCGGGCACCACGGGGCGCATTAGCGGCGGCGGCAGCGAAATATCGGGTGGCAACGCGTCGGCGTCTGCATCAGCATCGACCGCCGATAGCGGCTATCGCGGCGCGCAGGGTCTCGATCCCGAATTCATCAAGGATCTGGAGCGCCAGTTCGGGTTCGACAAGCCGATACACGAACGCTTCCTGAAAATGATGGGCGATTTTATCGTCTTCGATTTCGGCACCAGCTTTTTCCGCGACGAGACAGTCATCGATCTGGTGCTGTCCAAAATGCCGGTATCGATCTCGCTCGGCCTGTGGACCACGCTGATCGTCTATCTGGTGTGTATTCCGCTCGGCATCCGCAAGGCGGTGATGGACGGCACCCGGTTCGATGTGTGGACGACGACGCTGCTGACCATCGGTTTTGCAATTCCGTCCTTCGTGATGGCGATCCTGCTGATCGTGTTGTTTTCGGGGGGCAGCTTTTTCGACATCTTCCCGTTGCGCGGGCTGACATCGGAGAACTTCGACGAGCTGTCGGTCATCGGCCAGATCTTCGACTATATGTGGCATCTGATCCTCCCGATCACGGCACTGGTGCTGGGCGGCTTCCTGTCGCTGACCATGCTGACCAAGAATTCGTATCTCGACCAGATCAACATGCTCTACGTCCAGACCGCGCGGGCCAAGGGCCTGACCGAGCGCCGCGTGATGTATGGCCACGTGTTCCGCAATGCGATGCTGATTGTCATCGCCGGTTTCCCCGGCGCGTTTATCGGCATTCTGTTTACCGGCGCGATGCTGATCGAGATTATCTTCTCGCTCGACGGGCTCGGTCTGCTCGGGTTCGAAGCCGCGATCAAGCGTGATTATCCGATCATGTTCGCGACCGTGTATTTCTTCACGCTGCTTGGCCTGCTGATGAACCTGGTGGGCGATCTGATGTACACGATCATCGATCCGCGCATCGATTTCGAAGGCCGGCATGTCTAGGGCGGCCACGCTGGGCACAGCGACACCCACCGAGTATCCCCGGTTTCTGGGGTTTCGCATCTCGCCGCTGAATGCGCGCCGGCTGGTGAATTTTCGCCGGAACCGGCGCGGGCGCTGGGCGCTATGGGCGTTCCTTGTGCTGTTTCTCGGCACCCTGCCGGCCGAGTTCATCGCCAATGACCGCCCGCTCGCCATCTGGTACGAGGGCTCGCTGTATACCCCGGTGCTCAACACCTATGCGGAAACCGTCTTTGGCGGCGATTTTGAGACCGAGGCCGAGTACCGCGAAACCGACGTGCAGGAACTGATTACCGACAAGGGCGGCTGGATCCTCTGGCCGGCGGTGCGCTACAGCTACAATACCGTCAACCTGAACTTGCAGGTGCCGGCGCCTGCGCCGCCATCGGGCGATAACTGGCTCGGCACCGACGATCAGGGCCGCGATGTGGTGGCGCGCGTCATCTACGGGTTCCGGATATCGGTGTTGTTCGGCCTGATCCTGACCATCATCGGGTCCATCATCGGTATCGTTGCCGGCGCGTTCCAGGGTTATTTCGGCGGCTGGCTGGATCTGATCGCGCAGCGCTTTATCGAGATCTGGGGCGGGCTGCCCCAGCTATATATTCTCATCATCCTCTCAAGCGTGATCATCCCGGGCTTCTGGACGCTGCTGTTTATATTGCTGCTATTCGGCTGGACGGCGCTGGTTGGCGTGGTGCGTGCCGAGTTCCTGCGCGCGCGTAATTTCGAATTCGTCAAAGCCGCGCGCGCACTCGGCGTCGGCAACGTGACCATCATGTTCCGCCACGTGCTGCCCAATGCGATGGTCGCAACGCTGACCTTCCTGCCACTGATCCTGACCGGATCGATCACTAGTCTGACCGCGCTCGACTTCCTCGGTCTTGGCCTGCCGCCGGGCTCGCCGTCGCTGGGTGAGCTGCTCCAGCAGGGCAAGTCAAACCTGCAGGCGCCGTGGCTCGGCCTGACCTCGACGATAAGTATCTCGATGACCCTGATCCTGCTGATCTTTGTCGGCGAAGCCGTCCGCGACGCGTTCGATCCAAGAAAGACGTTTGGGGCATGAGCGCGCAATGACCGAACCCCTGATCAGCATATCCGACCTGTCGGTGTCTTTCGGCAGTGGCGACAGCGAAGTCAAAGCGGTCCGCAATGTGTCGTTCGATATCGCGCGCGGCGAGACGCTGGCACTTGTCGGTGAATCCGGATCCGGAAAATCGGTCAGCGCGCTGTCGATCCTGCAGCTTCTGCCCTATCCGACGGCGCATCACCCATCGGGCTCGATCCTGCTGGAGGGCGAGGAGTTGATGGGGGCCTCTCCCGAGAAGATGCAGAAGATCCGCGGCAACCGGGTCGCCATCATATTTCAGGAACCGCTGACGTCGCTCAACCCGCTGCACACGATCGAAAAGCAGGTCGGCGAGATTCTGTTCATCCACAAGAAAATGGACAAGGATTCCGTCCGCGCCCGCATCATCGAACTGCTCGACGAGGTCGGCCTGCCGAATGTCGAAGAGCGCCTGTCGGCGTATCCGCATCAGTTATCCGGCGGCCAGCGCCAACGGGTGATGATCGCGATGTCGCTGGCCAACGATCCGGACCTGTTGATCGCGGACGAGCCGACCACGGCCGTCGATGTCACCATACAGGCGCAGATCATTGCCCTGCTGCGCGACATTCAGGCAAAACGCGGCATGTCGATCCTGCTGATCACCCATGATCTCGGCATCGTCCGGAAGGTCGCGCACCGGGTCTGCGTGATGCAGGGCGGCGAGCTGGTCGAGGTCGCCAAGACCGAGAAACTGTTCGAGACGCCGCAGCACGCCTACACCAAGCACCTGCTGGCAGCCGAACCGAAGGGCAACCCCCTGCCCGCACGCGCCGACGCAAAGCCGGTGATCGAAGCCGATAACCTGCGCGTCTGGTTCCCTATCAAAAAAGGCATTCTGCGGCGCACCGTGGGCCATGTAAAAGCGGTTGATGGCGTCGATGTGGTCGTCCGCGAAGGCCACACGGTCGGTGTGGTCGGCGAATCCGGTTCCGGCAAAACGACGCTGGCGATGGGATTGTTACGCCTGGAACACAGCGAAGGGCCGATCACCTTCAACGGTACGCGCATCGACGGCTACAACGCCAAACAGATGCGCCCGCTGCGCAAGCAGATGCAGGTCGTGTTTCAGGACCCGTTCTCGTCACTGTCGCCGCGTATGTCGGTCGGCCAGATCATCGAGGAAGGGCTGCGTCTGCATAACCTGGCGGGCAAGACATATGACGCCCGACGTGCCGTGATCGCCGATGCGCTGACCGAGGTCGGCCTGCCGCCCGAAGCCCAGGACCGCTACCCCCACGAATTTTCCGGCGGCCAGCGCCAGCGTATCGCCATTGCGCGGGCCATCGTGCTCAAACCGAAATTTATCGTGCTGGACGAGCCGACATCGGCGCTCGACATGTCGGTGCAGGCACAGATTGTCGACCTGCTGCGGGACCTCCAGGACAAGCACGACCTCGCCTATCTGTTTATCAGCCACGACCTGAAAGTCGTCCGGGCACTGGCCGACGAGCTGATCGTCATGAAGGACGGCAAGGTCGTCGAACAGGGGCCGGCAGCGCAGATATTCGACAGCCCGGCCGAAGAATACACTAAGGCCCTGATGGCGGCCGCCTTCAATATCGAAGCGGTGAAGACCGACACCGTCGGCATCTGAGGGTAATCGCGTTGTAAGCTGCGATGTTTGGATCGCTCCGATCAAAGAATTTCTTGTCCATGGGAATTATCGATCGTCATCCCGGCCTTGTGCCGGGATCCAGAAACGCTGAGCCAGACTGGACCCCGGAACAAGTCCGGGGTGACAGTATTTTGGGTTTTTGAAAATTCAGCGCCCCGAAAAACCAACTGGTCCGATGGAACCTGCCTGAACAGCGTCTAGAGCATGTTTTTCACATCGGCTGAAAACGTCGGATAGGCGAAGATCGTGTCTTTCAACGCCGATGCCGTGATGCCGTTTTTCATCGCCAGCACAAACAGGTTGATCAGATCCTCGCCGTTATGGCCGATCATGTGGGCGCCGACGATGCGGTCAGTGTCCTCATCGATCAGAATTTTGGACCAGGCGGCGGTCTCGGCATAGGACTTTGCGCTGAACCAGCCCGTCATGTCATTGACGGAGACACGCAGGTTTTTGACCGCCCCTTGCGCCTGTTCTTCGGTGAGGCCAACACTGCTATAGGCAGGTATCGTGTAGACGCTGCTCGGCAGGACCGAGTAATCTGCGGTCGCGGACGGGCCGTTGACGATATTCTCGCCGACGATTTTCCCTTCATAGGTAGCCACCGGTGACAGCTGGGGCGAGATCGTCAGGGCATCACCGACCACCCACACCGCCGGGTTCGAGGTCGACCGCAGATAGTCATCAACCGCGATCGCCGGGCCTTCATGGACGACATTACCGGCGTCCAGATCAAGTTCGTCGACATTGGCGACACGCCCTGCACCATTTACGACCCGGTCGGCGTCTACCGTCAGGCTTTTGCCTTCATGCTCATAGGCGACCTGCAGCCGGCCATCGGCCTCAGCGATGCTGTTGACCTTCACGCCGGTCCTGACGGTGACGCCGGCACGTTCGGCCTCGGATTGCAGAATATCAACCGCATCGGCTTCCATCCGCGGCAACAGACGGGGCGCCACTTCAAGAATGGTGACCTTCGCGCCTGCGCGAGCATAGACATGGCTGAATTCCATGGCAATCACGCCGCCGCCGATAAATACAATCTCGCCCGGCAAATCCCGCTCTGACAACACTTCGTCCGACGTGATCATCAGCTCCGCACCGGGGATCGGCAGCGTGCGTGGCTTGGACCCGGTCGCGATGACGATATTGTCGGCTTCGAGGATCGTGCCGTCGACGTCCACCGTGTTGGGGCCGGTGAATTTTGCCGCACCGCGGAACACGGTTCCACGCTTCTCCGCGAGTCCCGCCATGCCGCCGGGGATACCACTGACCATATCTTTTTCACGGTCGATCAGCGCGGCCCAGTCGAGCGTGGCGGGGCCGACATCGATCCCGTGAACGGATGCGTTTGCGATCGTCTCCATCGATTGCGCGGCGGCGACGAGCACCTTTTTGGGCGTGCAACCGCGGTTCGGGCAGGTGCCGCCGAAATCGAGGGATTCGACGAAGGCGATGCTTTTGCCGGCGTCTGCGGCGATGGCGGAGACACCAAAGCCGCCATTCCCGCCGCCGATGATGATGATGTCGAACGTGTTGCTCATGGTTTTTATCCTTGTGTTCGATACGCCCTTGCAACTGCGCCGTGACGGACATATTTGTATTTCGGACCGATTGGTCAAGTATTGAGTCTTCACGTGTTTGAGAGGCACTATGGCCCGCCCCCGCGAGTTCGATACCGACAAGGCGTTGCGCGACATGACCGCGCTGTTCTGGGAGTTCGGTTACACTGCCACATCGATGCACGATCTCGAACGCGCCACCGGCGTCGGAAAGCAAAGCCTGTACAGGGCTTTTGGCGATAAGCGGGGCATGTATCTGGCAGCGCTTGCCGCCTATGAACGCGGCGAAATTTCGGCCAGCGCGCAACTACTCGATATGCCGGGAAGTGCCGCGGCGCGCTTCGGCCGGTTATTCGGGCACATAATCGACAGCGCAATCGCCGACGGGGACCGGCGCGGGTGTTTTCTGTGCAATGCCAGCACCGACCAGGCGCCGCTGGATCCTGCCACGGGCAAACTGATCGCAGAAATGATCGCGCGCCTGGAAGACACCTTCACCGAGACCCTCATGACAGCCGCTCCGGATCCTCTGCCCCGCGAAACCGCGCGGAAATCGGCACGCGGCATCATGGCCGGGTATCTCGGTCTTCGGGTACTTGTTAAGGCGGGCGCGGCGCGTGATCTGCTGGAAGCGGCAGCCGAACAGATCTTGTCCATTCTGCGCCAGCCCGCGAGCTCTCAGGCTTGACGGGACGTGCACGAAGAAACGAAAACGGCGGCCCCGGATTTCTCCGGGACCGCCGTTTTGCGGAGGGGTATTTTTAGTTTGGTCTTACGCGGCCTTGCGGCGGGCGGCGGCGATGCCGACAACGCCGAGGGCGACGATCAGCGCCATGCCGGGTTCCGGCACCTGCTGGGTCACAATTGCGATCTTGTTGCCGATAGCACCGGAATATTCGGTGGCATTCGCAACCGGAATGTAGAAGCCGTTGCCGGGGAAAGCGAATGTCGGAGCGACGGTGCACGGCCCGGGATAACAGATGCTATTCTGGAGGAACATCGCATCGACGCCCCCGCCGATTGCTTCGATGCTGATATTATCAGCCCCGGCGGTGACCAGGTTATTCCGTGCAGTCGCCGCGGTACCTGCATTATTTGCAATACCATCTGTCGCCAGGTTGACGTAAGAGAAATCAATCATGTTCGTCGAGCCGCCGAGCGCGGCCGCCATGCTGTTGAAAGCAGCCGTCATATTGGTATTGCCGCCGGTATACCCAATGGACGCGATTGCCGCTGCAACATTCGCCCGTGCGATGGCGCTATCGATCAGTACCTTGTTCACGTTAATGCTGGCGCTGGTTGCAAAGCTGACCACCGAGATTTCATAGGAACCATCGATCGGGACCAATGTATTGATCGCGTTGCTCAGGCCGGTCGTGATGGTCGACCAGGGGCTGCTGCCGATGCTGCCCGAACGATCCAGGATAAAGCCAAGCTGTACGACACCGGCATTCGCGGCCGGCGCGGCTGCTGTAATGCCCAGCGCGACGATCGGCGCAGCGACGAAGGTAGAAATTTTACGGAAGATACTCATGATACTTACCCCAGATTTATTTTTGTTTACCAACGTTTCGAGTTGTTGCGTTAACCAATGCAATAAGCATGCCAACAATTTTTAGTGTTTGAAAACAATGCACTGATGGATTTTGCACAGTACGATCATATAAATGTGTAAAAATTCCCGACGGTATTTAAATACCACCGCATGCATCACGCACCTGCCCTCAGCCTCTTCAGCGGGATACGTTTCTGATTGCCGCAGGCACTGGGCCGGCCAAACGTCCCTAAACAGACGAAGCAGACACGAAAACGGCGGCCCCGGATTTCTCCGGGGCCGCCGTTTTGCGGAGGGGTGTATTTGGTTTGGTCTTACGCGGCCTTGCGGCGGGCGGCGGCGATGCCGACAACGCCGAGGGCGACGATCAGCGCCATGCCGGGTTCCGGCACCTGCTGCTGCGTTACGACCTGGAGTTTATTGTCAATCGCAGAGGCGTATGCAGCGGCGTTGGCGACCGGGATGTAGAAGCCGTTACCGGGGAAGGCATATGTCGGCGCAACCGTGCAGGGGCCCGGGTAGCAGATCTGGTTCTGCAGGAATGCCGGATCGACACCGCCGCCAATGGCCTCGATGCTGATATTGTCGACGCCACCAGTGATCAGTGCATCGCGCGCGGTAATGGCAGCGCCGGTCGGATTGGATCCGCCGTAGGGGACGCCGTCAGTGGCGAGATTAACGTAGCTGTGGTCGATCATCTGCATCGATCCGCCGAGGGCCGTTCCCATCGCATTGAACGCGGCGGCCATGTTTGTCGTGCTGTTGAGGAAGTTCATCGCGTTGATCGCATTTGCGACAGAGGTCCTGGCCGCAACACTGTCGATCAGGACGTGATTGACCGTCGTGACGGCCGTGCTCGAGAAGTTGACCACCGAGATTTCGTAGGCGCCGGTGGTCGGCACCAGCGTGTTCACGGCGTTGGCAAGGGCGCCCTTGATCGTGTTCCAGTTGGACGACCCGATGCTGCCCGAGCTGTCCATGATGAAGCCGAGCTGGATGACGCCCGCGTTTGCGGCCGGCGCGCTGAATGTGAGCCCGAGCGCAACGACCGATGCGGCGACGGTGGTGGAAAGTTTACTGAAGAGACCCATGGCAACTACCCTTTTGTTTACGACTGTTTAACGCTGTTTCGTAATGTTGCGTTAAACTAGGCAAAAATCATGCCAATATTTTTTATTGTTTAGAAACAATATGTTGGGAATGTTTACACGGGGAAATCACAGAAATGTGTAAAAAATTCCGACGGTGGCTGACTACCACTGTATTCAAGCGTTGGCCTTTTCAGGCAGGCTTTTCAGTAAGCCTCGTCTGAGGGCGGAATTTCCGGTGGTGTTCCGGCCTCGAACGGGGTCGGGCTATCGAGTTCGCGCCCGGCCTCCGAGACCTGATCGGCGAATTCAGACAGAAAAACCGCTCCCTTGACCGTTCGCTGCACCTCGATGCTGCGGCGGTCGTAGTCGTCGCGCCGGCGTCGCACAAAGCCGAGCTGGCCGAGCCGGTCGAGCGCCCGCGAAATAGCCGGTTTGGAGATATTGAGCGACTCCGAAAGACCCCGCACGGTATGAGGCGGGGTCAACGTATAGACGGTCAGCAGGATCGACATCTGACGCGCCGACAGGTCGGGCCCGTCGCCCCGCACGCCGGCGCTCAGGGCATCCCGCCATAAGGCGAGCGCATCGTCCTGATTGAGAAAAACCGGCATGATCGCCTTATCCGCCCGTGTATCTGTCTGTGTATCCGTCGATGTCCGGCGGAGGTCCCCGCCACCGGAATTCTTGTAATTCGTTTCGCAGCCGGATTGAGTGTAGCCGAATCAAAGTGCCGCCGCATCATTCAGGCATCGGGCAAATAACAAGCGGGCGGCAGGCGGGTAAGACACCCGTGCAGCGCCGGGACTTGACCTGAAGCAGCATGGGAATGACAAAGACGCTCAGAGTTCACCCTACGGTAAGGAAGACCGATGACCATAAAACTGCTGCTGCGCGGACCGTCCCCCTTTGGACGCAAGGGAACTTTCGCTATTGCGCATCTCGGTCTGAATGACCGCGTCGAGGTCGGCGTACCGGACGATGAGGACAGCTTGCGGAAACTCAACCCGCTGGCGAAAGTACCGGCACTGATTATTGAAGATGGCACCGCCCTGTTCGACAGCCGGGTGATCCTGGAATATCTCGACATGCTGGCCGGTGGCGGAAAAATTATCCCGGCGGAGACGGGCCCGCGTTTCGACGCCCTGCGCCATGCCGCGATGGCCGACGGCATTCTCGAAGCAGCGCTTCTGGTGACCTATGAAGGCCGCTACCGCCCCGACCAGACACCGTATGAGCCCTGGCTTGAGTTCCAGCGCGGCAAGGTCCAGCGCGGACTGGCGGCAATGGCCGTAGCGCCCCCCGCGGCATCGCCGCTGACGGTCGGTGGAATCGGCCTCGCCTGCGCGCTGGAATATATCGACTTCCGGAAGCAGTATGACTGGCGCCCCGAATTTCCGGCGCTGATCGCCTGGCTGAACGACTTCAACGCGGCCCACCCCCTGTTTGCCGACAGCAAACCTTCCGACTGAGGGAGACGATCCGGCGTTCGGACGAATCCCGGGAACCCTGACCCATCTCCCGATTGTCATCCCGGCCTTGCGCCGGGATCCAGTAGAACGGTCAGTACCGGATTGCAGCTAGAAAACTGGACCCCGGCACAAGGCCGGGGTGACAGAATGGGTGGGAGAGGACGACAGGCGAGCCATACGTCCCCTGCTAATCAGCATACTGATCGGCAAATTCGGCGCTCGGCGGGATTATCTTGATCACGTCGATCATCACTCCGGCGGGATCGCGGGTGATGAAATGGCGTTGGCCGAATTCCTCGGACCGGACGTCCTGAAGCATCGGCAACCCGGCCTCTTTCAGGCGCGCAAATTCCGCGTCGACATTATCCACCTCGAAATTGATCAGCAGCCCCTGCACCGGTTGGCGATAGCCATCCGGAATCGTTTCGTGGCCGCAATCGAGGATCGCAAGGTTCATCAGCGGATCCGTGGCGGATTGCAGATGCACATACCAGTCGGCCTCGAACGTTGCGTTAAAGCCGAAATGAGACTGGTAGAAGGCTGCGGTTTCGGGAACGTTTTCACACGCGATCACGGGATAATAAGTGTTGGTTTTCATGCGTCATCCCTCAAATTACATAACATACACTATGTATGTTTATATCCCCCTATTTACATACACACTGTATGTGTGTCAAATGCGGCATGGCCGGACCGGAAAAAAAATCGTCTGATAAAAGCGCCGGGGGCGGTCCGGAGGGCGGCCCACGCCGGACCAATGCGGAACGCCATGCGGAAACCCGCGCCGCGCTGATGACCGCCGCCCGCGCCCTGTTTGCAGAAAAAGGCTTTGCCGAAACCGGCACGCCCGAAATCGTGCGCCGTGCCGGGGTGACACGGGGGGCGCTCTACTATCATTTCACCGATAAGCGTGATCTTTTCCGCGCCGTTCTCGAAGCAGAAGAAACCGCGCTCGCGGATCGAATCAACCGGGAATCAGGCCCACTGGCGAACGACCCGGTCGAGGCCCTGATGGCGGGGACGCGGGCGTTCCTCGCTGCCGCGTCCGATGCGGACACAAACCGGATCGTGTTCGTCGACGGCCCCGCCGCGCTCGGCTGGGACGACTGGCGCGAAATCGACGACCGCTATGCCGGGGCGACGCTGCGCGAAGGGCTCGAGACCGGGATGAACGCCGGCGTCCTGCGCCGTCTGCCCCTGGACGAGATTACCAACATGCTGGGCGCGGCATTTAATGAAGCGGCCCTCGGTCTTGGCAGCGGACGCTATACATCGGCAGCGCTGGAGAAAAGCTTCCACGCGTTGTTCGAGGGGCTACGGGCCTAGGCTGCCCCGTCTTCGACCGCGTCTTCATCGGGGCCGAGTGGAAACGACGCCACCGGGACATAGTCCGGACCTTTGCGGCCCTGATGGCTCTCGTACAGAATGAATTCCTGCGCCACGAAGGGCATCGCGAAGAACCCGCCCTGCGCCTCAAGCCACTGCAGCACGCGCCCCGCCGATGCATCGCGGCTTCGGTCCCGCTCGCCACCGAAGCGCGCGAGCGTGACATGCGGCGTGTATTTGCGGCCTTCCGGCGGCAGACCGATATTGATCAGGGCACGGTCGATTTTTTCATGCAGGGCGGCGAGCGCGTCCGTCCGCTCGACCCCGGCCCATAATGCGCGGGTACGCTCATCGTTGCCGAAACGCCCCGCCCCGGAGAGGGTTACAGGAAAGGGTCCCGTCCGGATTTTATCGAGTGCTGCGACGATATCAAAAGCGCGATCTTCGGCGACCTCGCCGATAAATCGCAGCGTGATGTGCAGGTTGTGCGGCGCCACCCAGCGCGCGCTGTCGATCCCGCCCTGCAACGTGGTCAGTCGGGTGCGGAGATCGTCGGGCAGACCGAGTGCTGTGAACAGACGGATCATTTTCGTGATGCCGGGTTCTACTACACGGGTCTACAGGATCAGCGTCAGCACGCCGGTATAGCTATACAGGCGGTTCTTCGAAATTTCGCCATTGGCAAAGAAACCGACAAGCGGAACATCGTCGCCGAGGACCGCCTGTACCGCCTTCATTTCATCTGAATCCGGGCCGAACAGGTTGGGGCCGCGGGCGACGCAGGAATAGTACAGCGCGGCTTTTGGCGTTCCCTTGGCGCGACCCTTAACATCCGCCAGCATGCGGTCGAGATCTTCTGCAGCGGCAGGCCCGTCGCGCCGGACGAACATCACCCGGTCGCCGGCGGAAATACGCTCACCGATGGCGACCAGCTTGTTGCCGGGATCTATGCCGACGATGTTCCGCACAAGATAGTCACCGGAATTTTCGGCAGAACCATCCCCAGAATCATCCCCAGAATCATCGCCGGAAATCGGCAGCGCCGCGTGAATATAACCGCTCACCCGTTCCAGGTTGCGCGACAGCACTTCACCGATATCTTCGCGGAATACGTCGAGCGCGGGGCGGCCATCCAGTTCGACGAGAATATTCTCATTCGTCTTGGTGACCTCGTGAATTTCGCCGACGGGCGAACAACCCTGGCTCAGACCTGTGACAACCTGGACGTCTTCGCCGAACAGCACACCCGACACGCCGCCCTCGGTCAGGCGGCCTGCAATCTGTGCCTGTTTGCCGCGCGAAGCAGTGAGCCCGCCGACAAGAAACGCGTCGGTATCGTCGGTGATCGCATTCAGAATATCGCCGATATACGCATTGCGCGGATCCGCATGCACAATGCCGAGCACGGGATTTGCGCGGCCAGCCCAGTTCATCACATTGTCCGGCAGCGGCTCGCCGGGCGTGTCCACTGTGGGCAATATCTGAAAGGAATCTTCGGGCAGCACGCCGAGCATCGCGACCATGGCCGGGGTTTCGAAATATTCCCGGCCACCGACCATCACGCCGAAACCGACGGTCCCGACCCAGTTTTCAACCCCGGTCACATCGCGCAGGCGGTCGGCGATCAGCGGCAGGTCGCCATCCAGCGTATCAGTCACGTAAACGAAGCCGAGATTGGCGCCGGCCGGCACATCGCCGATCTGCGCAAGACAGGATTGTACGAGCGTTTCCCAGTCTGCATCGGCGGCATGGCCCACACGGAATGTCTGCGTGGCGGTTTCCATAGCTACTCCTTCGCGCCCAGAAATTGGCGCACGGGTGGCAATATACGTTCTACGATGATCGCGACACCCTTTTCGTTCGGATGAATGCCGTCCGGCTGGTTCAGTTCCCGCCGCGCGGCGACCCCGTCGAGAAAAAACGGATAAAGCCCAACCCCGTATTTCCTGGCGAGGTCGGGATAGATGCTGCGAAAATCGGTCTCATATTCCTTGCCCCAGTTCGGCGGCGCATACATGCCGGCGAGCATCACCTTTACCCCGGCCGCCTGCAGCTTTGCGACAATTGCATCCAGATTGCCGCGCGTCGTTTTGGGATCTATGCCGCGCAGCGCATCATTCGCGCCCAACTCTACAAGCACGTGGGTCGGCCTGTCGGCCAGCGCCCAGCCGATCCGCGCCAGACCGCCGGCCGTGGTGTCGCCCGACACACCGGCATTGATAACAACGGCGGATATGCCGCTTTGCCTGAGGGCGGCCTCCAGTTTTACGGGAAAAGCTTCCTTTTCAGGCAGGCCGTACCCGGCGGTCAGACTGTCGCCCAGCACCATCAGGCGGATCGGATCTGCGGCCGCGACGGGGGAAACCCCCGCAAACGTGAGAAGACCAAGCGCAATCCATTGCTTGAGAACCCGCGTAAACGGTCTATATCGAGAGTGACACTCCCCCTGAACGCAGCCCCTGCGGAGCATTATGAAAGACGATAACGGCATACGTGAACCCATGGTTCTCCTGGACGGTGTTGAACTTAAGCTGGAGAGCGAAGCCGGTTCCGTCAACATCCTCAAAGGGATTAATCTTGAAATAGCTGCCGGCGACACCGTCAGCGTGGTCGGGCCGTCCGGATCCGGCAAGACGTCGATGATGATGCTGATCGGCGGTCTGGAACGCCAGACCGGCGGCACAGTGCGGGTCGCCGGACATGATCTGTCCACGCTGGACGAAGATGGCCTGGCGCGGTTCCGCCGCGATAATGTCGGCATCGTGTTCCAGAACTTCCACCTCGTGCCGACCATGAACGCGATGGAGAACGTCGCCATCCCGGTCGAACTGGCCGGGCTCGACAACGCATTCGACCGCGCACGGGCAGCGCTCGCCTCGGTCGGCCTCGACCACCGGCTGTCGCATTACCCGGGCCAACTATCGGGCGGCGAACAGCAACGTGTCGCACTTGCCCGCGCCATCGTCGCCGAACCACGGCTGATTCTCGCCGATGAACCGACAGGCAATCTTGATGGCGGCACCGGCGATTCCGTGATCGACCTGTTGTTCGCGCTCCGCGCCGACCACGGGGCAACGCTTCTGCTGATCACCCATAACCCGACCCTGGCCGAGAAATGTGGACGGGTAATCGACCTGCAGGACGGACTGATCGGCTCCGACCGGCTTACCGCGTGACCAACGCCTTTCGTATTGCCCGGCGTGAACTACGCGGCGGCCTCAAAGGCTTTCGCGTCTTTCTGGCGTGCCTGGCACTTGGTGTTGCCGCGATTGCGGCGGTCGGATCGATCGCATCATCGGTGATCGCGGGGCTTGAAGAAGACGGCGCCATCCTGCTCGGCGGCGATGCGGCGCTGCGGATGACGCAACGCGATGTCTCGCCCGCCGAACGCGCCTTTCTTGAAAAATCCGCCGATGTCTCCCGCGTGGTCTATCTGCGCTCGATGGCGCGCGCCGCCGCAGGCGGCAAGCGCTCGCTGGTTGAAATGAAGATGGTGGATAACGCCTATCCGCTTTTTGGCGCGCTCGAGACGTCTCCTGCCGCGCCGATGCCGGACCTGTTCGCCAAGCGCGACGGCGTCTGGGGCGCCGTCGTCGACACCGCGCTGCTGACGCGGCTGGGGATCGAGGTCGGCGGAAAAATCCTTATCGGTGAGGCGACTTACGAGGTACGCGGCACCATCGACCGCGAGCCCGACCGGATATCCGGTGCGCGCACGTTGCAGCTGGGCCCGCGCTTCATGGCCGCCGCCGCCTCGGTCAGCGACAGCGGGCTTGTCCGGCCGGGCAGCCAGGTCTGGTATTTCTATCGCATCCGGCTGAACGACCCGGCGACGCTCAAATCCTGGAAAACGGGGCTCGACGCATCCTTCCCCGATGCCCAATGGGTCGTCCGCGACCGCAGCAACGCATCGCCGGTCATCGAACGCTTTATAAACCGCACGACACTGTTCATGACCCTGGTCGGTCTGACAGCCCTGCTGGTCGGCGGGGTCGGTGTCAGCAATGCTGTCCGCGATTTTCTCGCCGGCAAAATGCAGACCATTGCGACACTCAAATGTATCGGCGCGTCATCGGGACTGATCTTCGGCGCCTATCTGATCCAGATCATGGCGATGGCCCTTGTCGGTATCGCCATCGGACTGCTGGTCGGCGGGCTCGCACCTGCGGCCGTGGCGGACCTGCTGCGGGACGCCTTGCCGCTGGTCGCGCGGATCGGCATCTATTCACAACCGCTGATCCTGGCGACCGCATTCGGCATTCTGACAGCGCTGGCGTTCTCGATCTGGCCGATTGCCCGTGCCTGCGATCTGCCCGCCGCCGGCTTGTTCCGTGATTCGATCGCGCGGTTCCGCGGCGTGCCGCGCTGGCCGTTCGTCGTCGCCACCGTCATTCTGCTCGCAGCGCTGGCGGTGCTCGCCATCGAGACCGCCTCCAGCCGCGTCATCGCGATGTATTTCGTTGCCGGGTCGGCAGTTGCCATGGCCCTGTTCGGCATTGCAGGAATCCTGATCGCCCGCGCGGCGAAACTGGTCGGTAGCGTCGGCGGGACCGGGCTGCGCCTGGCACTCGCCAACCTGCACCGGCCCGGTGCGCCCACCGGCAGTGTCGTGATGTCGCTCGGCCTCGGGCTGACGGTGCTGGTCACCGTGGCACTGATCGAATCCAATCTTGGCAACCAGATCACCAAAAGCCTGCCCGAACGCGCACCCGGCTATTTCTTTATCGATATCCAGAACGACCAGGTCGCCGCGTTCGAAAAAACCGTCTCTGGCGTCGCCGGATTCCGCGAGATGCGCCGCACCCCGATGCTGCGCGGCCGCGTCACCCGGCTCAACGGCGAGACCGCAAAATCCGAGAATGTTGCAGAGAACGGCCGGTGGATTCTGCGGGGCGACCGCGGTGTGACCTGGGCGCGGGCACAGCCCGAAGGCGAAACCCTGGTTGCCGGTGACTGGTGGCCGACGGATTACAAGGGACCGCAGCTTGTCTCGGTGTCGGCAAGCTCGGCCGCCGCACTCGGGCTCGGGATTGGCGATACGATCACCATCAACATACTGGGGCGCAATATTACCGGCGAGGTCGCCAACCTGCGCGATGTCCGCTGGGGCACACTGCGGATGAACTTCCTGTTCATGTTCTCCCCGGGCCTGCTCGAGAATGCGCCACAGACTCACCTGGCAACCGTTCATGCCGACCCGGCGCGCGAGGCGGATATTGAGACCGCGGTTGCCGCCGCCTTCCCCAACGTCACTACCATCCGCGTGCGCGACGTGCTGGAAACCGTCAACGGCTTCCTCGGCAAGCTGGGCCTCGCCATCCGGATGACGGCTGGAATTGCGATTATCGCGGGCACGTTGGTCCTGGCAGGTGCTGTCGCTGCCGGTCACCGCCGGCGGGTATACGATTCCGTCGTCCTGAAGGTACTCGGGGCCACGCGACGGCGGATCATGGGCACGCTGTTACTGGAATACGGGTTGCTGGGCCTGGTAACGGCGCTGATCGCGTCCGTAATCGGCTCGATCGCCGCCTGGGCCGTGGTCACCGAAGTGATGAAGTTCGAGTTCAGCTTCGATCCGTTCGCGGTCGCCGCCGCCGCGGGTATCGCCATCGTGGTGACGCTGGCGCTCGGATTCTACGGCACCTGGCGGGCATTGGGCCAAAAAGCCGCACCTTTATTAAGAAACGAGTAGCCGGCTATTAAGAAACGAGTAGCCGGCTATTTCGTCATTCCCGCGCAGGCGGGAATCTCAAGGCGACCGGCCCACGGACAAGGAGATCCCCGCCTGCGCGGGGATGACGCCTCCAGGACATCTTCCAGAACATTAACTTTTGTTAATCATGTCCCCGATTTTAGCGAGATTTTCGTCGGGGATTTCAACGGGTTCCGGTTGATTTCGAGTCGATAGCACCCCATATTCCTGTCAGGGTTTAACAATCGGGTCTTGAAAGGATCTGACATGGCTTTCGGAAACGAAAAAACGATTTATACCGGCTCACGCTCCATCGATCAGGCGGAATTCGATGCCGGCCTCCGCGCACATATGCTGCGGGTCTATAACTACATGGCGTCCGGCCTCGCACTGACGGGCATTTTCGCGATTCTAATCTCGCAGATGTCGTTTGTGACGAACGAGGCGGGCCAGCTCATCGCCTATACCAGCCTCGGCCAGACGCTGTTCGGCTCGCCGCTCAAATGGGTCGTGATGCTGGCGCCGCTTGGCCTGGTGTTCTTCCTGAGTGCACGGATCCACGTCCTCAAGCAATCGACGGCGCAGGCGGTCTTCTGGCTCTACGCTGCACTTATGGGCGTTTCCTTCGCGGTTATTCTGATCCAGTTTACCGGTGCCAGCGTCGCCCGGGTATTCTTCATCACGGCGGGTACGTTCGCGGCGATGAGCATCTGGGGCTACACCACGAAGAAAGACCTGACGGGCATGGGCTCGTTCCTGTTCATGGGTCTGATCGGCATTATCATCGCGTCGATCGTGAACATGTTTATCGGCAGCTCCGCGCTGCAGTTCGGGATCTCGGTCATCGGCGTTCTGGTCTTTGTCGGCCTCACGGCTTACGACACACAGAGCATCAAGAACGAGTATGCCGAGCACCTGGACGAAGACACCCAGGGCAAGCTCGCCATTTCAGGTGCGCTGCGGCTGTATCTCGACTTCATCAATCTGTTCATCATGCTGCTGCATCTCTTCGGCGACCGCCGCTGATTTGTCCCGGCACTGAGCGCTAAAAAAGAACCGGACCCCATATTGGGGCCCGGTTTTTTTGTGTGATGCGCGTTACGGACTACGCGCACGTTCTTCATTATTTGAAACTTCGTTAACTATAGCCGCATTGTCATTTGACTTGGACGCATCTTTGTTGGATTTTTGGGATTGCAAAAGGGTTGGCGCAACACAACCAGGGGGAAATTGTACATATTGCTCTGAAAACGGGAGCGTCAAAGGATGAAAGTACGGAATTTCGGTTATCTGGCTGTCTTTACAGCCGCCATTTCACTGGGCATGGCAGGAAGTGCCGCCGCCTATAACATCACCATTGATCAGTTTTATATCCAAAAGAACGGCAACCAGTATGTCGACGACACGTTCTCGGACAATGTCGCCCCGCCGAGCAGCGAGAGCGTGTTTGGCAATGGAACGGCACCGGTTAGCTACAGCACCATCGGTGGTTGGTCCGAATCCGGTGGCCGGGCAAATGCGAATTCTATCAACGGGTCAAACACGACAAGTCTTATCAGCGGAAATCCGCTGACGCTGAGCCGCGCACGGGTCAATTCGAACATTGACCCCAACAACCTGATCATCGGCCTGAAAAACGACGACGCATTCGAGGTCCGGGGCCTGTTCGACCTTTCCTCCACACTGGACGAACCTGGCAGCTATGGCATTCGTATTGGCGATTCACTGGGGTTATCAAATCTTGGGAACGACCGGTCACAGCTCTCAGTGCGCCGCACGACAACGGGTAATTTCAACGTCAGTTTTGCCGATATCGATCTCACGGCGGGCACGATCACAAACCTCGACGCCGACACGCTGCAATCCGGCCACGATCAGATCCTGCTGGTGTTGACCCGTGCCACGCCCAGCTCCGGCATTACAGCCTCATATGCCTATGTCGATGGGGGCAGCATCGATATCGGCGATAGCGGCGCGCTCGCCGGACTGACGTTTGAGACGCTAAACGGTGTGTCCACCGCGTTTGACGGCGAAGCGTTCACCCGTACCGAATTCTTTGCCTCGGAAAACCCGGTACAGGTTAACGCACCGGGCATGCTCGCCATTTTCGGGCTGGCACTCGCAGGTCTCGGCGTTACCCGTCAGCGCAAATGGAACTGACACGCCGGTATCATCAATAGAAAAAGGGCCCCGTTAACGGGGCCCTTTTTTGTCTCAATCTTGCTGCCTATTCTGCAGCCTGCGCCGTCTGACCGGACCCCGGGTCGTTCTCGGCCTCGATCATCGCCTCCAATGTGCGGATCGCCTGGAGCCCGCCGCCATCGTGGTTGATGTCGATACGCGGCTGCGTCGTGCCGGAATCGATGTTTTCCTGCTGCAGACCGATGATCTCCAGATCCTCGAGGAACGCTTCGTGGATATTGGCGACCAGCAGGTCGGTGATCCATGGCTCATCGATGCGGAAATCATGTGCCTGCGCCCAGAAGTAATGGGTGGTCTTGTCGGTTTCCGGCGTAATCGCGTTGAGGTTCCGCATGGTGATGCCCTGGCTGCGGTCACCATCGATGGCGCCTGTGCCTGCCTTGGCCGCACCGACGTCGAGCCGCACGAAGGCCGGCGGCGTCCACTTAATGTGCTGCCAGCGATCGACATGCTCATCCGGTGCAAATCCGCCGGCTTTCTCAAAGAACGGCGGCGGGGTCGAATCCATCACCCAGCGCGTTACCGTGACGTGGGCATCACTCCGGTCGACCGACATCGGCGTTTCGGCAACCGCACTGGTGCCCAGCGTCGTCGCGTGGATATAGGACAGATGCGACAGGTCGAGCAGGTTCTCGACCAGCAGCTTGTAATCCGCTTTCAGGTGCATCAGTTCGCCCTTGGCGCGCCATGCGGGATCGTCCATCCAGTGGAAATCCTCGATATCGTCGGGATTGGCCAGCGCCGGATCGCCCATCCACAGCCAGATCCAGTGATTGCGCTCAACGACAGGATAGGAGCGCACCCGGCAGCCCGGCGGCACGTTGGATTGGCCCGGCACGCGGACGCAATCGCCCGCGGCGTTGTATTCAAGCCCGTGATACGGGCACTGGATCGCATCACCGACCAGCTTGCCTTCGGAGAGCGGCGCGTGGCGATGGGCGCACTTGTCTTCAAGTGCCACCGGCGTGCCGTCTTCGGTGCGGTAGAACACCACGGGCTCGTTCAGCAGCGTGCGCCGCAGCAGGCTCTGGCGGCCGATTTCTGTATCCCAGGCCCCGACATACCATGCGTTTTTAAGAAACATCTGATTTCACTCCCTATCGCTTAGATATCTAATGTTTAGCGCTTTCCGCTATTGGGCCGCAACCGTCTGATCACCCTGTTCAGCTGCGATCCCTTCGGCCACCATGCGCCGCGCCGCAAGCCCCGGCCCATCTACGTTGAGATCGATCAGCGGCCGGTCCGGATCGCGCATCAAGGACGCCTGCTGGGCTTCGAGAATGTCGACATCTTCCATGAACGTCATCAGGAAGCCGTCATACATCTGCTGTTTCCAATCGGCATCGTGGATGCGGAAATCCCACACATGGGCATAGAAATAGAACGTGGACTCCTCGGTCTCCGGCGTCGGCGCGTTGAGCGCACGGATGTGAATGCCGTCGTCATATTCGGTCCGCCCGCCAAATTCACCGGCGCCGACCGGCCCGCACCCGGCATAGACGACCGTATGCGCCGGCGCGTGCGTCTCGACGATCTGCCAGCGGTCGACAGTGCCGTCGAACCTGCCACCGGTTTTGAACAAAGGCGGTGGCGGGCGGTCCTGTATCCAGCGCGACATGCGCACCCGGTCCGCCAGCCGTTCGGTCTTCACCGGAAAATCGATGATCGCGTCATTGCCGAGGGTGCGCGCGTGCACGTAGCCCAGATGCGACAGGTCCAGCAGATTGTCGGTGATCAGCTCGTAATTGCACTGTATGTGCAGGAATGCGCCGGGATTATGCGCCCAGCCCGGATCATCCACCCACCACCAGTCCGGCAGCAGCGCTTCATCGGCCAGGGCCACCTCGCCCATCCAGATCCACAAAAAGCCGTATTTCTCGACCAGCGGAAAGGCTGTCACGGCAGCCCCCGGCGGCACCTTGGACTGGCCCGGCACGGCAACGCAGGTGCCCGAGGAATCGAATTCGAGCCCGTGATAGCCGCACTGCACCCGGTCGCCCGCGACCTGACCCAGCGACAGCGGCAGGTGCCGGTGACAGCAGCGGTCTTCCAGCGCGATGGCGTGCCCGGTGCTGTCGCGGAACATCACAACAGGCTCCCCCAGCAGGGTGCGGCCAAACGGTCCGCCGTCTTTCAGTTCGCGCACGTAGGCCGCGACGTACCAGCAGTTTTTCATGAACATGGGCAAAGTGTATCTCAATAATCGTTTTCGTAAAGCCGCCACGCGTCCTAATATCCCGGTTCAAACATATCCTCGTTCAAACAATGAGAGGCCTCCCATGACAGCACCCTATTCCGGCGGCTGCGGCTGCGGCGCGATCCGCTATACCGTGACCAGCGAACCGCTCATCTCTTATCTTTGCCACTGCACCGAATGCCAGCGCCGGACATCCAGCGCGTTCGGGCTGAACATGCAGATACCGGCGGAAAACCTGGTGATCGACCAGGGCACACCGGCATCGCGCACACGCAAGGCCGATAGCGGCAATGAGCTTGCGCTGAATTTCTGCGCAGATTGCGGCACGTCGCTGTTTTCCGTGCCGGGCGCGCGGCCGCAGATCCGCGTGATCTATGCCGGCACGCTGGACGACCCGAGCTGGGTACCGGTGAAGCTGAACATCTGGGCCGACAGCGCCCTGCCCTGGGTGCCCATGGACCCATCGATCGACAAGATTTCCGGCCAGCCCAACATGGCCGATTACATCGGAAAGGTCTGATCCCATGGCCGCAAATTATGGAGACCGCGCCCGCATCGGCATGCTGCTGCCTTCGGTCAACCGGGCGGCCGAGCCGCAGATAACGGAAATGCTGCCCACCGGCGTGTCGCTGCACACGACGCGGCTGCGCCTGCGGTCGAGCGAGGAAGAACACATCAACGAGATGGTCGCCGATGTCGAACGCGGCGCCGTCATGCTGGCCGATGCCGATGTCGACCTGATCGTGTTCCACTGCACGGCGGCATCGATGTTCGCGCCGGGTTTCGATGACGGCATTATCGAGCGCATCGAGACCGCGACCGGCAAGCCCGCAACCTCGACATCCAAGGGCTGCGTCGAGGCGTTCGAGAAATTCGATGCCAAAAAGATCACCCTGACCACACCCTATATTCAGGCGACCAATGATCGCGAAGTCGTCTTCCTGAAATCCCACGGGGTGGATGTGTTGTCCGAAACCGGCCTGGGCATCACCGGCGACGGCGGTGCGATGCTGGCCGTCGAGCCCGAAGAATGGCGCCGCCGGGTCAACGACCAGGACGAGCCGGAATCGCAAGCCGCCTTTCTCAGCTGCACCGCCATCCGCGCGGTTGAGGCCATCGATGCAATCGAGGCCGATATCGGCAAACCGGTCGTCACCTCGAACCAGGCAATGGTCTGGCACGCGCTGAAAAAACTCGGCATCGACGAGATGCCAAAGGGCTACGGGCGGCTGATGGAGGCGTGAGAGTGACCTTTTGACAGAGAAACCACCAGGGCGCGAAGGACACCAAGATCGCCAAGTAGAAGGTATCATTGTCATCCCTGACCTTCGTCCGCTTCGCGATCTCAGCCAGTATCCAGTGGCTGCGAAACAAAGCCTGGGCCCCGGCACAAGGCCGGGGTGACAGGTTCGGGGATCGTCAGTCTTCGTGAACTTAGTGTCCTTCGTGCCTTGGTGTTTATTCTTCCCGAACGGCTGATGGAGGCGTGAGCGACGTCGGGTGGATAGATGAACCACCAAGACGCCAAGAACACGAAGGCCACCAAGCAGATTCCCGCCTTTGTGGGAATGATCCTGTCTGTCCACGGTGGATTGCTCCGTGAACTTAGTGTCCTTCGTGCCTTGGTGTTTATTCTTCCCGAGCGGCAGGTGGAGGCGTGATCGCGCCGCACCGACAGAGAAACCACCAAGGCACGAAGGACACAAAGATCGCCAAGCAGAAGATATCTTTGTCATCCCGGATTTATTCCGGGATCCAGTGGCTGCGAAACGAAGACTGGGCCCCGGCACAAGGCCGGGGTGACAGCGGTGGATTACTTCGTGTCCTTCGTGCCTTGGTGTTTATTCTCTCAGCCGCGCAACCGGCGCCCTATTCCAGGCATTCCGGGAACAGGCGTTCCGCCATGCGCAAACACGCCGGCCAGTCTTTGCCGCCGACGAGGCTGTTGCCTTCCTTGGCGACCTGGGCGGCGGCGAATTCGCAGGCTTCCTCGTCCGGGAAATTCAAATTTTCATAACCCGCCGACAGGGCCGCAATCTGGCCGCGGCAGGCGAATTCGAGGAAATGATGCATCACGAAGGCTTCGGGAATGGTGTCGCCGAGCACCAGTGAGCCGTGATTACGCAGCAGGGCAACCTTGTAGCCTTCGATGTCCTTCAGCAAGGGATCGCGCATGAACAGATTGAACTCGAACCCCTTGAAGGCGTGATAGGCGATGCGGTTATGGAACCGCATGGCGTGCTGGTTGACCGTCAGCAGGCCCCATTTCTGGGATGAGACGCCCATATTGGCCTCGGTATGGGTGTGGAACACGACGTTGATGTCGGTGCGTTCCTTCAGCAATCCGGCATGGATGATCAGCCCGCCGCCCTTCAGTTTCGGCGCGCCGGCGGTGATCGGGTTCCCGTCGTAATCGTATTTCAGCAGGTTCGATGCGGTGACTTCCTCGAACATGATGTCGTGGGCCTTGATGAGGATCGTGTTGTCCTCCCCCGGCACGCGGACCGACAGGTGATTATAGGTCAGATCGCTCACGTAATAATGGGCGATCAGCCGGTAGGCACAGGCGAGATCGACACGGGTTTTCCATTCCTCGGCGCTGACCTGGTCGCGGACCGAAACGTCTTCCTTGATAGCGGCGATTGCCATGGCTTCTCTTCCCTTATCTATTGTCAAACGGGCGTTTTTTCTGAATTGACACCTAGAGTGTCCCGTGGTCTGACACGCGTCAATACTGCGCGATTTCAGCTTGAAGGCGCGCCCGATCCGTCCTGAAACACCGAAGGTTCCCATGGCGACGAAACCCCGGCCCAAAAAACCTGTCGCGAAACAGGCAAAGGCAAAAACACGCGTGCGCACAAAACGGCTGGTTGCCCGGACCGTTGGATGGCGGGAATGGGTCGGGCTCCCCGATCTCGGCGTGTCGCACATAAAGGCGAAGCTCGATACAGGAGCGCGAACTTCCGCGTTGCACGCATTCGAGATCGAACCGTTCCGCAAGCGCGGCGAAGACTGGGTGCGCTTCGTGATCCATCCGGCACAGCGCGATGCATCGCTTAGTGTAAAGTGCGAAGCAAAGCTGATTGACGAGCGGACCGTGACCAATTCCGGCGGCCAGCGGGAAACGCGCTTTGTGATTTCGACGACGGCCACAGTCGGTCCGGAAGCCTGGCCGATCGAACTGACACTGACGAACCGCGACGAGATGGGCTTTCGCATGCTGCTTGGCCGCAGTGCGATGCACCGCCGCCTGATCATCGACCCGGCGCGGTCGTTCCTGGCAGACAAGGTAGTAGCCGCGCCGACGACGGCTGAAGCGCCGCGTAAAATCAAAGAACCGCGCCGCCCCGCAGAGGCGGTGGCCGCGACAAACGACGAAGAGGAATAGGCCGATGGCGCGATTGTCGCGCCGGTCGCCCATTCTTGAAAAGGAAATGTCATGAGAATCGCCATGCTCGCCCGGAATCCGAATCTGTATTCGCACAGGCGTCTGGTCGAAGCCGCCGAAGCGCGCGGTCATGAAATCCAGATCATCGACACATTGCGCGTCTATATGAACATCACCGCGCACAAGCCCGATGTCAGATACAAGGGCGAGATCCTGCCGAAATTCGATGCGGTGATTCCGCGTATCGGTGCCTCCATCACGTTTTACGGCCTCGCCGTGCTGCGCCAGTTCGAAGTGATGGGCACCTGGCCGCTCAACGAATCGGTCGCCATCGGCCGATCGCGCGACAAACTGCGCTCTCTTCAATTGCTGTCCCGCGCCGGGATCGGTCTGCCGGTGACCGGCTTCGCCCATTCGACCCGCGATACCGACGACCTGATGGAAATGGTCGGCGGCGCGCCGCTGGTCATCAAGCTGTTGGAAGGCACGCAGGGCATCGGCGTTGTGCTCGGCGAAACCCATTCCTCGGCCAAATCCGTGATAGAGGCATTCCGCGGCGTGAAGTCCAACATTCTGGTGCAGGAATTCGTCAAGGAAGCGAAGGGTGTCGATATCCGCTGCTTTGTCATCGGCGGCAAGGTCATCACCTCGATGATGCGCAAGGGCGCCGAAGGCGATTTCCGCTCCAACCTGCATCGCGGCGGCAGCGCAAGCATCGTCAAGATCACCCCCGAAGAACGCTCCACCGCTATCCGCGCTGCTAAGACGCTCGGCCTGAATGTCGCCGGTGTGGATTTGTTGCGATCGAACCACGGCCCCGTGGTCATGGAAGTGAATTCATCGCCCGGGCTCGAAGGGATCGAGAATGCGACCGGCAAGGATATCGCCGGACAGATCATTGAATATTTGGAAACCCATGCCAAACCCGGAAAAACGAAAACCCGTGGCAAAGGTTAAACCCGCGGCAAAGGCCAAAAACACGCGCGAACCGTTCGAGATCGGCGGCGTCAGCGTCGCCGCAGGCGAACGCGCCACCATAGACCTGCCGATCAGCGTCCTGTTCGACCACACACCGATGACACTGACGGTGCGGGTCGTGCACGGGCGCGAGCCGGGGCCTGTACTGCTGGTCTGCGCCGCCGTTCATGGCGACGAGATCAACGGCGTCGAGGTTATCCGCCGCCTGCTGCGGATGACAAATCTGAGCAAGCTCAAGGGCACGCTGGTCGCCGTGCCGGTCGTCAACACGTTCGGCTTCCTGAACCAGACGCGCTATCTGCCGGACCGTCGCGATCTTAACCGCAGCTTCCCGGGCTCGCCCAAGGGCTCGCTCACCAGCCAGCTTGCGCATCTGTTCAACACCGAGGTTGTGGCCAAGTGCACCCACGGGATCGATCTTCATACCGGTGCCATTCACCGCACCAATTTCCCCCAGATACGCGCCGTGATGACCGACCCGGACGTGCGGTCGATGGCGCAGGCGTTTGGAGTGCCGCTGCTGCTCAACGCGAAAATCCGTCCCGGTTCGCTGCGGGGTGTCGGTGGCGATTATGGCATTCCCTTTCTGGTCTATGAGGCCGGTGAGGCGCTGCGCTATGACGGCACATCGATCCGCGCCGGCTTTCGCGGCGTGGTCAACGTGATGCGCTATCTCGACATGCTACCCCCGCCCAAAAGCGCAGAACGAAAGGCCGACAGGCTTGCCAGCGAGGCAAGCGTGCCGGTGAAAGCCCAGGTCATCGCCCAGTCGAGCACCTGGGTCCGCGCACCCGCCGGCGGGCTGCTGCGCGATCCGATCCGCCTCGGCGCCCTGGTCGAGCCCGGCACCAGGCTTGGCGTCATCGCTGACCCGCTCGGCAGTGCCGAGATCCGGATCATCAGTGAAATCAGCGGCATTGCGATCGGCAGAACCAACCTGCCCGTCGTCAACCAGGGCGACGGGTTGTTCAATATCGCCAAGGTCAGCGATGCCGATAGTGCACTGGAAGCGGTGGACATCTTCCGCGATGACCAGGAATCGGAATCGGCGGGCGACGAGGAATAGCTGCGCGGGGTGAAAAAACGGGGCCTGGCTGATCGGAGACTCTCTGTCCGGGAGATCCCCGCCTGCGCGGGGATGACGCTTCGCTTTTGCCCTTCCCGCCCTCTCCGCGATTGCCGTCATTCCCGTCCTCCCCGTCATTCCCGCGCAGGCGGGAATCTCCCACCGCCGACATCCTGGCCTGTCGCCCCAACAGGTCCAAAGGGGCGCTTCGGACGTAACCATGAAAACGTTTCCTTTTATGAGGTGTCCTATGCGCCAGTTCGGAATTCTGCTCGGCGGCATCGCCGCTCTCGTCCTTTACGGTCAGTCTGCCCATGCAGATATCGCGGTGCAGTTCACGGAAGCGGCCCCGAAGGACCGGTTTGTGGTCACCAACCGGACGACGTGCGAAATCGCCAGCGGCGCGATCACGATTGATCTGAGTACCTCGACCTCGGGACTGTTGTTCGATACCGATCCGTCGGGACCCGGCGAAAACGTCGCGCAGCCTTTCGAGATTGCGCGGTCGGAAAGTGTCAGCGCATCGTTCGCGAACGTGTCGGATGGCGCGACGACGGCAGAAATCCGGGTGCGCAACTTCCTGCCGGGCGGCAGGATCGAAGTGACCGTCGATGTAGACGACAGCGTCCGGTCGGGACCGCGCGGCGTCCAGATGATCGACGCGAGCGAGATGGCCGGGGCGCGCGTCACCTTTGCGACAGGGCCGGATGTTCTCTACGCCGCCACGTTTGACAGCGGGGGCCAAGCCCGTATCGAACTGGCCGGGTGCCCGGGCACTTAAGGCCGGCGTCGACACGTCGTTTCCGCGCGGCCGCCGACGCTGAATTCCGAAACCCGCAAAACAACCCCATGCACCCGAAGGGGCGGTATGGGCTGTCCTTCCCTGTCCGGTGGCTTCGCCCCCGCCCACTTCCCGTTCCAGCCGCGTCACCGCCACCGTCATGTCGCGAATAAACGCGTTCATCGACCGACGCTGGGCCCGCGCCACCGCGGTGTGATACCCGTCCTTCAAGGCGTTGCGGTTGCCGCTTGGTGCGCCGGACCCGGCGGCGGCGCCATGCATCCGGCAGCGGGCCCGGCTCCGCACCGCAGGTGCGGCGCAGGGGCTGCCTTTCCGCGTCCGCGCGCCACAGCGGGGAGCCGCCCGCAACCGGGCCGCATCGCCCCGGCCGATACCGCGCGCCGCCGTCACGTGGCCCCTCCCCGCCCCCCTGTCTGATCATCTGTTGGGCCGCCTGTCGCAGCGTCTTCGGGAGTATCGCCCCGGGCAAGTGCCACCCGCGCGGCAGGGGCGACCCGGGCGCCGGGCGGTCTGCCGGCGGCATCAGGCGCATGGCGGCCGGTGAGGCTGTGGGCGAGGACCGGGTTGCGGCGGTCGTCGCGCACCCGCATCTGGCGCTGGAAGACGTTGAGCAGGCGGGCGGCATGGCGCAGGTCGGCCTCGCGGGCGCGGTCGGCGGCATCCGGCTCGGCGGCGCGGCGCAGGCTGTCGAGTGCCGCCGAATGCACCGCGACCATCTGGACGGCGAGCATGCCCTCCAGCGTGTCGCGCGGGGCAATGTCGCACATCGCCGAGACCGCGGCGCAGACCCGGTCCGCGCGCGCCTGCCCACCGTAACCAGTTGTATCGAGCCCGGGCGCATCGAGCGCCGGTGGCATGTTGAGCGCAAAAGACAGATCGTTCACCAGCCAGCCGTGGACCCGCGCATCGGCGGACCCGGTGGCCCGGCGCAATGTGGCATCGCGGTCGGCGAGCCGCAGGACCTGAATGCCGGGCGCGCATTCATCCGGGGAATCGGAGGGGGGATTGGTTGGGGAATCGGCAGCGGGATCGGAGGGCCGCGCGAAGTCGGGCGTCACACGGTCAGGCGTCGGGGCTGTCCCGAGAGCATTCCTGTGCAGGTTTCCATGCATGGATAAATTTCCTCTGTTATATGCCGCGCAGACAGGCCAACGGGTTCGCGCCCGGCATTGCTGGCGGGCGCGTTGAAAATCGGTTGGGTCCGTGCGGTTAAAATCAGGCTATCACGCGAAAGACCGGATACCGAATGTGGGGGCCTATTTTTACACGATTTGTGCGGAATTGGGTTGGGGAACGTGCAGGCCGGAGGCGTATGTCGCTGAAAAATCAGCATCACGAAAGGTCCGCCAATAGCCAATGCCAGACATTTACAATCCCGGTTTCGGCCCCATCCCCGTAGCCATCGTTATCGGCTTAAGGGGCCACGTTGACCCGATTGGCGCAAAAATTGTCCGGCTACTATAGTGCAGGCATCCTATTGGGGCAGCGTCATTGGCAGGCGCTCTCATTTGATAAATCACGATGTTCGCTGCCAAACCGGAGATGAAGATGTTTTTGAAAATCAAACTTACCGCCGTCACCCTAGCCGCGGTTGTTTCGCTCGGGGCCATCGGGCCCGCCGTCGCGTTACCCGTAACGGTGAGTGCCTCTGGTCTGGGTATCAACGTGGACCAGCTTGTGGTGCTTGACAACGTCTCTCCGGCAAACCGCATTTTAACCTTCTCAACGTTCAGTGGCGGGAGTGTAAATTTTGTTCCGCCGACGAATTCCCTGACGATGAATCTCGCTGGCGGTGTGGCCAATTCACTCACCGTGGCGTCGCTGCCCGGTAGCTTTACCGGCTCGGACTTCTTCATGAACGGCAACACGGGTGATGATGATTTCATCATCAATGCGCTGTTTTCCGGGCTCTTTACCGTGGCGGGCGCCGGTGGCACGAACACGCTCGATGTCAGCGGGCTCGGTCTGTCGCTCATCGATACCGGGTCGACCATTCTCAACGGCGGCAACGTCATTGTCAGCTATAGCGGCATCAACTTCGTTATCGGGGCGAGCCGTATCGCCATCGCCGAACCCGGCGCGCTGGCGCTGTTAGGCCTCGGTCTGGCGGGGCTGGGCTTCGTGCGGCGGCGGAAAACCGCCTGAACGACTTTCGCTGCGCATGTTTGATCAAACGGCGGTTCTTCGGAGCCGCCGTTTTCGTTTGTGGAATGTCTTACGGGGTCAGCCCCTAACCTTGCCCTGAAAAATCAAATGCCACGGGTCCGGCACTTCACCCAGCGGGTATTCGATCAGCGTCGGGCCGGGCGTTGAGAAACCTTCCGTCACCGCGCGTTCAAGCTCCGCCGGGCTTTTCACCCGGAACCCCTGAATACCGAACGCGTCGGCGAGCTTCATGAAGTCCGGGTTTTTGAGCTCGACCGCCAGTTCCTTGCCGTCGAACATCTGCTGCTGGAAGCGTTTGACGTTGCCGAACGCGCCATCGTTGAACACCACCAGCACGATATCGATGCCGTGCTGGGCGGCGGTCGCCAGTTCCTGGACGTTGAACATGAACCCGCCATCGCCCGACACCGCCAGCACCTTGCGGTCGGGCATGCCGACCTTGGCGCCCATCGCGGTCGGGCTGGCATAGCCGAGCGTGCCCTGATAGCCGGGGTTGATATAGGTGCGCGGCTGATACACCGGGAACGCCATGCGCGCGACATAGCCGGGCTGGGTCAGTTCCTCGACAAAGATTCCGTCTTCGGGGAGGGCATTGCGGATCGCATTCAGGATCGGCACCTGCGGGTCGAGCTTGTCGAATTCGCGCTGCAGGTCGGCTTTCAGCGCGATCATCTCATCGGTGCGGTCGGCACGTTTTCGGTTATGCCCCGGCACGGCGGCGCACAAAGCGGCAAGGCCAAGAGCGGCATCCGCCTGCACCGCGACATCGGGCGTCTGGCTGCGGGCCATTTCGTCTGCATCGATATCGAGCCGTACGAATTTGAGGGCGTCATCACTGCCCCAGGCAGGCACCATCGGCGCCAGGCGCGTGCCGACACCGAGCACGACATCGGCATCCTTCCACAATTTGTGACCATGGGGCTGGGTGAGCGCCAGCGCATGACGGGAATCGATCACGCCCAGCGCGCCGCGCGACATCACCACCGGCGCCTGTAACAGTTCGGCGAGGATCTTGAGCTCCGCCCCGGCATCGACGGCACCGCCACCGGCAAAAATCAGCGGGTTTTTCGCCTCGCCCAGCAGCTTCGCTGCGGCGGCGATCTGATCGGGATCGGGCTCCATCCGGTCGTAAAACTCCGGCGGATCGATGGGGGTCACGTCGCCTTCGGCCTTCATGATGTCCATCGCCATCTCCACATGCACCGGGCGCGCACGCCCCGTGTGGAGCTGGCGGAACGCCTCGGCAATGGTGGCGGGCGCATCGCCCGGTGCATCCATGCGGGCGGCGAACTTGGTCAGACCGCGCGCAATCGCCAGCTGGTCCGGCAGCTCATGCAGCTGGCCGGTCCCCTTGCCGATCAGCGCCGACGGGATCTGGCCGACAACGCACATCATTTTCGCATTCAGCGCATAGCCGGTGGAGATCGCAGCCGACGCATTCAGCAGCCCCGGGCCGGGCACCACGATGGCGGTGCCAACCCTGCCCGTCGCCTGCGCATAGCCGAGCGCCATGTAGGCGGCCCCCTGTTCGTGGCGGGTATGGACGACGCGGATTTGGTTCTGCGCATCGTGCAGGGCGGCAAAAAGCGGGTCGAGCTGAACGCCCGGAATACCGAACGCGGTATCGACGCCGTTGCGCACCAGCGCATCCACAATCGCCTCGCCGCCGCTCATCTTTTTGCTGTCAGTGGTCATGCGACATCTCCCTCGCAGATTCTGGATTTCGTCGGCTTCATCCCGGCGACGAACGTTGTTATGCTCGTCCAAGAGTACCGCGTTACCGCAACGCGTGAAACGAGGGAGAACCAAATGCCCGTCGCTGACGTAAAGCGTGAGCTGCCGTCGAACCGGATGATTTTCGATGCGCGCCGCGATCCGGCCAAGTACACCAATTTTGCCGATAATTACGAGACCCTGATGGAGGAATACGGCCTGTCGGAAGACGAACGCCAGGCGTTCCGCGATATCGATATCAAACGGCTCGGCGAGCTGGGGGTGCATCCCTATTTCCTGCCGCAGGTATCGCGGCTGTTCCACGGCGGCGCCTATAACCACAACAATTCACCCTCGGCGCAGGCCTACGGCAAGAGCGTCGTCGACGGAAAAGGGAAAACCCGCTGATGGCCGACCTTGTCTTTGCAACGGGGCTCAGCCACGCGCCGGGTCTGACCGGCTGGCTCGACCAGGCACCCGAACACGAACAGAAAAGCCTGACCGACGGCTTCAACAAGCTGGGCGAATTACTGCGCGCATCGAAGCCCGACGTGATCATCGGTATCGCCAATGACCACGTCCTCAACATGCCGCTGCACGACCTGCATGATTTCTGCGTCGGCACGGCGGACACATGGTCCGGCCCGGCCGAATGGTTCCAGGACTGGATCAATGTCGCGCCCTATTCCGTGCAGGGCGCGTCATCGATTGCCCGCAAGCTGTTCGAGGGCCTGGGCGCCCGCGGCTTCGACACGACCAGTAAGACCGAGCTGTTGTTCGACGATAACTGGTCGGTGCCGCTGAAGTATCTCACGCCGGATTACGATATCCCGCTGGTGCCGATCCACATGAACTGCGTGGTCCCACCGATCCCGTCGCCGCAGCACTGCTACGCATTCGGGCTCGCGGTAAAAGAGATTATCGAGAACGAGCTACCCGACGGAATGCGTGTCGCCTTTATGGGCACGGGCGGCCTCAGCCACGATCCGGGCGGGCCGAAATATTTCGACGTCGATGAAGAATTCGACCGCTGGTTCCTGGGCCTGCTCGAAGAGGGCGATCCGGAAAAAGTGCTGCGCGAATGCACCATGGAAAAAATGGTTGCGGCAGGCGATGGCGGAACATCCGAGCTGATCGCCTGGATCGCCGCCATGGGGGCCGTCGGCACGCGTCCGGCCAGGACAATCTGTTACGAGCCGTCCGTCGCACTCCGCTGCGGGATGGGCTGCGTTTACTGGGAAATGGACAAGGAGACGGCGAATGTCTGATGCACATGAAGGTCAGTTGAACGGGCTGGGCGAAATACTCGATCCGGCGCACACCGCACTTGTGGTCGTCGATATGCAGAACGATTTCTGCGCCGAGAACGGCTACATCCACAATGCCCAGGGCGTCGATATGAGCGGCAACAAACCGCTCGCCGCCCGCATCGGCAAAATGGTCGAGGCTGCGCGCGAGATCGGCGTGATGGTGGTGTGGATCAAGGCGATCTACGACCACGACCTGCTGCCGGCGCCCATGCTGACCAAGATGCTGGCCAAGGGCAAAGGGGCGGTGTGCTGCGCATCCGGTTCCTGGGGGGCGGATTTCTACGAGATCGGGCCCATCGAAGGCGAACAGGTGGTCGAGAAGCGTTGTTATTCCGCGTTCCACAACACCCAGATGGACGACATCCTGCGCCGCCGGGGCATTAAATCGCTGGTGATGACGGGGGTCGCCACCAATGTCTGCGTCGAATCCACCCTGCGCGAGGCGTTCTTCCACGGCTATTACATCGTCATGCCGCCGGATTGCGTCGGCAGCGCCAATGCCTATCTGCATGAAGCATCGATCAAAACGGTCGAACAGATTTTCGGGTATATCCCCGAAAGCGACGAAGTGCTGGGGATCTGGTCGGATAAGAACGCGGCGGCGGAGGCGGCGGAGTAGAAACCTTCGGGCACGCTGCGGCGCGCGTAGTTAGAAGACCAAAATACAAACGGCGGCCCCTCATGGACCGCCGTTTGTCGCATTTGGCCGTATCATACTCACCGCAGACGATAGGTGATCACCCGTGCCGCAATCTCGGCCGATGCATTGGCGATAACAGCCGGGCCCGCGGAGGTCGGCACATGGAAGCTTTTCCCGGCGACAACACGTTGTACCGGCTTGCCGGGAACGCGGATCTCCACAATGCCCTGGGCAACGATGCCAAGCGTCGGCACATGTGCATTCAGGGTCAGCTCACCCTGGCGGGGAAGATCGGTGGCATACACATCGACGGTACTCACGGTTTTACCGCCGAGATTGACGCTCGGCTGTGCACGCCTGTCGATGGCTTCGGTCGGCGGCGTATCGAAGACGATAAACGGCTCACCGCTGCGTTGCAGGTTGAAGTCGATGAACACCGCCTCACCGGTTGCCGATGCGTTATCGAACCGCAGGATACGCGGGCCCGCCGGTTCATAAAACGCGTCCCCTGCCCGCAGAATACGCGGCGCCTCGCCCTCGACCTGATAGATGATTGTCCCCTTCGCGACATAACCGACCGCCGGGGCATCGTGGGTATGAACGGGGGCAACCTGGCCGGGTTTGAAGTGAAAATCGCCGACATCAACCTGTGCCACCGGGCGGGCATCGAACGTCGCGGTCAGCAGCTTCACCGATTTCGGTGCCGGTCCGGTATTGGCCGTTACCGCGGCGATCGCGGCGACGGAGAATGTTGCAACCAGCGCTGCACGTGCAAATTTTCGAAGATACGTATTCATAACGGGTTTCCTTATCTGTGCCCGCTGGAACGTTTCCTGCCCGGGCGCGGCTGAATTAATAACTTGTTTTTTACAAGCTATTAGACAGATAGATATATAACTTGTAAAAAACAAGTTATTAATTCAGAATGCGAAGATGAAAAATGATGACAAACGCGGCCAGAGCGGCTGCCCGGTCGCCTTCGGGCTCGACACGTTCGGTGACCGTTGGACCCTGTTGATCATCCGGGAGATGATGATCCACGGACAGACCAGCTACAGCGCGTTCGAGAAGATCGATGAAGGGATCTCGACCAATATTCTGGCCGACCGGCTGAAACACCTGGAGGCCGAGGGCGTGATCGAAAAGGCGCGAGATCCGAAGAGCGGCCGCAGTTTTATTTATTCGCTCACGCGTAAGGGAATCGATCTGGCCCCCGTGCTGATCGAAATCATCCGCTGGAGCGGCAAGCACGACACGCGGCCCGTCGCGCTTAAAGGCACCGTCAACAAAATCAAACGCGACCGCACAGGTTTTGAAGCAGAAATACGGCGGATAAAGGCCTGAGCACCCGTGCGACCGCCAGCCTGCGATCACGCGTGTCTGCCGCGGCGGCGGCGGCGTGACACATACCCTGATACCGTTTTTAACCTTGTCTTAACCATACCGGTTTGCGAGAACGGATTTTCAGTTGACGCATTTGGCCGTCCGAAAGACAGGCCCGCGTCGTTGTTTACGCAGTCACGGAGTAGTACGCTCATGTCTCTTTTCCCCAAATTTTTCACCGCCGCCGCCATCGCCACCGCGCTGGCCATGGGCGCATCCGCCGCAATGGCCGGGCCGTACAGCGCCCGCTGGGGTTCGGGTCCGACGACCGTTGAGCGCGAGATCAATCCGTTATCCTACGATAACGGCGGCGGCAATTTCCGCACGGCGGCGCAGTATTATTCATACGCCTCTCCGAACTTTGCGTCGGCCAATACGCCGGACAACCTGGAACGCGCAAACACGGCGACGCTGTTTCTCTACAACGATCAAAGTGGCGGCCTGTCGCTGTTCCATATCTATGACGTGCCGTTTGACGCCGACGGGTCTTCGGGGAATCTCTCCATCACCAGTACCGGGCTTGGCGGGACCGGCCAGAGCGTCATCGTCCGCGATGATCCGGGTGATAGCAGCTTCGTCTGGAACGATGCGACCGGCAGCGCGAACATCAGTTTTTCATCCACCTCCTGTTGCACGGACGGGTTCGTAATCGGGCTTCTGCCGGACGGATCAACCGATTCCTGGAGCATCAATACCCAGTATATCTCTCTCAACGGCATCGATCAGTTCGACATCGTTACCCTGAGGGATCCGTTTACATCGCAGGGCGCCCGGGTGATCGATCGCTTTTCCATCGCCGCGAACCAGATCAACTCGCTGGAATTCGTCCGCACCGGGGAAACGGTGGTCGAAGTTTCGGAACCGGCCGGCCTGCTGTTCCCGATTGCGGCGCTCGGCCTTCTGGCGATGAGGCGGCGCATCCGCTAACGCACCGACCCGAAATACAGGAGATCCGGAATGCAACAATTTGTGAAAACGGCAGCCTGCGTTTTCCTGCTGTCGCTGATGGCGGCACCGCTGTCGGCATCGCCCTATTCCGTCGAGTTGAACCTGAATGGATCGGCGGCGGCGGGTTTGTCGACGAAATTCAGTATTATAGCGGCGGTGATACGCTGGAATTGTCGCCGAACAACAGCTCCCTGAATTTTTATCTATTCGAAAACGGGAACAACCAGGTCTCCCTCACCATGATCCTGACGCCCCCCTCAGGCTCATCGGGGTCACAATTTGACATCACCAGTACAGGGCTCGCCGGCCAGGGCGTAACGACAATTCTCGAGGACGATCCCATAGATTTTCTTCTCCCCTGGGATGACACGACGGGCACAATGACGAGCTTTTTCTCGCCAAGCTCATCGAATGACATCGACGGGATGATACTGGGCTATCTTCCCTCCGCCGCCAATTCCTTCTGGTCGCTCACCATCGATTTTTCAGTGCATGGCGGATTTAGCCAGATCGCAATCTGGTATCTGGTCGATCCGTTCGTGTCGGAAGATACAGCGCTTATTTTACCGCTGAGCCGATCAATCCCACCGAACACGGTCAATACGGTAACTTTTTCCCGCACCGGGGAAACGGTCGTCGCGGTATCGGAACCCGCTTCCCTGCTGTTTCCGCTGGCGGCCATGGTGCTGATCGGCGGCATCGCCCGGCATCGTCGGCGCCGTTAACGAACCGGCCCTCTAAACCGGCGCGCCGGTCCGGGCAGCCACCAGCGGCATGACCTCTTCGGCCATCAGACGCATGGAGCGCTGAACGCGGTCGCGTGGCATGTTGCCGAAATTCATCAGGAACAGCAGGTGTTTGGTGCCCATTTCGGACAGCTCAACGATCTGGTCGGCCACGCGCTCGACCGAGCCGAAGAGGGCGAGGCGGGTTGCCAGGATGTCGTCATAGATCTGGCTTTTGGCGTATAGCCGCGTCGCGACATACAGATCGAACGGATCGGCGGCATGGGCCCGCGCCTCTGCGTCGGTTTCCGCCACATATGTATGCAGCGCGACGAGTACGCCCGGCCCACCAGTTCCATCCACCCCGCCATGCCCGGCCTCGCTGCGGCCCTTTTCATATTCGCCGATCAGGCCGCCGATCTCTTCCAGCCGGTCGACCGTGGCATAGGGCACCATGATCACACCATTGTTCTGGCGGCCCACGTAATAGGCGGCTTCGCGCCGGATGACGGCGATATGGATCGGCGGGTGTGGCTGCTGCACCGGGAGCAGCTGCAGTTTTGCATTGGCGCAATTGAACCAGTCGGATTCGTGGGTGATCGTCTCCCCCGCCCAGGCGCGGCGCAGGATATCGAGCCCGCCGTCGAACCGCGCGCGCTTGTCGCTGCCGTCGAGAGCGAAGCCTTCATATTCGTGTTTCAGATATCCCGACCCCACGCCCATGATGAGGCGGCCGTTGGAGAGCTGATCGACCAGCGCGTAATCCTCCGCGACCTGAAACGGGTTGCGGAACGGCAGCACCGATATGCCGGGGCCAAGGCGGATGGTGCTGGTGCGTTGCGCCGCCGCCGACAGGAGCAATGCCGGGTTCGATACCAGCCCGTATTCATGGAAATGATGTTCGGCAACGAGATAGCTGTCATAGCCGAGCGTCTCGGCCAGCACGATCTCCTGCAGGACTTCTTCGAGAAAGGCGTTCCCGCTCCGCGGGCGGTCGGGATAATGGTCGCAGACCGAGAACATCGAAATGATCGGTGCCCCGTTCGGCTCCGCCCTGTTCGGCTCCGCCCCGTCCGGTTCAACTGTCATGATATTCCCCCCGCGATCATTGGTGACCTGTTTTCGAGGCGCCGACTATAGCCCGCTGATTCCCAACATCAAAAAGGGCGGGTCCAGAAGACCCGCCCTTTGTCGTTTCGCCAATGGCGGTGCCGGTTCAGGCGACGTCGAACCGGTCCGCGTTCATCACCTTGTTCCACGCGGCGACGAAATCGATCACGAACTTCTGCTTGGCATCGTCCTGGGCGTAGACCTCGGCCAGCGCGCGGAGCTGCGAATTCGACCCGAAGACCAGGTCAACACGCGTGCCGGTCCACTTCACCGCGCCGGTTGCCCGGTCGCGAAGCTCGAACGCATCTTCGTCATCCGAGACCGCTTTCCATTCCATCCCCATGTCGAGGACGTTGGTGAAAAAATCGGTGGTCAGCGTGCCGGGCCGGTCGGTGAATACGCCATGGGCCGAGCCGTCATGGTTGGCCCCCAGCACCCGCATCCCGCCGATCAGCACCGTCATTTCCGGCGCGGTCAGGGTCAGCAGTTGCGCCTTGTCCACCAGCAACCGTTCCGCCGGCACGCTATAGGCGGCCTTCTGGTAGTTGCGGAAACCATCGGCGATGGGTTCGAGCACGGCCACCGAGTCCACATCCGTCTGGTCCTGGGTCGCATCGGTACGACCCGGCGTGAAGGGAACCTCCATAATGTAACCGGCATCCTCTGCCGCTTTTTCGACCGCGGCGTTGCCGCCGAGCACGATCAGATCGGCGATGGAGATCTTTTTGCCGCCTGACTGACCACCTGACTGCGAGGCGTTGAAAGACTGCCGGATCGCTTCCAGCACCTCGATCACCTGTGCCACCGGCCCGGACTGATTCACGTCCCAGTCCTTCTGCGGTGCCAGACGGATACGGGCACCATTGGCACCACCGCGCTTGTCGGAGCCGCGGAAGGTTGAGGCCGACGCCCAGGCGGCCGAGACCAGATCGGAGATCGACAGGTTAGAGGACAGGATCGTCGCCTTGAGGGCGGCGATATCGGTCGCATCGACCAGGTCATGATCGACGGCAGGTACAGGATCCTGCCAGATCATCACTTCTGCGGGCACGTCAGCGCCGAGATAGCACGCTTTCGGGCCCATATCGCGATGGGTCAGCTTGAACCACGCCCGGGCAAAAGCATCGGCGAACACATCGGGGTTTTCATGGAAACGGCGCGAGATTTTCTCATATTCCGGGTCCATCCGCAGCGCCATATCCGCCGTGGTCATCATGGTCGGCACGCGCTTCGATGCATCACCGGCAGACGGCGCCAGGTCCTTGTCGGCGACGTCTTTGGGTGTCCACTGCCAGGCACCGGCGGGGCTTTTGGTGAGCTCCCACTCATAGCCGAACAACAGATCGAAGAAGCCGTTATCCCACTGGGTCGGGTTCGACGTCCACGCACCTTCGATGCCGCTGGTGATGGTGTCGTCGCCCTTGCCGCTGGCATGGCTGCTGATCCACCCCAAGCCCTGATCGGTAATACCGGCGGCTTCGGGTTCGGGACCGACATGGTCTGCATCGCCCGCGCCGTGGGCCTTGCCGAAGGTATGGCCGCCGGCAACCAGCGCAACCGTTTCTTCGTCATCCATCGCCATCCGCGCAAAGGTCTCACGGATGTCCCGACCCGACGCGACCGGATCGGGCTCGCCGTTCGGGCCTTCGGGGTTCACATAGATCAGGCCCATCTGGACGGCGGCTAGTGGATCTTCGAGATCGCGGTCGCCGCTATAGCGCTTGTCGCCCAGCCACTCGGTCTCACCGCCCCAGTAGATATCTTCTTCGGGCGCCCATACGTCTGCGCGGCCACCAGCAAAGCCGAAGGTTTTGAACCCCATCGATTCCAGCGCGACATTGCCGGCCAGGATCATCAGATCGGCCCAGGACAGGCTGTTGCCGTATTTCTGTTTGATCGGCCACAGCAGACGCCGCGCCTTGTCGAGATTGCCGTTATCGGGCCAGCTGTTCAGCGGCGCGAAACGCTGCGAGCCGGATGACGCACCACCGCGACCGTCTGCCGTGCGGTACGTGCCGGCACTGTGCCACGCCATACGGATGAAGAAGCCGCCATAGTGGCCGTAATCGGCGGGCCACCAACCTTGCGAATCCGTCATCAGATCAGTCAGGTCGGCTTTGACGGCCGCGAGATCGAGCTTGTTGAATGCCTCGGCATAATCGAAATCTTCGCCCGCAGGCCCGGACAGCGGATCGGATTTCGAAGAATGCTGATGGAGAATGCGGAGATTGAGCTGGTTCGGCCACCAGTCGCTATTGGGCGACGCGCCCGCCGCCGTCGTCTGCGGCTGCGCGCCGTGCATTACCGGGCATTTGCCGGCGGAGTCTCCGTTGTTTCCAGTCATCGCATGTCTCCTGTGCTGTCGGGTCAGTAAATTAGAATGTTTCTAATATAAGAGCTGGATGCGACAATGCAACAGTTTTTAATGGTTCTAAACTGCGTCAGGTATATTTATATGGGTTGGGCAGGGCTGAATTCGGCCCGCAGTCTGGTTTCAGAGGTCGGTGAAGGGGTGCGATGATGTCTCCTTCTGGCCACAATCGTTCATGGGTCGTTAGAGTTCCTGGTCAACGAGGCTGGCCGCCAAGTCTCGTAGATCACCGCGCAGCGTCGCTTCTTTATCTGCCAGGAATTTCTCTCGGGAACTCATATGCCCCGTTATTGTCATCGCCAGGTTGGTCATCGCCGTGACGTAAGCTTCTTCCTGATGTTTGCATGCTGAAACAACAAATTCAGTCGTCTTCTCAACGGTCAGTTCGGAACCACTATCATGCGCGGAATACGTCTCTATCTGATGGAGAACACAGGTCCGATATTGTTCATTTTCAATACCGGCCTCTTGAAGAGTACGGCCCAAACCGCACCCGGTCATGATAAAGAGTGACAGGACAACCGTAATTTTTCTGATCATAACGTCTTCCTGATTGAGGCGATGACAGCCTTTAAAAGGCGGCATCAAATTCACAACTGATGCGGAGAAAATGCGCTCGATTGTGCTCCGGCCTAAAGCTCGATTGTGCTCCGGCCTAAATAGGTGCCGGGCTCGTAGATCGCGGGTTGATAATTGATCGATGGATAAGAAACTCTGCGCCCAGCAGATTTAGAAGCCAACAAAGCACCATAAAGAGATCTCTCAGCAAACCTGCAGGCTCGGCGCCAGAAATGACAATCCATCCGATGCCAAGCAGAGCTTGCGTCGAGGCGCCCTGACCAATGGCGTAAGCTCTGAGCATGAGAGCCCCGTGCCTTTTGAAGTCGCGTGCCCTGACAGCCAGGACCGCCCGCCCAATCAGTCCGATCATCAAGAAACCCAGGATGATCCGCGCAGAGAACAGGAGGCTTCCTTGCAGAGCGTCAGGGAAGGTGAAAAACAAGGTCATCCACACACCGGAGGCTGCAGATACACATCCGGCAATGACCAACACGCGACCCATCTTGCGATGGATCGACGGATGACGGTGCCTCAGGCTTGGCAAGAACTGCATCGCGCCTGCTATGCAGAACACAAAACTCCCCACGATATGCAATATAGCTGGCAAGGGAGCAGCCAGGACGCGCGGGTTTTCAGGCACTAAAGCCGGGCCACCGGCAAGCTCAAGAAGCCTGATCATCCCCCCCAATGCCGGAATAGACGAATAGGCCACAATGGAAATTAATAGTGTCCATTCGCGTGTGGTTAGGGGGATTGTCATCGTCCCTGACTTTGAGCTCGGGGCCGATGGATGCGGAAGTGAGCGATACAGGTATTCGAAAATTTGTTCTGGTCGCGCATATTCATGTCCTCATCGGGCTGATATGCGCACCTTATATATATTCATAATAGAACTATAAATTGCCAATTTTTGTACATATGATATTCAATTATGAATGAGAAATAGTTCTTCCGTCTTCGATTGGTCTCAAGCGCAAGCGTTCTTAGCCACGGCTGAGACGGGCTCCTTCTCCGCTGCGGCGGGCCGCCTGGGCTTGTCCCAACCCACCGTTGGGCGTCATGTCGCCGCGTTGGAAAGCGATCTCGGTCTCTTACTCTTCGATCGAGTGGGAAAATCCCTGGCGCTTACCGATAACGGGCTTGCGTTGGTTGAGCACGTAAAAGCCATGAAGGACGCTGCCGACCGGCTTAGCCTCTCGGCCCTGGGGCAAGATAAGACAATCGCCGGCCCGGTGAGCATCACCGCCAGCGACGTATACTGTGCTTATATCCTGCCACCGATCATTGAGCGGATTCGACTGACCTATCCCCAGGTTCAGGTGGAGATCGTCTCAACCAACGAAGTGCAGGATTTGCGGCGTCGCGAGGCCGATATCGCAATCCGCCACGTACAGCCCACACATCCCGATCTGTATGCAAAGCGATTACGAACGACGCAGGGCAAACTCTATGGCGCGACATCTTATCTCGATCGGATTGGACGCCCTGCGACAATCAAAGATTTCGACCAGAGCACAACGTTTATCGGCGACACCTCCGGGCAGGTTCTTCAAATGCTGACGGCGATCGACGTTCCCGTAGCTCCTGAGCAATTCAGCATCATTGGAAATAGCGGCGTCGCTATGTGGGAGTTGGTAAAGCGTGGGGTCGGACTAGCCGTCATGTTCCAGGAACTTGCAGACATGACGCCAGAAGTCGAGGTCATTCTGCCAACGGAAATTTCGGTCGATGTTCCGGTTTGGCTCGTCACGCACAGCGAGTTGAAAACCAATGCACGGATTCGCGCGATCTTTGATGTTCTATCAGGCGAACTGGCAGGCGAACTGGCTGCCTGAGTTCAAAACTGGCAGCCCCGTTTCGGGGATCTCCGCCAGAAATCTGCCTAAACTATCCGGCGGATACCGGCGGCCTGCCCTCCCGCGCATCCTGCAGGACCGCGCGGATGGCATCGCGGTCATAATCGCGCAGATTGAAATAGCGGTCGGTCATGATGCGGTCGGTCGCCTCGTCGAGGGCCGCTTCCGGCAGGCCGAGCTGCTTCAGGCCCTCCGCCGCCCCGCTTTTGCCCAGCAGGTCGAACAGCGCGCGCGGGGCGTCGGCGGCCTCATCGCCGCCCCCATTCCCCCACGCGCGGGCAATGCCGCGCATGGCGTCGGGGGCGGCCGGTCCCGGTCAAGAACAATCTAAAACTGTTCTCTCTTGGAAGCGGACCTGAACGTTAACGCCGTGACCGCAATGCCAAGCACGACAAGCACGTGGCCGACGACCAATTCGCCGTACCAAATCCAGGCACTCGTCGAGAGACAGAAGATGGTCGACCACATAACGCTCAGAATGATCATCGCCTGCAGGCGCTGAGCCGGCGGCAAAGACCGCAACGGGTTGAGTTTGGAGTCCATAATATTTTTGTAAATCTGATACATGCCCGGTTTCTCTGTTGTTCATTTACCATACGGTACCGTATGGTCCTTGGATCAGATAAATCGGCAACGTCTGTCTCAGGCAGTGCGATGCACATCGTATCGAGCGCTCGAATCCCCCCCCCCCTCCATCAATGTAGAGCCATCATCTAAATCCGTCAGGGCTCCGTACCTCTTTTCGAACGCAGAGGATCACCATGGACAACATCACAATCCGCGTTGTTGGCGAGGACGCCGTGGTCATCGCTAACGACAACACGACAATCGGATACGCCACAATTGATGCTGCAGTCGGGGCGTTGACCTATATTTTTGTAAACCCCTCGTTTCGTCGGCGCGGTTATGGCTCAATGCTCGTCGCTGCTGCGGAAAAGGCGGCTAAACGAACGTTGAAGCCGGCGGATCCCATATCGCCTTTGGGCCGCAAGTTCTTCGGAATTGCCGCTTGAGTGTGATGTCGTTAATTCGCTGGCGGACACTTCCAGACCAGCGCCCGTCAGGGTCTAATCGTGACACTTCTCGAACAGCCTGATCGTGCTATGTCGATGTCCGCTTCTGGCGATTTGCGGCTGTTCAGCGGTGGTGTCTATCTTGGCCGCTGCCGCCCTGAGAGCAGGCGCTCTATCGAAGCATACCTGATGGGAACCTCCCGAAATTAGTCGGCCGATGCGGGCGGCCTGCCCTCCCACGCATCCTGCAGGACCGCGCGGATGGCATCGCGGTCATAGGCACGCAGATTAAAATAGCGGTCGGTCATGATGCGGTCGGTGGCCTCGTCCAGTGCGGATTCCGGCAGGCCGAGCTGCTTCAGCCCCTCCGCCGCACCGCTTTTACCGAGCAGATCGAACAGAGCGCGCGGGGCGTCGGCGGCCTCATCGCCGCCCCCATTCCCCAACGCGCGGGCAATACCGCGCATGGCGTCGGGGGCGGCGTCCCGGTTATAGCCGGTCGAATGGGGCAGGATAATCGCGTGGGTCGAGCCGTGCGGCAGATCGAAACCGCCGCCCAGCACATGGACCATCTTGTGATGGATAGTGGTGCCGGACGACATCAGCGTCATCCCGCAGAGCCAGGCGCCGTGCAGCGCTTCGCTGCGGGCACCTATATCGCGCGGATCGCGGGCAAGCTTTACCAGCGCAGCCGACATCGCCCGGATGCCGTTTTCGGAAAACATGTTGGCGACCGGGTTGGCGTCTTTGCCAAGGTATGAGCTAACGGCATGGGCGATGGAATTGAATCCGCTGGCGATCGACACATCCAGCGGCACGTCGAGCATCAGTTCGGGATCGTAAATCAGCACCCGGGGCAGCATGCGCATATCGTTGTAATTGGTGCGCACGCCGTCATGCCCGATGATGCCCTGCAGGGCCGTGGTTTCAGACCCCGAATAGGTGGTGACGATACTGATGATCGGCATGCCGCCTTCCAGCGCACCACCTCCCAGTGCTATTGCCTTGGCGAGACCGACCGCCGTGCCGCCGCCATAGGACACCAGGCAATCCGCATTCAGTGCGGCCGCCATTTCACGGCCCGGTTCGACCGCGGTCAACGGCACGAAAATCTTGGCCGCATCGCAGATACCGGCAAACCGGTCGCCCAGCGTGGCCGCCAGTTTTTCGACCTCCGGCACGCGGCTTTTGGTGCAGCAGAACATGACCCGGCGCGCATCCAGCGCTTCGACTTCGGCGGCAAGGCTGGCGATGCTGCCGGCGCCATGAATGACACGGCCGGGCATGCCGACATGGGTAAAGGACTGCACGATTTATTCTCCATCGGTTGGGAGACCGTTCTAGCGGATTGGCGCGCCCGGGGAAAACCATTGTGCAAAACCGCCCGGGTTTGGGAGTGGGATTGCGGCGACGAAATTCCCTGTCAGAATATGCGCAACCGAAACCGGCAATCAGAACCGACACAATCAGAACCGACAGGGAACAGAGAATGTCCGACACCAAAATCGACTCCGACTTTCACGTCAATCGCGCCAAAGACAACCCGTTTGTCAGCGGCGGCCTACGGGTTTACCGCGAATACCGCGATCTTGGCATCGGCGACGCCACGGGTGGCCGCGTCCACGCCCATCTCATCCGCACCACCAAACCCTGTCCCGAAGGCGGCAGCGGGATGCATTATCACGCGGTGGATTTCCAGATGGTGATGGTGCTGAAAGGCAATTCACGGGTCTGGTTCGAGGGCCAGGGAGAGGTGACGTTCGAGGAGGGAGATTGCTGGATCCAGCCGCCGGGAATCAAACATAACGTTCTGTACTATTCCGAGGATTACGAATTGCTGGAACTGACCCTGCCGGAAAATTACGAGACCGTTCAGGTCGAGGAATGACACCGGCTGCTCGATATCCGGCAGCCGAACATTGGGGGGCGTTAAGCCGCAGGTGTTGGGTTTGTCGGGAAAAAGAACGGGGTTTATACTTCGCCCATGATTGAAATACCGACAAACCCTGAGAATTCCCCCGTCCTGCCGGGTGACCGGTTCGATGCCATTATCGTTGGCGCCGGTTTTACCGGGCTCTACATGCTCCACGTGCTACGCCAGAAGGGCTTTACCGCGCGTCTCATAGACGCGGCATCGGATGTCGGTGGCACCTGGTACTGGAACCGCTATCCGGGCGCGCGCTGCGATATCGAGAGCATGCAGTATTCCTATCAGTTCTCCGAGGAGCTGCAGCAGGAATGGGAATGGAAGGAACGCTATGCGTCCCAGCCTGAAATTCTGTCCTATATCCAGCACGTCGCCGACCGGTTCGATCTGCGGCGCGATATCCAGTTCGATACCCGCGTCGAAGCGGCCACGTTCGATGAAGATGCCGGGGAATGGGAAGTTGAGACCGACCGCGGCGTGACGTTGCGGGCGCAGTATTTCATCATGGGTGTCGGCTGTCTGTCCGCGCCGATCAAGCCGACATTCGACGACGAAGACAGCTTTACCGGTCAGACCTATCAGACCAGCCTGTGGCCGAATGAGCCCGTCGATTTTACCGGCAAGCGCGTTGGCATCATCGGTGTCGGCTCATCGGCGATCCAGGCGGGGCCGCTGATCGCAGAGGACGCCGAACACGTCTATATCTATCAGCGCACGCCGAACTACATCGTGCCGGCGCAGAACCGGACATTGTCGGCAGACGAAGTCGCCGCCATTAAATCCGACTACAAGGGTTTCCGCGCAGAGGCCTATGCCGGTCTGACGGCATTCCTGTTTCAGCGCCACGACCGGTCCGTCTTCGATCTGGAACCCGACGAGCGCCGCGCGAAGTTCGACGAATACTGGGAGATCGGCGGGCTGCCGTTCCTCGGCGTGTTTAACGATATCCTGTTCGACGATGACGCCAACCGCGAATGCATCGCTTACTGGCGCAGCCGGATCGACGAGATTATCGACGATCCGAAAATCGCCGACCTGCTGACCCCGGACGAGGAATTCGGCTGCAAACGGTTATGCTCCGGGACCGGGTTTTACGAAATGTTCAACCGGGACAACGTCACGCTGGTCGATGTCAAAGGCACCGGCATAGAGCGCTTTACGCCGAACGGCCTGCGCGCCGAAGGCACCGATTACGACCTCGATGTCATCATCTTTGCGACCGGGTTCGATGCCATGACCGGCGGCGTGACGCGCATAAAAATCACCGGCAAAGACGGCCAGACCATTCAGCAGAAATGGGCGGACGGTCCGAAGACGTTCATCGGTCTGACGATCGCCGGCTTCCCCAACATGTTCAACATGGTCAGCGCCGGCAGCCCATCGGTGCTCGCGACCATGGTGACCGGCGCCGAACAGCACGGCGACTGGATCGGCGACTGCCTCGACTACATGCGCGAGAACGGCAAGACCGTCCTCGACCCCATGCCCGCGGCCGAGGCCGAGTGGTCGGCGGAGGTCAAACGCGCGGGCGATGCATCGCTGCGCACGAATTGCGATTCCTGGTATGTGGGATCCAACGTCGAAGGCAAGGCACGCGCCTTCGCCCCCTATATCGGCGGGTGGCCGCCTTACGTCGCCAAATGCGACGCCGAGGCTGAAAGCGGGTACAAAAACTTCGTCATGACCGCCCTCTGAAACCCCGTCCGATACACCGTCCGATACACCGTCCGATACACCGTCCGATACCCCGTCTAGAAGGCGTAAGCCCGCTGATAGGCCGGTCTTTCCTGCAGGCGCGCATAGTAGGATTCGAGAACGGGGAAATCACCGATCAGATCCGTATGGGCCGCCATGAAGCAGCTATGCCCGACCAATATATCGGCACCGGAAAATCCGGACTCCAGCAAGTAGTCGCGCCCCGTCAGGGCAGCCGATAATGCCGCCGCGCGTGTGCCGAATTCGGTGCGCGCCCGGTCCGCGAGGACGGGATCGTGCGGCGTTCCGGGCGGGTGCATGTGTTCCAGCGGGCGCATTGTGTTGTTGAACACCGTCATCACCGGCGGATCGATCTCGGCGCAGGCGAACACGCCCCACTGATAGTAATAGGCCCGTGCCGCGGACCCCACCGCAGGTGCCAGGCCGCATTCGGGATGTTCGTCGATGAGCTGCAGCACAATCGCGACGGATTCGAAGATCGAATAGCTGTCGGTCGTCAGGGCAGGCACAACGCCAAGCGGATGGATCGCACGATAGGAAGCGGAATCCTGTTCACCGTCGATCAGATTGACCTTATGGCTTTCGTAGTCGATGCCAAGCTCTTCGAGCGCCCACCTGGCCCGCTGCGAGCGAACCGGCGGCCACTCGTAAAGGGTGCGCATACGCCCTATTCGGCGGCGATCGCCGTCGCCGTATCGAGCCGGTAGCCGTATTTCTCATCAAGGCCGAGATCGCGGCAGATATCGAGCCCCTTCTGCAGGGCAGCCGGATCAAGCTGCTGCAGCGGCGCGCGCAACGGTCCCGCCGGCAGGCCGACGGCCCGCATCAGGCTCTTCACCGCAACCGGGTTGATCGCCGAATAGGCGAAATGCAGCATCGGCAGATTGGTCAGCCAGCCGTCGCGGCAGGCAAACGCATCGTCGCCGGTCACCCAGGGGGTGGAAATCACGGCCATTTCTGCGGGGATGATATTGCCCGTCATATTGGCCGTGCCATGACCGCCCAGCGCCATCATCGGCACAACGAGGCCGAGGTTCGGCGAGCAGCAGCACATCAGCGACATGTCCGGCTTGGCGGCACAGACCTGTGCGACCTGGCCGACACGGGTCGTCGATTCCTTGAGCACGATGAAGCGCGGGTGTTCGGCGATGCGCAGCAGGTCTTCGGTCTTCAGATCGGTGCCGACCCGCGGCGGGTTGTTATAGAAGCCGAGCGGGATGGGAGACGCGTCGGCAACGTCGAGGCAGAACTGCACGATGTCGGCATTCGATGCACAGATATAGGCAGGGGCGGCGATAATGGCGCCATCCGCGCCCTCGGCGCCGGCCTGTCTGACGTAATCGATCGTCGCTGCCGTCGTCGTGCCGGTGCAGCCGTAATAGAAATGCATCTTGCCGGAACGCATCTTCATGGTTTCGCGCACGATGGCGTGGCGTTCCTCCTGGCTCAGCATCGATACTTCGCCGGTGGAGCCCATGAACAGGATCGCAGACGTGCCGTTTTCTTCGTGGAACTGGATCAGCGTGCGGAAACCTTCGAAGTCGATGGTGCCATCAACATTCATCGGCGTGATAAGGGCGACGAAGGAACCTTCGATCAGGTCTGTGCTCATGATTCAATTCTCCTGTGTGTAGGCGCATTCTAGCCGAACCGGCGGGGTCTTATCAAAGCGATTGAACATAGGTATTCAGGATAGATCTACAAATCTCCGAATTGAATATTGGGTGTCACCCCGGGCCTGTCCCGGGGTTCAGTTTTTCTGGCCCAGCCGGTGCCTGGATCCCGGCACGGGCCTGCCCCGGCCTTGTGCCGGGGGCCGGGATGACAGGTGGTGGTGGTGCGAAAGACCCACGTATACGCGAAAACGGCGCCCCCAAATGCCCTAATCGAACGACCGGTTCATCAGCTTTTCAGCATTTCCCTGATAGAGCTTTTTCTGCACATCGGCCTCGAGCTCCAGCCGCCGGAGCGATTCGAACGTTTCCGCCACCGGCGCAAATGGCGCATCGGTGGAAAACACCACGTGATCCGGGCCGAAATAATCCATGCCCGTCGGGAAGGCCGAAGACGAGCCGAACATGGCGGTATCGCCATAGAACATCTTGAAGTACTCGCCGTGGGGCTTTTTGAGCGACGGCAGGACGTTGGAATAATCCTCGTCCGAGGTGCGCGCGCCCAGCACGGCAAGCCCGGCACCGACACGTTCCTCGAAATAGGGGATCATGCCGCCCAGATGATGGGTGAGAATCTTGATCTTCGGATAGCGGTCGAACAGGCCCCACAGCACAAGCCGCACCATGGCAACCGATGTTTCATACGGCCAGCCCAGCGCCCACCAGATTTCGTAGCGGGATTTTTCCTCCGACGCGTAATCGGTCATGTCGGACGTGCGCGCCGGGTGCATCCAGATCGGCAGGTCGTATTCCGCCATGGCGGCGAAGACCGGCTCAAAATCCGGATGGTCGAGCGGACGGCCGCCGACATTGGTGAATATCTGCACACCGACCGCGCCGAGATCGCGGACCGCGCGGTGCAGCTCATCCATGGTCTCGTCCATCGAATGCATGGCGAGGGCGGCGACGAACCCGGGGAACCGGTCGGTGTTCTTTTCCACCATCTCGGCCATGGTGTCGTTGCCGATCCGCGCAAGCTCGATCCCCTGCGCCGGCGTGGTGATATCTTCAAGCGGCGGGTTGGGCAGAGAGATGATCTGGCGGTAATCGCCGAACGGATCCATCGCCCGGAACCGGGCCTCAAGATCATGGACCTCGGAGACCGTCTGCATCCGCTTGCCGATATTGCCGAGAGACGGTGCGATCTCGCTCATGCGTTTGTAGAAATCGCTCGGGAAAATATGGGTATAGATATCGACGTACATGACCGGTCCCCGGTTTTATTGTCAGATGTTTTTTTCAGATTAGCGCGTTTGCCCTGCTTACCGGAAGAACCAATAAAAAGGGGCGGCCCGAAGACCGCCCCTTTAATCCTCATCTCTGAAGACTGTCAGTCAACACCGCCGTCAGCTCGGATCGGGGGTCGTCCGCAGGTATGGCTTGTGCTCGGTAAAGCCCTTTGGGAACTTTTCCGCCGCGTCTTCGTTCGACACCGAGGCCACGATGATCACATCATCGCCGACATTCCAGTTCACCGGGGTCGCGACCGGCTGGCGCGCCGTCAGCTGCATGGAATCGACGACCCGCAGGATCTCGTCGAAATTCCGGCCCGTGGTCATCGGATAGGAAATCGACAGCTTCACCTTCTTGTCCGGCCCGATGACGAACACGGTGCGAACAGTCTGGTTATCCGCCGGGGTCCGGCTGGCGGGATCGCCGCTGGCACTGGCCGGCAGCATGTCATAGAGCTTCGCGACCTTGAGGTCGGTATCGCCGATAATCGGATATTTCGGCGCAGTTCCCTGCGTCTCCTCGATATCTTTTGCCCAGGCCTCGTGGTTTTCAACGCCATCGCCCGACAGGCCGATGATCTTGACGTTCCGCTTTTCGAACTCTGGCTGAAGCTTCGCCATGTAGCCGAGCTCGGTGGTGCAGACCGGTGTAAAATCCTTGGGGTGAGAGAAGATGATCGCCCAGCTGTCGCCGATCCAGTCGTGAAACTTGATCGGTCCCTGCGTGGTCTGGGCCTCGAAATCTGGTGCGATGTCGCCTAGTCGTATTGCCATCTCTGTTTCCTTTCGGTTTAGGGGCCGTCCCCTGCCCTGTTCCTGACGTAGGCAGGCACGGGCGGGCTGTCAAGGAATGCGACGACGCAGTGGCGCCACAACACCTGTGCGTCCCGGGTGCGACAGCACCTTTGTGTCCTGACGAAAAGTTTATCCGATTGGTGCGGATCGCGCCCTATATGTTAGGTAGAACATCAACTTCCGGCTGCCGAACCCGTCCGCCAAACTGGGAAATACTTATGGATATTGCCGCGCCAAGCACGGTCGCGCCCATCGACACATCGAAATTTCGCGATCCGCGCCTCACCGCCGGCGGCGAAGCGCGGGCGTCCGTGGCACTCAGGGCCCTGAATACGCTTTGGATCAATACGGGCACGCTGTGCAATCTGACCTGCGTGAACTGCTATATCGAATCCAGCCCGACCAATGACCGGCTGGTCTATATCACCACCGATGAGGTCGGCACCTACCTGGATGAAATCGCAGCCGACGGTCTGGGCACCGAGGAAATCGGGTTTACCGGCGGCGAGCCGTTCATGAACCCGGACATGATCGACATCCTCGATCTCACCCTGTCGCGCGGATTTCGGGCCCTTGTCCTGACCAACGCGATGCGCCCGATGGCCAAGGTGCAGGACGGTCTTTTGGCTCTGCGCGAAAAATACGGCGACCAGCTGGTGCTGCGTGTATCGGTCGATCATTACGACATCGCCCATCACGAAAAGGAACGCGGCCCCCGGTCGTGGCAACCGACCGTGGACGGTCTGAAATGGCTGTCCGGGAACGGCTTCAACATTAACATTGCGGGCCGCACGTTCTGGGACGAGACCGAGGCAGAACTCCGGGGCGGTTACGGTACGATGTTCGCAGATAACGGTCTGGCGATCGATCCGCAGAACCCGGTCGACCTGGTGCTGTTCCCCGAAATGGACGAAATGGCCGACGTGCCGGAAATTACCACCGCGTGCTGGGGCATCCTGGATGTGTCGCCCGATGCGATGATGTGTGCGTCATCGCGCATGGTGGTCAAACGCCGCGGCGCCGATAAACCGGTGGTCGTGCCGTGCACCCTGTTGCCCTATGACGAGCGCTTCGAGATGGGGGAAACCCTGGCCGAAGCTGCCGCAGACGTGCCGCTGAACCACCCCCACTGCGCCAAGTTCTGCGTCCTCGGCGGCGGGGCGTGCAGCGCGGGTTAGTTTTCACGTCGCCTGAAACACCACAGCTGTCACCCCGGGCCTGTCCCGGGGTCCAGTCTTGCAAGCGCAACCACCGCCTGGATCCCGGCACGAGGCCGGGATGACAATCGGTGCTAAATAAAGCCGCTCCCCTACAAATTCTTCCCCAGCCACGCGATCATCTTCGCGAACGAATCCGCGGTCGCCGCGGCGCGATAGCCCTGCGGGTTGTGAAAATTCTGGAACGCGTGACCGGCGCCTTCGTATGAATGGAATTCGTGGACGATGCCAAGCTCGGTGAGCTTTGCGTCGATCTTCGCGACATCGTCGGGTGACGGGTTTACGTCGTCCCCTCCGAAGAAGCCGATGGCCGGGCCGCGCAGATTACCCAGCTTGTCGAAGGGCGGCGCATCGCCGGTTCCCATCGCCTTGAACATGTTGCCGCTGTAATAGGCGACGTTGCACTTGAACGCCTCTATCGAGGCGGCGCCGAGGAACGAGACGCGCCCGCCCATGCAGTGGCCCGCGATCGCCATGCGGTCGTTATCGACCGAGTCCATGGCTTTCAGCATATCGACCGTGGCATTGAGATCGGCAACGATCTGATTGTCGTCGAGATTGGCGATGGATTCGCGCGTGTCTTCGCCGTCGGGGCGGCGATGATGCAGATGCGGGGTCGCCGCGACATAGCCGTTGCCGGCCAGATCCTGAACGAATTTAGTGGTCGCGGCATCGTTGCCGGCCCGGTGATGCGCCACGACGATCGCTGGATGCGGTCCGGGCGAGGTGGGCTCATCGACAAAGACATCCATGCCGACACCATCAACGGTCAGATTTTCCCAGCGGGCATTTGAAGGCATTTCAGGTTTCTCCTTATATTTATATTCCAGGGAATTTAGGGGGCCGGCGCAGCCCGGTCCAACAGCAATATGCCCCGAGCGATATATCAAGAGCGATATGGACGCGCCCGCGCAGGAACGGCATATTGTTGATCGGTCAACAATACCGGGCAACAATACCGGACAACAGGATCGGGCGGGGCATTCCGTGAGATTGGGAGACATTCTTCGGCTGGCAGCGCAGCGCGACCCGCGCAAGACCGCCATGATCGCTGGAGACCGGCAGATAGACTTCGCAGAATATGACGCGGCGGCAAACCGGTTCGCGCATCTGCTGCTCGACGCACGCATCACAAAGGGCGACCGGATCGCCACCGTGTTGTTCAACTCGCCGGAATACTGCATCACCCATTTTGGCAACGCGCGCGCCGGCAGCGTGCTGGTGCATATATCCCCGATGTATGCCGGCCCGGAAATCGCCCGGATCATCGAGCGGACCCGGCCGCGTGTGCTCGTGATCGATGCCGCCGTCGCCGACAAGATCGACGCGGTGCGCGACCGGCTGACATCGGTCGAGCGCGTGATCGTGGTGAGCGAAGATGGCAAGCCCGGGAATACGGCGGGGACTTCGGGGGCGGATTTCGACACCGCCATCAGCGGTTTTCCCGCCACCGATCCGGCAATCGAGATCGACCCGGCCGATCCCGTTGCGATGACCTTTACCGGTGGCACCACGGGAGAGCCCAAAGGCGCTCTGGTCAGCCATACCGCGCGGTTCGTGTCGGCCTGGACGACGGCGCTCGAACACCGGGTCACCGGTGAAGACGTCGCCGGCATCCTGACACCGATGTTCCACGCCGTCGGCCTGATGATCTGGTATCAGGCGACCATGCTGGCCGGCTGTACCGCCGTGATCTTCCGGAAATGGGATGCGGAAAACTTTATCGACCAGGCCGAACGCCATGGGATCTCATCGGTGTTTATGGTCCCGGTCCAGGCGCGCGACCTGATCCGATCTCCCGCATTCGATCCAAACCGGCTCATCGCCCTGAAGAATATCGGTGCCGGTGGCGCGTTGACCCCTGAAGGCCTGATCGCCGAATGCCGCGCAGCCCTGCCGCATTGCGATTACACGGACCATTACGGACAGTCCGAAACCGGTGTGCTGACCATCCTGCGGCCGTGGGAGGCCGAAGCCCACCGGGGATCGATCGGCCGCGCCGCGACCGGCGTCGATCTGCGCATCGCCGATGAGAACGGCAACCAGGTCCCGCCGGGCACCATCGGCGAGCTGATCAGCCGGGGCCCCTTCATGATGGAAGGGTATTTTGAAAACGAGGTGGAGACCGCCGCCTATTTCCGCGACGGCTGGGGATGGTCCGGCGATCTTGCCATTGCCGACGAAGACGGCTTTATCACGCTGGTCGGCCGCTCAAAGGAAATGATCGTGTCGGGCGGCATCAATGTGTATCCGCGCGAGATCGAAATCACGTTCGAGGAACACCCCGCCGTGCTGGAATGTACCGCCTTCGGTGTGCCGGACGAGCGCTGGGGTGAGGCGCTGATCGCTTATATCGTCCTGCGCGAAGGCCAGTCCGCCGATACAGACACGCTGCTTTCGTTCTGCACCGAACAGCTCGCCCGCTATAAACGGCCGCGCGAAATTGTGTTCGTTGCCAACATCCCCAAAACGCCGTCGGGCAAGGTGCAGAAACCGATTCTGCGGGATGCCTATCTGGACGGACGCATTCTGCCCTGACACGCGCGCCCTACGGTGCTCTGGGCCCCACGATGCTCTGGGCGTCACGGTCATGTATGCAAAAATGACTACCCGGATACCGTCTCCGGCGGCTTGTCACAGCCACACGGCATGGATAATCTAATATCCATTAGGTTCCGAAGTAATTTGGACCAGCGTCAAAAATACCGCGATAGGGAAGAACAAAAGCAATGAAACTGCAGGGACAGGAAATCGACGTCGTTCGCAAGGGCTCGGGCCAACCACTTCTGCTGCTGCATGGCGGCGGCGGACCGATTGCGGCCATGCCCTTTGCCGACAAGCTCGCCGAAAAATTTGAGGTCATCGCGCCGACCCATCCGGGTTTCGGGGGGAGCAAGATCCCCGATCATTTCAACCGGGTCGACGACCTGGTGTTCCTTTATCTCGACCTGCTCGACGAGCTGGATCTCAACGACGTCATCCTGATGGGCTTTTCGATGGGCGGCTGGACGGCGGTCGAGCTGGCGACGATGAATTCGACACGGCTGTCGAAAATGATCCTGGTCGACCCCGTCGGCGTCAAAACCGGCGGACGCGAAGACCGCGATATCGCCGATGTCTTTGCCCTGCCCGGCGAGAAACTGGCCGAACTGATGTTCCATGATGCATCGGCCGCGCCGCGCCCCGCCGACCTGCCCGATGAACAACTTCAGATGATGGCAGGAAACCGGATCGCGCTTGGCGTCTATACGTGGGATCCGTACATGCACAATCCGAAGCTGCCGCACCGGCTGCACCGGATTAAAATGCCGACCCACTTTATCTGGGGCGAAAGCGACGGAATCGTCACCGTCGATTACGGCCGGAAATACTGCAAGCTGATTGACGGCGCGACCATGACCGTCATTGAAAAAGCCGGACATTCACCGCAGGCAGAACAGCCCGATGCCTTTGTCGACGCGGTGTTCAAGTTCACAGGCTAAAAAATAGGGAGCGACACGATGAAATCCTGGTGGTTTACCGAAGATTGCTATCCGCACCTGCCCGATGAAAGTACCTATCGGTCGATCCGCGTCGATCTGCCAAACGAGCTCTGCGAACCCGAAGTCGCCCACGATCTCTATAACCGCTATCTGGATCTATGGTGCGCGTGCGATGAAATCGGCCTTGGTATCATGCTCAATGAGCATCACCAGACGGCGACCTGTATGGTTCCGGCAGCCCCGATCATGCTCGGCATTCTCGCCCGCCAGACATCAAAATCCCGCCTGCTGATTCTCGGCAACCCGCTGCCGAACCGCAACCAGCCGGTCCGTGTCGCCGAGGAAATGGCGCTCGTCGATGTGATCTCGAAGGGCCGCGTCGAATGCGGTTTCGTGCGCAGTGTGCCGTATGAAGCGGCCGCCGCGAACATCCTGCCCTATAAGGGCTCGGAGCGGATGTGGGAAGCGCATGACCTGATCATGAAAGCATGGACCACCCATGACGGGCCGTTCAATTTCGAAGGCAAGTATTACCACCACCGTCAGGTCAATATCTGGCCGCGCCCCTACCAGCAGCCGCACCCGCCGGTGTGGATCACCATGGGCAGCGCCGGCTCAGCCGTGCCCGTGGCACAGCACAAACATGTCGGCGCCGTGTTCCTGGCGGGATATCCCAGAATTCGCAGCGTATTCGACGGCTATCGTCAGGCCTATCTCGACGCGCATAACGAACACGCGCCGCTCGACCGGCTTGCCTATCTCGGGCTGTGCTATATCGGCGAGAATGATCGGGAAGCCGAAGAAGGTGCGCGCAAGCTGCTGTGGTACATGGAAGCCAACAAGGTACCGCCGGAATGGAGCAACCCGCCCGGCTATCACCCGCCCGCCGTATCGGCACAGGTCATGAAAGGTGTGACCGGATCGGGCGTGCCCACCAACCCGACGCTCGAGAACCAGATGGCGCGCGGCAACGTGTTTGCCGGCACGCCGGACCAGGTGTTCGAACAGATCAAGGCATTCTGGGAATATTCCGGCGGCTTCGGCCACCTTTTGATGATGGGCCAGGCCGGGTTCCTGTCGGATGCCGATGCGCTGAAATCGATGAAGCTCTATAAAAGCGAGGTTGAGCCCCGCCTGATCGAACTGGCAAAGAACGCCGATCCCGCAGAGCTGTGGGAAAAAAGCAAGGCAATGCCGATCAAGGACGGCGTCGATCTCGGCAATTTCGGAGTCGAATTCGTCCGCTAGTCCAACTTACCTCTCACGCACCTGCCAAACGAACGGAACCACGCATATGACGACCATGAGGACCTGGTTTTTCACCGAGGACTGCTACCCCGACCTGCCCCCGCAGGATGAATGGGATTCGATCCGCGTCGAACTGCCGAACCAGCTCTGCGAGCCCGAGAACGCCCACCGGCTGTATAACGAATATCTCGATATATGGTGCGCGGCGGATGAAATGGGCCTCGACATCATGGTCAACGAGCATCACCAGACGGCGACCTGCATGATACCCGCCGCACCGATCATGCTCGGTATCCTGGCGCGCCAGACGAAAGACGCGCGGCTGCTGATCCTTGGCAACCCACTGCCCAACCGGAACCAGCCGGTCCGCGTCGCCGAGGAAATGGCGCTGATCGACGTGATCTCCAAGGGCCGGCTCGAATGCGGTTTCGTGCGCAGTGTGCCGTATGAAGCGGCCGCGGCGAATATCCTGCCCTATAAGGGCTCGGAACGGCTGTGGGAATCGCATGACCTGATCATGAAGGCATGGACCACCCATGACGGGCCGTTCAATTTCGAAGGCAAATATTACCACCACCGTCAGGTCAATATCTGGCCGCGCCCCTACCAGGACCCGCACCCGCCGGTGTGGATCACAACCGGCGGCGCCAGCAGCACCGACCCGGTGGCAAAGCACAAACATGTGGCGGCAATCTTCCTCGCAGGATATGCAAAAGTCCGGCCGATCTTCGATGCGTACCGTGAAAACTATCTGAAGCATCATGGCACCCACGCGCCGCTCGACCGGCTGGCCTATTGCGGGCTGGTCTATGTCGGCGACGATGAGAAAGCCGCTGAAAAAGGCGCGAACGAGCTGATGTGGTACATGCAGGCCAATAAGGTCTCGGAACCGTGGAAGAACCCGCCCGGCTATCATCCGCCGCATGTTGCCGCGGGTATCATGAAGGGGGCGCATATCTCCGGCACGGGTGCGGCCTACAGCACCGACCTGAAAGAACACATGCGCCGCGGCAACGTGTTTGCCGGCACGCCCGATCAGGTTTACGAGCAGATCAAGGCGTTCTGGGAATATTCCGGCGGCTTCGGCCACATGCTGATGATGGGCCAGGCCGGTCATCTGCCCAAGGATGACACGCTCCGGTCGATGAAGCTCTATGCAGACGAGGTCTATCCGCGTCTGCGTGAACTGGCCGCGACCTGGAATCCGGACGAGATCATGGAAAAGCGCAAGGCAATGCCGGACCAGGACCATGCGGACATCACCGACCTGTCAGTCGATTTTGTGAGGTAACAGATGACGGATATACAATCGCATTTCGTCGAGGTAGACGGGATCAACACCCATTACCTCGAGGCCGGAGACAAAGATGCGCCGACTGTCGCCCTGCTGCATTCGGGCGAATTCGGCGGCTGTGCCGAAATCAGCTGGGAATTCAATATCCCGGCGCTGGCCGAACATTTTCACGTCATCGCCCCCGACTGGCTCGGCTTCGGTCGCACCGACAAGGTCTACGATTTTGCCGACCAGCGTGCCCGCGTATACGGGCATATGTCGCGCTTCTACGAGGTCATGGGCATCACGGAGGCCGATTTTATCGGCAATTCGATGGGTGGATCCAACCTGGCGCGGATCATCGCCGACCCGCCGACGATCCTGCCGATACGATCTGCGATCCTGTGCTCCGGTGGCGGCTTCACACCGCTGACGGAAGAACGAAAGACGCTGCTGGCCTACGACACCACGTCTGAATCCATGCGTGCGCTTCTCCATGCGATGCTGGATGACCCGAAATGGGGCGACGATGAAGCTTACGTCGCGAAACGCCAGGAGATCGCCTTGTTGCCGGGCGCGTTCGAATGCGCCTCCGCGCCGCGCCTGAAGCGCCCGGAACCTGAAAAGACAGCAGAAAAGCCCGCCGGCCAGAGCTTTGGCATTCCGGATAACACGGTCTATGAAAACGTTGAGGTACCGGTGCTGATCATCGCGGGCGCCAACGATCCGCTGCGCGAGCCCGATTATTCGACCAGTCTTGCCGAGCGGATCCCCGATAACGAGCATCACGTATACGAAAACTGCGGACACTGTCCCAATATCGAGTTCGCCGAGCGTTTCAACGCCGACGCGATCAATTTCCTGAAACGGGTACACGCCCGCTAGACCGGCGATCCCGGCCCCATCGCCAAAAGTTGAAGCCCCGTGATTGTCCATCGGCGCAAATGAAGCCTAGCCTTCCTGTCATCTGATCGAGAGGGCACGAATGGCAGGCGGCCAGAACCGAAATATACTGATCGTCGAAGACGACGCAGACTTCCGCCACACACTGGCGGAGCAACTGCGGCTTCATGAGGAATTCGATGTCGAGGAGGCCGGGACCGGCGCCGCGGCGATCGCGGGCGCCGAAAAGAACAATTACAACGCGATCCTGCTGGATGTCGGTCTGCCCGACATGGATGGACGGGATGTCTGCCGGCTTCTGCGGCGAAAAGGCGTTCATGCCCCGGTGATCATGCTGACAGGTCTCGATGGCGACGCGGATACCGTCCTCGGGCTGGATTCGGGCGCCAATGATTATGTGACCAAGCCATTCCGGCTCGGCGTGCTGCTGGCGCGGCTCCGTGCCCATATCCGCCAGCACGAGATGAGCGAGGACGCGTCGTTTACCGTCGGCCCCTACATCTTTCGTCCCGCGACCAAAGTGCTTCAGCGCAGTGACGGCCGAAAAGACATCGGCCTCAGCGAAAAAGAGAACGCAATTCTGAAGCAGCTTTACCGCGCCGGTGACACCTCGGTGACCTGTGAAGCGCTCTATGCCGATATCTGGGATCATTCGGCGGCGCTGATGACGCATACCCTGCAGACCCATATTTACCGCCTGCGCCAGAAGATCGAGGAGAATCCGTCGGAGCCGCAGATTTTGCTGTCGGAGCATGGCGGCTATCGCCTGGCCCGCTAGCGGCGGGGTCGGCGCACGGCGGATAAAAAGGGTAACGCAATTGTTATCGCAAGTTACGCGAAGCGGACCGGACACTCAGGTACGTTAAGCCGTTGAATTAAAGCGAGGGGCAAATCCATGTCATCAGCCACCCGCAGAACACTAACCTCTTAGGGAAGGGAGGAATCGGATGAAACCCTTTAAATCATCGCTTCTATCGTCTGCCGTGATACCGGCAGCACTTCTGGCAGCCGGCGTATTGTCGGCACCGGTCGCCGCGAATTCAGGCGCAACACCGGCCGTTCAGGTCGCCGCCAACCCGTGCGCTGCAAAGAACCCCTGCGCCGCGAAGAATCCGTGCGCTGCGAAAAATCCGTGCAACCCCTGTGGTGCCAAAAACCCGTGTGCGGCCAAAAATCCGTGCAACCCCTGCGGCGCCAAAAATCCGTGTGCAGCGAAGAACCCCTGCAACCCGTGTGCGGCCAAAAATCCGTGCAACCCGTGTGCAGCGAAAAACCCCTGCAATCCCTGCGGTGCGAACCCCTGTGGCGCAAACCCCTGTGGTCCGTGCGGCGCGAGCGCAGCGAATTATTCCTCGGCCTGCGTCGTTCCACGTCTTCAGGCGGCAGCGGCGAAGAACCCGTGCAATCCCTGCGGTGCGAAGAACCCCTGCAATCCGTGTGGTGCCAAGAACCCGTGTGCGGCGAAAAATCCGTGCAACCCGTGTGGCGCCAAAAACCCCTGCAACCCATGTGCAGCCAAGAATCCTTGCAACCCCTGCGGTGCAAAGAACCCCTGCAACCCATGCGCGGCCAAGAACCCGTGCAACCCTTGTGCAGCAAAAAATCCGTGTAATCCGTGCGCGGCTAAGAACCCCTGCAATCCCTGCGGTGCGAATCCCTGTGGTCCGTGCGGGGCGGCGGCAGCCCCGGTCGAGCTGAGCACGGCGGAAGCCAACGCGGTCTATGACTGCATCAAGGGCGAGATGAAATCCGCCTATGCCAAGTCGGGCAACAAATACGCGAAGATCTTCCTGAACTGGAAGAACTACGCAAAGCAGCCCTATATCTCGGCAACCCATGGCCAGCGCTACGTGCTGAACTATGCCAACGAAAAGGCGTCCAATTACGGCAAGTTTGAGAATGCCGGCAAGATGGCGCCGGGTGCAGTGACGGCGAAGAACAGCTTCACCGTCAACGGCAAGGGCCAGGTTTCGGTCGGCCCGCTGTTCCTGATGGAAAAGCACAATGCCGGGTTTAACGGGAACACCCATGACTGGCAGTACACGCTGATCATGCCGAACGGCCAGACCGTGGGCACGACCAACGGCAAAGGCAAGTCATCGGTCAAATTCTGCTACGAGTGCCACAATGCGGTGGCCGAAGATCAGGATGCGATGATGTTCCTGCCGGAGGAACTGCGCGTCAACTGACGTAAATTTCCACGAAAACGCAAAGGGCCGGTCTGATGACCGGCCCTTTTTTCTTTTACCGCCGTCATTCCCGCGGACGCGGGAATCTATTTCGACCGATTCCATCCGCCGGAGATCCCCGCCTTCGCGGGGATGACGTACTCTGTCAGGCGGATTCCGTCAGCTACTCGTCGCGGCTGACCGCGCCCAGACCGGGCCGGTAGGTTTTGTTGTCGAGGAATTCCTCCATGCCACGGGCACGGGTCTTTTCCTTGTCCATGAACTGCAGCGCCTGGATCTTGGTCATCAGGTATTCGTAGGATTGCGGCACATCCATATTGACCACCGCACGCAGCGCCTGCTTGGTAAAGGCGAGTGCGACCGGGCTTTTCTCCATCAGTTCCTTGGCAAGTGCAACGGTTTCTGCGCGCAGATTGTCGGCCGGCACCGCAATATCGGCGAGGTTCATCTCGACCGCTTTTTTGCCGTCAAACGTCCGTCCCGTCATCGAATAGAACATGGCATTGCGGAACGGCATCTTGTCGACGATGACCTTCGAGACAATACCGCCCGGGATGATCCCCCAGTTGATTTCCGACAGCCCGTAGATCGCGTCCTCATCGGTCACCACCAGATCGCAATTTGAAAGCGGCACAAAGGCGCCACCGAACAGGTAGCCATTGACCATGGCGATCGTCGGTTTGCGCGAATTGCTGAGGATATCCCAGCTCCAGTGCTTGTTCGCCATGAACGATTTGTACTGGGCTTCGGGGTCATTGTCGGTTTCGCGGAAATACTCCCGCAGATCCATGCCCGCGCTCCAGCTGTTACCGGCCCCGGTGATCACGATCACCTTTGCCGACGGGTCTGTTTCGAGCTCTAGCAGGATGTGCTCCATGTCGTAATGAAGCTGGGGGTTCATCGCGTTACGTTTTTCGGGTCGGTTGAAGGTGACCCAGGCTATGCCGTCATCGTCGATTTCAACAGCGACACATTCATAGTTTTCGCGTAATGCCATTCGGCGTTCCTCCCGTTTTTGATGTTTGGCGTGCCCTCGCGTTATACGCTAGGTTTCGGCCATGTCCATTAGCTTCCGCACCGATTCACCCGATGAAAAATCCTTCCGCGCAGAGGCGCGTGACTGGATTGCCACGACCCTGCCCGACGATTTGCGCGGCTGGTCGACCCGCCCGCCTTTCGACCGCGCCATGTGGTGGCATCGCCAGCTATATGCCAAAGGCTGGATCGCGCCGGCCTGGCCCAAGAGCCATGGCGGCATGGAAGCGACGCTGAACCAGCAGATCATCCTGAAGGAAGAACTGGCGCGTGCCGGGGCGCCGGAAATATCGGCCCAGGGCATGAACCATGTCGGCCCGATCCTGATGGCGTTCGGCACGGATGCACAGAAAGAGCGGTTCCTGCCGCCGATCCTGACCGGGGATGAATCCTGGTGCCAGGGCTATTCGGAACCCGGTGCCGGCTCGGACCTTGCCAGCCTGCGCACCCGCGCCGATATCGACGGCGACGATTTCATCATCAACGGATCCAAAATCTGGACCACCTGGGCGCAATATTCCGACTGGATGTTCGCCCTTGTCCGCAGCGATCCGGATGCACCGCGCAAACAGGCGGGCATCAGCTTCGTGCTGATCGATCTGAAAACCCCCGGGATCGATATCCGCCCGATAAAAACAATCGCCGGCGACGAGGAATTCGCCGAAGTCTTCATGGATGACGTGCGTGTGCCGATGACCAATCTGGTCGGCGATCTGCATGACGGCTGGCGGGTGGCAAACGCGCTGCTGGCACATGAACGCCTCGGCACCGCCAACCCGCAGCTTTTGTTCGATGCGCTGGAACGCGTGAAGAAAGTCGCCCGTGCGAGCGGCGCGCTGGACGATCCGTATTTCCGCGAACGCCTGGCCGAGATCGAGATCGACACCGTAGGGTTTGCCGCCATGTTCGCCCATGCGGCCGAAATCGCCAATGCGGAGCGTTCGCTCGGCCTCGACGCATCCATCATGAAGATCAACGGCACCGAGACACTCCAACGCCTCGCCGATCTGCTGCTGGATGCCGCAGGGACGGATGCAGCCCTGACCGGACGTGTGATGACCGAAGACGGCCCGATCGAGATTGCGCCGCTGTTCCTGCAGGTCCGGCGTTCCACGATTTACGGCGGATCCAGCGAGATTCAGCGCAATATCCTCGCAAAACGGGTTCTGGGCCTGCCGACCTGACAGCGCGCACACCGTGACGGATGTCACTTAACCAGACGTGACCGCCGTCACTGGACCAAGGGCCCCCGTCCCCTTAAATTCTGGCCATCAATAGGTCGGCCATCAATGGATCGGTAAGACCCGAAAAGAACGGATATCGCTATGAAATACATCGCCAAAAGCCTGATTGCCGCCGGCATCCTGTCCATCGCCGCCGCATCCGCTCCTGCTCCCGCGCAAGCCGCGGATATCCTGCCGCTGGTCGATGCCCACCTGCATTACAGCCATGACGCCTGGGACGGCCTGCCGCCCAAGGACGCCATTGCCGTGCTGCGGCGCGCCGGGCTGAAAAAAGCCTTCGTGTCCAGTTCCAGCGACAAGGGCACGCAGATGCTCTATGCCGCCGCGCCCGACCTGATCGTGCCGGTGCTGCGCCCCTATCGGAAGCGCGGCGAGCTTGGCACCTGGTTCAAGGACCCGACGGTAATCGAGATGTTGGAAAGCCGCCTGAAAAAGGGCGGATATGCCGGGATCGGCGAGTTTCACATCTTTGGCGAGGATGCCGACGGCGAGATTTTTCGCAAGGTCGTGCAGCTGGCGAAGAAGTATAAAGTCTTCCTGCATGCACATTCCGACGCCGATGCGGTTGACCGCATTTTCAAGCAATGGCCGGGCGCCACTGTGTTGTGGGCCCATTCCGGCTTCGCGGAACCGGACGGTATCCGCCCGATGCTGGCAAAACATAAACGCCTGTGGTCGGATCTCGCCTTCCGCAGCAGCCACGGGGCCGGCGGCAAGGCGGATGCCGAATGGGCAAAACTGTTCGCCGAATTTCCCGACCGTTTCATGATCGGCACCGACACCTATACGCCGGAACGTTGGTACTTCGTTGAAGAACACGCCAGCTGGAGCCGCACCTGGCTGCAATCCCTGCCGCGCGATCTGGCGGAGCGGATCGGCTGGAAAAACGCGACCACCCTGGCGAACTGGGCCCTTCGGATAAAGGACTAGCGATGCGCAGGTTTTTATCAGTAACCGTTCTGTCCGCGTCGTTGATCGCCGCCGGGCCGGCTCTCGCCGATCATTGCCCGACCGACACACTGGCAACACTCCCCGCCCAACTTGAGGACGGCAGCACATCGGTCGCCTACAAGACCGAGCCTGCCAGAATCGAAGTCGGCAAACCATTCAGTATCGAGGTCGTCGCCTGTGTCGATGGCAAGAAACGCATGGCGCCGTCGCGCATCCGCGTCGATGCGGGCATGCCGATGCACGGCCACGGCATGAACTACAAACCGAGCGAACGCAAAATCGGTCCCGGCCATTCCACCTTTGACGGCATGGTCTTTCACATGCCGGGTCACTGGCAGATCACCTTCGACGTGTATGAAGGCGACAAACGCCAGCGGCTGACGCAGAAAATTTCCGTCAAACGATGAAATTGTGGCGAAGCGCGCGCATCGCCCTGGTGGCAGGCGTGGCCGTTCTGCTGGCCGGCGCCGCAAACACGCCCACGATATTTGACGACGACGAAACCGCGCTGATCCTGTCCCACGGCCCGTGGCCGGTAAAAACCGGGCCCGATCCAAGCAACCGGCTGTCCGCCAATCCGGCCGCCATCGCCTATGGCAAAACACTGTTCGAGAGTAACGACCTGTCCATCGACCGGCAGCGGAGTTGTGCGACCTGCCATCAGGCAGACCTCGCATTTACCGACGGCATCCCACGCGGCTTCGGGATTGCCCGTGTCGACCGCAATACTCCGGCGCTGTTCAATATGCGGCTGAACCGATGGTTCGGCTGGGACGGCAAATCGGACAGCCTGTGGGCGCAGAGTATTGCGCCGATCCTGGATGCGCGGGAACTGGGCATGACCCCCGCCAAGCTCAAGACCCGGCTGGCGACCACGAAGGGGCTTAGCCAGGGCTACCGGCAGATCTTTGGCGCCGCACCGTCAGCGCATGAGGCCGAGGCCGTGATGGTCAACGTCGCCAAGGCGATGGCCGCCTTTCAGGAAACCATCGTATCGGGCAAATCATCCTTCGATACATTCCGCGACGCCCTCGATGCGGGCGATACCGCAGGGGTCGCCGCCTATTCTGAAACCGCCAAGCGCGGCCTGAAACTGTTTGTCGGCAAGGGGCGCTGCGACCTGTGCCATTTCGGCCCGAATTTCACCAATGGCGAATTCCACGATATCGGCCTGCCCCATTTCCCGGCACCGGGACGCGTCGACAAGGGCCGCTATGGCGGTATCCAGCTGTTGCGGAAAAGCCGCTTTAACCTGCTGGGCCCGTATAATGACGACGGCTTGCGCGCGACGGCAGGCTTCACCCGCCACGTTAAGCTGACACCGAAAAACTGGGGCGAGTTCCGCGTGCCGTCTCTGCGCGAAGTGGCAAGAACCGCTCCCTATATGCATGACGGCAGCAAGGCGACGCTGGAAGACGTGGTGAACCACTATTCCGAAATTCCCGAAGAACGGCTGCATCAGGACGGCGAAAAACTGCTCAAACCGCTGAACCTGACGGATGCGGAAAAAGCCGACCTAGTGGCATTTCTGAAAACGCTGTAGGGAGAGAGTCAGCATCAAGAACGGTATCTGACGATACGCGACTGATTCTTCGCGGAAAAATAAACACCAAGACACAAAGAACACGGAGTTCACGAAGTGAATTCGAAATCTTTGTGATCTTTGTGTCCTTCGTGTCTTGGTGGTTTTCCTCTCCGCCGTTAAAATCATCGTTACAAAGAGAACAGGGAGACACCACCCATGGCCAAAGCAAAAAATATCCTCTTCATCATGTGCGACCAGCTGCGCTGGGATTACCTGTCCTGCAACGGGCACCCGCATCTGGAAACGCCGCATATCGACGGGCTTGCCGCGAAGGGCGTGAATTTTACCCGTGCCTTCGTGCAGTCTCCCCTGTGCGGGCCGTCGCGGATGTCCTATCTGACAGGGCGCTACGTCTATAGCCATGGCGCGACATGGAACGGCGTGCCGCTATCGGTTGGCCAGCGCAATATCGGCGATTTCATCCGCCCCCACGGGCTGCGCTGCGCCCTGGTCGGTAAAACCCATATGGAGCCGGACGCAGAAGGCATGGCACGCCTCGGCGTCGACAAGATGACCGAGCGCGGCGTGCTGACATCCGAATGCGGACTGGAACCGGTGGAGCGCGATGACGGTCTGTGGCCCGACAAGCTGGTCGATCCGAACTACGCCTATAACCAGTATCTGAAAGCCAAGGGCTATGACGGCGACAACCCCTGGCACGACTGGGCCAACGCCGCCGAAGGCCCCGACGGTGAAATCCTGTCGGGCTGGTATCTCGGCAATAATCATCTGCCCGCCCGGGTCCGGGAAGAGGATTCCGAAACCCCCTACATGACGGGCCGGGCCATCGAGTTCATGGAAGAACAGGGGGAGGCGCCGTTCCTCCTCCACCTGTCCTATATCAAGCCGCACTGGCCCTACATTGTGCCGGCGCCGTATCACAACATGTATGGCCATAACCAGATCACCCCGCCGGTCCGGACGGATGCCGAACGCGACAATCCGCACCCGGTGATCGGCGCGCATATGCTGCACCCGGAGAGCCAGAATTTCTCCATGGACGATGTCCGCAATAACGTGCTGCCCGCCTATATGGGTCTGATCAAACAGATCGACGACCAGATGGGCCGCCTGTTCGCCTGGATGGAAGAGGCCGGGCGGATGGACGACACGATGATCGTCTTCACCTCGGACCACGGCGATTATCTGGGGGACCACTGGCTGGGCGAAAAAGAGATGCTCCACGAATGTTCCGTCCGCGTGCCGATGATCGTCTACGATCCGGATTCCGCCGCCGACGGCACCCGCGGCACGGTGAGCGAAACGCTGGTCGAATCCCTCGACATGATCCCCACCTTCCTGGATACGCTGGGCGGCTGGAACGATCTGGAACACGTGCTGGAAGGCCGGTCCCTGGTGCCGACACTGCACGGCACACAGGAAGGCGATTTGCGCGACGCCGTGTTTGCCGAGATCGATTATTCGTTCAAACCGGCGCGCATCTATGCCGAAAAGGAACCGGCGGATGCCCGCGGCTTCATGATCCGCACGGCGCGCTGGAAGTACCTGCTGTGGGAGGGCTATCCGTCCCAGCTCTTCGATCTGGAGGCCGACGCGGATGAGCTCATCGATCTCGGTGCCGCGCCGGAACATGCAGAGCTACGCGCGGAGCTGCATGAACGGCTGTTCCACTGGCTCCGGACACGTTCGACCCGGGTCACGATTTCCGAACAGGCCGTCCGCAACCGCACCGGCGGCGCGCCCAAGCAGGGCATCATCATCGGTGAATGGACCGAGGATGAGACGATCAAGGGCGATCCCGACTCGGATTACTGGGTGAAATAGGCACCTGGTCGGTTTTTCCTGCCATCAACCGTAAACAAAATTGTCATCCCGGCCTCGTGCCGGGATCCAGAAACACGGGCCGCAATTCACCACGAAGGCACTAAGAGCACAAAGACACACCAAGACGTGTCAGGTCGATTTTGTGACCTCCGTGTCCTTCGTGTTTCGTCTATCGGAACAAAGACTGGGTCCCGGCACAAGGCCGGGATGACAAATAGAGTCTAGCGCGACCTATTCCTAGACCCCTGCGGCCCTGCCATCGGCCCGCGGGTCTGATCCGCCTTCCATGACGCCGTCGGAGCGCAGCGACACCCCGCCGGCATGGCCCATCAGGTCCGAATAAGGATCGATCACCTCGGTGTCGTGACCGGCAGCAAGCATGTCTGCCACCAGCCCGTCATCAAATCGTGATTCCATCTTCAGGTTGGTGCCGGTATCGCCCCAGGTCCGCCCGAGCAGGAAGCGCGGCGCGGTGATCGCCTGCTGGATCGACTGGCCGAAATTCACATGCCGCGTATAGACCATTGCCTGCGTCTGCGGCTGGCCTTCGCCGCCCATGGTGCCGTAGGACAGAATTTTACCGTCCGTCAGCTCGGCCATGGCGGGGTTCAGCGTGTGGAACGGGCGGCGGCCGGGTGCCAGACGGTTCACATCGCCATCGCGCAGCGAAAAGCTCGACCCGCGGTTCTGCCAGAGGATACCGGTATCTTCGAGCACGATGCCCGACCCGAATTCCCAGTAGATGCTCTGGATAAACGACACGGCATTGCCCGCCGCGTCGATCGCGCCCATCCAGATGGTATCGCCGTTCTTTGCCGGGACCGGCCACGGCAGCGCTGTCTTCATGTCGATCTGCGCCGCGCGGGCGTCCAGATCGGCGGGATTGAGAAAATCGGCGGGCTCAACATCCATCGCTGCCGGGTCCTGCACATGGGCATTGCGGATGATAAAGGCCTGTTTGATCGCCTCCACCAGCCCGTGGATATGGGCAAATCCCTCGGCGTCTTTGACGTCGAGCCGGTCGAACAGGCCGAGGATCATCAGCGAGGCCAGACCCTGGGTCGGCGGCGGCATGTTCCACACCGTGCCGCTCGACAGCTGTACCGAGAGCGGTGTCAGGGTCAGCGCGCGGTGTGCCGCCAGATCGTCCGCCGAGACCGGCGATCCGGCGCGCGCCAGATCGGCCGCGATATCGCGCGCCAGGGCACCATCATAGAAAGAATGAAACCCGTCCGCCGCCAGTCTGCGCAACGTCGCACCGAGCCGTTCCTGGCGAAAAAGATCGCCTTCTTCGGGCACTATACCGTTCAGCAGGAAGGCCTCGTCGTAACCCGGTAACCCCTTTAATTCTGCGAGTTTGGCGGTTGTGGTACGGGACTGGTTTCCGGTCGCCGGAAACCCCTTCTCGGCATGGTGAATGGCTGCTTCGAGCAGGCGCTCGCGGGACATCTCCCCGCCGAGTTTCGCTGCAAGCTCAAACGCCGCCTGCCAGCCCGATAACGTGCCGGCAACGGTGTTCGCGGCCAGCGGACCGCGGCTGGGAATGGCCTCATGGCCGGCATCCCGATAGAGCGCATCGGTCGCCTGTGCCGCCACCGCCCCGCAGGCATCTATCCCGATGGGGTCTTTCCCGGCAGGCTTGATGATCCAGAAACTGTCGCCGCCAAGGGCGTTCATATGCGGATATACCACGGGGATGGCCGCCGCCATGGCGATCATCGCCTCGACCGCGTTACCCCCATCGCGCAGGACATCCTGCCCGGCATCTGCCGCGAGATGATGCGGGGCCGTGACGATGCCGCCGGTCGCGAAAACCGAATTAAGCAATCCGGCTCTCCTGATTGGCGGCGAGGTGGATTTCCGCCACCGGGTGATGGCCGGCCTCAAAAATCGGGTGTCGGGTAAAAAGTTCAGCATCGTGTCCGGGCACGATGCGGTTCGTGTCGCCGCCGACGGCTGCATGAATCGCGCGATACACCTTGATCAGGTTCCAGGTATTTCCCTGCACATAGCCGGGCGGCCACATGTTTTCGATATTCTCGTACCAGTAGACGCAGTCCCCCGCGACGACGTAAGGCCCGTCCGGCGTCTGCACCTCGACCCATTGGCATCCGAAAGTATGGGATTCGAACGCGAGGCGGCACCAGACACCGGGTGCGAATTCGGTATCGCCCTCCAGCAGGTTGACCCGTCCCGCCGCCAGCAGCCCATCCACCGTATCGAGATCCTTTTTCTGCATCGACGACAGCGGCCACATTTTCGTGTCGCTGCCGAGGCCACCCGGCATCTCATAGACCTCTTTCCAGCCTTCATATTCAGCGCGCTGGACATGGAATGTGGCATTGGGAAACCGGTCGAGATTGCCGGCATGATCGAAATGGAGATGGGTCAGGATGACGTCTTCGATATCTTCCGGGGTAAATCCGACCTTGGCGAGAATAGTGTCCGGGTGTTCGACATTCTCATACGTCTTGCCGCTGGGCGACCAGTCGCCCTTCATGCCGGTATCGATCAGGATCGGTTTTTCCTGCCCGGCCACGCCGCCATGGATCAGCGAATAGACCATCGGGTTGCGGATACGGCCCTTGTTGGAATTCACCAGCGTGCCACCGAAGAAATCCCGCGGCATGTCTGACCGCGCATAGCGGAAAGCCCAGATCGACCAGTCAGCAGTCATGTTTTTCATTCTCCAATCTCGGAACAGCCTGAACCTACGGAACGATGATCACCGATCCCGTTGTCTTGCGCGCGACCATATCTTCCTGCGCCTGCACAATATCGTCCAGCGGGTATTCCCGGCTGATCGAGATATCCAGGATACCGTCGGCGATGGCCTGAAACACGTCCGCTGCCATGGCCTGCTTGGCCGCCGGCGAGGACATGAAATGCGGCAGCGACACCTTGGCGAAGAAGATCGATTTCGCATTGAGCTGCATCGGATCGATCGGATCCATCAGGCCGGACATGTGGCCGTAATTGATCAGATAGCCGGTCGGGCGCAGGGCCGCGACATTCGCGTCCCAGACATCCTTGCCGATTGCATCATAGACAACGTGGACGCCGGCACCGTCAGTGATGTCGTCTACCCGCGCCGCGATATCCTCGGTCCGCGAATTGATGACATGCTCACAGCCGCTGGCGCGGGCGATGTCGAACTTGTCGTCGCTGCCGACGGTGCCGATAACGGTTGCGCCCAGCGCTTTCGCCCACTGGCAGAGCAGCGTACCCATGCCGCCCGCCGCGGTGTGGATCAGCACGGTGTCACCCTCCTGCACGCGGTAGGTCTGGCGCAGCAGGTACTGGGCCGTCATGCAGCGCAGGAACGTGCCCGCGATATTCTTCGGTTCGATCCCCGCCGGCACCGGTATCAGCACATCTGCGGAAATAAGGCGTTTCTCGGCATAGGCGCCAAGGGCAAACAGGTAGCAGGCCGTATCGCCCGGCTTGAAGGCGGTCACGCCCTCTCCGACCGCCTCGACAATGCCCGCGCCGTCGAGCCCCATGACGGCAGGGAGTTCGGGTTTGAGGAAATATTTGCCTTCGCGCAGCATGGTATCGGCGAAATGCAGTGCCATGCCCTTGTGGTCGAGCAGAACCTGTCCCGGGCCGGGTGCTGCGATCTCGTCGTTTTCGATTTTGAGCTCGTCTGTGCCGCCATAGGCGTGAATGCGAACGACCTTGGTCATGAAATTTTCCTTTTAAAGTATGGTGACATCGTCGGGCGGCTGGCTGAAAAACTGATGGCAGGCGGCACGCGCCTCCATCTCCGCCGAGTCGGCGTCCTCATGGGCGCCGCCCATATGTTTACGGGCGCCGTCCTGCCAGATAGACCACAGCCACTCGACGGAGCCGTCGCGCTGCGACCAGCGTTCTACGATAATCCCGATCATGATGTGCTTATGCGGACCGCCGCCACGCGAGTCAAACCGCGGAACGTATTTCGGCGATGGTCAGCGGCGATCGATCAGATGGATGAAAGACCCACAGACGTTCCCGGCCCTGAGCCCGGCCGGTCCAAGATCGTTGCCCGCCGCATCCGACACCACGAAGAGCGGGTCGGCCTCCCCGAGGCGAACCGTGCGCGCATAGTGAAATTCATGCGCGCCATAGGCGGTCTCCGCCGGGCCAAGAGGCGTATCTGCGGCCAGCACCGCATTCCGGTAGCCGAGATGCATTTTGCGCTGGGCAAAGCTCGTTTCCAGCGGCAGCAGCCCCGCCATCCGGTGCGATTGCCCGTCGGCATCGGTCAGAACCTCACCGAGCACCATGTAGCCGCCACATTCGCCATACATCGCCGCATTGCGGGCCGCCGCATCGCGCAGGCCCTGAAGAAAAATGTCATTTGCGGCCAGTTTCGCTGCCTGCAATTCCGGATACCCGCCGGGCAGATAGACCGCGTCACATGCCGGGTCGGGCGCAATATTTGCCAGGGGTGAAAATGGCAGAATCTCAGCACCTGCTGCGCGCCAACCATCCAGAACGTGGGGATAGGCGAAGCGGAACGCATCGTCAGCGGCGACGGCAATGCGCTGGCCCAGCGGCGGTATCGACGCCGATGGCGTTCCGGAATGCGCGCCGTCGCCTGCGTGGAGAATGGCCCGCAGCGCGTCCATATCGAGATGGTCCGCCACCAGGTCGGCCGCGGCATCGAGAAACGCCTCCAGCGCTTTCATCTCACTCGCCTGCACCAGACCCAGATGGCGATCCGGCACGGCAATATCGGATGACCGGGGCACACATCCCAGTACCGGCATACCGAGCGGGGCGGCGGCATCGCGCAGCATCCGCGCATGGCGATCGCTGCCGACGCGGTTAAAGATCACGCCGGACACCGTCACATCCGGGCGGAACGTGGCAAAGCCGTGCACGGTCGCCGCAGCACTCTGTGCCTGCGCTGCCGCATCGACCACCAGAATAACCGGCAGGCCAAGCCCTGCTGCAGTATCCGCGGTCGACCCGGACGGTGTTCCAGCCGCGCATTGGGCGCCGTCAAACAGGCCCATGACGCCTTCGCCGATGACAATGTCGGCATTGGACGCCGCCTGTCCGAACAGGGCAGAAATCGTGCCGGGGCGCATCGCCCAGCTGTCGATATTCAGACAGGGCCGACCGCTGGCCGCGGCGTGAAACCCGGGATCAATGTAATCCGGCCCGACCTTGAAGGATGAGACCGCAACGCCGCTACGGCAAAAATGGCGAAGCAGGCCGAGGGTAATGGTGGTCTTGCCGCTGGCCGAAGACGGCGCAGCGATCACGGCACCGATCGCGCCGGGCATCGCGTTTAACCTGCGTCGCGCGTGCGGCGCGTGCCCAGGGGATCGGCGTCGAGTATTTTGCCGGCCAGCGCACCCGCCCAGTCGAGCCCGGCGCGCAGGCGCACCACTTCGCCGATGACAACCATCGCCGGCGGTTCGATTTTCTGCGCGGCGACATCCTCGACACAGGTGCCGAGGGTCGTTTCCAGCACGCGTTCATTTGGCTGGGATGCCCGCGACACCACGGCCACGGGCTCGTCCGCGTGCCTGCCGCCATCCATCAGGCGCCCGCGGATCGCGCCAAGATGCTTTATGGCCATGTAAACCACCAGTACCGGCGAGCCCGCAGCAAGGGCAGGCCAGTCGATCCCATCCGGCAGATCGCCGCTCGCCCCATGTCCGGTCACGAACGTCACGGCAGAATTTGTTTCACGGTGGGTTAGCGGAATACCGGCATGGGCAAGCCCGCCAACGCCCGCCGAAATACCCGGAATAACCCGGAACGGGATACCGGCGGCGACCAGCGCCAGCGCTTCTTCACCCCCGCGTCCAAAAATAAACGGATCGCCGCCCTTTAATCGCAGGACGCGCTTGCCATCACGGGCAAGCGTCACCAGCCTGGCCGAAATATCCGGCTGTTTTGGCGACGGCTTGCCGCCGCGCTTGCCGGCATAGATGATTTCACAGTCCGGGCCGGCCAGTGTCAGCGTCCGGTCATCGACCAGCGCATCGTGCACAATCACATCCGCCTGCCGCAAACCGTTCAGCGCATGCAGCGTCAGCAGGCCGGGATCGCCCGGTCCGGCGCCCGCCAGCCAGACCCATCCGGGTTCCAGTTCGGGCATCTTGAATGTGAGCCGTTCCATAGAGCCTGCTTAGCACATATAACGGCAGGATGGCACGCAAGCCCGAAGGAGAATTACGGCGCGGCTGGACCACCGGCGCCTGCGCGACGGCGGCCGCCAAGGCCGCCTATACCGCGCATTTGACGGGCGCGTTCCCCGATCCTGTGCAGATCGCGCTGCCGAAGGGCGAAACGCCTGCTTTTGCCCTCGCACGCGAAGGAAAGACGGAAAACGGCGCATTTTCAGCCATTATCAAGGATGCCGGCGACGACCCGGATGTGACCCACGGCGCCCTGATCCGCGTCGATATCGCAGATGCGGCCCCGGGCGACGGGGTCGTTTTCCGGGCAGGCGATGGCGTCGGCACGGTAACCCGCGAAGGCCTGCCGCTGCCGCTGGGTGAGCCAGCGATAAATCCGATGCCGCGCAAGATGATTGAGCAGGTCATAATGGAGGCCGCTACCGCCCATGGCGGGTCAGGCGACGTGATCGTGACCGTGTCGGTCGAAAACGGTGCGGCGCTCGCGGAACAGACCTGGAACCCGCGCCTCGGTATCCTCGGCGGGATTTCCATTCTCGGCACCACCGGGGTCGTCGTGCCCTATTCCTGCGCCGCCTGGATCGAATCGATCCATCGCGGCATCGATGTTGCCCGTGCAGGCGCGCTGTCGCTGATCGCCGGCTGCACCGGCAAGACGTCGGAAGAAAAAACCCAGGCACTGCTCGGCCTGCCCGACCATGCAATGATCGACATGGGCGATTTTGCAGGCGGCATGCTGAAATATCTGCGCCGGCACCCCGTACCGCGCGTCGTCATCGGCGGCGGTTTCGCAAAGATCAGCAAACTGGCCGAGGGTAATCTCGATCTGCATTCGGGACGAAGCCAGGTCGATCTGACCTGGATGGCAGACGTCGCGCATGAGCTCGGCGCGTCGAAAGAAATCGCCGCACAGATAGAGGGCGCCAATACCGCGGCTGAAGCCCTGTCCATCGCGACGGCGGCAGGACTCCCCCTCGCCCCCGACATCGCCCGCCGCGCGCAATCGGTTGCGCGCTATACACTGGCAGGTGCGGAGGTCGATATCGATATCTTCGTCTATGACCGCGCCGGAAATCTCGTCGGACGATCCGATGAATGAGCGGGCGGATGAATGACGGGCAAAACTTCCGGCACCGCATTCTGGTGCTCGGCGGCACGGGCGAGGCCGTCGCGCTGACCACCGAGGCGAATGCACGCTTCGAGATCGTCTATTCGCTCGCCGGGCGGACCAAAAACCCGGCCCTGCCGGAGGGCGTGACCATCCGCACCGGCGGCTTTGGCGGTGCGGACGCGCTGGCCGCGTGGATCGGCGAAAACGATATTGCCGCTGTTATCGACGCGACCCACCCCTTCGCCGACCGGATAGCCGCCAATGCCGAACAGGCCTGCACAGGTGTCAACGTGCCGCGGCTGAAGCTTCTGCGCGCGGCCTGGGAAAAAACAGCGGGTGACGTCTGGCACGACGTGCACGATATCGCAGCGGCAGCATCGCTATTACCGACATTCGGGAAACGCGCTTTCCTGTCCGTCGGCCGACAGGAACTCGGTGCGTTTTCCGATGTAAACGGGGTCGCGTTGGTGATCCGATCAATCGATCCACCCGATGCGGCGGACCACCTGACAGGGGCCACCTATATTACAGGGCGCGGGCCTTTCACGACCGCGCAGGAAGCGGCCCTGCTGCGCGACCACAATATCGATGTGCTGGTGAGCAAAAATGCCGGGGGTGCCGCAACCTATCCCAAGATTGCCGCCGCACGGGCGGCATCTATGCCGGTCATCATGATTGAGCGGCCGTCGCCGCCACCCAGCCCGATCGTGTCGGATGTCGCGGCGGCTGTTGCCTGGCTTGAGCGGCTAACCCGTTGACGGCTACGTTCTAACCCTTGCGGCGCGGGCGCAGGACATGCACGTGATTGGCATCGTAAAGCGCTGAATCTGTAAATCCATCCGGCGCCAGAACCTGTCCGACCAGAATAAGCGCCGTGCGGGTAATTTTCGCTGCGCGGACTTTCTGGCGGATATCGGTCAACGTGCCTTCGACCACCTGCTCATCCGGCCAGCTGGCGCGGTAGACGACAGCAACCGGGCAATCCGCCCCGTAATGGGGGATCAGCGTCTCGCAGACATGTTTCAGGTTTCGGACCGACAGATGGATCGCGAGCGTCGCGCCCGATTTGCCAAGCGTGTCGAGATCTTCGGCATTGGGCATTGCCGATGCCTTCATCGCGGTGCGCGTCAGGATCACCGTCTGCGACACGTCGGGCAGGGTCAGTTCACGGCGCAGCAATGCGGCGGCGGCGGCATAGGCGGGCACACCCGGCACGATCTCGAACTCAATCCCCAGCGCGTCGAGGCGCCGGATCTGTTCGCCAATCGCACCATAAAGCGATGGATCGCCCGAATGCACCCGCGCGACGTCATGGCCCGCCGCATGGGCTTTTTCCATCTCGGCGATGATGTCATCGAGCGTCATCGGGGCGGTATCTATAACGGCCGCACCATCGGGCGCGTGGGCGACCACCGCTTCGGGCACGAGTGAGCCCGCATAAAGACAGACAGGGCAGCGTGCGATCACGTCACGCCCGCGAATTGTCAGAAGATCGGGATTGCCCGGCCCCGCGCCGATAAACCAGACTGTCATCCTGTACCCTTCATGTCATCGTTCTGTTTTCCGGCATAACCGCGGGGCGTATAAACCCAGTGACGTCCGTCGCCACGCGGCACCGTGCGGCTTTCGGAAGAGCCGACCAGCACCACGGTGAGCATGTCGACATCGGCGGGATCCAGCGTGCCCAGCGTCACGACCCGGACCTGCTCACCATCCCGTCCAAGATTTCTGGCCAGCACAACCGGAGTCGTCTCGGGCCTTCCCGTCATCAGGATTTCCCGCGCCTTGCCAAGCTGCCAGGTCCGGCGCCGCGAGACCGGGTTATAGAAAGCGACGACAAAATCACCCTCGGCAGCGGCTTTGAGACGTCGCTCAATCGCCTCCCACGGGGTCAGCAGATCGGACAGCGATATGGTGCAGAAATCATGTCCCAGCGGCGCGCCGGATCGTGCGGCCGCTGCCTGCAATGCGGAAATACCGGGGCATACCTGAATGGCGACGCGGCCCCAGTCATCCCGCCCGCCGGATTCGAGCAGCTCGAACGCGAGCGTCGCCATGGCGTAAATACCGGGATCACCGGACGACACCAGGGCGACCGTCTTGCCCTCTGCCGCAAGTTCAAGCGCGGCCCGCACCCGGTCGATCTCTTCACCGAGCGGGAAATCGTGGCGGATCTTGCCCGTTGCCCGATCCGCCAGAATATCGAGATACAGCGTATAGCCGACCAGGTCGGTTGCCTGCGCCACGGCGTCTTCGGCCTCCGCCGTCATCCAGCCGTCGCTGCCGGGGCCGGTCCCGACGATCAGCAATCGGCCCTGAGGCTGTGCTGCTTCATGCGCGGAAATCGGGGTGGGCGATATCGCAACCGCACATGTCGCACGGGCGGATTTCTGTTTCTCAACCGCCAGGTCGGCGGCACCACCGGCAGCCGCAAGGGCCGCCCCCTCGGACACGCCATGACAGCCCACTTCGCGGAACACCACGTCGGACGGGTTTTTAAGGCGGGGTGCTTCGGCTTCCAGCGTCGCGGCATCGAAAAAACGTGCCTCAACGCCAAGGGCTGCCGCGACGGCATGCACCGCCGGTTCATCCGATTTCAGGTCCAGCGAATAAATACCGGCAATTGCGTCCACGGCGATATCGCCTGCTTCGAGCGCCGTCTGTACAAGGGCGATCAGTTCCGCGGGGTCGGTTCCCCGCTCACAACCAACGCCCACAGCAACGCTTTTGGGATGATAGACCAGATGCTGCGAATCCCCGGCGACGCGGTGCGGTGTCGCACTTATACGGAGCGTGCCGCCGAGGTCGCGCGGAAGATCAGCATCGGCCAGAAAAGGCGGCAACGCGGCATTCGCGCCAACGGTTTCACCGGCCAGCAGGTCTGCGGCAAAAGATTTCACATCATCCGGGTTGGCCAGCACCCAGTCTGCGGGCGGGCTATCAAGCGCCACGCCAAAACGCACATCGCCCGCCGTGGTGATGGCGGCAACAGTGCCAAGCGCCGCCGCAATATTCTGCGCCAGGTCATTGGCGCCGTGATGACCGCCCAGCAGCGGCACGACGGCCGAGCCGTCTTCGGCGACCGCAATGACCGGAGGTTCCGCGGTTTTATCAGACAGGCTCGCCGCCAGCAGACGGATCAGAATGCCGGCCGCACAGACACCGATCACCGGTGTTCCGTCCGCAAACAGGGCCCGCAGATGATCGCCCGTGTCATCGAAATGAACCTGGGCGGCAGGGACCCGGCGCGCGAGGCCGTGAATCCGGGCCCCCGGCACCACATGCGCGATGCGATGCGCGACGTCGACGCCACCCGCACCCAGAACGATAATCGCCGGAGATGTCATTTCCATACCTCATCGCGCTTGTGGACGAGGATCATAGAGAAATACGGTGCATTGCCCTCCCCCACCTCGCCAATCGGGACAATCCGCTGTTCGCCCATGGTCGCGCGTTCGATATAGCGGGCATTTGCGGTCAGACCGAGATCATCGATCACGGTGCGGATCCGCTCAAAATGCCGGCCGACCTTGATAATCGCCACAGCATCGGCATCTGCCAGGCGCTGTTTCATCGTGTCGGTATCGAGCGGCCCCGGGATGATCGTCAGCACGTCGTTCTTTGCGGAAAGCGGCGCGCCGAGGGCGGCAGCGCAGGCCGTCAGGGACGATACGCCGGGGATAACCTCCACCGGATATTTATCGGCCAGCCGTCCGTACAGATACATGAACGAGCCGTAAAAGAACGGATCGCCCTCGCAGATCACGGCGACGTCTTCGCCGGCATCGAGCGCCGCACCAATCTCAATCGCTGCTTTGTCATACACATCGTCTGCCGGAAAACGCGCCGGCAGCAGGGGCATGCGGATGGGAATTTCACGTTGGGTTCCCGGCAGATGTTCGGCGACGATTTCGCGCGCCAGGCTCGGGCCTTCTTCCGGTGCGGGCCAGGCAAGCACCGGCACCGATTTCAGGATTCGCAACGCCTTGAGGGTCACCAGTTCCGGATCGCCGGGCCCGATGCCGACACCGTAGAGCGTCCCGGAAAGCGTGCCAGAAAGCGTGCCAGAAAGCGTGCCAGAAAGCGTGTCCACCATCAGGATTTCACCGCTGCAAGTTGTGTCACGGCCATCAGCGGTTTCCAGCCGGTAAACGGCCCGATCGGTTCAGCCCGGGAAACGGCGATGCGCACCAGGTCGCCGCCGTGCTGTTCCCGAAATGCCGCAAGCGCGATTTCTCCTTCAAGGGTAACGACGTTGGCGACAAGCCGGCCGCCCGGGGACAATGCATCCCAGCAAAGATCGAACAGGCCGGGCGTCGAAGCGCCGCCGCCGATAAAAATAGCATCCGGGGCATCAAGACCGGCCAGCACGTCAATCGCCTGACCTTCAATCATGCCAAGCCGCGGCACGCCCAGCGCAATCGCATTGCGCGCGATCAACCCGATCCGGTCGGCCCGGCTTTCGATTGCGGTCGCCCGGCAAGACGGGTTGCTGCGCATCCATTCAATGGAAATAGCACCGCACCCGGCGCCGATATCCCATAAATGCTGACCGGGAATGGGCGCCAGTGCCGCCAGTGTCGCCGCGCGGACTTCGCGCTTGGTCATATTGCCGTCGCTGATAAAGGCATCGTCGGGCAGGCCCGGAATGCGCGGCAGGATGACCGCATCGGACCCCGCAACACATTCAACGCCAACGGTGTTGAAGGGTGCAATGTTCGTATGTTGCCAGTCGGCCGCCGTGCCTTCGAGGCCACGCTCCTGCGGGCCGCCCATGTGTTCGAGAACGTAAATGCGGCTGTCGCCATAGCCGCGTTCGGACAGGATTTCGGTAACCTGCGCCGGGGTATCGGCGCCATCCGACAGAATCATCAGCCGGGCACCCGGCAGAATGAACGGCACGATCAGCGATGCCGGACGGCCATGAAGAGTAAGCTGTTCGACATCGGCCAGCGGCCATCCCAGGCGCGACGCCGCCAGCGAGAACGCAGACAGGGACGGCACGACATCCATTTCATCGGCGTCAAAATGCTTTGCCAAGGTAACGCCGATGCCGAAGAACATCGGGTCCCCCGTGGCCAGCACACAGACCGGCGTGCCGCGACGTTCGGCAATCTGCGGCATCAGGTCGGTCAGCGGGCTCGGCCAGGTCAGGCGCGCGCGTCCGTCCTCGGGGAGCATTGCGAGATGACGGTCGCCGCCAATCAGGGTCTGCGCCCCATCGACCAGCATCCGGCCACGCGGGGTCAATCCGTCGAGACCGTCTTCACCGATCCCGACAATACTCAGCCATCTTTCCGTCATGCTTCGGTGCGCCCGGCAAGCGCGTTGACCGCCGCTGCCGCCATGGCACTGCCGCCGCGGCGGCCGAGAATCGTCATATACGGCACGTCGTGCCCCCCCGCGTTCGCCCCGTTACTGGCCCCGTTATTGGCCCCGTCATTGGCCCCGTCATGAAGCGCGTCCTTCGATTCGGCGGCACCGACAAATCCGACCGGAAAGCCCAGAATGGCCGCCGGCTTGCGGGACGGGTCTTCGGCAATAACTTCCAGCAGCCGGAACAGCGCCGTCGGCGCATTACCGATGGCGACCACGCTGCCGGGCAGGAACGGCTTCCACAATTCGACCTGCGCTGCAGACCGGGTCGTGCCCTGCTCCTTTGCGAGGGCTACGAGGTTCGGCAGGCGGATCATGCTGAGAATCTGGTTATCCGCCGGCAGCCGCGCGGCGATCACACCGTCGGCGACCATCTGTGCATCGCAGATCACCGGCGCACCGGCCCCGAGTGCAGACCCTGCCGAGGATGCGACATCATCCGACCAGCGAAGATCGCCGGCGATCTCGGGCATGCCGCACGCGTGGACCAGGCGAATGACCACATCGGTCATATCGTCCGGCACACCGGACAGGTCGGTTTCCGCCCGGACAATCTCGAAGGATTGCCGGTAGATTTCATCAGGGTCGCGTACGTAATCCATCGATACTTCAGCCGATCTCTTTTCTCAGGGTCTTCGGGCCAAGCGGATGATCGGCATGCGGATACGGGTGATGCGCATGATCATGGCCATGCCCGTCGCCCTCGCCATGTTCATGGCTGTGCCCATGATCGTGGTCATGCCCGTGATCGTGATTAGCGGCATCTGCGTCCGGCTTGGCAGTACCCGTGCCGATACCCTCGACATGGTGATGATGGCTTTCCTGCGCGAGACCGACCTCTGCCTCGAAGCCGAGAACCTGTTCACGGTACTTGCAGAGCTGACAGTTCATGTTGTTCTCGCCACGGCGGATCTCGTCGATGCGCTCCATGAACGTCTCAATCACCATCGGATGGTCGTTCAGATAGGGTGCTTTGATAAATTCGATGTCTGGGTGACGCGCCGCGACCAGATCGGTGTAGTCGTAAATGCGGCGGACCAGCACGCCGGTAAACAGGAAATACGGAAATACAATGATCCGTTTGTAGCCGAGCTTCGCCGCGTGTTCGAGGCCGGGCTCCACCAGCGGAAAGGTCACCCCGGAATACGCGGTCTCCCCCCAGCCGAAGCCGAAGCCTTCCCACAGCATGCGCATGACCTTGGTGACATTGGAATTCGCATCCGGGTCGGACGCACCGCGCCCGATGACGACAAGCATTGTATCTTCCAGCGGCACATCGCGGCCGGCGGCATCCAGCGCCTCATCGATGCGGTCGGCGGCGGCGCGAAGCATTTTCAGGTCGATCGCAAGCTCGCGCCCGTAGCGGATATCGATACCGTCATGATCCGACGCCCAGGTGTTCAGGACCGACGGAATATCATTCTTCGCATGGCCCGCGGCAAACAGCATGCCAGGAACGGCGAGGACGTCGGTGACGCCCTGATCGACGAGTTTACCGAGCCCGTCCTTGATGACGGGGGTCGCGAATTCGAGAAAACCGTACTCGACCGGGATATCGCCCGCCCGTTCGCGGATCGCGATGGACAGTTTTTCAAACTCGGCGACCGCGCCCTCGTCGCGGCTGCCATGGCCGCACACCATGATTCCTGTGGTCAATTGTCTCTCCTTTTCCGGTGGCAATTGATTCCCGACGCTTGTCGGGCGATTGTCGCCGGATGATGTTTCAGTGGTACTCCGCGGACGCCGCAGCCGTCCACCCCCTGCTGGTGGTGATGCTGGCCCTCGCAATCGACGTGGCCCTTGGCGATCCGCCAAAGGTATACGCCCGCATTCCGCACCCGGTTGCCGTGTTTGGCGGCCTGATTGCGTTTTTGGACAAAAAACTGAACCGGGAGCAACGGTCCGACCGGGCGCGGTTCTGGCGCGGGGCGCTGGCATCCCTGTTTCTGGTCGCGCTGGCCGGATTTTCCGGGTACGGCATCCAGTGGCTGCTGGCGCAGGTGAAATACGGCTGGATCGCGGGGGCGGCTATCGCCAGCGTGTTCATCGCCTATCGCAGCCTGTTCAACCATGTCCGCGATGTCGCGAACGGGCTGGATGTGTCGCTGAACGAGGGGCGTATCGCTGTTTCCCACATCGTCGGGCGCGACCCGGACTCGCTGGACGAACACGGCGTGTCGCGCGCGGCGATCGAATCTGCGGCGGAAAATTTCTCGGACGGTGTTGTGGCACCGATTATCTGGTTCGCGCTGCTCGGTCTGCCGGGGCTTTTCTTCTGCAAGGCCGTCAACACCCTGGACAGCATGATCGGCCATCACGACAGCACCTACGAGCATTTCGGCAAGTTCGCTGCACGGCTGGACGATGCCGTGATGGCTGTTCCTGCGCGGATTGCCGGATTGTTGATCGTGATCACCGCGGCAATCGGTTTCGGCACACGCGGCGGGGCGGCCTGGACCGCCGCCATCGACGATGCCGAGAAGCACCGGTCGGTAAATGCGGGCTGGCCCGAAGCGGCGATGGCGGGCGCGCTGGGTCTGGCGCTGGCGGGACCGCGCCATTACCGGGATTTTATCGTCGACGATGCCTGGATGAACGAAAGCGGCCGCGCCGATGCCACCGCAGAAGACATCCGTCGCGCGCTCAGCCTGTACCGCAAGGCGGGCGCGGGCCTGGCCGCGATCCTGCTGATGCTTATGGCACTGGCCTGACGGGATCGTCATACGCTCAATCATCGATCATCCGATCGAGATCGAGGTGGGATTCAAGATGATCGGCCAGCGCATCCAGCGTGGCATCGATCCCGGCTTCATATGACAGGGCTGCCCGTGCGCCGGGGCGAAGCCGTTGCAGGAATGCGGTACGGAACGCATCCGACGAAAACAGCCCGTGAACATAACAACCTGAAATTTTACCATCGGCCGCAATCGCCCCATCCGCGCCGGTGGACAGGGTCAGCATCGGCCGCGCGATATCCGGCCCGGTGGTGACGCCGACATGCATCTCGTACCCGGTGACGGGCTGATCGGACAGCGCGTCCCTGCCCGAAACCTCCACCAGTTTTTTAGCCGCGGTCAGCGTGGTTGAAATATCGAGCAGGCCGAGCCCGGGCGCTTGTGCCGGCGGCCCTTCAATGCCTTCAGGATCGGACACCGTCTTTCCCAGCATCTGGTAGCCGCCGCAAATGCCGAGCACCGCGCCGCCGCGCCGCACATGGGCGGCGATATCGATGTCCCAGCCCTGGGCGCGGATAAAGGCGAGATCGGCCAGCGTCGCCTTCGATCCCGGCAGCAGGACCAGATCGGCATCGCCGGGCAGCGCTTCGCCCGCCGGGACCATCACCACCGACACATCGGGCTCGGCGCGCAGCGGGTCGAGATCGTCGAAATTGGCGATCCGGGACAGGACCGGTACGGCGATTTTGATATCGCCCGACTTGGCGTCGTCGGCGCCCACATCAAACGCATCTTCGCGCGGCAGCCGCCCGGCATCGGCAAACCACGGCACCACGCCAAATGACGCCATCTCCGTCCGCTCAACAATGGCGGTGAGGCCGCTATCGAACAGCGAGGCGTCGCCGCGGAACTTGTTGACGATGAACCCCCAGGTCAGCGCGCGCTCACTGTCGCTCAGCAGGTTCCATGTGCCGACAAGCTGGGCAATCACCCCGCCCCGGTCGATATCGCCGATCAGCACCACCGGCACATTAGCCGCCTCGGCAAAGCCCATATTGGCGATGTCCGCGGCGCGGAGATTGACCTCGGCGGCACTCCCCGCCCCTTCGACCAGCACGAGATCGGCCTCAGCCGACAGGCGGTGATAGCTTTCCAGCACCGCCCCCAACAGGCCGGGTTTCATCGCCTGGTATTCGCGTGCCTTGGCATTGCCGACGATCCTGCCCTGGACGATCACCTGCGCACCCGTTTCCGACTGCGGCTTCAGCAGGACCGGGTTCATGTCGGTATGCAGTGCCACCCCGCAGGCCCGTGCCTGCAAGGCCTGCGCCCGGCCGATCTCGCCGCCATCGGCGGTGACGGCGGCGTTGTTCGACATGTTCTGCGGCTTGAACGGGCGCACGGTCAGCCCGCGCCGTGTATAGGCACGGCACAGCCCCGCCGTCAGCACGGATTTGCCGACATCGGAGCCCGTGCCCTGAAACATCAGCGCAGGAATCATGGGGTGTTTCCCGCCAGCATCCCCTAGAACTCGATGCCCTTCTGGGCGCGCACGTTCTGTTCGCGGAACGGGTGCTTGATCTGCGTCATCTCGGTGACCAGATCGGCGATCTCGACCAATTCGGGCTTCGCGTTCCGCCCCGTCACGACGACATGCAGCATGTCGCGCTTCTTCCGGAACGTTTCCAGCACGTCTTCGATATCCAGATAATCATAGCGCAGCACGATGTTGAGCTCATCCAGCACGACCAGATCGTAACTTGGGTCGGCAATCATCTCCTTCGAGACCGCCCAGGCGGCTTCGGCCGCTGCGATATCGCGCGCCTTGTCCTGGGTCTCCCACGTGAAGCCCTCGCCCATGGTGCGGATGGTCACCTGGTCGGGAAAATGGTCGAGCACGAGACGCTCACCGGTTTCCCACTTGCCCTTCACGTACTGGACGACGCCGATTTTCATGTCGTTGCCGATAGCGCGGGCCACCAGCCCGAACGCCGCGGTGGACTTCCCCTTGCCCTTGCCGGTATGGACGATCAGCAGGCCCTTCTCGACCGTCTTGTCGGCCAGCATCCTGTCGCGGGATTCTTTCCGTTTTTTCGATTTCTCGTTGGCGCGGGCGAGTTCTTCGGTGGTGGTGGGTTTTTTTACCATCAGGCAGTTCCCTTCAATTCGGACAGACGTGTCCATGCCGTGTTCGAGCGCGGCCGCCACAGGCCCCGATCCTGGGCTTCGAGCAGGCGTTCGGCCATTTCACGCAACGCATCCGGGTTATTTTGTTCCAGAAAACCCCGCACGTCGTCGTCATCCAAATAGGCATCGAACACCAGATCGAAGTGATGATCTTTCACGCAATGGGCCGTGGCGGCAAAGGCGAACAGGTAATCGACGGTCGCCGCCATTTCGAACGCGCCCTTGTAGCCGTGGCGCATGACACCGGCGATCCATTTGGGGTTGACGACGCGGGCGCGCACAACGCGGCCGATCTCTTCTTCGAGGCTGCGGATTTTGGGCGTTTCGGGGCGCGAATGATCGTTGTGCCACACCGCCGGCTGATCGCCCGACAGATGGCGGACAGCGGCGGTCAGCCCGCCTTCGAACTGGTAATAATCATCTGAATCGAGCAGGTCGTGTTCGCGGTTGTCCTGATTGTGGACCACGGCCTGCACGGATCCGAGGCGGCGTTCGAACAATCCGTGTTCCGCCGTACCGCCCGCCCCATCGCCATAGGCATAACCGCCCCAGGCGATATAGGCGCGCGCGAGGTCGGCATCGGTTTCCCAGCCGCGCTCGTCGATCAGCGCCTGCAGCCCTGCCCCATAGGCACCGGGCTTGGAGCCGAACACCCGGTGGCCGGCGCGGCGAAGGGCGACATCTGCGTCGACCCCGTCGGCGACCAGCGCGGCGGCATCTTCGGCGACACGGGCGGCCAGCGGGTTCTGATCCGCCGGCTCATCCATCGCGGCGACGGCGCGCACGGCCGAATCGAACAGATCGATCTGCGCCGGAAACGCATCGCGGAAAAACCCGGACAGGCGCAGCGTGACGTCAACGCGCGGGCGGTCGAGCACGTCGAGCGGCATGACATCGAACCCGGTCACCCGGCCGGAGCCCCGATCCCATTGCGGCTGCACACCCATCAGCGCCAGCCCTTGGGCAATATCGTCACCGCCGGTGCGCATGTTGGACGTGCCCCAGGCCGACAGCGCCATCCGCCGCGGCCATTCGCCATGTTCCTGCACGTGGCGCTCAATCAGCAGCGTTGCCGACTTCCAGCCGAGCGTCCACGCGGTCGGCGTCGGTACGGTGCGGGTATCGATCGAATAAAAATTGCGCCCGGTGGGCAGCACTTCGGGACGCCCGCGGGTCGGCGCGCCGGACGGGCCGGGCTGCACGAAATTGCCGTCGAGGGCGGTCAGTGCACCGCCAATTTCCGCCGCACCGCAGGCTTCGACAGCCGGTCCGATGCGGTCGGATATCTGCTGGAGGACCGCGCGTGTGTGCGGCCAGTCACGATCAGGCACAGCACCGCCAACGAGATCCAGCGCAAGGGCCTCAAGCCGTTCCACCGTGTCGCCCTGGGTGCGCCAGGGATCGTCTCCCGGCAGCGCCGATGGTGTGTCTCCCGTCCACGGATCGCCGAGTGTGCAGTCCAGCGGATCGAACCCGGCGAAGCCAAGATCGGTACTCAGCGCGCGGATCAGCGACTGATTCCCCGCCTGCCCGTCGCCGCGCGGCAGGCGCGCGAGCGCCACCAGAAGAGCGTCGCGCAGGCTTCCCACCGGGCTTTCACCGAAGATATGCAGCCCGTCGCGGATCTGCATCTCTTTCAGTTCACAAAGATAATTGTCGAGCTTGGCGAGTGCCTCGTCCGCCGGCTCGTCCGGCTTGATCCCGCAATCGAGATCAAGGCCCGATGACCGCGTCAGCTCCACGATCTGGTCGCGCAGCAATTCGATCCGGCGCGGGTCGACCCCGGCGGCCTCATAATATTCGTCCACCAGCCGTTCGAGATCGGCGAGCGGGCCATAGGTTTCGGCGCGGGCCAGCGGCGGGGTCAGATGATCGATAATCACCGCAGACGCGCGCCGCTTTGCCTGCGTGCCCTCGCCCGGGTCGTTGACGATGAACGGATAAATATGCGGCATCGGCCCCAGGGCGGCTTCCGGAAAACAGGTTTCCGACAGCGCCAGCGATTTGCCCGGCAGCCATTCCAGATTGCCGTGCTTGCCCATATGGATGACGGCATCCGCCCTGTACTGCATCCGCAGCCAGGCATAGAACGCGAGATAGCCGTGCGGTGGCACGAGGTCGGGGTCGTGATAGGTTTTTTCAGGATCGATGTTATAGCCGCGCGCCGGTTGCAGCCCGATGGCGAGATTACCGCAGCGGAATGCCGGGATGGCAAACGCGCCGCAATCGGCGTTGCCGGCGATATAAAACGGATCGGCCTCGGGCGCGCCCCATCTTTCCGTCACGACCCGGCGCACGGATTCGGGAAGTCCGGAAAAGAAAATCTGGTAGTCGGCCAGCGAAATTGTTTCTTCGATCACGCGCTCTTTGACCGCGGCATTGGTCGGTCCCGCCAGCAGGCGGTCGACCAGCGCGTTGCCATCGCTCGGCAGTTCGCCCGTCGCGTAGCCGGCATCGGTCATGGCCCGCAGCAGGGTCATTGTCCCCGCCGGGGTATCGAGGCCGACGCCGTTGCCGATCCGGCCGTCGCGGTTGGGATAATTGGCCAGCACCAGCGCGACGCGGCGGTCGGATACGGACGTTCGGCGTAATTTTGCCCAGGCTGCCGCCAGATCGGCAACGAAGGCGATGCGGTTGTCCGACGGCAGATGTTTGACCACCGCTGTCTGGGTCGCATCATCGAACCGGGCTTCGGATTTGAACGCCACCGCGCGCGACAGCACACGGCCATCGACCTCGGGCAGGGCAACGTTCATGGCGATATCGCGCGCGATCAGCCCGGTATCGCTTATCGCCCAGGCTTCTTCGGTGGTCGCCGCAAACACCATCTGCAATACCGGACACCCCGCCGCATCGAACGGGGTCTCGGTGCGGTCCGCCCCCGGTGTCGAGACCGCAAAGCCCGTCGCATTCAGGATCACATCCGGCGGGCACGCGGCGAAGGCCGCCCCGACCACCCCGACCGAGACCGTCTCTTTGAGGCTTTGCAGATAGAGCGGCAGCGGGTTCAGGCCGCGCGCGGCCAGTGCCGCGATCATCGCGTCGATGGGTTCCAGGTTTCCGGACTGCACCAGTGCCCGGTAGAATGTGATGGCGACGACCGGCGCGCGCCCCTGCCACTGCGCCCGGATCGCCGCGAGGTCCGGCGCCTCGATGTCGGGCCAGTAGAGCCCGGCGGTCAGCAGCGGCGCGGGCTCATTCCAGTCACGGTCGACGCCCAGCAGGTTGCCCGCGAATGCCAGCAGATTGTCGGCGTTGACCGGCCCGCCATGGACCAGATACTGCCAGATCCGATGAACATCATCTGCGGCAAGGGTTGAATGCTGCGTCAGGTCGGGATCGGGCTGATCGTCCCCCGGCACGGCGGCAAATCCGATACCGCGGCGGCGGCAGACGGCCGCGATCTGTTCGACGCCATACGGCCAGTAGCTTGCCCCGCCGAGCAGGCGCACGATAACCAGCCGTGCATTCGACACCATGTTTTCGACATACAGGTCGACCGACATGTGATGCCGCAGCTGCAGAAAATTCGCGAGCCGCAAACTGGGCGCCTGCGCGCCGGCACGTTCCTGTGCCCCTGCAAGGGCGGCAAGCTCGGTATCCGCGGCCGACAGAAAGACGATGTCGCCCGGCGATTGGCCGAGATCGACGGCCTCCGACCCGTCGGAGACAACGCCCGGCGTCGCCGCGAGCAGATGCATCTTTAGGCCTGCGGCCCCGATACGAGTGCGGCCGTAATGGCCGCATGATCGAGGCCGGTCAGGCCGATAATGACAAGGCGCGTCATCCGCGGCTCATCGGCTTCCCACGGCCGGTCAAAATGATTCTGGATGCGGGCACCGACACCCTGGATGATCATCCGCATGTCCTTGCCCGGCACGTGGACGAAGCCTTTGACGCGCAGGATATCGTGGGCGACCACGGCGGTCTCCAGCCGGGCGATCAGTTCTTCGGGCGACACATCGGACGGCACCGCGACCTCGAAGCTTTCAAAATCATCGTGGTCGTGATCGTCCTCGGCATCGTGATGCGACGGGCGGGCATCGAGATCGTCTTCCGCCGCCGCGTCAATGCCGAGCAGAATGCCCGTATCGATCACGCCATTGGCGGTCTTCACCATGTGCACACCCTGGCGCAGCCGCCCGCCGACGTCGCCGAAGACAGTGTCGATATCTGCGTCACTCATCAGGTCGGTTTTATTGAGCAGGACAAGATCGGCGCAGGCGAGCTGGTCCTCGTACAGTTCGTGGAGCGGGCTTTCATGATCCAGCTCATCGTCTTCGGCACGCATCGCCTCGACCCGGTCGGGATCATCGGCAAAGCGCCCGGCAGCGACGGCAGGCCCATCCAGGACTGCAATCACGCCGTCGACCGTCACCCGCGTGCGCACCTCGGGCCAGCCAAAGGCCTGGACCAGCGGTTTGGGCAGTGCCAGGCCGGAGGTTTCGATGATAATGTGATCGGGCGGTTCGGGCAGGGCGAGGATCTTTTCGATCGTCGGCAGAAAGTCGTCGGCGACCGTGCAGCAGATGCAGCCATTGGCCAGCTCGAAGATGTCTTCATCCGTGCAGTCGGGATTGCCGCAGCCTTTGAGCAATTCACCGTCCACCGCGAGATCGCCGAATTCATTGATCACGAGGGCAAGTTTCTTGCCGTTGGCCTGTTCGATCAGGTTACGGATCATCGTGGTCTTGCCGGCACCAAGAAAGCCGGTGACAACGGTTGCTGGTATTTTTCGGGCGATAGCCATGCTTTATCCGCCTCCTCCGCGGGATTTAAAAACACGCATCGTCCTCTGCAGTTCACGGAACGCTCCCCGGCCCGCGGTCTGACGATACGGCCTACGTCCGGTCTCCTGGCTCACGGGTCGAAGCCTCATCCCGGCCTTCCAGCGGTCCTTACCACCGTGGCCAAATCGAGACAGGCTCACCGTATACAGTTGCGGGGGCAGCCGGGGCTTGGATGTGGACGCGCAATGTCCTCACCTCTCCCCGTTCCCGGTTCGTCGGCGCGCCCAACGTAGACAAGCGGCCGGTGCGCGGCAAGGCGCTAAGGCTTTGCGTTGGGACAACCCCGCAATCGGTATTTGCATAGTCCCTGGGCATAAGTAATACTATAACATAACATTTTGATGTCCGGCGCGCCTGACCAGGATGCCGGATAAACAAACGGGCTTCACCCATTTTGGGAAACACCATGCGTCATAATGCGCTGATGCGACGAGACCGCGTTGCACAAACGTCGGGCGTTATTGCGATCTTGTTCCTGTTGGCTCAGTTCCTCGGGACGGCTCACGCGGCGCATCACGGCGATCCATCTCATCAGCATGATGGGATGCCCTGTGCGATCCAGTTGGTCGTCGAAACCGCTAAAGGCCTTCTCAAAGCGGAAGCCCCGTGCCACCACACGCCGTCAGTAACGGTCGACATTCCCTTTTTCGGCCCGGCAAGTCAGGTCTACTTGTCGCGTGATATCTCAAACCGATCTATCCGGGGCCCTCCTTCTTTCCTGTTCTGAACACCTGCGCCCGATCGACGCAAAGACCTACACTCAGACTCAGGAGATACCCATGACTACCAAACTTATCCGGCCAATGGCGGCAATCGTCATCGCGGCCAGTCTTGCAATGGCACCGCAAGCCATGGCGGCAGATGCCGCCGCAATGCAGAAACTTCTACAGGAGGTCCAGGCACTGAAGAAAAGTTACGAAGCCCGGACGGCCGAACTTGAGAAGAAGCTGAAACAACTGGAGAAGAGTCAGACCAAAAAATCCGCCAAGGCGACGACCCCATCGGGATCGGGCCGCGACATCAAGGACAATTCGTTCAACCCGTCCATCGGGGTGATTCTGAACGGCCGAGCAGCGAGTTTTTCGCGCGGCACTTCAGAGATCGCGGGTTTCGGCGTGGGCGAGGAAGGCGAACGGGGCAGTGAAGGCCTCTCGCTGGACGAATCCGAACTGAACTTTTCGGCCAATGTGGACGACAAGTTTTACGGCAGCCTGACGGCGGCGATCGTGCGCGAAGACGGCGCGGACAAGGTAGAACTGGAAGAAGCCTATATTCAGACGCTCCCCGGTGCTGGTCTACCCGATGGTGCGCGCGTCAAAGCGGGACGGGCGTTCTGGACGTTCGGATATCTCAACGAACATCATTCCCATTCGGATGATTTCGCTGACCGCCCCCTGACCAACCGGGCCTACCTCAACGGCAACTTCAACGACGACGGCGCCGAGTTCTCTTACGTTTTGCCGACCGATTTCTATGCGGAAATCGGTGGCGGCGTGTTCCGGGGCGACGATTTCCCGGGCGGCGGATCGGTTAGCGGATTGGGCGCCTGGTCTGCCTTTGCGCGCACCGGCGGCGATATCGGCGACAACCAAAGCTGGCGGCTCGGCGTCTATACGCTGCGGAGCGATGCCAATAGCCGTCAATCCAATGAGGCAATGGTCACGTTTGTTGGCGAAAGCAACCTGTATGCCACCGATGTCCGCTATACAATGGCACCGACCGGCAACGCGCGGGACCAGGAGCTCATCTTCCAGGCCGAGCTCATGTACCGCGACGACGACGGCACCTATAACGATGCGAACGCGGGAACCGGAACGCTAAATTACGACGAATCCTCCTTCGGCTGGTACGCGCAGGCGACCTACAAGTTCGCGCCTGCGTGGCGGGTCGGGGCACGATATGCCCGGCTCCATGCCGCGGATACGCCGGCGGGCTTTGCCGACAGCGCACTCGATTCCCAGGGCCACGATCCGGAAACCTATTCCCTCATGGGGGACTGGACCAACAGTGAGTTCGGCCGCTTCAGGCTTCAGTATAATCGAGAAAATCTCGATAACGGGAAGGCGGACAATCAGTTCATCTTCCAGTACATCATGAGCATCGGCGCTCATGGTGCGCATGCCTATTGAGGAATGAGATCGTGAAGAAACCGCTTGGCATCGTCCTCGCGGTCGCATGGGGGATGACATTGTCATCCCCCGCAGCGGCCGATCTTCGTGTTTTCGCCTGCGAACCAGAATGGGCGGCGCTGGCCCGCGAGGTGGGCGGCGAGAAGATAAAAGCCTTTTCCGCCACCCATAAACTGCAGGATCCCCATCACATTAGGGCCCGACCGAGCCTCATCGCCCAGATACGCCGGGCCGATCTGGTTTTCTGTTCGGGTGCCGACCTGGAGGTCGGCTGGCTGCCGCTTTTGATGCAACGGGGGGCCCGGTCGGTCGTGCAACCCGGTACCACCGGTTACCTGATGGCGGCGGACCACGTCCCCGTTCTTGAGAAACCGGCAGTGCTGGATCGCAGCCTCGGAGACCTGCATCCCGGCGGCAATCCGCACGTTCATCTCGACCCCCGAAAACTCGCCATCCTGGCAAACGAGCTCAGCCGGCGACTGACCCAGATCGACCCGCCGAATACCGACTACTACCGGAAGCGACTCGAGACGTTCCAGCGAGAATGGCGGACGGCGATGAATAGCTGGCAATCCCGCGTGACCAAACTTGCGGGCCTACCCGTTATCGTGCATCACAAATCCTATACCTATCTGATCAACTGGATCGGCCTGAAAGAAGTTGCCACCCTCGAAGTCAAACCTGGCATCCCCCCGACGGCATCTCATCTGAACGGTCTTCTTCAGATCTCCCGGTCGCAGAAGGTAAAAGCCATTCTGCGCACGCCCTACGATCCGGCAGATGCGTCCGATTGGCTCTCCTCGAAAACAGGGGTCGCCGCGCTGACGCTGCCCTATACTGTCGACAAGAATGCGCCGCCCGGGGCGTTGGCAAATCTGTTCGACCGGACCATTACCCTTCTGGAGAAAGTGCATGCAGGGCCTTGAAGCCCTAGAAATCGTACTGCCGGCGACCGTCGCAGGGCTGATGATCGCATTGATCCACAGCGTTCTCGGAATCGAAGTCCTGCGACGGGGTATCATCTTTATCGATCTTGCCATCGCGCAGATCGCCGGTCTCTGTGTGGTGTTGACCGCGCTCTGGCTGCATGAACCCTCATGGTCGCAGACACAGATCGCCGCCGGCATCGCCGCCCTCTCTGCCGCGGCCTTTTTCCGATGGGTTGAAAATGTTCTGCCGCATGAACAGGAGGCCGTTATCGGATCCTGCTTTGTGCTTGCCGCATCTGCGGTCCTTCTTGCGCTCGCCAATCACCCGCAGGGCGGGGAAGAAATCCAGCATATTCTGTCCGGGCAGATATTATTCATCTCCTGGTCGCAAATTCTGGCTTTTTTACCACTTTATGCAGCCGCGGCTTTGCTGTGGTTCAGCGTGCCGCGTGTGCGGACGGGTCTCGGTTTTTTCGGATTGTTCGCGCTGGTCGCGACGGCATCGGTGCAGCTTGTCGGCGTTTATGTTGTGTTCGCGAGCCTGATCCTGCCGGCCCTCGCCGTAAACACGATGGTTCGCCGCAAGGCCGTTGTCGCAACCGTGGTGAGCATGCTGTCGGTTATTATCGGCATCACCGTCTCGACCCTGCATGACCTTCCGGCCGGCCCGGTTATGGTCCTGGCGTTTGCGGTCGTCACTATCCTGTGCCGGCTGTCATACGGGATTTATTCCAGGGATTGAGCGCAGGCCCGAGATCGGGGCGTTCTTGACACCGCCGACGAACATTCCGTGGCGGCTGCCGTCTTTACGAGCTTCGATCTTGGTGGCAGCGTGACGTTCGCCCCCCCTGCTGGAGGCCGTCCGTCAGACCGACCAGGGCGGGACCGCCGGGACCGACAGGCTGTATCTGACGCTTTCGGGCCAGGTTGGATGGCAGGGCTGGAACCTGGCGGCATCCTGGACCGAGCGGGAAACCGATAACCCGGCCGCGGCGACCAATACGGATTCGCATTTTCAGCTCTCTGCCGGCTACAGGTTCGATTTCGGCCTTTCCATCGATGTCGGCTGGAAAGTCTCGGAAGACGCAGGAACAGAGACCCGCACTTTGGGCGCCCTTGCCGCCTATACGATAGAATTTTAACCAAAATGACGCAGGGACTTGTAACGTCCCACGGTCACGGGCATAAATTAGGCTATACGGAGGAATGGATATGATTCAGAACGCACAGAAATCTGCTACCGCGGTTGACGCTCGCGCAACTGTGCTTGCACCGGCGGTGCTGGCCTTGCTACTCGGCGCTTTCCTGGTACTCGGCACAGGCTTTGCGCATTCGGACACGATCCATAATGCGGCGCATGACAGCCGGCATTCTTTCGCATTCCCCTGCCACTGAGCCGGTAGTTTCCAATGTTCAGGCGGATTTTCTTCACCGCCATCGTTGCCGGCCTGCTCGGCGGCATTGGTATATCCGTAGTCCACGAATTCACGACCACGCCCATCATTCTTCATGCCGAAGAGTTTGAAAACTCCGGCGGCAATGACGCCCATAAGCAGCACAGCCTGCGCAACGGCGGTATCTCGCTGATTGCGCCGGCGCATGCGCACGGCCCTGAAAAGACAGCCAGTGGCGGCGAAGCCTGGGGACCGGGTAACGGACTGGAACGAACCTTCTTTACGACGCTTGCCAATATCATCACCGGGATCGGCTTTGCGCTGATCCTGACCGCCTGTTTCGCGTTATCCGGACGCCCGGTTACCGGACAGACGGGTGTTCTGTGGGGCCTTGCCGGATTTGGTATCGCCAGCCTGGCGCCCGCTCTTGGACTGCCGCCGGAAATACCCGGCTCCATGGCGGCAGACCTTGCCAGCCGTCAGATGTGGTGGTTCCTGTGCGTCGCGGCGACGGCCGGCGGTCTCTGGGCCATGGTATTTCGCGACGGCGCCGTCTGGACGATCGGCGGCATTATCGCTATCGCGCTGCCGCACCTGATCGGCGCGCCGCAGCCAGAGAGTATCGGCGGCAATGTCCCGCCAGAACTGGCGGCCCATTTTGTTGCAGCTTCCCTGGCAACGGCGGCGATTTTCTGGTGCGCCACCGGCTGGCTGGCCGGCACGTTCTGGAACCGGCTCTCTTCCGCTGACGCCTAAGAGCCTACCTGCCCGCTGACCGCGGCCTCGTCGAAGGTCGCCATCCCGTTATGGGCGGCAAGCGCGGATCGAAGAATGCCGAGCGCCACGGCCGCGCCGGAGGCCTCACCAAGCCGCATACCGAGATCCAGCAGCGGTTCCTTCCCGAGATGTTCGAGCAGCCGGCGATGGCCCGGTTCCCCTGAGACGTGGCCGGCAACACAATGATCGAGCGCGCCCGGCACCATCTTTTCAAGAACGGCGACCGCCGCCGTCGTCACAAAGCCGTCGAGAATAACCGGGACACGCTTGTGCCGGGCCGCCAGAACCGCGCCTGCCATCGCGGCAAGTTCACGCCCGCCGACGCGCCGCAGGGCCTGTAGCGCATCGCCGATATCTTCGCCATGCAGATCCATCGCCGCCGCGACAACGCGGGTCTTCAGGGCAATCCCTGACGCATCCAGTCCCGTTCCCGGTCCCGTCCAGTCCGCCGCCGCGCCACCGAACAGCGCGCAGGCAAGTGCCGCCGCCGTCGTCGTGTTGCCAATGCCCATCTCGCCGACAATCAACGCGTCGAGATTGTCGCTGACGGCATCGAACCCCGTGGTGAATGCCGCGGCGCATTCGGCCTCGGTCATCGCCGGCGCCACCGTGAAATCAGTCGTCGGCACATCGAGATCGAGTGGCGTCACCTTCAACTCGGCACCGTGAAGCGCAGCAAGCTGATTGATAGCCGCACCGCCTGACGTGAAATTCGCAACCATCTGAACCGTGACCTCGGGCGGAAACGCAGACACTCCCTGCGCGGTAACGCCATGGTTGCCGGCAAAGACCAGTATCTGGACATTATCGAGCGCCGCCGGATGGCGACCCTGCCAGGCTGCGCACCAGGCGGACAGCTCTTCAAGCCGGCCGAGCGCGCCCGGCGGCTTGGTCAGGTTGCCTTCCCGCGCGGACGCAGCATCTTGAGCTTGAAGATCCGCCGCAGGAAGATTTTCGAAAAATTTTGCGATATCTTCGTAATTCAAGATTATCTCCTATGTAGGCAACAGAGATAGCATTTAGGGAACCCAATGGCAGCTTCGGATCCGTCGGACGATAAATTTAATTTGCTGAAAGATATCTATCTCAGCGTGGTGTTTCTGACACGCCTGCCTGCACCGAGCTGGCCCGAGGCGGCGGCGCGCAAGCTGTCTGCCGGAATGTGGGCATTTCCCATTGCCGGCGTGCTGATCGCCACAATCGCCGGATTGGTCTATGCGGTCTGCGATGCGATCGGACTGCCGGTCTATATCTCGGCGCTGTTCGCCGTTGTCGCCCTGATCATCACCACCGGGGGTCTGCATGAAGACGGCCTGTCCGACCTGGCGGATGGTGTATGGGGTGGGGCTAACCCGGCAAGGCGCCTGGAAATTATGTCCGACAGCCGGATTGGTGCCTATGGCGCCATCGCCCTGATTGTCTCCGTCGCCGGACGCGCGGCGGCAATCGCAAGCATCGGCCAACCGCTTTTCGTCCTCGGCGCGCTTGTCGCATCGGCAGCCGTCAGCCGCGCGATGATGCCGGCGATGATGTCGGCTGGAACCCCGGCCAAACCCGACGGGCTGGGCGCGACTGCCGGAACACCTGCCGTCGCAAATTGCGCAATTGCATTGCTGCTGGCAGCCGCGATAGCCGCCCTCGCGGCACCTGCCGGCTGGATTGTCTGCCTGATTGCCGCTGCCATGGGAGCGGTGCTCATCGGCTGGTTCGCGCGGCGCAATCTTGGTGGTTATACCGGCGATGTGCTCGGCGCTGCCCAACAGGTCGCAGAGCTCTTTGCCCTGACGATGATCGCCAGCGTTATTGCGGAGGCCGGTTGACGAAACCCACGCGCCAGCTTTCCGGGCCGAGATAATCGCAGCGCGTGACTGACAGGGTATCGATCACATAAGACAGTGATTCCACCGGCGCGCCCCCCATCGCCGTCGACAGGAAGCTGCGGATACTGCCCGAATGCAGCACAGCAACGACCTGTTTTCCGGCAAGTTTTTCCGACCAGCGGTGCGCCGCTTCGCCGACGCGCTCGGCGACTTCCGAAAATGTCTCACCGCCCGGCGGGCGGATATTGGCGGGCCATGTTTTCTCGGTGTCGCGGATCTCAGCCCAGACGTCCGCGCTGGGACGTCCTTCCCAATCGCCGAAATGCTGTTCGGCAAAGGCGGATTCAACGTGGATTTCAGGCGTGTTTATGTCTCGCGCCGCAAGAATGCCGTCGAGGGTTTTGCGGGTCCGGGACAGGTTGGAGACCATCCAGACCGGATCCGCCGGCAAAACGCCGGACAAAGCCGCGAACGCATCCACTGACGGCACCTGGATATCCAGATCGAGCGAACCATAAACGGTGTTGCCGGGATTGACGGTGGGGGCGTGCCGAACCAGCCACCACTCCGTTGCATCATTGGTCATGGCCGCATTGCTTTTTCCAGTCTCGTCCAGTGTTCGTCGGTGCCTGGAAGCCCGAAGCGCAGCCAGGAGGGTTTCCCGGGGAAATGGCGCACATAGATGCCCGCGCGCCCAAGCTGTTCATGAAGCTTCATGGCATCTTTACGCGACGCCAGCCGGTACAGATCAGTGCCGCCCACGATATCGAACCCCGCCCCGGTCAGTAAGATGTCCAGTCGCCGCGCGCCATCTGCCAGCCAGGACCGTGTTTGATCCTGCCAGGACCGGTCGGCCAGCGCTGCAGCGCCGATATCCGCCGCCAGCGACGATACCGGCCATGGCCCGAGCGCCGCTGTAATAGCCTTCGCCGTAACGGGATCGCAAACGGCAAAACCCAGCCGAAGCCCGGGAAGACCGTAGAACTTGCCGAAACTGCGCAAAGCAATCAGCCCGACCTGCGCCTGCGCTGCCACAGACGCAGCCGGGTCAAGATCGGCAAAAGCCTCGTCAACGACCAGCAAACCGTCTTTGGATGCCATATCGCGGGCAAGCGCTGCCACAGCTTCCAGGTCGGGCGACCGGCCGTCGGGATTGTTGGGCCGCGTGACGACGACAACATCGAAATCAGTCGCGGCAGGAAGATCGCTCACTTCGACAACCTCATGTCCGGCGAGCTTCCACGCCGCCGCATGTTCGCCATAGGTCGGCGAGACGATGGCCGTCCGGCCTGGCGCGCGCAGACGCGGCAGCCACTGAATCAACGCCTGGGTGCCGGGTGCCGCAACAATGCGATCCGCATCACCCGCCCCGTAAGCCGCAGCGGCAGCGGTCAGCAGGGAAGCTAATCTGGCACTGTCGGGGAGAGAATCCAATCCATCCAGCATGGCGGGCTCCACCCGCCACGGCCGCGGATTAATGCCCGTGCTGAGATCGACCCAGCCCTCAGCCGGTTCGCCGAAACGCTCCGACGCCTTTGACAGATCGCCGCCGTGAAACACCGCCGTCACGCGAGCGTTCCTTTCAGGGCAAGCGGCAAGCCGGCGGCGACAAACACCACCCGGTCGGCAGTGCCGGCAACCGCCTGGTTGAGCGTGCCGTGCAGATTGCGAAATGCGCGCGCCAGGGCATTTTCCGGCACGATCCCGAGGCCGACTTCATTCGCCACCAGAACGATCTGTCCCTGCAGATCGCCCAGGGTATCGACGAGCTGCGCGGTCTCCGCCACGACATCGCGGGCATCCGCCATCAGATTGTTCAGCCACATTGTCAGGCAATCGACCAGCAGTACGGCATCAGGTGCATCTGCCCGGGCAATTGCCCCGGCCAGATCGAGCGGCTCCTCAACATTCGTCCAGACCGCACAGCGCCGCGCCCGGTGAACCGCGATCTTGTCTGTCATCTCGCCATCGAAAGCCTGCGCCGTTGCGATATACACCGGACGGCCCGGGATGCGCAGCACAAGATCTTCAGCATAGGCACTTTTGCCGGACGCTGCCCCGCCCAGAACCAGCATTGATCGGAATTCCGGCATCACTGCCTACGCCCGACCCGTCGCCGCATGTGCCCGATACCAGTTCCATGCGGTCGATACGATATTATCGAGCGACGAATGACCCGGTCGCCAGCCAAGACCCTGCTGCGCATGGGTGATATCGGCGACCAGACGCGCGGGGTCACCGGCGCGGCGGCCATCCTCTATCGCCTGCACCGGCGTGCCGACAATGCGACCGACGGCCTCTATCACTTCACGCACCGAATACCCGGCGCCCGCGCCAAGATTGAACACGTCCGACGCACCGCCATCGAGCATCCGGCGCACGGCCCGCACATGGGCGTCCGCCAGATCGGTGACATGGATGTAGTCGCGGATGCAGGTGCCGTCAGGTGTCGGATAGTCAGTACCGAATATTTTAAGGGCATCCCGGTCACCCGCCGCGGCGGCAATGGCAAGCGGGATCAGATGCGTTTCGGGATCATGCTCCTCGCCGATTTCGCCATCGGCATCGCAGCCGGCGGCGTTGAAATACCGGAGCACGGTGTTCCGCATTCCGGTCGCGACTTCGTAATCGGCGAGCATGATTTCAATGGCGCGCTTGGTGTTGCCATAGGGGTTGATCGGGGACACCGGGTCAGCCTCGGTAATAAACGCAGCCTCGGTCATCCCATACACGGTGCAGCTGCTGGATAAGACAATGGCGGTCGTCTCCGCCGCCACCAGCGCATCGCACAGGTTGATCGCGCCAGTCACATTGTTGCGCCAGTATTTTCCGGGGTCGGTCACGGATTCGCCGACAAAGGCGAAGCTCGCAAAATGGATCGCACCGGCGGGTTTGTGCGCTGCGACAACCTCCGCGATTCGGTCGCGATCGAGCAGGTCACCCTGTTCCAGCAGTCCCCATTTGACGGCCCAGTCATGTCCGGCACAAAGATTATCGAACACCACAGGCTCGTACCCCGCGGCCGCGAGCGCCTTGCAGGCATGGCTTCCGACGTAGCCGGCACCGCCGGTAACAAGGATTTTGGTCATCTGTGTGTTTCACTGGTCATGGCGCGCCATTATCCATTGCTTGCGCCCGCGCGCAACCGCTCTGGCCTGACCCGATCCACATGCGCCATACTGGATCCAATAACAGGGAGACTGCGCGAATGCCACATGCGACCGCAACAGACGGCGTAAAGCTCTACTATGAGGAGGCAGGCGACGGCCCGCCGATCCTGTTCATCCATGAATTCGCCGGCGACTGGCGCGCCTGGGACCCGCAGGTCAGCCATTTCAACCGGCGCCGGCGTTGTATCGTCTACTCCGCACGCGGCTATCCCGGATCGGACATCCCGGAAGATATCGAAAGCTATTCGCAGGATATCGCCCGCGCCGACGCGCTTGCCGTGCTCGATCATCTGGGCATCGAGAAGGCCCATATCGTCGGGCTGTCGATGGGCGGTTTTGCGACGCTCCATTTTGGCCTGGCCTATCCCGACCGCGCGCTGTCCCTGACGGTCTGCGGTTGTGGGTACGGCGCCGAGCCGGATACCCGCGAAGAATTCCGTAATCTCTCGCTCGCCGTTGCCGACAATTTCGAGACACGGGGTGCGGCAGATTATGCGGAGGAATACGTCACGGTACCGGGGCGGCTCACCTTCCGCGACAAGGATCCGCGCGGCTGGGCCGCCTTTATCTCCCGCCTCGCCGAACACCCCGATATCGGATCGGCGCTGACCCAGCGGGGGGTACAGGCGTCTCGCCCGGGTCTGTGGGACCTTGCAGACCGGATCCGCGCCATTCCGGTGCCGACGATGATCGTCACCGGCGACGACGACCAGCGCTGCCTCGCCCCCGGGCTGTTCATGAAGGACCTGATAGACCGCTCACGGCTGTTCGTGCTGCCAAATACCGGCCACGTTCTGAATCTCGAAGAGCCGGAGCTGTTCAATACCGTGCTTGAGGAATTCCTGTCAGACGTCGACGCCGGCAAGGGATAAAAAATGCCGGAATCCGAACAGGATTCCGGCAAGTGGCACAGGGAGGCGCACATCAATCACTGGCAAGGCCCAGAGGGGAGACTGCCGGTTAGATGTGGCTGCGACGCGACAAAAGCAGGTCGGCCCGGAGATCGCGGCCATTGGTCAGACAGGGTGAATGCCCACTGGCCCGGGTAGCCGGCCTGCTTTGCGCAGACCGGCCAGTTTGTGGACCCCCGGGATGAACTGTCTGTTGTCGTTCGCAGGATCAAAGTTACGGACCCGGCCTGACGGAACCATGACAACCGGATGATGATTTTGTGACAGGCCGCAACGCGCTATCGGGCTCAGGGCCGGGCCCAGGACCGGGGTCAGGCTGTCGGCAGTTTATAATCCTGGAATTTGTCGCGCAGGTCCATTTTCAGGAGCTTGCCGGTCGCCGTGTGGGGCAGTTCGTCGACAAAGGTGACATCGTCGGGAATCCACCACTTCGCGACCTTGCCCGTGTAATAGGCCAGCAATTCCTCTGCCGTGACGGAACTCCCCTCGTTGCGCACGATCACCAGCAGCGGTCGCTCATCCCATTTCGGATGGGCGACGCCGACGACGGCGGCCTCGAACACGTCGGGATGCCCGACGGCAACGTTTTCAAGCTCGATCGAGCTGATCCATTCACCGCCCGACTTGATCACATCCTTTGAGCGGTCGGTGATCTGCATGTAACCGTCTGCATCGATGGTCGACACATCGCCGGTAGAGAACCAGCCATCCGCATCGTGGCTCTGGCCTTCGCCGCGGTAATATTCGCTGCACACCCAGAACCCGCGGGCTTTCAGCTCACCGAATGCTTCGCCGTCTTCGGCCAAGCGTTCATTGGCATCATTGACGATTTTCAGGTCAACGCCGTAGCACGGCCTGCCCTGTTTGACCTCGCGGTCGAGGCGCTCGGCTTCTGTCTCGCCTTCCATGCCGTGCTTGGGCCAGTTTACAGTCCCAAGAGGCGACATTTCGGTCATGCCCCAGGCGTGCAGCACGTTGACGCCGTATTCTTCCTGCAGCTTGACGATCATTGCCCGCGGGGTGGCGGAACCGCCGATGACACAACGCTCGAACCCGTCGAGCCGCTTGCCTGTACGCTCAAGATATTCGAGCAGGCCGAGCCACACCGTGGGCACGCCTGCCGAGAAGGTAACCCCTTCATCTTCGATCAGCTGATGCACGCTTTCACCGTCCATCGCGGGGCCTGGCATCACCAGCTTGGCACCTGTCATTGTCGTCGCATAAGGAAGCCCCCACGCGTTCACATGGAACATCGGCACCACCGGCATAACCGCATCGCGTGCGGCAATCCCCAGCATATCGGGCATCGTAGACGACCAGGCATGCAACACGGTCGACCGATGGGAATACAGCACGCCTTTGGGGTTCCCGGTCGTGCCGGAGCTGTAGCACATGGACGACGCCGTCAGCTCATCGAATTTCGGCCAGTCGTAATCGCCATCCTGCACATCGAGCAGCGTCTCGTAACAATAAACATTGGGCAACGAGGTTTCGGGCATATTGGCTTCATCGGTCATGATGACGAAGCCTTTCACCGACGCGGCCTCGGACGCGATTTCTTCGAGCGCCGAGACGAATGTCAGGTCGACGAAGACCAGCATGTCCTCGGCATGGTTCATGATGTAGGCAATCTGCGCCGCAAACAGGCGCGGATTGATCATGTGGCAGATGGCGCCCATGCCGGACACGCCGTAATAGAGCTCGTAGTGGCGATAGCCGTTCCAGGCCAGCGTAGCGACCCGGTCCCCTTCGCCGACACCAAGCGCTTTGAGCGCCCTGGCCAGTTTCTTGGCGCGCAGCTCTGCATCGGAATAGGTGTAACGGTGGATCGGTCCCTCGACCGTGCGCGAGACGATTTCCGTGCCACCGTGATATGTCGCGGCATAATCGAGCAGCGACGATATCAGCAGCGGCTTGTCCATCATGAGGCCAAGCATGCGTCCCTCCCTTTGATTGTCCGTTCTTTTGCGGTTAAACCGAAACTATAGTCGGGAACGACCCATGACAATCGCGGGAAAGGGATAGATGTGACATACGAAACTCTGTCATTCGATGTAGAGGACGGCGTGGCACGTCTCGGACTGAACCGCCCGGAGGCCGCCAACGCCTTCAACCCAACGCTTTGCCGTGATCTGTTCGATGCCGCGATTGCCTGTGACGAGCGCGAAGATATCCGCGCCGTGCTGTTGACCGGCGAAGGATCGATGTTCTCCGCCGGGGGCGATCTGAAATATTTTGAGGCGCAGGGCGATAAGCTCGGTGCATCCCTGAAAGAAATCACCGGCCTGCTGCACGCCGCCATCGGCCGCATGGCGCATATGGATGCGCCGGTCGTGGGCGCGATCAACGGCATGGCGGCGGGCGCCGGGTTCAGCCTGGCGGCGACCTGCGATATCGCCATTGCCGGCAGCTCGACGCGGTTCACCCTTGCCTATACGGCGGCGGGGCTGTCGCCGGACGGATCATCGACCTGGTTCCTGCCGCGGCTAATCGGCCTGCGCCGGGCACGCGAGCTGATGCTGACCAACAGGATGCTGAGCGCGGATGAAGCACAGCAGATGGGTATCATTGACCGCGTTGTTGCCGATGATGATCTCGAAGCCGAAGCCATGGCCCAGGCAAAAGCCTTTGCGGCAGGCCCGACAAAAGCCTTTGGCGCAACCAAGCGGCTGTTGCAGGATACATGGACGAGCGGGTTGGAGACCCAGATGGACCGCGAAACCCGGTCGATCAGCGACCTGACCCGCACGGCAGATGCCCGTGAAGGGATCGATGCGTTCCTGAACAAACGGAAACCGTCTTTCACAGGCAAATGACATGACGGGGCGAATGACATGAGCTGGATCGACAAGAAGACGACGACGATCCGGGGCAAGACAATGGTCTGGGCCGAAATGGGTGTCGGCGATCCCATCGTGTTTCTGCATGGCAACCCGACATCGTCCTATCTGTGGCGCAACGTCATGCCGCATCTGGAAAATATGGGGCGCTGCATCGCCCCCGACCTGATCGGCATGGGCGATTCCGACAAGCTGGATAACCCGGGCCCGGACAGCTACCGCTTTGTCGAACACCGCGATTACCTCGACGACCTGCTCGCCCATATCGGGGTGACCGGGAACGTGACGCTGGTCATCCATGACTGGGGCTCGGCACTGGGCTTCGACTGGGCCAACCGGCACCGCGACGCCGTCTTCGGCATTGCCTACATGGAAGCCATCGTAAAGCCGATCACCTGGGATGACTGGCCGGCACCATCGCGGCCCGTGTTTGACGGTCTTCGGTCGGCTGCGGGAGAAAAGCTCGTGCTTGAGAAGAACACCTTTGTGGAGCGCATCCTGCCGGGATCGATCATGCGCGATCTCGCCGATCATGAGATGGCCGAGTACCGCCGCCCGTTCGAGACACCGGGCGAAGACCGCCGGCCGACACTGACCTGGCCACGGCAGATCCCCATCGAGGGCACGCCAGCGGACGTCGTTGAGATCGTGCAGTCCTACGCAGACTGGATGAGCAGCGCCGATATCGCGAAACTGTTTATCAATGCCGAACCCGGCGCAATTCTTGTGGGCGATCAGCGGGAATTCTGCCGCACCTGGCCCAACCAGACGGAGGTCACAGTGCCCGGTATCCACTTTGTTCAGGAAGATTCGCCCGACGAGATCGGTATCGCGATCGCCGACTGGCTGAAGAGCATTACATGACGGCTGATTTTTCCCTCACCGGGCAGGTGGCATTGGTCACCGGCGCATCATCGGGTCTCGGGCGCGCTTTCGCCGGCTTTCTGGCCGATGCAGGCGCAAAAGTTGTGCTTGGCGCACGGCGCGTGGATAAATGTGCCGAAGCGGCCGCGGAAATCGGCGATGCCGCCTTTCCCGTCGCCCTTGATGTAACGGACCCGGACAGCATCGAGGCGGCGCTGGACGCAGCGGAAAATGCCATCGGCCCCATCAGTATCGTGATCAACAACGCCGGCACCGTCACCAACCGCGCGCTTGTCGACACGCCGCCAGAAGAATGGCGCCAGGTCATCGACACCAATCTGACCGGGTGTTTTCTGGTCACCCAGGCCGTCGCCAGACGGATGATCGCCGCCGAGACCAGCGGCCGTATCGTCAACGTCTCATCGATGCTCGGCCAGACGCCAACCGGCCAGGTGCATGCCTATTCAGCATCCAAGGCCGGTATCAACCAGCTCACGCGTACATCCGCGCTGGAGCTGGCGCGCCACGCCATATCGGTGAACGCACTGGCGCCCGGCTATATTCAGACCGATCTGAACACGGATTTCCTGAACGGCCCGGCGGGGGAACGCATCGTCAAGCGGGTCCCGCAACGCCGGTTCGGACAGGTCGCCGATCTCGAAGGCCTCCTGCTGTTGCTGACCTCACCCGCAGGCGGTTATATGACCGGAGAGATTGTCACCATCGACGGTGGCCTGAGCCTGAGCGGCATGTAAGGAATAGAATGGATTTCTCCCTCCCCCCCGAGATTGAAGATTACCGCGACCGTATCCGCGCCTTCGTTGATACCCATATCATTCCGCTCGAAGCTGACCGGGCCAATTACGACGAACATGAAAACATTCACCCCGACGTTCTCGAAGGTATCCGCGCCAAGGTGAAGGATGCCGGTCTGTGGGCGTTGCAGATGCCAAAGGATCGCGGTGGTCAGGGGCTGGGCGTGGCAGGCATCACACCGTGCTACGAGGAAATGAACCGCTCGATCTTCGGGCCGGTCTGTTTCAATTGCGCCGCCCCCGATGACGGCAACATGACGGTGCTGAACAAGGTCGCGACCGACGCCCAGAAAGAACGCTGGCTGCAGCCGATCATCGACGGCAAGGTACGCTCGTCTTTCGTGATGACCGAGCCCGCGCCCGGATCCGGGTCCGACCCGTCAGCGATGATGACCACCGCCGAGAAAAAGGGCGATAACTGGGTGGTGAACGGCCGGAAATGGTTCATCACCGGGGCCGGCGAAGCCCAGCATTTCATTCTTATCGCGCGCACATCGGACGATACCCGCAAGGGGTTGTCGGCCTTTCTGTTCGACGCCGATCAGCCTGGCTGGGACATCCTGCGCCGCATCCCGATCATGGGACCGGAGGAACATGGCGGCCATTGCGAGCTCAGCTTCGACGGGCTCGAAATCCCCGACGAGAACCGCCTGATGGAAGTCGGCGACGGGCTCAAGCTGACGCAGATCCGCCTCGGTACCGCGCGGCTGACCCATTGCATGCGCTGGACCGGCATGGCCAAGCGCGCGCTTGAAGAAACCTTCGACTATGTCCGGGAGCGCAAAGCATTCGGCGACACGCTTGCCGACCATGAAGGCGTGCAGTGGTTGCTCGGCGAAGCGGCAATGCAGATCGAGATCGGCCGCCTGCTGACCATGCGCGCAGCGGTGAAACTGGATGCCGGAGACTTCGCCCGCAAAGAAGTCTCGATGGCAAAGGTCATGGTGTCCGAAACCCTGCACAAGGCGGTCGATACCGCGATCCAGCTCCGCGGTGCGCGCGGCTATTCGAAAGACACACCGCTTGAATGGATGTACCGTTATGCCCGCCAGGCGCGCCTGGTCGATGGATCGTCGGAGACCCACAAGATGGTGCTGTCGCGCTACCTGCTCGACGAAGGGCTCGATTTCTGGAGTTGGGACTGACATGCCGCTTGCCCCGTTTATCCGCGATGCCGCCGGCGCTGATAGCGTCACGATAGAAGACGGCGACCTGCTGACGGGCGGCGCCATCCAGGAGAACCGCGCGCTTTCGGTAACGATCCACGGCGGCGCATTTGATGGCAAACATGACCTGGTGCTTCGGGCTGAAGCAATGGCGACAATTGCCGAAAGCCGGCCGCTCGAACAGCAATTCGCCCTTCTGAAAGCCGCGGAGGCCGCAGGCGTTACCGTGCCGCGGCCGCTCTGGCTTTGCGGCGATGCAAGCATCGCCGGCAAACCGTTCTATCTGATGGAACGTATTTCCGGGACGGCGCTCGGCAACCGCATTACCCGCGCCGGCACCCAGCCGGCCCTGGCGGAGGCACTGGCAAAAGAGCTCACACGCATTCATGCGATCCAGCCACCGCAGGCAGATCTCAGCTTTCTGGGCGCTGTCCGGGAAACACCGGCGTCGGACGCTATCTCAACGTACCGCGCCTATCTGGATGAATTGCCGGAACCGCACCCGGTTCTGGAATGGACCCTGCGCTGGCTCGAAAACAACACGCCCCCGATGGGTGAGACGGTTCTCTGCCACCGGGATTTCCGGACCGGCAATTACATGGTCGATGACGGTGCACTCACCGGTGTGCTCGATTGGGAATTCGCCGGCTGGGGCGACCCACACGAAGACATCGCCTGGTTCTGTGCGCGTTGCTGGCGCTTTGCGGGCGCCCGTCTCGAAGCCGGTGGTATTACCCAGCGCGATATTTTCTACCGTGCCTATGAACAGGCATCCGGGCGCAGCATCGATCCCAAACTGGTGCATTACTGGGAAACGATGGCGCATGTGCGCTGGGCCGTGATTGCCCTGCAACAGTCGATGCGCCACAGATCGGGCGACGAGCCCAGCCTTGAGCTGGCCCTGATCGGGCGGCGGCTTGCAGAGATCGAATATGAATGCCTGAACCTGACGGGAGCTTTGTCATGAGAAGCAGGCCCGATGCCCGCGAGCTGCTCGAAATCTCCGAACGCACGCTGGCCGGTGAGGTCGCGCCCGATTTGTCGAACCGCCAGCGTTATAATGTGGCACTGATCACGGCGGCCATTGGCATCTCGCGGCGGGAACTTGCCGGCGGCCGGACAGCCTGGCCGGGTGAACTCGCGGCCCTTAAAGATATTTACGGTGCCGACGGGCTTGAATCCAACGACAAAGCACTGCACCGGCTGAACCGAAAATTCGCGGCGGACCTCCGCGCTGGCGTTTATGACGAAGCAGGACAGAGCCGAAAAGCCACGACGAAACTGCTACGCGAAGACGTGCTCGCCCGGCTGGCGGAAGACAATCCACGTTACGAAAAATAGGCGCGGCCAATAAACACCCGCATGCAACGGAATACCCGGTGTTTTGACGTGATGTCAGTCTGACCTGTGTTTGCGCACCTGTATTTGTCTACCTGTATTTGCCTGAGACGCCCGAAAATGGAGACCGCTATGAATTTCCGACCCCTGATGTCCCTCGCCGCCGCAGCGGCATTGCTAATTGCCCTGCCCCAAACCGTGTCAGCGACACCCGATACCGGCAAACCCGCGCCGGCCTTCACCGGCACAGACAGCCGCGGAAAGCCTGTTTCACTGGCTGATTTCAAGGGCAAGACGGTGGTGCTGGAATGGACGAACCATGACTGCCCGTATGTCCGCAAGCATTACAGCGCGGGCAACATGCAGGCCATTCAGCGCGATGCGACCAAGGACGGCATTGTCTGGCTGCAGATAATTTCCTCCGCACCGGGGCTTGAAGGTCATGTCGACGGCAAGCAGGCCGAAGCCCTGAACGCGCAACGCAAAGCGTCCCCATCAGGCATCGTGCTCGACCCGGCAGGGAAGATCGGCCGGCAGTTCGCAGCCCGTCACACCCCCACCATGGCCGTCATCGATGCCAAAGGGCAGCTCGCCTATTACGGCGCGATTGACGACAATTCGAACTGGCATCCGGATTCGATCAAAGGGGCAACCAACCACGTCCGCACCGCCCTCGCCGACCTGAAAGCGGGGCGCGATGTCAGCGTCGCCAAAACCCGCGCCTATGGCTGCAGCATCAAATACATGAACTAAGATCCCGATGAGCCGCCGCAAAAGCATCCATATCGACGGGTTCGCCCACAAGAACCCCATCCCTAACGCCTCGGTGATCGGCAACATGCTGGTGACCGGGGTCATCATGGGCCGCGATACGCGAAGCGAGACCGTTCCCGACACGATAGAGGAACAATGCGCGATCATGTTTCGGCACGTGCGCGATATCGTCGAAGCGGCCGGTGGCACGACGGACGACATCCTCAAGATGAGTGTCTGGCTCAAAAATACATCCGACCGCTCGGCACTGAATGCCGAATGGACGGCGATGTTTCCCGATCCGGAGAACCGCCCTGCCCGTCACGCATTTTCGCTGGAGAGCGATTCCATCGTCATGGTCCAGTGCGACTTTATGGCGGTTCTCGGCGACTGACCGGCCGCCGCCGGCCAAAACCCACATAATGCAGCCCACCTCGCCAAGGGGATCAGACCGGGGCGTCCGATTGGCGCATATAAATTAGCCTAAGCTAATATTTATAGTCTTCCTTTATATTATTAGCCCTTGCGATAACCGGCCGTCCGGTTAGAGTCAGATTGATCGCAGGAAACACTGCGGCGCTATCGGTGGGACGGATGAGAAACGGCATTGGGATCAGATGGACAGGCGCGTGCGCCATGATTGTCCTGTGCGCGGCATTGACCGCCCTGCCCGCCCATGCCCGCAAGAATGTCGTCACCACCATCGCGCAGATCGGCCAGCCGCTGGCGGAAATCACCGCCGGAAAGGCGGATATCGTCACCCTGATGGGCGATGGCGTCGATCCGCATCTTTACCGCCTGACCCGATCGGACGTCGCAAAGATCAATCGCGCCGATATCATCTTCTATAACGGCCTGCATCTCGAAGCGCAGATGCTCGACATGCTGAACCGGTTCGCCGCGCGCAAACCAGTGGTCGGCATTGCCGATACCCTTGCCGGCAGAAACCTGCTGCCCTGGGACGGCAAAACCCATGATCCTCATGTCTGGATGGATCCAGTACTTTGGGCGAAGGCACTGCAGGCCGCCGTTGATGCGCTTGTGCAACATGACCCGGCGAATGCCGCGACCTACCGGATCAATGCCGCCGCGTATTTCCAGAAACTCAAAGCGCTCGATGCCCGTGCCAGGGCCGCGGTTGCCACCATTCCGGCGGCATCACGCGCGCTCGTCTCGGCGCATGACGCGTTCGGCTATTTCGGTCGGGCCTATGCCATCGACGTGCGCGCCATTCAGGGCATGAGCACCGAAAGCGAAGCCGGCATCCGCAAGATAGAAACGCTGGTCGATACACTGGTGCAGCGCAAAATTACCGCCGTATTTGTCGAGACGACGGTATCGACCCGCAATGTGCGTGCCCTGATTGAAGGGGCGGCCGCACAGGGCCATAAAGTGCGCATTGGCGGCTCGCTGTATTCCGACGCGATGGGCGCGAAAGGCGGATATACCGGCACTTATCTCGGCATGTTCGACCATAACGTGACGACGATTGTCCGCACCCTCGGCGGCACGGCACCCCCGCGGGGCCTTGGCGGCCAACTGGCAGCAGGGGTGGAATAGACCATGACCCCACCCCGCCTGGTTCCGTATGAGACACGCCAGCCACGAAATGATATCGCGCCGTCGCCGCTCTCCATTCGCGGACTGACAGTCGCCTATGACGACAAGCCGGCCGTCTGGGATCTCGACTATGACGCGCCGGACCGCGGGCTGATCGCCGTCATCGGACCGAACGGTGCCGGCAAATCAACCATGATCAAAGCCATCCTCGGCCTTGTCCCCACACTGGCAGGAGACGTCCGCGTTTTCGGCAGCAAATTGCGCCAGGCACGGCGCCGGATCGCCTATATCCCCCAGCGCACCAGCGTCGACTGGGATTTTCCGGCATCGGCCGAAGACGTTGTCGCGATGGGGCTGTATGGCGAGATCGGCTGGTGCCGCCCCGTGCGCCGCCGTCATCGCGACGCCGCCCGTGGCTATCTTGACCGGGTCGGCATGGCCGAATTTGCCGGCCGCCAGATCGGCCAGCTTTCGGGCGGGCAGCAGCAACGGGTTTTCCTTGCCCGGGCCCTTGCCCAGAAAGCCGACCTGTATCTGATGGACGAGCCGTTTGCCGGTGTCGATGCGGCGACCGAACATGCGATTGTCGATGTGATGCGCAAGGTCCGCGATGCGGGGGCGACCGTCCTGTGTGTCCATCACGACCTGCAGACCGTTGGCGAGTATTTCGACCATGCCCTGATCCTGAATGTCCACGCGATTGCACACGGAACCATCGATGATGTGCTGACAGAAGACATTCTGCAGCGCGCCTATGGCGGCCGCCTGGCGGAAACCGAAATCCGGGCCATCGCCCGCACCGCGTGACAGCCATGCCGGGCGAGCTTTATACGATTCTGACCTTTCAGAGTGGCTACAACACTTCCGTTGTCCTCGCCGGTGTCATCGCGCTTGGCATCGGCGGCGGCGTGATCGGTGTGTTTTCGTTCCTGCGCAAACGCGCGCTGATCTCGGATGCGATCAGCCATGCCACCCTGCCCGGAATCGCCATCGCCTTCCTTATCGGTATCGCGCTCGGCGGCACGGGCCGGAACCTTGCCCTGCTGATGGCCGGCGCCGCAGCGAGTGGCGCATTTGGGGTGCTGTGTGTCCAATGGATCCGGGATTACACCCGCCTGCCCGAAGACGCGGCGATCGGCACGGTCCTCAGCGTATTCTTCGGACTTGGGATTGTCCTGCTCAGCCATATTCAGACGCTGCAGGCGGCGGGTCAGGCCGGGCTGAACAGTTTCCTGCTCGGCTCGACCGCAGCGCTCACGGCGGGTGAAGCGCAACTGATCGGCGGCGCGTCCCTGGTCGCGATCCTGATCGCTTTACTGCTGCTGAAAGAGTTCGGCGCCGTTGCCTTCGACGAAGGGTTCGCCACCGCTCAGGGCTGGCGCGTCGCCCGGCTCGACCTTGCGATGATCGGCCTGTTGCTCGCCATCGTCGCCATCGGGCTCAAGACCGTGGGCCTGGTATTGATCATCGCCCTGGTCATCATTCCACCGGCATCCGCCCGGTTCTGGACCGAAAGACTGGGCCGGCTCGTCATGCTGTCGGGCGCGTTTGGCGGCCTGGCGGGATGGATCGGTGGCAGCCTGTCTGCGCTTTTACCCGACATGCCGGCCGGCGCCGTGATCGTCCTGGCCGCCGCCGGCATCTTTACGATCAGTCTGCTGTTTGCGCCGCGCCGTGGTGTGATTGCCTGGGGCATACGCCGGTTGCACATGCGGGTCCGGGCGGCATCGGTGCGCGGCCTGATGGCCATGGCCGGCGGCTACCTGCCGCCAGACGGCCTGTCCTATCGCGTGGTTCGCCTGCGTGGCTTTGTCGACGGCGACGCGCGCATTACCGAAAGCGGCAAGCGGGCCGCATCGGAAATGCGCCGTCAGGACCGCCTCTGGCAGATCTATCGCACCCGTCACCCCGACGCCGCCCTCGCCTTCAATCCGCTTACCGGCACGCGCATTGAAGATGTACTGTCCGCGGATATCGTCGCCGCGCTGGAAGCGGAAACCCGATGACTGCCGCCGATTTCCTGTCCATCGACCTGCCGGCAATCCTGGTCGCCATTCTGTCTGCAACAAGTTGCGGGCTGCTGGGCAATTTCCTGGTGCTGCGGCGTCAGGCGCTGATCGGCGATGCAATCTCCCACGTCGCACTGCCCGGAATCGTCGCGGGTTTTCTGATCGCCGGCACCATCGCAACGCTGCCGCTTATGCTGGGGGCGATGGCCGCAGCCGTCCTCGCCGCAGGTCTGATCGAAATCATCCGCCGCGCCGGACGGCTGGAATCGGGGGCAGCGATGGGTGTCGTTTTCACCACCATGTTCGCTATCGGCATTGTCCTGCTGGAGCAGACCGGCGCGTCGAACGCACATATCGATGCGGAACATGCGCTTTATGGAAATCTGGAATCGACGCTCTGGCTCGGCGTCACCGGCTGGAACGACGCGCTGACATGGGAAGCGCTGTCACAATTGCCGCGCCAGCTCATTACCCTCATCGGGGTCACGGCCGCGATCGCGATCATGATCACAGCGTTCTACAAGGAGCTGAAGGTATCGACCTTCGATCCCGGGCTCGCCGCCAGCCTCGGCCTGCCGGTACGGACGATCTCGACCGTCCTGATCGTCGTCGTCGCCCTGGCCGCTGTTGCAGCCTTCGAGGCCGTGGGCTCGATCCTGGTGATAGCGATGTTCATCTGCCCGGCAGCGACGGCACGGATGCTGACCGACAACCTGTCGCGTCAGCTCTGGCTGAGCGTGCTCGTCGCCGCAATTGCGGGTATCGGCGGGTACAGCCTTGCCGCGTTCGGGCCACAATTATGGGGCGATGCGGATTCGCTGAGTGCTGCCGGCATGATTGCCGTCGTCGCCGGGCTGCTGCAGACCGCTGCCATGATCGCAGCCCCGCGCTACGGCATCCTGACCCGCGCAATCCGTCGCCGCACAGGACAATTAGACCTGCCGGGCTGATCCCCTGTATGATGCTGCCATGACAGGACCTCTTCACGGATTTCGCATCATCGATGTCACATCGATGGTATCAGGCCCCGCGGCCACAATGATGCTCGCCGATCAGGGCGCTGACGTCATCAAGGTCGAAAACCCCGGCGGCGGCGACCATACGCGCGCCTCGGCCAATACGCATAACGGCTTTTCGGCCAATTTCATCAACAACAACCGCAACAAGCGCTCGGTCGCCCTGAACCTGAAGGATGCTGACGCCAAGCAGGCTTTGCTCAGGCTATGCGAAGGCGCGGATGTCTTTATTCAGAATTTCCGGCCCGGCGTGGTCGACCGTATAGGGATCGGCGAGGCCGATATCCGTGCCGTCGCACCAAATGTCGTTTACGTGTCGATCAGCGGCTTTGGGGAGGCCGGCCCCTATGCGGGCAAACCTGTTTACGATCCGCTGATCCAGGCACTTTCAGGTCTCGCGACCGTGCAGGCAGGCTCGGACGCAGAACGCCCGCGGCTGGTGCGCACCATCCTGCCGGACAAACTGACCGGCATTGTCGCGGCCCAGGCCATCACGGCAGCCCTCCTCTCCCGGGCACGCACGGGTGAGGGTCAGCATATCCACCTGTCGATGCTGGATGCGATCATCGCCTTCCTGTGGGGCTCCGACATGGGCAGTCAGACCTTTATCGACAGCCCGTTCCCACAACAGAATGCGGCGAGCTTTATCGACCTGATATACGAGACCGCCGATGGTCATATCAGCGTCGCGGTACAGAGCAACAGGGAATGGGAAGCGCTGATCCGCGCCTTTGAGATGCCCGAGTTGCTCGAGGACGCGCGTTTCAAAACGCCGGCGCTGCGCCAGCAAAATATCGATGCCCGGCTGAACCTGACACAGGATATTTTGCGGACACGGCCGGCTGCCGAGTGGATTGCCCGGCTGGAAGCCGAGGACGTCCCCTGTGCGCCCGTGCTGACCCGCACGGATATGATCGACCATCCGCAGGTCGTCGCCAACGGGATCGTGGTCGAGACCGAGCACCATCTTGCCGGCGGCGTCCGCCAGGCACGGCTTGCAGCACGGTTTTCCGGCACCCCGGCGGAACATCGCCGCGGCGGTCCGGCGCTGGGTGAACATACGGCGGAAATTCTCGGCGAGATCGGCTATACGGCAGATGAAATCGCGACCCTGACGGGTATCAAGACCGGCATGAACAAGGATGCGGCGGAATGATCGATTTCTATTACTGGCCGACACCGAACGGGTGGAAAGTCTCGATCATGCTGGAAGAATGCGGAATCGATTACCGCATGATCCCGCTGAACATCTCCAAGGGCGAACAGTTCGCGCCAGAATTCCTGGCGATCAGTCCGAATAACCGGATGCCGGCCATTGTCGATAACGACCCGCCGCCGGAATATGCAGGTGAGCCGGTAAAGATTTTTGAATCCGGCGCGATCCTGATGCATCTGGCGCGCAAAACCGGCAAGTTCCTGGCAACCGACCCGGTCGGCGAAAAGGAAACGCTGGAATGGCTGTTCTGGCAGGTCGGCAATCTCGGCCCGATGGCCGGACAGATCAGCCACTTCGTCAATTATGCGCAGGGCGAGCACGACTATTCAAAGACCCGGTATGCCAATGAGTATAACCGCTGCATCGGCGTGCTGGAGCGCCGCCTGACGGACCGTGAATGGCTGGCAGGCGACGCGTATTCGATTGCCGATATGGCGAGCTGGCCGTGGATCCTGATCTCGAAACCGCTCGGCCAGGCGCTCGACGATTTCCCGAATGTCGCGCGCTGGCGCAAGGCCATCAAGGACCGGCCTGCCGTTCAGAAAGGTGTCGACCTGGGGAAGGATCTGCGCCGCACGGCACCGCCGACGGACGAGGAACGCGAATTGCTCTATCATCAGACGGCGAAATCGACCGCTGCGATGGCCGATCGCGATTCCTGACGGCCCATGAAACACCTGGTACAGATTGCCGCCCCTGCCGCCCCTGCCGCCCTGATCCTGGCGATGGGACTGGCAATGGGACTGGCAATGGGACTGGCGGCCACGCCCGCCAATGCCTATGTCGATGCGGATACATCCTATGGCATGGCGCTCCACCACCATCACCCGACCGACGGCCGCGCCCGCAACTATCGCCTGGCGATGCTGCTATATTGCCGCGCCGATACCGACGGTCACGCAAATTCGGCCTATGCAATCGGGCTCCTGTTTGCCGGTGGGCACGGGTTCAAGCAGAACCAGGCCCGCGCCTATGCGTGGTTCAAACGGGCGGCGGCGCTCGGCCACCCGGAAGGCGCGTCTATGGCCAAAATCTTCCGGCAGCGGGGCAAGCGGGGATCGGCACGCTGCCCCAATGGCTGGGGGCGAACGGCCCGCGCGAAGCTCTACGCACCGCAGGAGATCCGGGCGCTGGTCGCCGAGCTCGCGCCCCAATACGGGCTCGACGCAAAGCTGGTGCTTGCCGTCATTCAGGTCGAATCCGCCTATCAGGCAAACGCCGTCTCATCGGCCAATGCGCAGGGGTTGATGCAGCTTATCCCGGCGACCGCGACGCGGTTCGGCGTGCGCGATGCGTTCAACCCGACCGATAACATCCATGGCGGGATGCGGTATCTGCGCTGGCTGCTGAAGCGGTTCAAAGGCGATGTGACAAAAACCGTGGCGGCCTATAACGCCGGTGAAGGGGCTGTGAAAAAATACGGTGGCGTTCCGCCCTACCGCGAAACCCAGAACTACGTGCGGAAGATCCGCCGGCTTTACAACAAACTGCGCCATCCCATCTAAGATGATGTAAACCAACTGCCCCGAGGAACACCGAATGCTGCGCCGGATCAGCCTGCCTACTCTTTTCGTGATCGCCGCCATCGTGACGATGGTGCTGGCCGCCGGCGGCATATGGCAATTCGCCAAACCGTTCGACGAGATGCTGCGCGCACTTGCGCCGACATGGATCGGTATCGCCGCCGTGTTCTGGGTCCTGTGGCGCCAGATTCCCCCGGCGGGAGACGAAAAGACGTCTGATCGCCCATCGTCGCCCCGCCCGGTAACCGGGTTTGAGCCGTTGCAGCTCGACAGACGCTACGCCGATATTTCCAGGCTGCCACTCACCACGCTGGACTACGTCGTGATCGACACCGAAACGACGGGCACGAAGGACGCCAATGGTGACAGCGATGCGATCGTCCAGATCGGCGCCGTCCGGATTGTCGGTGGCAAAGTCATCAGGGACGACACGTTCTCGCGGCTGGTCAATCCGGGCAGCGCCATCTCTGCCGCCGCCACACGCTTCCACGGCATCACCGATGACATGGTCGCCGATGCCCCGGGGATCGAAGCGGTAATGGCTGAATTCATGGACTATGCGGGAGATGCCGTGCTCATCGGACATAATGTCGCCGTCGATCTTGCGCTGATAAGCCGGACAGAGCGGATTGAAAATCCGGCACTGGATACGATGCTTTTGTCCATCGGGGCGTTCGAGACCCGCCGCGATCACACGCTCGATGCGCTTGCCGAACATTTCAGCGAGCCGGTGCAGGACCGCCATTCCGCGCTCGGCGATGCTGACCTGACCGCACGGATATTCCTGCGGCTGCTGCCTGAGCTGGACCAGGTCGGAGCCCGCCATTTCGGCGACGCCCAGGATCTCTGCGCCCATTCAGCGGATCAGATCCGCGATATGGGGCTGTAAACCGAGCCCGGCGCTTTAGCTTGAATGGGCGGCGCTGATGGCGGCGACAAAGGGCGTGATCTCTTCCGGCAGATCATCCACAAACATATCGCGAATCCCCATATCGGCACACATACGCAGCTGTTTGGCCGTCGCTTCCGCCATGGTGGGCGGCACGCCGATATCGCGCAGGGTCTCGGCGACCTCTTCCATCTCATCGGCGCGGCGGGCGGCATGCAGGGCAACCCGGCCAAGGTGGTATCCCGGCCTTGCCGCGCCAGTCGAGACCGGGGAAGCTTTCGCCGAGGCTTTCGATCACCTTGTCTTCGACGCCTGCCCGGTGGGCGGCGGTGAGCGATTCGACCAGGAGCGCTTCGAGCCCCTTTACCATCACGCTGCGGATCATCTTGATCGATGAGGCCTGGCCGATATCGGTGCCGACAACCTCGACATCCATCCCCAGCGGCTTCATCAGCGCGGCCGCTTTTTCCGCCGCGCTGCCGGCCAGAAACATCGGCACCCGGTGGCCATGCGGCGGCACGTTGGACATCACGGCGGCCTCCACATAGTCAGCCCCCGCGGCCATAACGGTTTTGGCGGCTTCGCGTTTGGCGCCGGGAGAGGCCGAATTGATATCGAGAAAAATCTGGCCCGGCTTCATGTACGGCCCGGTCGCGTCCCCTGCCGCCGCCACCTGTTTGGCGGTCACCGCCGAAATCACGATATCCGCCCCCGGCGCGACATCCGCCGGACCTGCAACCGCCGGGATGCCTCGTTCTTCAAGCGCTGCGCGGACAACAGCGCCCTTGGCACCGCCCCCGTCGGGCGCATCGAACAGGATGTCATAGGCGGCAGACACGACAGCGCCCTCGCCCTGCAGCCCTTTGGACAGATACTGCCCGGCTTCGCCGAAGCCTATGAAAGCGAATGTCGTCGTCATCGGCATAACTCCCGTGAAATCGGGTTGGGGCCCCGGGTTCAGGTCCGGGTTCAGGCCTGAGGCTCAGGATGGGGCCCATGCCTCGGCTCAATCGCCGAATGTGGTGACCCCGAGTGGATTCGAACCACTGACCTACAGATTAGGAATCTGTCGCTCTATCCTGCTGAGCTACGGGGCCGTAGCCGTGATGTAGCCCAATGCAGGCGCAAGATGCAACTTGGCAGTTGATCGGCGGATACGCGTCAGTTGCCGGACCCCAGCGGGATCGAATAAACGACGCTGAGCACTTCGGTTCCCGGATTGACGTCGCTGATACTGGCGTTCGAGAGGTGATAGAACGACACCCCGAGACGGGTCCTGTTGTCGAACCGGTAGGACAGCTCGATGCTGGAACGGAATTCAAGCTCGTGGCCGAGATCGAGGCCGTTGCCTTTGTCGTAATATCCGGCGGCGAGGCTGGGCGTTAGAACCCAGCGTTTCCCGAAGAACACGTCGACCAGAAAACCGCCATAGCCGTAAAATGTCGAATCCGTCGTCCCCATCACACCGATAAACGGTTTTACAATCCAGATCTTCTTGTCTGACCGGTATTCAGCCCGGAACTCGGCGGCCTGATCATGGTCCTGGACCAGATCGAATGCCCCGACCGCAAAGGTCAGAAAATCGGGATCGTCGGCCGCCGCGGAAAATGGCGTTGCCAGAATCGCGCACAGCACAGCCGTCTTGAAAAACCTGAATACCCCAGTCACTGAACACAGCCCCCTACGCTGATAACCCGCCGGACGAAGCGTTTGAAGCCGCTTCTTGTCCGCATTCTAGTTGATTTCGCTATGCCGTGAAAAGGCCGCCCACCAAATCAGTGCTTAGGCGGCAAATTGCCGTTTGCACCGCTCGGTTGTCATCACCAGCGCTTCCCGCACCCCGGAATCCATCGCCGAATGTCCGGCGTCGGGCACGATGATCATTTCCGATCCCGGCCAGGCACGGTGCAGTTCGTCCGCCGTCGCGATCGGACATATCATGTCGTAGCGGCCCTGGATGATTGTGCATGGCAGATGCGTGACCGCGCCCAGATTATCCAGAAGCGCGTTATCCGACATGAAATTACCATTGGTGAAATAATGGGTTTCAATCCTTGCCAGCGCATAAGCCATGGATTCTTCGCCGAAGGCAGCAACCGTTTCCGGGCTGGGATGCAGCGTCGAACAGGCGCCTTCATAGCGGCTCCAGGCGCGGGCCGCGGGCAGGTGAACCTTGGGATCTTCATCAAGCAGACGACGGTAGAAATTGCTCAGAATATCGCCCCGCTCGTCTTCCGGCAGGACCGATACCAGATCGCGCCAGGCTTCAGGGAAAACCGTCTTGAGGCCGTAGAGAAACCAGTCGACTTCGCTCGGACGCCCGAGAAAAATGCCCCGTATCACCAGGCCGAGACAGCGATCGGGATGGGCCTCAGCATAGGCAAGCGCCAGCGTGCTGCCCCAGGAACCGCCAAACAGCAGAAACTGCTTGATGCCGAGATGTTCGCGCAGGGCTTCGAGATCGGCGATCAGGTCGGTCGTGGTGTTATCGGTCAATTCGCCACGGGGGCTCGAACGTCCGGCGCCGCGCTGGTCGTAGATAATGATCCTGTAGGTGCTGGGGTCGAAAAACCGCCGATGCACTGCCGTCGCACCGGCCCCGGGGCCACCATGGAGAAAGATCACCGGCAGCCCGCCGGGATGACCGGACTGTTCCCAGTACATCGTGTGAATGCCGTCAAGCGCAAGCCGGCCGGTCTCATACGGTTCGATGGACGGGTAGAGTTGATCGCGGAGGCGCCGCTCGATCACGTTGTAAGCTCCAGCTAGAATTAAACCGCCATCGCCCGGGACAGGCGACGGCGGCAGAGTATATTACCGTCGGAAAAGACCGAGGCAAGAGCGAAGCGGAATGATCGGAATATCCATGGAATATGCGGCCGGACAGAGCGCGGGAAAGATATTCCAGGCGCCCGGGCACCTGCGTCGAATGCCCCTTTTTACCGGGATGGCCGTCCTCGGCATTCTGCTATCGATCCCCGCGAATACCGCCGCCCGGAAGCTGCCGGCGCAAAACCCGGAAACAGTCGAAACTGCCCGTGTTACCGCGGTTGTCGATGGCGACACGGTCAAACTGGATACCGGCGCAGAAGTCCGCCTGACCGGCATTCAGGCACCAAAACTGCCGCTGGGGCGCAAAGGGTTCCGCCCCTGGCCCCTCGCCACCGAGGCGAAAGCAGCGCTTACCGCGCTCAGCCAGGGCCGGCAGGTTCGGCTGGACTATACCGGGCGGCGTCATGACCGCTGGGGCCGCCTTCTCGCCCACATGTATGTGGGAGAGACCTGGGTGCAGCGCGAAATGCTGCTGCGTGGCCTGGCGCGCGTCTATACGTTTGCGGATAACCGAACCCATGCGGCAGCGCTTTACGCGGCCGAACGCACGGCGCGAAAAGCGGGCCGCGGTATCTGGGCACTGAACTGGTATCGCATCGTGGCGGCGCCAGACACGAACCGCCATATCGGGACCTTCCAGCTGGTCGAAGGAACGGTCGTGAGCACGGCCATTGTCCGGGGCCGGAGCTATCTGAATTTCGGTGCGGACTGGCGCACCGATTTCACCGTCTCCATCGCGCCCAAGCACATGAAACTGTTTCGTGCCGCACGCGTTGATATACTGAGTTTGCAGAATAAACGGCTTCGCGTTCGCGGGTGGCTGGTGCGGCGGAACAGTGCCATGATATCCGTGACGCATCCGGAGCAGATTGAATTTCTAACGCAGTGAGTAAAACCGTGAAACGTGCCATGAACCTGATCCCCTCAATAACCGCAGCAGTCGTGGTGGTCGCGCTCCTTTCCGGTTGTGCGAAGAACCCGGCGACCGGCGGCACCGCCTTTACCGGTGGGCTTTCGCAGAGCCAGGAAATTCAGATGGGGCGGGAAAATCACCCCAAGATCATCAAGGAATTCGGCGGCGAGTACGGCACACCCGCCCTCAAACGCTACGTCGACGGTATCGGGCAGTTGCTGGCCAAAACATCCGAACGGCCAGACCTGAAGTTCACCTTCACGGTCCTGAATTCCGACATCATCAATGCATTCGCCACCCCCGGCGGCTATGTCTATATCACGCGTGGCCTGATGGCCCTCGCGGATAACGAAGCGCAGCTTGCCGGCGTACTGGCCCATGAGATCGGCCATATCACGGCCCTTCATCACGCACGACGCCACGGACAGTCGCTCCTGGCGAATATCGGCCTCGCGGCGGTCGGGATCCTGGGGGGGCGAGAAGTCGCCCAGGTTGGCCAGCTTGGCGCCGTATCGCTGCTCCAGAGCTTTTCCCGCGGAAACGAGTACGAAGCGGACGAGCTTGGCGTGAGATACCTGTCCCGGGTAGGTTTTGATCCCACGGCAATGGCCGGGTTTCTGTCCAAGCTTCGCGCCGATACGCGGCTCAGTGCCCTGCGCCGCGGCGAATCGCCCGACAAGGTCGATCAGTTCAACTATCTTGCCACGCACCCGGCACCGGCGGCGCGCGTCAAACGGGCCGCCGCACTGGCGCGCGAGAAGAATGTCAAAAACCCGATGACGGCGCGCGACATCTATCTGTCAAAACTGGACGGGCTGCTTTATGGCAGCGACCCCGATGAGGGGTTTATCCGCGGACAGGATTTTCTCCATCCGAAGCTGCGCTTTGCCTTCGCGGTTCCTGCGGGTTTCAACCTGATGAATTCCAATCGGGCGGTCTATGCCCTCGGCCCCAACAAATCGCGCATCATTTTCGACCGCGCCGGCAAGCCGGTCGCCGGCTCCATGGAAAACTATGTCGGCCGTGTCTGGGGCAGCAAAATGCGCCTGCGTGACCTCGAGACGATTCGCGCCAACGGGTTGGAAGCAGCAACAGCGACCACCCAGGTGCGCACGAAAGACGGCACGTTTGACGCCAGGCTCACGGCCTACCGGGTCGACGCGAAGACGATCTACCGGATGATCTTTCTGACTGCCGGCGCAGAGACCAACCGGCTGGCAACAGGCCTTCGGCGCACGACATACAGTTTCCGCAGGCTCAGTACCACGGAGGCATCCCGTTTGCGGCCGCTCGTGCTCCGGATCGTTACCGTCCAGCGGGGAGATACCGTCGAGAGCCTGGCCAGCCGCCTGCCTTACAGCGATTACAAGCTCGAACGGTTCGAAGTTCTGAACGGCATTTCCCGCAACGACCGCCTGCGGCGGGGACAGAAACTCAAGATGGTGACGACGAACTGATCTGACGCAATTGCGGCGTAGCGTCGGTAGGCTTACGGTCTGCACATGGCGAACAACACTCAATTAGCGGATTTGACGCCGGCAAAGCGCAAGCGGATCAAACCCTCGCTAACGACGGCACTGGTGCTGGGGTTCGGTGCGCTGATCGTGATCGGCATGGGCTCGGTCCAGGCCATCACGATGTGGAGCGCGCAAAAGAACACGCGCGAACTGCTGGCCGATAATGCCCGTTTCGCCGTTGTATCGCTGGTGCGCGAAACACGGCGGCGTCTGGCGCCGGTACGCACGCTGAACGAATACGTAACCCGCCTGATCGACACCGGCCAGATCGATCTTGATGATCGCGAAACCCTTGGCGAAACGCTGCTGCTCGCCATGGCGGGCACAGACCAGGTTTCGGGCATGGCGTTCTTTTATCCTGACGGGTCCGCTGTGCGTGTCGCCCGGGGCCGGGGTATGCTGCCCCCCGAAGAACCGGGTGGGAACCCGGACATCGCCCCGATCATGCGTATCGCAAAGACAAAATTTCAGTCGTTCTGGGGGCCACCGATCTGGATCAAAGAGTTGGATTCGACCGCCATCACCATTCAGACGCCGATCCGCGAAGGGGACCGGTTCCGTGGAATTCTGACGTCAGTGGTCACGGTAAACGCGCTGTCGAGGTTTATTGCGCGGTCCGGCGCGCTGCCGCTCGCAGGTAACCGGTTCATTCTGTACGGCAAAGATCATGTCCTGGCCCACAGGTCGATGGAGCGCGGAAAGTTTGAACGTCAGTCGGATATCCCACTGCCACCCCTCGACGGTGTTAACGACCCAATCCTCGAGAACCTCTGGAACACCGAAAACCGGCGCCGCCTGCAGATCGAACTGGATCCGAATACCAAGGGGCACGGGGCCCTGATAAACGAAGAGATGCATATCTTCGTCTATCGCGAGTTGCTGGGTTTCACCGACCGCCCCCTCATCGTGGGCATTTATGCCGGACCGGAAGACGGTCTGGGGATTGAATTCCGGCGCCTGGCCCGGGCCGGTATTGCGGGACTTGTCGTGATCGTACTTTGCGTCGTAATTGCCATCGTTCTGGGGCGGCGGATCAGCGCGCCAATCCGCGCTCTTGCCGCTGGATCCACCTCTATCGCCGATCTGGATTTCGAGCATGTCGTGCGGCTGAAATCGAGCCGATTGCGGGAACTGGACGAAGCAGCGGACGCCTTCAATCGTATGACGACCGGGCTGCAGTGGTTTGAAACCTATGTGCCGCAGCAACTGGTCCGCCGATTGATGGCGCGGGAGACGCCGGTCGAATCCGAACACCGCGAGATCACGGTGATGTTTACCGATATCGTCGGTTTCTCAACATTGTCCGAGCATATGCCGGCCGCGGAAACTGCCACGATGCTGAACGAACACTTCGCCATTCTGGTCGATTGCATCGAAGCCGAAGGCGGAACGGTCGACAAATATATCGGCGATTCCGTCATGGCATTCTGGGAGCCTGATGAAAACGGCGTCGATGTCGACCGGGCGATCCGCGCCGCGCGACAAATCCGCCGCCGCGTTACCGAAGACAACATCGCCCGGCGGCTTGAGCACCGGGTCGCGCCCTGCGTGCGGATCGGGATCCATACCGGCGATGCCATCGTCGGAAACATCGGTGCACCGGGGCGTATCAATTACACACTGGTGGGCGACGCGGTAAACGTTGCCGCCCGGCTCGAACAGCTCTCCAAAACCATCGGCCCGGAAAACGACGCAAAAATTCTGATCAGCGATGAAACCGCCGCTCTCGCCGAAGACCGGGACGGGCTCGTCCATGGCGGCGTCCACGAAATCCGGGGCCGCGACGGCAGCATCGAGGTATGGTCCCTCACCTGACGCGACGGCCAAAAAAAAGCCCGTCACAAGGACGGGCTTTTTCAAAAATCATGAAGGCTGTTATGGAGTGGCGGGGGCAGGGGCGGTGCCGCTCAGTACAGTCTCCAGCTTTTCAGTCGCCGCGGCGATATCCAGCTTCTCGACCAGGGCAAATTCATTGACCAGCCGTTCCAGCGCCGCTTCATACATCTGGCGTTCACTGTAAGATTGCTCGGGCTGCCCGGGCGCACGGTAAAGATCGCGCACAACTTCGGCGATCGCGACCGGATCGCCGCTGTTGATCTTCGCTTCATATTCCTGAGCGCGGCGGCTCCACATCGTGCGTTTTGACCGCGCACGGCCCTTGAGCGTGCCGATAACGGCCATCATCTTGTCTTTGGAACTGATCTTGCGCAGGCCGGAATCGGAGACTTTATCGACTGGCACACGCAGCGTCATCTTTTCGGATTCGAACAGGATCACGAAAAGCTGCAGGTTGAACCCAGCAATTTCCTGTTTCTCAACGCCGGTGACCTTGCCAACGCCATGCGTCGGATAGACAACATAGTCCCCACGTGAAAACGGCAGCTTCTTCGCCGGCTTCTTGGCGGCAGGTTTCTTCGGCTCGGCAGCTTTGGGCGCAGCCTTCGCTGTTGAAGCTTTCGCCGTGGACGCCTTGGCCGCAGGTTTGGCCGCAGGCTTTTTGGCCGCAGCAGCCTTGGCTGCCGGTTTCGTTGTTTTAGCCGAAGACTTCGCAGCGGTTTTGGGCGCGGTCTTCGCTTTGGATTTAGCAGTCGTTTTGGCCTGTGCCATCGCTCACTCTCAATTCTATTATCCGGTTGCCGGTGAAAGATTGGACAAACTCATCCACCCCCGAGACGGTTACCTGATTACAGGCCGCGTCTGCGGAAAATCAGTGATGGGTTGAGATATATCTGCCCGTCTATCCACCGGTCAGGCAGCAGGTGCTTACCACAAAAATGGGTGAAATAACAGCATTTTAGCCCAAAGCAGGGGAACCGGGCGTTAACCACGGAACATGAAGCCCTATATACAAAAAGAATGCTGCACGGCGGCTCGCCACGCAGCATTCAATTTTGCCTTCGAATCCGCCCTCAGGCAGAGAGATTCAGGTGCCCTGACCGGGGCTCTCGCTGAAATGCTCTTCGAATTTATTCTCTTTATCGCGCCATTCGTCGGCATCGGCCGGAGATTCGCCCTTGCGGGTGATATTCGGCCAGATATCCGCGAATTTCCGGTTAACCTCAAGATACTTGTCGGAACCATCATCCGTGTCCGGACGAATTGCTTCAACCGGGCATTCCGGCTCGCAAACGCCGCAATCGATGCATTCGTCAGGGTGGATTACCAGCATATTATCGCCTTCGTAGAAGCAGTCCACCGGGCATACTTCGACGCAATCCATGAATTTGCATTTGATGCACGCATCTTTGACGACGTACGTCATACTGTTCTCCGTGTTCTCTTAGACGGGCATCGACGAGATGTCTGGCCCACTGTGTTAAATCCCCACGGCTGCGTGCCGCACTTTCGTTTGGTCAAACTAGTATTTTTTAAAGCCCCGACCAACAACTTTTATAACGCTGCCTGCTGACGCTACTCTTTGGCATCCAATCGTGCACGAACGCGGGATCTGGCAATTCCGCTATCGCGATCGTCGACGTAAATCAGGCCTGCTATCTGGCGCATCAAAGACGCTTCATGTGCCTCTACCAGTTCATCCGCATAGACGACTTCCCAGAGCATCTCCATCAGATGGATGCGCTCGTCATATGAAAACCCGTCCTTGATCGTACGGGTGAAACCAAGAAGCTGTACCGAATCTTCGACCTGGCGTTCCGCCGTCTGGATAAGCTCATGTGCTTCGTCATGCGCGAGCTCGAAACGATGTTCGCAAAGCCACTCTATTCGGGCGCGTTCATCCGTGCCGAACTCCGCATCGGCCGTCGCCGCATAAACCAGCAACACCGCCGCCGCGAGGTGGAACTCATCCGGTGTGTGGCCGCCGGATTCGCCGTCCGTGGCCGCCTGTTTAACCTCAAAAAACGCTCTAAATCTATCAAGCATAGGGCGTCGTATCACACGAACGCCGGGTCAGCAAATCACAGACGAACGACCGGTCTATGCTCCGGCTGAATGGGGCCTGAATAAAGGCTGAATGCGGGCGGTATCGTGCATCGGCGCATCGGTTCAGTTATGGTCGACAGATGAATATTCCCTCAGATAAAGCCCGCCATTTCCCCGCGACCGCCCGCAACCGCGATGTCATTGCAGATGTGCTGAAACGCTATCTGCCCGCCACAGGGACCGTGCTGGAAATCGCCAGCGGGTCCGGCGAACACAGTGTTTATTTTGCCGGGCTGTTCCCCGATCTTCGCTGGCAACCGAGCGACCCGGACCCGCTGAATCTGGAGAGTATCGCCGCATGGGGCAAAGCAGCAGGCGCCGACAATCTGTGCCCGCCACTGCCGATCAACGCATCCGACGTGATCCTGCCGATTGATACAGCCGCAGCGATGATGTGCATCAACATGATCCACATATCGCCGTGGGACGCGACCGAAGGCCTGATGCGCAATGCAGCGAAACTTCTACCGCCGGGCGCGCCACTCTATCTCTACGGTCCCTACAGGATCGGCGGCGTCCACACCGCCTCGTCTAACGAGGCGTTCGACAGGTCCTTGCGATCACAGAACGAGACCTGGGGTGTACGCGACCTCGAAGATGTATGTGCAGAGGCGGAAAAGAACAGACTCGACTTCGTTGAGCGTGTCGAAATGCCGTCGAACAACCAGTCGGTAATTTTCCGAAAATCCGCCTAGCCGGCAAATTTTTGTGAAGACCGACTGTTATGTCTCGTCTTCGCCAATTTCTGAATACAGTGCCTGCGCTTCCACGGGCGGGCCGCGCCGCGTGCCAAGCCCCTCTACGCGGACGACACGTATCTTTCTGGCCTGGGGAAAAGTAAGAACATTGCCGATACGGACGAGGTAGTGCGCTTTGCGAACAACCTGACCATCGATGCGCACCCTGCCCTTGGCGCATACCCGGCTTGCGAGGCCGCGGCTTTTAAAAAAACGGGCATGCCACAGCCACTTATCCAGTCTTATGCCGTCATCACCGCTCAAGAAAACTTAAGGTCCTTTAGCTTCGCAAAGGGCGAGTTCTCGTCAATCGGCACGGGTTTGCGGGGTTTTTGCGCCGCACGTTTCGGGTTGTCCTGTTTTGGCTGTTTTGGCTGTTTCGGCCTTCTCGGGCGTTCCGACTTCGGTTTCCGACGCCCCGCCCACTTCCAGACCAGTTCCTCGCCGGCTTCTTCGGCGACATACCCGAGTGCTTCGAAGACAGGACGCGCATCCTCCATCGATAACCCCAGCAGATTGAGCTGTGCGGCGCCGATATCCATTTTCCCCGCGCGGGACTGGCGTTGCAGGTCGATTGCAACCCGGTCGAGCACGTCGATCCTCACGGCTCGTCCACCCAACTTGGCGTAGCCGCAAGCATCGAGAAAATCCTCGGGCAGATCGTCGCCTGCCGGCACCGTCACAAGCCCCGCACCGGGTGGCGCCGCGGTTTCGCGATCGTTGAACAGTTTCCACAGCATTGCCCGCCACTGAACCGCCTTGGGTTTGACCAGCGACGGCACAAAGAGCGTTTCGGCCCCGATCCGGATCCCGCAGGAACGGAGTGCCGAGCGATCTTCCTTTGAGAGTTCACGGACATCCTTGACAACCCGCTGGCGCGCCAGCGATCCCAACCCTTCAACCACCTGATAAGCGAGGCCCCGGGCAACGCCACTTAATTCTGCCTTGCGTAACGTCATCAACCGCTCGAGCGCATCTTCCATCTGGGCAGAGAGCCATGTCAGAAGCCGTTTACGTATCCGTTCGCGCTGTTCCGCGGACAGATAGTCGCTCGACATCACCGCAATCCCCGGCGTGACGATCTCGGCACCCTTTTCCAGCCGCGCGATGGACGCCCCGGCCCAGGCAATGGTGCCGGTATCGTCAATTGAAAACACAGTATCGGGCGCGCCACACAATGCATCGACACGCGCGTCTATTTCGCTTCGCAACGCCTTGTTAGCCGCCGTCAGCAACGCCTGTCGTCCCTCCGCTGCGGAAGTGGCATCAGGCGCGAACCGGAAACCGTCGAGATGTCCGACGAATTCCCCTTCGACCACAACGTCGCCATCGGCGCCGACAACGGCCATCAGGTCATCACGGTCCTTCATGCGGGAAAACGCCGCCGCCCGTCGGTCGACAAAACGTTGTGTAAGGCTTGTGTGCAGAGCATCAGAAATCTTGTCCTCAAGTTCACGGGTCCGGGTTTGCCAGGTTTCAGTATCGCTGAGCCAATCGGCCCGGTGGGAAATATATGTCCATGTCCGCACATGGGCGATACGCGCCATCAGGGTGTCGATATCGCCATCGACCCGGTCAAGCTGCGCGATCTGCGCCGCCACCCAGTCAACCGGCAGACCGTCGCCATCGGTCAGTTCACGGAATATCCGGGCCAGCAGGCCGGCATGCACATCCGCCATGGTCTTCCGGAAGTCGGGGATCTGGCAGACATCCCAAAGCAGCCGCACGACATCGGGCGTTGACGCCCGGTCGGCAATGATCGGGTCGCGCAGCAATTGGGTAAGCGCAATTTTGTCGTCTGCATCGCGCGCGCGCATCAGTTCGGGTCCTGACGGCGGCAGTTCGAGCGATTTCTGCAGGCCCCGGCCGGACCTGTAATCCAGATCTGCATTCCGCCAGAAAACGCCGGTTAGCGGTGGGAAATCGTGGTCTTCGATAGCATTGACCACGTCCTCGTCCATGGCGCCGATTTCGGCAATCGGCCCGAACGTGCCATCCGACAGATGACGACCGGCACGTCCGGCTATCTGGGCAATCTCCGCGGTCGACAGCTTCCGGTAATTCTTGCCGTCGAATTTGCGCAGGCCCGCGATCGCGACATGATCGATATTCATGTTCAGGCCCATGCCGATCGCATCGGTCGCGACGAGATAATCGACTTCCCCGGCCTGGTACATCTCGACCTGGGCATTGCGGGTGCGCGGGCTCAATGCGCCAAGAACCACGGCTGTGCCGCCGCGCTGGCGGCGCATCAGTTCGGCAATCGCATAAACTTCGTTGATCGAGAACGCGACGACGGCACTCCGCCTCGGCAGGCGCGTGATCTTGCGTGGCCCCACGTAAGACAGTTTCGACAGGCGCGGCCGGCTGATAAATTCAGTCCCCGGCACGAGTTTCTGGATCAGCGGGCGGATCGTGTCAGCCCCCAGAAACAGCGTTTCCACGGTACCGCGCGCGCGCAGCAGCCGGTCAGTGAAAATATGGCCGCGTTCCGGATCGCCACACATCTGGATTTCGTCGATGGCGAGAAACTCGACCTGGCGGTCAAGCGGCATGGATTCCACCGTGCAGATGAAATACGCCGCCCGCGGGGGAATTATTTTTTCTTCCCCAGTGACGAGTGCAACCCGGGCGGCGCCTTTTTCCCGCACGACCCGGTCATAGTTTTCACGCGCCAGAAGGCGCAGCGGAAAGCCGATCATGCCGGAGACATGACCCAGCATTCGCTCGATCGCGTAGTGTGTTTTGCCGGTATTGGTCGGGCCCAGAACGGCCGTCACGATCGGCCGTTGTTCGACGCCTGACATGGGCGCAGGATGGCTGCGGACGGCGCGGCTGGCAAGGGGTTGAAATCGTCGGCGCGGCACAACATATTCCGGCGGAATTCGGAAATTTAATAAAAGGAAACCGGGCCGATGGCAGAAGAAAAGCTGAAGTTCGAGACTGAGGTCTCACGCCTCCTCCACATCGTTGCGAACTCGCTCTACAGCCAGAAGGAAATCTTCCTGCGAGAACTGGTCTCGAACGCATCGGACGCCTGCGACCGGCTGCGCTACGAAGCGCTGACACAGCCGGACCTGATCGCCGACGACCCGGAATTCAAGGTCCGCGTCACGGTCGAAAAGGACGCGCGCATTCTGGAACTGGCCGATAACGGCATAGGCATGAACCGCGAGGGACTGATTTCCGATCTCGGCACCATCGCGCGCTCGGGCACCACGGCCTATATGGAAGAACATCAGGACGAGGAAGGCGCAGATCTCAATGCCATCGGCAAATTCGGCGTCGGCTTTTATTCGGCGTTCATGGTTGCCTCTGAGGTCGAAGTCATCAGCAAACGCGCCGGCGACGACCAGGCGTGGCGTTGGGTATCCGACGGCACCGGCGAATTCACGATCAGCGAAGGCGAACGCGAAGGCCGTGGCACGACGATCCGCATGAAACTGCGCAAGGACGAGGACGAATTTCTCGAAGAGCCGCGTCTGCGCCACATCATCAAGACCTATTCCGATCACATTGCGCTGCCGATCGTGCTCAAAGGCGCAGACGGCGAAGAGGAAACAGTCAACGAAGCCTCGGCGCTGTGGACCCGTCAGAAGAAAGACATCACCGACGAGCAGTACAAGGAATTCTACCACCATGTCGGCGGCTTCGATGAGCCGTTCATGAATCTTCACTGGCGGGTCGAAGGCACGCTGGAATATACCAACCTGATCTTCCTGCCATCGGCCAAGCCATTCGATCTGTTCGATCCGAGCCGCAAGCACGGCATCCGTCTATACGTAAAGCGCGTCTTTATCACCGACGAAGCCGAAGGACTGGTGCCGGCCTGGCTGCGGTTCCTGCGGGGCGTCGTGGATTCGGAAGACCTGCCGCTGAATGTCAGCCGGGAGATTCTGCAGAACAACCCGATGATCGCGCGCATGCGGTCGGCCATCGTCAAGCGTGTCCTGACCGAACTCGGCAAAAAGGCCGATAAAGCGCCGGATGAATACAAAACCTTCTGGGACGATTTTGGTGCCGTCATAAAGGAAGGCCTTTACGAAGACGCAGAAAACCGCGACGCCATCCAGAAAATCTGCCGGTTCCAGTCGACAACCGGCGGCGACGACCTGATCAGCCTTACCGACTATGTCGGACGGATGAAAGAAGGCCAGGATGCGATCTATTACATCTCCGGCGACGAAATCGACCAGATCCGCAAAAGCCCCCAGCTCGAGGGTTTTGCCGCAAAGGGTATCGAGGTCCTGTTGCTGACCGACGCGGTGGATGAATTCTGGCTGCCGGCGGTTGGCGAATTTGAGGGCAAACCCTTTAAATCTGCGACCCGTGCAGGGGCGGATCTCGACAAGGTCGCCGCAGCTCCATCGGACGACAAAGAAGAAGACAAACCCGAAAGCTTCGATGAAGGCAAGGTGGACGCGCTGATCGCGATGTTCAAACTGACCCTCGACGAAGAGGTAAAGGATGTCCGCGTGTCGGAGCGGCTGACCGACAGCGCGGTCTGCCTCGTCTCCGATGAAGGCGATATGGACCTTCGTATCGAGCGGATGCTCAAACAGCACAACCAGCTTGATCAGGCGTTCAAACGCATCCTGGAGATCAATCCGCGCCACCCGCTTGTCGCCTCGCTCGCCGAATCGGTGGGCAAAGACGGGGCGGGCCCGAAGGTCGAAGACGCCGCATGGCTGTTGCTCGACCAGGCCCGGATCATCGAAGGTGAAAAAGTGCCGGACCCGGCAGCATTTTCGCGGCGGCTGAACAGCGTGATGTCGGCGGGGCTGGCTTAAGACGCAGGACTAAGCTGCGTTGCGGTCCAGGACATCTCCCGCAAGATAAAGCGATCCGCAGATCAGTACCCGCCCTGGTGCGCCTGACAGGCGTTTCAGGGCGGCGTCCAGCGTGTCCACAATTTCGGCATTGATACCGGCGGCGCGCGCAGTCTCCGCAATACCGTCCGGTGGGTGACCGGGCGTTGTACCGGGCAGGTCTATCGCAATCAGGCGGTCCGCGACCTTTGCCAGCGGCGTGATGAACCCGGTGGCATCCTTGTTTTCCTGCATTGCGCAGACCAGTACGGTCGGCCTGCGATCCCATCCGGCAAGGGTCTCCGCCAGCGCATCGCCGGCGGCGGGATTGTGCCCGCCATCGAGCCAGACCTCCCATCCCGACGGGGCCAACCCGGTCAGCGGCCCGTTCTCAAGCCGTTGCAGGCGCCCTGGCCAGCGTGTTGTGGACATCCCGACGGCGAAATCCTCAAACCCGAAATGGCGCGGGTTCCAGTTGCGCAACGCGGCGATAGCCGCACCTGCATTCGCGATCTGATGGGCTCCGGGAAGCGCCGGCGCTGGCAAAACAACCTCACCCTCGTCATCACGATAAATCATGTCGTCAGCCCCATCGGGCGCCGCAGACCAGTCGATCCCGAAAATCGATAACGGCACGTCGATTTCTGCGGCACGGGCTTCAATCACCGCCAGCGCCCCGGCCTGCTGTGGCCCGATGATGCCGGGCACACCCGGTTTCAGAATACCGGCCTTCTCGAACGCGATTTTCTCGACGGTGTCGCCGAGAAACTGCATGTGATCCAGCGACACCGGCGTGATGACGGTGGCCGCCGGTGCGCCGATGACGTTGGTCGAATCGAACCGACCGCCCAGCCCGGTCTCCAGCAGCAACAGATCCGCAGGGGTGCGCGCATAGGCGACAAATGCCGCGGCGGTCGTGATCTCGAAAAACGTGACGGGTTGACCGTCATTCGCGGTTTCGCACTCTTCCAGAATTGCGAGAAGCGCTGCTTCGTCAATCGGCGTGCCATTGAGGACAATACGCTCATGAAAGCGGATCAGATGCGGTGATGTATAGGTATGCACCGACAGGCCCGACGCTTCAGCGATCGCCCGCATAATGGCAATAGTGGAGCCCTTGCCGTTGGTTCCCGCGACGTGAATAACCGGCGGCAATTGCTGTTCAGGATTTCCAAGAGCGCGCAGCAACCGCTCCGTGCGGTCCAGCCCAAGATCAATAAGTTTCGGGTGGAGCGCCGTCAGCCGCTCGAGGACGGCGTCAGTCCGTTGCAGGTTTCGAATCATCTTCTGCGCCGTCGTCGCCGGCTTCAACCTGGGCGGTTTCTTCGGCTTCCGGTTTGATCGGCACAATTTCGGCACCGGGCGACTTGCGCATCAGCAGGTCGATGACCCGGGCGAGCGTATCTTTGAGCTCGTGCCGTTTGACGACCATGTCGATCATGCCGTGTTCGAGCAGGTATTCAGATCGCTGAAAGCCATCGGGCAGTTTTTCACGGATTGTTTCTTCGATAACGCGTGCGCCGGCAAAGCCGATGATAGACCCAGGCTCGGCCATCGCAATATCGCCGAGCATGGCGAACGAGGCCGTAACGCCGCCGGTCGTCGGGTCGGCCAGAATGACGATATAGGGCAGCCCGGCTTCCTTGACCTGCTGAACCGCGATTGTCGTGCGCGGCATCTGCATCAGCGACAGAATGCCTTCCTGCATCCGTGCACCACCCGAAGACGGGATCGTCACAAAGGCCGCATCCTGCAGCACTGCGAGCTGCGCCCCGGCCAGAATGCCATTACCGACGGCAATCCCCATCGAGCCGCCCATAAAAGCAAAGTCGAACACGGCGACTACCGTCTTGCGGCCACCGACCTCGCCATGCGCAACGATGATCGCATCGGTCCGGCCGGTTGCCGACCGCGAATCCTTCAGCCGATCCGAATAGCGTTTCCGGTCACGGAATTTCAGCGGATCGACGACGTTATCCGGCAGCTCGATTTCCTGAAACTGGCCGCCGTCAAACAGCGTTTCCAGACGTCTGCGAGCGGGCAGCCGCATATGATGGCCGCAATTGCTGCAGACGTTCAGATTGTCTTCCAGATCGCGGTGAAAGAGCATCTGTTCACAGGATGGACATTGCAGCCAAAGGTTCTCGGGAACATCGGATTTCACGCCAACCAGCGACCTGATCTTCGGTCGCACGTAATTATTCAGCCAGTTCATAGAGCGTTTCCATCCCGCGCGGATCTGACCGCTTCGGCAAGTTGTGATACGTAGCCCAGTGTATTTCCGACGACGTCACCAGCGGGCGCGTCGTTGTCATCTAGCGCCGCGGCAACGTGTTCAACGATCGCCGTGCCGACGACAGCAGCATCCGCGACCTCGGCCACATCCGCCGCCTGAGCCGGCGTGCGTATACCGAATCCGACGGCTATGGGCAGGTCCGTCTGTTTTCGGATGCGCGCCACGTTCGATGCAATATCGCTCACGGCCGCAGAACTGGTACCGGTAATTCCTCTCACGGAAACATAATAGACGAATCCCGACGCCTTTTCGACGAGTGTCGCGATTCGTTCATCCGTCGTCGTCGGCGCGACCAGGCGGATCATATCCATACCCGCGGCGCGGGCCGGAACGGCGAATTCAGCTTCTTCTTCGGGCGGCAGATCGACGATAATCAGCCCGTCCACGCCTGCACGCCCGGCATCGGCGGCAAATTTCTCCGGGCCGTAGGCATGTATCGGGTTGTAGTACCCCATAAGGACGATCGGCGTTTCATTGTCGGTCTCGCGGAACGCGGTCACCATTGCGAGGGTCCGTATCATGTTCTGGCCGGCAGCGAGGGCGCGCCCCGATGCAAGCTCGATCGCCGGACCATCGGCCATCGGATCGGTAAACGGCATGCCAAGCTCGATGATGTCGGCACCGACGGCAGGCAATCCGGCGAGAATTTCGACCGACAGATCGGTATTGGGATCGCCGGCGGTCACGAAGGCCACAAGCCCGCCACGCCCCTCGGCACGGAGGGCGGCAAAACGGGCTTCGATCCGGCTCATAGTGTCACCCCGAGTGCGTCGGCGACGGAAAACACATCCTTGTCGCCACGGCCGCACATGTTCATGACAAGGATATGGTCCGACGGCAGGTCGGGGGCAATCCGCAGGACATGCGCGAGTGCGTGCGCGGGCTCCAGCGCCGGAATAATGCCTTCAAGCTTGCTGCACAGCTGAAAGGCGTCGAGCGCGTCGGTGTCGGTCGCCGACACATATTCGACCCGCCCGCTATCGTGCAGCCAGGCATGTTCCGGCCCGATACCCGGATAGTCGAGACCGGCTGAAATCGAATGCGCCTCGGCAATCTGTCCGTCATCGTCCTGCAGCAGGTAGGTACGGTTGCCGTGCAATACGCCTGGGCTTCCGCCAGACAGCGACGCTGCATGACGGTCGGTGTCGATGCCGTCGCCCGCCGCTTCGACACCGATGATACTGATGCCGTCATCGTCGAGGAACGGATGGAACAGACCCATCGCATTCGAGCCGCCACCGATGCAGGCGACGAGTGTGTCGGGCAGCCGGCCTTCGGCCGCCATGATCTGTTCGCGTGTCTCTATGCCGATCACCGATTGGAAATCCCGGACCATCGCCGGGTAGGGGTGCGGCCCGGCCACAGTGCCAATAACGTAGAATGTGTCGTCAACATGGGCGACCCAGTCCCGCAGGGCACCGTTCATCGCGTCCTTCAGGGTGGATGAGCCCGAACTGACCGGCACCACTTCGGCGCCCAGCAGCTTCATACGAAAAACATTCGGTTTCTGGCGCTCAATATCGACCGCGCCCATGTAGACGACGCAGGGTATGCCAAACAGCGCGCAGACCGTCGCCGTGGCAACACCGTGCTGTCCCGCACCGGTCTCGGCGATAACGCGGGTCTTGCCCATCCGACGCGCCAGCAATACCTGTCCGAGCGTGTTGTTGATCTTGTGCGCGCCGGTATGATTGAGCTCGTCGCGCTTGAAGTAGACCTTGGCGCCGCCGCAGTGTTCCGTGATCCGCGACGCGAAATACAGCGGGCTGGGCCGCCCGACATAATGGGTCATCAGATCGTCGAATTCGGCGCGGAACGCAGGATCGGCCTTTGCCGTCTCGTACGCTTCTTCGACCTCGCGCAACAGCGGCATAAGCGTCTCTGCAACGTAGCGGCCGCCATAAATACCGAAATGCCCGTTCTCGTCGGGCCCGGCGCGGTATGTGTTTAGTGAATCGGTCATGAGGGGATGTTTAGCGCACGAATTCGCGAAGGCACAGAGCTTATCGTACGTGTTTTACGGCCTCCAGAAATTCCGCAATACGGGCGGCGTCCTTGACGCCCGGTGCGCGCTCCACGCCGGACGAAACATCGACAGCCGCCGCGCCCGAAACCCTGATTGCCGCGGCGACGTTGTCCGGATCGAGCCCGCCGGACAACATCCACGGCAGCGGCCACTTTCGACCGGCCAAAAGCGTCCAGTCGAACGAAACGGCATTGCCGCCAGGCAACGCGTTCACCATGTCCGGCGGCGGTTTGGCATCGAAAAGCAGCATATCGGCAACACCCAGATAGGCCGCAGCCGCCTCAAAATCCGATGCGTCCGATACCTTTATCGCCTTCATGATCCGTTTGCCGGTACGCGATTTGATTTCTGCCACACGCGCCGGGTTTTCATCTCCGTGGAGCTGAAACATCGTTACGCCGGCCTGCGCATCTATTTCCGCAATCAGATCGTCGTCCGGATCCACGGCAAGGGCTATCGGAACGACACTTTCGGGTAACAACGCGGACAGATCTGCGGCCTGGACCGGGGTCACGTGGCGGGGTGACCGCGGAAAAAAAACGAAACCAACATAGCGCGCACCGCCCGCGACCGAGGCATCGATCGCCGCCCTGTCGCTGACGCCGCAGATTTTGGCGTCGACTGTCACACGATCGCTTTCGCGATCTCGTCGGCAATGCGCCGGGCAGCACCAACGGGATCGTCTGACTTGGTGATCGGCCGTCCGATAACCAGATGGTTGGCGCCAGCGGTCACGGCTTCGCCCGGGGTCATGATGCGTTTCTGATCGTCTGCGCCTGCCCAGTCCGGGCGCACCCCGGGAACAACCAGCGCGAAGTCCGCGCCCATTTCACGGCGCAACAGCGCGACCTCGTGCGGCGAACAAACCACCCCGTCGACGCCTGCCGCCTGGGTGAGGCGGGCAAGCCGAAGCACCTGATCCGCCGCCGGGCCCTGCTGGCCGACAGCGGCAAGATCCGCATCGTCGAGACTGGTCAACACGGTCACCGCGACGATCTTCGGCCTTTTCGGGCCTGCTTCAGCGGCGGCATCCCGCGCAGCGATGAGCATCGCGGGCCCGCCGGAGGCATGGACGGTCATCACCGCGCAGTTCAACCGCAGTGCCGCCCGGATACCGCCGGCGACCGTGTTCGGAATGTCATGAAATTTAAGATCGAGGAATATCTTGTGGCCACAATCGGCAATACGCTTCACGCCGTCCGGCCCGTGGGCCGTGAAGAACTCCTTGCCGAGCTTGATGGCACCGACTTCGCCGACCAGAAGGTCCGCCAGCATCAGCGCATCGTCCAGTTTTGGCGTGTCGACGGCGCAGAATATGCGGTCAATCGGCGATATTTCAGTCATCAATTCAGTCCCGGAAACGGTGATGACGATTTAATAGATCATTTTCCCCACCGTTCACAGACCGATGGGCCTGCCAGGGAAAATCCGACGCGCAGGAGGAGGTTAGTCTTCAACCCGGGCGACCTGCGCCGCGCGGCTGGAAGGGGCCGGTAAGGCCCCGCCGGGCGCACCCGGAGCGGTGTTCTGCGGGACACTTTCAGCGACGGTGGCGGGTTCTGCATCGCGCGCCGAGAGTTGGCGTTCAAGCGTGCGGGTCAGGCGTTCAGCCCGGCGAGCGCGCCGCCGGGTGCTGCCGCCCGCGAGCCAGCCAATTGTGAGGCCGATGATGATACCGATTGCCAGAAGGCCCAGAATCCAGACCGACGCCCACATTTCCTGAACTCCCGGCAACGGCCAGATTTCAAGCGCAAGCGGCCCCTGGTTTTCGACTGCAAAAATACCGATGATCAATGCCAGCGGTATGAAAACGAGGATGCCAAACAGCTGACGCATCAATGTGCTTCCTGAAATATCTGCGGTCGGGAGGCTTCGGAGATTCCGGGCATTTCGGGGATAGGAGCACGAAGAAGCCGGATATATCGGACAATCGGGCGGCGCCCCGCAGCCACTGCTACTTCCGGTCGTTCAGTCGGTCGCGCAGATCCTTGCCGGATTTGAAAAACGGCACGAATTTCTTCGCAACATGAACGGATTCGCCCGTGCGCGGATTACGACCGGTGCGCGCATCGCGGGTTTTGACGGAAAATGCGCCAAAACCACGAAGCTCCACCCGGTCTCCGCGGGCAAGGGCTGTCGAAATTTCATCAAAAATCGTGGACACAATGCGCTCCACGTCGCGTTGGTATAGATGCGGATTACTTTCCGCCAACCTCAAAATAAGTTCGGACTTTGTCATCTATCGCGTCCCCTTCCGCGTTCCGGAGCTTCTTGTTCTCTGCATCCGACTTCACGGAAAAATATTTCTCAAATCCGTCAGCCAGCGATTTTATGCTGCCGGGATAACCCCCAATTAACGAAGTTGAGGGTGCCAGACCGAAATCAACCCGTCAAGGGTAAGTCGTTCTGACAAAATCGTTTTTCGCGCCAGACTATCCAGTCGTTCAAACAAATTGTCGACATCGCGGCGCAGGTTCACTTTGCGCACGGTCAGGTCTTCGGGGACATTTTTTTCGTTTTCGAGCCAGGTAATCGCTGCCTGCTCGCCACCGATTTCATCGATCAGGCCGTTCCTCAATGCCTGCCGACCTGTAAAGATGCGTCCGTCCGCGAACTTGGCCTCTTCCGCCGGTTTCATCTTGCGGCGTTCCAGAACCATATCGCGGAACATGCGATACATTTCGTCGATCAACGCCTGTGTCGCCGCTTCGACTTCGGGCGTGATGCGCTCGACCGGCGACGGGGATGCCTTCAACGATCCGCTTTTAAAGGAGCGAGCCGACACGCCGATCATTTTGAGAAGTTCGGTGACCTCGGTCGTCTGAAGGATGACGCCGATCGACCCCGTCAGCGTTCCTTCACGGGCGAACAGCCTGTCAGCGGCAATCGCGGTCATATAGGCCGCCGAGGCCGCAACGCCGTCCATGACGGCGACAACGGGCTTCTCCTTGGCCAGATCGAGGACCGCACGGTACAGCGTTTCACCACCGACGATGGTGCCGCCGGGGCTGTCTATCCGCAGGATTACTGCTTTGACGGCATCATTTTTGGAAAGGTCCCGAAGCGCTTTGAGCCGCTGATCGTCCTGGACAATAATGCCCTGAATATTCACGCGGGCGATAAAGTCGCCACCGACGACGGTATCACCCAGTCGTCCATACGCCGCCGCAATAGCGCCGACGATCGCAACAACCGCAACCACCCGCCAGAACGTCAACCGGCGTTTAAGCCGGCGACGATCGACGAGATAATCGGAGTCGTAGGCCATCAGCCTGCGACCCCGATCATCATGGGTGTATGCGGATCAGCGCGCATAGCCGATTAGGATTTCTCCGGCTCGTCGTCGCTGGTCTCGGCAGCGGGTTCTTCCGCTGCCGGTTCTTCGGCAGGTGCCTCTTCAGCAGGCGCCTCTTCGACAGGTGCTGCTTCGGCAGGTGCTGCTTCGGCAGGTGCCGCTTCAGCAGGTGCTTCTGCAGCGGGCGCGGCCTCAGCGGCAGGTGCGTCTTCGCCCCCGTCGCCGTCTTCACGTGCCCGGGTCAACGCTGCCCCAAGGATATCACCGAGGCTGGCGCCGGAATTGGACGAACCATATTCCGCCATTGCCTGCTTCTCCTCGGCCATTTCATGGGCCTTGACCGACAGGTTGAGCTTGCGATCCCGCTTGTCGATATTGGTGATCCGCGCATCGATCCGGTCGCCAACCGCATAACGGTCGGGACGTTGCTCGCTGCGTTCGCGGGACAGATCGGCACGGCGAATAAAGCCGGGCAGACCGCCGGAGACCGAAACCTCAAGCCCACCGTCGCTAACAGCGGTAACCGTACAGGTAACCGTGTCGCCTTTGGTGATGCCGTCCATAGCGGATGCATAGGGATCGTCCGTGAGCTGCTTGATGCCAAGGCTGATCCGCTCTTTCTCGACATCGACGTCGAGAATGCGGGCTTTGACCATCTGGCCTTTCTCGTAGTTCTTGACGGCTTCTTCGCCGTCCATCTCCCAAGACAGGTCGGACAGATGCACCATGCCGTCGATATCCCCGGCCAGACCGACGAACAGACCGAATTCGGTGATGTTCTTGATCTCGCCTTCGATTTCCTGCCCGGACGGGAAGTCCGCCGCGAAGGAATCCCAGGGGTTGTCGTGGCACTGTTTGAGGCCAAGGCTGATCCGCCGCTTCTGCGGATCGACTTCAAGCACCATGACGTCGACTTCCTGGCTCGTAGAGACGATTTTGCCAGGATGCACGTTTTTCTTGGTCCAGCTCATTTCGGAAACATGGACAAGGCCTTCGACGCCAGGTTCCAGTTCCACGAACGCACCGTAGTCGGTGATGTTGCTGACACGGCCGGTGAACTTGGTGCCGACCGGGTATTTCAGTTCCACACCTTCCCACGGATCCGCATCAAGCTGCTTCATGCCGAGCGAGATACGCTGGGTTTCGGAATTGTATCGAATGACCTGAACCTTGACGGTCTGACCAATCGACAGAGCTTCGGTCGGATGGTTGATGCGGCGCCACGCGATATCGGTGACATGCAACAATCCGTCCACACCGCCGAGATCGACGAACGCGCCGTAATCGGTGATGTTTTTGACCATTCCCTCGAGAATCTGGCCTTCCTTGAGGTTGGCAAGAAGCTCGTTGCGCTGTTCGGCCCTGGATTCTTCCAGAACGGCGCGGCGCGAAACCACGATATTGCCGCGCCGGCGATCCATTTTGAGGATCTGGAACGGCTGCGGCGTCCCCATCAGCGGGCCGATATCGCGGATCGGGCGGACATCAACCTGGCTACCCGGCAGGAATGCCACGGCGCCGGAAAGATCGACCGTAAAGCCGCCTTTGACCCGACCGAAGATCGTGCCGCTGACGCGTTCGGTTTTCTCGAACGCAATTTCAAGAAGCGTCCATGCCTCTTCACGACGGGCGCGCTCACGACTGAGAACAGCCTCGCCGTTCTTGTTTTCCATCCGCTCCAGATAGACGTCGACGACATCGCCGACCTCAATCTCCGCGGGCTGGCCCGGCATGCCGAATTCCTTGAGCGCGACGCGCCCTTCGGATTTCAGGCCGACATCGATCAACACGTTATCTCCGTCGATCGAAAGAACCGTTCCCTTGATTACGGAACCTTCAGTCAGGTTGCCGTCGCCGAAGCTTTCCTCCAGCAGGGCAGCGAAGTCTTCTTTGAGACCTCCGTCCGCCATATTTGTCATATCTGTAGCCATGATGTGTCCTGATTTTCCCTTCCTGAAACGACACGAACGCCAGTGGGCCGCACACCCTCGCGGGCCGCGGTCCTTAAGACCCCAATATCTGTTCCATATGTTCTGCTATCGGATGAGAGACATTGCCAAGGCGAATGCGGCATCTGCGTTTAGATTTGTCGTGTTAACGACAGACGCGTCAGCTGCTGGTGCCAGAGGTGCGACGGCGCGGGTACGATCCCGCTCGTCACGTTCTTTCATTTCCTGCAGAACGCGCGCAGGTATAACCGCATCGCCCCGATCCTGCAACTCTTTAACCCGGCGGCGTGCGCGTTCGCCGATATCGGCCTCGATGAAGAATTTATGGTCTGCATCCGGGCAAATCACTGTGCCGATATCGCGGCCGTCGAGGACCGCGCCCGGTGCGCCGCCCGGCGGATTCGCCGCAAACCGGCGCTGCACCTCAACGAGGGCGGCACGCACGGCCGGGATCGCCGCGACAATACCCGCCGCTTTCCCGGTTTCCTCGTCCCGGAGTGACGGATCGGTAAAATCCGCCATCGCCGCATCGAAAACCATCGCCGCCTCGGCCGCTGCATTTTCGTCTGCCGGATCCTGCCCCGCTCTGATCAGTGCGAGGCCGATGGCGCGATAAAGCAGACCGGTGTCGAGATAGGCGTATTCCAGTTCCGCGGCGAGGCGCCGGGCGAGCGTTCCCTTGCCGCTTGCCGCCGGGCCGTCGACAGCGATAACGACGGGACTGCACATCAGGCGCCGGCCTCGGAGATATCTGTACCGATCCCGTTCATCAGATCGACAAAACCAGGGAAACTTGTACCGATTGCCGCCGCATCGTCGATCGATACCGGGTTCTGCGTCGCCAGGCCGAGCACAAGAAACGACATGCCGATCCGGTGATCGAGATTGACGGCGATTTCAGCGCCGCCGGCGGGTGTGCCGTCGCAGCCCTGGATGACGATGTCGTCGCCCTCCGCCCGCGCCGTGACACCGCATGCGGCAAGACCGTCGAGGATCGCCTTGAACCGATCGCTTTCCTTGACCCGAAGTTCCGCCAGTCCACGCATCCGCGTCTCGCCGGACGCGACAGACGCCGCAACGGCAACGATGGGGTATTCGTCGATCATGGACGGCGCCCGGGCTGCCGGAATATCGACACCGGTCAGCGGGCCATACCGAAACGTCACGTCGGCCACCTGTTCGCCGGCAGCCTCGCGTTCATTTGCATATGTCAGATCCGCGCCCATTTCACGCAATGTCTCGAATAGACCGGCGCGCAGCGGATTCATGCCGACATTTTCAACCGTCACCACGGACCCCGGCACGATCAACGCCGCCACACCGGGATAGGCCGCCGAGGACGGGTCGCCGGGCACCGTGACATCCGTTGCGGTCAGCTCGGCAAATCCGGTAACCGCGATCTGCCGCCCCCCGTCATCCGTCACCGCAACCTCAATGTCGGCGCCAAACGACCGGAGCATGTTTTCGGTGTGGTCCCGTGTGGCTTCGCGCTCTGTCACGGTGGTCGTGCCGGGTGTGTTGAGCGCCGCCAGCAGAATGGCCGATTTCACCTGCGCGGACGGCACCGGCACATCGTATTCGATCGGGATCGGTTCCGGCGCGCCGTGCAGCACAAGCGGCATGCGGCCGCCTTCCCGCGCATCGAAGGCAGCCCCCATCTGAGAAAGCGGCACGATAACCCTGTTCATCGGGCGCGACCGCAGCGACGCATCTCCTGTGAGATGCACTTTCAGGTCCTGGGTTGCGAGCAGTCCCATCAATAACCGCGCTGCCGTGCCGGCATTGCCGACGTCGACAATATCATCCGGCGGCGAAAACCCGCCGACACCGACACCGGTCACCGACCACACATCGCCGCGTTTCTCGATTTGCGCGCCGAGAGCCTGAAGGGCCCCGACCGTGCACAGGACGTCTTCGCCCTCGAGCAATCCCCGAATTTGTGTCTCACCGACCGCCGAGGCGCCGATCATCAACGCTCTGTGCGAGATGGACTTGTCGCCTGGAACAACGACATGGCCTTTTAAAGCCGGTGCGGGCTGGGAAACAAGTTTGCTCACGGCGTCATCCTGAATGCGCTCAAAGCGCCATTTAAAGGCCAATTGATCAGCCCCGTCTCTACCATAATCGGCGCGGGCCGCAAGCACGGGGATGATTTTGCTTTTGACAGACCTCGCCGAACATGGGAAAGGGTCCCGACCGATTACAGAATTTGATGGAGACAGCTTTTGGCGAAGCCGGAATGGGGGCTGAAGCGGACCTGCCTTGGATGCAGCGCGCGCTTTTACGATATGCAGCGCGATCCGATCGTTTGTCCTAGCTGCGAGGCGGAGTTCGATCCGCTTGCAATGGTTCGTCCGCGCCGGGCGCGGGCTGCTGCCGCGAGCAAGGCCAAAGCAGCCGCGGCCGTACCGTTGGAAGAAGCAGCAGAAACCGATGATGCGGAAGAGGCCGTTGCCGACGACGCACTGGAAATCGACGACGCCGCGATCGATCTGGACGATGACGATGATGACGACGTCATTCCGGGCGACGACGACGACGATGCAATCGCATCCGACCCTGACGTCTCCGAAGTTCTGGAGAAAGCGAAAGACGGCGATTCTAATCTCGAGAGCTGACGAAAAATAAGTCTTGCCGCGGGGCGTTCGCATTCATAGAGTGCGCGCCGCGGAATTCAGGCGTCACCCGATGCGCTTTCCCGGCTCTGCCGGGCAGATAAAACAAGTTCGGGGCCATAGCTCAGTTGGGAGAGCGCTACAATGGCATTGTAGAGGTCGTCGGTTCGATTCCGTCTGGCTCCACCAAGAAAAACAAGGGCTTAGCTGGAAACGGCTAAGCCCTTGTTTCGTATCTGTATCATGTTTCGTGTCCGCAATACCTTCGCGGGACGAATTGGGCGGTTAACACTCGCTTTACTATGTCTCTTCACCACAGTTTAAATCGGCGCGCGTAAGTTTGGGGTATCGCAAGCACCGAGTGCCCCATGCCTCATTTCACGGCAGAAGAACAAAAATCGCCGAGTAACCGCCTCGAAAAACGGTTGATTGCCAGTGTCGCGGTCATCGCCGTGGCAACGGTCCTGGTCCTGTGGACGGCGATGCGCTTTGCGGCTGTCGAAATTCTGGAATATGAGGCAACGACACAGGCGCGAAACTGGGCGCATTTCATCAGTAACGACGTCCAGGATCTCGAACGCTTCGTTAAAGGCGACGCGCTGAGCCCTCATGACTACAAAGTCCTGAACACCGCAAAGCATGTCGGAGATGTCTTCAGTTATCGGATCCTTGGCGAAGACGGAACGGTAAACCTGGCATCCAACCCGGGTTCGATCGGATCCACCGTAAACACCGAATTCTTCCGCGATGTCGTCTCCCAGGGCGAAATATATACCAGAATCGGCTATAGCGACGGGCTTGGGAATGTCCCCGCCGTCTATGGTGAAGCCTTTGTTCCGGTCATGCGGGACGGGGAGTTTCTTGGAGCGGTCGGTACCTACGTAGATGTATCTACGCTCGCCGAAAACGTTGCCCGTAAAACCCGATATGCATTGCTCGGACTGGGCAGCATCTTCGGTCTTTTCTGCCTGGCACTCGCGTTCGTCTATATTCGTCAGCATCGGAAACAGCGCCTCTTTCTCGAGGCACTGGCAGAGAGTGAGGCCCGTCATCGCCAGCTGGTCGATTTCATGCCGTATCCGATGGTCGTCCACGTCGAAGGCAGCATCGTTTATGCCAACTCGGCAATGCTCGAAAAGTTCGGCTATGGCAGCCTGGACGGGGTCATTGGCGTTACATCATGGGACATCGTTCACGAGAGCCAACGGGACATGGTACGAAACGGTCGGCTGAAGCGGACGAATTCCGGCGAACGGAACGCACCGCTGGAATTCCGGTTTGTCTGCGCAGACGGATCGGAATTTTACGGCGAAGCCGCGGCCGCCGCGGTCATGTGGAACGGCCAGAACGCCGCCATTGTCGGGATCGTCGACCTGTCCGATCGAAAAGAGGTTGAACTTGCCCTGCGGGACAGCGAGGCGCGCTATTTGTCGCTGCTCAACATTATGCCCGACGGCATTCGCGTGAATCGCGATGGACACGTGATTTATGCCAATGAGGCGGAGGCAAAAATTCTCGGCGCAACGTCGCCCGACGACCTGATCGGACAGCCGGCGAATTTCTCGCCACCGGAAGAACTTGAGCAAGTACGCGTCCGGCAGGAGATGGTGGACAGGCAGGAATTTGCGGCCTGGCGTCAGACCGCGAGAATCCGGCTCGACGGGTCCCGCGTCGACGTGGAATCGGCTGCCATTCCGATCGAATGGGACGGTGAGAAAGCAAGTCTTCTCGTCACCCGCGATATCACTGAAAAGCTTGAAGCATCAAAGCGTCTTGAAGAGAGTCAGACCCGCTACAGACGGCTGATTGACGCCTCGCCGGATGCGATCCGTGTCCACATTGACGGGGCCATCGTGTTCGCCAATGCGGCGTCGGCCACGTTATTCGGTGCCGACAGTCCGGATGATTTACTCGGCATGAAAAGTGACGCATTTTTTCATCGTGATGACAGGCTGGAGCTGCGCGATATGCGTGGTAGCCTGAACAGACATCAGACAAACGATTGGTATGAGTCCCGGCGGGTCCGGCTCGACGGGTCGGTGGTCGAGGTGGAAGTAGCCGGCCTGCCGATAGACTGGGACGGCCAGAAGGCCCATCTCGTCATGAACCGCGATATCACGGGCCGCCGCGAAGCTGAACAGCTCAGCACGCGTCTCGGCCGTATCGTCGATGATTCATCGAATGAGGTATATGTCTTCGACGAAAAAGGCCTGAACTTCTTTCAGGTGAATCGGGGCGCGTGCGAGAATCTGGGTTATTCCGCCGAAGAACTGATGACCATGACGCCGCTGGACATCAAGCCCGAATACAATGATGAAAACTTTGGAGCCCTGCTGGCGCCGCTGCGCAATGGCGAACAATCTTCGGTCCAGATCGAAACAATTCACCGCCGCAAGAACGGTACCTATTACGACGTATCGATCAACCTGCAGCTGATGCGTAACGAAACACCGCTTTCATTCGCGGCGATCGTGCAGGACATTACGGAACGCAAGCAGTTCGAATTTTCGCTGAAGGTCGCGAAGGAAGAAGCGGAGTCCGCAGCCCAGGCCGCCGTATCGGCGAATCGCGCAAAATCGGAATTCCTGGCCACGATGAGCCATGAAATCCGGACGCCAATGAATGGTATTCTCGGCATGGCCAGCATGCTGCTGGAAGGACGGCTGGATGAAGAGCAGCGCGATCAGGCCGAAATTATTGCCACATCCGGTCAGGCGCTCCTGACGATCATCAATGACATTCTGGATTTCTCGAAGCTCGAGGCCGGCAAACTCGACCTGGAATCAGTGCCGATGTCGCCCGCGGCAACATTTGAGGGCGTGATCGAACTGATAGAAAGCCAGGCCAGCGACAAGAGCCTGGAGATCGCGACGTTTATTGCGCCCGAACTATCCCGTCGGTTCCTGGGCGACTCCGGTCGGCTGCGGCAAATCCTGCTGAACCTCGCATCCAACGCCGTCAAATTCACGTCACAGGGGGCCGTCTCGATATCCGCCGATATCGTCGATGAGGACGACAGCAAGGTAAGATGCCGCGTCGAGGTCGCAGATACGGGTATCGGCCTGAGCGAAGAGGCCAAGAACAAGCTGTTCGAAAAGTTCGTGCAGGCCGATGCGTCAACAACCCGCCGGTTCGGCGGGACGGGACTCGGTCTCGCAATCTGCAAACAGATCGTCGAACTGATGGGCGGACGGATCGACGTCGATAGCGTCGAGGGCAAAGGAAGTACTTTCTGGTTCGAGATCAATCTCGAGCGCTGTGAAAATGAGGTGCATCAGCCGGCGATCCCCACAACCGCGCCGGACTCGCAGAAAACGCCGCGCGCGCTCGTCGCCTACGTGAACGACGTTAGCCGGATGGCCCTCATCCGCCAGCTGGAGGCTTTTGATTATACGGTGACCGCGGTGGTGAATGCCGACGCGGCGAAATCTGAAGTAGAAAAGGCAACGAAGGACGGCCGGCAATTTGAAGCGATCCTGATTGATCAGGATATTGACCGGACGAGCGGTATATCAATCTGTAAAACGTTGAGACTGGACGACGCGGCACCCGCAACACGTCTCATCCTGGTGACCAATCGTGGTCTTTCCGGGGAAGCCGCCAGACAAATAAACCCGGTCGTTGACGAATATTTGAGCAAGCCGATACGTCCCAGCCGGTTGTCAGCGGCATTGGCCGCCGTCTCGAACGAGGCAACCCGCGATGAAAGGGATCTGCTTTCGCCCGACGATGAAGCAATAAATCCGGATGGCAGCAGTCTTCGGATTTTACTTGCGGAAGACAATAACGTGAATCAACGCGTCGCCATGGCAATGCTGTCGAAAGGCGGTCACGAGATCGATATCGCCAATGACGGCGTCGAAGCTCTCATGATGGCCTCCCAGAAGCAATACGATGTCGTCCTGATGGACGTTCAGATGCCGCACATGAGCGGGATCGACGCCACCCAGAAAATCCGACGCCTCCCGGGCCCAAATGCGGATGTTCCCATCATCGCCATGACCGCAAATGCGATGGTCGGCGATCGCGAATCGTATCTTGCCCCCGGAATGGACGATTACGTGTCGAAACCGATCGACCCGAACATGCTTTCGGCGGCCCTGACCCGGCAGAGCGGCCGCGAAACGATAGCGACTGAAATTACCAAAACCGAAACGACCGAAACACAGCAACCCGACCTACCTCTGGCAGCGCTGGACGACGTGCTGTCGGAGATGGATGCACTTTTCGATAACGACTGACCAAGAGGCTATCCCATGTTAATTCGCGACCTTCTGAATAATAAATCCGACGTCCTTCTGACGATTCTACCGGATACTGACATCCGTGAATCGACCGAACTGATGATAGATCAGTCCATCAGCGCCCTGGTCGTGCTGTCGGAGGATGGATCACTCGCCGGTATCCTGACCGAACGCGATATTGCCCGGTATTTCGCCTCCGGGCCGGGGGATGCGGCAACGGTGGTGTCAGAGGTCATGACGCGCGAACTCATTACCTGCACACCTGAACATGAAGTTGGTGAAATCGCCAAAATCATGTCGGACAGCAATATTCGCCACCTTCCCGTGGTTGTCGATGGCGGGGTTATCGGCGTCGTCAGTATCCGGGATATTGTTAAATTCCATCTGGCCGATCTCGAGACGGAAAATCGTACCTTGCGCGACCTGGTCTCGGCACTGAACTAACACGCGCAGGATAACGGCCTTCGCGCCGCCGGCAGGCGCGTGCTAAAACTCCGTTTGTGTCCCCGCAAAAGATGGGGTGGTGCGTGCTCCCGCAAAAGACGGGGCGTAAACGGGGAGTGAGCCTTATGTCCGGTCTGATCGATGCGTTGCGGGAAATCGTTGTGGCCAATCGTATTCTGGCGTCAGAGGATGTCGTCGATGCCTTTGGTCATGTCAGCATCCGCCATCCCGATAATCCGGACCACTACCTGCTGGCCCGATCGCGAAGTCCCGAGCTTGTCACCATGGACGATATCATGGAGTTCACGCTGCAAGGCGATATCGTCGGAGGCGATGACCGCAAGCCATACGCCGAACGCCATATTCACGGCGGGATTTATGAGCGGCGGCCCGATGTCCAGTCGGTTGTCCACAATCATGCCCAGGCGATCATTCCGTTCAGCATCACAAAAACACCGCTGCGGCCGGTGATGCATGTCACCGGCGTGATCGGCGATCAGGTTCCGGTTTGGGATATTGAGGACAAATTCGGCGCGACCTCTCTGCTCGTCACGACTATGGACCAGGCGCGGGATCTGGCGGAGACGATGGGGCCTGCGCGCGTTGTGCTGATGCGCGGCCATGGCTGCGCGATTGCCGGCGGCGGAATCAAGGAGGTCGTCCTGACGGCCATCTATACGCAGGTGAACGCGAAACTGCAGTTGCAGGCCATGCCGCTCGGAGACGTCAAGTATCTCAGCCCGGAAGAGATAGAACTCACCCCGGAAACGCTGATCGGCCCTTTGGCGATGGAGCGGGCATGGGAATATTTTGCCCGCAGGGCGATGGGCAACGAGTTCTGAGCCCGGCCGCAGGCAATCCGGGAAGACCGCCCGAATGACCACCCGAATGACCGAAGGCGGACGCCGGCCATTTGCAGATGCGGATTTTACCCGGGTCGACGAAAAGCCGGATGAGTTGTTTTACACCATGCCCCGGCTGGTGACTCATATCGACGACGCCGCCTGCGCGGCGTTGTCAGCGTATTATGCCGAAACCCTCCGGGACGGCGACCGGATCCTCGACCTGATGTCGAGCTGTGTTTCCCATCTGCCCGTGGCATTGGTGCCGGGACGGGTCGTCGGACATGGTATGAACGAAACCGAGCTCGAGGCGAATCCGCAGCTCGATGAGTTTTTTCTGCAAAATCTCAATAAAACGCAGGTGCTCCCCCTGGAGGATGCATCTTTCGATGCCTGCCTGATCGCTGTGTCGGTCCAGTACCTCGTCAGCCCGGTGACTGTTTTCGCCGAAATCGGCCGCATTCTGCGCCCGGGCGGACGGGTGGCCGTGTCGTTTTCAAATAGGATGTTTCCGACAAAGGCCGTCGCGATATGGCGCACCGCAGGTGACGCTGCCCACCGACGCCTTGTCGCTGAATACCTCCACGCCGCACAACAGTTCGACGGTGTAGAGGTCGCAGATATCTCACCCCGGCCAGGCCGTACGGACCCGCTTTTCATCGCAACCGGCCGCAAATCCTGAAGAATAATTTTCTACAGCGCGAAGAATGCCGACGCAATAATTGCGCTGTAGCACATAAGTATCCACAACACGAAATTGGGATCTGGACGCGACAATATCCCGACAGACCAGTTATAATTTTTATTTTTCATTTATTACACCTGAATATATCTAGGTATATTCAGACATAAATATATTTCGAGAACATTATTTATAAATAGGGTTCGATGTTTATTATTTATGAAATTGTTTCAATTTTTAAATAACTGGCTGATGTTTACCTTATCGCCCGTTAAGACAAATTTCAGGCGGTGATGCGTTAATAAAGGCTGTCAGCCCGTTCCCTGGAGTAAAGTAGTGAAGGACCTGTACGAACTCGCCAAGCAGTTTGTCTGCATGATCATCGCAGCGACGCTCTCTCTGACGGTATCGGTCGTTGAATCGATGTTGTCGCGTCGCCCCGAATGGTTGGAGAAAGTCGTGCTGCTCGAAGCCCAGATGCGCACTCTCTCGAATGGCGATGAATCCCAAAGCGGGAGCGGGCGCGGCACCGCAGACCCGGCCGGCCAGCCGGACGCACCCAAAACCGCGGGCGACCTGCCTGTCGATCTGCAGGGGCTGGTGGACGGGTATTCCAAACTTCTGGAGTTTACCCAATACGTAAAAATCCGCGGGCTGATGCTCGATCCGGAGTTTTGCGAACGGGTGGAACGGGAATGGAGCGTAAAGACACTCCTGTCCTACATGGTATCCGCGGAGAAATCCCTGAAGGAGCAGGCTGCCGAAGCGCATGACCAGGCTGCCGCTCTTTTATCTACCCGCAACGGAGGCCCCTAGGTCGTCACCAACAAAAGGCCCACCATCTTGAATATCCGAGTGCCAAACCACATATTTACGGAACCGGGCGCCTCTGCAGGGTCCGTAAACGTGATTACTCGCTCAGATGAGGGGAATCGATATGGCGCGACTTTCGCTTTTTAACAGCCCGTTTCTGCTGGGGTTCGATGATCTCGAACGCGCGCTCGACCGGGTATCTAAATCATCTTCGGACGGTTACCCGCCCTATAATATTGAGCGCGTGGGCGAAGACGATATTCGCATCTCACTTGCCGTCGCCGGGTTTGCCAGGGATCAGCTCTCGGTTTCGATCGAAGATACACAGCTGGTTATTCGCGGCCGGCAGATCGACGACCCCGAGCGGGAATTTCTGCATCGTGGGATCGCCGCACGGCAGTTCCAGCGTTCTTTTGTCCTGGCGGAAGGAATAGAGATTGTCGGCGCAGAACTCGATAACGGTCTGTTGCATATCAACATCAAACGGCCAGTTGTCGAAACCCAGACCCGCACGATCGAAATCAAGACGTCACAGGCACACCAGCGGCCCGATCTCAGGGCGATCGATATCGAACCGGAAGAGAAGGCTTCCTGACGGAAGCATAAGGCGGGCCGCAGACGGTCAGGCCAACCAGTAAAAGTGGAGCAATAGAATGCAAGCTAGTGAAACAGAATTTAACCCGATGTCGTCGACCGATTTCGAAATGCTCGGAATGGATCATGTCGCCTATGTCAAAGAGGTGTCTGACGGGACCTCCCTCAAATTCGCTGTCTATGCGGCGAACGGCGCTGAAATCGCGTTGATGGAAGCCGATCGGGATGTAACTTTCGCTGCGGTCCGTCAGAACGACATGGAACCCGTCAGCGTTCACTAAGACGTCGCTGCAACAAGACGTCGCTGCAACGCGCCTCTTAGGCGGCCCGGCTCTGAATATCCGCGGTCAGCAACGAATAAATCCTGTCGGAGCCAGATGCAGTGCGAAGCTTGTCGCAATGGGTTGCATTCCGCAGCACGCGGGAAATTCGGGCCAGCGCTTTTAAATGATCCGCCCCGGCCGATTCCGGCGCCAGCAACAGAAAAATCAGATCGACCGGTTCATTATCGACGGAATCGAAATCGATAGGCGTCTCAAGCCGGGCAAAACAGCCATAGAGCTTATCGAGGTCAGGCAGCTTTCCATGCGGGATAGCGATGCCACAGCCGACGCCTGTCGTGCCGAGACGCTCACGCTCGAGCAGGACATCCAGGACGGCACGTTCCGCCAGCCCTGTGGCCTCTGATGCCTTGCGCGCAAGCTCCTGAAGGACATGCTTCTTGCTGGATGCCTGAAGCGATGTAACGACGCAGCGCTGATTGAGAATATCTTCGATTTCCATGATCGACCTCCACCCGGCCGTTAGGCCGCCACCCCGTCTGTCTCCGGGTCAACCCAGCCGATATTCCCGTCCCGACGCAGGTACACGACGTTCACCCGACCATTCGCTGCATTTAGAAAAACCATCGCGGACCGGTCCGAAAGATCCAGCCGCATCACCGCCTCGCTGACGGATAACGTTTCAAGTTCGGCGGTGGTCTCTGCGATGATGACCGGGTTGTCTCCCAGTTCAGTGAGACCTGAATCCTGATCGGCTTCCTCTTCGTCCGCCGGCGTCGCGATAATATATTGCTGCACATTCCGGGGGTTCTGTTTCGCCTCCGATTTTTCCTTGCGGTGGTGATCGCGCAGGCGGCGTTTGTAGCGCCGCAGCCGTTTTGCAATGCGCTCCAGCGCAAGATCGAATGCGGCGTGTGCTGTTGCCCCCTCGCCATGCGACTGAACCAACATCCCACGGCCTGGGTGAACGGAAATATCTATTCTCAATCCGCTCCCGGCCCGCGACACAGTGACGTTCGAATCGATCCCGCTGTCGAAATATTTTTCAACGACAGCGTCCAGATGGCTCTCGGCATAAGCCGGAAAGGCATCACCGATATCGACCTGTTTTCCTGAAACTGTAACTTTCATGTACCGTTATCCGTTGGGCGAAAATACACCCAATACTTTGGGCGGAAGCGCCTCAAATACAAGCGGTTAAAGAGCCCGCGACGTCCGTTAAAACCTGAAATCCCTATACGGTGATTCTTCACCGTCGATCAAGGCCGCGGAAAATAGCACTGGCCTCAGCTTAGTCAATACCGACCGGCACGGCCAGCGTTTAGGCTTGGATTGCCTTTTCGCGGCGACGCTGCACCGATGACGGTATATGCATCGCGTCGCGGTACTTCGCAACTGTCCGGCGCGCTATCTCAATCCCCTCGTCATGCAGGATGTCCACGATCCGGTCATCCGACAACACGCTCTCATGGGACTCGCGATCGATCAGCGCTTTGATGCGGAAACGAATCGATTCCGCCGATCTTGATTCTCCGCCTTCACCCTGGCCGATGGCGGAATTGAAGAAATACTTCATCTCGAAGATGCCACGGCTCATCCCGAGATACTTGTTCGCCGTCACCCTGCTGACAGTACTTTCATGGACGCCGACAACCTCGGCGACGTCACGCAGCGTCAACGGCTTCAGAAACTCGACGCCGTCCTCGAAAAATGCTTCCTGCTGGACCACCAGTTCCGATGCGACTTTCAGGATTGTCTCCGCACGCTGGTGAAGCGCCCGCACCAGCCAGTTCGCGGACTGGAAACGGTCACTGAGAAATTCCTTGTCGTTCTTCGAACGCGCGTGTTTGCGGACAATCGAATAGTACCGGTTATTGACGAGCACACGCGGCATCACATCGCTGTTCAGTTCCACCAGCCAGCCAGCCTTGTTCCGCCGCACGAACACATCCGGCACGACCGGCTGGGCCACATCGTGATCGAATTTGGAAGCAGGCCGCGGGTTCAGTTCCTTGATCTCTGTGACCATTTGCACAAGATCTTCGTTATCGACGCCGCAGAGCCGCCTCAACTGGGCAAATTCTCGTTTTGCCAGGAGCTCAAGATTGTCGAGCAACGCCTGCATCGCAGGATCGAGACGATCTTTTTCGCGAAGCTGCAACGCCAGACATTCCGACAGCGAGCGTGCGAAAATACCGGGAGGGTCAAAGTGCTGGCATCGATCGAGCGCGACATTCACGCGCTCCATGGAACAGCCGAGTGCGATCGCCACGGGCTCCAGCGTACCGGACAACCAGCCGTTATCATCCAGCATATCCATCAGGCGACCGGCAATCATGATATCGACCGGGTCATGCAGATCGATATTGATCTGACCGATCAGATAATCCCGCAGCGTCATCTCGTCTGCCGCCACGTTTTCCATGCCGGTTAATTCATCGTCGAACCCGCCGCCCCCGCTGCCGGATGTGTTCCACAACAGGCCGTCGCCTTCGCCCTCACCGCCCGGTGCCGCGCCGTCGGACGCGGATTCAGGCTCGTAGACGTTTTCGTAATCGGTATCGAGAGCGCGTTCGTCGTCACCCATGCTTTCAGACGTCGCGTGATCGGACGCGTCGGGGGCCAGGTCGGAATCGTCGAAAGACGGGTCATCGGGGGTAACGGCGTCGCCGTCGAAATCGGCACCATCCGCGTCACCAGCACCCGAATCGGTGTCTGTCGCCTCTGCCGACGTCTCTGCAGTCAGCGCGTCGGCAGCTCCCTCGAGACCGCCATCCATGTCTTCTCTTTCGAGAAGCGGGTTCTGCTCGATTTCCTGTTCGATATAATCCGTTAGTTCAACATTGGACATCTGCAGCAGCTTGATTGCCTGCTGCAGTTGAGGCGTCATTACCAAAGATTGGCTCTGACGCAGATCCAATCGCGGTCCGAGCACCATAAAGGCTTATCCTACATACACTTAGTGATGTCTTACAGGCTGAATCTTTCACCAAGGTAAACACGTCTAACATCCTTGTGCGCCACAATCTCGGAGGGGGCGCCCTCCATCAAAACAGCGCCGTCATGCAGGATATACGCCCGATCGACGATATCGAGCGTTTCCCTGACATTGTGATCCGTAATCAACACACCGATGCCGCGATCCTTGAGATGCGCAACGAGGTTTCTGATGTCGTCCACAGCGATCGGATCAATGCCGGCGAACGGCTCATCCAGTAACATAAAGCTTGGATCGGATGCCAGTGCCCGGGCAATCTCGACACGGCGGCGTTCGCCACCGGAGAGTGCCAGCGCCGGCGTCCGCCGGAGATGACTGACAGAAAATTCCGCCAGCAGTTCTTCAAGCCTTGCTTCGCGGCGGGCCGGGTTGTCATCGGTGACCTCGAGCACTGCCCTGATATTATTTTCAACCGTCATCCCGCGAAAGATCGATGCCTCCTGCGGCAGATAGCCAACGCCCAGCCGCGCGCGGCGATACATCGGCAGGCCCGTAACGTCGTGTCCGTCGAGCGCAATAGATCCGTAGTCAGGGGCAATCAGCCCGGTCACGATGTAAAAGCAGGTCGTTTTGCCCGCACCATTGGGCCCCAGGAGCCCAACCACCTCGCCCCGCTTCAGGTTCATGCTGACTTCGCGAAGAACAGGGCGTTTCTTGAAACGCTTGCCGATCTTGTGAATCTGGAGGCCGTCGTTTTCAGCAACGAGTCTCGGGGCATCGCCCTCGGCATGCCCCCCCAGAACACTCACACCGGTGTTCTGAAAACCGGCCGGCCCCAAACCGCCTGGCCCCAAACCCCCTGGCCCCGTGTCGTTCGAATCCTTCACTGCGCCCCCTGCGTAGTCTTGCGACCGTTATTTTCCGGTTTTCCGCCCGGTTTTCCGACAGTCTCTGGCGTAAAGATGCCGCGAACGCCACCGCCCCTGCCGAACAACCGGCTAACCCCGGTATTCAAATTCACCTCTGCGTACTCACCATTCAACTGGTTTGTACCACGTGTAATCTTAACCGATCCTGTTAACTTCGCGATACCGGTTTCAACGTCATACACACCGCGATTTGAGCGCACGATTTCATCCGGTGTCGTGATGACAATATTGTCAAACGCATCGATCTGGCGCACCCGCGATTTGCCCTTCGCGTCTTTAAAGAAATGGGCCGTCAGCACGTCGGCGCGCAATTTATTCTCGCCACGTTCGGCAATAGCATTGCCACGCGCAACCGCAAGATTGCGCTTCTCCCAGTATTCGAGACTGTCCCGGGCGGTGATACGGTCGGTATCGGTTTCCATGCGTACATTGCCCGTCAGGACCAGGATGCCGTTATCGACGTCATAAACCCCCTTGTCGCCGAAGGCGCGCTGGGTCGGACTGACAATACGGACTTTGTCCACGGCATCTATGCGCCAGATGGTCGTCCCGCCACCCTGTTTTTCGCGGTAATACGCGGTTAGCGTCTCGGCGTGCACAGCCACATCGCCCTGGGCCGCACGGGCGTTACCACGGGCAATATAGGCCTGCGTTTTCTGCTGCCACTCGATCCCCTGATCGGCGTTGATCTCAAGCGGTGTATTGCGCGACTGACCCGGCAGACCGATCCCCTGCGCCTGCAGCGCCGAAGGAAGCGATATTGCCGCCAGCGTCAGGGCGGAGAGAAACAAGGCGAAACCCGAACAACGCGAAGTCTTCAGAACAGGTCTCGTCATTTGGGTGCACCAGGTTTCGGTGCGTCCGGATACACCAGCAAGCGGGATTTACCGGTAAAGAAAATACTGTCACCGGTGCCGGCGACGCGAAACCCTTCGGCTTCAATCGTGCCAAACGGGCCCTGTCCGCGAATCGGTGATTGGCCGCTTGCCGCCGACGTACCGAAGTTCAGCCGCGCCTCCGCGGTCCGGAATTCGTACCCGTCGTCATGGAACAGATCGACCCCGCCGGACAGATCGAGTATTTCCTCGTCGCGCCGGAAGGTCCCCTTGGGCGCCGCGATGGCGACCCATGAATCACCTGCCAGCGTCACGTCTGCCTTCGGCTGTGCAAGCTCAACACCGTTATCGTCGCTTCCCGTCTGCACGACAGATTCGGCTGTGATGGAAAACGGGCGGTTCTCGCTGTCAACGCCGGTGAAGCGCGCATTGATCACCCGCTGCCCCCCAGCTGTTTCAATCCGGACGTCCGACAGCCCAATCGCGAATTTTTCAGGTTTCGATTTAAGCTCCGGCCAGACGACCACCAGCAGCATGACCACCCCGGCAACGACCGGCAGCGCATATTTCGCCAGCAGAACGAAGCGGCTATATCCCGAACGGTATAGCGGCAGCTGGCGTCCCGACCCGCCGGAAGTGACAGGGGGTTCAGCCGGGGACTCGACCCGGGTCTGATCTGATGCATCACGCAGAGGAGCCACCATAGATCACGAAAGGCCTTTTCGCAGAACGTCGTGGATATGAATAATGCCGACCGGGGTACCATCGGCGACAACGAAATAATTCGTAATCTGGTTCTCGTTCATCATCGCCAGGACCTGTGCGGTGAGTATGTTCTCACTGACCGCTTTCGGGTCCGGGGTCATAACTTCGGCGGCCGTCATCGCGAGGATATCATCTTCCATATGACGACGCAGATCGCCATCGGTAATGACACCGGCGAGCTTGCCGGCTGTCGATAACACACCGACGCAGCCGAAACGCTTCGCCGTCATTTCGATAATGGTTTCCGTCATCGGCGAATTGAGATTGACGAGCGGCATCTCATCGCCTGACCGCATCACATCGATCGCCATCGTGAGGCGCGAGCCAAGCTGGCCGCCCGGATGCAGCAGACGAAAATCGTCCGGGGAAAATCCGCGGCGCTCCAGCAGGGCAACCGCGATCGCGTCGCCAAGTGCCAGCATCACCGTCGTGGACGTCGTCGGCGCCAGGCTGAGCGGGCAGGCTTCGGGACTGTCCGGCATCACCAGCGCTACGTCGGCAGCGTTCGAGAGTGCGGTGTCTGATTTGCCGGTGACGGAAATAAGCGGAATGCGCTGTAGTTTTGCGTATGCAACGATGTCCGAAAGTTCTACCGTTTCGCCGGAATTCGAGAGCGCGATGATGGCGTCATTGGCGGTAATCATTCCGAGATCGCCATGGCTGGCTTCACCCGGGTGAACGTATTGTGCCGGTGTCCCGGTCGATGCCAGGGTCGCGGCGATTTTGGTGGCGATATGGCCACTTTTGCCCATACCGGTGACGATAACCCGACCGGAGACCGCCGCGATCAGATCCACCGCCTGAGAGAAGCCCTCGTCAAGTGCGTCAGACAGGGCGCGCAGCCCGCCGATCTCTGTCTCCAGCACACGCCGCGCAGACTGAAGCGCCGCATGCGCGTCATCGGTCGCCTTATCCAAAATCGTGCTATCGCTATCAACCATCGTGAGGATCAACCATCTTGGGGGCCCTGAGAATTCAATCAGAGTGATTTCAATAGGTTATCGTATCCGAATCCGCCGAATCCGGCGAGCCCCTACACGACAATGCAACTTTCCGCCCTTTCAACCGCGAAGGGGACGCAACGATTGCCAGTTACCTGATTAGATAGGGTTAATGCGCGAAAATATCGAGCTCTGGCCAACCGGCAAGATCAAGCTCGGCGCGGCGCGGCAAAAAGTCGAAACACGCCCGGGCCATTTCTGTCCGCTCCTCGCGGGCGAGCATGCCGTCGAGGATCGCCATAAGCGCATGGAGATGCAGCACATCCGACGCCGCATAGGTCATCTGCTGGTCGGTCAGGGTATCCGCACCCCAATCCGAAGATTGCTGTTCCTTCGACAGATCGACCCCAAGCAATTCGCGGCACAAATCTTTCAGGCCGTGCCGGTCGGTATAGGTGCGCACAAGCTTGGACGCTATTTTCGTGCAATACACCGGCGCCGCCGATACCCCGAGAAATTCACGCATGACCGCGACATCGAAGCGCCCGAAGTGAAACAGCTTCAGGACATCGGGATCCGCCAGGAGCGCGCACAGATTGGGCGCATCGAAACCGCCGGTCGAAAATTTTACGAGATGGGCGTTGCCGTCGCCCGACGAGAGCTGCGCGACGCAGAGCCGGTCGCGATTCGGATTCAAACCCATGGTCTCGGTATCGATTGCGACCACCGGGCCAAGATCCAGCCCATCGGGTAAATCTCCGTGATGGAGTTCTATCGCCACGATCCGTCCATTCTTTTAGTAAGAGATCCAGAAAAATGGTGCCCAGGAGAAGACTCGAACTTCCACGACCTTGCGGTCACTGGCACCTGAAGCCAGCGCGTCTACCAATTCCGCCACCTGGGCATTCGATTTGCCGGTTTCAGCAAAACGAAGCGAGGGTATGCAATTCGGCCTCTCCAATGTCAACCGCTTTTGCCGTTTTGGTTGACGCCAAATGCGGCACTCTTTATTAGCCCCCTTGCACGCAATTGGCGGAGGCTTTGTTCAAATGGATGTCGTTACGGTATTCGGCGCGTCCGGTTTTATCGGTCGTTACGTCGTCGGCGAGATTGCAAAATCAGGCGCGCGGGTTCGCGCAGCGGTCCGGCGACCGGATCGTGCAAGCTTTCTGAAGCCCATGGGCGATGTCGGCCAGGTCACGCCGATTGCCGCCAATATCCGGGATGACGCGTCGGTCGCCGCGGCCGTCGACGGGGCTGATACGGTTATCAATCTGGTCGGTATTCTTTTTCCGGGCAGCAAACAGACATTCGAAAGCCTCCAGGCTGACGGCGCCCTGCGGGTCGCCCGGGCCGCAAAGGCGGCAGGTGCAAAGCGGTTCGTTCAGGTTTCGGCGATAGGCGCCGACGCGGAGTCAGCTTCCGCTTACGCATCGACAAAAGGTATCGGCGAGCAACACGTTCAGGAAGCCTTCCCGGGCGCCACCATTGTCCGGCCGAGCATCGTGTTCGGGCCCGAAGACGATTTCTTTAACCGGTTTGCAGCGCTTGCCCGGTTCACCCCCGCCCTGCCCCTGATCGGCGGCGGCCACACGAAATTTCAGCCGGTTTACGTTGGCGATGTTGCCGATGCCATTGCGTCAATCTGCCAGGAGCCCAAAGCGGCGGGCGCGACATACGAACTTGGCGGGCCGCAGATATACAGCTTCCGTCAATTGATGGACGTCGTGCTCAAGGAGATCGACCGCAAGCGCCTGCTGGTGCCGGTGCCGTTCCCGATCGCGACCGCCCAGGCTGCCGTTCTCGAACTGGCTTTCTGGCTGCCCAAGATGCTGAACCTCGGGGCGAACCCGCCGGTGACGGTCGACCAGGTCAGACTGCTTCGCGACGACAACGTCGTGACCGGCGACCTGCCGGGGCTTGCCGACCTTGGGGTCGATGCCACGGCGCTGGAGACCATCGTGCCGGCATACCTGCGGCAATATCGGCGCGGTGTCTGGCACACCTGAGCGCGCGCGCAGCACTTATAAAAGAGGTTGCGCCTGAGACAACGTGCCAGTTCCGGCCAGTTCCGGCCAGTTCCGACCGGTTTCGGGTGGCGTGTTTTTTAGTTGTATGCCCAGACGAGAATCGCGGCACCCAATAACAGCCGATAGATCACGAACGGGGTGAAGCTGGCCGTTTTCAACCAGCTCATCATCAGGACGATGGCGATAAACGCCGTCACGAAGGCCATGGCGCCGGCAACGATAGCATCGGCGAGCACGTGCTGGGCGTCCTCTTCGATCAACTTCAGCGTTGCGGCGGCACCGGCGGCGATGATCGCCGGTATCGACATCAGCATCGAAAACCTTGCCGCTTCCGTCCGCTCAAAACCGAGCCAGCGTGCCATGGTAATCGTTGTGCCGGCGCGGCTGGCGCCGGGGATCAGCGCGAAGACCTGCGCGATACCGATAATCAGTGCCCGTCCCCAGGTCATGTGCTCGACCCGGTTGATCGTGACCGTGAAGCGGTCGGCAATATAGAGCAGCACGCCGAACCCGATCGTCGCCCAGCCGACCACGACGGCGCTGCGCAGCAGATCGCCGACATGTGTGAAGACGAGACCGCCGACAATCACGACCGGGATGGTCGCGACAACGAGCTGCGCCATCATCTTCAGGCCAGGATTGCGACGTACATTACCGGGCCGGTACATGCCTTTGAGCATCATCCAGATATCGCGCCACAGATACGCCATCACGGCGCCCAGGGTGCCGACATGGACGGCGACATCGATCACCAGGCCCTGGTCCTGCCAGCCGGTAACGCTGGGGATCAATATGAGGTGACCGGACGAACTGATGGGCAGAAATTCCGTCAGTCCCTGGATCAGGGCGATGACGGCGAGTTGGACGAGTGTCACAGGCCTCTCCGGGGAAAAGATGGTTAACACGCCTATACTCCATGGTCTTCCTTAACGCCAAGTAAAACAATTAGTCTTGTTATGGTACTAATTGGACTGAAACAGATCGAAACAACTACGCGAGACTCTCGCATGAAAACGGGGCACCCGTATTAGGTAATAACAACTGACCTAATTGCGGCTTTTTGCTCGCTTTTTGGCGGCATCTGGGCTATAATCAACCCAACCGTACAATTGAAACTGAGGCGCGTGGCACCAAGTCGTGAAACGTGAGGGGATCATATGCCCAATAAACTGCTGAAATTCGTCGATCTTGCGCAAATGACGCCCGAAAAGCGCGCCGCGGATGCCCGCCGGCAGGATTTCGGCGAGATTTACAACCGTTTCGACCCTGACGCGGCGACAGAGCAGGCAAGCCGGTGTTCGCAATGCGGCGTGCCGTTCTGCCAGGTCCATTGCCCGGTCCATAACAACATCCCGGACTGGTTGATGCTGACGGCCGAAGGCCGTCTTGAGGAGGCGTATGAAGTCTCCGCCGCGACCAACAACCTGCCGGAGATTTGTGGCCGCATCTGCCCGCAGGATCGCCTGTGCGAAGGCAATTGCGTCATTGAACAATCCGGCCACGGCACCGTTACCATCGGCTCGGTCGAAAAATACATCACCGATACGGCCTTTGAGCGCGGCTGGGTCAAACCGGTCTCTCCGCCCCGCGAGCTTGACCGGTCGGTCGGCATTATCGGTGGCGGACCTGCCGGCATGGCTGCCGCCGAACAACTGCGCCGCAAAGGCTACAAGGTTCACGTCTACGACCGCTATGACCGTATCGGCGGGCTGATGATCTACGGCATCCCCAACTTCAAGCTCGAAAAACACATCGTCGGGCGGCGCGTCGACCTGCTGGAACAGGGCGGCGTGATCTTTCACCGGAACTTCGAAGTGGGCCGGGACGCCACCCTGCAGGAGATCCGCGAACGCCACGATGCGGTGCTCATCGCGACCGGCGTCTACAAGGCGCGCGACATCCAGGTCCCCGGCGTCGGACTGGACAACGTGGTACCGGCTCTCGACTTCCTTGTGGCCTCGAACCGCAAGGGCCTGAACGATTCCGTGCCGGCATTCGACGATGGCAGCCTCAATGCCGAGGGCAAGGACGTGGTGGTTATCGGCGGCGGCGACACCGCTATGGATTGCGTCCGCACAGCCGTGCGTCAGGGCGCAAAGTCGGTCACCTGCCAGTACCGGCGCGACCGGGTGAACATGCCGGGATCGCGCCGCGAGGTACAATACGCCGAGGAAGAAGGCGTGATCTTTGACTGGCTGGCCGCACCGGAGGCATTCCTGGGTGACACGTCGGTTACCGGCGTTCGCGCCCAGCGCATTCATCTCGGTGTCCCCGATGCATCGGGGCGCCAGACACCGGAACTGATCCCCGGGTCCAGCTACACGGCCGATGCGGATCTCGCGATTATGGCACTCGGTTTCGATCCGGAAGACCTGCCCACACTGTTCGGTGCGCCGGAACTTCAGGTCACCAAGTGGGGCACGGTACGGATCAATCACCGCAGCATGATGACCAATCTGGACGGCGTCTTTGCCGCCGGCGACATCGTCCGCGGCGCATCACTGGTGGTCTGGGGCATCCGCGACGGGCGCGACGCCGCAGAGGGCATCCACACATACATCCAGGCACAGGCGACGGTCGACACCGCCGTCGCGGCGGAGTGAGCGAGATGAAAACCAAACAGGATAAAGCAGCGGCAGCCGATCGGTTTGTGGAGCGTTACGAGCGCGATGCAGATCGCCTGCGTGACGAGGCGGTCATCGATGTCGACGGCCGGGACGCCTGCGGCGTTGGACTGATCGCTGCCATCGACGGCGAACCGAGCCGGCAGGTCGTCGAGGCAGGTATCGAGGCGCTGAAGGCGCTGTGGCACCGCGGTGCTGTCGATGCGGACGGCATGACGGGCGACGGTGCCGGCATCATGGTTGAAATCCCGCAGGACTTTTTCCGCGATCATGTAGCGCGCACCGGGCACACGGCCAGCGCCGGGCCGATTGCGGTCGGCATGAGTTTCCTGCCACGTACCGATCTTGCGGCCCAGGAACGCTGCCGGTTTATCGTCGAATCCGAAATTCTGAAGTTCGGCTATTCGATATATGGCTGGCGTCAGGTCCCGATCGACCTCACGGCGCTCGGCGAGAAAGGCAACAGCACCCGGCCCGAGATCGAACAGGTCATGATCGAAGGTCCGGTGGATGCCGACATGGAGAAGTTCGAACGCGACCTATTCGTGATCCGCAAAATTATCGAAAACCGCGCGCGCGCAGAGAACATCCCTGATTTCTACATCTGCTCGCTGAGCTGCCGGACTCTGATCTACAAGGGCATGTTCCTGGCCGAACAGCTATCGACGTTCTATCCGGATCTGCTGGACGAACGCTTCGTGTCCCGCTTCGCGCTGTATCATCAGCGCTATTCGACCAACACTTTTCCGACATGGCGCCTCGCGCAGCCTTTCCGGATGCTCGCGCATAACGGCGAGATCAACACGCTGTCCGGGAACGCCAACTGGATGCAGAGCCATGAGACCCGGCTCGAAAGCGAGATTTTCGGCAAACATGTCAGCGACCTGAAACCGGTCATCGCGCCCGGCAATTCTGATTCCGCGTCGCTCGACAATGCCTTCGAACTGATGGTCCGGGGTGGCCGGTCCGCACCGATGACGAAATGCCTGCTGATCCCCGAAGCCTGGTCCAACAAGACAACGATGAGCCAGGAACTGCGTGATTTCTACAGCTACTGCAACTGCGTGATGGAACCGTGGGACGGCCCGGCGGCAATCACGGCAACCGACGGGCGCTGGGTGCTCGGTGGCGTTGACCGGAACGGTCTGCGACCGATGCGCTATACCATCACCATCGACGGGCTGCTCATCATGGGTTCCGAAGCAGGCATGGTGCCCATCCGTGAAACCGAGATCGTCGAAAAAGGCCGGCTCGGACCGGGCCAGATGATCGCCGTCGACCTCGCCGAAGGCAAACTTTATCACGATGCCGAGCTGAAACAGCTCCTGGCGACATCGCGCCCCTTCGGCGAATGGGTACAGAATATCAAACCGATCGACGATGCCATCCGGCCCGAAGAAGCCGCGGCGGCGGAGTATACCGGCGATGAATTACGGCGCCGCCAGGTCGCCGCAGGCTATACGCTGGAAGAGCTTGAACTGCTGCTCCAGCCGATGGTCGAAGACGCCAAGGAAGCAATCGGCTCAATGGGCGACGACACGCCGCTCGCCGTGCTGTCCGACGGCTATCGCGGGCTGCATCATTTCTTTCGCCAGTCTTTCAGCCAGGTCACCAATCCACCGATAGATTCGCTCCGCGAATACCGCGTAATGGGCCTGAAAACCCGGCTTGGCAATCTGGGTAATATCCTGGACGAAGACGAAAGCCAGACGCGCCTGCTGCAGCTCGAAAGCCCTGTTCTGTCCAACGCCGGGTTTGCCGCGATGCGGAACCTGATGGGCGACGCGGCTGTCGAGCTCGATTGCACGTTCCGGCCTGAGAAAGGCGAACATGCGCTGCGGCGGGCACTCTATAAGCTGCAGCGGATTGCCGAAGACGCCGTGCGCGGCGGGGCGGCCCACCTGATCCTGTCCGACAAAGGCATCGGACCGGGACGCGCGGCGATACCGATGATCCTGGCGACAGCGGCCGTGCATACACACCTGATAAGTGAGGCACTGCGCACCTATACATCCATCAACGTGCGCAGCGCAGAATGCCTGGACACGCATTACTTCGCGGTTCTCATCGGTGTCGGTGCCTCGACGGTCAATGCCTATCTGGCGCAGGAAACGATCATCGACCGTCACCGCCGCGGCCTTTTCGGCGATGTACCGCTTTACGATTGTGTCCAGCGATATCGCAAAGCGGTCGACCAGGGACTGCTGAAGATCATGTCCAAGATGGGCATCTCCATCCTTGCGAGCTATCGGGGCGCCTATAAGTTCGAGACGGTCGGCCTCAGCCGCTGGCTGGTATCGAGCTATTTCCCCGGCATGACATCGCGTATCTCCGGGATCGGGCTCGCCGGTCTGCAGCTCAAAACGCGCGAACTTCACGAACGGGCCTTTAGCGAAGACGCCACGGCGCTGCCGGTCGGCGGACTCTATCGTTACCGCCGCACGGGCGAGACGCATGGTTTCGAAGGAATCCAGATTCACACCTTGCAGGAAGCGGTCGCGACGGACTCATACGCGACCTACAAGAAATACGCCGAGGCAGTGCGTCAGTCGCCGCCCATCAGCCTGCGTGACCTGATGGAGTTCGACCCGAAGCACGACCCCGTGCCGATCGAGGAAGTTGAATCGATCACAGATATCCGCAAGCGCCTGGTATCCCCCGGTATCTCGCTGGGGGCGCTCAGCCCCGAAGCCCATGAGACCCTGTCGATCGCGATGAACCGCATCGGCGCCAAATCGGATTCGGGCGAAGGCGGTGAAGATGCGTCACGCTACAAACCGCGCGCCAATGGCGATAACGCATCAAGTGCGATCAAACAGGTCGCTTCGGGCCGGTTCGGTGTGACGGCGGAATATCTGAATAACTGCCGCGAGATCGAAATCAAGGTGGCCCAGGGCGCCAAGCCCGGCGAAGGCGGCCAGTTGCCCGGTATCAAGGTGTCGGAAGTGATTGCAAAGCTGCGGCACGCAACGCCGGGCGTCACGCTCATCTCACCACCGCCGCATCACGATATCTACTCGATCGAGGATCTGGCCCAGCTCATCTACGACCTGAAACAGATCAATCCCGACGCCAAGGTCTGCGTGAAGCTGGTCGCCCAGACCGGCATCGGCACCATTGCCGCCGGTGTCGCCAAGGCCCATGCCGATGCCATTCTGGTATCGGGTCATTCGGGGGGCACCGGCGCCAGCCCGCAATCGTCGATCAAGTATGCCGGCCTGCCGTGGGAAATGGGTCTGTCGGAAGTCCACCAGGTACTGACTCTGAACCAGCTTCGACACCGCGTCGTGCTGCGGACCGATGGCGGGTTCAAGACCGGCCGCGACGTCGTGATCGCCGCAATTCTGGGCGCAGAGGAATTCGGTATCGGGACCGCGTCGCTGGTCGCGATGGGCTGCATCATGGTGCGCCAGTGCCATTCGAACACCTGTCCGGTCGGCGTCTGCACACAGCACGATAAACTGCGTGAGAAATTTGTCGGCACGCCGGAGAAGGTCGTCAACCTGTTCAGTTTTATCGCCGAGGAAGTGCGCGAAATCCTGGCATCCCTGGGCGCGCGGTCGCTGAACGAGGTCATCGGGCATACCGAATTGCTTATGCAGGTCAGCCGCGGCAGTCCGCATCTCGACGATCTCGACCTCAACCCGCTGCTGGTTCAGGCCGACCCGGGCGACGACGCCCATTACTGCACGATCGAGGGCCGCAACGAAGTGCCCGAAACGCTCGATGCCCAGATGATCGAAGACGCACGGCCGGCACTCGACGGCGGCGAAAAAATGCAGCTGCAGTACAATGTGCGCAACACCCAGCGCGCCATCGGCACCAAGTTATCATCGCTGATTACGCGCCGGTTCGGCATGCACGGCCTGCAACCGGGACACATCACGGTCCGGCTGCGCGGGTCCGCCGGCCAGTCGCTCGGCGCCTTTGCCGTGCAGGGGCTGAAGCTCGAAGTTCTCGGCGACGCGAACGATTATGTCGGCAAGGGGCTTTCCGGTGGCACCATCGTCGTCCGTCCGCCGACGGCCGCCCCCCGCAAATCGAACGAGAATACGATCATCGGCAACACCGTTCTGTATGGCGCAACCGGCGGCAAGCTGTTTGCCGCCGGTCAGGCGGGCGAGCGCTTCGCGGTCCGCAATTCAGGGGCCGAGGTCGTCGTCGAAGGCTGCGGCTCGAACGGCTGCGAATACATGACCAACGGGATCGCCGTGATCCTGGGGCCGGTCGGCGACAATTTCGGCGCAGGCATGACGGGCGGCATGGCCTATGTGTACGATTCCGATGACAGCTTCATCGATCACGTCAATGACGACACCATCATGTATCAGCGTGTCCAGACCCCCTATTGGGAGAACGTTCTCAAACGCGCCGTCGAGGAACACCGGCATGAGACACAGTCGGCCTTCACCGAGCGTATGCTGAACCACTGGCACACCGAGGTCGAAAAATTCTGGCAGGTCATTCCGCTTGAGATGATCGATCGGTACGAACAACCAGTGACCGCACCGGATGAAAACACCGCCCTGCCCGCTGCAGGCTAGTCGCAGGTTAGCCGTTTCCGCGACGCGTCCCTTTAGGTAGACTGGCAATAATGCGTACGCTTTATCATCTATGGCTTTCGCCATTCAGTCGAAAGATCCGCATCGCTCTCGCGGAGAAAAAACTCGACTTCGAGCTCAAGGCGGAAAACCCGGCGGAGCGCCGCGCGGAATTTCTGGCACTAAATCCGGCGTGCGACGTGCCGGTTCTCGTCGAAGATAGCGGCCCGGTGATTTCCAATTCAGCGGCGATCGGCGAATACCTCGAAGAAATCTGCCCAGAGCCGCCGCTCTATCCGGGGGGTCCGTCGGAACGTGCCGAGATCAGACGCCTGATTGCGTGGTTCGATATCAAGTTCAACGTCGAGGTCACGAATAATCTGGTCGGCGAGAAACTGATGAAGCGCCTGTTGCGGCAGGGGGCGCCGGATTCACGGGCCATTCGCGCCGGCCGTGAAAACTTTCACATTCACATGGATTACATCGCCTGGCTGACCGAACGGCGGAACTGGCTCGGCGGCGACGAGTTCTCAATGGCGGATGTCGCCGCGGGGGCACACCTGTCCTGCCTGGATTATATCAACGACGTGCCGTGGGAAGATCACGAACCTGCACGGGAATGGTATGCCCGGCTGAAATCCCGGCCATCCTTCCGGGCGATCCTTGCCGATCACATACCGGGTGAGCCGCCGCCGAAGCATTACGCCGATCTGGATTTCTAATACCCGCTGAAACGACGCGGGCAGCGCGGCAAAGGTGGCGGCTCAGGAAATCTGGTCGACCGAATCCCGAATGATATCCGCCGTTCGCCGGTAGTGATCCATCAGAACGTCGACGGCGCCGTCGGCATTCCGGTTGACGGCGGCATCCATGATCGCCTTATGCTCGTCCAGCTCGTTGCGCCCCGGATAGGTAACCCGGACAGCAAGTTGACGGTACCTGTCGGCCAGATCGTTGAGCTGTTCACAATAGGATATCAACCAACGCGACCCGCAGGCGCCGATCAGTGCCAAATGAAATGCCCGGTGCAGAACTTCCCAGTCGGGATTTATGGCGTAGGTGACCTGATCGGCTGACCGCGGCGTCTTCGACAATCTATGGAAGGCCAGCACAAGCCGCTCCTCCCAGGCGTCGTCGCCGGCGGCAATGGATTCTCGAATAGCGGTTTCTTCGAGCCAGCACCGGGTTTTGATCAGCTCATCTAGCTCGGCGACACTGACCTCGGCGACGCGGAAACCTTTCTGGTCTACCCGCATCACGACGCCGTCGACCGACAGCCGGTTGAGCGCTTCACGGATGGGGCTCGCGCCAACGCCGTAACGGTCACGCAGATATTCGACGCGCAGTTTTTCGCCCGGGGGCAAATCGCCTTTCAGAATGTCCTGACGCATCATATCGTAAACCGAGCTGGCAAGCGTTCCTGCCACGCCGTCCGGTTTACCTGGGCTGTCGGATGTCACGCTCACCACCGTTTTGCCGCTCCTTCATAAATGTCGACAATTTGTACCTTGTTAATGCAAACGGGGCTATCATCTATAAATATCTAATATGTTTCATGATACTGTAAAAATATCGATATTTTGTTGACCGGAGAATTCCGCTCCCCGTATTCTGTCGGCAAGATCGCGGGTGGCAGCCGAAACAATGCGATAATCTGCTTCGGCTAGCCTCAAGCCACCGGACAGCGGGTGATTACCCGCAGAAAAAGGAAATAGCATGGCGCGCGTTAGTGTCAGTCAGATGTTGAATGCCCTGGTCGATCTCGGGCGCACCTATCTCGACCGCCCTTCTGAGGCTGGCAACGTGGATGCGCTGATCGCCCAGTGCCACGACCTGGTATCCGCCCATGGCGAAGCATCCGGCACCGCGCTGGCGAGCCAGATCCTGGACAGCTATCTAAATCTTGACGACGACGCGCGATTCGACGTTCTGCTGCGGCTAGACGCGGCTTTCGCCCCGGACAGCGACGCGCTGTCCGCCGCGGCACGCAGCTATGCCGACAGCCCGGGCGACGACACCTACCAGGTGCTCGCGAAGGCGATCGAAGCGCCTCGCCAGGAGCTGTTTAGACGGCTCAATATGGCGCCGGGCGGAACCACTGCGATCGTCGGCATGCGCCAGTTGATCCTGTCGCGCCTGCGCGCACACCCCGAAATCATCCCGTTCGAACAGGACCTCAAACATCTGCTGTCATCCTGGTTCAATCGCGGGTTCCTGCAATTCGAACAGATCGACTGGCGGACACCTGCCATCATCCTTGAAAAACTGATCGCGTATGAAGCGGTCCACGCAATTCAGGGTTGGGACGATCTGCGGCGCCGTCTGGCGGACGACCGCCGGTGCTTTGGCTTTTTTCACCCCGCCCTGCCCGACGAGCCGCTGATATTCGTTGAGGTCGCCCTCACCCGCGGACTGGCCGGCGAAATACACACACTGATCGAGACCGCGCCTGCGGATCAGGCCGACGCAAAACCCGATACCGCGATCTTTTATTCGATCAGCAACTGCCAGACAGGCCTTGCCGGGATCAGCTTCGGCAACTTCCTGATCAAACAGGTTGCGGACGCGGTTCAGAAAGAATTTCCGAACATCACGCAGTTCGCCACACTGTCGCCGATCCCCGGCTTCAGGAAATGGCTGGACGACGTCCTGGTCCGTGACACGCCGGACGGGCTCAGCGAAGACGATATCGATATACTGAACCGCAGCGACTGGCGCGAAAACGAGATTATCCGCCAGCCGCTCAAACCTGCACTGATGAACCTGTGCGCCCGTTACCTGCTCGAGGAAAAACAAAACGGGCGGCCGCTGGATCCCGTCGCCCGGTTCCATCTGGGCAATGGCGCCAGCGTGGAACGGCTGAACTGGTCGGGTGATCTGTCCGAAAAGGGGATAGAGCAATCGGCCGGGATGATGGTCAATTACCTGTATGATCCCGACCACATTATCTCGAACCATGAAACCTACGTTCGGGATGGTATCGTGGCGGCATCGTCCACGGTGACCAAACTGGCAAAGAGCAAGGACTAGCCGGACCTCCGAGCTTACCCCATACTAAACCGGGCCTAAACCGGGCCTAAACCCGGTCTATTTCTTTGCCGGGCCTGTTTGCTTCGCAAGATTTTCACGGGCAGCGTCCGCCGCCGGCGACTTTGCATCCAGCGAGATAACACGATTCCAATCCGCCGCCGCGGCAGCATTATCGCCGCGCAGCGACAGGATGTTGCCCCGTTCAAGCAGCGCATCCACGTTGCCCGGCGCCAGGTCCACGGCGCGCGCAATATCGTCCTGCGCGAGGTCCAGATTCTTCAACTGGCGCCACGCGGTCGCCCTGAACACCAGCGCATCTACCCGCTTGGAATCCTGATCCACTGCCTGATTAAGGTCGTCAATGGCATCCCAATACTCACCGATACTGGCGCGGGTGATTGCCCGGTCGAGCAACAGCTCGATACGCGGACCGGCAAGATCGAGCGCCCGGGTCTGCGCAGAGAGTGCCTCGGTCGTCTTGCCGGCGATGAGCCAAGCCTGCCCTGCCTGCGCAAGCAATTCCGCCTTGAGCCTTTTGCCCGGCCGCCGCGAGGTCGCGGCGAGCGATTCAAGGCGGCGCGCTGCTTCCTCATAGGCACCGTTATTGAGCAACGCCACAGCGGAACAATGACGCGCGCCTTCCTCGCCGCCTGTGCGCTCCCATGCGGCGGCGACACCGACTGCTTTCTCGGGGTCGCTGCGCGCAAGCGCCATGCAATTGGTATATTTCTTTGCACCCGTCGGGGCGGTCGTTGACGCGGGCGGCTTTTGCGCGCCGGCCGTTACCGGCATCGCCAACACCAGTGCCAACACCAACGGGAGCACCAGCACACCGGTCATGCCGCAGAGCATGGCACGTCGCCGTAACCGTTCAACTTGCAGCCGGATTGTCATAGGTCTTAAAGTCGCGATCCCGCACACCGAAGGCAAGCCAATAAAAATGAATTTCCCATCATGAGCAGTCCCGGAACGCTTTTCTGTTTCGGCCTGGGATACAGCGCGATGGCGCTGTCGCGCCGCCTCGATGCTGCCGGTTGGACCATCCGCGGCACCTGTCGCAAACCGGCGCGCAAGGCGGCCCTCGGCGCACTGGGTATATCCGCGGCGATTTTCGACGGTGAAACCCCGATGGATCCAGCGGACCTGCTGCAGGGGGCAACCCATGTCCTGCTGTCGATTCCGCCGGGGGCAGAGGGCGATCCGGCTTTCAGACATCACGCCGAGGACATCGCAGCGGCGGGCACTGTCGAATGGGTGGGTTATTTTTCGACGACGGGCGTTTATGGCAACCGCGACGGCGCCTGGGTCGACGAAACCTCTGACCTCCGCCCCGGCAGCGAGCGTAGCCAGCGCCGCGCTGACGCCGAACACAGCTGGCTGAACTGGGGCGCGCAGCACGGTATTTCGGTTCAGATATTCCGCCTGCCGGGCATTTACGGCCCCGGGCGGTCTGCCGTCGATCAGGTGAAAGCCGGCACCGCACGGCGCATATCCAAGCCCGGACACCTGTTTTCACGCATCCATGTAGAAGACATCGCGACCGTCGTCGCCGCCTCGATCTCCCGGCCTCAGCCCGGTGGGGTCTATAACGTCTGCGACGACGAACCTGCGGCGCCCGGGGATGTCGTCGCCTATGTGTGTGAATTGCTGAGCCGGGAACCGCCGCCGGAAATCCCCTATGACGAAGCGGACATGTCCCCCATGGCAAAAAGTTTCTGGTCGGATAACCGCCGTGTCCGCAACGACCGCATCAAAGAAGACCTCGGCGTCAGACTGGACTTCCCGGACTACCGGGTTGGGATTCGCGGCATCATGGGGCTTGGCGGCTAGATTTCGCCCAACAGGTCATCCAGCGTCACTTTTAGGCGGGCGATATCCTGATCGCGCGACAGGCGGTGATCGCCATCCTTGACGAGGAAAATGCGGACATCCTCGGACAGGATTTTTTCGGCGATACGACTGGTCGTCATCCACGGAACTGATTCGTCGCGCATGCCATGCAGCAGCCTGACCGGACAATGCAGGGCGATCGGCCGCCGCAGGAGCAGGCGCGACCGGCCGTCTTCGATCAGGTTCCGGGTGATCGTATAAGGCTCGTCGCCGTATTCGGATGGCTCGTAATAGACGCCATCGCGTTCGAGGGTTGTCCGCTGTTCGTCATCGAAGCGGTCCCACATGAGATCTTCGGTAAAGTCGGGCGCCGCAGCGATGCCGATCAATCCGGCCACACGGTCAGGCCGCGCCAGCGCTGTGAGCAGCATGATCCAGCCCCCCATCGAAGAGCCGATCAGAACCTGCGGCCCTTCGGTGCATTCATCCAGAACGGCAACAGCATCGGCCGCCCACGCGCCAATCGTCCCCTCTGCGAATGTGCCGGATGATTCGCCATGCCCCTGATAATCGAAGCGCACGAAGGCCCGCCCCGCTGCCCGGCAATAGCGTTCGACTTCAAGGGCTTTGGTGCCCTGCATATCGGACATAAAGCCACTTAAAAACATTACACCAGGTGACTTGCCGTCGAGCCGCCGGTAGGCGATTGTGGCGCCGTCATCCCGTGGTAGGATTTCGGGAGATATATCGTTGCTGTCGTTCATGGAAACTGCATAACCATCATGACGCCCGCCGAAGCGGAAATTCAGAGTAGTCATAGCGTGCCCGCAGGCGATGCGGAAGCACCTGCTGTGCTCCAGATACTGCCATCGCTCGAGACTGGCGGTGTCGAGCGCGGTGCCGTGGATATCGCCGCTGCGCTGACGGCGGCAGGCTGGCGCGCCATTGTCGTCTCCGCCGGTGGACCGATGGCCCATGAAATCGTCCGCGTCGGCGGAACCCATATCACCCTGCCGGTCGACAGTAAGAACCCGCTGATCATGCGGAAAAACATCGGCGCGCTCGCCAACGTTATCCGCACGCAGAATGTGGGCATCGTCCACGCCCGCAGCCGCGCACCGGCATGGAGCGCGCGCAGCGCGGCACAGCGATGCGGCGTGCCATTCATGACAACATTCCACGGCACCTATAATTTCAGCAATCCGGCCAAGAAGGCCTATAACGCGATCATGACCAAGGGGGAGCGCATCATCGCGATCTCCGAATTTATCGGTCGTCATATCGAAGAAAATTACGGCGTGGCGCCTGAAAAAATCCGGGTCATCCCCCGTGGCGTCGATACCGAGAACTTCAATCCCGACGCGGTGTCGCCCGAACGGATGATCCAGCTTTCGCAGGCATGGCGCCTGCCGGACGACGCGCCGGTGATCATGCTGCCGGGCCGGCTCACCCGCTGGAAAGGCCAGAGCATCCTGATCGAGGCGGCCCGCCGGCTGGAACGCGACAACGTCCGCGTGCTGCTGGTCGGCGACGACCAGGGGCGCACCGCCTATCGCGACGAGCTGGAAGCCCAGATCGGCCGGATCGGCGCCGAGGGCATCATCCATCTGACAGGCCCGTGCCGCGATATGCCGGCGGCCTATATGCTGGCAGACGTGGTGATATCTGCATCGACCGACCCGGAAGCGTTTGGCAGGGTAGCGGCCGAAGCGCACGCGATGGGACGCCCCGTCATTGCATCCGATCATGGCGGCGCGCGGGAAACCGTTATCGCCGGCGAAACCGGCTGGCTGGTAACACCCGGCGATGCGGATGCATTGGCGCAGGCACTGCGGACCGCGCTGTCGATGACGCGGGAAGAACGCGATACGGTTGCGCGGCGCGCCATCGCCCATGTGCGGGAAAATTTCACCAAACCTCAGATGTGCGCATCGACGCTCGCCGTCTATGAAGAACTTCTCCCACGCAGATGATCCAGCAGAAGGGCCGTCTTCTTGTCATCAAGCTCGGCGCGCTTGGAGATTTCGTGCTGGCGATGGGGCCCTTTGCCGCGATCCGCGCCGCCCACCCGAACGAAGAGCTGGTGCTGCTGACGACGGCACCGTTTGCCGAGTTTGCCCGCGCCAGCGGATATTTCGATGACGTCTGGGTCGACGAGCGCCCGTCGCGGATTGCCCTGATCGCGATCCAGCGGTTGCGCCGGCGGCTGCGGCGCGGCCGTTTCTACCGGGTATACGATTTGCAGACCTCCAGCCGCTCAAGCTGGTATTTCCGCCTCATGCGCGGTTTTATGCGCCCCCAATGGTCCGGCATCGCCTTTGGCTGTTCGCATCCACACGCCAATCGCAAGCGCAATTCCATGCACACGATCGAGCGCCAGGCCGAACAGCTTGCCATGGCAGGCATTCCGGAGACACCGTTGCCCGACCTCTCCTGGGCGACGTCAGACATCTCGCGCTTCGACCTGCCGGCGCGGTTCGCCCTGATGATCCCGGGTGGGGCTGCCCATCGGCCCGGCAAGCGCTGGCCGGCGGAAAATTACAAAGTGCTTGGCGAAACCTGGCTGAACCAGGGCATTACCCCCGTGATCGTCGGCGGGCCCGACGAGGCCGGTCTCGCCGCCGAAATCGCCAACGATACCGGGATGCTTAACCTCACCGGACAGACGTCTTTTGCCGACATCGCAGAGCTGGCGCGCAAGGCCGCAGGTGTTATCGGCAACGATACGGGGCCGATGCACATCGCCACAATTTGCGGCTGTCCGTCCGTCGTGCTGTTTTCAGACGAATCCGATCCGTCCATTACGGCACCCCGTGGACCTGATGTTCAGGTCCTTCGCCGCGAAAAACTGGGGGATTTGCCCGTATCGGAGGTTGCCGGGACGTTAAGTTTGCGTTAAACGCCCCGCTCTATGGTCAACCGGTGAGCGCGATAAACATATCATGAGCAATGTGGCGATTACGCTGCCCGACGGCAGCGTGAAACAGTTCGACGGTCCTGTAACCGGGGCGGAGCTGGCAGCGGCAATCGGGCCGGGCCTGGCGAAAGCCGCGCTCGCCATCAAGATTGACGGCGAAGTGCTGGATCTTTCACGCAGCATCGACGTCGACAGCACGGTCGAAATTGTCACACGCAGATCCGACGACGCGCTGGATCTGATCCGGCACGACACCGCCCACGTCATGGCCGAAGCCGTGCAGGCGCTGTATCCCGGCACACAGGTAACGATCGGGCCATCGATCGAAAACGGGTTCTATTACGATTTCGCCCGCGAAGAGCCGTTTACGCCCGACGATCTGGAAAAGATCGAAGCCAAGATGATGGAAATCATCAAACGCGACGATGCCTTTATCCGCGAGGAATGGGACCGTGACGACGCCGTCCGGCATTTCACCGATATGGGCGAGAAATACAAAGCACAGCTTATTCACGATCTGCCGGCCGATGACACGATTTCGATTTATCGTCAGGGCGACTGGATGGACCTGTGCCGCGGGCCGCACTTGCCGTCGACCGGCCATGTAGGCAAGGGATTCAAGCTGCTGAAGCTGGCCGGCGCCTATTGGCGCGGCGATTCCAATAACGAGATGCTGCAACGCATCTACGGCACGTCGTGGCGCGATGAGAAAGAACTCAAAGCACATCTGATGATGCTGGAGGAAGCGGAGAAACGCGACCACCGCCGGCTGGGGCGCGAGATGGGCCTCTTCCATTTTCAGGAAGAAGCCGTCGGCAGTGTGTTCTGGCACCCCAATGGATGGATGCTGTACCGCACACTCGAGACCTATATCCGCGCGCGCCTCGATAAAGCGAACTATGTCGAGGTAAAGACGCCGCAGCTGATCGATCGCGGCCTGTGGGAAGCATCCGGTCACTGGGAAAAATTCCGCGACCACATGTTCACCGCTGAGACGGAAGACGATCGCGTCTTCGCGCTGAAGCCGATGAACTGCCCCGGCCACGTCCAGATATTCCGCCAGGGCATGACGAGCTATCGCGACCTGCCGCTGCGCATGGCCGAATTCGGGTCGTGCCATCGGTATGAGCCGTCGGGCGCGCTGCACGGGTTGATGCGGGTGCGGGCGTTTACACAGGACGATGCGCATATCTTCTGCACCGAAGATCAGATTACGTCGGAAACCGAAGCGTTCTGCGAATTGCTGCTCAGCGTCTACAAGGATTGCGGCTTCGAAGAAGTCGTCATCAAGTTTGCCGACCGGCCCGAAACACGCGCCGGCGAGGACGCCGTATGGGACCGCGCCGAAGCAGCCCTTACCGAAGCGGTCGAGGCATCGGGGCTGGAATACACGCTGAACCCGGGCGAAGGCGCGTTCTACGGCCCGAAGCTTGAATTCGTGCTGCGCGACGCGATTGGCCGTGACTGGCAGTGCGGCACGCTACAGGTAGATTTCGTGCTGCCCGAACGCCTCGATGCGACCTATATCGGCGAAGACGGCGAAAAACACCGCCCGGTCATGCTGCACCGCGCGATCCTGGGATCGTTCGAACGCTTTATCGGTATCCTGATCGAGAATTATGCAGGCCGCATGCCCATGTGGATGGCACCTGTGCAGGTCGTCGTGGCGACGATTACGTCGGATGCGGATGCCTATGCGATCGAGGTCCGCAACGCGCTGGACGCCGCCGGCATCCGGGCCGAGCTGGATATCCGCAACGAGAAGATTAACTACAAAGTGCGCGAGCATAGCCTGGCGAAGGTGCCGACGATGCTCGTGGTCGGACAACGCGAGATCGACGACCGCAAGGTCGCGCTGCGGCGCCTCGGCGGCAAGGACCAAGAATTCCTTGCGCTGGACGAGGCCGTTGCTAGACTTGCTGAGGAAAGCAAAAGTCCGGCAGAGAAATAGCGGACCGGGGATAAACCATTCGAAAATCCCTAAGCCCGGCTGACTACTCTGGACGATGTTGCTTGGAGACGATGGCACTTAGAGATACTGGTACTTAGAGACACTGGTACTTCGAGACGATGGCACTCAGGCTAAAAACTTAACCGAAACAATCAGAGGAGAAATTCGATCGCAAGACATACAAGCATGGAGCCGCCCGTAAAGGACGATCGGCCCATCAATGAGATGATTAAGGCGGCTCAGGTCCGCCTTATTGGCGCCGAAGGTGAACAGATCGGCGTTGTGACCCGGGATGACGCGCTCGACCGCGCAGCGAATCTGGGGCTCGATCTTGTCATCGTGGCGGATAATGCAGATCCGCCGGTTTGCAAGATCATGGATTACGGCAAGTTCAAATACGAAGAGCAGAAAAAGAAGAACGAAGCCCGTAAAAAGCAGAAAACAATCGACGTCAAGGAAATCAAGCTGCGTCCGAATATCGACGCGCATGATTACGACGTGAAGATGCGCGCCATGAACAAGTTCCTGGGCGAAGGCGACAAGGTGAAGGTCACCATGCGCTTCCGCGGGCGTGAAATGGCGCATCAGGATTTGGGCCTGAAGGTCCTTCACCGGGTACGCGACGATCTGGTCGAACTGACCAAGATCGAACAGTTCCCGAAAATGGAAGGCCGGCAGATGGTGATGGTACTTGCGCCGAAGTGACCGCTTCGCGCAGCCAGCGCCAATCTGACTAGAAAAGAATACGCCCCGGACTTTGTCCGGGGCATTTTCTTATGCGGTCAGAAATACCCGAACAGTGGGCGTCAATGCCCGCCCGACGGGGTAATCCCCGCTTTGAGTACGAATTTCTTGTCGCAATAGGGGCATTCGACTTCGCGGTCTTCAAGCTTCAGAAAGACCTTCGGATGACCCAGTGCACCACCGCCCCCATCGCAGGATACGGAGATTTCTTCGACTTCGACAGTTTCGGGCGGTTCGGGTGCCTGCGCCATGGTGTATTTGCCTCTTAGCAGAGTTGACCGTAGTTTCGCGACGATGATACCCAAACCCGGCGCGCCGTGATAGCCACATGCGCTCCGCATATTGAAAGCCGTATGACAGAACCTAACCCCGATACACCCGCCATCGAAACGACCGGGCTGCGCAAGATCTATCCCGGCCTCGACGGCCCGCCCAAAGAGGCACTGAAATCCGTCGACCTGTCAGTACCGCCAGGGTCGGTCTTCGGGCTGCTCGGCCCCAATGGCGCCGGCAAATCAACGCTGATCAACATTCTGGCGGGCCTGGTGGTAAAGACATCCGGTTCGGCACGCATTCTTGGCTGGGATATCGAAAAAAACATGCGCCAGGCGCGCACGTCGATCGGCATCGTGCCGCAGGAACTGAACCTCGACGCGTTCTTTTCGCCGCGCGAGGTCATGGAACTGCAGGCGGGCTTCTACGGCGTGCCCAAGCGGGAACGCCGTACCATGGAAATCCTCACCGCACTGGGGCTCGACGACAAGGCAGACGTTTATGCACGCTCGCTGTCGGGTGGCATGCGACGCAGGCTTCTTGTGGCAAAGGCGCTGGTGCACACCCCGCCGGTGGTCATCCTCGACGAGCCGACGGCGGGTGTGGACGTGGAATTGCGTCAATCGCTGTGGGATTACATGAAAGAGCTGAACGACGCCGGCACGACGATCCTGCTGACGACACATTACCTCGAGGAAGCCGAGGAAATGTGCGATGAAATCGCCATCATCAATCACGGCGAGATCATTGCCCAGGATTCAACCTCCGCCCTGCTTGCCCGTCTCGACCGCAAGGAAGCGCATATTACGGTCGACCGCGACATCGACACCCTGCCCGACGGCCTGTCGGGCCCGGGCGTCGACGTCGAAATTAAGTCGCCGCGCGAATTGCTGATCCGCTTCCCGCCGAGCCAGGTGCATATGGGCACATTGCTCGACGCCGTCAAAAAGGCCGGGCTGGAAATCTCGGATCTATCGACCCGCGATACCGATCTCGAGGAAATCTTCGTCGCCCTGACCAGCAGCAGCAGTGACGGATTGCCGCCCCGCCGGGACGGCGATCCCCAGGCCGGGTCGCTCGAAAAAGCCAGGACCCGGCCCTCGCCGTGAAGCTGACACGCCGGGCAATCGTCGTCGCGGCGCTCACCCTGCTCGCCGCCTGCGCACCGCGCGTTGAGCCGGCAGGACCCGCCATCCAGGCGCCCGTCCTGCTGGAAGACCGCCTTGTTCAGGCCGATGGTGCCGCGCTGCCGGTTCGCCGTTGGCTGCCGGACGGCATGCCGCGCGCCGTTATCGTCGCCCTGCACGGCTTCAATGATTATGCGCGCGCCTTTGAAAAACCCGGCGTCTATTGGGCAACGCGCGGCATTGCCACCTATGCCTTCGACCAGCGCGGGTTCGGCAAGGCGCCCAACCGCGGGCTTTGGGCGGGGCACGACACGATGGTCGCCGATGCCGCAGCCGCCGTCTCCGTGATCCGCGCACATCATCCCGGCCAGCCACTTTTCGTTGCGGGCGAGAGCATGGGCGGCGCGATTGCGATGATCGCGTCGGCGCGGGGACTGCTCAAAGCGGACGGACTTATCCTTGTTGCCCCGGCGCTGCGCGGGCGCCGCTATATCGGCGCCTTTCCCCGGGCGACGCTCTGGCTCGGCGCACGGACCATCCCGTGGTACCCGCTGACCGGCCAGGGCCTGCGTATTCAGGCATCCGACAATATCCCGATGCTGCGCGCACTCGGCGCCGACCCGCTTATCATCAAGGAAACCCGCGTCGATGCGATCAAGGGTCTGGTCGATACGATGGATGCAGCAATCGTCTCGGCATCCGCCATCAGAACCCCCTCGCTTATCCTGTACGGCACCCGCGACGAGCTGGTGCCCCGGAAGCCGACCTTCGATATGATTGCCGCCCTGCCGCCGGAAACCGATCACCGTCCCGCGGTATACCGCTCCGGCTGGCACCTGCTGTTGCGGGATCTGAAAGCGCAAATCGTGCTGGACGATGTCGTCGCCTGGATAGCCGACCCGTCCGGCGCCTTACCGTCCGGTGCGGATAAAGCGGCCCGGGACGCAATGGCCGCCACTTCTGCCGCGGCGGCGTCAAAAGCCCAAAACTGATATCGCACCATTCCGATTGCCGCGCGCGCGCCAGCGCGCTATGTTCCGCCCGCTTCGGACCGATCAGCAGGATTGATCGTGACGACAGAGGCACCCGTAGCTCAGCTGGATAGAGCGCTGCCCTCCGAAGGCAGAGGTCACAAGTTCGAATCTTGTCGGGTGCACCAATTTTTCAATGACTTACGGCCAGACGGCTAGCCCTGTATGTAACGAGTACGGAAAACATGGGGGTATAATCACTGGTCTAGCCCCCCGAGTTCTGTGCCATTCCTGATTAGAATTCCATGGTGTGCCAGAAGCGCCAATAGTCCCGCCCCTTAATCCCAGGCAAGTTGCCAAGCGCCCTTCTCCCGGTATGCTAATCAAAACGCCGGGGGAACAATGAGAGTATTAGCCTGCCTTGCGGTGCTGATGATTTTCTTCACACCAAACGCTAATGCCGACATTTTAAGATGTGATGTTTCGGACAAAAACTGGTGTTCGGTCGCCGGATGCAAATCTAGCAAGGCCGTTGGTGAATACAATTTATTCAACACCAGAAACAAAACTTACAGCCTGTGTTCAAAAGGCAAACCGGATTGTCAGATCGTCGAGGTCAAGAGTTCGCGCGAATCTGGGGTCTTTCTTATTGTGAGGTTCGGAGGCGCGAGTTACGCAAAGATCGCGTTACAAAATGTTCCGCTTACCCGACACGAAACAGATGGCGAGCGGACTGAAAAGGCCATCAAGGGTGCAGACGGTAAGCGGTTGATGTATCGGACGCCATCGTCTTAATTTTTGTCCGCCCCGAGCGATTTGATGTTTCCGGGCGTTTCGCCGTACATCATCATCCATTTCCCGCCGCCTGCGTCGAACATACCTTTTGTTGATGCGTTGATGCTTTTCAACTTGGACATAGCCGATTCCGGGTCGGTCATAATCTGGTACTTAAAGCCCGCCCATGCTGGCATGGCTTGCTTTAATGACGCCTTCTTTATGTCGGACTGAATTTCATCAAGCTTCGCCGCGATCGTCTGCTGCCCTTCGCTCAACCCCTGAACGGTCACGCGCAATTCTGTCGCCACTTCGTTTAGCGCGTCAGCCTGTTTCCGAAGATATTCAACGTGAACGGCGGTTCGCGAAACATCCCCCGTCAATTTTGCCTGATCCGAGATAACGCTATCAACGCGCCCCATTGATGTTCGCAAATCAGATCGCGCGTCATTCATCAAATAGGTCGCCACCAGCAACAAAAGAGAAAGAATGGTCAGCCAAATTCCAAAAACCCACTCGCGGTTCACTTTTCCTCCCCCCCTGTTTCCACCGCCAAAAGCCCCCGCAACGCCTCATCAACCTTGAGCGGTTTTAGGCTTACGGGCTTCTCGCGGGCGTCCGCGCCAGGGTTTGGCGAATCGATTCCAAAATCTTCCCCGGTAGATTCTTTATTGTCTTTGTTTTTCAACGGCTTGCGACTCCCGTCAATGTTTGGGGTGATCGGCGAATCACCGTATTCTACTACGCTCTACGGTAGAGAGGTAATTATGCCGCCGCCTGATATCAAGTCCGTTCGCCTTGAAACACCGTCCCGCGAACGGGCCATTACTACCCGCGCTGTGTGGGACGGACCGGGCCGGGGGGCGAGACCCTCAAAATCTCAAACACCCCTTGTCAGTTCGAACCTGACCACGCCCACCACCTGTACAGATATGACGTACAGGTA